>DJVT01000004.1 GCA_002441305.1 Candidatus Omnitrophica bacterium UBA6249
TTTAGCCGAAAGGGGATAAGGATACCTAAAAGGAGCAATCCCCTTTGAGGAAAAAAAAGGGGGGGGGGAAGAAGACAAGAAAAAGCGCGCTTTCAAAAGCGCGCTTTTTATGGACGCAGATGCTCAATATTTATACAAAAGATGATAGATGAAGAGGCAAAAGATATAGAAAAGGCACTTTTGGAGCTTGACCGCATGTTCCTTAAAGGCAAGGAAGGCAAGATATACCATATTATGCTGGATGCTCTGGATAAATCATTGATAAAGAATACTCTGATAGTGACTTTCGGCAACCAGATAAAGGCGGCCAAATTATTGGGCATAAACAGAAATACCCTGCGCGCCAAGATTAAAAAGCTGGGGATTTCTTTAGATGAGGTAAAAACATGAGCAACCAGGGGTTATATGATCCGGCTTTTGAACATGATTCTTGCGGGGTAGGGTTTGTCTGCGATATAAAAGGCAGGCAGTCCAACCTTATAGTAAAACAGGGTATTGAAGTTTTGTACCGCCTGGCACACCGCGGAGCCGTAGGAGCGGATCCTAAGACAGGGGATGGCGCGGGGATTTTGATTCAGACCCCGCATGAGTTTTTTAAAAAAGAAAGCCGCAGATTGAAGATGCCCCTGCCGGATTACGGCGAATATGGAGCCGGTTTGATTTTCCTGCCGCAGGATGCGAAAGAGCGTGCGTGCTGCAAAGATATATTCGAGAAAGTGGCGGAGCAGGAGGGGCAGAAAATTCTGGGTTGGCGTAGCGTGCCCATAGACGATTCCTGTATCGGAGAAAGCGCCAGAAGGACGCAGCCCGTTTTCGAACAGGTTTTTATCGCCAAGGGTAAAGATACCGCCGGCGAGTTGGCTTTTGAAAGAAAACTCTATGTAATCAGAAGATGCGTAGAGAAATCCGTGTCGGGTTCGGGGATATCGCAAAAGAATTATTTCTATATAACAAATTTATCTTTGCGCACATTGATCTATAAGGGTTTGCTCATGCCCGAGCAGATCGATAAATTTTTTCTTGACCTGCAGGACGAAGTGGTCAAAAGCTCGCTTTGCCTGGTGCATTCGCGTTATTCTACGAACACTTTTCCTTCCTGGGACCTCTCTCAGCCTTTCCGTTTTCTGGCGCATAACGGGGAAATCAACACCTTGCGCGGCAATATCAACTGGGTTAAGGCCAGGGAACGCCTGCTTTCCAGCGAAATGTTCGGGAGCGACGTGGATAAGCTTAAGCCGATTATCATCGAAGGAGGCAGCGATTCTGCTTCGTTGGATAATTTATTCGAGCTTCTTGTCTTATCAGGCAGGTCGCTTGAACATACGATGATGATGCTTATCCCTGCAGCGTGGGAACACGCCAAGCTTATGGATAATGACCTGCGGGAATTCTACAGGTACCACGCCTGTTTTATGGAGCCGTGGGATGGCCCGGCGGCGGTAGCTTTTACCGACGGCAGGAATATCGGCGCAACCTTGGACAGGAACGGGCTGCGTCCCGCCCGTTATATCGTAACGAAAAATGATTTTGTGGTTATGGCCTCCGAAGTAGGAGTCTTGGATATCTCTCCGGAAGAGATAAAACTTTCCGGCAGGCTTGAGCCTGGTAAGATATTCTTGATCGACACCTGTTCAGGAAAGATAGTAGATGACGCGCAGATAAAAAGCGCCGCGGCTACCCGATGCCCTTACGGTAAATGGAATAAAGAGGCTGTAGTCGATCTGGATGATCTTCCTTCCGGGGCAGAGGAGAATAATCCCCCGGATGACAGGATCAGGAGCTTCAAGTCTTTCGGATATACCCGGGAAGACCTTAAAATGGTCATAAGGCCTATGGCCTCCGAAGGGAAAGAGCCGATAGGATCGATGGGCAGCGATACCCCGCATGCATTTTTGTCGCCCCGGCCGCAGCTGCTCTATACGTATTTTAAACAGCTTTTTGCTCAGGTGACCAATCCCGCAATAGATTCGATCAGGGAAAAACTGGTGATGACTTTGGAGAGCTTTATCGGTCCGGAAAAGAATATACTCGAGGAGACTCCCGGGCACAGCCATAAATTAAGGGTAGCCAATCCCATATTGACTAATGCCGAACTGGAGAAGCTGCGGGGTATCTCCGCATGCAACTTTAAGGCCAAGACGATAAGTACGATTTTCGAAGCATCCAGCGGGGGTAAGGGTTTTATAAAGCGCCTGGAGAATATCTGTCTCGAGGCCGAAAAGGCGATAGAGCAGGGGTATTCTTTTGTTGTCTTGAGCGACCGCGGTTCGGATAGGGATAATATCGCCCTTCCTGCATTGCTTGCTGTCAGCGCGGTGCATCAGTATTTGATTAAAAAGACATTACGCCTGCAGGTTGCCCTGATCGTGGAGAGCGCGGAGCCCAAAGAGGTGCACCATTTTGCCCTGCTTTTCGGTTACGGCGTGGACTGTATCAATCCCTATCTTGCCTATGAAGCGGTAAAACATCTCGTTGCCGAAGGGGAGGTGAAGCTCGATATAAATGCCGCATTGCAAAATTACAGGAAGGCCTTGAGCGACGGGATTTTGAAAATACTTTCCAAGATGGGGATATCTACCCTGAGAAGCTACCGCGGGGCGCAGATATTCGAGGCGCTCGGGTTAAGCAGGGAGTTTGTGGAGAAATACTTTACCGGCACCGTGTCGCGCATTGGCGGAGTAGGCCTGGAAGGGGTAATCGAAGAGACCATACTCAGGCATAACGAGGCTTATGCGGAAGGGGTATCCGGGGAGCCTCTTTTAAGCAGCGGAGGCATTTACCAGTGGAAAAAAGACGGTGAGTTCCATCTTTGGAATCCGCAGAGCATATCCGCATTGCAGGATGCGGCGCGCAGCGGTGATTATGAGAAGTATCTGGAATTTTCCAGATTGATAAATGACCAGTCGCAAAATCCCACTACATTGAGAAGCCTGTTGAAATTTAAGAATACGCCGACAATCCCCCTGGAAGAGGTTGAGCCTGCGGAAAAAATACTAAAGCGTTTTGTTACCGGGGCGATGAGTTTTGGTTCGATAAGCTGCGCTGCACATGAGACGATCGCCATTGCCATGAACCGTTTGGGAGGTAAATCCAATACCGGGGAGGGGGGCGAGGATCCCGCCAGATTCATTCCCCTTCCCAACGGAGATTCCAAGAGAAGCGCGATAAAACAGGTCGCATCCGGGAGGTTCGGGGTAACCATAAATTACCTTTCCCATGCCGACGAGATACAGATCAAGATCGCCCAAGGGGCTAAACCCGGAGAAGGCGGGCAGCTGCCAGGGCATAAAGTAAGCGCGGTGATTGCGCGTACGAGATATACCACGCCTGGGGTAACATTGATTTCCCCTCCTCCCCACCATGACATTTATTCCATTGAAGATTTGGCGCAATTGATTTTTGACTTGAAAAATGCAAATCCCCAGGCCAGGATAAGCGTGAAGCTTGTTTCCGAGGCAGGGGTAGGTACCGTTGCCGCCGGGGTGGCTAAAGGGCATGCGGAGATGATCCTTATTTCCGGAGGAGACGGCGGGACAGGCGCTTCTCCGAGAAGCTCGATAAGGTACGCCGGGCTTCCGTGGGAGCTGGGGATCGCGGAAACCCACCAGACGCTGCTTATGAATAACCTGCGTTCCAGGGTGCGCCTGCAGGCCGACGGACAGATGCGTACGGGCAGGGACGTGGCTGTCGCCGCCCTCCTGGGCGCGGAAGAATATGGTTTCTGTTCCGCGGTACTGGTGGTATTGGGCTGCGTGATGTTGCGTCATTGCCATCTCAACAATTGTTCCTTGGGGGTAGCTACGCAGGATGAGCTGCTGCAGAAGAGGTTCTGCGGGAAACCGGAATACATAATTAATTATCTCGGTTTCGTAGTCAGGGAACTGCGTGAAATCATGGCTTCCCTGGGACTGAGGAGCATAGATGAGATGATCGGCAGGACCGACCTTTTGGATCTGAATCGCGGGATTCTTCCCGCCAAGGCAAACAGCGTGGATTATTCACGCATACTTTACCGGCCTGAGGTCCCCGCCGATGTCGGGCATTTCTGCCGGGTGAAACAGAATAGCGGTATCGAAAAAGTCCTGGACAGAAGATTGATTGATTTATGGGCGGAGAGTTTGAAGAAAAAATCTCCGGATAAGATCCCCCTGAAGATCGGCAATACTGACAGGGCGGTAGGCGCGATGTTAAGCGGGGAGATCTGCAAGAGGTGCGGGGAAGGCGCATTGGCGGAGGATTCGGTTATCTTCAAGTTTACCGGTATCGCCGGGCAGAGTTTCGGCGCTTTTCTTGCCAAGGGGGTTACTTTCGAGTTAGAAGGCATGGCTAATGATTATGTAGGCAAAGGGATATCCGGCGGGAAAATTATCATTTATCCCGGGAAAAAGGCCGATTATAGAGCAGATGAGAATATTATCATCGGGAATACTACTTTTTATGGGGCGATATCCGGGGAGGCGTATATTAACGGGATGGCGGGAGAAAGGTTTTGCGTGAGGAACTCAGGCCTCTGCGGAGTTATTGAAGGCGTAGGCGATCACGGATGCGAATATATGACCGGTGGGAGGGTAGTGGTATTGGGCAGGACGGGGAGTAATTTTGCCGCCGGCATGTCGGGCGGCATAGCGTATGTTTATGATGAGGATGAAACCTTCAGGAAGAAATGCAATATGGATATGGTGGAGCTTGAAGGGATAGAGGAGTCCGATAAAGATACAATACACCGCCTGTTGAATAATCACTTTAAATACACCGGGAGCCAGAAAGCCAAGAGCATCCTGGACGGCCCCGGTAGCCATTTCAAGAAATTCATCAAGGTAATGCCGATAGAGTATAAGCGTATTCTTGAGACGATTAAAATCGAAGAAAAACTTGATTTAGCGGAGGAGTCTGATGGGTGAAGACAGGGGGTTTCTTAAACTAGGCAGGCAAGGCGGTTCTTACCGACCGGTTTGCCAGAGGCTGGAGGATTTCAAGGATGTTTACCAGATGCGCCCTAAGGATCAATCCCAGGAACAGGCCTCCCGCTGTATGGATTGTTCCACGCCCTTTTGCCACTGGGCCTGTCCCATAGGCAATTATATCCCGGAGTGGAACGATTTTATGTTCCGCGGTAACTGGAAACAGGCATTTGCCTTATTGGATGAAGCTAATAATCTTCCCGAGGTGACCGGAAGGGTCTGTCCGGCTTTATGTGAATATTCCTGTGTTCTTGGTTTAAACGACCAGGCGGTAACCATTAGAGAGAATGAACTTGCGATTATCGAGGCTGCATTCAAGGACGGGCTTATCAAACCGCGCCGCATAGAACGGCGAACCGGGAAAAAGATTGCGGTGGTTGGTTCCGGTCCCGCCGGATTATCCTGCGCCTGCCAGCTTAACAGGGCCGGGCATAACGTGGTTGTTTTTGAACGGGACAGCAAGCCCGGAGGGATATTGCGTTATGGCATCCCGGATTTCAAACTGGAGAAGAATATCCTGGACAGGCGCATCGCGATTATGTCGGAGGAGGGGGTTGTTTTCAAGACAGGGGTCAACGCGGGCAACGATTACACGGCGCATAAACTTTTGGGAGATTTTGACGCCTTATGCCTGGCGGGAGGGTGTCGTGTCCCGCGCGACTTGCAGGTTGAAGGCAGGCAGTTAAAAGGAATACATTTTGCCATGGAATATCTTACGCAATCCAACCGCCGGGTTTCCGGAGAAAATATACCTTCCGGAGAGTTGATCGATGCCAAGGGGAAGAATGTGGTGATTATAGGCGGCGGAGACAGCGGGGCGGATTGCCTTGGCACTGCCCACAGGCAGGGGGCCGCGTGCGTGGTGCAGATAGAAGTTATGCCGCGCCCGGACGAATCCAGAAATGCGGCCTGCCCCTGGCCGAAATACCCGCTGCTTTTAAAAGTAACCAGCAGCCACGAGGAAGGCGGGGAACGCAGATGGCAGGTGCTTACCAAGCGTTTTACCGGTGAAAATGGCCGGGTTAAGAAGCTGCATTGTGTAAAAGTCGAGTTTGCAGCCTCTGCCGGTAAATCTTGTCCCGTGATGAAAGAGGTGCCCGGTAGCGATTTTGAAATCGATGCCGATTTGATTATTCTGGCCATCGGTTTTGTGCATCCGGAAAAAAACGGCTTGTTGAGCGATCTCGGCGTAAAGCTTGATGGCAGGGGCAACGTCTTGACCGGAGAAGATTACATGACTTCCGTCAAGAACGTGTTTTCCGCCGGGGATATGCACAGGGGGCAGTCTTTGGTTGTCTGGGCTATTTCTGAAGGCAGGCGTTGCGCCTATTTCATGGATAAATACCTGATGAAAGAAAGTAATTTGCCGGTTATGTAAATAAGTGGTAAAATATACAGATAAAGGCTTACGGTATAAATATCCATAATAAGGGGGTTTTGATGTCTAAATATATTTTTATAACCGGCGGAGTCATTTCAAGCCTGGGAAAAGGTATCGCCTCTGCTTCCATAGGCAAGATTCTCGAGTCAAGGGGGCTTAAGGTTGCCTTGATGAAGCTTGATCCCTATATCAATGTGGATCCCGGGACAATGAATCCGTATCAACACGGAGAGGTGTATGTAACCGAGGACGGGGCAGAGACCGACCTGGACCTGGGGCACTATGAACGTTTTACGAATACGCTTTCCTCCAAATTCAGCAATATAACCACCGGCCAGATTTATAACTGGGTGATCTCCAGGGAAAGAAAGGGCGACTATCTTGGAAAGACCATTCAGGTTATTCCCCATATCACGGATGCGATTAAAGAAAAGATAAAAGAGTGCGCTTCTGTATCCAAGGCGGATATCGTCATAGTCGAGATCGGAGGGACTGTTGGGGATATCGAAAGCCTTCCGTTCCTCGAGGCGTCCAGGCAGTTCAAACTGGATATGGGGCATGACAATGTACTTTATATACATCTTACCCTCGTGCCTTATATAAAGGCTGCCGGGGAGGTCAAAACGAAGCCCACCCAGCATAGCGTGGGGACATTGCGCGAAATAGGCATTATTCCCGATATACTGCTTTGCCGCACGGCGGAACCATTGACGGATAATGTCAAAGAGAAGATTTCACTTTTTTGCAACGTAAAAAAAGAGGCGGTTATTGAATCTCCCGACATGGCCTCTATTTACCAGGTCCCCCTGGTTTTCAAGAAACAAATCCTGGATGAGATAATTCTCAGTCATTTTAAGCTGATCTGTAAATTTTCGGATTTAAAGGATTGGGAAAAAGGAGTGGTAAACAGAGTGCTTGATCCTAAAGGCAAAGTTACTATCGCGGTAATCGGAAAATATATCGAGCTCCAGGATGCTTATAAGTCCATATACGAAGCCCTTGCCCACGCGGGCATATATAATGACGCCAGGGTAGAGATAAGAAGGATCGATTCGGAAAACCTGGAAAAGGGTAAGGTCGAGATATTGCTGAAAGGGGTCTCTGGTATCCTGGTCCCGGGAGGGTTCGGTTACAGGGGGATAGAGGGAAAAATCAAGGCGATTAAATTTGCCCGGCAGAACAAGATGCCGTTTTTGGGTATCTGCCTGGGGATGCAGTGTGCGGTAATCGAATTCGCCAGGAATGTATGCGGGCTTGCCTGCGCCAATTCCACGGAATTCAAGCAGTCGAAATACCCGGTAATCAGCTTGCTGGAGGAGCAGAAGAAATTCAAGAATCTCGGAGGGACTATGCGCCTCGGGGCCTATCCCTGTAAAGTCAGGAAGAGCAGCCTTGCCTTCAGAGTATACGGGAAGACTTTGATTCACGAACGCCACAGGCACAGGTATGAGTTTAATAATAAATATAAGAAATTGTTCGAGAGGAAAGGCCTGTCCTTTTCCGGTATTTACCCTCAGAAAGGCCTGGTGGAAATAATAGAGCTGAAGGGCCATCCGTATTTCATCGCCGTGCAGTTCCATCCAGAATTCAAATCAAAGCCAGACCGTGCGCATCCGTTGTTCAGGGATTTTATCAAGGCCTCCTTGTCTTCGGGCCCGCGGTGTTAGGTTTGCGGCACTCCCCTCTTTTATTGTCCGGCTATCTTCATCTGCCTTATGGGCACAAACGGTAAATTAAGCCTGCCATTCCGTTTTTTATTATGTTTATTTATCTGTGCCGTTTTTCCGTACCGGGCGTTTTGCGGCAGCGAGGGGGATGCGGGTTATGGAATGGCGCGGGAGGATGAACAGGCGGAAGGAACTTTTGACTTGCGTCCGTCAACCTACCGCCAGAAATTAGGCAAGGTAGTCGTCCCGGAGGATGAATCCTATAGTCATGGCCTCGATAATTATCTGCGTTTTATGCCTTCCTGCGGGGTGTCGGGCCAATCCGGCAGGGTGTCTATCGTAGACACGGCTACGGAATACAACTATAACGTAAAGATATTCGGACAGCTGCCCGTTGAGTTTGCCGTAGGGGAAAAATATATAAGCATTGTCAACAGCACTGCCGTAGACCTTCCCTCCCGCCTGACATCAGTATTCTTTGGAGTTGAAACCACCCTGCCTTTTTTCGCAGTGAAAAACACGTATTTCACAATCGGCCTGGCTCCGGTATTCGATACGGGCGATTGGGGAATACGTTCATCCGCCCTGAGCTTTGTGCAGAGGTATTTTTTTATTTATCGGTTAGATGAAAAAATGGTTTTTGTTTCCGGGGTTTCCATTACCCCGCATGAAAAAGACCCGGTTATGCCGATTTTGGGGTTTATTTATAAGCCCAACGAAAGGCTGACGTTCAATATTCTTCCCAAGCAGCCGGAGATTTCTTATGTTTTGAACAACAGGCTTACCGTTTTCGGGCAGGCTGATATGACTATGGATGAATATAAGGTAACCAGGCGGGGAGTCAAAAATAACGTCCTGGAATACAATGAGATACACGCCGGGGCAGGGCTAAGGTATAAAATGAATAAGCATATTCAAGGTTCTGTCTCTGCCGGAGGAGTGTTCAACCGTTCTCTTAAATACAGGGATGGGGGAGGCAAAGCGCAGATTGAAGACGGAATGTACATGGAACTGCGCATAGATATCAATGTTTAGATTAATGCGGATCAGCCTGCGATACTTTAAATTCTTCGGCCCGGACGATTCTTGAGCTTACCGGTTCCTTCCCGTTTTTAAATCCGCTCAACCCTACATTCCATGCCCTCTGCAGGATATCGAATATTAGTTCCTTGTCTGCCCCGGCTGGTATATGATTCTGTAAATTTTTGAGCAACAGGTCGGCGAAGGCGCGGTTTGCGGCTTCATACAATTGACCGGAAGATAGGATATCCTGCCAGCCGTAGTTACGGAACAGGGGGTATATTTGCTGTACGTCTGCGTAGGCTTCGTAAGTCAACCCGTAGGCGCCGAACCCGCGCAGGTCCGGATGTATGTACCCGGGGGCGACGGATTCGGGAGGGTCGTTGGGAAGAGGGCTTTCCAGATATGCCAGCCCTTTTCTTAGGTATTCCCACAATTCAGTATTTGCGTAATCGAGCCTCAAGCTGGCTGATCCGGGCATAGGCGCCCGGGAAAGGGCCAATCCGTCCGGAATCATTTCCGCTTTTAATGCCGTTGCGGAAACAAACAACAGGAAAACGACTGCGGCACGCAGGGGTTTCAACATAAGCGCCTCATCCCTCGCAGCAAGCCGGGTAAGTACGCTTAATGCCGTCCTACGCGCGCCGGTTCAGCGCCGCGATAAGACAGAACAAAAACCCCGAAAAGGCAAGTTTTCAGGGTCTTGCGCTCTTTGGCGGCCCCACTATCCCATAGGGACTGGAAGCTTTGCGTCCCAGCATTGCTGCTAGTTTGCCTTTATCAGTAGCCGTTGTTCAATCTGTTTTTTCTTTCCTCCCCTTAAAGTATGCATTATTTTTTTATGCTTTGCAAAGGTGTTTATTGACAAAAGGCGTTTTCCCAAACGCCTTGACAATAGATTGTTTTTATGTTAAGTATGCCTTATTATCGAGAGGGATTTTTGCGCATGTTAAGAACGAAACGCCAGGATACCGGGGTTAAAATGCCGCTTCGCAGTTTCATCCGGAGCAAGGCGCTTGTTATTACCGGTATCTTCCTTTCTTTAGCCTGCCCTTGTTCAATATTGCCAGGTTTTGCAATTCTTCCTGTTTTTGCCCAAAGAGACAGTTATTATGAAAGCCTTTCGCCGGAGGAGAAGCGTGAAGACGCTTTTCTCGAACAAGCCTTATACAGAAAAAAACAGGATATGCAGGCAGCCGCGCGTGAGGCTATCGCCTACGCAAACAAACAACTTGTTTTAGACAGGCAGGCGTATCTCCAGAGGGAGCGTGCGCAGGAAGCGATTGAACGAAAACTGCTTGAAGATTCCAAAGCCAGGGCTGCCTTGAGTGAAAATTTAAGGAAGCGGCAGGATTCCGTAAAGGAAGCCTACGGCATAAAAGCCGCCCAGGAGATTAAAAAACAATCCTTCATGGAATATGAGCTTGACGCTTTGAATACAATGCAAGACAGAGAAGCCGCCAGGCGCGACGCCCAGGAGATCAAAAGGCGTTTTGCCGTCCGGGACAAGGTATTGGCGGAAGCCGAAAAAGTAAAATCCTCTCGCGCTGCATCCGTCGTACATTCTGGAATTAAGGGCGCCGGTTTTCTTTCCGGGAAAGGATCCTCTCCGGTCAGCCGGATTGCTGCTGCAAAGAAAGATTACGTCATGGAGTTGAAAGAAAGATTAGCTTCGTATAATACAGTATTATTGCAGGAAGAGTCCAAGAGAAGGAGCGCTGCGCTGCGGGAAACTATAGAGGTAAAAAAACAGATAGCTTTTGCCAGGGAAGAGCAGGAACAACAGCGGAGGGCGCGCGAAGCATTAGAGGCGCAGGAAGAGGCGGAAAAGGAGAAAATGGCGCAGCAGAAGGAAAGGGAAAAGGAAGAGCGTATTTTTCGGTACGCGGAAGAAAAGAGGGCCAGGGAGCTTGAAGCCGAGAAAGGCAATTACCGCAAGGCCCAGGCCGCTTTAGCCTTGAAGAAAAAGTTTGGTTTGGACGGGGATGCCTGGCTGAAGCGCAAACGCGGAATCGAGGCTGCCGACCGGAAGGCTGCGGAAGATTATAGGAATGCGCTTGTTTTGGATGAACGCAAAAGAGCAAGAGAGGAGCTGGCTATCGAGGCTGCCGACCGGAAAGCCCTTGCCGGGTTATGTTTTAAATAATGCTTGCATAAGAAATAGATTGGTAGTATAGTTTTTACAAGGAGGTGGAAAATGGCCGTGAAGAAGACGAAGAAGACAGTAAAGAAGGTGAAAAAAGCAGTAAAGAAAGTAAAGAAGGCGAAGAAAATCAATAAAACCACCAAGGCAAAAAAGAAGCTTTCCCGTTATTGCCGTTCGGGAAGGGTTCTTTGGTAACAGGCCGTCCACCGGCATACCTTTAATCCGCATTAAAATACCCGGGTATCTATCCGATATCTAAAGAAAGGTTGTTTCCTTTTTCTTTGGGGAGGTGAATCATTACTAAAACTCTTTTGCCAGTTGTTTTATTTCACAGATTGGGCCGTTATATAGCCATCTCTACCGCTACCGGCGATTTCTACGAATTGCCCGCAGATACATTCAAATCATTAAAGGAATTCAACAAGGAGATCTCCGCTTTACCCTCAGTACCGTCCAGAAAAGAGTTTTTGTCTTTGGCGAGGAAGGCGCGTCTTTCCCCTTCAGTGAGCAGGCTTTTCCCCCTTCCGGACCAGGAGCACTCCTTTATCGCTGACAGGAAGACGTCTGTTTCTATCACCGATCTTACCCTGAACCTGACCTCAAACTGCAATTTACGTTGCGTATATTGCTGGAATGACCACGGTAAATATTCCAATTGGCGCTTCCTGGAAAAACACCGCGCCAGTTCCGAAGGGAAGCCAAAAGATTCCCGCATGTCCGTTTCAACCGCTTTAAAAGCGGTGGATATCCTGGTAAAGTACCGGGGCAAGGATAAGGATCTCGTCGTCGATTTTTACGGGGGAGAACCCCTTTTGAATCTCGAGACCTTGAGGGCAACGGTTGATTACTGCAGGAGTAACCAGTCGAAATGGAAGGTTAATTTCCATTTTCTCCTGGCGACAAACGGTACCCTTCTGACGCCGGAGATAGCCGGTGAGTTGATCAGTAAGGGCGTGCAGATAGCGGTGAGCATAGACGGGCCAGAGTTTGTGCATGACAACAACCGCCCTTTTACCAACCGCGGCGGGAGTTTCGCCACGATAACGGGAAATTTAAAAAAGATGCCTCCCGCGGTGATGAAGAGGCTTGTGGGACGCACTACGGTAACCCCGTTTTTTCCCGATATGGTCAAGCTGTACGAGAACCTGAGAAATCTGGGGTTTGAACGCATCGAGCTTTTCGAAAGCGAGGACGCCTGTCACAAGATTTCCCCCCGTCAGGAGACCAGCTTCTTCAGCACGGACGAAAGCTACAGGCTATTGTGCAAGACTTATGAAAAACTCGCCTTGCGCTATATCGCCGACGTGGTCAAAGGGAACCTTAATTACAGCAAGACGTTTTTCAACCGTTTCTTCAAGCTGATGCAAAGATTGTATTATAACCATGAGGTTTCGGGAGGATGCCCTGCCGCTAAAGGCCAGATAGCCGTGGGTATCGAGGGAAAGATATACCCGTGTACTTCCTTTTTGGGAGTGAAAGAATTCGAATTGGGAGACGTGGTGCGCGGCATAGATAAAGGGAAATTCGGGGCTTTTATCGAGAAAATAAACAAAAGGTTTGATTACTGCAGGCAGGACTGCGAGTTATTCAGCTTGTGCCGTTCGACAGGCTCATGCCTGAACGTAAACTATTTCTTCAACGGCGATCCGGCTATGCCCCACAAAAGGAGTTGTTCGCTTTTTGCCGAGAAGCTGTCTTTGGCCGCAGCGAGCCTGGCAATTCTCTCCGAGAAGATACCGCACAGGCTGGAGGAACTGTTTGGGTTCGATCCTGTAGGCAGGAGAGGCAATAAGCTTTATTAACGGCAGGTTTTAAGCAGAAATACCCCTGGGAAATGGTTTCCCGGGGGTATTTTTATTGAATTGTATTGAAACTTGACCCTCTCATGTTAGAATAATACAATGAAAATAAATAAGGTGATATTAATAAGGCCGCCGAGATATCTGTGGCCTTTCATCAATGAGTCGGATAATCTTCTCCTTCCTTTGGGGTTGCCCTGCCTGGCCGGGGAGATAAGGGCGAAAATCCCCGGCGTGCAAATTAAAATAATCGATTGCCCGCCTCTTAAAATAGGGTGGAAAAGCCTTGAAGCTATACTAAGGCAGGAGCGTCCGGATATGATCGGGGCTGGGGAAGAAGCCCTGTATTCCCATGAAGCGATCAAACTGTTCGAGCTTGCCAAGAAGGTAAATCCTTCCATAATTACCGTCGGGGGAGGGCATTTTTTCTCCTGGATGGTGGATTATACCCTGCGCAATCCGGCGATAGATGTCATCGTCAGGTTCGAGGGGGAAGAGACTTTCGTGGAATTGATCAAAACGCTCCGGGGAAACGGCGATTTGTCCCAGGTGAGAGGCCTGGCTTATAAAAAAGACGGCCGGATAATCAGGACTATGCCCAGGCCGTTGATAAAGGATTTAAACACGCTGGCGCTTCCGGCATTTGACCTCATGCCTATGGGTAAATATGCCCCTTTCGGATACCTTTGGCCGCAAAGCGTTACCCTGGAGCATTCGCGCGGTTGCATTGACCACTGCAGTTTTTGTTCGTTGTGGACCTTCTGGGGGAATAAGCTGAAAACCGATATAGAGAAAGGAAACCTGGATGTTTCCCCGCGTTACAGGACCAAAAGCGTGGAGAGGACCCTCGAGGAAGTCGATATCTCATATCAGAAATACGATCGGAGGTTTATCCTGTGGGCGGACCCGACGTTTAATGTGGACCTCAAATGGACGAATGATTTCTGCGAGGGGCTGCTAAAAAGAAAATACAAGAATTTGCATTGGTGGGCCTTCCTGAGGGCGGATTACCTGTTAAGAGACGAGAAGGCGGGAGTGCTGGAGAAGATGGTAAAAGCGGGGTTGGTCCATCCGCTCATCGGCGTGGAACGTGGCTGTACCGAGGATTTAAGGAAGGTGCAGAAGTCGGTATATACCCGCGATTTGATAAAAGAAGTATTCTCTATTTTTAAGAGGAGATACCCGCAGGTCTTCCGCCAGGGGACATTCGTGACTTGCCTGCCTTTTGATACGCGAGAATCCATGCTGGGGCTGGTGAAATATGCGGTAGAGATAGATATCGATTATCCTGCTTTTCATCCGGTAGCGCCCGTTCCCGGCACTTATCTTTACCAGGAAGCAGTCAAGAATGACGCTTTGGAGGTAAAGGATTTCAAAAAATACGATTGGTCCACTCCGATTATGCGTTCGGACAATAACGTATCGATGGATGAGCTTGCCGCCTTGAATATGGAGCTTAACAAGAGGTATGTGCTGTACCGTCCGCATTGGCTGATCCGCGGCCTGTTTTCTCCTTATAAGCATAAAAGAGGGCTTTACTGGTGGTTCCTGAGGAATACCGTGAAGATGCTTTTTCTGGGGATAGCCGATGCTTTGATGGGGAGGAAGAAACTCGAAGGAATCACCGGTTTTATGAGGCTTAAAAAACCCAAGTGGTACGATACCTAATCCGATCCCGGGAGCTGGCGTGTTTACGGAAACAAAAGTTTTGTTGATCAACCCCATTTCAGACATAGCTGTCAAAGGCACAAATTACCGTTCCACTATTGCTTTTGTCCCTCCCGTCGGGATTGCCTACCTGGCGTCGAGCCTTGTTAAAGAAAACGGCATCAAAGTCATTATTGAAGACCAGTTTGCCAGCGGCAAGCCCAATGAGTACCTGCTTGATAAGATAAGAAAAGAAAACCCGCAAATAGTCGGTTTTTCCTGCCTGTCCCCCGGGTTGCCCAATATAACAAGATTATCCAGGTTGATAAAAGAGATATCCCCCGGCATTAAGATCGTCTTAGGGAATATCCACGCTACGGTCTTCGCAAAAGAAATGCTGGAAGCCGGTATCGGGGATGTCGTAGTAAGAGGGGAGGGGGAAAACAGTTTTCGGGAAACGGTTCTGGCCTTCAGGCAGAATAAAAAACTCGATAATATCAAGGGGATAAGCTTTCGCCGCGGCCAAGAGGTAATCAGCAATGCGGACAGGGAGTTATTGGAAGACCTGGAACAACTACCTTACCCCGCGTGGGACTTATTGGACCTGGATCTTTATAAAAGATACCCCATGCTGGGAATGTATGACGAAGTGATCCTGCCTATCCAGGCCTCCCGTGGTTGTTCGAACAAATGCATCTTCTGTTCCCAGAATATGATGTATAAAAAGCCGCGTTACCGCGATAACGATAAGGTGCTCGATGAAATCGAATATATGGTGGAGCGTTTCAAAATCCGCTATTTCGGCTTCAACGATGCTTATTTCCCTTTTTCTGTCCAGCATGGCCTGGAATTCTGCGAACGCCTGATGGAGAGGGGGCTGCATAAAAAGATACAGTGGATAACCGAAACAAGGGTCGATAAGGTAAGCGAGAAGCTTCTGAAGAAAATGAAGGAAGCCGGTTTGAGGCTGATCATGTACGGGTTTGAAGTGGGCAACCAGTCCGTTTTGGACAGCATAAACAAACGCACGACCTTGAAACAGGCGGAAGAGGCGATGTATTATACCCGCAAGGCGAAGGTTAAAAGCCTGGGTTTATTTATGCTGGGGTTGCCCGAAGATACGGAAGAAACCTGCAGGCAGACTATTGAATTCGCTATCCGCCTGAAACCGGATATGGCGAAGTTCAATTTGACTATTCCGCAGCCGGGTTCCAAGCTGCATGAGATCTGCAAGAATGATTTAAAAGATGTCAAGGCTGAAGAGCTTACCAGCTGGTCTGATTGGATATCTTCACGCGCCCGCGTCATATATACTCCGCCGAAGATGACCAGCGAAAGGCTGTTGAGCCTGCAAAGGAAAGCCATGTTCAAGTTTTACGCGAATCCCAAACGTATTTTGCTTTTATTGTGGAAGGGTAGTTTTTCCATGCAAGACATTTATCTCGGCGCTAAATTAATTGTCACCAGTTATCTCAAGGACGTAATACGGCGTTTTATGCGCTCAGCGAAGAGGCCGGCGGATGCCAAGTAGTTTGCGCAACTCTTGCCCGGCCCGGCAGGTGGAGATGAAAAAGAATATTGTTTTTGCCGTTTTATCTCTCATAATTCTCTTCCATTTGGTAAATAACTACATTTGGCTTAAGCTGGACCATCTTTTTATCTACCCCGGATTTATAACCAATACGATATTCCATCTGCACAACCAGTTGGTATTTTACCAGAAATTGAAGCTGCTGCTTGGGCTTGATGGGCCGTTTTTCCAGAAAATCAGCTCGTTCGTGCTGCTTTTTGAATCAGGGGCCGTAGGGCCGCAGCATGAATGGCCTGTTTTCGCATACTTCGTCACCTCGCTGGCAAACTTATTTTTCGGCATGACAGCATTTGTCTCCAGGTTTTCCAACTCCCTTTTCATGGCCCTATCGGTCATTTTCACTTATTTGATCGCAAAGGAATGCCAGAATAAAAGAACCGGTTTAATCGCCGCTTTCTTAATTTCATTTTATCCTGCGGTATACGGAGTATCGAGGTTGTATGATCTGGATTTCTTCTTGATCGCCATGACCGCTATGGTTATTTATTTCCTTATAAGGAGCGGGAATTTTACCCGGAGAAAATATTCCATCTTGTCCGGCTTAGCCTTGGGGCTGGGGATTCTGACCAAAGGTCAGATTGTCATTTTCGTCGCCGGTCCGTTAATTTTCATGTTCTGCAGCATTCTTAAGAATGCAATAATGAAATTCCAGGGCAAAAAGGAAGCGGCCCACGATTTTAAACCGCGGTACATATTCAATAACATATTGATCTTTTTTGTCTTGGCCTTAGGGGTGTCTTTTGTATGGTGGGGTATTCATTTCGAAGAAAAGATTGCGATTCTAATGAACCATTTATTTGCCGGGTACTTTCCGGACAAATACAATCTGTTTGGTCTGGAATTCGATCTTTGGACTCCCCGCGCCCTTCTTTTTCATCCACTATTTTTGGTAAAACATGTTTCACTTCCCCTATTCCTGATTTTTTGTGTCAGCCTCTTCTGGCTTAAAAAGAAAATTACCCCGGATATTTGTATGGTCATTTTATGGATTTTAGCGGCCTTGTTTATTTTTACCCTCATGTCCGCCAAGTGGGAACACTATTGTTTATCGCTTCTTCCGGCAGTCGCTATTTTAACGGGAATAGGGGTGGAGCGGGCCGGAGGGAAGATCCGGAAAGTGCTGGTTTTTTCTATTTTGGCAGTATCCCTGGTCCAGTTTTACTATATTTCTTTTGGATGGACCGGAGGGGTGTTAAAACAACCCTCCTCGGGTATTAATTTTAGTTCCACAAGTATATACGGAGCCTTGCCTAAAAAGAATAATTACCAGGGGATACTGGCCGGATTTTCGGAGAAGATCAAAGCAGGCTCGCGGGAGAAAATAGCAGAGCATAAAGTCGTCAACGTGGGGATAATCGATGTTATCGATGCCGAGATTAACGGCTTTTTGATTTCTTATTACCTGGACCTCTATTTACAGGATATAAGGATTTGGTGTTTGCCCAACGAGGATATGATCATACCTCATTCCTCGGATTTTGCCAAATATTTCAGCGATAATATCGATGACTTCGATTACATCATCGTTATTAACAATAACCGCCAGCTTTCGCTTGGTTCTGAAAACGACTTCGATTTGCCCAAGAAGTTCCTGCCCGGCGATTATTATAACCGGATTGTAGACAATTTGTTTAATAAAAGACGAGTTATCGAAAAAGCGGTGTTGTTTCCGGACAAAAAAGGGATTTATTTATTGTCCGGCCGGGCCCTGCAGCGGAATGAACCATCGTAAAGGGAAAGTTTATGATGAACATAAAGTATAAAGAAATACTGGGTATTGTTTTGACGGTCGTATTGTTGATATTATCGGCCGAACTGGTGCTCAGGCGTTGTGGCATCTCCCGCCCGGAAGAAATTACCAATATGGACAGTATGTTCAAGACGGGAGTGTTTGTCAGGGATAGGATATTGTTTTGGAGGTTCCATCCGGGGGCAAGGTTCGACAGGCCCAGTTTTCATTATAAAGGCCAGTTAAGGATCAATGCATTTGGTTTCAGGGAAAGGGAGATCTCCGGAGGTAATATTGCCGGTGTGTATAAGATATTTTTTCTGGGAGGATCCAATACATGCGGAGAGGGGATGTATGAGAGCGAACGGTTCAGCAACCTGCTGGAAAGCAGGCTTAACAGCGAATTTAAAGACATCCATTTTGAAGTATATAATTTTGCCATGCCCGGTTATTCTACCTTGCAGATGTACAGGCTGTTCAAGAATGTGCTTATAGACCTGCATCCGCAAATGGTCATAGTGAATCCGGAACGGGCGGATGAATTGAGGCTGTCCGCAAACGCGCCATTCAGGGATTCGGAAATCAGGATTCTGCCTCAGGTTCCGTTTAAGCTGCTTTGTTTTCTGGAAACGGACAGTTATATTTACCGTTTGGTCAGGAGACATATGCTGGTTTCTTTCTGGCGGGTTAAAGATAAGGAGGGCCCCAGAGAAGACATGGTGAGGGTAACTCCCGACGAACACAGGCAGAACCTGGAGAAGATGTCGGCGCTTGCCAGGAGCAATAAAATCCGCATAATTTTCCTGGCCTCGATGGGGTATGAGAACGGCCGGATCGTCAATATAGACAAAGATTATAACTGCCAGCCGAATATCGATATTACCGTTCGATTCGGTGAGAAGGTAAATGAAGGATTATTTCTCGATGTCGGACACATCAATGAAAAAGGCCACTTGTTATTATCGGAAATTTTGTTTGATTATCTGAAAAGTTTAAAATATACGGATTAAAATGACTATCGATATCTCCAGCCAGCATAAGAAAACAGGGCCAGCGGGGTTTATAAACAAGGCGGGATTATCCCTGTTTTTTATAACTATCGCCGGTTCGTTTTTACGTTTATACCGCCTAAGCAGGCAGAGCTTTTGGCTCGATGAGGCCTATTCGGTTATGATGTCTAAAAACATTTTTACGCTTTGGTTTAACCAATGGAAAGATTCCTCCCCCCCGCTTTACTACGGGTTGTTGCATTTTTGGTCTTTCCTGTTCGGCAATGGCGAGTTTGCCCTTCGTTTGCTGTCGGCGCTTTTCGGTATTTTATTGATCCCGCTAATCTTTGCAGCCGGGAAAACAATTTTTAATAAGAACGTTGGCATCTATGCGGCTCTGCTGGTTGCGATTTCCCCCATACATATTTATTACTCGCAGGAAGTGAAGATGTATTCACTCCTTTCTTTTTTATCCCTGGCTTCTTTTTTCCTGCTTTTCCTGTCTCTTGAGAACAAGAGGGCTGTTTATTGGGCAGGCTATGTATTGACTACCGTATTTTGCCTTTACACGCATAACTATGGAGTCTTGTTGTTATTTGCCGAAATATGTTTTTTTGCCCTATTTTTCCGCAGAAACCGGGTTATGCTCCGGCAATTCGTTTTATGCCAGCTCATTATATTAAGCATCTGCCTGCCGAGAGTATTTGTTTTGTCCAGGCAGCTTACCATGGGAATGAATCCCTGGATAGATGCCTGTGCTTTAAAAGACCTGGTGTCGACATTTTCGCATTTTTGTTTGTTAAGCTGGAGGCTGCCGCTGACGGGGTATGTATCCGTAGTCCTAAAGATACAAATGGCCCTTTTTATCCTGATTTTCTTATTCGGCATATCGGCCCGGCAGCGGCAGAGAAGTTTTTTACTCGCTTATCTTACACCGATCGTATTTGCTTTTCTGATATCCTTCGGGGTGCCTATTTATGTGGCAGGCAGGTATGATCTTTTGGTGTTTCCTGCCTTTTGCCTGGTAATTGCAGTCGGCCTGGACCGGATACGCTTTACTCCTCTGCATTTTTTTGTCCTGGCGGCAATTATTGCCTGTACTGCTACAGTCCTGCACCAGTATTATTTTATCTACAAAAAAAGCAACGATAGGGCCGTAGCGGATTACCTGCAGAGGTATGCCGGCAGGGAGGATGTTATCGTGGCGACAGAATTGAGTATTACGCCTTTCGAATATTACTGGATGCGTGATTTTACCCCGAGATTGTTCCAATTCCCGGACGGCCCCAGGGCATTTCTGGAGAGAAGAGCCTTAGAAGGCGAGCCAGATTATATCGATGAGCAGGTAGGGAAAATTATCAATAAAGTATACCCTCTTTTGAACGACAGGAATAAATTATGGGTGCTTTATCAGCCGATGTCCTTTTCCAGGAAACTCATTACTCGGCTGAGGAATGATTTAATATATGCTGGACAGATTGAGTTCCCGCCGGGGGACAATTTGAACCAGGTTACCGCCGTCTATATTTTTGAGACAAAATAAGTAATCCTTTTGTCAGCAGGGCTGGACGCAACTCCCTTGTTTAAAAGCGATTGCTTTGATATAATTAACTTAAGCCAAAGACTATTTATAGGCCCAAGGGCCATTGAGGGAGGTGGAAAATGCTTAAGAAAACCGTTTTTTGCTTTTTATTTTGCTGTTTTCTGTTGCCGGTGCTGCATGCCGAGTCTATCGTTTTAAAATCGGGGCAAAAAATCGAAGGGGAGGTTATCGAGAGGACAGGGGACCATATCAAAGTTGACTTTTTCGGAGTGCCGCTGACCTATTTTTTCAATGAAATTGAAAGTATCGATGGTCAGCCGGTAAGCGCTCAGGAAACTGCCGTCCGGCAAGAGGCGGCCTCCGAAAGCGGCGCCGAGAAAAAAGAAATACCTGAAGACGATCCTTCAAAAGCAGATATCTCCGGAAGAATCTCCATGCCGTCGTATAAAGAGGGATTTTTTCTTGTTACGGCTAATAAGATAGTCAACGGGCAGGAACAGCTCGAGCCGGTTTCCATAGCAAGCGTGAATTCGCTGAACGAGGAATACCATATAAAAGTTCCCAAGGGGACAGGTAACGTGAATTTATATGTAATGAACCTTACGGAAGGCAAACTCTTGCCCGGCACGGAAATTGGCTATTCCGATGTGCCGAACACCCCTTACAGGAACAATCCCGTAAACGTAGAGGAGGAAAATATCTCGGGTATAGATTTTAATATCGATTTAATCCCCGGTGGACAGATTATGGCCGCCTACCAAGGCGAGACGGTCAAGGTATCCGGGGTCATTTCCATGCCGGATTATAAAGAAGGGTATATAAGCATTAGTGTCGGTAAGGACAGGTTCGGTCCCCCCACGGTTACTTCCGCGCGGATAGATAAGCCGGGAGAATATGAATTAGAAGTGGCCAAGGGCATCGGAGAGGTCTATATCGGAGCTTTCAATTTGATGCCCGATGAGCTCATTCCTAATGCCGATTCTCTCCAGGGACAGTATACGGGTAACCCTTTATCGATAGGAGAAAGTGACATATCTGATGTGGAAATTGTCATTAAGGCAAAGTGAAAAAAAGCCTGACACCGGTATTCTTTCTGGCCGTTCTCCTCGTGTTTATTTGTTTAGACATTTATGCATCCAATGTTAAGAACGTCTCGACGATTGATGCCTATTTGTTGAATAATGTCGATGACATTTTTCATTACTGCTATGCGAAGACCGCGACCATTGATCCGCTGGCTGTTCTAAACCCATACGCCAAACTCCTCCCTACCTTAATCCAGGCGTTGATATTAAAGTTTTGCTTCCTTAATATTATATTTTTGAGATTCCTGAATTCAGTCATTTCTACGGGGACGCTCATTCTGTTATATGCCTATTGCAGGGATTTGGGATTTAACAAGAACGAAAGTTTGTTTATTTCTTTTATCACATTCATTTCCCCGCTTTATTTCCTAAGTTCTTTATCTTCGATAGCAGAACCTTTGTTTTGTTTTCTTCTGACGCTCAGCGTCATTTTGTGGCATAGAAGAAAAATGTTCTGGTTCTCCCTGGTTGTCGGGCTATGCGCAGCCACCCATCAAGTCGGGATTCTTTATGTCCTGGGGGTGAGCGCTTATTTTGCCGTCAGAAAAAGATATCTTCTCGCGGGGGTGTCTTTGATACCCGTGTCGGCCTGGGTGGCAATGAACAGTTTGATATTGAAACACAGTTTATGGTTCACTTTTTTCTACTCGCAATTGATCGCTCCACACCACCGGATGCCGGAGAATTCCCTGTTGGCGTTTAATCAGGTCAATCCTTCGTTGATTATTGTTTTTGTTCCATTTCTTATGTTGTTTTTGGCCGGGTATTTCGATTCATGGAAGACAGATAAATATCCGCTGGTGAATCTATTTATTTTACCGGCTTTGTTGCTGGTCTTGGGGTACAACTGTTTTTCGATTATCTCGGAGAGGAGCCTTTGGAGGGAGCTTCGTTACCTTGTGCCGATCGCGCCCTTTTTATCGATAGTCATCTTCAATGGGATGAGATGGCTGGGTAGGCGGATCCGGGATGTGCGGTACGAAAGGTATTTTTTTACACTGCTTAGCGGGATACTCGTTCTCTGTTCGCTGTGCGGGATATTCTATTTGCAAAAAGATGTAAAAGTGATTTCTGACAGGGTCAGCTTATCTCAGGAATACGAAATCCGCGAAGCGGCCCGTTGGCTCAACAGCTACATGGAAGAACATCAATATAGAAACCTGTATCTTTTGAACGGGGGGGATACGATAAACAAATATGTCCGCCGTATCTGGATGCATCTGGATGTCAAAAACAGGTTTTATTGTCTGACCAAAGATTTTAACAATAACGATAAGATTGAATTGTTTGATCTGACAACTTTTAAATTTTCCCCTCCCGGGTCCTATTCAGGAGTTTTTCTGCATTTAAGCGGAGATTTCAAGGAGGCATTTTTATCAGACAACCTGAAATTAAAGATGATAAAAGAGTTTCCCGGTATCTCCCTGTATTTTTTTACGGTTTCGAATTGAGAGATATGTCAGATGGATATTACTTTAGTCAACTTGCCGGCCAAGAGGTTTCGTTATACAAGCTTGGGGGTTTTACCTCCCCTGGGAGTGGCCTATCTTGCGTCTGCTTTGCTGGAAGGCGGGCATAATGTGGATATTATCGATATTCCCGCTTCAGATTTATCGCTGGAGGATTTCCGGCGGCTTATAAGGCATAAAAAAAGCCGTATTTACGGAATAAGCAGCACGCTCTTTGGTTTTCAGGATGTGATTAACTTCTCCGAAGCGATCAAGGGAGAGGTTCCCGGGGCGCTTATTGTCCTGGGGGGATTATGTACCGTTTTACCCGCAGAGGATATTCTTAAGAATATTCCCGCCGTAGACATCGTAATACCCGGGGAGGGAGAGGAGCCTTTAAGGCAGCTTTGTGAAATAGTCTCTTGCGATGGCGATTTGAAGGAGGCCAAAGGGATTTTTTTCAGGGGTGGCGGCGGGGCCTTGTGCTATTCCGGAAAAACGCAGAGGCAAAAAAGTGACTATTTCCCAGCCTATAGCCTTTTAGATATGAAAAAGTATTATCTCCATCCTCCTTTTGGGGTATCTTTTCCAGTCGCCAGTATGGAGACAAGCAGAGGCTGCCCTTTTGGCTGCCGGTTCTGCTGTCTGTCTAAGTCTTACCGTCCCCGCGAGATTGAAAGGGTTATTGAAGAGATGGCATATTTGAAACAAAATTACGGGGTCAACGAGATATATTTCGTTGACCACACTTTTACTATTTCTGCGGAAAGGATATCCGCATTGTGCAGAGAAATAATAAAACGGGGTATCAAGATCGTTTGGTCATGCAAAACGAGGGTCGATCTGGTTTCGGGGGATTTATTGCGCAGAATGCGGAAGGCCGGATGTTACATGATATCTTATGGCGTTGAATCCGGTTCGGAAAAGATCCTTAAGAACCTGAATAAAGGCATTTCGGTAAAGGATATCGAAAACACAATGTCGCTCACCAGAAAATACGGGATACGTTCGGTTGCCTATATGATCGTGGGCTCCCCGGGGGAGACCAGGGAAACGATCAAAGAGTCTTTAGCCCTGATTAAGAGGATAAAGCCAGATTATGTCCTCTATAATGCCCTGGCTCCCGATCCGGGTTCCGAGCTCTTTAGCGATGCGGTTAATAATAAAATAGTGGAGAAGGATTTCTTTAAGAATGCGGTGTTTTCCGGTGAAGATAAAGACTGGCCTCTGTATTCTACCCCGGAGTTCTCGAGTTCCGATGTCGAGTTCTGGGTGAAAAAAGGGACCAGGGAGTTTTATTTTAATATCCCTTACGTGTTCAGAAGTTTAGCAAGAATCCGTTCGATGAATGAATTGAAGATAATCTTAAGGGGGGCAAGGATACTTTTGTCCGACATCTTCTTTGGGAAAGACAAATATTTGATAAATTAAAGCGGAGGCGTTTCCGTTATCGTTTGAGTATGAAAGTATTATTGATTAATCCCCAGTCCCGGGCCGTCCAAAACAGTCCGTTTTGGCAGAGAAGCCTGTTGACCCCGATTATCCCCTTGGGGCTGGCGTATATTGCCGCCGTCCTGGAGAAGAACGGCATCCGGGTGCAGATTGTGGACCAAGTGGCTGAAGGGCTGAAAGAAGACAGCCTCTTGGAGATTGTAAAAGTAATGAAGCCTGATGTTGTCGGTTTTAGCTGTTTGACCGCAGCTATGGATACGGTTGTTTCCTTGTCCGCGGCGATCAAGGCGCTTGACAGGGATATCAAGATCGTCTTGGGCAATATACACGCTTCTGTTTTCGCGGAGGTTTTATTGAAAAAGAGGGTGGGGGATGTCGTGATCCACGGAGAAGGCGACTACACCATGCTTGAATTAGTTTCAAGGTTCGAAAAGGGGAAAGGCCTCGAGGGAATGAACGGCATCGCTTTCATGAGCAACGGTTCTTTGTATAATAACGCGAAAGTTATCGAAGTGGGAGATTTGGACGCACTGCCTTATCCGGCCTACCATCTTCTGGATTTAAAAAAATACAGAGAGGTGCCGTTGGCCGGAATATACAATAAGATCGCAATTACTATTTCCGCTTCCCGGGGGTGCCCTTTTAACTGCGTTTTTTGCTCCCAGAACAGAATTCATGGCAGGCCAAGGTATAGAAAAATAGAGAGCATCATCGATGAAATGGAATTCATGCATGAGCGTTATAATGCCAAATTTTTTGGTTTTACCGACGCCTTCTTCCCTTTTTCAACCAGGCACGGGATCGAATTCTGCGATGCCTTAATCAAAAGAGGGCTCCACAAGAAGGTAAAATGGGTGGTTGAGACTATGGTTGATTTTGTCACCCGGGATTTGGCGGAAAAGATGAAAGAAGCGGGATTGTATATGCTGGAATTCGGATTTGAATCAGGCAGCCAAAAGGTGCTTGACCGCTTAGGGAAAAATACAGACCTGGAGTATTCGAAAAAAATAATGCGCATTACCAGAAAACTGGGGATTCTTACTCTCGGGCTCTTTATGATCGGCCTTCCCGGGGAAACGGTCTCGGACTGCGATAAAACTATTCAGTTTGCCAAAGAGCTGGATTGCGATTTCGTAAAGTTCAACATAGCTACGCCCTACCCGGGCTCTAAATTGTTCGAATCCTACAAGGATGAAGTTGCAAGCTTGAGGAATTTTAGCGCAGTCAGCAGCTGGTATGACTGGTTCTGTAATTCGGACAGGGAGTTTTGCACGGTTGGCTCAATCGGGGCCGACGTGTTGAGGAATATCCAGCGAAAGGCGATGTTCAGTTTTTATTTCCGACCTTCGAAGATTGCAAAAAGCATCCTTAAAAGGAGGATTTCCTTGAAGTTCATGTTTTTTGGAGCGCTTACCCTGCTGACCGGATATTGGAGGATGTTTGTCAGTGGCTGCAAGAAAAGAACGGTTAATCCAGATGGCAAGGAATAAGGCAGTATTCCTCGTTTTTCTTTTACTTGTCTTTCTACTGACGGGCGAGGCATGCATAAGGTTATTATACCCATGGGTCAAGAACTACGATACGGAGATGTGGAGATATTGCCGCGAGCTAAAGCGCAATTCTTCTTCCGGAGTCCCCTTCGAGCACATACCCGGCCGCAGGATAGAATTATACAATACCGAGATAAAGACCAACTCCCTGGGGATGCGGGCGGAGCGCGATTACTCTATCCCTAAGCCGGAGCATACAAAACGTATTTTGGTTTTGGGCGACTCCACCACCTTCGGCTGGGGGGTGGATTTCAGGGATACCTACCCGTATCTTTTGGAAAAGTTGCTAAACGAAGATTCGAGCGTGCGCTATGAGGTAATAAATGCCGGGGTGGGTAATTACAATTCTTCTGCGGAATTGGAGGCTTTGAAAAAAATGATCTCCCTGGACCCGGATATAATTATTTTGGGGTATTATATCAACGACCCGGAGGAGATAAGTTTCCCTTCGCTGCTTTTCCTGAAGAAACATTCTTACCTCTATGCCTTCCTTTGGAGCAAGCTGATAAATATGCGCTGTTCCTCCGGGCAGGTCAGCTATAAGATTTATTACTCCAATTTATACAAAAACAAAAGTTGCCTTTTACGGGCAAAAAGTGATATTATTCAAATGTCCGACATTGCGCGGCAAAGGTCGATTCCGTTTGTTTTGGTAAATATCCCGGAGATGCATGATTTCAAGGAGTATTATTTCCAGCCCGCCCAGCAATTTGTCCGCCGGATAGTCAGCCAGCAGCCCGGCGTTATCTTTTTGGACTTGTTGGATTTTGTAAAGGGCGAAGACGCGGAGAAATTCTGGGTCTCGGAGGACGACCCGCACCCGAACGCTTTATTCTATCGTATCGCAGCCGAGGCAATATATAGTAAACTTAAAACCTCAGGAATGCTACTTAACTAAAATGGTCAGAATTGTATCTCCGATTACCAAGCTGGATGAAGCAAAGCCTTTGATTGAGGCCGGAGCCGACGAGTTGTACTGCGGGGTGCTTACGGAAGAAGAAAACAGGGATTTGACGAATATCTGTTGTCTTAACCGCAGGCCGTCTTCATTTTCCAACCTGAGAAATTTCAATGAACTTTCCTGTTTGGTAAAAATAGCCAAAGACAGCGGGGTTAAAGTCAGCTTGACGCTGAATGAATTTTATACCAAGCAGCAGTTCGATAATGTAAAGCAGCAGATCGAGAAAGCGGTGGGCTTGGGGGTTGACGCGATTATCGCCGTGGATCTGGGGGTTATCGAGGAATTAAGACAATACCGCGACAAAATCAAGCTGCATATCGGGGTCGGCGGCACCACGTTTAATCACAATACCGTGCAATTTTATAGAAATCTGGGGGCGCGCAGGATCATCCTGCCCCGCCATCTCAGCTTAACGGAAATTTCCCAGATCCGTTCCATGACGGGGGGCGGGGAACCGGATCTGGAGTGCTTGATCCTGAATGAACGGTGCCATAATATCGACGGGTTATGCGGTTTTGAACACGGGGTATTTTCTTATAAAAAAACCCAGGCGATTGTTTCTAAATACGCGCAAACATTAAAAAAAATATATCGTTTCCTGCCCAAATGGCTGGTCAATTTTGTGCACGTTTACGGGATGGAAAAGGAATTAGCCTGCTGTTTTAATTATAAAATCCGGGAGAAGCGCGGGAGGGATGTTTTTCCCGAAAAGACCCGCCCCAGGCTGGAGGATTTTTTCGATGCGGACAGTTTTCTCAATGCATGCGGCGCATGTTCGCTGGGAGAATTAGAGAATGCAGGAGTAAAGTTCGTAAAAATAGTCGGCCGGGTTTTTTTCAAGGATAAAGTGAACGATGTGAAGTTTATCCGCCATTGCCTCGGACTTTTAGAGAACGGCTCACTGTCTCCCGGAGAATACAACAATTTGGCGATGAAGGCTTATAGGAAATACTTTAATAAAAGATGCAAGCGGAGCTATTGTTATTACCCGTAAATACAGCCTAATGGAAGAATCCCTTTATATCACAAACAAAAAAGATTTATGTTTCTGGGAGGAGAAATACCGCAGATTGTATTACGGCAACGAATTTTGCTCCCATTTGATGCCTGTTCCCGGCGAATTGGAAGAGATATTGAATTTTGCCGAAGGGAAGAATACCGGCTTCAGTCTGGTCACCGGGTATGCCGCCGAAGGCGATTTACAAAAATATGAGGCCCTTTTCAAGATCCTGGAAAAGCGCCGGCCAGACAGCGAAGTTGTCATCAACGATTGGGGGATCCTGGAGTTATGCCGTGATTTTCCAATGCAGCGTCTTTTAGGGCGCCTTTTGAGCAAACAGAAGAAATGCATGCGTATCCTGGATATTGTCGGGAAACTCCCTCCCCGGGCGGCGAGGCATTTCCAGGAGATTTCTTTAAATGAAAACTTCATCGGTTTCTTGATGCGCAACGGCATCAAGCGCGTGGAAATGGATAATTCATTGCAGGGGTACCGGATTACCGCTGCCGGAGACCTGTCTTTTTCTTTGTATATGCCGTATGCCTATTTAACTACAACCAGGCTTTGCCCGTCAAACATATGCAATCAGGAAAAAGGGGCAGGGTTAAGAATACCTCTGTCCTGCAAGCGGACTTGTAGGAGCGCGGAATGCTTGAGGCTCTATTCGGCCCAGATGCCGGTCGATTTATTATTGAAAGGCAATACTGTTTTTTACGAATCAGGGAAAGTAAATCTTCTCTATCCTAACCGGCAACTTGACAGGATAGTCTTTCAACCCGTTATACCGCTTTAAGGCAGATTATGGAAATTAAAGAAACATACCGGCAGAAAAAATACCAGATTTATTTATTCTTAGGGGCTGTTTTTATCCTGCTGTTGTACTTTGACCAAATTGCCTCCTGTCCGGTATTAAGCACGGGGCTGGACCGTTTTATACTGTTCAATATCGATGAATCACTGCATTATTGTTATATTAAAGCTGCGAATTTCTATCCCGTGGCCTATCTAAACCCGTTTGCAAAAATAGGCTTTACGGCGGCGCACGGCTTGATTTCCCTGGTTAGTTCTCAGTCTATGACAGCCTTAAGGGCGTTGAATTCAATTTATGCCGTAGGCGTGCTTGTTCTTGTTATCAAGCTGTCTTCTTTTTTGAGGATGCCGGTAAAAGCGGCGCTTCTTTCCGCTTTTCTTACCATATCGTTCCCGGTGTTCTTTTTAGGCTCAATCTCTATTCTTGTGGAATTAATGTTTTCTTTCTTGCTTGTTTTGGCCCTCTATCTGTTCTACAAAAAGAGGTTTTTTTCTTCTTCCCTGGCGATTTCCTTATTGCCGCTGGTGCACCAATACGGTTTCTTTTACATTTTTCTCTGGGTTTATTTTTTAGGCAGAGAAAAACAAGCAAAACTTATCTTTCCTCTTTTTATCCCGTTTCTTTTATGGAGTTTCGCGAATACCGCCTTTCTGGGCCACCCTTTGATTTACACCCTTTGTTACCGGCCGTTTATATGCCCTTCTCCTCCCCTGGACTGCCTGGTGAGCCCCCGGGATTTTCTGAATTTCTATATTCTGCTGATTTCCCCGCTGGTAATTCTGTTTACCGCAGCGCTTATGCGCAGCTCCTCCTTTGGCATAATCAAGGGCAAGCTAAAACCCATTATCGGCGTGATCGTTCTCCAGGCATTCATATTACTCGCCGATATTATCGTCATTCCGTTCTTTTCTCTGGGTTCTTTTGTCTATAAGCTGCGGATTATAATTCCTTTTATACCGCTGGCATCCGTTGTCTCCGTATTCCTGTTAGAGCATATAATGGCAAAGGCCAGAAAACTCCTGGCCTGTGCTTATGTCTTATTGGTTGTCGCAGCATTATTTTATTGCCCTTATTCGGTCGGCAAACTGCAAAGATTCCCGTTGATAAAAAATGAAATCCTGAGCCCGCGGCAGGAGGCGGATCTGCTGGCGGCAGGAAAATGGCTGGGCGCTTACATGGAGGAAAAAGGGGTTTCCGTTATCGTTTGCCAAGGCGATGATTTGCCGTCTTCGGTAACGCGGAGAATATGGATGTTTCTTCCCGGAAAGGTGCGCTTCCTGACTCTGAATGACTTTAGCTTGGCCGATAAAGGAGTTTTTGACGTGTTGACCTATAAAAAGACTTCCGTAAAGGATTTAACCAGGTGCTTGTTCATAACGCGTTACCCCGAATATAGCTTAACGGAGAAGGGGTTAAGACTGATTAAGGATTTTCCTTTGCTTTCTTTGTACGTCTATGGATATTAAAGATGCCTTATTCAAAAAACGCACGGGAATAATTCTGGCTGCATTCTTGTGCATTGGCCTGTTATTGAGGATCTACCGTTTGGGTTTCTTTAGCCTCTGGTTCGATGAGGCGGTTTCCATTCTAAACGGCGAGTTCCTTTTCTCGGTAGCGGGCAAGTGGGGCATTCTTCCGGACAGGTACCCGTCATTCCTCTCCGATATACCGGTATATCTCTGGAGCAGGTGTTTTGGCCGCGATGAAATGACCCTAAGATTGTTCCCGGCTTTCTTCGGAGTGCTAACGATTTATCTGGTATATGTTTTTGCGAAAACGGCTTTTGATAAAAGAACCGCTTTAACCGCAGCTTTTTTAACCGCCTTTTCCCCTTTGCATGTGTATTATTCCCAGGAACTGAGGACGTATAGCCTGGTAACCTTCTTGAGCCTGTTAGCCGTTTTCTTTCTTTTGAAGTCGCTGGAAACAGGGGATCTTAAGTTTTGGTCAGGGTATGTGTTTTTTAATGTATTGAGCCTCTATCTGCACTATATGATGGCGCTCGTTTTGCTGGCACAGGTATTATTCGTAATCATTTTCTTGAAACACTATAGACGTAATATTGCCAAATGGATTATTGCCAACATCCTGATCCTGGTTTTTATTTTACCCTGGCTGATCAACAGCGCCTTGCTGATAAAAGAAGTATTCGTCTCAAAGGGGCATTTATGGATTCCCGGGTGGGCTAACCGTATCGGGATAAAAAGCCTGTTTTTTACTTTAAAGAATCTTATTGCCGGCTACCATGAAGTAAAGTTTATGTATTGGCCTGTGGTTATAGTTTCTTTGGGTCTTGTCCTTTTGGGGGCTTTCAGGGCCCGGGGCAGGGGCAGGCAATTTGTACTATGCCTATCTTGTTTTCTTGTGCCTCCGTTGAGCATGTTTTTGATTTCCAAGAGCGTAGTCTGGTATGTGGACCGATATGTGATCGTAAGCTCCGTGTTCCTGTTGACTTTAATCGCCTACGGGTTAAGCAGCCTTAAAAGAGTTTACCTGGCTATCGGCCTCTCCTTCTACTTTTTTTGTTTTGTGTCCGGATTCTATAATTATTACCGGGCGGAACCTGCCGATTATCAAACATCAGTCGGCCTGGCCGACAGGCATGATTTTAGAGAGGTTTGTAATTATCTGAGCGGGCACCTTGAGCGCGGAGATATTATTCTTTATACCCCTTCGTATAGTTCAACCGCGTCTTTTGCATATTATCTCAGGAAAAGAGGCGTCGATGGAAGTTTTCTGAAAGGCCTGCCTGTAATTTTATCCACTCCTGAGGAAGGGTCCCTGGTGCCGGTGGCCAAGGAATTTGATTTTAAGGGGTGTAAATACAGGGAGATTCCTTATGGACAGTTGATTGCGGGCAAGAAGAGAATCTGGTTGGTTGTATCCGACTGGTTTTTTGATTCGGGAAATTACCTGGAGAATGAGCAGTTCAATACCGTCCCCTGGATGGAAACACACTATAAAGAGATAGTGAAAAAGGATTTTAAGGGGATTGTCCTGTATTTATTTAGTGCTTAAAACCGGTCTGCCGGGTAAGATTTTAAATTCTGGATAAAGAAAGATAGTTATGATATGTTATTTTTCGTACGCGAGGATGCCGCAGGAGAGGGCCGTATTTTTAAATCCTGCGGCTCTTGAAGTGCCGATGAGGATATATGCAAAAAGATAGAAATAGAATGAAATTTGCGATTCCTGCGACTTGGCAGGATGATTTTCTGCCCGCAGTCAGAAAAACCGCTACCGGCCTGGAGATTTACGGAAAGTTAAATTCTGATTTCTTCGGAGGCAGCAAACCTTCTTTTCAGCTTCCCCGCATATCGCGGAAGAAATTTGAGCGCAGCCTTGCCGCGATCCATCAGGCGGGTTTTAAATTCAATTATTTGCTCGACAGCACGTGTATTGATAATCTTGAATGGACGATCGGAGGCCAAAGGAAGATACGATTGTTTCTTGACTGGTTGTCCGATATCGGGATTGATGTGGTAACCGTCGCCGTCCCTTACCTTTTGGCGATGATAAAAAGCCGTTATCCCGGTTTGCGGGTTTCCGTCTCCGTTCTAGCCGGAGTAAACTCCATAGTTTCGGCAAAATACTGGGAAAACTTTGGAGCCGACCGCATCACCTTGCTTAATACGGATGTCAACCGGGATTTTGCTTTGTTGAGGAAGATAAGAGAGACGGTTGATTGCGAGCTTCGCCTGATCGCCAACTCCAGCTGCCTTTATCGCTGCCCGTTTTACCTGTATCGCGGCAACATGTCTTCACATAGTTCGCAGGCAAACCACCGCCTGCAGGGGTTCTCTGTAGATTATTGCCGTCTTAGCTGCCGTTACCGGCAGATTGTCAATCCCGTGGAGTTTATCCGCAGCCCGTGGATCCGCCCGGAAGATGTCGGGCGTTACGAGAAACTGGGCATCGATTCTCTCGAACTGGCCGATTGCGGCTTGAGCACAGCTTGTGTTTTGTCGATCCTGCGGGCGTATTTGGAAAGAAAGTATGACGGCAATCTGGCCGATCTGTTCCCCGCTCCTTCGAAACCCTTGTCTTTCGGCAGAATCAGCCTTTTGCGTTTGAGCCGGTATTTTTCTTTTTTGGACCTGATCAACATTGCCAAGGGCAGGGGGCGGGAATTAGCGTTGGCAGAACCAGAGGTGTATATCGATAACCGGAAGCTCGAGGGGTTCCTGGATTTCTTCGAAAATAATGACTGTAATACCCGCGACTGCCGTACTTGCGGTTACTGCGCGGAGATTTCCCGCCGGGTCCTTAAAATCGAGCCGGCATCCATAAAGAATGCAAGCGGCAGTTATCGCCGGTACCTGGAGAAGATTTTTTCGGGCTCCTTTTTTGAGGATACCTTAGCCGGAGGCGCGTAATTTATGTTTAAGATATCCGTTCCGACAAATTGGCAGGATGATTTGGTCATACGGGTAAGCAAAGGGGAGGTAGATGAATTTTACGGTAAGCTGGCGCAGGATTGTATCGGAGGCGGCCGGCCCGCTTACGGGCTCCCGCAAGTCTCCCGCCAAGCCGCGGCTTCCCATATCGACCAGGTAAGAAAGTCAGGGCGTGCCTTCAATTACCTTATGAATGCAACATGCCTTGATAATACAGAATTGACCAGGCGCGGCCAGCGGGAAATTCACGCTTTGCTTGACTGGCTCGAGTCTATCGGGGTAGGAAGCTGTACCGTATCTGTGCCTTATCTTTTAGAGGTGGTTAAGAAAAGGTCCCCGCATTTTAAGGTCTATATCTCTACCAGTTCGAGAGTGGATAGCGTGGAGAGGGCCAGAAATTGGGAAGATTTGGGGGCTGACGGGATTATTCTGGACTCGGTGAGCGCCAACCGGGATTTCTCTCTCCTGCGCCGGTTAAGGAAGGGGGTTAAGTGCGAACTGGTCTTGATCGCCAACGTGGATTGTCTTTACGGGTGCCCTTTCAGGAATTATCATTGCACGGCTATTTCGCACGCTTCGCAGCGCGGGACTATATCGCAGGGTTTTTTCCTGGATTATTCCTCGCTGATGTGCGGTTATCTGAGGGTTAAATACCCGGAGAATTTTATCCGCGGCGACTGGATCCGCCCGGAGGACCTCGGTATTTATGAAAAACTCGGGATTGACCGGATTAAGCTGGTGGATAGGACGATGCCTACGGAGTTTATCGCCGGGGTCACCGAAGCCTATCTCAACCGGAGATACGACGGCAACCTCCTGGACCTTTTCCCCAACAGCCGGAAGAAGCTTATGTACAAAAAAGTAAATTTATTCAGTAAAATGAAATATTTATTTCATCCCCTTAGGATAAACCTCTACCGGGTTTCCAAAATCAGAGAACTTGATTTCGATATGTTTTATATCGACAACCGTTCCCTGGATGGCTTTTTGGAACATTTTGTGGAAAAGGATTGTCGTTTGACCTCCTGCCGGGAATGCGGTTATTGCCGGGATTGGGCCGAGCGGACGGTAAAGGTCGATTGTCTGGAGCGGGAAAAACTCATTGAACGATACGAAAAATACCTCTCACAGGTTATTTCCGGAGGCATCTTCCGGTATGTCTGACTTGCCATTAGGTCCTGCCTGCAACAGCAAGATTATTCAGTTTCTAAAGAAACCTGAATCGTAACCCGTATCGATAAAAAGCCGGATGGGATGGCGTTGCGGGAGTGATTTTGATACAGGAACAGTAAATTTAGTGCCGAAGAAGGGAGTTGAACCCTTACGAGGTTGCCCTCATCGGTTTTTGAGACCGACGTGT
>DJVT01000011.1 GCA_002441305.1 Candidatus Omnitrophica bacterium UBA6249
GAAGGGAGTTTGTCTAGGTTGATGCCTTTTACCCTGAACAATGCTTCCTGCCTTATGTTCATATTATTTCTCCTTCAGTCTTTTTTTGTTTTTATATCTTTCGCCAGAATAATCGCCTCGGCCACCTCGCGCATGGATTTACGCATATTCATGCTCTGTTTCTGGATCAGGCGGTATGCTTCCGAGGGGAGAATGTTGGCATCCTGGGAGATAATGTCTTTGGCCCGTTCGATCAATTTACGCGTCGTCAGGGCTTCTTCGGCGGAACGCGCGCGCAGATCGAGCTCCGCGTTTTCTATGGCTATGGCCGCCTGGTTGGCCAGGGCGACCAAAAGGTCCAATTCATTCTTGGAGAATCTATGTTTTTTGGAAGTATAACAGTTCAGTACTCCGATAACCCTGCCCTTTACCGCCAGCGGGACGCAAACCAAAGAACATAACCCTTCTTTCCTGGCTACGTCCTGGTTTAAATAACGCTCGTCTTCTTTTACATCCGGTACGCAAACCAGCTTATTGTCCCTGGCGGCTTCACCGGCGATCCCCTCCCCTAACGGTATATTCGGCTTCTTATTGTACGCCTCGGATATCGACTGGGTAGCTTTGACTATCAGCTCCTTCTTGTCCGGATCCAGCAGCATCAAAGACGAAATCTTCGAGCTCATTACCTCGGCGGTCACCTGGACCACCAAACGCAGCAGCTCCTCCAGGTACATCCCGGAAGTAATCAAGTTGGCGACCTTGGAAATCGCCTCGATCTGTTTCACGTAAATCTGAAAACTGTCCTTTTTCTTAGTAGCCATCATCCCCTCTTTTCCAGAAATTTCCTGATTCTCGCCAAAGCCTCTTTCAGGTTGTCAAAACTTGAAGCATAAGAAATCCTTATGTACCCCTCTCCGCACGGTCCGAAAGCCGTACCCGGCACCACCGCGACCTTTTGTTCTTTTAGCAGCCTGCGCGAAAACTCCATGGAAGATAATCCGCTGTTTTTAATCGAGGGGAAAATATAAAAAGCCCCCTGGGGGCATGAACATTTTAAACCCAGCGAGTTCAGCTCCTCCACCATAAAAAGACGCCGGCGGTTATATTCCCGTTTCATTTGTTCTACCGATTTTCTCCCGCTGGCCAGCGCCTCCGCAGCCGCCATTTGCCCGGTTATCGGAACGCACATAATCGTATACTGATGGATTTTGGTCATCGCCGCAATAATTTCTTTTGGGCCGCAGGCAAAACCTACCCGCCATCCGGTCATGGCGAAAGATTTGGAAAACCCGTTTAAATATACGGTATTCTTCCTTGCGCCCGGGAGCGTGGGAAAAGCGGTATGGTTAAAATCATAGGTCAGGTCGCCGTACACTTCATCCGTGATGCAAAAAACCCCTTTATTCAACAGAATCTTATTTATATCCTCAAGCTCCCTGCGGCGGTAAGAGACACCCGTCGGGTTAACCGGATAATTCAACACAACGGCCTTCGTCCTGGAATCTATATTCTTTCTTAAGAGCTCCGGGGTAAGCTTGAAGCCGCTCCCAGAGGTGTCGATGTAAACCGGCACTCCTCCGGCAAGCTCGACGACAGGTCCGTACGACACATAACTCGGCAGGGGAACGATTATCTTGTCCCCGGGATTGATTATCGCGCGCATCGCCAAATCTACGCCTTCGCTTACCCCGACAGTAATCAATATCTCCTCATCGGGGCAATACTCCAGGGCGTACTTATCCTTCAGATGCCGGCACACTCCCAGCCTCAACTTATAAAGCCCTTTATTCGAGGTATAGCTGGTAAATCCCTCCTCCAGGGAATATATGCCCGCCTCGCGTATCTGCCAGGGAGTAACAAAGTCCGGCTCCCCTACCCCCAGGGATATCACATCCCTCATCCCCAGCACCAGATCGAAAAAGACCCGGATTCCCGAAGGCTGCATAATCTGCACTTTTTTTGAAACGATATTTTTCATAGTCTCTTGTAGGCCTAATAGGATATCGCTATCCTCTTGTTGTTTTCTGATTTATGTTTCAGGATCACCCCGTCTTCTTTATATTTCTTGAGCAGGAAATGCGTAGCGGTGCCGCGCACATGCTCCAGGCAGGAAAGTTTTTCCGCCACGAAATTGGAAACTGTGTGCAGGTTCTTGCCCGCCACTACCACCAGAAGGTCATACGTGCCGCTGATAAGGTAACAGCTGGTAACCTCGGGAAAAGAATAGATGCGCTCGGCAATCTTGTCAAAACCGAGGTCTTTCTGGGGAACGATATTCACTTCGATCAGCGCCCTGACTTCGAAGTCCTCATCCCTGATCAAATCCCTGTTGATCACCGCTTTGTATTTCAGGATCGCGCCTTCTTTTTCGTATTTTTTTATCGCCTTTTTCACCTCTCCGGCGTCTTTACGCAGCATTTTGGCTATATCCTCCGCGCTGGCGCGGCCGTCTTTCTCCAAAATCTCCAATATTTCATCCATTTTGGCTTCTCCTGTCTGTCTGCTTGTTTATAGGGGGGTAATTAGAAAATTATATACCACTAATCCGGGGGGGTCAAGAATATATATCTGCTGGCTATTGCAACTCTTCAGGATGGTGTTTAACCACTTTTGCCTCTACCATATAAACCACGTCTTCGGCTATATTTGTAGTATGGTCGCATATCCGCTCCAAATACCTGGCTATCAGCAGCAGGGCTACCGCGCGCTCTGCGGTCTTAGAATCACGCGCCATATACTCATCCACCAGCTCGTCCTGCACCAGATTACGCAGCCTGTCCGCGTCGGCATCTGCCAAAGCCACCCTTCTGGCCAGCTGGGCATCTTTCTTTATGAAGGCGTCTATGGAATCGCGGACCATCTCCCGGGCGATCTCTGAAAGCCGGGGGATATCTACCAAAGGCTTGAGCAGCGGCTTCTGCATCAGCTCCAGAGATCTCTGCGCTATGTCTACGGCGATATCTGCGATGCGCTCCAGCTCCGCGTTGATCTTAAGCCCAGTAGTAATATACCTCAGATCCCCCGCCATCGGCTGATAGCGGGCGATAAGGTCTATACACTTCTCGTCTATCGCCAATTCCAGCTCATCGATCTTGCCGTCCGAATCGATAACCTCCTGCGCTAAATCCTTATCCCTGTTCTTCAATGACTCGATGGACTTGGAGATTGCCTCTTGTACGGATACGGCCAGCATTAGAATATCCTTATGCAGTTCTTTTAACTCTTCGTCCACGTGCCTCAACATCGCATCCTCCTGGTTTTCTACATGTACCGGCCGGCAGTTTATACGCCTATCTGCCAAAACGGACAAAAAATACACAACCTGAACCCGCGCTGCTCGTTATAGATACAATATTTCCGGCAGGCGGGATTTCGATTATTATATTATACTCTGCCCCGCAAGTAAACACCTATTGGAGATTAATAAGATAAGCGAGAAACGGAAGGCAAACCGGAAAAACCGGGGATTCTCCGGCATATATTCAATAAACACAAGGGGTAACCCGCGGCCTCTGACCGCGCCTGCCCCTCCTTTCCAAGATCCTTTTCATCGCGACCATCGAATTCCAAAGCCAAACCTGCTTTTCATTTTCGTCAAGCTCATATTTCCACTTGCGGAAAAGCTGACGGCACTGCCCTTCCCCCCAAAGGCCGTCCGCATCCCCCTTTTGCTCTTTCAACACTATATCCATCGTCTCCTCCGCGTTATTAATAGGCCCGGCTGGAAAAAAGTCCTGCCAGCACGCTTTCCGGCTGCCTGCACACGGCAAAAGTATAAGCGGTCATTGTAAAGACGGTCTTAAGCAAAGGTAAATTTTTTGTTAATTGCCGGTTTTCCACTTTGCTTCCAACTCGAAGAATTTATCCAAGAACTTATCCGTATCGGCAATTCCCTTTTTATCCCCTGCCTTCCGGTAAAAAGCCTTGGCCCTGATAAAGTTTTCCCGGGATTTTAAATACTGGTTGGACATAAAATAAGCCATGCCAAGGTTATAATAAACATCCGCATCCCCGGGTTTCAGTTTAAGGGACTTATGGAAATAAGTTATCGCTTCTTTATACCTGTTTTCTTCCGCGCATATGTAGGCGATATCCGTATATATTTCTGAAGAAGGTTCTATGCTTGCCGCCTTCTCGTAATTCTCCAGGGCTTTTGAGTTTTCGCCTTGCGACTGGTAAAACGAACCGAGATTGAAATAAGCCTGAGCGTAACGCGGCTGCAGCCTTATCGCTTCCCTGAACTGCCTCTCCGCATCCCCGGCATGCCCCAGAATGGCATAAACCATCCCCAAGATATTATGGGTACGGGAGTAACCGGGATCCAGCTTCTCCGCCGACAAGAGCTCCTCAAGCGCCTGCTCCGGCAGGTTCGCGGCGATTAAACGCAGCCCCTTGAACAGGGACAATGCGCATTCTCTTTCTATCTTCCCGGAATCAAAATCATCTATAATCCAGAGCGAGCCCTCGGATAAGGAATCGCCGCCGTTTGCCTTAAGCGCCTTCTCGAATATCTTCCTCGCTTCTTCAAACTTCCCCTCCCCCGCCAATTCGATCCCGGGGCTTAGCTCTGAAGGGAAGGCTGGCGAGAAAAGAAAAAATAGCGCGGCAGAAAATACGAGGGATACGCCAAATATACAAAAACATTTATTTTTCATTCTTCAAAGATCCTTATTATCCACGTACACGGTGGTCTCCGCAAAAGAAATATTGCCCTTTTCGTCTTCAACGGTCAATTTGACATTATATTCCCTTACACCATAACTCATGCTGATGTACGTATTTGAAGCCCTGGCCAGGCGCGAAGTATCCCCGTCCCCGAAATCCCAGCGATATGAGATTATCTTGCCGTCAGCGGAAGACGATCCCGATCCGTTGAATTTCACTTTCAAAGGGGAAAAACCTTTCAAGGCGCTGGCGGCGATTACCGCCTTTATGCCGCGGCTTCTGCCCTGCCTGATTTCATCGGCAATCTCCCGGCTCCACTGCTCCGCGCTGGCTTCCCGGCACTCCCCCTTTTCCGCATGAAAAGCGGCATGTTCGTCGATTTTACGGACGTATTTCCACTCGAAATAAAGCGGCCGGCCGGAATACTCTATTTTTACATAATCGCCTGTCTTTTCCACTATCCGGCAATCGAACACCTTCCCCGACTTCAGGAACAGGGTATCGGCAAAAAGAAGGCCGCGGCAGGCGAGAATGAACAGGAGAGTTAAAAACGGATTTTTCATCTTATTGCCCATAACATTTTATTTTAATACTTGTATGTAAAATCCGTGTTAAGCCATGGTAAAATCCGGAGTAAATATTTTTTTATGAAAAATACCGCTTTCCGGGGAGATATTCCTTGCCAACGGAGGAGAGAAGATATAGAATAATTTCACCTCCCTCAAGGGAACAATTAAACCATAATAACCTATAAAACGGATTGCTAATATGCGTGTTGGCGTAATCGATATCGGGTCAAGATCGATAAAATTGATTATCGGCGAAAAAAGCGGGGACAGTTTCAACATACTTGAATCGCTCAAGAATGTCGTCCCTATCGCAAACGATACCTTTCTCGGAAACAGGATTTCTCAAGAAACGATCAATCAGGCTGTAAACTTTCTGAACAAGTACAAGGAGCTGCTTGACGAATACGAAGTTTCCGAATTGAAGGTGATCGCCACCACTGCCGTCCGCGAATCAAAGAATAAAGATATATTCTGCGATGCCGTATTGAGGCGGACCGGCATGGTAGTCGATGTGCTCACCGTAGGGGATATAGTTTATTATATCGACGCCTACCTGAACCATAAACTCAAGGAAAGCTACCCCATACATTCAAAGAACCTGATTATCGCCGAACTCGGATCTGCAAGCCTGGACATTTCGATAACGGAACAGGGTTTTACCCTTATGCATACCGGGCTGCCCTTGGGAGTATTGCGCCTTAAACAACTCATGTCTTCCCTGAACGGGAATATGGAGCAGATATTCGAAGGGGTAACCGAATACATCGAAAATGAATTCAACCAATTCGAAAATTCCCTGCCAAAAATAGAAATTAACGATGTCATCATCGTGGACGAAAACTACTCTTCTTTCTTCCAAAACATACTCAAGACTGGCCGCTATGAAGACAAATTTTTCCAGATCAACGGGGAAGAATCCCGGCAGATACTCAAGAACCTGGCCGACAAGACGCCCCGGGAGATCGGCAAAGATTACAAGATCCCGGGAGAAAGTGCCGACACCATAACCGCATACGCGATCATATTGAATATTTTCTTCACCCTGACCTCCAATGACCGGGTCTATATACTGGAGACCTCCCTGGCGGAAGCCGTGCTGGCGAATATACTGTTTGAACTGGAACTGTCGAAGAAATACAACAAATCCAACCAGCTTATCTCCATCGCCAAGAGCACCTGTGCCAAATTCAAAGTTGATCTTAAGCACGCGCAGTATGTCGCGGAGATCTCGGAAATGCTCTTCTCCGGGCTGAGAGAGCCGCTGGGACTAAAAAAAGAATGCTTGATATACCTGCTCCTCTCTGCCTGGCTGCACGATATCGGGATGTTCATCCATAACCGTTCGCACCATAAACACACGGAATACATAATCAATTCCCTGAACTTATCCAGGCTTAACGCGGAAGAAGTAAAAATGATCGCCTGTATAGCCCGTTATCACCGCAAAGCCCTGCCCAATGAAGCGCACCTGCTTTACGGTTCCCTGCCGCAAGACAAACAAATAATCGTCCAGAAGCTCAGTTCGTTGCTGAGAATAGCCAATTCGCTTGACAGGTCGCATAAACAAAAGGTCAAAAAAGTCGAAGTAAAAATCAACCCTAAACAAAATATCATACTGCAGGCTTATGCGGAAGGCAACCTAACCCTTGAGTCGGAAGATTTTAAGAATAAAAAGAACCTTTTCGAGGAGATTACCGGGAATAAGATAACGTTGTCGGTAAAAGGATAAGCTATGGATACTAAAGACATAACCGGGGCAAAAATACCTTTTATCCCCAGGGATTTAAGCTGGCTGGCTTTTAATAACCGCGTACTTCAGGAAGCAACGGACCCGAATAACCCCCTGCTCGAACGGATCAAGTTTATGGCGATATTCGTCAATAACCTGGACGAATTCCACATGGTCAGGGTTGCGGGGCTGAAAAGATTGATCGATTCGGGGTATAACCGGAAAGACGTATTCGGCTTTACCCCTCAGGAGTTTTACCCAAAGGTCAAATCGGCCGTCCTGGAATCGGTCAGGGACCTGTACGGCACTTACGCGAAAATAAAAGCGGAGCTGGGGGAAAACAAGATTTTTATCAAAAGCTACCAGGAGCTCAACGCGGAACAAAAAAAGTTCGCCAACCGTTATTTTGAAACAAATATCTTCCCTATCGTTACGCCCATGGCCGTGGACCAAGGGCATCCTTTTCCCGTATTCGCTTCAAAAACAATCGCCTTCGTTATAAAACTTTCCCGGAAAGACATTTTCTATACCGCGCTGGTTACCGTTCCCAAGGTAATCCCGAGAACGCTGCGCCTGCCCAGTGAAAAAAACGAGGATTGCTTCATCCTTATCGAAGAAATTATGCGCGAGCACCTGAAGGACTTCTTCAAGGGCTATGACATATCGTCCAGCGCCTTGTTCAGGGTAATCCGGGACAGCGAACTAAGCATCGACGAAGAATACACCCCCGACCTGCTCAAAGCTATCGAAAATGAAGTGAAAAAGAGGCCGCGGGCGAAAGTAGTGAGCTTGGAAATGGAAAAAGGATCCGACAGCCAGCTGCAGGAGATCATCTGCGGGGAGATGGAGTTCGCAAAAGAAGAACTATGCTTTATCGATAAAGAAATAGACCTGTCCTTCCTTTTCGAAATAGCCTCCCAGCCCGCAAGGCCCGTACTTAATTACCCGGCATTTACACCCGCAAAAATAGAATATGAGGATATATTCGATAAGATCAAGGAAGGCGATTTCATACTGCACCACCCCTATCAATCATTTGCGCCTACCCTGGAATTACTGCAACGCGCGGCAAAAGACCCCCAGGTATTGGGCATAAAGATGACTCTTTACCGGACAAACGACGATTCCGGGATCATCAAGGCCCTAAAAGAAGCTACAAAAAACAAGAAACAGGTAACCATCCTGGTGGAAATCAAGGCGCGTTTCGACGAAGAAAGGAATATCAACTGGGCCAGGGAGCTGGAGGAATCAGGATGCCATGTAATCTACGGTTTGCCGGGAATGAAAACCCACTCCAAAATGATCTTGATAGTGCGTAAAGAGGAGCGTATCCGCCGCTACGTGCACCTCTCAACCGGAAATTATAACGAAAAAACCTCCGGCGTATACACGGATATAGGGTATTTTACCGCTAATGACGACTTTGCGCGCGATATCAGCGATATGTTTAACGTAATCACCGGCTACTCCCTCCCCTCGCGGAGGAGGCGCATAGTCACTTCCCCGGCTGATATGCGCCAGTATTTTATCGAACTCATCGAAAGGGAAAACCAGCTGCAGAAGAATTATAAGAACGGGTTCATCTTCCTCAAAATGAACTCGCTGGAAGACAGCAAGATAATAGAAAAACTTTATGCCGCCTCCTGCGCGGGAGTAAAAATAAAGATTATCGTACGGGGGATCTGCTGCCTTACGCCGGGGCTCCCCGGTTTAAGCGAAAACATCAAAGTAAAAAGCGTGGTAGGAAGGTTCCTGGAACACTCCCGTATTTACATATTCAACAACAATGCCGACCCCCAGGTTTTCCTCTCTTCCGCCGATTGGATGTACAGGAATTTCGAACGCAGGATCGAGCTGCTTTTCGAAATCTCCAGGCAGGAAATCAAGGAACACCTGCGCTTTATCATGGACACCTACTGGAAGGATACCTCTAAAACGAGAATCCTGAACCAAAACGGGCAGTACCTCAGGCCCCCCTCCGCCGCGGACGGGAAATTTAACGCGCAGGAAACCCTGATAAAATACTACACTGCATGAGGTACGGCCTGCCCTGGAAAACGATATCGCATAACCTCAATAATTTCCTCCAGCATAAGAAAGAAGTCATCCTGGATATCGACCGGGAAGCTGTGCATCGTATGCGCGTATCGGGGCGCCGGCTCAGGATAAGCCTCTGGTGTTTTAAATCCGCATTCCCGGAAAAAGAATACCGCGAAATCATAAACGTTATACGCAATACCTGCAGATCTCTAAGCCGGGCCAGGGATCTGGATACCCAAATAAGCATTCTTACGAAACTGAAGGCGGGAAAACCTGCTATCGCTCCCCTCTCCCGACGGAGAAAAAAACTGCAGCCCGGGATTAAGCGCCTCCTCTCCGGCTTGGATGAATCCCGGATAAGGGCAAAAATGGAAAAATACCTGAAAACCGGGGAAGCCTGCCTGGATAAAAGTATTTTATACAAAATCGGCAGGAAAAAAATAATGGGCGGGCTGGACAAGCTGCTTTCTCATAAGGGTAACGGGAGTATGGATGAACTGCATTCTTTACGCATACATGCCAGGCAGTTACGTTATACTCTGGAGATATTCCGGCCGCTCTACCCGGGACGTTTGGCTCCCTGCATATCGAAGGCAAGACGGATACAGAAAAAACTGGGCGATATGCGTAATTATTCGCTTCTATCGAAAAATAGGAGCTGCGGTAAGCCCGCCTTAAAGAACAGGCTTATGCGCCGCGCTGAAAAATCTTATATGGATTTTGGAAAAATCTGGGCAGACCGTTCCGGCTGGAAGGGTCTGGACGCGCTCACCAAGATCAGCCCTTCCGGCAGAAAGCGACCGCTCCCAGAATAGTGGCATTATCCCCTAATTGAGAAACGGCTATCTTGCATTTGCTCAACTTTGAGAAAAATCTGTCTTTGGCGAGCCGGTTGCGGATAAAAGGAAGCATAAAATTACCGCAGGCCTCTATCACTCCCCCGCCCAATACAATAAGCCGCGGGTCGAATATATGCCTTAACGATACGCAGGCATCCCCGGTAATACATGCCGCTTTTTTCATTACCCCGGTTACTAAAGGGTCTTTTGCGCGCAGGGCCCTGGCGAGCATTTTGCTCTTTATTACCCTCCTGCCCGGGGAAAGCAGCGCATTCAATACCGAATTCCTGCCTTTACGCAGCTGGATGCGTATATCGCGCTCGATCGCCCAGCGCCCCACATGAGCCTCTAAACATCCGCGGTTACCGCAGCTGCATTTAGGGCCGTTTGGATCTATAATCATATGCCCGATTTCAGAAGCCGCCCCATGGCTTCCTAAAAGCAACTTGTCCTTTATAAGCACTCCCGCGCCCAATCCGGTGCCGATAAAAATACCTATTACATCCTTGTAGCCTTTAGCCACGCCAAAATATTTTTCTCCCAAAATCCCCAAATTCACATCATTGGCCGCCAATACGGGAATACTCAGATTTTCTTTGATTTCCTTGCAGATGTTGACTCCGGATAACGATATGTTGGGAGAAGCTACCACGGTGCCATGCTCGTCCACTATCCCCGGTATGCCTATTCCCGCGCCCTTGATAGACCTTTTCTTTACCCCTTCGTCCGCGATAAGCTCCTCGGCAATCCCGGAAATTGCAGAAATCACTTCCTTGGGCCCGGAATTTGCCGGTGACGGTATTTTCTTGCGCCGGACGATCTTGCCGTTATCCTTAACCAGCGCAGCGGCAATCTTTGTCCCCCCCACGTCAACGCCTATATATAAGTCATGTTTCATGCCGTTATTATACCACATATGGGGCGTATAGTTAACCGTTGTTCATACCATACCGGTTTAGTTCTTGAAAAGCCGGCCCAGCAGGACCTCTATTTCTTTCGCGCTCCCGGGATCTTGCGCCTTGCGGAATAATTCTTTGGCCAGTACAAAACTTTCCCGGGCAGCCTGCTCTTGCCCGGTCAAATAATATACATTTCCCAACAGGCTGTACGCCTCCGGGTCTTCCGGGCGTATATCGAGAAGCTTCCTGAAAGAAGAAATCGCCTGTTTATAATCTCCCATGGAGTAATAACAAACTCCTAAATTGTAATATATATCCACATTATCCGGATCGCTTTCGAGCGCCCGGTCAAAATACCGGGCAGCCTGGCCGTAATCGCTGCGCAGCATGTTTAATAATCCGCTGGAAAGGTCCATTACATGTTCCCTGCCGATCTCCCCTTTCTCAAAATCATCCAGCAGGTTCAACGCCGCGATAAGATTGGAATCATCTCCTTTGATTAAAATTCCTTTCCTGAACTCCTCCCCCGCCGCAGAGAAATCTCCTCCGGCGGCCTTCTCCAGGCCACGTTCGAAGCAGTCGTCCGAAGAAAACCCTTTGCCCCCTTTTGTGCCGCCTGCGGAAGAATCTTTATCCGCGCCCCCTTTTTCTATCTGTTTTATGTATTTCTTCTGGTAATAAAGAGGGTTCCCCCCGAAATTAACCTTGATATAGTCCGTTTCATCTTCGAGGATATCCGCTTCGATGACCTTTCCCGATTTTAAATAGATTGTATCTGCGCATGCCGTAGATTGTAAAATGGCCAGGCTGGCAGACAATGCGAGAAAAAACCTATTCATCCGTCACGCCTGACCTTCCTGCCCCAGTTTTTCGATATGATGTTTTACCACTTTGGCTTCCACCATATATATGACGTCTTCGGCTATATTGGTGGCGTGATCACATATGCGTTCAAGGTGCCGGGCGACCAGTAACAAAGGTATGGCGCGCGATATGTTCGCTTTATTCTTGGAGATATAGTCATGCAGCAGTTCCTGTTGCACCAGATTACGCAGATCGTCAGCCTCCCTGTCGCACAGAATCACCTGCCTGGCTAAATCCACGTCCTTGTTGATAAAAGAGCTTATGACATCGCGGGTCATTCTTTGTGCGAGCAGGGTTAACTTCGGGATATCCACCAGGGGCTTGAGCAAGGGAGGCCTATCCGCCAGCTCCAAGACCCGTTGGGAGATGTCCACGGCCAGGTCCGCCATCCTTTCCAGGTCCGTGGATATCTTCATCGCCATGGTGATAAAACGCAAATCTACCGCCATAGGCTGCCTCAGGGCCAGCAGATCCAGGCATTCCTCGTCTATTTTAAGCTCGCATTCGTCGATGACCTTATCTTCGGTGATCACTCTTTCGGCCCTGGCCTTATTCAGCTCCTTGAGCGCCCCCACGGAATCGATAATCGCCTCCTCCACCAGGTCCCCCATTTTAAGTATCCCGCATTTTAAGTCCGCCAACTCCGTATCGAAATGTCTTTCCATATCAAGGCCTCTCCAGATTGTTATACGATTAACCGAACCTGCCGGTAATATATGCTTCTGTTTTTTTGTCTTTGGGGGCGGTGAATATATCCTGGGTTTTGCCGAATTCTATCAGTTCCCCCAACAGGAAAAATCCCGTGTAATCGGAAACCCTGGCCGCCTGCTGCATATTATGCGTAACGATCACTATGGAATAATCCTTCTTCAGCTCAAGGATCAGCTCTTCTATTTTCGCGGTCGAGATAGGATCCAGGCTGGCGCATGGTTCATCGAACAGGATTACCTCCGTCTCCACCGCAAGGCACCTGGCTATGCATAACCTCTGCTGCTGCCCACCTGACAACCGCAAGGCGCTGTCCCCCAGCCTGTCTTTAACCTCATCCCAGATAACCGCCTTCTTCAGCGAATCTTCCACTTTCTGTTCGATAAACGCCTTGTCTTTTATGCCGTTTACCTTCAAACCGTAACTGATGTTCTCGAATATGCTTTTCGGAAACGGGTTTGGTTTCTGAAAAACCATGCCAATCCTTCTTCTTATGTCCACGGCATCGACTGAAGGATCGTTTATGTCCTGCCCGTCGAGAGATATTCTTCCCCGCAAAGAAGTATGCGGGACAAGTTCGTTCATCCGGTTAAACAGGCGTATAAATGTGGATTTTCCGCACCCCGAAGGCCCGATCATCGCGGTTACCCTGTTGAGATATACGTCAAGATTGATGTTTTTTAAAGCCTGGTTCTTCCCGTAAAAGAAATCGACCTTTTTTGCCTGCATTTTTACTTTGTTATCCATGCCAGCTCCTCTGTCTTTGCCTCAACAATATAGCAAAACCCGAAATAAACAAAACCAGGATCAAAAGCACCAAACTGCACCCGTAAGCGATTACCCTTTGTTGGTCGGGATGGGTGCCTTCGGTCATCAAGGCGTATATATGATAAGGAAGGGCCATCACTTCGCCAAATATACTCTTGGGGTATCCGCGTTTATAAAACGCTGCGGCGGTAAACAGGATCGGCGCCGTCTCGCCGGCCACTCTGCCCACGCTCAGGATAACCCCCGTAAGTATGCCGGGTAAAGCTGTAGGCAGCACTATCCTCTTAATAGTCTCCCATTTGCTCGCCCCCAGGGAAAGGGATGCCTCGCGGATGGAATGCGGGACAGCCATTAAAGCCTCCTGCGAGGCGGAAATAATCAAGGGAAGCGCAAGTATCCCCAAAGTCAGACTGCCGGAGAGTATGGAAACGCCGAAACCCATAAAATTTACGAATACCGCCAGGCCGAAAAGCCCGAATACGACTGAAGGCACTCCGGCCAGGTTATTTATGCTTACCCTGATAAGATTAACCACAAAGCTCTTCGGGGAATACTCGCATATATATATGGCGCAGGCAAGCCCCAGGGGAACGGCGAATATCATCGAACCCAGGGTCAAATAAAAAGTGCCCACAATGACCGGGGCTACGCCGCCCTCGGTCATGGCGTTACGGGGCACCTGGGTGAGAAAACTCCAGGAGATTGCCTCCGCTCCCCTGGCAACGACAAAATAAATTATCGTCCCCAGGAAAAACAGCGTAGTCAGCATGGAAAGAAAGATAAGGAAAAAACCCGAATTCTGGATAACGCTCTTTTTCATCCGCTCAAGCCGAGCTTGATCCTGAACTTACGGGATATAATCTCGGCGATAATGTTAAAGACAAACGTGATCAGGAACAATATCAACGCTATTGCGAACAGGGCATGGTAATGGCTGCCTCCCATAGGGGCTTCTCCCATTTCAGCCGCTATTGCCGCGGTCATCGGGCGTACCGGCTCCAGAAAAGTATGCGGGATTACCGCCGCTCCTCCTGCGATCATAAGCACGGTCATGGTCTCCCCTATCGCCCTGCTCATCCCCAGGATTATCCCCGTGGAGATCCCCGAACCGGCCGCGGGGATTACCACCTGGGTCAAAGTCTGCCAGCGGTTAGCCCCTACGGCAAAAGACGCCTCCCTGAAAGAACGCGGCACATAACTCAAGGCGTCCTCGGAGATACTGCATACCGTAGGAGTAGCCATAATCCCGAGTATCAAGCTGGCGTTCAAGGCGGTCATGCCCGTAGGGAGGCCGAATAACTTCTGGATAAAAGGGGTTACTACCGTCAAACCGAAAAAACCATAGACAACCGAAGGGATACTTGCCAGTAGCTCGATAACCGGTTTCAAAAGCTGTCTTTGTTTGAACCCGGCTATTTCGTTCAAATATAATGCGCTCCCTACGCCCAGCGGCACGCATACCATACTGGCGCCCAATGTCACCCACAAGGAGCCCAGCATCAAAGGCATGATCCCGAAATCAGGAGGATTGCTTGTGGGATACCAATGCCGCCCGAGAATAAACTTCAAGAAGCCCACCTCTTTGAATATAGGCGTGCCTTCCTTGAATAAAACGATCACTATCCCCACCAGGAAAAACAAAGAGGCAAATGCCAGGATAGTAAAAATCCACTTGTATATTTTTTCTTTTGCTTTTCTGTATGTCATATTTGGAATGGAGGCGCGGCAGGCCGGATCGGCCTGCCGCGTTGTCAGGTAAAAAGGGTAAACGCTGTTATTTTAACCCGACATAACCCTGGGTTTCCACCAGTTCCTGCCCTTTCTTGCTCTTTACGAAATCAAGATACTCTTTCGTCGCCCCTTGAGGCTTGCCGTTCGAATACATGAAAAGAGGCCGGGTTACCGAATATTTACCCGATAATACGGTCTCCTTAGAAGGCATAACCCCGTCTATCTCGATGGATTTAAGGTCGCCGGACATAAAACCCAGCCCTACATACCCTATCGCCTGCGGCGTCTGGGACACTATCTGGGAAACCGCCTGGTTGGAGGCCTGCATAAGCGCGCTGGGAACTACCTTTTCCTTGTTCATCACCAGCTCTCCGAACGCCTCGAACGTGCCGCTTGAGGTATCGCGGGAAACGACTACTATCTTCCCCGGGTTCCCTCCCAGCTGCGACCAGTCGGATATCTTGCCGATAAATATCTCCTTAACCTGTTTCTTGGATAACTTGGAAACAGGGTTGGATTTATTGACCACTACGGCTATGCCGTCCAGGGCGACAATATGCGCCACGGGATCCCTGCCGTTAGCCGCGGCTTTCTCGATCTCCACTTCTTTGATCGGACGCGAAGAATCGGCTATATCGCACGTTCCATCGATAAGCGCGGTAATCCCTACGCTTGAACCGCCTCCGCGCACGCTGATATCCATGCTGGGGTTCTCATCCATAAAAACTTCCGCTGTCTTCTGCGCTATGGGGAGAACCGTGGTAGAGCCCGCCATTACAATCTTTTCCGCAAAACATGGCGTCACAATCGAGCTCAGGCCGATTAAGGCTGCGCCCATAAGTATTGCTATTTTCTTCATTTTATCTGCCTCCTTATATTATCACAGTATTGCCGTAAATGTTAAAATTTCATGTTCCAATCGACCTGGACCAAGGTCTCGGGAGCCTTCCTTGCGCTTCCCTGTATATTCCAGGAGCGGTACACGTCAAGCCCAAAATACGTATTCGTGCCTAAACCATAGGTAAAAGAAACCTCGTGGCTCCTCATCCCGGTCTTGCCGCCGTAACGGTCTGAATCGGGCAGGACGTCGAGAACGGCATCTTTTTCAAGCATGGCGTAGATATACTTAACCTGCCAATCGCCCCATTTCTTTACCTTATCTTTACCGAACTGGAAGCCCATGGAGAAACCTGTGTTCCTGTCCGGGGCTTCGGTGTTCCTTACATATTCGCCGAACAGCTTGAGCTTCTCTACCCCTAATCCCCCTATAGCTTTAAAAGGTTCTTTTATACTTAACTCTAAAGCGGGATTAAGCATATTGTAATTATATGCATACTGGCTGCTGCCTTTGGTAACATTCCCGGTATTTGTACCGGATGACTTGCCGCTTGATGTCGCACCCTTGATATTGCTGAAATTATACATGGTGAATGCGCCTTTTAACGAAACGTCGCTATTGACCTTCTGGCTTGCCCCGGCCTGTACAATATATGCCATGGCAGGATCAGAGGTGCTTGAAGTATCGTCCTGGACAACCAAAGCGCCCGTTTTCATAAACAAGGAGGTGCTCGGGGTAATGCTCTTATTGAAACCGATAACTCCTCCTTCCGGGGTTATATCAGTATCCCAGATCAAGTCGGTCGGCTCCCAGAACACGTCTTTAAGCAGCATTTTACCGCCTACCAGCTCCAGCCAGGGTAAAGGGGAGTATTTGGCATAAGCGTAATCCAGCTTGATTTCAAATTTCGTAGAATACCCTGCGCCGCCCAAACCGTCATATTTGGTATTCCCGAATGTAACATTGGTGGACCGGGGATCTCCAGAACCCGTTGCGATACCGATACCCGCCATCAATTTCTCGTTAATCTTCGCTTCCAGGCCGAGGCGCATGCGCACACGTCCGATATTCACGTCTTTTTGCACGTCTCCGTCGTTCTTGGTATGCTGGTATTGATACCTTAACCTCAAATCACCCTTGAGCTTGATTTTCTGCAGCCAGGCGGGCAGGGACTCGGATTTACCCGTAGTTATCTCTTTCTTCATCTGCTCCCGCGTCTCGTACTTGACCTGCTGGGCTTCCGCCCCGGTCAGGACCCCTTTATCAACCAGTTTCTCCAGGAGAAGATCAATCTCTCCGGCGTATGAAACCCGGGTTCCCGCTCCCAAGAGGCAAAAACCCGCCATTACCATCGCGATAAACAACTTCTTCATTTCTTTTCCTCCTTTTTGTTAATTGCTCAGACATAGCTTGCGTATCTGGCGTAGATTCAACTCCACCTGCTTCAACGAATCGCTGGTGTATTCGGCGTCAACCAGCACTTCTTCCTCTATATTATTCAAAATACCGGTCAATCTATCCAGCTGACTCCTAAGGTGACTGGCTAAAAAGTCTTTGCGGATAGGCGACATAGTATTCATTTTTTCCGAATCCCCCCTTTCTCCAAAATATTGTGTTAATTGTATATTTTTCATATTGATTCTAAATTAAAGAAAAGTAAAATCTGTGTAAAGTCATCCGGATGTCTTTATCAGGTGTTCCCTGTCCAGCAAAGCGCTGGATTCCCTCGCTGCGCTTATCAGTTCCGCAAGATCGAAGGGCTTGGTCAAATAATAATCCGCTCCCAGTAAATGCGCGTACAGCCTGTCCTGTTCCCGGCACTTGGCGCTTACCATTATTACAAAAGACCTGGAATACCGCGGGTCGTCGTTTATCGCCCTGCAGATCTCAAAACCGTCCACCCCGGGAAGCATGATATCCAGGACCACGATATCGAATATCTCCTCCCCGATCCGATTCATGGCTTTTCCGCCGTCGGCGAACTCCTCAGTGAGGAACCCTTCCTTGCGCAGATTGTAAGAAATGAGTCCGGATATATCGCGGTCGTCCTCCACGATAATCACCCTCTTGCCGTTAAACATAATCCCCTCCTTATTCATACTGCGCGTAGAATTTATCCAGGCTTTCGGATTCTTCGTCGATAACCCTGCGCAATAAGACCAGTGCCGATTCGAATATCTTCAAGAAAATGTTAACCATGGGATAAATATAGAATATGCGGATTAAATGCGTTTGAAAGGAAAGTAAAATCCCCGTAAAACAAAAAAGGCGCGGGAACGCGCCTTTTTTACGGACAATCTTTTAATTGGTAAGTTGTATTAAGTTAAAGGTATTGTGAAGAAGAACTTGGAGCCGATCCCTTCGGCGCTCTCGACGCCTACGGAGCCGGCATGAAGCTCCACGATATGCTTGACGATAGAAAGCCCCAAACCGGTGCCGCCAAGCTGGCGCGAACGCGCCTTATCCACCCTGTAAAAACGCTCAAAAATACGCGGGAGGTCTTTCACCGGGATACCGGAACCGGAATCCTCTACGGAAATCTTTATCTTGTCCCCAAAAGGCTCTGAGGAGATACGCACAAAACCCCCTTCTTTATTATACTTAATCGCATTGCTTATGAGATTGCCGAACACCTGTTCGATCTTCACTTTATCTGCGCATATCTCCAGGTCGGAGGGCAAGTCGGATGTTACGCTTATTCCTTTCTTTTTTGCCTGGGACCTGAATCCTGCTATGACTTCTTCTGCCAGGCCGGATAACTTGAACCTTTCCCTGTTCAATACGATCTCCTTGGATTCGATATGGGAAAGCTCCAGCAAATCATTGATCAGGACATTTAACCTGTCGGTGTGGTTTTTTATTATTTTCAGGAAATCCATGCTGTTTGCCTTGTCGTCAAGGGCGCCTTCAAGCAGGGTTTCCACAAAGCCCTTTATGGAAGTAAGCGGGGTCTTCAATTCATGGGAAACATTCGCGACAAAATCCCTGCGCATCGTCTCAAGGCGGCGGATCTCCGTAATGTCGTGGATTATGGCAACCGAACCGGTTACTTTGTCGTGTTCGTATATAGGGGAAACGTTCGCCTGCACTATCTTTTGTGCCGGAATGATCAACACCACTTCTTTGGAGATAAACCTGGCCGAATTCATCGCCTCATCTATGAGCGCGGATATCTCGCTGTTACGGATCCCTTCCAGGAAAAACTTTCCTTCTGCCGCATCCCTGCGGATGTCAAATAGAGCTTCGATAGGGGAATTTATGGAGATTATCCTGGATTGGTTATCGGTAACGATAACCCCCTCTATCATACTGTTAAATATAGCCTCCAGGTGCTGGTTTTTGGTGGCGATCTCCCGGATTTTTTCTTCGATATCCTGGGCCATCTTGTTCAAAGTGGCGGCAAGCCTGCCGATTTCATCGTTTGAATTATGGAAAATCCTGCGTGAAAAATCGCCTTCTGCGAACTTGGAAGAAGCGTAAATGATCCGTTTTATCGGACCAACCAGTGACTTGGCCAGCACCGAGGCCAGGACAAAAGCAAGGCCTAAAGTAAAGAACAGGCCCGCAAAGATTGTTTTCCTGACCGCAAGAAGCACCCTCTGCACGCTCGTCAAAGGCAAGGCCAGCCTTAATACCCCGCCCTTCCCCTCCGCGATAGGAACGGCCAGATAAAGCATATCTATCCTTAAGGTAGCGGAATAACGGATCTCCGCCCCTGTGCCTCCTTTAAACGCGCTAAGCACCTCTGGGCGGCTGCCGTGATTCTCAAGGTCCGCCAGCCTCTCAAAAGGGACCTCCGAATCCGCAAGCACCTTGCCGTCAGGGGCTATAACGGTAATCCTCGATTCGATGGCGCCGGCCAGGTTACGGCACAGCCTGTCCAGCCTGGCAGGTTCGCCAAGGATCCCCGGAGAAGAAACAATCTGGAGTTCGATTAGCCTGGCTTCGTTATCCAAGGAAGATTTGATTTCGGAAAGGCTCTTTTGCTCAAGGTGCTTATCGAGAAAAAACGCCACGAACCCGAGAGACACAAAAATAAGCAGAAAATAGGAAAGTGTTAATTTTGTCCTAAAAGTAGCCTTATTTATCATTTTGACTTAATCGCCAGGACCTTGATAAAATCCGCGCAATCCTCGATCTTATCGGTCACCCCTTCCAGGTATTCGGCAAGCTGGTAAGTCAGCAGCAGGCTGACCGGTTCCAATTTAGCCCTGATTATTGACTCGATCATAATCTTTTTCTGGTCATCCGCCTGATGCTCCAATTCATCGATCTCCGCGCTTAAGGATATGGCGCTCTTAAGGTCGTTTTGAGTCAAGGCGACTATGGATTCCCTCAACTTGGAGACCGAATTCACTATCAGGCTTGTCCCGGAAAATATGTTGTTCGATACGCTCTCCGGGATCTCCCCTTCGATAAAACCTAAAAGCCTGGCTGCCCCATTTGTCCAGTCGGCTATCTTGTCCAGGGTTTTTACAAAATGCATCAGGTCCTCCCTGTCAGGGGGGAGAAGCATGCCTTCCGAGAGCTGGTCGATCATCTTGGAGCGCAGGATATCGGCATGATGCTCGCTCTGCCTGACGTTCTCGATAGCCTCGGCCTTTGCCTTAGAGTCGCCGCTGATGAAGGATTTCACCGCCTCGGCGAAGAAAGCAACCGTCTTGTAAGTTTCCTCCACATGTTTTTTGGCATCCTGAAGTATGGACTGCTCTTCGGCCATCCCCAACCAACCCAGTATATTCCTCGCCTCCTTCATTACCGCCCCCTTGTTAGAATTTTATGAATATTCTGACCGCCTGGAATACTATATAACTTATTAAGCCCGACACGAAAGGAGTCGCCATCCAGCAAATAAGCATTTCTTTCATAATACGGAAGTTCAATACGTTCATCCCCCTGACCATTCCCACGCCGCAGATTGCGCCGACTATGGAATGGCTGGTGGAAACAGGTATGCCGCATAAGGTATAAAGATGCACATTGACCGCGCTGGCAAGCTGCGCGGAAAGCGCCATGATCGGAAGCAGCCTCGTAATCTCAGACCCCACGGTCTCGATAACCTTATACCCCCAGGTCATTATGCCCAGGACTATGGCTACTCCCCCGAATACTACGCTCATCTTCTGGCTGATCACCCCTACCCCGGAAATGATCCCCACGGAGTTAGCCACATCATTAGCCCCCCAGGTATAAGCGACATAGCACCCGCTGGCGATGACAAGAAAAAACACTACGGGCTTTATCATCTTGCGCGGGAAAAACCGGTAAAATACATTCTGCAGCAATCTGAATAAAATATACCCGAGGATTGCCGCCCCTATGGGGGTAAAAACCCAGCAGGCGAATATATCCAGCAGCATCTTCCACCTGACCGGAGCCCCTACGGCTAAACCCGCCCCCGCAACCGCCCCCACGATAGAATGGCTCGTAGAAATAGGCATCTTCAAATGAGTAGCCAAAACAACCCAGGCGCAGGCCGAAAAAGAAGCGATCAGGGCGACATACAGGGATACCTGTTTTTCCAGCTGGTCCAGGGGCACAATGCCCTTGCCTATGGTCTTGGTAACATGCCCTCCCTGCAGATATGCCCCCAGGAACCCGAATACCACAATCAGCAATATCGCCTGGCGCAGGGTCAACACTTTCGAACCTACTGCGGTACCGAGCGAATTGGCCGCATCATTTGCCCCGATCGACCAGCCTACCCCCAACCCCATCAACAGAATCAGAATAACAAGCGGCAACACCTTTATTTACTCCTCCTGCGCCTCAAATCTATATCCGTAATTCTTGACTGTCACGACCATCTTTGCGGCTGATTTGAGTTTCTTGCGCAGCGTCCTTATATGCACATCAACGGTACGCGTTTGAATCTCCATGGCGTGGTCATAACCCCATATGGAATCAAGCAGAAAATCCCGGGAAAGCACCCTGCCTCTGGCTTTAAGCAATGTTTTCAAGAGCTCAAATTCTTTGGATGTAAGGTCTACCTGCTTATCCTTCACGCTCACCGATATCTTGGCAAAGTCTATTTTCAGGTCCCCGGAGCAGAAGGTCTCGGGGAGTTTTTCTTTTTCGCTGGCCCTGCGCAAAACAGCTTTGATCCGGGCGATCAGTTCGCGCGGGCTGAAAGGCTTGGTTATATAATCATCCGCCCCTAATTCCAAGCCGATCACCTTGTCGGATTCCTGGCTTTTTGCGGTAAGCATGATTATCGGGATAAGGGCGGTTTTGGTTTCTTTTTTCAAGCCTTTGCATACCTCCAACCCGTCTATTCCGGGGAGCATCAAATCCAGCAGGATCAGATCAGGGTGTTCACGCACAGCCAGGTCAAAGGCGTCCTCCCCGTCGCGGGCATCGACCACCCTGTACCCTTCCTTCTTGAGGTTGTATTCGAGCATCCTGATGATATCTTTTTCGTCTTCCACAATAAGAATTTTCTCTCTCATTTTTCGCTCAACCTCCCTTTACAAGCATTGACGCAGATGCCGCAGACATACTGCTCTACCTGGCGCTGCTTCTGGAAGCTCCTCAATTGTTCGAAACATTTGCGGCCGTCAAAGTCCTCCGCCCTCTCGCGGATGGCCCCCGAAGGACACATTTTAACACAAAGCCTGCACTTGCCGCAGTCTTTTTTTGACGGGCTGTCCGTCTTCAAAGGCATATTTGTCAAAATCGAGACAAGCCGGAACTGGCTCCCGAATTTCTCGTTCACCAGGAGGTTATTCCTGCCGATCCAGCCCAATCCGGCCAAAAAACCCAGCCTGCGGTGCGAAAGATGAGCGGAATTCTTCTCCCAGTCTATAATCTGCGTTGACGGCACTGCCAGGGCGGAGAACCCCTTCCTCTGCATAATATTGCACAGCTTCAAGGCAACCTGGTCAAGAAAAGAGTTGACTATGCGGTAATGGTAAAAATACAGCCTCGTGGGCGCGGATTCGATTTCGGAGAGCACGGCCGAAGAAAGCTCCAGCCCCAGGCAGACCGCCCGGTCCATCCCGGAAAGTGTCTTTTGGGAGATTTTGAACTCATTTTTTATCCCGCCTATATCGGCAACTCCGAAAATTTCTATGCCTTCTTTCCTGCAGGCTTTCTTTAAGAATACATAATTCCTGTTTTTGTTTTCACCCAGCATATTTGTATTTAAAGGGCGCCGGTGATGCGCGCATCAAGTTGCATGCTCAATTCAATATGGATAGCCTGACCCAGGCTTCCGCAGAATGCTTCTTTTCGTTTATCTTAACACTTAGTTGGATAAATCTCCAGACATTTAAACGGCAGAGGGCTGGCTGGCAAAAAGACGGAATGCTTCCTTTACGGCAAGCGGTATCCGGGATAAATTCTTAATTCGAAATGATCTCCTTTAACAATTCGACATAAGCGCTGTCGGAGGCCTGAGCGTACCCTTCCTGCAGCATGAATACCTCGGCCAAAAGGCTGTTCATCCTGACTGCGTAACTCTTGCGCTGAGAGCCGGGGATACTTTCAATACACTCTTTCAGGCGTTCCCCGCTGGGTATGATTTTTGCCTTAAGCAGCCTGTCTATTTGGCGTATTTCCTCTTCCAGGCACGATACGTCTGCACCTCGGCGCTTTATGGGCCTTGTCCCGATTCCGCCAACAGGCATATTGACAGTCGTAAAATTAAATGACCTGAAATCAATTCCTCCGGGAGAAAGCCTGCTGGCGTTCTTGGCAGGATACGCTGCTCCTCCGGCATTCCCCCTGGAAATGTCATAAGGAGCATTTTCGTCGCCTTCTTCATATGCCGCAACCGGCAATAAAGCCGCGGGGTCATCGCTGTGTTCGGAAAAATAATCATCGCCCACGAATATCCTGTTCCCCAGCCTTACGGGAAAACAGATCCTGGAAGAATCCCCGGTTAGCATAAGCGCCTCCGGCATGATTACAAAGACGAGGCCGGCTGTCCCGGGAAGGCTTACCGGTCTGATCCCCAGGGCCGAAGCCGTCCTCGCAAGCCCCTCCAGATCCTGGCGGCTTAGCGAAGTCGCTACAGAAGGCAGATCTTCCTCTAAGGGTTCGTCTTCCGGCAGGTCTTCCGCGGTAAAGACTTTCCCCGCCTCCTGCGCCTGGGCAACGCTTCTTGTGTGCCCGGCGGCAGATAAAGAAGCCTGCCATTTCTTCTCAAGCACCCTGATACGCTGATGGAATTTGTTTATATCCCTCTTGGTGCTTATCCAGCCTATGATCGCAAAAGAAAAATGCAAGAACGGAATGGTAAGAAAACCTATGCTCGAACTGAACAATGACAATATGCTGAAAGAACCGCTCATAAACAGTGTGGTAACTGAAATAAAACCGAGCATTAGACTCAACAACACGCTTACCGGCTTCCTTAATAACCAGGAGTCCGAAGGGCCTAAACGCGTCGGCTTAAGAAGGATGTAATGCTCTTCGGGGGAAAATTCATTGCCTTCCGTATTCAGAAGCGGCAGAAGCCGCTTCAAGTTGGACACGGCGTTCTTTTCCATGGCGCGAACCGCGGTGATCCTCTGCCACCAGCTGTATTTGACCTTCTTTGCCGCCTTGCCGTTTCCGTTGACGTTCTCAAAATTAAAAACATACCCTTTGGGTATATTCATGGCCGACAAATAGCTCAAGGCCCCGAAATAATCGGAGAAATAATGCCCCCGGGCGATGAGCATCGCCGCGTTTTCCTTATAACCCGCTTTGCCCGCCGCCTGCTGCTCTGTCAAAATCCGGATCGTCTTTTCTATCAACACATGGACCTTCTTTATGATCTTGTAAATGCTGCCTATGGAATCGCTCGTCTCTTGCGTAAGGCGTAAAGGCAATACGTCTACTATCCTCTCGCAGCACGTGACTATCTCCTCCAGCCCTTCAGGACTCAAGGAGCCTTCCGCTCCGAGGACCTTTTCCCAATCATGGATTTTGCTCATGCTGCGCACAAGACCCACGCTTAAATCAGAAGGCCTCTCCAAAGAGATGGCATCGATCCTCGATCGAAGAAGGGCATTAGAAGCAAAAGGCTCCTTATGCGTCGCTGCCTCTTTTACTTTTTTGAATTCATCCGGATGTATATGCCTGAGAATCTGCCTGGCCCTTTCATAACTGCTATTCCCGGGCAGGTTATCTGCCAGGGTGTTAAGCACTTCAATTATCTGCACATCGTTCAAATCGGCGTCTATAGCGGTTTCCAGCTCTCTCAGCAGGTCATCGCCTGAAGAAAACATTTCTTCCTTTTCCGTCCGGGCCGCGGGTGCCGAAGGCAGCGTAACAGGCTTCTTTAGAGCCCCGGCAGGCATATTTTGCTCATACCCGAAATTACCCGCCTTCTCGGGCGCAGGTAAATTATTCCGCTGGGCAAGACCCGCTGCTCGGGAAGAATATTCGATGCGGCAATCCCTGAGCCCGAACCATTCAAGCAGCTTTTTCCAATTCTCGTCCTTTTCCATGCGCGAAGAGCTGAGCCCGTAAACATCGCAAATGCAGCTGACCACCCCAAGCCTTTCCCCTTCGCTTAAAATCTTCCATACCGGGTCTGCGGATACCTTGCGTATCTTGCTGGCGGCGAGGTATCTCCTGGAAGACCGGAGATTGCTCACGTTAACCGCAATGCCCCGCCCTTCCAGAAATTCTTTATTTTTGGCCAAAGTCTCCGGCCTCCTGGCCAAAAGGCTGCTTCCTTCTCCGTGCAAGATATCGAAACCGAGTCTTTCGGCAATAAATCTTATCCTTTTTCTTAAATCTATGCGCTTTGAGGCGCATAGCTTCTGGATATATTTTTTGGGTGAGGACTTTAATACCCTCATAAGGCGTTCTATCTCATCCTCGCTGATAGTGCGAAGCGCCTCCCTGCCCGGTCCGCTCACCTTGTCCGCAGCTACTGGCAAGATCTCGCCTGCGGAATAAGGATCGCCCAAAGAAGAGCCGGCGTTGTTTACCTCGAAGCTTCCTGCCGCGCTGGTTGCCGGGGGAAGTAAGGAATCTGTGGAGATAACCTCTACCCGGGCTGGATTGGCGCCCGCGAATATACCCGTCAGGTCCACTCCCCCGTTGGAGTAAGTCCTGACAGAACGCCCGGACAGGTTAAAGACATTGACTTTCAAGTCGTATTCTTTTTCCTTAAAAGATCTTTGGTACTCCTTGAAATAAGTCTCTTTTGACCATGAGCCATCCGAATCTAACCCGGCGAGGTTATTCCTGTCGATTAAATAAGGATATAATCCTCCGGCGCCATAAAACTTACGCTTGAACCACTGCGCGAGGATCAAAGAATAATAAACCTGGCGCAGGCGGGCATATTTTTCCGACGTATTCACTTCCTTGAGGATCTTGGGCAGGATAATCTTCTTTATCAACTCGGAGGAATACTCATTGATGACCCGGGACCTGTCTTGCCCCCTGCCGTATTCCATCCTGTTCTTCAAATAAGTAGATTCGGTTGAAACATTCAAACACGCCTTATAAATATAAGCGCTGTTTTGATCTTCGCATATAATAACCTCCCCCGGAGTGATCCAAATCCTGGTATTTATGTATACCTGGGGGTTTTCCCGGCCGTAGAGCTCCTCTATCTTATTGTAAATCTTCTCCCAGTATTCCTTCCCCTCCTCCGTAGACGGGAAAGTGGAACGCGCGAGGTCTTTTTTGAGCTCAAGATCGGCTTCCAAAAATATTTTCCCCAGGTCAGTCTGCAAAAGGTTATCGCTGATTATCTGTCTCGAAGAATCAGGCCTTAAATTTACCCAGAACCTGTCGTTGGGGATGGAGATCCCGGTATAAAAGAACTTTAAAGGTTCTTTAGACAGCTCTATCCCGGAAACCTCCCTGGCCTGGCCGTCCAAGATAACCCTAAAAGACTGCTCCCTTTTATCATAATAAATATATCTTAAACGGGAAATATCCGGCGCGGCGCTCCGACGGCCTCCGCTGATATTACTGTTAAGGCTTGGTGAGATATCCGCCAACCCGGCAGCTTGGGCAAACCCGGACTGCTCGAGAAGAAGAATAAAACATAGAAATAAGGCGATAATCTTGTATGCTTTCATCCGTACTCCTGGCCTTCGCCATTATGCGGACAAAGCATACAATGCGGGTGTTAGAAAAAGCTTAAACCAGTGTAAACTCTTTGTAAACTCTTCGCGGGCGGGCTAATGCTGATACCGGGCGCTTGCCGGTTTGGGGCGGGCGACATAAACCATAAGCAGCGATATCGCCGCAGGGGTAACTCCTGAAATCCGCGAGGCCTGGCCCAGGTTAAGCGGCTTAAACCTGGCCAGCTTCTCTCTTATCTCGCTGGAGATCCCCGAAAGGCGGCTGTAATCGAAGTTATCCGGGATTTTTATCTTTTCCAGATTCTTAAAACGTTCCACATCCTTAAGCTGGCGCTGTATAAACCCCGAATATTTTATCTCTGTCTCAATCTGCTGCCAGGCGGATTCGGAGATGCCTTTCTTTAACTCACGCATGGCCCTCAAATCCTTGATTCCTATCTGCGGGCGCCTGAGAAGCTCTTCCAGTGTAACCGGGTTCTTAAGAAGCGCGGATTTGGCGCAGTTCAATACGGCATTTACCTTTTTCCCGGGGCTTATTCTCGTTGCCCTAAGAAACAACAGGCCGTTTTTGACCCCCTCCTGCTTTTTCTTTACCTTCCGGTAGGCATTCGAAGGCAGCAGACCTAAATCGAAACCTGTTTTCGAGAGGCGCAGGTCGGCGTTATCTTCGCGCAAGATCAAGCGGTACTCCACTCTCGAGGTAAACATGCGGTAAGGCTCAAGCGTGCCTTTGGTAGTCAGGTCATCGATTAAAACCCCTATATAACTGCTTGAGCGGTCCAGGATAAGAGGGTCTTTGCCGCGCACGCGCAAAGCGGCGTTTATTCCGGCCACCAGCCCCTGCGCCGCCGCCTCTTCATAGCCGGTAGTGCCGTTGATCTGCCCGGCAAGGAACAAATTCCTGACCAGTTTTGTTTCCAGGGAAGGGAATACCTGCCTGGGCTCGACCACTGCATGCTCTATGCCATAACCGAAACGGATAACCCTGGATTTTTCGAGCCCGGGGATCGACGCAAGCAGCTTCAACTGCACATCTTCGGGCAAGCTGGTGGAGATACCGTTGGGATAAATATCTTTTACCCCGAGCCCCTCCGGTTCCAGGAATATCTGGTGCCTTTCCTTATCCCCGAATTTAACTATTTTGTCTTCTATGGATGGGCAATACCTGACCCCGGTAGCCTTGATTTTGCCGGAATAGAGCGGAGAACGGTCAAGGTTAGAGCGTATGATCCCGTGTGTTTTCTTATTGGTATAAGTTATGTGGCAGGGGATTTGTTTAAGCCTTGGCTTAACCGTCGAAAAAGAAAAGGGCCTGGGAACGATATCCCCATCCTGCCTGGCAAGGCTTGAAAAATCTATGGAGTTTTTATCCAGGCGCGGGCAGGTTCCTGTCTTGAAGCGCAGCAGGCTGAATCCTGCTTTCTTTAAGCTGTCCGCAAGCCCTATGCTCGCGCGCTCATTGATCCTTCCTCCGCTGAAATGCCTCAGTCCTATATGGATGAGCCCGTCCAAGAAGGTACCCGGGCAGACAACCACGCATTCAGCGTATAAGTTGCCGTCTCCCGTATTAACCCCCGAGACCCTGCCCTCTTCGATAATTAAACCTTTTGCCTCCCCTTCCCTGATCTTAAGATTCTTCTGGCGCCTGAGCAAACCGCGTATATGCCTTTCGTATTTACGCATATCGACCTGCGCCCGGGAAGACTGCACTGCCATGCCTTTTGAAGAATTGAGTACGCGGAACTGTATCGCGCACGCATCGGCCGCCTTGGCCATTACCCCTCCCAGGGCGTCTATCTCCTTGACCAGCTGGCCCTTTCCCACCCCGCCGATAGCGGGATTACAGCTCATCCTCCCGATAGAATCTACATCCAGGGTGAGTAAAAGGGTTTTTGCCCCCATGCGCGCGGAGGCGCAAGACGCCTCGGTACCGGCATGGCCGGCACCGATAACGATTACGTCGAATTTATTCATGGAAGTATTATTGAAGGTCTAACACTTGGAATAACCGCAGGCGTGGCATTTAACACACCCCTCTTCATGGCGAAGCGCTCCCCCGCAATCGGGGCATACCCCTACTATATTGACCTGTTCATTTAAATCCAGGGCCTGGAGGTCGTCATGCGAATGTTTCATCGGTATAACCATAGACTCCGGGACTGGAGCGGCAGGGGCCTGGACATTTACCAGCCGGCGCTCGATAACGCGGGCTATGGCGTCTGCGCATGAGAATATCCTCTGTCCTTTTTCCCAGGAAGGAGAAGGGCAGCGTATATTACGCAGCTGAGAAATGATTGATTTGACTTCTATGCCGGCGCGGAACGCCAAAGAAACCAGGCGGCCTGTCGCCTCAAGCTGGCTGGCGGCACACCCGCCTGCTTTGCCCATTTGGGTAAACAACTCAAACGGATTCCCGTCTTCATCGACGTTTATAGTAACATAAAGATTCCCGCATCCCGTGGACACTTTAGTAGTGGTGCCGATAATCACCTCCGGCCTTGGGCGCGGGGCGATTTCTTTCTTGATTTCCTGGACAAGCTTTATCTCCTGTTTCTCCTTGGGTTTGCCGACATTCAATACCTGTTCTTCGCGGCTGCCGTCCCTGTAAATAGTAATCCCTTTACATTCCAATTCGAAAGCCAGGATATAGGACTTACGCACGTCTTCGATGGTCGCCTGATGGGAAAAATTAACCGTTTTGGACGTGGCGTTATGCACATATTTCTGGAATGCCGCCTGCATGCGCACGTGCCATTCCGGAGATATGTCATGGGAAGTGACAAAAACCCTGCGCACATCTTCCGGTATTTCCTTGATATCCTTGAGAGACACGCCTTCGGCTATCTTCTCCATAAGCTTAAGGCTGTAAAAACCTCTTTCGCGGGCCACTTTTTCAAACAAAGGCTCTACTTCCACCAGCTTATCGTTATCCATGACTTTACGGTAATAAGATATCGCAAACAATGGTTCTATCCCGGAAGAGCAGGGCCCGGCGATTATGCTAATCGTACCCGTGGGGGCTATAGTCGTCAGCGTGGCGTTGCGCATCCGCGTAGAGCCGTCTTTTTTATCATAGGCGCTGCCTTTAAAGGCGGGGAAAACCCCTTTATCTTTACCCAGTTCCAAAGACTTCCTGTTCGCCTCGTCCAGGATAAAAGACATTACCTTTTCTCCCAAAACTACCGCCTCTTCGCTGTTATACGGGATATTCAGGCGTATCAACAAACTGGCCCAACCCATAACCCCCAACCCCACCTTACGCGTGGCCTTGGTGGCTTTCTCGATCTCGGGAAGAGGAAACTTGTTCACGTCGATTAAATTATCCAGAAAATGCACTGCCAGGTTGGTTACTTTTTTGAGCCTTTCCCAATCTATCTCGCAGCGCGAACCTGAAATCTTGCACATTCTCTCCAGGTTTATCGAACCTAAATCACAGCTTTCGTAAGGCAGCAGCGGCTGTTCTCCGCAGGGATTTGTGCTTTCTATCTTGCCCAGTTTTGGAGTAGGGTTATGCTGGTTTATCCTGTCGATGAAAATAATCCCCGGCTCGCCGTTCTTATGGGCCTGCTTGACTATCAGGTCGAAAACTTCCCTGGCGCTTATTTTCTGCACCGGCTTATGCGTATGAGGATCGATCAGGTCATAATCCTCCCCGCTGGCAAGCCTGCGCATAAACTCATCGGTAATGGCAACCGATATATTGAAATTGGTAATATGGTTATTGTTTTCCTTGCAGGTAATAAACTCCATTATATCGGGGTGGTCTACGCGTAAAATACCCATATTGGCTCCGCGGCGCGTACCTCCCTGTTTTACAGCTTCGGTTGCCGCATCGTATACGCGCATAAAGGAAATCGGCCCGGAAGCTACACCTCCCGTGGTTTTAACCACGGCATTTTTCGGGCGCAGCCGGGAAAAATTGAAACCCGTGCCTCCCCCTGATTTATGGATCAAACTGGTAATCTTCAGTGTTTCAAAAATCGACTCCATGGAATCGTCTATAGGAAGGGTAAAACATGCCGAAAGCTGCCCCAGTTCTTTTCCCGCGTTCATCAGGCAAGGTGAATTCGGCAAAAATTCAAGGTTGGTCATTATTTCAAAAAATGAATCCTGGAGCTCTTTTATCTCTCCTTCGCTCTTGCCGTATTGCTTATCCGCTGAGGCTATGGCGCTGGCGACCCGGGTAAACAACTGTTCCGGTGTCTCGATAAGTTTGCCTTCTTTATCTCTGCAAAGATACCTGCGCTCAAGGACTTTCACGGCGTTGGGAGATAATTTTAAATCCATTTTTCACCTCGAATAGGAAGGGTTAGTATAATTTACTTCATCAATATATCAAAAGGGGAACTTCTTGTCAACAAAAAGAATTACAATATATGGGGTAAAATATGAACATTGCACACAATGGATTGTGCAGAAGCTTATTTGTCAGAAAAAGGCCTGCAGGACTCCCGGATAACCAATTCTGCGGGAAGGAGTATCTTTTTTGGTGCGTTTTTCTTCAGCTCGATCAGGCGTTTCAATTCCTTGACGCTCTCTTCGGCCATGCGGATTAACGGCTGGCGTACCGTAGTAAGCGCGATGGGACCGTAAAGCCCGGAAGGGTTATCGTCAAAACCGACGATCGATAAATCCCCCGGGATATCCTTGCCCAATTCGCGCGCCACTGCCATCACTTCGAGGGCCATTGAATCGGAGGCGACAAAAACAGCGCTTGCCGGGTCATCCGCCTTAAGCAGGTTTTCCGCGGCGCTGCGTGCCTGGCCTCTCGAGTAATCGGTATTGAATATATACTCTTCCCTCACGGCGATACCGTTTTTTTGCAAAGCCGACTTATAACCTTCGAGCCGCTTTGCCGCGGCCTGCGTCATGACATCGCCGGTGATATGCGCTATCTTTTTATGCCCTAATTCTATAAGGTAGTTGACCGCGTTTTCCGCGCCACCGCAATTATCCACGGCTATGCACGAAACATCCAGATCTTCTACATAATAATTTATTACTACCGTCGGGATATTCTTGGCCAGGCTGTCTTCCAGCTGGATCCTGTTGCCTATAATATCCGAGAAGATCATCCCTCCCACGCCGCGTAAGGATAACGGGGAGTGCGCATCCGCCAAATGAAGCAGCAGGTCCAGCTTCAGGGCATCGCACATAGTGCCCACGCCGCGGATGATCTCCAGTGCGTAGAACGAATAAAAAACCCCCTCGTAACGCGGGATCACCAGGGCTACGACATTGCTCTTGCCTGTCGCCAGGCGCTGGGCCACTACCGAAGGCTGGAATTTCAATTCTTTGACGGCATCCATCACTTTAACGCGGTTTTTTTCTTTTACTGTGCCGACCTTGTTGATTACCCGGGAAACAGTGGTAATGGATACGCCGCTTGCCTTGGCAACATCCAAAATGGAAATATTCCTGGAAGAAGTTTTTTTAATGCGTGTCATTGTAGCGCGGAGAGATTATTTTACGCCGTCCCCTATCCTGGGTGCGGCATTTTTTCTCTTTATATCGCAGGCGGAAATGCTGTTTCGCGCCTGTATTACTTCAACTAAAGCTATCGGTTTACCGCCGCGGAAGACATTGAAAGTATCGCCTATCTTTACCCCGGAAGATGTCCCGATATCTATAACCACAAAATTATTCTCCGGATTCACCGCCAGGATCTTGCCCAGGGGCCCGGATTTTGCATTGCTGCCGCCATCCTGCGCGGGAGACGAGCGTACGACTATCGCCGGAAGCTCTACCGACCCCTTGCTCTTCTTTTCGGTAACCGGGGTTGCCTTCCCTGTCTTTATGAGGTCCAGGTCATCCTTAAGCGAATCTATCTGGGAAACTTTATCGCTGAGCATCGCCTCCATCTCGTTCAGGCGGGTCTCAACCGTAACCTTACCTTCTTGCAGCTCCTGGACTTTTCTCTCCAGAGAGGCCTTGCGCCTGTTCAAGCTCTTCAACTGCCTGCTCAAAGCAAGATTCTCGCTCTTAACCGCCCTCAGGCTTTCCTGTATCTTCGACTTGTCATTCTTCTCCCTGACCACATCCTGGGCCATGCTGTCAAGAAGCTTCTGGTTGTAATCGATCTGCCTCAACAAATCCTTTTTATCGTTATTCAAACTGTTTATATCCATCTCAAGGGCGCTGTTATCCCTCTGCAGCGACTCATTGGCAATTTTCAGTTTGCTTAATTCACCTCTTATGCTGAACAACTGCATCTCCAGGTCAGTTTTTGCCTTAAGCACTCCCGCCCAATAAGCATCAGCGGTTACCACCGGGGCGGGGGCGGGAGCCTCCTGCCTTACAATCACCTGTTGAGGCTGACTTTGGATGCGGCTCTGCTCCTCCAGCCTGTTTACCAGCGCGTCCCGGGCCTGCATAGCCTGTTCAAGCTTCTGCTGCAAATCGGTAAACTCCTGGGCCATTCTATCTCTATCGCTTTTAAAAGAGCTGAGTTTTTTCTGGTTCTCCCTGAGATCGCCTTCCAACTGGTTTATCTTGCCGGAAAGAGCGGTATTCTCGGCCTTCAGGTCATTGCGTTCACGGACAAGCATCTGTTGCGAATTGGTAGCCTGGATAAAAAGAAAAAGGCAAACCAGGGAAAAGCCTATCAATCCGATAATGATAAATTTTGTCTTATGCTCCATAATACCCCCTGTTATGGCGCTTTCTTATGGGCGTGCGCATATGATTACAACTGGGCGAACACCCTTTCCAGAACCAAACTGGCCGCCCCTATAGCCACGGCATTTTCCCTTAACTGGGAATACACTATCTTCAAATCGTCCGTAGATTCCCTGAAAGCCCAATTCGCAACCGTAGCCCTGACTTTCTTCAAAAAATCCTCCCCCGACTCTTCCAGACCTCCGCCGATAACTACTATTTGCGGGTTGAGGAGATTGACTAAATAAGCTATCTTTATGCCGAGCCTCCTGGCAGCCCTGTCCAGGGCGGATACGGCTATTTCATTCCTGGCTCTTGAGGCCGCGAATACCCCTTTTAAATCGACATTATCCGCACCTGAAGAAACAGCCCAAAAAGATTTTCTCGCCTGTTCCGAAGCTTTAAGCAATGCCGCCTTAACGTCCTCGACAATCCCCAGGTCGGCATCCCAGCGCTTGATCAGGCACGGCTCGTTATTGGAACAGCTGAAGGAATCCTGTTCTTTATAGTTATACACGGAAAGCTCCCCGGCATAACCCTGGGAACCGCGGTAAAGCTCTCCGTTAATCATCATCCCGCAGCCGACGCCGGAAAACATGTAAAGGATATTTTTGTACCTTCCTTCCAGGTCCAGCCAGTGCTCGCCGAAGCAGGCGCTGGTAGCGTCATTCTCTACCAGGGTCGGCAAATCAAATTCTCTTTCCATCAGGGCCTTCAGAGAAAGATCCACAGAAGCGTAAGTGTAATAGTGATCCATTTTCTGGGGCCAATGGATAGAACTATCTTTCTTGTTGATCAATCCGGCAACGCCTATGCCGATACCCTTTATGCTCTCGGCATAACCCTTGGAACGCCTTAAGATCTCGCGCACAATTTCCAGAAGGCACTCGGAAATCTCTTTTACGGAAGCCTGTGGACGGATAACCTGGGTCTTGGTGATGATATTCCCTTTTAAATCCACAAGCAGGCCGACCATATTCATGAGATTCAGCCCTACCCCGATCGCGAATCCGGAGCGGGGATTCAAATCCAGCAAAACCGGCCTGCGGCCGCCTTCGGATACATCCAGTTCTTTCTCGTAAACCAGGTTATATTTTATGAAGTCGTCAATATAATTGGAGATGGTCACCACATTTACCCCCATCTCCTGAGAAATATCCGAACGGCTGATTGGACCTTTTTTCCTAAGTATATCAAATATCTCGATGTTGCGTTTCTCTCTCCCGCTCAAGACTTCTTTTTGCAGATCCAGTATGTGCATAAAATAAGATTGGCTACTTTAAGGAAAACCAGAGAAAAATATTATCTTATTTATACTACCAAAGAAAATATAAGTCAAGTATTTTTAAGAAGTAAGGTAAGTTTATCTGACGGAGCAGGGGATTAGCGCACGTCCAGCATCGCAAAGGAATACCCGGTTATTCCCGCGGGGGAAACTACCACCAGGTTAACCTCTTTCGTCCCCGGATCAGAATAGGAACTTTTTATACTGCCATCGGTAACCTGAGGCGCAGGAATGCCGATGTCGCCCGACCAAAGATACTGCACCTGGACCTGGTTGCAGCCGCTTTCCGGCATATTCGCAACTGCGGAAACGGTAACGCTTTCCCCTTTCTGAAGGATAAAACCTGAGGCCTCAAGCCCGGGGCCTGCTCCTTCGGGCAAAAAGACATCTTTTTTCAGGGCCGAATCCAGGAAAGTTTTAAGATTATAATCGAGCTGCTTGCTTTCTTCGATTTCCCCCAGCCTTTGCTTGGCCCGGGATACCGTCTGCGCATAGCCTTCTCCGGCACCTTTCAACAACGCCTCATAATAACCTTTGGCCTTGTCCAGATCCCCCTCCCACTGGGACAACAGCCCGAGCTGGTAAAGGCTCGACAGCGCGTAAGGTCCGGATACGCCCTCGGAGGCAAGCTTCCCGAAAAACTCCCTGGCTTTCTCGATGTCCGACAATGCGTAGGCGTCAATCATGGCGATCTTGTAAAGTGCTTCTTCTGAATGGCCGCCTTCCGGATAAAGCCTGACAAGAGAAGAATATATTTCTCCTGCCTTCCGGTAATTCATATATTTTTCCAGGTTGAACGCCCGCAGGTAAATTGCTTCCTGGTCGAAATTTCCCTCCCCGCCCAATTCGTATATTTTCTCATAGATCTTCTCGGCATAGGGCATATCGCATTTCCCCGACGGCTTATAAACAAAAAACCCCGCTATCTCGAACAAGCCCGCAGCCAACGCCTCTTTATCCATGCTGCCCGAGATCCTGCCGATGTAAATATCGTATATATCCTCGGCTAAGTCCAGATTGCCCTCTTCATAGAATTTCCCGGCTGTTGCCTTTAACTCCTGGTCGCTGATATTGCCCGAGGAAAGTTTAGCAACATAAATTTTATAGACTGCGCGCGCTCCGTTCTTCTCCCCGCAGGAAGAAAGTTCATCGGCTACCTCCCTAATCAAGCCGGGGTCGCCCGATGACTTGGAATAAGCCGTAAGGTCGCTTAATAAATCATCCACCCCCTGGTCGCCGAAAGTCCCCTGCTGGTCGCGATAGAACTTCCAAAGCAGCAATCTGCTTTTAATCCTTAAAGGATCGGCATCTCCTGTCTCGGAAATGGCCTTATTGGCATTTTCAAGGATTTGATCGCGGTAGGTATTCCCGTTGGCAAAATAATCATCCCACGATTGTTTCTCTTCCAAGTATTTAAGCTGGGAATAACGGCAAAGCGCTTTATAATAATGCAGGCACCCGGCGGGAAGTTTTTTCTTGTCTTTATAATTATCCAGCAGCTCGCTAAACTCATTAAAACGGCCATTCTCGAAATACTCCGGCTCCATATTCTCAAGATCGGCGCAAAGAGGGCCTGCCGCTTGGGGGGCCTTCTCGGCTGAAGCCGCGGAAAAAAAGAAAACTGTGAGCATCGAACTTAAAACAAACGAACGAAACAATCCCTTCTTTGACATAATCCCCCCTGGACTCCTAAAAATGTTTTTTCCCGCGGGCCTTCTTTATAACGGGATTTTTCCAGAATTCCCTGATCACGTAATAAGCCTTACGCGGTATGCGTTTATTTAACCCGTCTTCCGTCCGGTCTCCCAGCGCGACTATCCCGAACCACTCTTCGTTCATGTTCATGTTCTTGGGGGCGCGGATGTCGAAATAATAACTGCCGTTAGACCACCCGCTTTCGGTATCGTGGACGCTCCACTTTTCCGGGTCATAGGAATTGTGCTTCCACCACTCGTCGCTCCACTCGAATATCATGCCTCCTATGCAATTACCCGCCCCTGATTTCTTATTCGCCAAATTAGCGTAAATCTGGTTCCACTGCGACTGCAGGAAAAATGCCTGCATATCCTGGTCTTCTTTCTGAAGGTATGCGTCATAACAATCCGCCCCGAACTCCGCCAGCAGTAAAGGCTTATCGAAAGTCATCTTCAATGAGTTAAAGAGATTCCCGAAAGTCTTGCCTCTGTATATTATACAGGCAACAAAATCCACATCGGGGCAGAACTTGGCAGCGGAATCCAGCCCTACCAGCTCCCCGTTGCCCAAGCCTACGGGGTGCTCATGGTCTATCTCATGCACCTGCCTGGCAAGGGAGTTTACAAAAGAATAATAAATCTCCGCTTTCATCAACTTCTGTTTCTGCGGGTCCGGCTCCTCGTCCACCTCAGGGCTTGACCAGGGATTTACATAACCCAGGCACGAGTAGTTGTTTTCATTGCCTAAGATCCAGGCAAGAATGCCCGGTTCATCCTTATAAGTCCTGATCGTTTCCATCACCTGGGCCTTTACCTTCTCCTGGAAATCCTTATCCCCGTAAAAGGGGCACGGATATTCCCAGAAGCCCAGCCAGTCCCCAAGCACCGTACGTATCCCATACAGCTTATACAAATCCCCTATCACCTGTTTTACCTTCTGCGGGTCCTCGCCCGCCTGGTAAAGGCGAATGGTATTTATCCCCATCTCTTTCATGAGTTTTCCATCCGTAATCCACGGTTTGGCCTTATCCGACCACCAGTCATATTCATGGTTGGACCCCGCGGGTATGGGATTATAACAAACCCCCCGGACGATGTACGGCGACCCTTTGACCATAAGCCGGTAGTGCCCGTTCTTCAGCTTTTGGATATACGCCTCCGGCCTGGGCTGGCAGGAAGATAAAATAAAAATGAAGAAAAAACTACAGGCTGCAAGCAAAAAACGCCTGCAACCTGTAGTTGTCAATAAACTGTTGCGATTATTCGAATTTAATCTCATCCAAGTAGAATGTTGCCCCTTCCGGATTGTTGTCCGCGTTTGTCGACCAGGCAAAGCCTCCGATAATATATGACATATCCTTGCCCTTCAGGTCTATGCTGTACTGCGTCCATTCCTTGTTCAGGATCACCGGGCCTATGGCCGCGCTGTCCGAATCGGAGAATTCTCCCATGATCCCGCCGACCTTGAACTCTTCGATACGCTCCTTTCCGTTAACCCCGCGGGCCCAGAAAGTAAGCTTGGTGGCTTTGGAAAGATCGAATCCGGCATCTATATTGCCCCAGTTGTTGGCCGGGTTCTGCCAGAAAATTCCGGCCCAACGCGCGCCTTGAGTGGCTTTCGCGCTGTAAACTATCTTGACGCAGGTATCCCCCAAATATGCGTCCTCTTTGCAGGAACCGTCATACTTGATATCTCCGTAGTCCCCCATCCATCCTGAAGCCACGAAATGGTTGACCATGGAAGAACGGTCGGCATAGACATAAAACGGCATTGCCTGCTGTTTCTTGCCTTCGGGTTTAAGAGCCGGGTCGGCCTCGAACTTGATATCATCGAAATATATCGTGGCCCCTTCCGGGTTCAAATCGGAAGTGATCGTCCATCCGAAAGCCCCATTCATATAAGAAAGGTCTTTGCCCGCCAAATTGACCGTGTACTGTCTCCATGTATCGGTCAACTCAATAGGGCCCATTTCAACCGAAGAAGAATCCGGATAAGTACCCTTGATGCCGCCCACCATTACCTTCTGGATCACTTCGCCGCCTTTTGCGCCGCGCGCCCAGAACGTGAGCTTGCTCATCCCGGTAAGATCAAATCCGCCTTTCTTGTTACCCCAGTTGTTGGCGGGATTCTGCCAATATACCCCTGACCATCCCTGGCCCTGCGATTTCTTTGCGCTGTAGACAAATTGAATGCTTGTTGTCCCGCTGTGCGGATTGTCCGCTGACTGGTCATTCATCTTAAGGTCGCCGTAATCCCCCATCCAGCCCGAAGGAATATAATGGTTATCTTTGGCGTTCCTGTCCGAAAAGACCACGAACTCTTTTGGAGACTGATCCTGGGCCATAACGGCCAGGGGAGCAGCGAGGAACATAACCAGAGCCATCGCCAATAACTTTTTCATTTTCACACCTCCTGTTTTCAATAAGCACTTGACTTACAGATACGCCGGTACGAGCAAATCAATGTGCGAGTTTAATTAGTTTGCCAATGCCCCGTTTTTCCATTTTTTCTGGTACATATAATAAGATTTACGCAGCTGCCTCAAGAAAGGGCTCAGGCTGCCGTCGCCTTGTCCCGACATCCCCAGCCATTCTTCATGCATATATCCGTCAGGGAACGGCCCGGACCACAACCCCTTCGTATCGTGCAGGGCAGGCTCATAAGCCTTCCACCATTCATCAAGCCATTCGAATACCACTCCCCCCAGGGCATTCCCTGCCCCTTGGGAAAAAGCCATATTGTTCTGGATATCCTCCCAGGAACCGAGGTGGTATTGCGCCTGCAGGTCTTCCCCTTCATCGGAACTTTTCCCTTCCGCATAAGCGGGGCAGCCGAATTCAGTGATGAAAGCCGGTTTTCCCGATTCTTGTTTCACCTGCTCCCAGAAAGCCCCAAAACCGTAATCCCCGCGGTACGCGTTGGTGCCGAATATATCTATATCCGGGGCGTATTTACCGAACCTGTCGAGGAAAAGGATATCCCCGCTGCATATCGCTACCGGATGCTCCGGGTCGATAGATTTGATTATCCGGGCGACTTCATTGGCGAATTTAAAAAAGGCTTCCGGTTCTTCGTTGGCATTACAAGCATAGCCATATACATTCTCATTGCCTAACAGCCAAAACAACACGAAAGGCTCGTCTTTGAATTCGTTGACCATCTGCTTTACCGACTCTATCATGTTTTTCTTGTGGGTCTCGTTGTTGTAATCCGTACCCGGGTTCCATTGCGCGCCCGAACCTATCGCGTACTTTCCCAGGAAGTCCCCCACAATCACGCGTATTCCGTAATTTTTATAAAGATCCCTCATCAGCTCTTTATTGATCTTGAGCGGATGATGGTACAAACGTATAGTATTGACCCCCATTTCCTGCATCAGCTTAAAATCCCCTACCGCAGGCTCATCGGCATCCTGGATATTATTCCGGTTCTTGTCAACGAAGGCGTCATAAGGACCGTCTATCTTTCCATTCTTGTTGAAATCTTCATACATCCAGTTGCCCTGAGTCCCGTCATCCGGGGACTGGCCTATCTTGGTCGGCGCATAAGTAATACCCTTAATGATATACGGTTGGTCATCGACTATCAGCTGCCAGTCGTCATTCTCATACTGGACGAGCCTGACCTTGCCCTTACCCACCCTCTTTTTAACCTTGCCAGGATCGGCAGGGAGCTTTGCTTTGGCCGCCTCTTCCGCCAGGTCAACCTTAATGAATTTACCCGGTTTGACTATGGCTACATCGTTCAGAATATCGTTATCAAAACCGTTTACAATCTTTATCTCCGCGCCTTCCAGCTTATAGCCAAGCTGCGGATTGCGCCTCAGGAGAAAATTGATTTTGGCGATGGCGGCAGAACCTACGTACCAGGGAGTATGCCAATAAGTCCACCCGTAACTTGCCGGGAAATGCACGACGATGGAATAATAGCACTTGATCGCCTGGGTAATCAACCCTGCGCGCTCGAGTATCGACCCCGTGCAAAACAGCCTTACACCCTGGGGCTCGCTTGAAGTCGTCCACTTTACGAATGCCGCTTCAAGATCCGGGGAATACAGAAAATCCCAGGCGTCCCCCTCCAGGCGCTTGTCTTTTATTACCTGCTTAAAAATCGGGTCTTTTCTTACCGAACCGCTATTGGGATAAACCCCCTCCCCCACAGCGGCCATTAAACCGGCCTGATCCGTAATCACATAACGGTAATCCTTGGTACCTGCATTCTCGAATTTCCCGTATTTTTCGTAATCGACAAAATCCTCTTTGCCGGGATCGGATAAAACAAGCTTGGTGGGAAGCTGGCTTACTTTCTTCTTCTCCTCCACTTCGATAGACCCGGTGTCTATTTTCTTTATGCTCTGTTCGGCGGCAACCCGGATTGACCAAAACCACCCGCGGGGATCCCAGGCCTGCCCATAGGAATACCTGTCTATGATCGACTTAAAAATCTTTTTTGCCTCGTCAGTCTTTTGCTGGCGCATCAGGCTCTCGGCCTGGATAAAATAACATGTCGCCACATCGTTCAAGGACTGCACCGCTTCGATCTCTTTCTTGTTTTTCGGTAAAGCGGACAGGGAGGCCTGCTCTTTATCCGCCTCCTGGCCGTAAAGATCTATGCACTCCTGGGTGTACTTAAAAGTAGCCTCTATGTCCTTTTTGCCGTGCGCAATCCAGGCCTTGGTGGTCAAATCACCCGAAGACGGCTTCTCGGCAGCGAAAGCCAAGCCCGCGCTCAAAAACAAAGAAGTTATCACAAAAAGGAACTTGCGCATCAGCCTACCACGGCCCCCTGGGTAACGCCTTTAACGATATATTTCTGCATCAACAGATAAACTATGATAATAGGAAGAGCGGTAATGGTCAAACCCGCCATCAAAAGCGGATAGTTGGTGACAAACTCGCCCTGGAAAGTCTGCAGGGCAACCTGTAAAGGCATAAACTGCCGGCTGTCAAAAATAATCAAAGCCAGTATGTATTCGTTCCACACGGAAAGGGCATTGAAGACTACGACCACGGCCAAAACGGGCTTGGCAAGCGGTAAAGCTACATGGCGCCATATGCCGATCTTGGAGCAGCCGTCGATCCGCGCCGCATCCTCCAGCTCCTTGGGCATCTTGTCGAAAAAAGTCTTAAGCAGGAATATGCTCGTGGAAAGGCCTACATTGATCATACATAATATGTATCCGATAGGGGTATTTCTCAAATGCAGTTTGTTCAAAAGGACATACAAAGCAACAAAACTCCCCGGTATGGGAATCATCATGGCCGCCATGAACATAATGAACAGGAACTTGCTCCCGGCGAATTTCAGGCGGCTGAAGGCATAAGCCGCCATGGAAGAAATAATCACTATGCCGCAGACTACGGATAAGGTGTAAACTATGCTGTTGAAGAAATTCCGCCCGAACCCCCCTTCCTTCCAGGCCAGTATATAATTTTCGAAATGGAATTGATGCGGGATCAGGGATATGTCTTTAAAGATCATATCCTGAGTCTTCAGGCTTGAGACAATCATCCAGAGCAGGGGGTACAAACATGTTATGGAAACGGTTATCAAAAGTATATGCACCAATGTATTTGTGGCAATCTTCTGGCTTTTATAATATAAAGCGTGTTTCATTCAACTACCGGCCTTTCTTTGAGAAACGATACTGTATAAAGGAAATAATTATTAACACCATGCCGAATGTGATGCCTTGCGCGCAGGCGTAGCCAAAACGGGACGAACCGCGCATAGAAGCCAGTATCCTCAAAACGGGCACCGAAGTATGCCCGGCAAATTCTCCGCCCACAAGGCTAACGATCAGCACGAATACCTGCATAGTGCCTAATACGGTAAGTATGGCAACCAGGACTACAACCGGGATCATCAGGGGGATAGTTATCTTTTTGAACGACTGCCAGGCATTGGCCCCGTCTACCCTGGCGGCCTCATAAAGCTCGCGCGGGATAGTCTGCAGGCCGGCAAGAAAAATAAGGAACCCCCAGCCGAACCCTTTCCAGCAATGTACGAGGGCAACCGTAGTGAGGGCGGTATTCGGGTCGGAAAGCCAATTATGCGCCAGGCTCCCAAGCCCCATCCCCATAAGCATGCGGTTTATGATGTTAGCCCCGTCTATATCGTTAATGATGAAACGCCAGGCCATGCCCACCACGACCTCGGATAAAACAGGCGGGATAAAAAAGATAACCCGGTAGAAGTTTTTCATTCTTATTTCGCGGTCGCAGGCCCAGGCAAGCATAAAAGCCAGTATGTTCTGGAAGGTTAAGGCGATCAGGGTGATGTAGCCGGCGTTCCACATCGACTGCCACCAGGACCTATCCTGGAAAAATATCTCTTTAAAATTCTGCAGCCCCACGAAAACCTTTGTGAAAGAAATACCGTCCCATTCAAAAAGTCCAAGCTGAAAAACCCAGATGAAGGGAATAACGTAAAATATGGAGAATATAGTTATCGCCGGAAGAATAAATGTATAATTCTCTAAAGATTCTCTTACTTTCATTTAGCCCTTCTTTTGGCCATCTCGCGTTCCTTGACCTTCTGCACTTCGCCGGCCACCTGCTCAGGAGTCTTCTCCCCGATGATAATCGACTGTATGCCGCGGTCCAAGGCTTCGATCACCAGGGAAAACTCGGAAACCCCCCAGACGTTGGGGTGAGTCGCATAATCCATACCGCGGGCAAATTGGGCCAGCACCTCGGGGATCTTGGACAGGCTGTTTTTGTTAGCCGGAAGATTATTCGTTGTCTGGGCCAGATAAGCCTGCTGATCCTGATCGGTAAGCCAAACGAGGAACTTGACAGCCTCCTCCTTGTTTTTAGACCTGGCGTTCACCATAAAAGACGAACCTGCCCCTCCCCATATGGACATAGGGTACCTGCCGGATGCCTCCGGGGGCAGCATTGCGCCATATTCAAGATCAGGGTTCATACCTTTATAAACATTGACGCACCAGGAACCGTTGAAAGCAAAAACCGCTTTCTCGTTGGCAAATATCTGTTCCGCCGATTTATTGATCATCGTTACAAGCCCTTGAGCCAAAACCCCAGACTCCTGCATCTGCTTGAATACGGAAAGGACTTTTATCCAGTCTTCATCGGTATAAGGGACTTCTCCTCTTATGGTAGCCAAGACCTTATCCTTGCCCATAATATTGAAGGCATAGTCATTGGCCAGGCAGTCGACCATCCAGACCTCTCCCCATCCGGAAACCAGCCCCTGCATTCCGGCATCGCGGATTTTTCCCCCGATATCCAGAAAATCCTGGAGGGTTTTAGGCGGACGGTTAGGATTCAATCCCAACTGCCCCAAAAGTTTCTTGTTATACACCATCTGGATCGTCATTATATCTATAGGAACGCCGAATATGCCGGGCTCTATCCCGTAACTGTTACCCTTGGAAAACTCGTTAACAGCCAGGGCCTTGGGAAAGAAACTGTTCTTCCATTTATTATTATTGGCTTCCATGTAAGAGGTAATATCCAGGATGTGGCCGGCCTTGATAAAAGAGGCAAAATCCCGTTTTTCCCCCAGGATGCCGAAGATATCCGGCAGATTCGTTCCCTGTGCAGCGGCGCGTATCTTTTGCGAATAAGCGTCTGACGGGGCATAGAGCTCAAAGTTAATTTTTACTCCGTATAAAGACTCGTATTTTTTTGCTAATTCCTGGAAGGCAGGGTCGCGATCAGTCATCCAGTGCCAGATGTTGACGGTAGGTTTTGAATCTATTTTATTCTCGGAACAGCCTAATATTGAAAATAATACAAATACGCCTAAAAATAAGCTTTTAAACCGCATCCTTTGTTCTCCTTCCGCTTGTCATGTGGGGTATTGTCCACCGGGAATAGGCTATAAAAAGACGTAATATTAAAAGTTAACATATTTTAACCGGGAGGTCAAGTTTTTTATTGGGTGGTCAGGAACGCAACAGCCTGGAAATCCCCATCAAATCGGCTCTTTCCAATTCAACCCCGGCCTTATAGGTGCCGTCATCCCCCGGCTTTGACCAAACAACCTGTCCTCTTGTATACAACTGTTCGGCGCTATTGGGGACATCCAGCCAGATCTCCAGATTAGACCTTGATTCCAACGCCATGCTGGTAGACAACCCCAGGCCTTTAGCGCTGACATCAAAAGTCTCGGCCATGCTTTCCTTCCCATTCAGACCGATAAAACGAGCGGGAACCTGCTTTCTGAACCTTTCGAATATGCGGTGATCGCCCATAATCTCGTCCACCTCCTCTTCGCTCCCGGACCCTTCCGTTCCCGTTATTCCAGTCAGGCTATTAGGATAAAACGCGGAAATAAATTTATTTATTTTATCCCTGCTGGCGTCCTTCAGCTCTTTGAAATAGATACCGTAATGGTTGCTGCCATTTACGACCCTATGCCAGGCAACCCAGACTTTTGCTTCGATGGTGTATTTCTCGGAGAGGCGCAGGTTCATCTTGAATATCCTGTTCATGGGCAGCTTTGTATGCAAAGTAACCTGGGCCCCTATATGGTTGATATCGTTTATCTGGCAATAGAGGTCGTTTACGGCGTATTTCAGCCTAAGTAACGCGCTCTCGTTTATCTTCCATCTTGGCAGTTTCCTGCGTTCAAGCATTTAAAGACCCTTCCCACCAATGTTTGATTATTAAGCCGTTAAAATTATCGCGGATATACCTGTTTAAGCCTTCTAACGAATCATTATCTATGCTGCTAAAGGACAAACCGTAAGTGTTGCTTTCCGGGCCCCTCTGCCTCCAAGCCACCTGGGCGCCGATGCTTAATTCAGGTCCTCCCGATATGGCCAGTCTAAAATTAGAAAAAACCTCATCAAATAAATCTCGTCTTAACGAGAGGCGTACGCCCCCATTGCTTATATCCTCAACAACGCAGGGAATAGGTTTAACCCCGTTTTCTACAGTCAACTCCGCGCCCTGATTTATCCCCCATCTTGTTTTTATCCTGCGCTCATCCACCCTTGTTCTCTTTTTCTAACCCGCTGGAATGGGTCGATTTATATTTTATTATCCACTTTTCTCCGAAGAAATCAAGAGAAAAATACAATGTTACCTACATTGTAACTCTATATAAATGAACAATTTATATCTAAGAATAATAAAATAATTGTATGCCTGTTTAAATACACTCCCCACATCTCCCCATCTGTAGACAGTTTACGTAACCTGATTTAAATCAATAGGATATAAAAGAAATACTATGCACATACATAGTTACCTCTTATTGATTATCTTTTTAGCAATATTTGTATCGCTAAACAAGCTACTCCTGCCAATCGCATTACTTCTCCGCCCAAATCATTAGCATATTCATCCTGCGCCAATTGGATACTAAATACATAAGTTGTACTTGTTAATTAAAAACTGATCTCTTGCCTTCTATCCATAAATAATAGCTGGATATATAATCTACAAACTTACTCCCAATGGACAAAATCACGGCCGACCTTAGTCCCGGCCGGAAGCTTGCAGATTCTCCGGTAATTTCTACCATCCATGTCCATAACGCAAAGATACTTATTATCGTAAGGAGGAGTCGATCTTCTAAGTAAATAATGATTAAAAAAAGATTTTATGCTATGGAGAACCAAGGCATAGAAACCATAATATTTAGGGTATACATCTGCAATAAATATTATTTTCTTCCCATCCGGGGTAAAAACAAAATCAACAATATCCCTCCAGTTTTGTTTTTTATAAGCAAGATCCTCTACGCTTCCACTATTTAAATCCAATGAATAAATCCCTTTGAAATAATTAAAATCTGCAATAAAAATTATTGCCTTATCATCTGTAGAATATAATACTTGTTTAATATGACAAAACCTTACCTTTCCGGCATCCTCAGAAATATACGGCCAGCTTAGATTTAAACAATCTATTCTGCATATTTCTTCTAGATCAGAACCACCAGTCTTTATGTTATAGAACTTTACTGAGTCATAAAACCCGCCCATAGGATCTTCTTTGGCTTCGACTAAGACAAAAACTATTTTTCTTGTGTCATGCGAAAAAGCAATATTCTGGATAACCGCCTTACGTCTTCTGGGATCTTTTATAGTTTCTTCATTTGACAGGAATCTTGTCAGCCTAACCCGATTCGTCCCGTTTGCATCCATTGAGGAAAGATCGCATTGGAACGTATCGTAAATCTTTTTCCCTTCCGGAGAAAAGCTGCATTGTCCAGATTCAGGATTTAACATTCTTTGGCTTCTTCTATCATAATCCATAATTATTTTCTGCCGCTTCATATTATTTTTTGTTTCAAAAACAATATATCTGCCATCAGGTGAAAAAAATGGATTCAGGTTTAAGCCATGATAAGTCAAAGGCACCTGATTGCTGCCGTCAGAATTCATAATGTAGATATCTAAAGACCCTGTTTTAGAGCTTCCTGCCCCTATTACCCTATCTTGATAATCATATATGAGCTCCTTATTTTCCCCCTGACGATCCGAAACAAACACGATTTTCTCGCCATCGGGAGAAAACGAAGGCTGGTAATCCGTGGCGGTATTAGTTCTTGTCGCTGAATTCCTGGTGAGCTGCCTTAAACCTGTGCCGTTTACATTCATTGTGTATATTTCGTTATCCCCATCCGCACCTGAAGAAAAAACTATCCTACCTTTAGGCAAATCCATATTAGTTATACGGATTCTGATGAATTGATATAACTGAAACAATAAGAATAA
>DJVT01000007.1:0-155 GCA_002441305.1 Candidatus Omnitrophica bacterium UBA6249
CGGCCCGGGCGAAGCCTCGGGGTGGAACTGCACGGAAAAAACCGGAAGCTTCTTATGCCGGAACCCTTCTGCCGTATTGTCATTCAGATTAACATGGGTAAGCTCTACGTCCTTGCCGCTTAAAGACTTGATATCCACGCAAAAACCGTGGTTCT
>DJVT01000007.1:194-25526 GCA_002441305.1 Candidatus Omnitrophica bacterium UBA6249
TGATGCCCCAGGCAGATGCCGAATAAAGGGACCTTGCCCACCAATTCAGAAACGGTATTGATTACATACTCTAAAGCCGCCGGGTCGCCCGGGCCGTTGGAAAGCAAGACTCCGTCCGGCTTAAGCTCCAATATCTGCCCGCAAGTTGAATCCGCGGGAAAAACCGTTACTTCGCATCCGAGCGACGCCAATTCCCTCAAAATATTATACTTGACGCCGCAATCCAGCACCGCGACCCTGTATTTGGCCCTGCCGCTCTTGCCAAAAGGATATTTATATTTCTCTTCCACGCTTACGTCCTTGACCAGATCCACCCCTACAAGGCCGCAGCAACCACGCGCCTTATTAAGCAAGCTGGCCCGGTCGCTATCCAGGGTGGAAAGGACCGCCTTCATCGCCCCTTTTTCCCTTATGTGCAGAGTAAGTTCACGGGTATCTATGCCTTCTATGCCCGGTATCCCGTTCTCCCGCAAATAATCCCCCAAAGACTGCTCTTTGCTCCAGTTACTGGCGATCTTGCTGTATTCCTTTACGGCGAATCCCTCAAGAAAAGGCCTGCGGGATTCGACATCATCCCTGTTGATTCCGTAATTGCCCATCAGCGGATAAGTCATAGCCACAATCTGCCCTTTATACGAAGGATCCGTGATAATCTCCTGATACCCGCACATGCTGGTATTGAAGACAACTTCCCCCGTCCGCTCCCCGGGAGCCCCGAAGGAACGCCCCTTAAATACTTTTCCGTCTTCCAAAACAAGAAACGCTTCCATATTCTTCCTGCGGCACGAAGCCGTCCTTATCATAAAACGCGGGGGATCCGCCTGTTTGCCATAAAAATGGCGTTTAGTATCGCAGGGATTACCGGCACTAAACGCCTTAGTTGGTTATTTTAACATCATAAAACGGATTGTCAATTGATTTAACATCCCCCCGGCGTTAAGTGAACTTCAAATACTCCTTGCCTTCTTTCCAGGGGTTAAGATAGCGCTCTATGGACAGGGACGGCTCCTGGACCAGGTCCACGGAACGTCTTTTTTCCTCGGGGGAAATTACCTCTATCTTGGGCCTCCTGATATCGGAGTCATTCTCCTCCCTGACTAAGGCTATGCTCCCGTCATTCAAGGCGACAACAGCTCCGATAGGCCAGAAACCCATAAACTGGAAGAATTTATCCAGCAGGGCCGGGTCGAATGCCGTCCCCCTGTCTTTGTTCATAATGTTGTAAACCACATCGGGGGAATAATCCTGTTTATACCCCCTTCTCTGGGAAAGCGCGTCATAAACGTCACAGATCGAGACTATCGCGGAAACAATATGCTGTTTCTTCAACAAGGGCATACGCGGATACCCGGACATATCGTATTTTAAATGGTGCTCGAAACTCACCACCACGGGCAGGGTCCCCAGCGTGTCCACATACCTGAACATGAACTCAGCCCCCAAGACGGTATGGCTTTTTATGCGGTTGAACTCCTGTTCGCTGAGCTTGTCCGGTTTGTGCAGAGTTTTACGCGATATGTACATCTTGCCTATGTCATGGAACAGGGCCGCCACCCCTATATCCAAAACTTCATTTTTTTCAAAACCCAGGCGCGAAGAAAAGTACATCGCGAAAATCGCCACATTAAGCATGTGCACATAAACCTCTACATCGTACCTTTTTACGGTAGCCAGTTTCAACAGTTCCTGGCGCTGCATGCTCAAACTGTCGATTATATTGTTCAAAGAAAGCCTGAGCAGGCGGGGGTCTATCTTTTCAAGGTTAAGCACGCTGGATACGACCTGGGCAACTTTTTCCACGGAAAAATCGTAAAGGTTGGGTTTGTCCAGATTCAACTCCCCGCCGTCGTGGTCGGGCCCTACCTTCAGTTTACCTATGGATATATTGTTTATCCCGGCGAGGGTAAGCAGCTCCTGGGGAGAGCCCTTGAAATCCTCTTTTGGGCCGCTGATTACTCCGATGAACTTACCCAGTTCGTCTTTGGAAAGAGCGCGTGAAAAAGCCAATCTTTCTATATTCCTCTCCTTCAGGTATATTATGGCCGGCCGCAGCAATTTGCCCAGGTCGAAGAATATCTCTTTACCACAGGCCAATTCATCGCCCACGATACCGATGACTATTTCGTTAAGCTCGCTGAATGCGTCTTCGAAAGCCTCATAAGCCTTATCCAGCGATTTCTGGAACATGGGATGAGAAGTCCCGTACATCTTCGCCGTCTGAAGGCAGGTAAGCAATTCTTTGAAAGAGACCTCTACTTTAGTCAAGATTCCATCCTTTCAGCACCCGGGCAGCCTTTTTGCGCAGTTGAGCGTTCCAGAAAAACCTCCGGCGGCTCAATTCTTTGATCAACCCCGCGGATTCCACGAAATGCAAATCAAAAGCAATCTGCATGTTTTCCATAAGCAGCGGGTTGGCGCTGCCGAAAAAACCGGGAATTTTAAAGAGTATGCCCGGGATATTTTTCTTTATGCGCTCATCGAGGATAAGCACGGAAACAAGCTCCTTCCTCAGGGGGAAAGAGTCGGTATTCAGCTGGCGAAACAAGAAATCCGCATCTATTTTCTTGAATTTGCTCATCACCTTCAACGACTCTATCTTAACAAGTTCGTTTGCGCGGGAATAGATATATTTCAGTATCTCGGGGACAGCCTCGTTCTCGCTTTCGCTTAAAGCATCGATAAGGCCGGCAAGAAATTCCGTATCCTGGAGGCTCTGCTCCACCCTGGAATAAAAAATACCCAAATCCCCCGGAAAAAGCCTCAAGAACAAATCCAGTACGTGGCTGTCTGCCCGGCCGGGAGAAAAAATCTTATCCAGATAGACGCCGGAGCCCTTCTCCGGATAAATAACCATCCCGGCCAGGAGCTCCTGGCCGGGGGCCAGTCCAGGGCCCAGGATGATATCTTCCGCATAAGAAGATATCTTCTTCTTTATTTCGCCGCAGGCCCCCAAACCCTCCCCTTCCTTTTTGGTCAGCACCTCCCAAAAATCCTTCAAGAAAGGAACATCGTTATCTTCGAAGATCTCCGGCAGGCCCCTCTCCAGTATTGCGGAGGCCTGCTGGACGGTCTCCGGGTTCAAATCCGTGGCAAGTACGCTTAAGACTATATACCTGTAATTCTCCTTCAGCTCCTGGTGGTCAAAAAACAGCTTCCCGGAAAAAGAGATGTTTCTTACCAGTGAATCCAGGGTATTGCGGTATACCGCGGACATCTGGTCATCATGGGAATTGCTCAACAGGTTGCGTATCTTCTTTACGACAACCGGATTGTCTTTAAGTTCCGGGGACTGGTCCATATTGTTAAAGAAATCCTCGGTGATCCGGGCGGTCTCTTTTTGTTCGGAGATACGCGAGAAAAGCTGGAGGCTTAAAGAATCGAAGTTGTCTTCCTGCAAAAACCCTTCTTTCAAAAGTTTGGTAAATTCATTTTCGTCCAAATTATTGAATACCGGTTTAAGCTTGTCCAGTTTATCCTGGCTCAATGTCTTTTTGTTGCGCAGCAGCCAGATGAACACGTCATTCAAACACTTGTCGAATTTCTCCTTGTTCTTGTTCCTCAAGCTCACCAGGAAATCGCTCACCTCGGAAGAAACCCCTTCCTCTTCGAAGAATTCCTTATCATTCACTTTCTTGATCAATGAGCCGAAGGAGTCGGCAAGCTGGTCCATCTTTACCGCATCCCCGCTGTAAACGGCGTCTTTTAGCATATAGCCCCAGATATCGGTGCATTCCTGCCCCTCGCCATGCAGGAAGGCGGAATAATCAAGCTCCTGGATCTTGAAATGCGTCAATTTTTCCTTTTCCAGGATCACGCCAAGTCCGCCGGATTTGAATATCTCTTTTTGCGACAGGGAAACCACGCAGAGAAAACGCAACAGCTCATTAAGCTCAAACCCGGCCAGGATCTCTATGCTTTTTATCTTACGCTGGTGCAAAAGGCGCGCCAGTTCGTCATAGAAACCGGCCCTGTTCAAAGTCTTACCCTCCACTACCAGGCCGGAACTGGTAATCCCGATCCTGAAAGGATTAAGCGCGGCCAGAAGAGTATCGAGTTTAACCTTAAAACTCTCCACGGATTTGATAAAATAGGGATGGTCCTTAGGATAAGAAAATGCGTTCGTAAGGGCGACTCTCAGGCTGCGGAAAAAATCTTCGATAATCTCATCTTTATTCACAAAAAGTATTTTACAACCAAAAAAACCGCCGCGCAATTAAAATATGGGCCGGGGAAAAGACTTAACGGCATCCTTGTGAAAATAAAGGTGCCGCGCTGTCCCCGGCGCGGCACCTTAAACTGGCAAAAAAGATAACCTATTACCTGCGCATTATTCTCCTGGCTTTATCGTCATCCGCATCGGTAATAAAGCGCACGCCGGTTTCTTTCTCTGTTTCGCGGTTGGCTGAAAAAATATCTTCGCGCCTGACCGCCTTAAGCGTAAACCTCCTGGCTCCCGCCATCAACTGTTGAAGCCCGGCGGCTAATTTATCGGCCAGGGTCCAAAAAGCCACGGCGCCTAAAGGAACGTTTTTCATCTCATCCCTGCCTACTTTCTTCTGCAGGTCGTAATAACCGGCGAACATCTCCTCCGGCGTAGAACCGAATTCCATAACGCTGGCCGGGAGCTTATCCCAGCTCCCGTTCAGCTTGGCCTTGCGCGAAGGATCCAGCGCCCCCTCGATATTCGAGCCAAGGTAACCGGGGATCATCAGGGCGCGCCCCATACATACCAGCTTCGTATAAGGAGAGCCTAAAGCCAGAGCCTTGAAGATATGGTCCTCCCTGGCCAGCCCTCCGGCAAAAGCCATATCCACCACTTTCCTGCCTTTCTTGCGCAGGATCTCCGCATATTCATATGCCTTGGCATGCAGCAATACGGAAGGAACCCCCCAACTCTCCATCATGTTCCAGGGGCTCATCCCCGTGCCCCCGCCGGAACCGTCGATGGTAAGCAAATCGAGCTTGGCCTCCGAAGCATATTTTATGGACATCGCCAAGGCTTCCATACCGTAAGAGCCGGTCTTGAGCGATATGCGCTTGTAGCCTATCTTGCGCAGGTATTTGACAGCCTTCATAAAGTTATCCTCCACCTGCTTTTCCGAAGACAGGCCGGTATAGCCCAGCCTGCTGTGGCGGGCGATAGACTTGATTGCGCCGGACCTGAATGATTCCTGCACTTCCGGGATGGTGGGATCAGGGTCCACTACATACCCTCTCTTTTTGAGGAACTGCGCATATTCCAGGTTATTCACCTGTATCTCTCCGCCGATACATTTAGCCCCCTGGCCCCATTTTAATTCTATGATTACTTTATCGCCGTATTTGCCGATTACGTATTCGGCCACGCCGTTTCGCGTATCCTCGACATTCATCTGTACGATAATCGCGCCGTAACCGTCGTAGTAACGCAGGAACGTCTCTATCCTTCTGTCCAGCTCCGGGGCTTTGATAACTTTGCCGTTCTTGATTTCAGCCTGCTTGTCTATTCCCACTACATTCTCCCCGACAACGATCGGGATGCCTACCAGGGCCGCCCCGCTGGCAAAAGACTCCCAGTATTTGGCCGCCACAAAAGTGGAACCCAGGGCTCCGGTCATCACAGGCACCCTGAATTTGGTCTTGACCGACTGGCCGAACTCGCCTTCTATATTCACATTAGGAAATATGCAATCGTCTTCGGAGCTGGATAACCCTTTAGGAAGACCGTAAGAGCCATAATTGTAACCGTTTATGCGCAGGGAATTGTAAGAAACCCCCGTATGCGCGGTATTGGCGCTCCCTGCTGTAGTAAAACTATAATCCCTGGGATAAAGAAGCTTGCGTCCCTTGAGGCTGGAAAGCCAGGTCTCGCATTTCCCCATACAATCAACACGGCAAAGAGTGCATAACCCGCTTTCACAAGGGTTGCCCCTGTTTACCGTACCCAAGGCGTCGTTTGTCTTCGGCCACTGTACCATGAATACCTCCTCTTGCGCAGGATCTCCTGCTGATATTTAATCACAATATGCCTAAAAATTAGGCATAAGAACTTAAAAAAATATGGCCCTCCCCTTTAAGCCCTAAGACGCCTTTGTCCTTGGCCTTCTTGCAAAACCTTGATTCTGCACCTTTGCAGATCCGGGTAAAAGCCTAAATTATGTTTATTATCTTAAATACCGGAAGGAAAAATGTCAAGAATTATTGATTATCGCGCAGGCGGCCTTCTTGGCCATACCCATAGCCTCGATAACCGTGCCTTCCCCGCCTACTATATCGCCCCCGGCATACACCCCTTTCAAGGATGTCTCCATGCTATCCGGGTCCACGATAAGATCTAAGTTGCTGTCGGTCTTTAATTCCGGCGTGGCGTCGATTAATATCTGGTTTGCCTTCAACCCTACCGCGATCACGCATAAATCACAATCTAATTCGAATTCGCTCCCGTCTATAGCTACGGGCCTTCTCCTCCCCGAACTGTCGGGTTCCCCTAATTCCGCTTTCAAGCAAACCAGTTTTTTCACAAACCCGCGCCCGTCTCCGTTAAACTCCCTGGGCTGGCTCAAGAATTCAAACTTTACCCCCTCCTGGGAAGCATGCTCTATTTCAAGGCGCCTGGCCGGCATCTCAGCCTCGGTACGCCGGTAGACTATCTTCGTATCCAGGGGTATCCCGTTGATCTTCTGCATCCGCAAAGCGACCCTCGCCGCATCTATAGCGGTATTCCCTCCGCCGATCACCAAAACATGCCTCCCGGTATTGACCGGCGTATGGAACTCCGGGAATTTATGCGCTGACATCAGGTTAACCCGCGCGAGAAACTCATTTACCGAATAGACGTTGCATAAACTTTCCCCTTTGATCCCCAGAAAGGACGGCACTCCCGCACCCACCCCAAGAAAAACGCGTTCATATCCCCGGGAAAACAAATCCTTCAAGCTGGCGGTTTTGCCCACCAGGAAATTAGTAACAAAATTCACCCCTATGCCTTTGAGATAATCTATTTCAGAATCGAGCACTTCCCGGGGAAGCCTGAAAGAAGGGATACCGTATCTTAAAACTCCGCCTGTCTTGTGCAGACTCTCGAATACATCCACCCGGAACCCTTTCCGGGCCAGTTCCCCCGCGCAACATAACCCCGCCGGCCCGGAACCCACTACCGCCACTCTGGGCTTGGCCGGATTACCCGCATCCTGCACGGACAGGGACAAACCGTTATCCCTTCCGTAATCTCCGGCAAAACGCTCCAGGAGATGTATGTTAATCGCCTGGTCCGAGGCAAAAAGAGACCCCTTCCGGGTAAGTACGCATGCTTTGCGGCACTGGTATTCCGAAGGGCATACCCTGCCGCAAATAGAAGGAAAGTTGTTCTTTTCCTTAAGAGTAAAATACGCCGCCCGGTAATCCTTCTCCTTGATCTGGGAGATAAACCGTTTGATATCTATACCCACGGGGCAGCCTTCCGAACAAGCGGGATTCTTGCATTGCAGGCAGCGGGATGCCTCAAACAAAGCCTCCTGTTCGGTATAACCTTGCACCACCTCGCCGAACCCCTCCACCCTTCTTTCCGCGGGCAGCTCTTTTGGCCTCACCGGCATGCTGTTCATCCCTTGCCTTCCCGGAAAAGCTTACAGGCATGCTTTTCCTGGGGGTTATAAACCTTGTTCCTGTTTTCGAGCTCCTCCCAGTCTACCCCCGCAGCGTCAAAATCCGGGCCGTCCACACAACTGAATTTCACGCGGCCGAATACGCTGACCCTGCAGCATCCGCACATTCCCGTGCCGTCGACCATGAGAGCATTAAGAGAGACGATTGTCCGTATATCATACTCCCTGCTCAACAAGGAAACGTTCTTCATCATGGGAACCGGGCCTACGGCATATATCAAATCATATTTCCCTTCATCCAGGAGCTTCTTCAGCCTGTCCACGGTAAACCCCTTGTCCCCGTAAGAACCGTCGTCCGTCAACACGTATACCTTATCGGAAGAATTCCTGAGCTCCTCCTCCAGTATGACCAGCTCTTTGTTCCTGAAACCAAGGATGCTGGTGACATGATTGCCTTCATCCTTCATGGCGCGCGCAACCGGCATAATTTCCGCTGCCCCTACGCCTCCCCCCACTAGGATCACCTTGCCGTATTTCTTGATCTGTGTTGCATGGCCAAGCGGGCCGAGCAAAGCATGCAGATTATCCCCCGGGGACAAACTGCCTAAAATACGGGTAGTCAAACCCGCCTCCTGGAAAATAAGCGTTATCTCCCCTGCCTTGGCATCCGCATCTACTATGGTAAGGGGGACCCTCTCCCCTTTCTCTTCTGCCATGACCACGACAAATTGCCCGGCCTTGGCCGTTTTGCTGATCTCGGGGGCAAAAAGCGAGATTCTTACTATTCTCGCCGCAGGCGAACCGACAAGCACTTTTTTGGATACGACTCTCATATAATTATCCCTGTATTGTATAACCGCATTATTTTTACTACGTTCTGCGGGTTTTGTCAAACTCCATGTCTAATTTTACCAGGCCGTTTTTAAACGGCTCGATCACCCTTTGCAGTATGCCGGACAGATAAGCCATAAGTACGCCGTAATTGGTGATCGGCACTCCGGCACTGGCGGCTTTTTCGATACGGTGCATGATCTCCCTGCGGTTGACCATGCATCCGCCGCAGGAGATGATCAGCTTGTAACGAGCCAGGTCTTCGGGGAAATCCCCTCCCGCGGTAACCTCATAATGCAGTTCTTTCTTGGTATAATGCATCAGCCATGTGGGGATCTTTGTCCTGCCGATATCCTCAGGCTGGACATGATGCGTGCAGGCCTCGGCGATCAAAATCTCGTCTCCGTCCTTTAGCTTCTCCAGGGCATAAACCCCTTTGATATAAGCGTTAAGGTCCCCTTTATGCCTTGCAAAAACCGTGGAGAAAGAAGTCAGGGGGATATCCCCGGGCAAGGCATCCCGCACAGTTTCGAATACCTGTGAATCCGTGATTACCAGTTTCGGCTTCTCCTTCAAGGCGGATACGCAATCCATAAGCTCGGTCTCTTTAGTCACGAAAGCCGTGGCATTGATATCCAGGACGTCGCGCAGCACCTGCACCTGAGGAAGGATAAGCCTGCCCTGCGGCATAGCGTTGTCTATGGGGCAAACCAGGATGACGGTATCCTTTGGTTCGATGATATCCGCCACAAGAGGGACGGGAGACCAGTGCCCGGGAGCCATATCCATAATCTTATGCTTAAGCTCATCTATCCCGTCTTTTGTCTTGGAGCTAACCTTTATGAAATCGATTTTGTTCTTTTCCAGGTATTTCTGCGCCCTCTCCCCGGGCAGTTCGCATTTATTTATCACAAACAAAAAAGGCAGCTTTTTGCCGCGGAAGGTATTTACCATCTCCTCCTCGAAATTATCTATCCGGGTGTCGGGTTCTACCGTAATCAGGCCGACGTCCGTCTTCCTCAGGACAACGAGGGTGCGCTTGACCCTTTCCTCGCCCAGCATGCCTTCATCATCGATACCCGCCGTATCGATAAGCATGCACGGCCCGATAGGCAGGATCTCCATTGCCTTATATACCGGATCCGTGGTCGTCCCCGCGACATCGGACACGATCGCGGTACTCTGCCCGGTAATCGCATTAATCAGACTCGATTTGCCGGTATTTCTTTTTCCGAATATCCCTATGTGCAGCCTGTTGCTCGCCGGTGTCCTATACATTTGTAACAACCCCTTTCTTCTTTAAGGAATCCCCTCTCGAATAGTCTATAAACCTGCCCAAGCTCCTGGCTGCATCATCCATGCAAATGCCGCAGCCGCCCACCGGCTCATCGATGCACCTCTTGTGCGGATAAATCTCATAAAGCCTGCGGTAGCAGGACGGAGTAAAATTCGGCATCAGTACGTTTGCCCCGCATTTAAGTCCATCAAGCCTGTAATCCTTATCCAGGCTTCCCAGGGCGGTCGTAGCCGGGATATGCGCCAGCTTGTTGGCTATGCGCGTAAGGGCTATTGTCTTTAACGTCAAAACCGGATCGCCCGGACTTTGATCGGCAAACCGGCTGTCTTTATGCGGGATAAACGGCCCTATCCCGATCATGTCCAGCTCCATCTTCCTGAAGAACACTATATCGCGGGCAATCGAACTCAAAGTCTGCCCGGGCAGCCCGACAATATTTCCCGACCCCACCTGGTAACCCAGGTCTTTAAGAGTATACAGGCACCTCAAGCGCCGCTTAAAGTCCATCCGCGGATGCATCGAAGAATACAAAGCCTCGTCGGTAGTCTCCATCTTCAAAAGGAACCTGTCCGCCCCCGCCTGCCTCCACAGCCTGTAATCCCCGGCGTTCCTCTCCCCTATGGAAAGGGTAACCGCTATATCGAAATTCGACTTTATGCCCGATATGACGTCCCTCATCCATGAAGGGTCAAGGTTAGCGTCGTCCCCGGACTGTAAAACCACTGTTTTGACATTACTCTCGGCAAGGAAACGCACCGCTTCGAACAACTCCGGTTTTTTCATGCGGTAGCGTTTTAAAACAACATTGCCTTTATTCAACCCGCAATAAAAACATTCCCTGGTGCAAAAACTCGAAAATTCTATTATTCCGCGGAGAATGATCCCGTCCCCGCAAAAATCCTTCCTGACTTTATCGGCAAAGACGAAAATTTCCCTGATGCCGTCTTCTCCCTGCACGGCAAGCAGCCTCTCGATATCCCCCGGTTCGGGCAAGGAAGAAGCGCCTACCTTGTTCAAAAGAGCCCCCGTATCAGACATATTCATCTCTTAATCCGGCGTCTACATGGTCAAAAAATATTTTCAGCATTTCCCTCTCACCCGGATCGAGTTTCTCCGAATAGCCCGCTATCAGTTTATACCCGGCACTCCTCACCGGCAAAGAAGCGAAATCATCAAGATACTCCTTCAGGGTTATTAAAGCGTTCATGCTGCATTTGCCTTTTATCGTCCCGGGCTTGGCCAGTTTCATGAATGCCTCTCCTGTCCTTTCCTTACGGTAGCAAGCGGCGCAGAAACTGGGTATATAACCGTAACTGATCAAGGAACCTATAATCTCGTCAAGGGAGCGGCTGTCTCCAAGGGAAAACTGGCTGCCTGCCTGCTGGCCGGGCACAGCCTCGTTCCTCGCCCTGTTTTCAGAATACCCCCCGGGGGAAGTGGATGATTCGGCGCTGATCTGGGAAACCCCCAAACCGATAAGCGCATCGCGCATGGCCGGCGACTCCCGGGTCGACATTATTATACCGGTATAAGGCACGGAAAGCCTTAAGACAGCGACTATTTTCTTGAAATCTTCATCGGAAACCCTGTAAGGAGGATCGAATGAAACATCCGCTCCCTCTGCCGGTTCGATGCGCGGCACAGATATAGTATGCGGGCCGACGTTAAACTCCTGCTCCATATGCTCCACATGAGAAAGCAGCCCGAGCGTCTCGAACCTCCAATCGTACAGGCCATAAAGAGGCCCGATACCGATATCGTCTATACCGGAGGCAAAGGCCCTGTCCGGAGCGGTAATCCGGTTGTCCGGGTCGCTCTTTGGGCCCTTGATATGCATCTTCCGGTAGGTCTGATCATGATATGTTTCCTGAAAAATCTGGAATGTGCCTATGCCGCTTGACTTAAGCTGCTTGAATTCATCGACGCTCAACGGCGCGCAATTTACGTTTACTCTTTTTATCCTGTGCTTATCGACCTTGGCCGCGTAGATTGCCTCCACTGCCTGGGTATAATAATCGATATTTTTCATACCCCCCGGGGCAGCCTCTCCGCAGACTGCCAGTATCCTTTTATGCCCCCTGCGCAGCAGCCATTCTATCTGGCCGGTGATCTCCGGCATAGTCAAGGCCCTGCGTTTTACTCTGGCATTGGTCGACCTGAACCCGCAGTATGCGCAATCATTGACGCACAGATTGCTTATGTAAAGGGGGGCAAAAAGCACGACCCTTTTGCCGTAAATAGCCTCCTTGACGAAACTTGCCGACTCGAATATCTTGCGGATATGCGCGGGCTCATCTGCCATAAGCAGGGCCGCAGACTCCTCGAGGCTCAGACGCCTGAGCGTACGCGCTTTGTCCAGGATGGATTCTATCCTGCCGCTGTCTGGCTTTTGGCAGCCGGCTAAAAGATTATTTATCTTTTCTTCGTCAATGTACTTCATCAATCCCCCCTTTTTTTATCCTTGCGGGGAAGCAGTTATTCCGATTTGCTCAACCCGGATTTTACCGATACCCCGCTGATCTTTCCCAGTTTACCGGTCAAAGCGCCGAGTTCATCCGTAGTCGCGTTCACGATTAACACAATTACGCTCAACTCCCTTTTGACATGGGGTATCCCCATGCGGCCGACAAACAATTCCGCGAACTCCGTCAGAGTTGTATTGACTAACGGCGCGGCTTTCTTGCGGTTATGAACTATTATCCCCACGAAACCCAGACGTTTCTCCATTTTATCCCGCCCTCCCAAAAAAATCCCAGCCTCCTTGCCGATCCTGCAGGAAAGCTGGGATATACTTCATCCTCCCCTTGATTTCAGAGCCAAACGGCTCCTTACCGCAGGATACCAAAAACAATTTTATTTGGCGTAAACCTTGCGCGCCTGATAATGCGTATGCAGCAGATGTTCCGATTTATCGCCCAACGGGCTGCCCAGGAAATCCTTATACAGCTGCTGCACGAAAGGATTCTCATGCGAACAGCGTTTTTCTTTTTCCTTGTCGTCCTGATAAACGCCCGCAGCTCTTTTTTCCCTTAATTCATCGGTAACGCCGTATGGCTGGCCTCCCCCGCCTACGCAACCGCCGAGACAAGCCATCACTTCGATAAAATGATAAGGAGGCTCCTGGTTGTTCTTCTCTGCCTCCCTTACTTTATTCAAAACGTATTCCACATGGTTCAAACCGTGGGCAACCGCCACCCGGACATTCTTGCCGTTGATCGGGATCTCCGCAACCTTGACTCCTTCCAGGCCCCTGATCTGGGTTAACTCGAGCTTATCAAGATTTTTCCCATTCAGGAGGAAATAAGCGGTTCTTATCGCCGCCTCCATGACCCCCCCGGTAGCCCCGAAGATCACCCCCGCCCCGGTGTAATCGCCGAGCATATGATCCGGCTCTTCGTCCGGCAGATTCACAAAATCTATCCCCGCCTGTTTGATCATCCTGGCCAGCTCTCTGGTAGTCAGGGCCACGTCAACATCCTGGCACCCTGAAGCGTACATCTCTTCGCACCGGATGATCTCGTTTTTCTTGGCGGTACAGGGCATAATAGATACTACCGCGATATCCTTGGGGTCGATATTCTTTTTCTGCGCATAATAAGTCTTGGAAAGCACTCCGACGATCTCATGGGGCGACTTGCAGCTTGAAAAATGATCGATCATATCGGGATGGAATTTCTCCATGAAATCAACCCATCCCGGGCAGCAGGAAGTTATCAGCGGAAGAGGCCCTTTCTTATGCGCGAACCTCTGGATAAATTCGCTCCCCTCCTCCATAATCGTGACGTCCGCTCCAAAATTAGTATCGAAAACCGCCTTGAAACCCAGCCTTCTCAGCAAGGCATACAGCTTCTTTGTCAGGTTGGTACCGATGGGGTATCCGAATGCCTCGCCTATAGCCACCCTTACCGCGGGGGCAATCTGCACAACGCAATGCTTGCCCTGATCCTGCAGCAATTCCCAAACCTTGGCTGTCTCGTCTAACTCGACTATCGCTCCGGTAGGGCAATGATTGGAACACTGGCCGCATCTGATACAGGGGGAATCCGCGAGTTTTATGTCTCCGGCGGGGGAAATACGCGTGCAAAAACCCCTTTCCAGGAAAGATAACGCCCAGACGTTCTGCATCTCCTGGCAAACCTTCACGCACCTGCCGCAGCGTATGCATTTCTGGGGATCGAGAACGATCGTGCGCGTAGAATCGTCTTTAGGCACATCCGGAAGGAACTTCTGAAAAGATTCCTCGCGGATGCCGAAATCCGCCACCAGAGACTGCAGCTCGCAGTTGTTGTTCCTGCCGCACTGCAGGCAGTCATTGGGGTGGTTGGAGAGAATCAATTCCAAAACCGTCCGGCGGACAGAAACTATCTCCGGGTCATGGGTAGTGATCTCCATCCCCTCCTCCAGGGGCGTGGAGCAGGCACGCAGCATCTTCGGCGTGCCTTTAATCCTGACTATGCATAAACCGCATCCTGCCCCGGGGGGAAGATCCGGGTGCTTGCAAAGAGTAGGTATCTTGATCTGGGCTTTCTTCGCCGCGTCCAAGATGGAGACCCCTTCTTCCACTTCCACCGGTATATTATTAATCCTGGCTTTAATCATTTAACTACTCCTTGGCAATGGCATTAAATTTACAGACTTCAAAACATTTGCCGCAGCGTACGCATACCTTAGGATCGACAAAAAACCCTTTCTCCTTATCCCCGCTAATGGCATTCACCGGGCAGTTGATCACGCAAACCTTGCAGCGTTTACACCTGTCCTGGATAACGTTGTAATTTACCAAATGCTTGCATTTATGCGAACGGCACTTCTTGTTTACGATATGGTCCCGGTACTCCTCTTCAAAATATTTTATCGTGGAAATTACGGGGTTTGCCGCGGTCTGGCCTAAAGCGCAAAGGGAAGCCTTCTGCATGGCCAAGGCTATCCTTTTCAGCTTATCCAGATCTTCGATCTGCCCCTGGCTTTCCGTGATCTTATTCAGTATGGAGAGCATCTGGTAGCCGCCTATGCGGCAGGGAACGCATTTACCGCATGACTCATCCACGCAAAAACCCAGATAGAACTTTGCGATATCCACCATGCAGTCATCCTCATCCATAACAATCATGCCGCCGCTGCCCATGATCGAGCCAAGCTTCTGCAGGTTCTCGTAATCTACCGGGGTATCCAGGTACTCCTTGGGGATGACTCCTCCGGAAGGGCCTCCGGTTTGTATCGCCTTGATACCCTTATCCGAAAGCATTCCTCCGCCTATGTCGAAAACTATCTCCCTCAGGGTGATCCCCATGGGGACTTCCACCAATCCGGAATTCTTGACTTTCCCGGTAAGTGCAAAAACTTTTGTCCCTTTGGACTTCTCTGTGCCTATGGAAGCATACCACTGGCCGCCCTTGAGTATTATCGGGGCTATATTCGCCAGGGTCTCGACGTTGTTTATGGAGGTAGGCTTATCCCAAAGCCCTTTTACCGAAGGATACGGAGGCCTGGGCCGCGGGGTCCCGCGCTTACCCTCTATGGAAGCGATGAGCGCAGTCTCCTCGCCGCAGACGAATGCGCCCGCCCCTAAACGTATGTCGATATCGAAACTAAAATCACTGTCGAATATGTTCTTGCCGAGAAACCCGTAATCATACGCCTGCTTTAACGCCTTCTCTACTCTTTCCACCGCCAACGGGTACTCCGCGCGTACGTAGAAATAGCCTTTTGAGGCGCCTATTGCATAGCCGGCGATAATCAGGCCTTCGATAACCGAATGCGGATCCCCTTCCAGGACTCCCCTGTCCATATATGCCCCGGGGTCGCCCTCATCGGCATTGCATATTACGTATTTCTGCGTCTCGGGTGTCTGACGCGTAAATTTCCATTTCATCCAGGTGGGAAAACCGGCTCCTCCCCTGCCGCGCAGGCCGCTTTTTTTAAGCTCTTCGATAACATCCTCGGGCTTGTAATCGCTGACCACCTTGCACAAGGCACGGTACCCGTCCTTGGCGATATATTCATCTATATTTTCCGGATTTATTTCCCCGCAATTACGCAAGACTATGCGCAATTGCTTCGGTTCGTCCTTAAATAAGAACTTTTCGATAACCTTGCCTTCCTTGACGGTCTGGGCAACGATATTCTTGATATCCTTTTCTTCGACATTGACATAAACAATATCCTTGTCGGCGAACTTGACCACCAGCCCGCGGTTATATATTCCGATATCCGCCACGCGCACCACCTGCACCTTATCCTCAAGGCCGCATTCGCGTAATGCGTTCAGGAAAGAAGCGTAAAAATCTCTCGTACGGTCCGCATCCGCGCTGGTATCTTTAAGAAAAATCACTTTTTCATCCATCGATATTACCTCTTTGTCCTTAATTCATAAATGGCGTCTTTGACCAGCATATTCCCGCAGACATGCTTATCCAGTATCTTGAGGACACCCTCTTTATCCACTTTTCCGTAAATTACATCGGGCAGGCCTTTCACCCTTACTTCGACGGAAGGCTCCGAATAACACATGCCCTGGCAGCCACATTTCTTGACCTGGATATCGAGTTTTCTCTTTTTTATTTCCTCCACGAAATCCTCGTAGACTTTGTCCGCCCCGGCCGCGATACCGCAGGTACTCATCCCCACCTTAATCCAGTTCTTGCCGTCATCCTTATGGGCGTCTTTAATCCTGTCCAGATCTTTTTTTGTCAGCTTCGCCATCTTTACCCCTCTTGATTATGATTCCCGTACTCGGAAAGAATCCCCATCACCTGGCTCTTTTGCACCTTGCCATACACCTTTTCGTCTATTTTTATCACAGGGGCCAAACCGCAGCATCCAAGACAGCGCACCACATCCAGCTGGAAAAGTCCGTCCTTGGTAGTCTGCCCCTCTTCAACATTCAACAAGTTCTTGATCTCGTTAAGTAAAACAGGGGCGCCCTTCAAATAACAGGCAGTCCCCATGCAAAGGGCGATTGTGTGTTTGCCCGGTGGGCTCAGCTTAAAGAAATTATAAAAAGTGATTACTTCGTATATCCTGGCCAAAGGGGTCTCTAAAGCACGGGATAACTCCAGGGCCGCCGGCCTGGGTATATAACCATAATAGTTCTGCAGTTCGTGGAGGATCATAATCAAGTTGCCTTCCTTGCCTTTCCATTTCTCCACTAAATTGGCGATCTCTTCCTGCATATTCTTAGTATTCTCGGTCATTTTTCTACCTGCCCTTTTCCGGTTTTTTCTTCCACGCTCACAAAATAAATAAGATTTTCAAGTTCAATCTCTAAATTCACGTAATTGATGGTCACTGTGTCCGGCGCATGCAGCCTCAAAGGAGCAAAATTCAATACCCCTTTTATCCCTGCCGCGCAAATCAAATCCAGGGCCTGTTGCGCGGCTATATCCGGTACGGCTAAAATAGCTATGCGTATATTGTTGGTTTTGATAAAAGCCTTTGTTTCTTCTAACGGAAAGACCGGCACTGGAGCGGAGCGGTTGATTTTCGCGGGGTCGATATCGAAGCCGGCTATTATCCTGATGCCTTCCTTTTCGAATCCGCGGTAACGCATCAGGGCGCTGCCGATATGCCCGGCGCCTATTACAATAACCTTTTGCGGCTGATCCTTGCCCAGGATACTATTGATCTTTTCAAGGAGAGCGTCAATCTGGTACCCTCCTTTTTTGTTCCCGGAGATTCCAAATATGGAAAAATCTTTCCTTACCTGGGAAGCGGTAACCCCTACTGAATCAGCAAGATTATCTGAGAAAACTTTCACAAAACCTAAAGCCTGTAATCTATAAAGAGCGTTCTTGTATCGGGAAAGCCGAATGATACAATTCTTGTTCATAACCATATTGTTACTTTTTTCACAATAATGTAATTAATATAACATCCCCCGCATGTTTGTCAAGGGGATTTTGCGCTTTCCTTACAACAGGATGGTGACCTGGTTCTTCACCACTTCGAGGAATCCTCCCGCGCGGGAATCTATGACGTTTGTGGCGCCTTGCGGAGAACGCAGCGTGATTTTCCCGGAAGAAAGGCTGGCCGCCAAAGGGGCATGATCCGCCAGAATTCCCAGATAACCTGACCGGCAGGGCACGATTACGGAAACCGCCTGCCCGTCATAAACAGTCTTCTCTCTGGAATGGATATTAACCTGAAAAGTCTTCTCTGCCATAATCGTTAAAGGGCAAGCTGCTTGTTCTTTTCAATCGCCTCCTCTATTGTCCCGACCATGTAAAAAGCCTGTTCATGCAGGTTATCCAGCTGGCCCTCGATGATCATCTTGACTCCCTTGATCGTGTCCTCCAGCTTGACGTATTTCCCTTTCAACCCGATAAAATTCTCCGCGACAAAAAACGGCTGGGAAAAGAATCTCTGCACCTTGCGCGCCCGCTGCACGGTAAGTTTATCCTCGTCGGAAAGCTCATCGACCCCCAGGATGGAAATAATATCCCTCAGGTCCTTATAACGCTGGAGGATCTTCTGCACGGCTAAAGCCGTATTATAGTGCTCTTCTCCGAGGAGCCGCGGGGCCATGATACGCGAAGTGGAATCCAGGGGGTCAACCGCAGGATATATACCCAGTTCGGCGATCTGGCGCGAAAGGACTATCTTGGCATCCAGGTGGGAGAATATCGCCGCGGGCGCCGGGTCGGTCAGGTCATCAGCCGGCACGTATACCGCCTGGATGGAAGTTATCGAACCGTTGCGCGTGGAGGCAATCCTTTCTTCAAGCTGCGCCACTTCCGTGGAAAGATTCGGCTGATACCCTACAGCCGAAGGCATCCTGCCCAGCAAAGTGGAGACCTCCGAACCTGCCTGGATGTAACGGTACACATTATCGATAAACAAAAGCACGTCCTTGCGTTCCTGGTCGCGGAAATACTCGGCCATAGTTAATGCGGATAATCCTACGCGCAGGCGCGCCCCGGGAGGTTCGTTCATTTGCCCGAAGACGAGAGCGCTATTCTGCACTACTCCCGATTCGTTCAGCTCAAGCCAAAGCTCGTTACCCTCCCTGGTGCGTTCCCCTACCCCGGCAAATATCGAAACGCCCCCGTGTTCGGTGGCAATAGTCCGGATCAGCTCCATAACGATCACGGTCTTCCCCACTCCCGCCCCTCCGAACAAACCGACCTTGCCTCCCTTGGGTATCGGGGCCAGGAGATCGATTACCTTGAGGCCGGTTTCAAGAATATTCTCTATGGGCAGCTGTTCCTGAAAATTCGGGGAATCCCTGTGGATAGGGCTTGTCATCTCGGGATGTTCGAGCGGGCCCTTTCCGTCGATCGACTCCCCTAAAAGGTTGAATATCCTCCCCAGGGTCTGTTTGCCTACCGGCACGGCGATGGGGCTGCCCGTATCCGCGGCCTTCATCCCGCGCACCAGCCCGTCCGTAGAACCCAAGGCGATGCAACGCACAGTATTATTTCCGATATCCTGGGCAACCTCCAGGGTAAGGTCGATATTCCCCTCTTTTACCTTGATTGCGTTCAAAAGCTGCGGGCCCTCGTTCTCCGGAAAACGTATGTCCACGCTGGGTCCGATAATCTGGATAATCTCTCCGTCTGCCATATTTTTCCTTCAATAAATAAGCATGCATCCTGCGGCAAGAAAACGCCGCGCCAGACTACATGCGGACTACGCCCGGATTTCTTGAAAAACGGGGTGTCGTTATCCTCTTTTCAACGCCTCAACCGAAGAAGAGATCTCCAGGATATCCTGGGTAATCCCGGCCTGCCTTAATTTGTTCCTTAAAAGCAGGAGCCCGCCGAGGAGCTCCTTGGCATTATCGGTTGCGGTCTTCATGGATATGATCCTCGAGGCGTGCTCGGAGGTAAAAGCCTCCAGGAAAACAAGCTGCATTTTTGCCGAAAGGTATACCGGGATCAAATCCGCCAGAATGGTTTTTAGATCAGGTTCTATGATATACTCGACAGGCTTGGTCTTTATGCGCTCAATGCAAAGCAGGCGCTCAAGCACCGGCCTATGCGTAAGCGAATTCTCGAAATACGTATACGCCAGATGCACCGAATTAACCTTCCCCTCCAGGAATAAGCGGCTCAATTCCCCGGTAACCCCGGAACATACCTGGGGGGAGAACCTCCCGTTTAAACCGATATATGAATTATCTATATCCGCCGACTTGGACCTGAAATAATTAGCCCCTTTCTGGCCCACCAGAATCAGTTTTACCCTGCCCTCCCCGTGTTCCCTGATAAAATCTTCTGCGGTGCGTATGACGTTTTGATTATACGCTCCGCACAAGCCGCTGTCCGAGGTGATCAGGCAAAGCGCTACGTCCCGGGTAAGCTGGTCTTTTCTTAAATAATCGATGGACAACTCGCCTGATAAAGCAAGCAGGTTATGCATAAGGCTGCCCAGCCTGGAAACATAAGGACGCAGGGAAAAAAGGCTGCTTTCTATATGGTTCAATTTAGCGACCGAAATCATCTGCATGGCATTGGTCACCTTTTTGGTGTTTTCCACGCTGCGGATACGGTTCTTTATCTGTTTGATGGATTGAGGCATATCTTAACCGAGCGACAGGAACTCTTTCTTGCATTCTGCAATCAACCTGTCCATTTTCTCCTTTAAATCCGCGTCCAGATTGTCTTTGGATTCTATTTCCTGCTGGAGGCCGGGATAATTCCTGGTTATAAAATCATAGAGATACGCCTCGAATTTCTTGACCGAACCTGCGGGCATATCGTCAAGACAGCCGTTTGTGCCGGCGTAAATAATGATTACCTGCCTGGAGGTATCCAGGGGGTTGTATTGCGCCTGTTTCAAGACCTCGATCATTCTTTCTCCGCGGGTAAGCTGCGCGCGGGTGGTTTTGTCCAGATCCGTGCCGAATTGGGTAAAGGTCACCAGCTCTCGGTACTGAGCCAGATCCAGCCTCAGCTTTGAAGCAACCTGGCGCATGACCTTACTCTGGGCCTTGCCTCCTACGCGCGATACGGAAAGGCCTACGTTTACCGCCGGGCGCACGCCCGCGTAAAACAAATCGCTCTCCAGGTATATCTGTCCGTCGGTAATGGAAATTACGTTAGTGGGTATGTAGCTGGAGATATCCCCGGCCTGTGTCTCGATGATCGGGATCGCGGTTATCGAACCGGCACCCAAATCATTGTTCAGCTTCGCCGATCTCTCCAGGAGCCGTGAATGCAGATAGAATATATCCCCCGGATAAGCCTCTCTGCCCGGAGGCCTCCTCAAAAGCAGGGATAATTGACGGTAAGCCTGCGCATGCTTGGAAAGGTCGTCGTAAATAACCAGCACGTGCTTGCCGGAATACATAAACTCTTCAGCCATCGCTGTTGCCGAATACGGGGCCAGATACTGCAGGCTTGCCGAGGCCCGGCTGGAAGCGCTCACGATAGTAGTATAGTCCATTGCCCCGTGTTTCTTAAGCACTTCATTAACTGCCACCACGCTGGATAGTTTCTGGCCTATCGCGCAATAAATACAATAGACATTCTTGCCTTTCTGGTTGATGATCGTATCTATGGCGATAGCGGTCTTGCCGGTCTGTCTGTCTCCAATGACCAGCTCGCGCTGTCCTCTTCCAATGGGGGCCATGGAATCTATGGCTTTCAACCCCGTCTGCAGGGGTTCTTTTACCGGCTGCCTCTGCATGACATTCGGGGCGCCTGACTCAAGCGGCCGGAACTTCTGCGTGGTCACCTGCCCTTTGCCGTCAATCGGCCGGCCCAGGGCATTGACCACCCTGCCCACAAGCGGCTCCCCTACCGGAACCTGCACTATCTTGCCGGTACGCTTGACGATATCCCCTTCCCGGATGCTTTTATCCGGGTTGTCCGTACCGAAAATGACCACGCCCGCGCTGTCCTCTTCCAGGTTCAATACCATCCCCATGACGTTATCCGAAAACTGCACGAGTTCCCCCATCATTACGTCATCCAATCCGTAAACACGCGCAATAGTATCCCCGACCTGGATAACCGTGCCTATGGATTCTGTACGCAAACGGGTTTTGTATTTTTCAAGCTCTTTTTTTATTATGGAAGTGACTTCTTCGGGTTTTAAGACCATTTTTACCTCTTTTACGTTTATTCCATCCTTGCCAAACTAAGTTTTTCCCCCAGGTCGGTAAGGCGTTTTAAAACCGACCCGTCGATAATGGTATTGCCTATAACCACCTGCACCCCGCCCAGCAGGCTGCCGTCCAGATCTATATAGAATCTCAGCTCCTGTTGAAACTTTTTCCTTAAAGCCTTCTCTATCCGTTCGATAAGCTCCAGGTCGAGCGGGAAAGCGGTCTTGATCAAGACATCCAGCTGCCCGTGATGCGCGTACTTTGCCCGCAGGTATTCGGCAACATCCAGGAATATGCCGAAACGCTTTTTCTCGAGCAGAAGCTTCAGGAAATTCCGTATATCCTCGGACAGGCCGTCCCGGATAACCGCATCGATAACCGCGCATTTTTCGCTGTGCGAGATTTCAGGGTTATCCATCAGCTCACCGAATCCCGAATTCTCGCGGATAACGTTCTTTACCGCAGCCAGGTCCTGCAAGGCCTTATCCACCCCGCAGGTGGTCTTCGCCAACCCCATGAAAGCCTCAGCGTACCTGCTTACCACAACCCTGTTCCTTATCATTACGCCTCTTCCATCTCTTTAATGAAATCTTCGACGATTTTGCGGTCTCCGTCTTCGGTGAGCCTTTCCTGGATCACGCTTTTGGCCGCGCCTAAAGCGATATCCACTATCTTGTCCTTGATTTTATCCTGCACCTGGGAAACTTCATGTTTTACCTGCTCCCGGGCATCCGTGATAATATCCTGGGCCTCCTCGTGGGCCTGTTTACGGATTTGCACGCTCAGCCTCCTGCCCTCTTCGACCGCCTCTTTTATTTTCGCCGAGGCCTGCTCATCTATCGACTCCAGTTTGGATTCATAATCCTCCTTGATCCTGGAGATATCGCGCTTGGCCCCTTCGATTTTTTCCAGCTCTGAACTGATTTTTTCTCTGCGCTGGTCCAAAAGCCCGAGCACCCTGTCCCATACAAAAATCCTCAACAGGAAAAGAAGCAGGAGGAAACTTACTGCCTGCGCGAACATTTCACTTGTGCTAAGCGTCTTTAAAAAATCCACTTTAACCTGCCCTCTCGCCCTTTACTTGGAGGCGTACATAAAAGCGAACACCAGTACATAAATAGTGATTGCTTCGATGAAAGCGCATCCTATAATCATGCTCATCATGATCTTATTGTTGGCCTCGGGCTGCCTGCTGATCGCACCCATTGCCGAAGACACCGCCACGCCCAAGCCGATTGCCGAGCCTAACGCCGCCAACCCCAAAGATATGGCTACTCCCAAATCCATTGCCGCCTTGAAATCCATTCTATCCTCCTTTATTGTACAGTTTCTTCATCTCGCTCCAAAACAAGAGCAAAATATATCGCGCTGAGCAGGCAAAACACCGCAGCCTGGACAAACGCTGTCAACACCGCCATGCCCATATTGAAAAACAGCAAAGGCAAACCCTTTAAGCCAAAACTGGAAAGCAGGCCGATTAAGATCTCGTCCCCCCATACGTTACCGCGAAGACGCAGGGACAGGCTTAACGGCCGGATCAGTTCCGTAATAATATGCAGGAATAGCATGAACAAGGGCATAACCAGAGTAAATGCCAGGGCCCCTCTTGGCTTGCCCGCAAGATGATCAATGTACCCCCAAAAACCGAGCTCTTTTACCGCGGTATACTGAACATAGAAGAATACGCAGAGGGACAGGGACATCGTTGTCGACCAGCTTGCCGTGGGCGACCTCATAAAAGGCACCAGCCCGAGCAAGTTCATAAAGAGTATGTAGATAAATAAAGTGCCTATAAACGGGACGAACCTTCTCCCTTTCGGACCCATTATACCGCAGACAAAATCGTCTATCCCGGCGACGAAGATTTCAAACAACGACTGCAGTCGCCCGGGTATCATGCTCTTTTTTCTGCAGGCAAGATAAGAAAATACTCCCAGTATCAAAATGATAATTAAAGAAAAAACTATGTGTTCCCAAAGATAAACGAACTTTAGGAGCGGGTTAGCCGGGAATTTCTGCGCCAATATGGCGAAGATATCCGGCAATTCCGTAGATGGCGCATCTGGGTTCATTTCCTGTTCATCCTGGCCAGGATCCTGAGGATCCTGACTGTCTCCATTATTCCTGCCGCGAAACCGCAAATTATACCGGCGAAAACTATACGGGAGGGAAAATTAAACTTCTCGTGGAGGAATATCCCGGCGAAATATCCCGAAAGCGGCCCGGCAGCCAGCATAAAGGGTATAAAAGAAACATACCCTACGGTCTTTATCCCCTTATACAAATCCTGCTTCTGCATGACCGTTTATAAAAAATGACGCCTTTCGTCCTTCCCCGGACTTGAGCGTCTGTTAAGTTAATAACTGCTTTACCTCTTCGTAAGCGCTTATTATAATACCACAAATAAAAGACATGTCAATATCCCGCCTTACTCTGTTCTGGTGGCTATATTAAGGTTCCCGATCTTCAGCTCATTCAAAATATCAAGCAGCCCTACTATATCCCTGAACCTGGCCATCTTGTCGGAATAAAGAATCACCTCCAGGTTCGGGTTTGATTTATGGATCCTGGAAACTTCCGCTTTAAGATTTTTCTTGGAAACAAGCTTGTTATCCAGGTACACCATCCCTTCGCTTGTGACCATTATGCTTATCTGCCGCGCATCCCGCATCGGCTCCCCGGTGGAAGAGCTGGGAAGATTGACCTGGATGTTCGACTGCATGACCAGGGGGGTAGTAACCATGAATATGGCCATGAGCACCAGGATGATATCGGTAAAAGGAGCGGTGTTGATTTCGGTGAAAGGCTTTTGCTTTCTGCCCGGCTGTCTCATTTCTTGATTGCGCTGACCAAATCCATGGTCTCTGAGGCGGCGAGCTCCATGTCTTTTATAAAATCATCTATCTTCTTCATGCTGTAGTTATACGCGGCTACAGCCGGGACGGCTATCGTCAGGCCCGCGGCAGTAGTGGACAAGGCCTCGGATATCCCCCCGATGATTACGCTTATGCCGCCGGAACCGCTGATAGAAACGTCGTGAAAAGCCCTCAATATGCCGGTAATCGTTCCTAAAAGCCCTATGTAAACCGCTACGCTGGCGATAGTCCCGATTATCGAAGTAAATCTTTCCAGGGTAACCGTCTCGATAATAACCTGGCGCTCCATATTGTTGGATATCTCTTTTTCGCTGCAATCAAAAAAATCCAGGCCAGCGTATACTACCTTGGAAAAGGGCGCATCGCTGTCCTTGCACATCTTCATCGCGGACTTTACTCCCCCCTTTTTAAGCTCCTGGCGTATCCTGGGCATAAAATCCCTGCGCTTCAACCTTGACTTGATATGGTAGAAAATAATTCTTTCCAGGATAATCGCTACGGATACCACGGACATCAAAAGCAGGATCACCATAGTAATGCCGCCGATTTTAACCAAATGGAAAAGCATGCTCATACGAACCTCCGGAAAACTCCAAACCTGTTGCTTTTAGGTATCCTTATCCCCTTTCGGCTAAAGCCTCAAAGGGGATTACGCTGATACAGAACTTTAAGTATCCTTATCCCCTTTCGGCTAAA
>DJVT01000003.1 GCA_002441305.1 Candidatus Omnitrophica bacterium UBA6249
GGGGTTGATCGTACCCCAGGTATCCTGCTCCGGGTCATACACATAACAGGTGCTGGTAATCTCCGTGCGCAGTTTATAGACCTTGTTGTTATACGAAGAGTAGGTCATCGAATTTGTGCCGCGGTATGAATGACCGTCCGGAGCATTCAGATAAGAAGTCCAGTAATCATAGCTCGGCTCGACAAAATACAGGTTGAACTGGGTGGAGCCGTACCCGCCGAGCATAAAAAGCACGTCCCTCGGGCTTTCATGCCCCGAAATATTTATGCCGCATCCCCCGGTAAGCTCGGAGCCGTAGTACACGCTGGTCAAGGTATCCTTTGCCCTCAGCCAGCGGTCATTGGTAATATCATACTGCCATACGTACTTGGTGCCCTTGCCTTCAAGTACGTATATGGAGTTCTCATTCTCCATATACTGCCCCTTGGTCCCCGGCCCAAGGTAAAAAGGCGCCCGGATCAGGCCCACCCAGCGGTTGGCGTGTTTGGAGCAATAATAGGATGTCCCGTCCAGCCAGGCCGACCCCTTACCCGAGGTACGCGACGTCTGCCAGTAGATAGTCCAGTTTTCACCGGTCGTAGGATAATCGTCGGCGGTTGCCGTATGGCTCAAGATACAATCATAATCCGCTCCGTCGCTCCCCACTATCTTGGATTGTTTGGCGTTGGTATCGAAAACCCAAATATTGCTATTCGGATAATAAAATCTGTCCCCGAAGATCATATAGTTATAACCGTTGCTGTCCACGGCGATATTCCCGTCGGCGTAAGTAGAATAACAGGTATCGTACACCTTCTTCTCCCATACCCCCGGCTGATTGTGCGTCGGCCTCATCAAGTCGTATTTCAACAACTGGTCCCCGCTGTAATACGGAGAGCCCCATATCGCATCCGGGGTCTGACAAATAGCCCTGTACATCCCAGAAAAAGGTATTGAGGCGAATTCGTTCCACGAATCGGTGGTTGTATCATACCGTTCCATCCTGAAATCATAAACACTGTCATAATATCCGGAGAGATGGTAAATATACTGAGAGACGCCGTCATTGGCAAGCCCGCCTCCTGAATAATGATAATAGGTAGGAATAAAACTATTAGTTTTACTTTCCCATCCATCCATCTCGATATTATATCGGTAAAAATATGTACCTCCATGCCCACGCACCAAATAAATATACCTGCCTTTATCAGGGGCATTCAGCCCCGTCCAAGTCGCCTCTCCTCCATAAATAGTACTAATAAAATTTTCACAGGTAAGCCAGGTATTATCCAACGGGTCATAACGATACCAATAATTCTTGCCGTATCCGGGGAAACCAAAGATAAAAGTATGGTGCCCTATGGTACCTGTGCGCGAATTATACATAGTCCCGCTTGCCCAGGTATCACCCTGCCCCGTGGTCCCGTTAGAGACCCAGTATGTCTGCCAGGTCGATGTCGTTCCGGTAATCGGGCAGCTGGAAGTGGCAGAGATATGGTTTTTAATACAACGATAGTCATTGCCATCCGTACCTACCACTATCGAGGGCTTGATATTTTCCAGCCCCGGGCCGTAATCCTTGGACTCCTCCCAGGTAACGCAATCCGTAGTCGAACCGTTGCTTTCCCAGTACTTCGACCAATCGGAACCGGTTATCGGTTTATTAAGGGTAGAGGAGGTGTGCCTCTTTTTACACACATAACCATTGCCGTCGGTGCCCAACACCCTGTCCGCCTTGGATACAACGCCGATTACCCCAAAACCATAAATAAAACCTGCAGTACCCGGAGAATCCATCAACTCTTCCCATTCGTCGTTTTCCAGATTATAACGCGCAAAATCATAGCCGTTGTTCCCTCTGTGAAAATACAAATAACCGTCCCCTATATCCGTCATATTCGCACCGATATAATTCGTACTCCAAGGAAGATTAGCCAGGCGCTCCCATGAGTTTTCGGATATCTTATAACGCCAGAAATTATAATAACTGGTTCCTCCTATCCAATACAGATAATCATCGTAAGGCCCGTTGACATATGAAGTGGAATTCTGCCAGGCAACTCCCCTAGTGGTAACAGCGGGAGTCTGCCAATAAGTAGCGTAAGAACCGCCCGTTATAGGCCGGTTGTCGCTTGAAGACAAATGGTATCTTATGCACCGGTAATCCAGGCCATCCGTACCGGTGACGATATCGCCTTCCGTGTAAATAGCATCCGTGGCCCAGGCTTGCGTCTCATAGGGATTAAGCCTTCTCCAGCAAGTCTCCCAGTCTGCCCCGGTCACCGGCTTTGTGGCGTTGCTCGAGGTATGGTCGGCTATACATACATAGTCGAATCCATCCGTACCCAGAACCACGCTGGAATGCACGCTGTTCTTTAACCAATATATATCTTTACCATAGCTGGATGAATTCCAAATAGGCTGGGTCAATTCCTTCCATTTGTTTTTGGCGATATTGTAATGCCATGGATTGGTGTAATTGTTCCCGGAGAGAAGCTGTATCTCTGTACCGCTGCCGTCCGGGTCATACAAAATAAACCCTTTATTATCGGTATAGTCCGGGCAATCCGCCAGCCTTGTCCAGGCAGGTGTGCCGCTTAACGGCCCCAGGCGCCAGAATGTCTGGTAGTTCCTGATATCCGCCCGGTTGAAACAGTTATAAGGCATGGCAGCGTAAATATAATCCCCGGACCCCGGCCAGAACATATTGGAAGCGCTCCACATCCTTGCTTCATAACCGGCGGTACTCTCCTCGGGAATAGGCAGGCTTGCTATCGTCGTAATCCAGGAGTCCGTAGAAATGGAATACCGCCACATAGTGCTTGTTGAAACTCCGCGGCAGGCATAAATATAGTTTCCTGAACCCGGATAAACCAGTCTCCCTCCGGCCTCGACCGTAGAGGGGGCGCTTGAACCGCCTTTCCATACACCAGAAGTACCTATCGTAGGGTCAAATATCAAGAAATCGGTAGCTCCTCCCCCCAGGAGGACATAAAGCTTACCCACCTTGGTCGATATAACCCCTGTTGCGCACAGTGCGGCCCCGTACTCGGCGCCTTTGGACAAGGAAGTAAAACTTGCCCAGGTGTCCGTCGAAGGTGTGTATTTAAATACCTGCTTCGACCCCTCCCCGCGCATGGCAAAGATTGCCTCGCCATCCCAGGCGAGGCAGCATCCCGCGGCAGCCGGAGCGGGCAAAGGAGCAAGCATTACCCATTTCCCCGTAGCGGGGATAAACTTCCCGAACTGTTTTCCGTCGCCGGCGGCAAAAAGGCAGTAAATCACCGTGCCCGCGCGGCAAAATACCGTAAATTTGTCCGGACGCGGCTGGGAAGGAAGCGTAAGCCATTCGCCCAGCGTAGAAGCAAAGGGGTCTGCGACATAAGGAGTAACCTGCAGTAAGGCATCATCCCCGGCCCCCTCTACGACCACCTTCTCCATCTCCCCTTTGTTAAAATCGACATCTGTAGTATCGGTAACGGAGGAAGAATCCGGGGCAAGGGCAAGGCTGCCGTCCTCTGTATTTACTGTAACAAAATTATCTTTTGAGTAGTAAGAATCCCAACCTGTTTGGTTGGTAGGATGCACTGCGTTATCCGAGGACTGCCCGTTAATCCAGGTTGACTGCGTGAAGGTATACAGGGCATCCGCGCTGTCCGAACGGTCTCCGGGCATGCACAGGCTCAAGGCGATCATGGCAAGGAATATACCTATATATTTATAGTTCAACTTGCGCCAAAACAACTTTTACCCCTTCCTCTGTTCTTTTGCCTTATTGTTACCTTCATCTTTAATTTTACCTTTATCCTGCTCCTTGTTTTCAGGGATATCTACCTTGTCTATTTTAGGGTCATACTCGAAATAATCCCTGTACATACCATATAATTTCTTCTCATAACGCAATGCCTCTTCGTCCTTAAAGGTATCCAGCCGCCCAAGGAAGATCTCGTTCTTAAAACTGTAACTTCCTTTCAGGCGCTCAAACCCATCCTCCACAAGTCCGTAGTATTCAATAAACTTCTTTTCCTCTGCTACGAACTGCCCCATGTCCAAAAGCACCTGCATAAGCCCCAGGTCTCCGATCACGCTGTTATAATCGCTCATTACAATGACCAGTTCCTTTTCCCTCTTTGCGTTCTTGTCCTTATGCGCCGTACGCGTAAGGTTGTTTACCATAAGAAACATATTGTCCAGTTCATCCTTGCAGCTACCGGTGCGTTTTGCTATTTTATCAAGGACCAATTTGCGTTCAGCCTGAAAATTATTATACCCCTCTTCATGCGAAGCCTGCTCTGCTAAGAGAGGGTCTGCCTGCGGAGTATCTAAGGGGGGTTGTTTTTTCTCCGACCAAGACCAGGCATAACATGTGCCTGAAGTTAATAAGCTTAAAATAAAAATGGCCGCGCATATAACGGATCTCATCTTTTTTCTCCCGTGGAGGCATCCTCAGTGCTTACCTGTATCATTACCTCCAGCTTGTTCAAGGCGAATTCCCCGCTTACATCCTCCGGGTATACTTTATAGGTGCCTTTGGGCAGTTTCTTTCCTATAGCCTGCTCCGGGCTCATCCCCAGGACCTGCCTCTCCCTGCCGTCCTTATCCACCCGCATAACGGTGAAAGCCCCGGATAACCCGGCGTCCACGAACATGATTACTCCCTCTGACGGCAAAGTAACCGGCTTTGAAACCTGCGTCCCGCCTATCTTGCTCCCGGTGATCTCATACAAATTAGGCAAGACGACCTGGGCTCCGTCATCCGAACCGGATACCTCCTCTTCCCCGCCTGCAGAAGAGGAATCCTGCGCGGAAGAAGCAACTTCGGATGCCCCAAACACAATCACTCCGGTAGAAGCGCTGTCTTCGGCGTAAGCGAACACGGCAACAGCCGCAAAAACAACTACGCACAATAAGGATACAATTGCAGGCTTTTTCATTGCACGCCCATCTCCCCGATTACCACGCTGAATATTTTTTCCACGCTCTTGTCCATCTTGATATCGAGCGGGTTATCCCTTGGGTTATATTCTATATCCAAAGCCCTGACTACTTTCTTTGCGGAAATCTTCTTGTTTTCAAGTTTGAACTCCTTGATCAGGCGCTTAACATAAGCCAATTTTTCTTTCGCCTTCTGCCTGTTCCACCAGTAGCCGTCGTTTCCGCTCTCTTCCACAGGAAGCTGGCCTGAGGCATTCAGGCTGTCCAATACCGCCATCCTCTGGGCCTCGCGCATGACCTCTACCGGGTCAGGCGGGCCGATCTTTTTGTCCGCGGCAAAAGCTGGTACTAAAAATATAGCGATGCAGGCTGCCAGGGAAACAATTATTTTCTCAAACTCTCCGTTTCTCATTTCTTATCCTTATCCTGCTCTTTTCTTTCTTTGTTTTCCAGCTCCTGGAGCCTTGTTGCGGCGGCCTTGTAAGAAACCATATCCGCGCGGTATTTTTCCTCAAGCTCCCTGCTTATCTGTTTTTTGCTGTCGATAAGGTCCCTGGCAAAAATCTCATCCTTCTCCAGATTGACCTCCTTTATCTCCCGCTTTAGCTTAGCGTTCCCCTTCCACAAAGAGCTGTTTACCCCCAAAAAAATCAGTATAAAAACCACCAGTACCAGGGCCATAACGCCCATTTTCTTTCTTGCCGCCCCTCGCCAGGCCTCGGCTTCGGCAAGCAGGTCATCTGCCTCAGGAGGCGGATTATCCAGAATCTGTTTTATCCTGTCCATGAATTCTTCGCTTCCTACGACAGAAGCCCGGTGCATCCTGCTCTCGAATTCCAGCAATTCTTTTTTATCGGGATTTTCCGTGAAGCTGCGGTATGCCTCCATCCTGTTATCGCCTGACACGGGGAATGAATTCAGCACATCCGTATAATCGATGTTCGCACTGATATTCTTGTCTTCCTCCCTGCCTATATAGGAAAGATAACTGCTCCAGCGATAATCGCATAAAGGAGATGAATCAATCTTTAAAGGTATGCGGTGAATAAAACGGGTCATCTTCAGCAGATAACCATCCTTCTCGATCAACACAGCCTTGAACCTTTCCTCGAACAAATGGCCTTTCTTTTCGTATTTCTTATTATAATATTTCGTGTAGTTGGCATTGACATCATGCATGATCTGGGAAACAGTATACTGCTGGGAAGGTTCTATCAGAAGATGGCTTTCTTTGGAAGTAAGCAGGAAAGCGTATAGCTTGAAATTGTAAGATTGTTTGTATTCTGCAAGAAAAGAAATATAACGGGTGTTATCCCCTTCATCCCTGAAAAGGTTTAATTTATAGTCTGCTTTTGTAGTTATATAATAAAGCGCGCCTTCTAAATTCACTCTCGGAAATCTTGGCATCGGGCCTTAACCTCGCTTTTGCGCTCGAAAGTACGTGGTACTTTTATTTTTCTTCAAAAAAAAACCCCGGTAAACTCTCCTCCCGGGGTAAATCTTAAATCTTCGGCAACCTGGCTATCCATATTGCAGGACCCTCGGTTTTGCGCCCCCATATTACTATGAGTTTACCTTTTCGGATCTTTTTCCTATTGTCACAATCAAAGTATAACATATTACGGTATTTTGTCAAATCTATAATAGTACGTGGTACTTCTAAGTTTTTACTGCCGGGAAAAAAGCTTTTTTTGTATCAAATTAAGCGGATACCCTTCACGGGCCAATTCGGATATCTTCTTAAGCCGCTCTTTTATTATGGTTTCGTCATACATGCGCTTGTTGCCGATCTTTCCTGACACAGGAAGCAAACCTATTGCCGTATAATAGTTTACAGTATAATACGGTATCCTGAACTTGCTTACTACCTCTTGAGCTGTAATCCCCTTCTTTTCCATGGTATATTATCTTGTATTAGTAATTACTATATATACTATAATTACTATAATATCTGCAATACCGGGCTAACGCTTGTATTTCTTCAGCTCCGTCTCCAATTCCCCTGCCTTCTTTATTTCTTTATGCAGCCTGGCGGCGAGGCTGGTATATTGCACCTTGTCGGCTTCAAGCTGTTTGTCTTTTTCTGCGATTACCATAGCCTGTTGCCTCAATTTGGCGTTCACCGAATTCAGGCTCAAGGCAAGGCTGGTTATGCCGATAAAACAAAGTACCAGTAAAATCGAAAAAGTGGTGTTCAACTTATGCGCTGCCTTATTCTTCTCCCCTGTTTCCGCCATCTTATTCCTCCTTATGCCTCCGCTGTTTACTTCTTGTTGGACGGAGCTGCCCGTCTTTCCGCTTCTTTTTTCGCCTGCAGCTCAAGTCTTTTTTCCACCGCCTTATATGAAATCATGTCCGCGCGGTATTTTTCTTCCATAGCTTTCTTCAGCTTTTCTTTCTGCTTCTTCAGCTTCTTCAAATCGCTGCCCTGGTGTGTCGCGCGCGATGCAAGGTCCTTCTCAAGGGATTCTTTAAGCCTGATACGGGACACCCAGAGGTAAACGCATGCCAGCAAGAAAATCAACAGGACCAACGCAAAAAACAAAATTACCTTCTTCTGCACTTGTTACCTCGTTTTGTGTTCCCATTCCAAATCCCCCCTTGCCTCAGCCATCCATTCAGCAACAATATCGGCGTCTTTGGCGTCAGGGGCAAGCTCAAGATACCTGCGGTAATGCATTATAGCTTTAGCGTTATCCTGGATGTGGTCATCATAGACTATAGCCAGGTTGTAATGTATATCCGCGTCATCCGGATCGAGCTCCAAAGTTTTCTCGTATTCGGACGCGGCCTCCTTATACCTGCCTTCATTTTCATATATTATCGCCAGGTTATAATGACGTTTTATCGCCTTTTCCCTGTAAGTGCCTATCACATCGCCCAAATAGTCGTCCTGGCTGTGCCTGCGCTTGTTCTTCAGGTTTATTTTTTGCTCGGCCTCGTTGAGTTTCGCCGCCAGGGCTATCTTTTCGCTTATCTGACCTGCCACCGTATCATCCTGAACTGCCGTATCATCCGCATTTGGCCGGCTGGTCAGGGCCGCATAACCTTTTGAATAATAATCCGCTCTCTCCGGGTCCCTGATCCCGTAAACATATATACTGGCCAGGCGCAGGTACACATCCGCCTCCCGGGGGTCAAGATCCAATATCGCCTCGTATTCTTTTACTGCCGCCGCGTAATTCTTCTGGTTTTCATAAAACAACCCGAGCTTGTAGTGGTCGAGTTTTTGTTTCTCCTTCATCAACCTTGCGGTTACCTGTGCTGCGCCTACCGCATTCTTCTCCAGCTTCGCCTTATCCTGCCCAAGTTTATCCAGCCTTTTGTTTAAATCCGATATCCGGGAGACGAACACTTCTTTTTGCGTCAAATACTCCTTGCTTTTACGTACCAGCTCCTTCTTATTCTTTCTTTCCAGCGCCTCGAGCTTATCGCGCATCGACTGGTTGGTCTCGTTCAGCTTTGCCTCCAGCTTGCTTTTTTCCGAAGCGAATAAAACCAGTTTCTTGCTCAAGGACGACTCTTTTTCCTTGGCGCTGTCTATCTCTTCCTCAAGGCCGGACAGTTTCGCTTCCAGGCTGAGCTTCATTCCCGCCAAAGAGCTCTTCTCCGCATCCAGCGTTTCCACCTGTTTTTCCATGCGGCGCAGCATAGCGTCTTTATTTTTTATATCGTCATTCAAGGAGCTGATTTCCGCACGTTTCTTGGATATGACAAACATCGCCACGCCCAGGCCGATCAAAAGGGCCGCCAGCAGAACACCCAGGGAAACGGTTAGGATAAAACGCTTGTTCATCTTTTTGGAGGTTTCCTTGTTTTTATATTCTCCTTCAATTGGAGCATTGCCTCCCCGCCGGTTATCACGTGAGGCGTAAGGAATATAGCCAGCTCCTTCTTGGAATTCGTATCGGAAACGTTACTGAACAACTTGCCCAGCACGGGCAGGCTCCCTAACAAAGGCATTTTTGCGACATTCTTGTCCGTAGTTGTTTTTATCAACCCGGCCAGGATTATAGTATTGCCGTCCTTGACGAGCACGTCGGTTTCCACGTTGGAAGTATCCACTATGGGGATCTTGTTACCCTCCGTGGTTTCCAGCCATTCCGATATGGAACTGACCTCCGGCTTTATGTGCATCTTTACAAAACCGCCCTTATTGATCGTGGGCGTGACATAAAGGGTAACGCCCACATCGATAAACTGGACGCTCTCGGATGTAGTCGTGGTCACGTCCCCGGTAGTGATAGTCGTAGTCACATAGGCCTCGCGGGTACCGACCATGAACTTCGCTTCTTCGTTATTGCACACCACTATATGCGGGGAAGACACCACTTTCAATTTTCCGAAACTCTTTATAAGGGTAAGGGCAAACTCATATTTGTTATCGGCCAAAGTACCGATGCTCAACTTCATGGTGGAAGAGGTAGCGGTAGGGGCGCTGAAGGGGAATGTCCCGGTGAGAGTCAGAGAATCCTCCGCCAACCCGTACACCTTCTGCCAATCCACCCCCATGGCGTAATTATCGCTCAAGGTGATTTCCACGATCTTTGCCTCGATAAGCACTTCCCTGGTCTTGGAATCGAAATCCGCTATCAACTGGCGGATCCTTTCCATGTTATGCGGCAGATCGGTTACCACGATCTTGTTCGTCCTCTCGTCTACCTCTATACTCCCCACGTCCTTGGTCAAAACCTTGGAGATCTCCCCTTTAACCTCACCGATCTTGGCGTATTCCAATTCGAATGTTTCCCTGATCGTAGGGATAACCCGGTTAACGGTAGAAATATCCGCTCTCGAGGCGGCCTCCTCCATCTCTTTTATCTTTTCCGGGGTATCGATCAGGATAATCATCCCGGTAGCGTCGTCTATGATGACCTTGCCTACTGAACTCTTTAAATTCCCCAGTATCGTTCCCACCCTTTTGGGGTCAGCGTATTTAAGGGATATAGTCTTGGTTTCTTTCTTGTTGGTATACTTCTCCCCGTAAAGCGCTTCGTATTCGTTTTCCGTCATCAGGGTAATTATCCCGGCCTTCTTCTCGCAAGCGAGGCTGTTGGTAAGCAGGATCATATCCAGGACGTCGGATATAGTTACGTCTTTCAAGAACAAGGTTACTTTACCGTTTACGTTCTTTGTGGCGACTATGTTCAGGTTGCCTTGTTTGGAAAGGAATTTTACCGTATCCATAATGTCCATGCTGCGCAGGTCAAGGGATATCCTCCTGGAGAGGCCGGAAAACGGATCGCTGGCGTCCTCCACAACCTCTTCCTTGGCCGCTTCGTTCTTTGCATCCTTGGCCTCTTCCTTGGCCGCCGGGGCAACGGTCTCCGCCTGGTCCGCTGCCTGAGGCTTTTCCTCAACGGCATCCTGGGCCATTATCGGCATCATGCCAAACAATACCATCAGCAGAACAGCAATCAAGAAAATAAGTCTTTTCATTTTATGTCAGTTCCAGTTTTTGTCCTTCGGCCTCCAATACGACCTTATCCCTTAATATTGTGGTTATCTTGAACTTGTTCACGCTTTCCCCGGCCTTGAGAAAATATGTCTTGTTGGCCTTCGTGTCTTCGATGATTACCTCCGGGGTATCCCCCCAGGAGATCCCCACCAGTTTAAGGTCCTTGGACATTTCAACCAGGGCCTTCTTTGTTTCGTCTTCCGGATTCTCCGCGCCTCTTAATTTTATGGGAGAAAAAATATCCCTCCTCTGCACCATCTCCAGGTAATAAAGGAACGGCTTCACTTCCGCGTTCACGTTCTTGCTGAAACTCCTGCCTTTTTCCGATGCGACCTTCCTGGTAAACTGTTTTATATCAAGCCGCCGCAAGGTAAAATCCGCGGTAAGATAAACAAAAAGTATCGCTGCGGAAACCGCCAGGATCTTGTTCCAGGCCTTGAGATTCGGTTCATCGATCCCCCCTTTTAGCTGTACCAGCCAATCCTTCATTGACAGTTTAAACCTGGCGAAGGAAGCAGAAAGGGAATTGAAGCTCAAGAAAGAAAACGGAGAGGGTTTTCTCCGCCTGAGATTCAGGTTTCCGCTGATCTGCGGGTCTTCGATCAGATTTAATAACTGTTCTTCAGGAGTAGGTTTGTTTTTTGCCATCTCAGGTTAGCTTCATGTTCGACAATCTCTTTGATAATCTCGTTATCCACAATCGCCTTATTCTTCATCACGAGCAATTTAAGAGCCTTATGGCATAACATACCTATGCGGCGCGGATAACCTTCCGTGTATTTAAAGATCTCCTGGACCGCGGATTCGCTAAATAATTTCTCTCTGCCCTGGTAGCCCGCCTGGCGCAAACGGAATTCTATCATTTGCTTGGTCTCTTCTATGCCGAAAGGCGTCAGGGTATACAAAAGGCTTACCCGGTCTATAAGGTTCCTTACTTCGGTAAGGCGGGGTAGAAGTTCCATCTGCCCAAGGATCACCAGCTGCAAAAGCTTGAATTCATTTGTCTCGTAATTCAAGAGCATGCGCAGGGCTTCCAGGGATAACGAATTCAGTTTCTGGGCTTCATCGACCAGCAGGACTACGGTCTTATTCTGCTCTACCCCCTTCTGGAAGAGGTATCTTTTTATCGCTTCCTTATAATCTAAAACGGAAGGTTTTGCAACATTTATTTCTATCTGGAAGGTACGCACGAGGGAGTCGAGAAAAATTTCTTCCGAATCAAAAGTAGGATCCAGCACCATATGGAAAATAATGTCATCCCGCTCCTTGAGCATTTGGAACAATTTGCGCGACAAGGTAGTCTTGCCGGTTCCGACATCACCCAGCACCACGCTTAAACCCCGCTTCAGGCGGATCTCTATGACAAGCCGCATCAAGGCAGCGCGGTGCTCGCTGGATTCATAAAAGAAGTTTGGATCGGGGCTGGTCGAAAATGGCTCTTTGTTTAATCCTATTACCGCGTAATAACTCATTTTATATTAATTTCCTCTGGGTTATAACTTACTGCAATATAAAGGTTTACAATTCTGTTACATCCCAAGGAGTCTCTTGCGTATCAAATGTAAAGTATACCCCTCCCTCGCCAAATCAGCTATCTTCTGAAGCCGTTCTTTTATGACCGGTTCTTCATACAATCTTTTGTTCCCGACCTTTCCGGCTACCGGAAGCAGGCCAAGAGCAGTATAATAATTGACTGTCTGGTATGGGGTATTGAATTTGGCCACTATTTCCTGTGCTGATATCAGTTTTTTTCCATAGCGCCTTTAGCAGTGATGAGATCTTGAGCACTTTTAGTAATTACTAAAAGTACTGAACATACTATAGATATAGCACATTTTCATCTTTTGTCAAGCAAAAAGGACCAAAAAAATAACCGGAATATTCTCCGTTCACCTCTCAAAACAGGAAAATAATTCCGGTCTGTCGTTGCGCTTCCGCTTAACTGATTTCCTCTATGCTCCAGATAAAAACCTTCACCCCTTCCCTGCCCAGGCTCTTGCGCAGCTCCTTAACACGGGCAAGCAGTTTCTGCGCTCCGCCCTCTGCGCACGAGACATACAGGATATTATTCCTGCCCGGCCAGACATCGTCCCCGAGATGGGCCCCGGACGTTTCGCCTTTTCCGAATACCCCCTTTATCTTGGTATAGTTTTTCAACCCGCAGGCATCCAGAGTTTCCATCATCTCGTCATCGATTGCCTCATTATAAACCAGCATTGCCATCTTGGTCATTTCTTCACCTCTCTTTTAACTGACGGGCCCGCCTGCTTTCTCCGGATCACGGTATTGAATACGGCATAAAGCGTGGGGACAAAAAGCAAGGTAACAAAGGTGGATACGGAGAGGCCTCCGATCATAGTAATGCCCAGGGGCTGCCAGGTTTCCGAACCCTCCCCCGTGGAAAGGGCCAGAGGAAGAAGTCCGGCCAAAGTAGTAATCGTAGTCATGAGCACAGGCCTTAACCTGTCCCTTCCCCCAAGCGTAACCGCCTCGATCATGCTCAACCCCCTGGCGCGCAGAATATTTATATAGCTTACCAGGACAATCGCATTATTCACGACAATACCCATAAGCATAACCAGCCCCAGGAAGGTAATCATGCTTAAATTGGTGTTGGTAAGAAGGAAAGCGAATATTACTCCGGTAAAGGTAAACGGGACGGCGAACATGACTATAAAAGGGTCGAGCAGCGATTCGAATTGCGCTGCCATAACCATATATACCAGGGACATGCCGAGGATAAGCAGCAAGGTCAGGTCCTTGAAGGCCTTCCCCTGTTCTTCAGCGTCTCCTCCGAAATCTATACTGATATCCGAAGAAATGGGGATCTTGCGCAGTTCACTCTTGATATCCTCGATCACCTTGCCCATGGAACGCTTATAGGTGTTGCATTCCACCTTGACCACTCTTTCCCTGTTCTTTCTCTCTATCTCAACCGGACCGGTAACTTCATAGATACGGGCGATACTGCTTAACTTTATCTGCTTGCCGGTAAAGGGGGAAACGATCGTCAAATCGCCTACATCCTCAGGGCTGGAACGGAATTCATCCTCCAGGCGCACATATATATCATAAGTCTCGCCTTTCTCTCTGTAATCTGTCGCGGTGGAGCCCTCCACGAATGTCTTTACGCTGTCGGCGATGGTGCGCATATTGAGTCCGAGGCTCGAGGCCTTCTGCCGGTAAACCTGGATCCTTAACTCTGGACGGTTCAAATCGCGGGAAATCGATACGTCCGCGGTGCCGGGGATAGCCTCCATCATCTTCTTTATTTTATTCGCCACCTCATCGGTATCCTCAAAAGAGTGCCCGATGATCTCCACCTGTATCTGCTTGCCTCCCGTGCCGCTGACCATTGAGCTTACAGGATTACCGGTGGTAACATCCATCTTGACCACCCCGGGGATCTGCTTAACCTTATTCCTGATAATCTGCCCGATTTCTTTTACCGAACGCTTTCTTTTCGTTTTTCTCACGAGCTTGGCGCCGCTTGAAACAATGTGGGTGCCAGATTGCCTGCCCATGGAAAGACTTATCGCGGAGCCCTGCCCGCTGAATACATATATGAACTTTTCCTCCGGGACGTTCTCTTTGAATATCTCCTCCACCCGCGAGGCAACCTTATCCGTCTCCTCCACCCGCGTGCCTATAGGCAAAGCAATGGTAGAACGGATATCCCCCGAGTCCTCCTCCGGGAAAAACTCATTCCCCACGAACTTTACCAGGAAAAGGCTGAAAATAAAAACTCCCAAAAATCCGAAAAGGACCATCTTCTTGTGCCTCAGGCACCGGGCAAGCAGGTTAGCGTAAAAATTCTCGAGATTGTTGAATATGCGCTCGCTGAAATTATAAAAACCGGAAAACAACTTGTTCTTGCCCCTGCTTTCTTTATTCTCTGCGCGCATCCATTTCGAACAAAGCATCGGGGTGAATGTGGATGCGGTAAAAAGAGAGGCTATTAATGTAACCGTAATAATTACCGCCAGTCCGCCGAACATTATCCCGGTCACCCCGGTTATGAACAACATGGGCATAAAGACTACCACGGTTGTCAAAGTAGAGGCGGCGATGGAAAGGAACATCTCGGAAGTCCCGAAAATCGCCGCTTCCTTGGGGCGCTTCCCCCTTTCCAGGTGCCGGTGTACATTATCCACGACTACGATTGCGTTATCCACAACCATGCCGATAGCGATAGTCAATGAAGAAAGGCTTATGATATTTATGGTATTGCCGCTGAAGAAAAGATAGATAAAGGCAACCAGCAGGGAAAAAGGTATAGTCATGGCGATAATCAAACTGGGCAGGAATTGCCGCAGGAAAAACCATACCACCAGGATTACCAGGATTCCTCCCGTCCAGACCGTAGACTTCAGGGAATTAAGCGAATCCATAATATCCTGCGAGGAATCCATCATAACCACAACCTTAACGTCATTAGGCAGGGATTTCTTGAGCTGCTCGAGCTTGTCCTTGACCAGGCCGGCGACCTTTACTGTATTCGTGCCAATCTGCTTCTGCACCATCATCACAATACCCTGTTTCCTGTCTACCCGGGCGATACGCGTAACCTCTTTGAAACTGTCCTCTATCTTTGCAACATCCTTTAAATAAACCAGGTTGCCGTTGCGTTTTCCGAGTATGACCAGGTTTATCTCTTCCGGGGTGGCGAATTCGCCGGGTATGCGTAAAAGATAATCAGTAAACCCGGATTTGATATGGCCCGCAGGAAGAGTAATATTCTCCCTATCCAGGACATCCTCTACTTCAAGTATGGAAAAACCGTACCCCTGGAGCTTGCTCCTGTTAATCCATATGTTTATCTGGCGCTCCAGGCCTCCGTTCAACTGCACGGTCCCTACTCCCGGTATCTGCCTCAACGGATCACCTATTTTATTGTCAATCATGTCATAGAGCTCGGTATAACTCTGGTCGGCGGTTATCCCCACGAAAAGCACCGGCATCATTGCGGTATTGAACTTGAAAATATACGGGTTATCTATCTCATCTGGTATATCCGGCAGGAAACGCTTAGCTTGTTCGATACGGTCGCGGATATCGTTGGATGCCTCGTCCAGGTTCGTACCCCAGGAAAATTTCAGGCTGACTACCGATGCCCCCTCCAGGGAGCGGGAAGTAATCTTCTCCAGGCCCGGGGTGGTAGCCAGCTGGTTTTCCAGCGGCTCGGTAACCCTTATCTCGACATCCTCCGGGCTGGCCCCGTCATAAGTAGTGATTACCGAGATTATGGGAGGCTCGATCTCCGGCATAAGGTCTATCCCCAGGCGGGTCAAGCTGTAAAGTGCGACGATGATAATCCCGAGGAATATCATCAAGTTGGTAACCGGCTTTTTTACCCCGAATTCAGGAAGATTCATCGCTCTTCCTCCACCATAACCGCAACCCCGTTATAAAGTTTCTGCTGCCCCATCACCACCACCAGGTCGCCTTCCTGCAGGCCTTCGCTCACTTCATAATAAGCGCCCTGCCGTATGCCCAGTTTTACATTCCTCTGGTAGGCCGCGTTGTCCTTGACCACATACACATAGGTATCATCCCCCCGCCCCATCACGGCCTCTTTTATGATTACGGGCACGTTCTTGTGCTCTTCCATGATCAGCTGTACCCGCGCAAACATCCCGCTTTTGAGGCGATGGTCGGCATTCGGGATAATTATCTCTATAGGCGCAGTACGCGTTTCCAGGTCAAGCACGGGGCTGATCTTGGATACTTTGCCGACGAACTCTTCTCCGGGATAAGCCTGCAGGGTAACCTCAGCCTCCTGGGCAATGGCTATCTTCGGAATATTCTCTTCGGTGATATCTATATCTATCTTTACCTTATCCATATCCACCACTAAAGCGATAGGGGTCTGCGGAGTGACGCTCGTGCCCTTATCCACATATGTCCTGCCGATAATGCCGGTAAGCGGGCTCTCCACCGGCGCTTTCTCGAATTTGAACCCCACTTCATCGCGGTCAATATAAGCGACAACATCACCGCGTTCGACCCTGTCCCCTTCTTCCTTGGTCTTCTCGATGATCTTACCGTTTACCTTGGGATAAATCACCGCTTCATCCTGCGCCTTGATATCATCCACGTAATCAAGCGTATTCTTGATCGACTGAAGCTCGACTTTGTATACCTTGACCGGGACAGCCTCTTTTTCAGACACAAGCCTGCTTTTATCCTGGCAGCCGGCAAATAAGAAAATTACAAGAAACCATATTAAAGAATATAAAGACAAATTTGTTTTCCTATGCATCGTTTACCCCTCTATTTGAATGTTATTCTTCACCAGGGTCAACCCCTGGGATTTATCCAGATTTATCAACGCCAGGTTATAATCCACCAGGGCCTTGAAATAATCCAATTCTGCCTGCGAAAGCTTATCCTGGTAATCAAGTATATCATGAGTAGAGACCTGGCCCGCAACATATCTTTCCCTTTGCGCTTCGTAATTCTGCGTCTCTTTTTCCTTGGAAAGCAGGGAAACCTCAACCTGGCGGCGCTGTATGCCCACCAACCTGACTTTATCCCTTACGTCAAGAATTATATTCTGTTCCAGCCTCTTAAAGGAAAGCAGGGCCTGGGTCTTCTCCATTTTTCTCTGGTCGTATCGCGCCCTGTCTCCCCCTCCCCAGGGCAGGCTGAATTTCAAGCCCACTCCCCAGTCCGGATAGTTTGAATTGATCTTCTCCACCGCGCTTTGATAATCCTTGCCTATCCCGTTCAGGCCCAAACTTCCCGTCAGGTCCAAAGTAGGCAGCAGATCATTCTTGGCTACTTTTATCTTGATATCCCTGTTCCGCAGGTCGATATTAGCGGCCTGGTAATCAGGCCTGTTCGCGAATGCCTCATGCAGGCTCTTTAAAAGGTCAACCTCTTCATCTTTGAGTTCCGGAATATCGACCAATTCGATTTTCGCATTCCAGACTTCCGGGTCATCCACAAGATTGGTCACAAGCTTCAAATCGTCCTCCGCCCTCTTGAGCGCCGCCTCCGAGGAAAGAAGCACCTTTTCCCTTTCCGCCGCAGCCGCTTCGGTCTCCAGGAGGTCCACGGAACTGATCAACCCCTTCTGGTACCTGGCCCTGTTTATCTCCAGAAGGTCGTTGGCGCGCTGCAAGGAAAGTTTGTCTATGGAGTATTTCTCGAGATAAAAAGTATAATTATAATAAGCGGTCTTGGCCTTGCTTATGCTATCCATGACCGTCTCCTTGAAATTCTTCTCGGAGGCTTCATGGTTATTTTTCGCAATCATGATATCCGCCTTGTTCACCACAATGCCCGCCCCCCTGAAAAGCGGCTGGGTTATGGTAATCTTGGGTTCGCTCAGATAATAAGGGGAATAAACTTGGTATGAGGAATCGCTCCTGTATTTTTGGTTAACGAATTCAAAGGCGTATTTTGTCCCGGTCACCAGTTTTCCCGATACCCCTGCGCCTATATCTATGCCGCGGGCATTGAATTTATCCGCCCCTTCGAGAGTGGATGTAGCTATCTCCGAAGTATCCTGGAGTGAAACATCCGCGCTAAAGGTGGGTTCAAAATCCGACTCGGCAATCCTTACGTCCCCTTGTTTTATTTGAGGCTCGATACGTTTGATAAGAATCTCGGAATTGCTTTTCAGGCAATAAAGTATGCAATCCACCATACCTATTCTTAACACCCTGTTTTGCGCTCCTGCGGCCATAAAAAGGACTTTTTCCATCTCATCCTGCCTGGCGGTATTCGCTTCCGCGGCAAAGGGGGATAAGCTGAATGCAGATAATAGAATCATGGATATAAAAACTTTTTTTCTCATCTTGCCGACACCCCGCGCAGGAATATATCCAGTATGGCTGCGGTTTGCCCTCTCAATCCGCCCTCTTTTACCTGGCTTTCCTTGAACCAGGGCAGAGTATTAGCCTTTATTAAGCTCATCAGCAGATAAGCCGCTTTTTTCGGTTCAAGGTCATCTTTAATTATTCCTTTATCCTGACCTGCCTTCATTATACCCGCCACATAATCCAGGAATCTTGCAAGTTTGTTTATGGTGGAGATGTGGGGCTTGTCCTTTATCGTCCAATTATCTATACCGCCTTCCGAGAAATATATTTTAAAGAAATCCCTGTTTTCCTCGAAATACAGAAGTTCTTCCTCCACCAGCACCTTTATTTTATCCAAAACCTCCTGGGTCTTGTCTATTTTACTCTCCGTCGAACGGATGAACCCTTCTGTTTTCTCATCGATAAGCGCCAGATAAAGGGATTGCTTGTCTTTAAAATAAAGATAAATAGTTCCCACGGCATACTCTGCCTGACGGGCGATATCAAGCATAGTTGCCTCATGGTATCCCTTTTCGGCAAAAACACGGATGGCCGCTTCCAAAATATCAGAACGCCTTAAAAGCTTATCTCTTAATTTTCTGGGTACCGGATTCATTTCCTTGATATTATTCATATAATGAATTATTATTCATAGTTTAAATATAACATTCATTTCATCTTATGTCAATAGTAAATTCTGAAAAATAAACTGATCTTATATTGTGGATTTAGAGGCAGGAGTCAAACTTTGAGGACTTCATTCATTGATTCAATTTCACAAAAGAACGCTTCTCCGCCCAGCCGGTTTTATTATCGAAACGCCTGACTTTATACCAGCCCGGGTTCTCTTCTATAATTTCTACCCTGTCACCCTCTTCTATCTTGAAATATGCAGTTGCGTTCGGCAAAGGTTCGAATCTTGCCTCTGTTTCTTTCGATACGGCTACTGCGAACCTGTCCTTATAAGATATCTTCTCCGCCAAGGCATAAGCTGAAAGAATAAACAAAACCGCCATAATCCCGGCGAAAAACCAGTTAAATCTCTTCAGCCGCTCCAGGAACAGACCCAAAATAAAGAAAACTACCGTAGCTATATATAGCAATGACAACAGTATAGTCACGGAATCTATAGTCATATGCCCGAATAAAGCAGAAAGCGTCTTTTGAAACCGCCCCCCGAAAGGCTTTTGTTCTATCTTGAGAGTCTGCAGGGCAAATCTATAGTTAGATCTCAAATCGCTGTCATTAGGAATAAAACCCATTGCCCTGTAATAGTTTACGATAGCAAGCCCTATATCTCCCTTTTTAAAATAGCTGTTGCCAAGGTTATAATAAAGATTGCCGCTCTCCCACCCGGAAGAAATAATATCCTCATACCCTTCGATCGCCAGAGCATATTTACCATCCTGATAATTGATATTCGACCGGTAAAAGAGCGCTCTCGGGGAATTTACCTGGGCATCCTGCCGGCAATACGCCTCTTGCGTATAAAACGGAACATAGATAAACAACAGCAGTACCGCTAAGATTGCCTTTTTCATACTCTCCTTCTTTGCAAATAATCTATCGCCTCTTCAAGGTTCCTTAAGGCAGCGGACATCTTATCCGGGGTGAACTGCGATGAAGCGTACCTTGCCATATCGCATTCCCGGAATATGTCTCGCAGCTTGGCAAGCACCTCTTCGGGAATATCCTTTTTGCGCAGCTCTTCATCTACAACGCTTATAGTTATGCCTTTCGAGGAAAGGTGGAACTTATCCCCTATATATTCCTGCATAGTAGTAAATAAAGTGTCATAGAACCTCGGAGCATCCCCCTTCTCCAGATACTTCTTCGCCTGCCTGAGCCCCAAGCCGGCTTTTCTGGGGGCGAGTAATCCCCTGGCGTATTTTATATCGGTTTTCATTCTCTTCATCTTCTTATACAAAATATAAATGAACAGGTACAATAACAACGGGATGGACTGGGAGAACAGAAACAGCTTATTCTTATAAAGATATTCTCCCTTTCTCATCATCGGCCCGGGCGCATCCTTGATGTAGACTATATCCCTGCCAAGTTTTTCTTCATTTGGGGCCACAAGAGGCGTTTCTTCCTGCCTGTTCTCAACTATCTTAAGCTCTTCTTCCTTATCGGGTTTGACTACTTTTATAGGGAAAGGGCCGCGGGTGATGGTCTTGTACTGTCCCGATTCCGGATCAAAACAACAGAATGATAAAGCCGGCACCTCCTTGGCCTCCAGGCTAAGCGGCATGATTATCTGCTCGAATTTTTTCTCCCCGGCTTCCTGCTTTGCCTGGGCTTCATACACCTTGAAATACTCTCTGGATCCGAGTTTAGGGGCGCCCACGGTATTGAAATTTCCTTCTCCGCTTACTGCCATATTGAGCGTAATCGGATCGCCTAATTTCACCTCCAGGGGAGAGGCGCTCGCCTGAAAATCGAAACTGCCTGTTGCCCCGGAGAAATCCGCAGGCCTGCCCTCCTGGGGCAGAGGTAAAACAGTAAACACGATATCCTTAGATTTGAGCTCCAGCGGATAAGTTTCATACCTGCCGAAGAAATCATCGAAGATGCCGGAATCGAATGCGCTGTCTGGCCCAAAAGGAGACCTGCGCTGCGGCTGCTTGCGCACAATCATATTGCATTTTATTCCGGCCGGGCCGAGATTATATTCTCCCGGCCTTAACCCGAATATATAAGTATCGAACTCTATTACGTCGAAAACCACCCCGTTCAATGTCTCCTGGTATTGCTTGGGCTTATCGAAGGCGCTTACCGAAAAACCCTCATGTCCGAACTCCGGATACTGTATATCCCTGACTCCGAGTTTATTGACATACAGTTTTACGGCCAGGGGAACAGATTCATTCAAATAAAGCTTCTCTTTCTTTGCCTGCGCCGTTACAAACAGCCTGTCGTTCAAATCCTTCAATCCCGGATACTGTCTCTGCGCCGCAGGCTGCGAAACGGTACTTTGCTGCTGCTGGACCTGGCCTTCTGCGACCTCCAGGGTGACCTGGTTAGAAACATATTTATTTCCGTCATGTTCGAATTTGAACGGCCCCAGTTTAAAAACACCCGCCTTCATAGGCAAAAGCAGGTAGTTATGCGTAACCGAACCGGAAACTTTGCCGTTGACTATGGACATCATCGTAGACGGCCCGAGATAACGCATCTGTATACCTTCTATTGCCGGTAACTCCGGAGCCGGCAGATTTTGCTGGTTGTTAAAAACCAGCGACAGGCGTACAGAAGCGCCTAAGGACACCTTATCCCTGTCCACTACCGCTTCAAAACCGGTATCTTTGGCATAACAACCGGCAGGCGTATAAACCAGGAAACAGCACGCAAGAAACATACCTGAAATTATATATTTAAATAATCTGCCCATAAGTTTTAGCTTTGCTACCAATCCTTAAGAACTTCCTGCGCATGCCCTCCCTTGCCTCTATCTTCTATTCTGCCCGCACCGCCCTCATCCTGCCGGTAACCATCCAAAAGCATCTTCGCCTCTTTCTCGGACATCTCTTTAGCCTCATCCGCAGGCTGTCCGCTTGACGGCTCTGCCGCATTTTCTTTATTCTTCATTCCAGCCTGCCCGGGCTGCGCCTCCTGCTTATCCTCCCCGCTCTCCTTCCGCTCTTCCGGGGATGATGCCTTGGCTTCCTGCCTGCCCTTATCTCCTTCTTCCTTTTTCTCCTGGCCGGGCGATTCCCGGGAATTCTGCTGGTTCTTGCCTTCTCCCCGCTGACTGTCTTGCCGGCCTGATTTATCCTGTTCCCCGCTTTCTTTATCTTTCCCGGATTGCTCTTTCTGTTTATCCTGTTCCTGTTTCAGCTTATCCAGGATCCGTTTCAATTCTTTTTCGACTAACTCATGGTTTATTCGGGAATCCATATCTTTAGAATTCAGCTCTACCGCTCTTTTATAATAATCGAGCGATTGACGCAACAGGCCTACCGTCTCTTGCAAGTCAGTATTTTCTTTTAGCTTTCCGAGCCTGTATTTTGAATTAGCGATATTGAAATTTGCCTTCGATTCAAGAACCTTATCCTTGGAAAAAGTGGCCTTTTCAAACGACTCAACGGCCGAAGGATAATCCCCTTTTTCATACTGGGCTATTCCTATATTATACTCTATCTCGGGGGTGCCGGGGGATTTTATCTGCGCTTCATTATAAAACTTAAGGGCCTGATCGTATTGTTTCTGCTTATAAGAATTATTCCCTTTACGCACCAGGCCGGGTCCGTCTTCGGCAAATAAAGGAAGATACACAAGGCAGATAAGAAATAATAATTGCACTAAGCTGAATAAAGTCTTCCTCATTAAGAAGCGCTCCCGGTCATCTTGTTTTCGCTCAAGCAATACTCTGCCAAAAGCAATAACAGGGCCATGCCAAGGAATATCTGGAACCGTTCCTCATAATGCTTATTCATCCTGGTTTCCAGCTCCCTCTTTTCCATTTTACATATCCTCTGGCGGTAAATCACATCCAGCCCGAAATCCGCGTTAGTAGCCCTCACGTATACTCCGCCGGTCTTAAGGGCTACCTTCTGAAGGCTGGTTTCATCAAGGCGGGACTTGACCACATTCCCCCGGCTATCTTTAAGATAACCCTTCTGTCCGGATTCGTCCGTAATCGGAATAATATCTCCTTCTTTGGTGCCTATGCCTATGCAGAATATAGTAATCCCCTCCTTTTTTGCCTCTTCGGCGGCTTGCTCGGCATCCCCTTCATGGTCTTCCCCGTCAGTAATAATAACCAGGGTTTTATATTTCTTCTGTCCGCCTTCATAGCTTTTTATCGCTTCCCTGATCGCGCTGGTTATAGAAGTGCCGCCTTTGGGAATAGTATCTATTCCGGTATTGTCCAAAGAAAGCAGGAATCCTCCGTAATCCAGGGTCAACGGACACTGCAGGAAAGCGCTCCCGGAAAAAGCGATAAGCCCTACCCTATCCCCTCGTAACCCGCGCACCAAATCCCTGATCGCCAGTTTGGAACGCTCGAACCTGCTCGGTTTCACGTCTTCGGCAAGCATGCTCTTTGAGGTATCCAGGGCGATCAGCATATCCACGCCTTTTCTTTTAACCTCCTCCCAGTGAAAACCCCATTGCGGCCGCATAAGGGAAAAAAGAATAAACGCCGCAGCCAGGATAATCAAGATAACCTTCAACGATCTTTTCCTGCGGTCAAGGCGGGAGGACAACTCTTCCAGGAGCTCCTTATGGGCAAATTTTTCCATAACCGAACCGCGCGCCCTGGCGGACCAGATGTAAAAAAGTACCAGCAAGGGGATTAGCACAAACCAGAAAGAAAAACCTGCGGCGGCAAATCTCATGGTATCTTCCTTAAAATGGTATTGGACAGGAGTATCTCCATGAGCAAAAGCAACAACGCCGCCACGGCGAATCCTCCGAACAATTCGTTGTATTCCAGATAACCCTTTTCTTCTATTGACGTCTTCTCAAGGCTGTCTATCTCTTTGTATATATTGCGCAGGCTTTGCGTATCCGTCGCCCTAAAGTATCTGCCCCCGGTCATATCCGCGATTTTTATCAAAGCATCCTCATCGATATCTATCTCCACGGGCTGGTAAACGGTATTGCCGAAAAAGTCTTTTACCGGGTAAGGCACCGGGCCTTTTGACCCGGCCCCGATGGTATAGATCTTTATTTTGAGGGCCTTGGCCGCCTCTGCGGCGGTTAAAGGGGAGATATCCCCGGTATTATTCCTTCCGTCGGTGAGCAAAATGATTACCTTGCTCTTGGCCCCGGAATCCCTGAGCCGGTTCAGAGAAGTTGCGATACCCGAGCCGATCGCTGTTCCGTCTTCCACCAGCCCGGTCTTAACCCTTGCCAGGTTATCCAGCAGCCAGCCGTAATCCAGGGTCAGCGGGCATACTGTATATGCCCGGGCGGCAAAAGCTACGATACCGATACGGTCATTCCTGCGCCCCATGATAAAATCCTTTACCACGCTTTTAACCACTTCTATCCTGTTTTGCCTCTGCGCGCCAAGCTTAAAGTCTTCGGCGAGCATGCTGGTAGAACAGTCTATGGCCAATACTATATCGATGCCTTCCGACTGCACCTTGGAATCGGCAACCGGAGTCTGCGGCCTGGCCAGAGCCAATACAAGCAGTATAACGGCAACAAGCCTGAAATAAACCAGGCTCTTGCTGAGTTTAAGTTTCAGGGAAGTCCCGGGCTTACCCAGCAGGCCTCCGTAGGGGAACTTTAATCCCGGCTGACGCCGAGGCCCCCTGCGTATGCGCAAAACGAACAATGCGATTAGTAACGGAATCAGAATTAAAACTGACGGGTTATGCAGGCTCATTTTCTTTTGTCTGGTCTATAAAGTTCTTCGCCGAATCAAAGATAGCATCCGCCTCATCCCGAGACGGGGCATACTTGGCGAATTTTACCAAATCGCAGCAAAGCAGGAATTCTTTAAGGAGGTTCTTGGCTTCTCCGCCAAGCTCCTGGGCCTCCCTGGCGCTGGCCAGGAACTCCTCGGTAGTCATTTCCGGGGCCCTGAGCTTGAATCTATCCTCGAGATAATGCCTGATAATATCGGAGATCTCGCTGTAATACTCCTTGATCAACCCGCGCCCGGCGTAATCCTTAGCCTTCAAAGCCTCAAGCTGCTCGTAAGCCGTCTGGTGGGCGGGCTTAGAAGGTATGCATTGTCCGCCTTTCTTCTTTCTTGCATAATAAATATAAGCACCGGATAAAAGGCACAAAAACAACAGCCCGGCAAAAATAAAAAATTTGTTTAAAGGAGAGGGCAGGGTTACCGGGCCTTTTATGCCGCGCATCTGGACAGCCTTCCCGGAGCCGCCAAGGAGGCTTTTTACCTCTACGGAAACCTCTCCGCTTTCAGCCCTGCTCCAGTCATTTTGCCCTTTTTTCCTGTATTTTATCACCGCCGGCGGTATTGCGGCCTTTCCGGTAATATAGGTATCCAGGATGTACCATTTGGATATTATCTCCCTGCCGGAGAACAGGTTCTTTTTTGCGGAACCGAAATCCTTTATCACAAAGTTACCCAGGTTATCCCCGAATACCGGCAACTCCACCTCTACGCCCTTATCCTTTTCGATCGACAGGGTATATTTTATTTTATCTCCGATGGAAACGGATGTTTTATCCACGGACGCCTTTACTGCGGCAGGCGCAGGAGGTTCTTTGTTCCCTTTGGCGCAACCGGGCATCGAAAGCGCCGCGGATAAAATGATGCCGGCGAGCAAAAAAATGTGTTTATTCGCCTGTCTTGTCATTTTCTGTTTTAGGCTGGTACAAGATTTCGACTTCCTGCTGCTCCATGGCCTTATCTACTATCGACTGGAGTATCTGCTGTTCCTTGGAGAGGCGGTAATCGCCTTCCACCTTGTCTTTGACCATCTCGAAAGGCTTCTCTCCTCCCGCTTCCTTTTCGTTCACGATAAACATATACCATTTATCGCCAATCTTGACCGGGCCCGCTACGCCCCCCTTGCCCTGCTTAAGGATGCTCGCTACCGCCTCCCTGGAATCCCCTATGCCCTCCGGCAGGGAAACGGTATTAGAATCAATCCACAGCTTGATTTCCTGTCCTTTGCCCTGCTTAAGCTCGCTCGAAGCGCGCCCGCTATCGGCAGGGCCGTCGAGGCAGATAAAAGAAACTTTGGCTCTCTCCGGAATGCCGTATTTATCTTTATTTGCCTTGTAATACAAGGCAACGTCTTCCGGGGCAATCTTCAGCTCCTTCTTTATCTCGCTACCGATCAGCGACTGCAATACGAGATGTTTCTTATAATCCTCCACCGAGGCGCGAATGCCGGGATCTTTATCCAACCCCAGTTTTTTACCCTTCTCATAAAGCACCTCTGTAGCAACATAATCCCGGATAAACTTCAGCTTGGCTTCTTTATTGTTCAATTGGCTCCTTACCTGTTCGGGAAGCCGGCTTATAGACAATTCTATCTCCTCGTTGGTAATCTCCCTTTTTCCGATCCTCACGGCGATATTCTCCTTCTTTTGTTCCTTCGGATTAAGGGATGTGCGGCTCTCCAATTCATACTGGGCCTGCTGGTTTAAACCCAGGTTTTCCAAAGCGCTGACTATCTTCTGGTTCATCTCCTGTTTATAGCCTGAGTCCGGATCAAGCATTTCGCTTTTGTAAAAACTGGACAACGCTTTTTCATAATCCTTCAAACCCATGTAGATATTCCCCAACTTATTGCACACGCTAGCCATCTCTTTTTTATCTGACCCTCCTCCGTCCACGTATGCTTCGAAGGCCCGTGCGGCGTCCGCATACAGCCCCTTGGACAATAGCGTATTCGCGTACCCTAATTGCATTTTGTCCGTCCATGCGGAATTTTGCGAAACGCCCCGAATCTTGAGCGCTTTCCCGACAAGGATCGAACCTGAAATTAACGCAGCTGCTATAATTAAGGTAAGGGCTATTTTAGGCTTACTCTTCATCTTATCCTCAGTCTCCTCTCCCTGGTCTTAAAGAACCTGAACAGGCTCTGCGCATAAGGCATATCTGTCCTTACGTCTATACTATCCACGTTTACGGAACGAAAGAGCATTTCCCTGTCTTTCTGTCTTTGCCCGGCGTCCCGGCTGTATCTTTCACGCAATTCTCTGTCAGAGGTGTCCACTGTAAAGCTTTCCCCGCTCTCCAGGTCCTCCAGCATGACTATTCCTGTATCCGGCAGCTCCAGCTCTCTTGGGTCGGTAACGGTAATCGCCACGATATCGTGGCGTTTATTGCTCACTGCCAGCATATTCTTGAAATCAGGGGCATAAAAATCGGAAATCACGAAAGCGACTGTCTTGCGCGTGGTAACCCTGTTCAAATACTCCAAGGCGGCGGCAATATCGGTTTTTCTCCCGGAAGGCTTGAAGTATAAAGCCTCGCTGACGATGCGCAGGACATGGCGCAGGCCTTTGCGCGGAGGGATAAATTTCTCGATCTTGTCGGTAAAAGCGATAAACCCGACTTTATCGTTATTTTTTATCGCGGCCATGGCAAGCAGAGAACAGATTTCCGCGGCAAGGCGCATCTTAAGCTGTTTGGAAGTGCCGAAAAAAGAAGAAGGCGACATATCCAGCATGAGCATCACGGTAAGCTCTCTCTCTTCCACGAATTTCTTTATATACGGGGCCCCCATCCTGGCGGTAACATTCCAGTCTATGGAACGGATCTCATCCCCCGGCTGGTATTGGCGCACCTCATCGAACTCCATGCCCTTGCCTTTGAATACGCTCTGGTACTGCCCGGCAAAGACATCGGTTACCATGCGGGAAGTAGTTATTTGTATGCGGCGGATGTTTTTCAGGACTTCCTTGGGTATCATGTCTCTCTAAGGAACCTCTATATCCGTAAATATTCTCTTGATTATGTCATCGGAGGTCTTTTCCTCTGCCTCCGCCTCATAACTGACGATCACCCTGTGGCGCAAGACATCGGGGCCGATTGACTTTACATCCTGGGGAGTGACATACCCCCTGCCCTGGATAAAGGCGTAAGCCTTGGAAGCAAGCATAAGGCATATGCTCGCCCGGGGAGAAGCGCCGTACTGCAGCATCCCTGAGATATCGTTTAGTTTATATTTCTGCGGCTGGCGCGTGGCAAAGACTATATCCAGGATATACTTTTCTATCTTCTCATCCATATAAACCTCATCCACCACGCCGCGCGCCCTGACTATATCCTGAGGTTCCACGACAGCCTTGACTTCGTTTTTCTTATCCGTAAAACCCATACGCTTGATAATCTTGTGCTCTTCATCCATGTCCGGATAAGTGATATTGATCTTAAGCATGAACCTGTCAACCTGGGCCTCCGGCAGGGGATAAGTGCCCTCTTGTTCTATCGGGTTCTGTGTGGCCATTACCAAAAATGGATCGTCAAGCTTAAAGGTATTCTCTCCTATGGTTACCTGCCTCTCCTGCATGGCTTCAAGCAATGCGCTCTGCACTTTTGCCGGAGCGCGGTTTATTTCATCCGCCAGGATGACGTTGGCGAATATAGGGCCTTTTTTGGTGGAAAACTCCCCGTCTTTGGGGTTATAAATAAGCGTGCCGATCAAGTCAGCGGGGAGAAGATCGGGTGTAAATTGTATCCTCTGGAATTTGGTGTTTATCGTCTGAGCCAGCGTCTTGATGGACAAGGTCTTGGCCAGCCCGGGCACGCCTTCCACAAGTATATGACCGTTGGCAAAAAGGCCCACCAGGAGCCTCTCGATAAGGTACTTTTGCCCAACGATAACCTTGCCCATTTCAGCGATAAGGCTTTGCACAAACAGGCTTTCCTTTTGTACTTTTTCATTGATCGCAGTAAGACCCGTATTCATATACCCTCCTTTTTGGAAATATAGATATATAATTATTACTTTTTCGATATTTTGTCAACACAAAATCGGCCTGTTTGCCGGAAACGGGCGGGCAAAAACAATTATTCTGGCGGGAAGCGCTAAATGAGACAAGAGTATTTAAGCGTCATGCTTAAAACTGATATATTTCTCTATCTTCATAAGCAGCCGGTCCAGTTCGATCGGCTTCTCCATGTAATCGACAACCCCCACCTTGTAAGCCTTGTATTTATCCGCCTCTTTGACCAAAGCGGAGATAATAATAATCGGGATCGACCTGCCAACTATATCCTGATTCAGCATCTCGCACACCTCGATACCCTTTATCCCCGGCATAAGGATATCCAAAAGGATTACATCGGGCCTGAAGGTATGCACCTGCGTTATAATATCATTGGCGTTAGGCAGCGTCATAACTTCGAATTTGCCGGATTCCTCAAGGTTGGTTTTCAGCAGCCTGGTAAAATCGATTTCGTCATCTACGATCATAATTTTCTTCTTGGGCATCTCTTCCTCCTCGGCTTAACTTTCTCTTCCGGCGTTCATTTTAAGGCCCTGTCCTTCCGTCGGCTCCTATCGGGCATTTGCCGTCTTCCAGCAGCTTTAAGGTAATGGTGACCTTGGTGCCCTTACCCGGCCTGCTATCCACATCGATCAGCCCCTTGTGCATATCCACTATGCTCAGGCAGATCCCCATTCCCAAACCCGCCCCTCCCTTAGGGCCCTTGGTGGAGAAAAAGGCGTCGAATATCTTGTTCAGGTTTTCTTCGGAAATCCCCTCCCCCGTATCCTCCACCTCGACCTTCAAGACTTCCTCGCCGGCCGAAAAACAATCAGCGTCCTTGTTTATCCTGGACTTCTCCACTTTTTCCAGCTTGGCGACATAGCTGCGCACAGTGATCGTACCTTTATTCTCTATGGCCTGTGCGGCATTCACCAGGATATTGATGAATACCTGTTCCATTTTATTCTTGTCGATTTTGACCTTGGGAAGGCTTGACCCCAGCTCCTTTACGACCTGCACATCCGAAAATCTCGAAGAAAGCTGGGCCAGGTTTATCGAATTCTCCAATACGGAATTTATATCTTCGGGCCTGAAATCAAGCTTGTTCGACTTGGAGAAATCGAGCAATCCGTTGATTATCCTGTCCGCCCGGTCTATGCCATTCTTCATCATCACGAGCACCTCGCCGATATCCTGCCTGCCGGACGGTATCTTCTTTTCCAGATAATTTATCCCCTGGAGAATAATACCCAGGGGGTTTTTTACCTCATGCGCTACGCCACTGGCCAACTGGCCTACCGCGCTGAGCTTGCCTACCTGAAGCATCATCTCCTGGGTCTGTTTTAATTCCGCCAGGCTCTTCTCCAGCGCGTCCCTGATATCGTTATTATCTTCAAGCATGCTCATCATTATCTCATGCGCCCTGGCCGCCTCCTTCAACTGCAGGTTAAGCTCCTCGGTCTGTTTTTCCAGCTTATCCCTGGCCTGTTTAAGCTCGTCTTCCGTCTGTTTGCGTTCGGCGACCTCCCCCTCCAGGGCGTCTTTCGAAACCAGGGTCTGGCGCAGCATATCGGTAGTAGCGTTGAAAGAATCCGAAAGATCTTCGAATTCATCACCGCCTTTTAAATTCAGATGGTAATTCAAGTTGCCCATGGAAATCTCGTGCAAACCCAAACGCATATTCTCGATCGGGCGTATCAACAGGCGCATCATCAGGAAACTGAAATACACGGACAAAACCGCCAGCACGATAAACAACACCAGGGAATAAAGCAGGAGCATGAACTCCTGGTTACCAAATATCTCCCTGGTATTCTGCTCCACGCATGCAGTCCATTTTACCCCCTGCTGGATTAAGAGTTCCGAAGGGACAACGGACCAGGAAGCGAAGAAAACCCCTCCCGAGCCATGGCGCACATACGCGAAAAAACGGGGATCCTTCTCCTGCTCCTCTTTTTTGATAATCTTCCACTCCGGAAAGACTTTTCCTTCCGCCCTAATCGGCTTATGGCCGCTCTGGCAGATAATCCCGCCGTGTTCATCGAACAATATGGCATACCCGGTAAGCCCGATCCTGAAACGGGAAACGGCTTCGGAAAACTTCAAGGTGTTATACACGACCCCGCAGAACCCGATCAAAACGGAATCCCCGCCATATACAGGTATGCATATGGTGATCGACCATTCCCTTTCCGCCTGGTCAAACTCCAAATCCCCTATAAAGATGCCGCCTTTCCCCCCGGCAAAAACCTTTCCCCACCAGTCTTTATCCCCCTGGTAAAACTTGTCTGTCTTGCCGGAAGCCAGGATAAGCCCGCCGTATTTATCGGTAAAGAACATTTCCGCAATATTGCCTTTTCTCTCGATAAATTTCTTGAGCCTCTTTCCCAAAACAGGCACGGCGGTATACCTGGACACCAGCCGGCTGTCCGGGGCAGCCCGCGTCCATTCTTCATTCATGCCCCTGAGATAGTCCTGAATCTCCTTATCGCTCAGGCCGGCATACCTTTTGTTTGCATCCTCTATGGCAGGAGCCCATATATTCGGATAAGCCACATAGTTCTCAAGCTCCTCTACCTCAGACTCTATCATCTCGCCTACGTAACCGGCCATCAATTGCACGATCGCCTGCTGGTGCCGGAAAGTCGACTGGCGCAAAGTAAACAGCCCCGATAAATAAAACATTAACACGCTGGCAACCAGAAAAACAGCGCTGAACAGGGCGGTAAAAATCAACACCTTCCTTCTTACTCCCCCGACCAGGCGCACCTTTTCCCCGTCCTTATAGAATACCCCGGTCATGCCGAAAACGGCAGCAGTCATAACCAGGACACAAAGTATCCTTATCACCTGAATGGGAAAACCAAAGATCATGATAAAATTAGAGTAATTAAATACGGAGGCAGGAAAGAAATCCGCCTGCGGGACAATGATGCCGGCAACAATAGCATATAAGGCGCCGGCGGAAATGAATGTTACCGCGCTAAGAAAAACGAACCGGGGGGATTCCTTCTTAAATAAAACCGCCCTCCTGGCAATATCGGCCAGGAGCAGGATCATCCCGGGCAGGCATATAAAATAACGCGCCGCTATGTTAGAAACAGCCGCCCCTCTTCCTCCTGCGGAAACGGCAAGCCAGGGTATCAGGCAGAACAGCGGAATAAAACGCAGCCATTTACATTTGGGAAAGCTCTGCCGGAGGTTCAAAACAGCGAAAATTAATATAAAAAGGAAAGAGACCGGCAAAAGAACAGCACTCAACATAGACAGAATCTTTGCATTCATGCGTCCCGGATTTACGGCAAGCATATTTATCCAGGCATTGATCCCACGAATGAAACCAAAGGCGGCAAGAAACCACAGGTTATTCAATATGCCCAAAAAATCCTTATTCCTGGGAATGGAGACAAAAATTATCCCCATGGCTATAAAAGCCAGGCCATAAAAAAACAGGACTACCGACATAGGTATCTCCGGATCAATCCCACGTTCATTGTTTCAACCTGCTTTCCAGCTCCTTGATCTGCTTCTTTAATTCCAATATCCTCTCCTCCCTGCCTATGGAAGCCTTATAAAAAACCTCCAGGTCATGCAGGTCTTTTTTCAGCTCCTGCTCCGCCTGTTTAAGCTCCGTAATGTCGCGGAAGGTCCAGATGCGCCCGAAATATTTACCGTTCTTGTCGATAACCGGCGAAGAATATCTTTCCAAAAACATCCCGTTCTTGAATTCCACTTCATCGCGGCTTTTTTCTTCTTTATGGGAATACAGATAGTTTACCTTTTCAAGAAACTTCTCCGGGTTTTTCACCTTGCCCGTAACAAAGCGCAGGAGGCTCTCGTCGTTCTTGTCTTCCTCGATCTCCTTAGGCACTTCCCATAATTCGATCAGCCGCCTGTTCACCAGCGCCTTCTGCCCGTTTTCATCTACTACAAGCAACCCGTCCGGAGAGGCCTCCTTTTGGGCCTCCAGGAGCTCCGTCTTGCGGTTTAATTCATCCTCTATCTTTTTTCTTTCGGTTATATCCCGGACACTCGCATGTATTATCTTCTTGTCTCCGCAAGAGAATACACTAAGCAGCACTAAACAGGGGAACTCGGTCCCGTCGCGTCTTTTATGCACCCACTCAAAATAACATCCTCCGTCACGAACCGCAATCTCCCACATCTTCCGGGCTTTTTCGTCCGAGCTCATCCCGTCAGGCTGGAACTCGGGTGAAATATCGCACGGGCAAAGGTTGATAAACTCGTTTTCGTCTTTTAACCCAAAAAGCTTTATGGCCGCCGCGTTGCCGGAAGTAAACCTTAAACTCTGCGGGTCCAGGGTCATTAAGGCATCGTAAGAACTATTAAAAACCACCCGGTAGCGCTCTTCGCTCTCGCGCAGCTTCTCCACTGCCTGTTTATACTCCGTAATATCCAGGGAAAAACTTATTACCCCTATTATATTGCCGTTATCGTCGATGTAAGGAACCTTATCCGTATGCAGCCATATCAGCCCCTTATCCGTCTCCATATACTCAAGGATATTCAGCTTCTTCGTATTGGTCTCTATCACCTCTAAATCGTCTTTCCAGTACCTCTGCGCATAAGCCGGGAACAAATCGAAAGCGCTCCTGCCCTCTATCTGTTCCCTGGGCAAGCCGATCTTTTCCGTAAAGGCCTTGTTTACGAGGACAAAACGGTTATCCCTGTCTTTACGCATAATCATGCTCTGCGAAGAATCTATGATCACCCGCAGCTCTTCGGAAACCCTGTGCAGCTCTTTTTCCGCCTCCTTGCGCTTGGTTATGTCCTCCCCCGAAACAAGTATCCCTACAGTCTTTATGGATTTATTCTTGAGGACAGCGTTATGGAAAGCGAGCATGCGCAGTTTTCCATCCCTGCGCAGTACATAATTCTCATAATACTCTCTGGCGGAGGGATTCTCCGCAACCAGGTCATTGAACACCCCGGAGATCTCCCGGCGGTTCTCTTCCGGCAGGCACAGCTCAAACCAGTTTTTTCCCAAAAGCTCGCTCTCTTCATAGCCGAGGATAGCGCAGCCTTTCTTGTTTATCATGCTGATTATGCCCTCCTGGTCAAGGATCATAATCATAACCCCCGCTATATCCAGATACTCCTGGACGCGGTCGCGCTCCTTCTCGAGCTGGTCCTCGGCCGCTTTAAGCAGCTCTATCTCCCTGGCAAGCTGTATTTTGTTCTCCGAAAATTTGAAAATCAGCCTGGCGATTTCGGCAAATTCGTTGTTACCGGACTGCATGTCGACGATATACTTAAGGTTATTCTCCTTGAGCGCCCGGGATATCAAGGCCAGGGGGTCATGGACCCACTTCAGGATAAAGCGTATATATACCAGGACTATGAACAAAGCGAAGACTATAACAAGAATGAGCTCCTGCCTGGACATCTCCTTGAATTCAATTACGCTTTGCGATACCCGGGTGACATCCACTCTTACCACCGGAAGATCATTCCATCCCCGGAGCACCCTAGAGAACTGTATAACTTCCTCCCTGTATTTATTTTTATTCACCAGGGTCGCTTTCCCGTAAGGGTAAACGATCTGCAAATTGCAGCCGGTAATACGCGAGATCTCATCGATATATTCCCGGTTCCATACTTTGCCGACAAACAGATACCCCTGGGGATCGCTTTTTCTCTCCGGGTCGGCGGTAGGATGGATCGAAGCGGCATAAACTTCGAACAACCCCGCCGGAGTATAAATAAAAAAATGCGTTACCCTTCCCTCTTTGGAGAAAAAACCCGGATCCAGGTTATTTTCCAAGGCTTCATACAATGAATCGTTGCCTTTTGAAGAAAAGTGGGATACCGGGCGGGAATCTTTGGCGTAAACCGCCAGGAGATCCGCCCCATAAGTGGAAACGGCGGTACGCAGGTTTTCCTCCGCCCATTCCTTATCCGGCCTCTTCGCGTAACCTACCATCTCATCCCAATAAGTGTAATCTACGGCAACCGTTTCCAGGGTTTTAGACTTAAGTTTTGCTATCCTGTCAAAGGTGGTCTCGATGCCGCTTCTCTGGCTTTGGAACAAAACAGCGGCCTTCTTGAATTCCAGCCTTATATAGAAGAAAAACAAGGTGGTGGCGATCAGGAAAAGCACGCAGGTCTGAACAATGAGTTTCATGTGGATGCGCATCTAGGCCTCCCAAAAATAAAAAAAACTCAAACCGCTTATATCAAAACAAGCCGTTTGAGCGAAAAATCCTGCCATCTCGAAACCTCCTGCATCTTTTTACTATATCATGTTTTTTCGAAACTATGGAATCATTATATCCTTTTCTCCGCCGCCGGCAAGAATATTCTTGCCGCTTCCAGGACAAGCAGGAAAGACAAAGACAAAAGCACTGCCCCGACCAGGCCCAGGATACCGAATCTGTACCTCAAAACCGTATCGCACAACGCGGAAAAGGCGGTAACCAGCATGAATATCATAGGCAAAAGCACAAACCACGAAGGCTTTCCTTTTTTTCTCAGCCACAGGCCGGCGATCATAAGCGCCAAGCCGGCCAGGAGCTGATTAGCGGAACCGAAAACTGGCCATATAGATTTCCAGGCCGGGATAACATTACCCTGGGCATCCTTTATGTCCGTGAGCACAAGCACTGTCGGCAGGACCAAAGTAGCCGCAGTGGCAATAAAACGGTCAGCCTTATTCTTCAGAGAAAAAAACTCCTGAAAAACATAACGGCTAAGCCGGGTAGCCGTATCGAGGGTAGTCAAAATAAAGGTCGATAAAGCAAGAATCCCCAGTGATCCTCCGTATTTCTCCGGAATCCCAAATATGGAAAGGAATTTAGCCATTCCCGCGCCATAAACCGCCAACGGATCGCTTCTTGAAAGAGGGCTTCCGGCGCCAATCACCATGACTGTGCTCAGCGCAACAACCGCAACCAGTCCTTCGACCAACATGGCACCGTAACCTATTGGGAGAGAGTCGGTTTCCTTCTTGATTTGTTTAGAAGATGTACCGCTGGCAACTATCGAATGGAATCCGCTGATCGCCCCGCAGGCAACAGTAACAAAAAGAAGCGGGAATATCGGGCCTAGGCTCGAGGAACTATAACCGGTAAAAACAGGGTATTTTAAATCGAACCCTCCGAATATAATGCCCAGAGACCCTCCCAATACCGAAGCATACAGCAGGAAACTCGAAAGGTAATCCCTCGGCTGCAGAAGAATCCAGACCGGGGCCACTGAAGCAATGAAACAATAAACGATAAGCAGCGCGCTCCAGGTATTCACGCTGCTTCCGAACAATGGAGGCATGGCGTTCAACGGTATGGCTTGGCCGAACCAAACCGAGAAAAAAAGCAGTGGCACGAAAATGATTGTCGCCGGAAGAAGCGGAATCCTCAGGCGGTAAAGGGACAACCCGAAGGCAACGGCCAAAACTATGAATATGCAGGAAGAGCTGGCTACCCCTCCATCGGAAGCAAAAGCCGCGGCAGCCAGGTCGGCAAAAACGGTAATTATATAAACCAGGGTAAACCATATGAAAACGAGCATCAGGCGGTAAGAACGCTTGGACATATAAATATTCGCTATCTCGGCAATCGACCTGCCCCGGTTGCGTATAGAGATGACCAGGCTGGAAAAATCATGCACGCCTCCTATAAAAATAGCGCCCACCACAACCCAAAGCCAAACAGGCAGCCAGCCAAACGCCAAAGCAGCGATTATCGGGCCAAGCACAGGCCCTGCTCCGGCAATAGAGGAAAAATGATGGCCGAAGAGCACGGTGGCGGGGGCCGGCAGATAATCGACTCCATCACGCATGGTATCCGAAGGAGGGCGGTTGCGGTCATCCAGGTCGAACAGGCGGGAGAGAAAATTTCCGTATTTAAAATAAGCGAGGATAAAAATAGCCAGCGTAAGAATCAACAGGAAAACGATCATTTTTAGACTAATATCTTCTGGAGAAAGTTAAAAAGATAACCGGTGAACACGATTGCCGAAGCGACTGTGAGGAAGAATACCGCGATCAACTTAAGGTGCATAGCCCTTCTTAACATAATCGCTTCAGGAAGGCTTAAGGCGGAAACCGCCATCATAAAAGCCAAAGCGGTGCCCAAGGGAAGGCCTTTCTGGAATAACGCTACGGCGATCGGCACAATTGCCGCGCAATTCCCGTACATAGGGACTCCGGCGGCGGCGGCGATCGGCACATTAAAGATGCCGGATCTGCTTATCAGGTGGCGGACAAGCTCCTGGGGGACAAAATTATGGATAATACTTCCCAGGCCCACGCCGGCAAGTATCCAAACCCAGAGTTTTTTTATTATGGACAAGGCCTCGGAGACGCCGGAAGCCAGGCGTCCAGCCATCCCCTTCTTCTCTCCAGGCATGCAGCCGCCATCATCATTGCCGGACAGGTCCGACTCAAGAAAACGCTCGAGATTCATTCTTCCCAGAAAAATCCCGCAGAGCGTCCCTATGGTTATTCCGCTGAACACATAAAGCAGGGTGATCTTCAAACCGAAGAAACCGAGCATCAACACTACAAGATACTCATTGACCAGGGGCGAAGTAATCAGGAAAGAAAACGCCGCGCCCAAAGGCACCTGGGCGCGCAGAAAACTGAAAAATACGGGAATGGAAGAGCAGGAACAAAACGGGGTGAGCGCACCGAAGACAGACGAGATTATATTGGGGATAGGCGTCCGTGCGGAAAGGTAAACACGTATTTTATCCATAGGCAGGAACGACCTCAGGAAACCGACCAGGGATATCAGCACAAAGAGCAATACGAGTATCTTCAGCGAGTCATAAATAAAGAAGTTTACCGCCTGGCCCCAGCCCGACAAAGGGTCCATCCCCAGGAGAGAATAAACAAGCCAATCTACGCTTAATTGAAGCATTATTTCTGTCCGGTTTTATCTTTATTGCAGCAAGAACACGGTTTCTCCGCTTTCCGGCGCATCGCTTCATCCAATTTATCCACCATCTTTGAGAAAAAACCTTTCTTGCCTTCTTTACTTGTTCCTTTATCTTCCATCTTCCCCCCCTCCTTTTGTCCGCTGGCTGCCTATCAGTCTTCTGCCTCCTGGCGCGGGGCTTTAGGCTTTTTCGCCAAAGAGGATAAATCTTTGGCGATCTCCGCGCTGAGATCCTCCACCGCGCCGCTTAAAGCATCCGCCAAGCCGGAGTAATTATGCGGATTTACCGGCCGGGTGAATTCCGACCTCCTGGTAAATACCATCTTTTTCGCATCAGCGTCTATAATCGACCATTGAGCGACAAACAAGAGTTCGTTCTTTAAATCCGCCTCGAGGCGCATGACTTCAACGATAAGCTGGTAATTCAAAGGAATGGCAAAATTGCACGGGAACAGCTCGAATACCCCGCCGGGAAGCATCCGGCTCAAGTTCAAGTTAATCGCCCGCGCTATCTCGGAATCAAGGGACTCGCTCCAGCGGTCGAATTGAGAAATGCCCATCAACCCCTTCCCGTCAACAGTAACGATCTGGGGGCGGTCCAGGTACTGAGGTATGTTTACCGGGCCTACGGAAGTTATCACCCCGGCAGGCATATCGAATTTTTGCGCGCTCCCGTCATCCTTCATGCATTTGAGCATGTAAAAACGCGGCGAGGGACTGCTCCCCGCGCAAATACAGCCGGACAAAACAAATAAAATCAACCCGCAGAACAATACAACACCTGGATAAAATATCTGTTTTTTCATCTTACTCTCCTTTGGATACAGTCTTCCCCTTTAACAGCGCCTCGGGATGCTGTTCGAGATACTCCGTGAGAAGGCGCACCGAACGCGCGGCCTGGGAGACCTCCCTTAAAGCCCTTTCCATCTCAATAACCCCGTCAGAATTTACCAGCCTGTTAATACCGCTGACTGTCTGCTGGAGGTCATCGGCAATCTTCTTTACCGGGATATCGCTCATCGCCTCAAAGATATCCGGCGATATGGGGAGCGCGGGCAATTGGGGATATTTACTGGAAATAGCGTAGCTCTTATAAGGCCTGTCCGGATAAAAATCAAAGCCTATCATCAATTGGCCGGTAATAAAATTCTGTATTTCTAACTTCGCGCGCAACCCCTGTTTGACCATTTGCTCATAATCGGGATAACCGAACTGATCGGGCATCCCGCTTACCCGCGACAGCTCCACATCTATGACCACGGATATCAAGATATTCCCTTCTTTTTTATCGTATATCAACTTTATATTGTTTACATTGCCTATTTTTACCCCGCGGAAAATTACCGGGGCCCCTTCCGAAAGTCCTTTTACCGAACCGTCGAAGAAGAGAATGTACTTATCGGATTTGCTAAATAACGCCCCTGATCCAAAGACGGTCACGGCGACAACCAGTAAAGCCGCCGCCCCCACCACAAAGGCGCCGATCAATGTCTTGTTCGCTTTTTTCATAGTCAACTCCTTTTCTCGCCCCGCGTCAGGAATCCTGTTACGCGCGGGTCTTTAGAGCCAGTCAAAAGATTCCCGGGGCTGCCTTGAGCAATAGCCCCTCCGCTATCGGCGTCCAAAAGCAGCGAGTTATCGGCGATAGCGAAAATACTGGCGAGCTCATGGGTGACAACTACTATAGTCGCCCCTAAATTATCCCGCAATTCCAATATTAGATCGTCCAGCGCCCGGGAGCTGAGAGGATCCAGCCCCGCGGAAGGTTCGTCGAAAAAAATAATATCCGGGTCCAGCGCTATAGCCCTGGCAAGTCCCGCCCTTTTTTTCATGCCGCCGCTCAACTCGACAGGATAAAAGTCCGCGTAAGCGCCCAGCCCCACAAGCCCGAGTTTTAATATAGCGAGATCCTGGATCTGCGGGGCAGAAAGGCTGGAATACATCTGAAGGGGAAGCGCGACATTTTCCTGCAGGGTCAAAGAGCTCCAGAGCGCCCCTCCCTGATAGAGCACCCCGAACCTGCGCATCATCTCCTGTCTCCTCTGCTCATCCGCCTTCCAAAAATCCACCCCTCCGTAGAGGATCTCCCCTTTCTGCGGAGGGTTAAGCCCGATCATCGCTTTAAGCAAAGTGCTCTTTCCGCACCCGCTACCCCCCATGATAACGAACACCTCTCCTTTTTTGACGCTGAAGTCTATCCCGCGCAGGACCGGAAAACCGTCATAACCCAAATCCAGGTTTTTTACCTCGATTACAGTTTCCAATAATTATACTCCTATTATTTGACAAACAAAGGTAATTACCGCTGTAGCGATAACTATATAAGTTATCGCCGTGACCACCGCCGAAGTAGTGGCCTCTCCGACCCCCGCAGAACTCCTCTCGCACTTTAATCCGCGGTAACATCCGGAAACCGAAATAATCAAACCAAAAACAAAGCTATGAATAAGCCCCAGCCAGAGATTGGTCAGGCTCACCGCGGACAAAGTATGATTTATGTATTCCACCGGATTAAGGCCGAGGATGGCCGTACTGATCACAAAGCCCCCGATGATACCCATCAAATCCGCATAAAGAGTCAAAAGCGGCATCATTACCGCCAACGCCAGTATGCGCGGCACAACCAGAAACTCCACAGGTGATACGCCCAGCGTCTTCAAAGCGTCGATCTCTTCATTTGACTGCATGATCCCCAGTTCCGCGGCAAAACTTGCCCCGGTCCGTCCGGACATCAGCACGGCGGTCATTACCGCTCCCATTACGCGCACCATGGCAATACCTACTATATCGGCAATATAAATCTGGGCCCCGAACATCCTAAGCTGTATCGCTCCGATAAAAGCAAGAATTACCCCCACCAGCAAAGTAATCAAAGAAACCAGCCCCAGCGCGTCTATCCCGCACCTCTGCACAATGAGGAAAAAATCGTCCTTACGGAAAAAGGCCCTGCCGCGGAAAAGCCGGTTGAAGGAAATCACGATCTCCCCCAGGAATTCCAACACGGACAAAAAGGCATATTTAGTCCTAAGAATACCGCCTCCCACAATATCAAAAAACGGCTCCTTCGGCCCCTCTCTATGCCCGCCATGCGCGATTTGCGGATGCTGCGCGATAAGGAACAGTTTTTGCGCATGCTCCGGCAGCCCGGTGACGGAAAGGGCAATCTTTTTTTCCTTTAAAAGATGCTCCAGCTGTATAAGAAAAGAAACAAAAGCGCTATCCCATTTAAAACCGGGGGAAACACTCAACTCGGCACCGGATATTCCGCCGCGGGAACTTATCCGGCTGAAGGCCTCTTCGGCCAAAGGGCATCCCGCCGTAATTCTCCAGTCCCCGCTTAACTCTACGCGCACCAAGCCTTCTTTAGAATAATCAAAAACGATTTTATCCGGCATATATTATGCTTACCCCTTGTTTAACGGCAACCGCGCATGCTTGCGCCGTATCTGCGCCATCTTAGAAACTCGCGGCGATGTTATTGTCGTTGATGAGCACCGCCTTAAGGCCCCCGTCCTCCAGCCTGTAATACTTCACATTCACGTTGTCGTTTGACTCGAGGTCATCAAGCATTATATCATCCTCGCCGCGCTGGATCTTTGTCTCCGGGTCTACGGTAAACTTCATCTCCTCATTCCCGGAATCTATTACCAGTACGGAACCGATTGAATCTACCTGGGTGACGACGCCATAACTGGTGTATATTGCGACAGCGTCACTCTCCTGGCAAAACCCCGTTTTTCCGGACAATAAAAATACCGCCGTAAAAAATACGCAGAATAAAACCCTCATCTCAACCCCCCTCCTATCTAAGTTATTCGCTATTTTTGCTTTTGTCAAGCGATTGCTCCTTCTCCCTGACAGCCCTTCTTACCTCGTTCATCAAAGCCTGGTCGCCGCATTTAAATCCCTGCGCCATTCCCCTGTCGATTCCCTGAAGCACTACCCCGGCCGATTCGCCTGAAGGAACGCCCGCCGCAATCAATTCATCCATATAGTTGATCGATGTATTCATTGCGCCGCCGAAAATGCCTTTCCTGTACAATTGCACGACTGCGGTTACCAGATCATCCCGGTTTGCGCCCCTGGCAAGCATAGACCGCAATGCGGCGCTATTGGAGCGGATATCCTCCGCAGGTACCCGGGAGCGCGCCAAGCCTGCCCTTAACTTCCTGAAGGAGGCAGCCGGATCCTCCTCTTGCGCGCAAACGGAAGAAACAACCAAAAAGCCGCATAAACATGATAAATACAAAATAATACCCCGCTTCCTCATCCTGTTCCCTCCCTGTAGAAAATGCCTATGCTATCTGCCTCCTGAACCTGAGGGCGCTCATAGAAATTACAATCAGGCCTATGGCTAAAAGGGGAAGGAAATTACCCCACAATATACCCATCCCCACCCCCTTCAGGAATATCCCCCTTACGATAACCAGGTAATAGCGCATAGGGTTTATCAAAGTAAAATACTGGATGCACTGCGGCATATTCGCTATCGGATAAGCGAACCCCGACAGCAGGAATACCGGCATATAAAACAGGAATACCGACATCATCGCTTCCTGCTGGGTGGAGGCTACCGTTGAGATAAACAACCCTATGCCCAGGCTGGTAAATAAATATACACAAGTAGCCAGTATAAGCAATGCCAGGCTTCCCCGGAAAGGTATGTGAAACCAGACTACCCCCAATATCGTAATCATGGCGCACTGGATAAGCGCGATTACCCCGAACGGCAGCAGCTTTCCGAAAATAAGCTCAAGCGGCCTCAAGGGGCTGACGATGAGCTGCTCCATCGTACCGATCTCCTTCTCACGGACTATCGCCATGGCGGTCAGGAGAAGGGACATGATCGTCACGATAGACGCAACCACTCCCGGCAGGTAATAGTCGCGGGAAACCAGGTTCCCGTTGAACCAGGCGCGGTCCCTTAAATCCACGCTCGGGATCCCGGAATCTACCCCGATAGAAGCAGCCTTATCCTTCAGCATATCATATTGATATTTGCCCATGATCGACCCGGCATAACTCATTATGATCATCGCGGTATTCGAATCCGAACCGTCGAGGGAAAGCTGCATGCTTGTCTCCCTGCCGGACCTGATATCGCGCCCGAATCCACGGTCGATGCGCAGCACTACGCTGGCCAGCCCCTTATCAAGCATGCGGTCCTGCTCCTGCTGGCTGTCGATATAATATTTAGGTATGAAATACCCGGAATAGGTAAACCTGTGCAGAAGGTAACGGCTCTCCTTGGTATTATCCTGGTCGTAAATAGCTGTGGGGATAAAATCGATATCCCGGTTCGCCGCATAACCAAAAAGGATTATCTGCAGGATAGGAGAAATCAGAATAACGGTCCTCATGCGGGGGTCGCGCAGGACCTGCTTGAATTCCTTGATCAATATGGCCTTTATCCTCTCCAGCATCAGAACACCTTCTTCTTGAACTTCTTTATCGCCAGGGAAAACATAAGCAAGGCAAAAAGCAGCAAAAACAAAGCCTCGTCCCACATCACGTCTATCCCGTTGCCTTTCAGGAAAAGGCCACGCAGTATTGTCACATAATAACGCGCCGGGATAAAATAAGTGACTGCCTGGACAGCCTGTGGCATATTGAATATCGGGTAGATAAAACCAGACAGGAGCATCGTCGGGATAAATGTGGTCAACATAGCCAGCTGGCTGGCCAGAAGCTGCGATCTGGCGACGGTAGAGATAAATATCCCCTGCGAAAGGGCACCGACCAGGAACAAGGAACTTAAGAATACAAGCAGGCTGTAGCTCCCCCTGAAAGGAACGCCGAAAAACAGCCTGGCCATCACCACTCCCACAAAAAGGTCAAGGAAACCGATCGTAAAATACGGGATGAATTTGCCAATGATCAACTCCGGGGCTTTCACGGGAGTGGAAATAAGCTGTTCCATCGTCCCCCTCTCCCACTCTTTGGCTACACAGATAGAAGTAAGCAAGGCGGCGATGATCATGATAATCATCGCGATGACCCCGGGTACAATAAACCAGGTGCTGCTCAGGCTCATGTTGTACCATATCCTCGAACGCATATCTACGGAGCCCGGCTGGCTGACGCCATGGCGGTTAAGGAAATCGACGATCAGTTTTACGTTATAACCCGTTACTACGGAACGTACGTACCCCATGGCGATGGTGGCGGTATTGGAATCGCTTCCGTCAACAAGCAGCTGCAAAGGAGAGGATTTGCCCCCTTCGATAAAATGGGAAAAATCCTTGGGGATGACCAGGGCCATGATCACGTCCCCGCTGTCAATCATGCGCTGTATATCCCGGTAGTTATCCGTATATTTCACGATCTTGAAATACTTGGAGTTCCTGAAATTGAGCAGGAAATCGCGTGACAACTGCGAAGAGGCATCCTGGTTCCATACTACGGTCCTCACCCTGTCTATATCCAGCGACAGGCCGTAGCCGAATATAAGCAGCAATAAGACGGGGATGAACAACGCCAGGGCCAGAGAACGCGGGTCGCGGCGTATCTGGATAAATTCCTTACTGGATATGGCCAGGACTCTCTTAAAATTCACTTTTCCTTATGCTGTGCATCATAATTCTCGATCAAGGAGACGAAAACGTCCTCGAGAGAAGCCTTGATCTTGTTTATGGAATACCCGCTCGCCCCCCGGCTGTCAAGAACCTTCTTTATATCCAGCGCGGCCTTTTGCGCGTCAAAAACGACAGCATGGATATTCACTCCGAAAAGAGCGGTCTCTTTGACCGATTCCAGGCCTGATATCTCATCGATCCACATCTCCGCCTGGGGCATGGACACTTCCAGGATCTCATGCTTCATGATACCGATCTTCATCTCTTCGGGGGAGCCCATGGCGATCATCGTACCGTGGTATATCATCACCAGGCGGTCGCAGTTCTCCGCCTCATCCATATAATGCGTAGTTACAAAAATAGTCTTCCCCTTGCTTGCCATCCCCTTGATTATATCCCAGAAGTTGGCACGGGTAATCGGGTCGACCCCGGAAGTCGGCTCATCCAAGAAAATAATATTCGGCTGATGGATTATCGCGCACCCCAAAGCCAGGCGCTGCTTCCACCCTCCGGAAAGGGTGCTGGTAAGGCTGGTGCGAAAACCCTCTATGCCGGCCAGCTCTATAGTCTCGTCCCTGCGCTTCAGTCTTTCCTTTTCCGGTATATTGTATATCCGGCTGTAGAAATCTATATTCTCTTCCACAGTCAGATCATCATACAGGGAGAACTTCTGCGACATATAACCTATATGCTCCTTGATCCTGTACTGCTCCCTGATGATATCGAATCCCCCGACGCTGCCGCTGCCGGAAGTAGGCGTGTATATACCGCAAAGCATCCTGATCGTAGTGGACTTCCCCGCCCCGTTGGGCCCCAGGAAACCAAAAATCTCCCCCTGCCTGACTTCGAAGTCTATATGATTGACCGCGACGAAATCCCCGAACCTTTTTTCCAGGCCCTTCACCATCACGGCAACCCCGTTGTTCTTATTGCCCGGATTCATATTCATTTATTATCCTGACAAAGGCCTGCTCCAGAGTCTTCACGCCTATCTCATTCTTGATGTTGCCCGGGCTGTCGCATCGCAACAGTCTACCCTTATGTATCAAGGCGACTCTACGGCAGCGCTCGGCTTCATCGAGATAAGAAGTGGAATAGAAAATGGTAACTTTTTCCTTCAACAGGTCGTAAAGGATCTTCCAGAAGTCCCTGCGTGAGACCGGGTCTACCCCGTTTGTAGGTTCATCCAGAAATAATACCCTCGGGGTATGCACGAGGGCACAGGCGAGCCCAAGTTTTTGCTTCATCCCCCCCGAGAGTTTACCGGCGAGTCTTTGTTTAAATGGGATAAGACCGGAAAATCCGAGCAGCTTATCGATTACCTGAGAGCGGTCTTTTTTGGAAACACAGAATACATCCGCGTAAAAGTTTATGTTTTCCAGTACAGTAAGCTCTTCATAAAGCCCGAAACGCTGGGACATATAAGCGATATTATCCTTTAAGGCTTCGGATTCCTTGACGATATGCCTGCCGTAAACCCACCCTTCCCCGGAGGTAGGCTCGAGTATCCCCGTCAAAAGGCGCATGGTAGTGCTCTTCCCTGCCCCGTCCGGGCCAACCAGGCCGAATATCTCACCCTCCTCTATTTCAAGGTCTAAATCAGCAAGCGCGGTATTATCCCCAAACTTTCTGGTAAGATGCGAAGCCTTTATGGCGATCATGGGCTAATCTATGATATAGGCGTCTGCAGGCATGCCGGGCTTAAGCTCCAGACTGGAATTATCGACCCTGACCTTTATCCTGTAAACCAACTTGACCCTTTCCTGCGTAGTTTGTATAGTCTTAGGGGTAAACTCAGCTTCACTGGAAATAAAAGATACCCACCCTTTATACTTCTTATCCAGATAGGTATCCGTGACGACATAAGCCTGCTGGTTCAATTTCACCCTGCCCAAGTCGGTTTCATTTATATAGGCGGTAACCCAAAGGTTATTCAGGTCGATTACGGTAAATACCGGCGCGCCTATCTGCACCACTTCCCCGGCAAGGGCGCTTTTCACCAGCACGTAACCGTTGAGGGGGGAACACAGCTCGGCAAACCCGAGCCTCGTTTTGGCAAGCTCGAAGGATGCATTCAATGCCTCGATATTTGCTTTATCCGCGTCTGCGAGGGTCTTGGCCGCGTCCCTCTTTTGCATGGGGATTGCCCCGGCCTTAAAAAGGTTCTCCGCACGTTCATAATCAAGCTTATCCAGGGCATACTGGTGTTCCGCGGCCCTTAAGGCCCCCTCTGCGTTATCGCGTATCCTGGTCAACTCATCCGTGTTCAACCGGGCCAGCGTATCGCCTTCCTTGACCACCTGCCCTTCATCGGTAAGCAGTTCGATGATCTGCCCCTGCACGCGGAAAGACAGACGCACGTCATCCCCCTCTATATTCCCGGAAACCTTGATAAAGTCGCGGCGGTGTTCGCCGGCCCTCCAGAAATACGCCGCGGCTATGCCGCAGGCAACCAGGACAAAAACGACAAGTGCAACCGGCTTAATTTTTTTGCTCATTTATTCCTCCCGATAGGAAACTCTTTCCCATAGTCCTGTCCAACTCCGCCTGGGCCATAAGGTAATCATAAATTGCCTGGGAAAGATTCGTCTCGACCTGGCTCAATGACACCTGGGCGTCAAGCACATCCAGGTTTTTTGCCTCCCCGTTATCATAGCTTACCCGGGCTATCTCCAGGGCCTCCCTAGCCTGCGCAACGTTATCTTTTTGGGAATCGATCAACTGCTCTGCCTCTTTCAGGTCAAGACAGGCCCGGCGCACGTCCACGGCGATACGCTCAACCACGTTCTCCTTGGTCAAGAGCGCCTGGTTATAACGTACCTTTGCGGCGTCAACCTTGGCTTTGGTGGAAAATCCGTCAAAAACCGCCAACGAAAACTTCAAGCCGATATTCCAGTTATTATGCGCCCTGTTGAACATATTGCCCCAGTCATTCGAACGGAAATCATACCCGGCTCCTGCGCTGACCTGGGGGCGCCATCCGGATTTAGCCATCTGCACCGACCATCTGCTTATATCTATGCCCAGAGTCCTCAAAATCATCTCAGGTTTGTTAAGATAAGCCTGCTGGAGAAAGTCGTCCTCCCTGACCTCGACCAGGCTATAAGTCAATTTCTTGTCGCTCACCTCCAGGCCGCTATCCTGTTTATAGGAAAGGAGTTTTTTCAACTCCGCCTTTATGAGCTCAACGGCATTTTTCGCCTTGACCAGCTCCGGGAGCGTCAGGGAGACCTGTACGCTCGACTGCAACAGGTCGAACCTCGAGGAAAGCCCCTGGGCGTACCTGTTCTTTACGTCTTCATAATGCTCTCTTGCGTTACCGGTGAGCTCCTGGGCAATCCTTTCCGTCTCGTAAGCAAGCAGCAATCCGTAATAAAGGCGCCGTGCCTCAAACTCTATATCAAGCTTCTTGGCGCGTAAAGTCTCCTCCGCCGCTTTAAGGTTTAGTTTGGCCTGGCTCAGGTTGGCAGTATTGAAACCCCCGCTGTAAAGCGTCTGGTTCAGGGAAACCCCTACGGAATTATCGTTTTTGTACCCCGTAAACACTCCGGGATCCTTTTTTCCCGCAGCCGCACTCGCGGCGACTGCTGCATTGCGGGTATACCCTGCATCAAGGTCAAGCTGCGGCAGAAGCCTGCTCTTTGCCCCTCCTATATCCGCGCGGGCGATCCCCAGCTCCTGCTCCTGAATCTGTATATCTATATTATTCCTGAATGCCGTACGTATTGTCTCCTGCAGGGAAAGCCCAGGCTCCTGGGCGCACGCCTTCCCCGCAAAAACAAAAATAAGGGCGATCATGATGCAGAGGGATTTGGAAAGGATGCTTTTGATTTCGTTGTAAATCGGGCTGCGCGTATTGACTTGGAAAAACCTGGCGTTGGCCTTATACTCGCTTGAAAGCAATCCGTTCTTGTGCAGGCTTTCCAGGGCCCTTTGGAAGGTGCCGGGTTTCTTCTTCAACAGGCGTCCTATTTCCTGTATATAGAACTGGCGCTTGGGATGGGTATAGAATAATTTAAGCAGCTTAAGCTTATTCTTGCTTAACAGGCTCATTTCCGGTCCTATTATGCATTTAGCATACAATTATATTATTATGCATACAATTATATACATTTTGCATATATTGTCAAGGACAATATCCTGTTTTTATTCTTTGTTCTTCATTCCGGGAGGGAACTTCTGCCAGGGGTATCCCCGGGCAGCCTGGTTAAAACCTAAATCAAACAACTCGCGCATTTCTTCGGGATCAAAAAGCTCTTTGGCCTTTGAAATATGGCTTGCCGGGATATAAGCAAGGTTAAAATCCCCCTTGCTCCTGTCGGTAAATACATATAACTGGTACAGGTCCCCGATGCTTTGGGCATTTGTCATGGCGTCAATCGTCCGCTCGGCGATCGCAGGGATGTTATCCGGGACTTCTTTGTAAAAAGGATCGACATACCCGTTTCTTATCACATAGATTTCATATCTAACAGCCGATGCATCGATACCTTTTTCTTTAAGCGCCTTGTCGAGGCCCTGCAGCACATCGTAAAGGAAAAACACCTGCCTGCTTATTCCTCCATCGACATGCATTTCGTCATACGACTGATTATTGGCGGTTACTTTTAAATAAACCGGCGGGAAGGCAACGGGAATCGACGCCGACGCCAATATAATCCTGCGGAATAACGTCAAGGCTTCCTCATTGCCGAAAGAAGCGATCTTGCCCATATCCCAGATCGCGAGGCGCCCCGCATCGAGATTAGTAGTGCCCACATAAAGCCTCCGCCCCTTATCATATTCTCCGGCGATATCTCTCAACAGCCTGGCGTCTATATATTTTTCGATGAGCCGCTGCAGCGGTACGGTACTGGCGACGGAATTGCTGAACGGGATCCTTATGCGGGGCGAACGCATGCGCACTATATCCTTGGTGGAATAACTCGTATAAAATTCCTTCAGCTTGAAGTCGTAATCGCTCCCCAGGAAAGCAAAAGGAGCGATTATCGCCCCCGTGCTTATCCCCGTGACCGCCTTAAATAACGGGCGCTTGCCTGAATACGACCAGCCGTTCAACAATCCCGCTCCGTAGGCGCCATTGGCGGCGCCTCCGGAAATAGCAAGAGCGTAATAAGTCTGGTCGGTTCCAAAATTAAAAAAGTGCGGGCCCTTTTTACCGTTTTCTTCCAGCAGCTTTACAAAATCCCGCTTAAAAGAATCATTGGGCAGGCCGCTAAAAGCCCGGATCTCCCGCATGCCGTTGATCCCGGCAGTCCCCAATAAATCCGGCGGCACGGCGTGCCTTATGCCCGCGCATCCGGAAAGCATGAAAATACCCAGAATTAAATAATGAAAACCTTTCGGCATAATGTCACGAATTCTGCGGGCGGGAACCATTTTTCTTAATCACCGTCAAGACAGCTGCCACGACTTCCGGGTCATACAATACTCCGCCGTTCTCCTTTATTTCCCGTATGGCTTTCTCAACGCTCAAGGCGGGCTTGTACACCTGGGGGGAAATAATCGTATCTACCACATCGGCGACCGCGATTATCCTTGCCAGGGGGCTTATATCTCCCCCCTTCTTCCCAAAAGGATAGCCCGAGCCATCCAATCTTTCGTGGTGCTGGAGAGCGATCTCCGAGGCAACAGGGTCAACTCTCAAAATACGCAAAAGACGGTAACCCATTTCCGGATGCTGTTTAACCAATGCCATTTCTTCTTCGTTCAGGGCGCCCGGCTTATTAATGACCTCCTCCGGCAGCCTGATCTTTCCGATATCATGGGAGATCGCCGAAATCCTGACAAGGCTGATCTTATTGTCGCCATACTTCATTTCTTTCGCGATAGCGCAGGAGATGCGGGCAACGCGCCTGCCGTGCGCAAGTACGGGTTTATTCCGGCCCAAAAGCCTTATTATCGCCAACAGCGGGTTTGGTTTATCCATTTTTTAACGCCTTGAGAATATCCTTTCAAACCGTTCCAGGTACCAGAAAACAACCGGCACAAAAATAAAGGTAAAGACTATCGAAGCGAGCATCCCGCCGGTCATAACCGCACCCATGGACTGTTTCATTTCCATGACCGACCAGAACTGCGGCAAGACGCCCAGGATGATCGCCAGGGAAGTCATAATGATTACCCGGAATTTCTCCGAAGCTCCCAGCCAAAGCGCCTCCTTAACCGGCACCCCTTCCTTCATCTTTACCAGCGCGTAATCCAAAAGCAGGATGGCATTATTAACCACCATGCCTACCAGCATGACTACGCCCATTAAAGAAGCGACATTTATGGAGTGCCCCGTGAGAAATAATCCTAAGATCATGCCGATAACTGAAGTGGCCACGGTCATGATTACGGTAACGGGATAAGCGATCAATGAATTCATCAGGGCGCATAACAGCATGAAAGTCAGGATAACCGCCAAAGTAAAAGCCTTGACGAGTTCACGGTTGGACTCCTCCATATTCTCGGCGTTGCCCACGTAACGGTAGCCGTAACCATCTGGAAAGTCCATGGACTTGAACTTCTTATCCAGCAGGCCGCTCACATAACCGAAGGCGCTTTTGCCGAGAAACCCGTCTAAATGTATAACCCTCTCCCTGTCGCGATGCCAGATAACCGGGATAGCCTTATCGGTCTTTAGCTCGCCAAAAATACTTATCGGCACCAGCCCCTTCCTGGAACGGATAGAAACAAGCTTCAGGTCGTCAAAATCCTGGGCGTATTTATCGCTCAATTCGATATTAACTTTATATTCTTCGCCGCTCTCCTTGTAAACATTAGAATCGTCGCCGTAAATGGAGGCCCGCAGCGTGGATCCGGTATCGACAGCGGTCAGGCCGTATTCAATAAGTTTATCCTGCTGCGGGAGAAGACGGATCTCGTTGCGGGGGACTTTATAAGAAGAAATAACGCTGCGGAAATACCCGCTCTCCTGCATTATACCCTTCATCCGGTTGGAAAGTTCGATCATCCTGTCGTAATCTATCCCGTATAAATCTATGGCGATATCCCCCGTGCCCGGCTCAAGGGCTATCCCGCGCTCAAAGCTCACCTCAAGATCCGGGATCCGGGACATGAACCTGGTAAGCTCATCCATAATCTCAGTATCCCTCCTGCGCCGGTCCTTCAAAGGAACAAGATCCAGGGTAATCTTGGCGTTCTCCACCCCGTTTTCGCCTATATCGGTAAGATAGGATTTTTTCTCCGCAAGATTATCCAGATAGTTCTCCACCACCTTTATGGTTTCGATGGTTCGTTCGATAGTCGAGCCCTGCGGGAGGATCATATTTATCCTGATCTGGTCTTCATCCGACTGCGGGGCAAAGTCGTTTTCGATATACGGAACGATTAAAAACGAGGCGATAAATAATAACGCCACAAAGAAAATAGTCATTTTGGGATGACGGAAGATAAAATCAAAAATATAACGGTACTCCCTTTTCAGGAAATCCATAAAACGGTCAACCTGCGCGCGCAGCAGTTTTAAAGGCGTAAATATCCGGCTTAAGATGCTGCCCCCTTTTTTGCCTTCCTTTCCCCCTTTCTCCGGTTTGAGAATCGCCGCACAAAGCATCGGGGTAAGAGAAAAAGAAGCCAGCAGCGAAAAGAGAGTGGCGTAGACTACGGTAAGCCCGAATGATTTCATAAACAGGCCGACCAAGCCTGCCATCATGGCAATGGGCATAAAAACCACAAGGTTGGTGCCGGTAGCGGCGATGATCGGCACCACCACCTCCTTGGTGCCGTTAATCGCCGCCGCCTCAGGGCCGCTTCCCCGCTTAAGATGCACCAGCACGTTCTCGATAATTACCAGGGCATTGGAGATCAAGGTGCCTAAAACCGTGGCGATGGCCAGCAGGGTCAGGGTATTTATGGAAAAATTTGACATCCATACCGGGAAAAGCGTGGAAACAATCGATGTCGGGATAATGACCGAGGCGATAAATGTCGTCTCCCATTTCCCCAGGAACAAATAAAGTATCAAGGCGGTAAAAATCAAACCGTACAATATGCTGAACTGGGTGCTGTTAGTCTCGTTAATGATAAAAGTAGTGGTATCGCTGGCGATGTCCAGCTTCATCCCCTTAGGCAGCCTCGACCTGAATTCATTAAGCCGCAGGCGCATCTGCCTGGCGATGGAAACTGCGTTGCCGTCGGAGGATTTATTCACCGAGAGCCCGACTACCTCCTTGCCGTCAAAACGGGCGTGGGTCTTTATCTTTTTAAAGCTGTCCTCGACGCAAGAAATATCCTTAAGATGAAACAATTCCCCGTCGGCAGAAGTCAGCTCCATATCGGAGATCTCGTCCACATCCTGGAACTCCCCGATGAATCTTACATTAAGGGAGCTGAAGCCTTTCTCCAGGTCCCCGACCGGGATATTCTTGTTTTTTGCGGACATCTGGTTGATTACCTCGCCGATGCTGATGTAATAACGTTTCATAAGCATCGGGTCAAGGCGCACGTTTATCTGGCGCTTCCTGCCGCCATAAACGTCCACCTTGGCCACCCCGGCGATGGAAGCGAATCTTGTCTTCAGCGTCTTGTCGGCATATTCGTAAAGCTCGCGCACGTCCAGGCTGTCGCTGGAGAGCACCAGGTCCACCACCGGCTGGACCAGCGGGTCATATTTCTCGATCACCGGTTTCTTGATCCCGTCCGGCAGGTCATTCAGGATAGCGTCGACCTTGTCTTTCACTTCGATGGATTTTACGTTTACGTCCGCGGAAAGAAGGAATTCTATGGATAAAAACCCCAGGCTGTCATAAGATTTGCTTTTTATCTTCTTGATCTCGGATACCTCGGAAACCGCATCCTCCACCTTCTTGACGATAAGCGTCTCTATCTCCAGGGGGGTGGCCCCGGCGTACTCGATGGATACGGTAACGATAGGATAATCTATCTTGGGGAATTTCTCCACCAGCAGGTTCGAATAGCTGTATATGCCGAGGACCACGAATACCAGCACGAACATGATAGTGGTTATCTTATGTTTTACGAAGAAGTCGATCATTCTTTATTTTCCCGTACCTGCATTATCGCCGGATGGATCCTCGAAGCCGGTTATAGCCACTTTATCGCCTTCCTTCAAAATACTCTGCCCCGTGCTGACCACCAGGTCCCCCGAACTTAATCCCGCTTCCACGGCCGTACCGTAACCGTCGCGCCGGCCGATCTCAATCCTGGATTTTTTAGCTCTGCCCTCTTCTATTTTCCATAATGAATAATTGCCCCCCGATATATCGACGACGCTATTGGGGACTACGATGGTATCCTTCAATTCCCCGCTCAAAACAAATACCGGGATCATTGCCCCGGGAGAAGCAACAGGACTGCCGAATTCCACACTTACCTTATACATGCCTGTGTGCGTGTCCATATCCCGGTCCATATCCGAAACCTTACCGCAGGCAGCGGCGCCTTCCCGCAAATAAACCTCCTGGCCCTTTTTAAGCTTATCCTTGATGTCCCCGGTTACAAAACCCGCACCAACGCTGCCCTGTCCGGCAACAAGGGTAATCTTTGTGTAAACCGGCACATCCGAGCTTTTTACCTTCCTGGCGGTCACCGGCTTCCCGTACTCCTCCCACTCTGCGACAAAACTGATTATGCGGCTGGCGCGCTTATTCTCCACCGATTTAATAGTGGAAAAAACCGCAAACGTAACGGACAGTATTATCAGCAGGTATCCTGCCTTCCTTAAATTACGGCTTCCTAACGGCATCTTCTTTCTCGTAGTGTCCGGCAATCAGTTTCTCTATCTTCGCCATGGTTACGTTGATATTAAACAGGGTCATTTCTTTATTCAATCTTTGATTCGTCAAAAGGAGCTCTGCGTCATTCAAATCCGTCAAATCCACTTTCCCTGAAGCGAACATCTCCTGGGTCTGCTTAAAGGACTCCTCCGCCAGGCCTACCGCCTCGTTATTGGCCGCCAGGTTAGCACGGTACTGCCGGTATTCCAGGACTGCTTTTTTCAACGCAAGCAGGAGGTCTTTTTCAAGCTGCTTCTTCTGTAAAATAGCTATTTCCTTATCCATGCGCGCCTGCCTCAGCTGCGCCTGTTTTTCTCCGCCCTCCCAGATAGGTATGCTTATCTTGATCCCCGCAAAGGTATAACTCCCGGTTTCATTGCCGTTCAGCGTAGAATCGCTTGGGGCAGCAATATTATTCCAAGAAGTAAATCCCGACACCGTGGGCAGGAAACTGGCATTTTTGCTTTTTACGTTCGCTTCCGCGGATTCCATATATTTTTCGAGGCTCTTTAAAGAAGGCTCATGGCCATACATTGCCGAGACGAGTTTCTCATAATCAAGTTCCCCGTATTCCTCTTTGAAGTCCTCCGTAAGATCTACCCCCCGGGGAGATTCTTCACCTATTACTTTTTTAAGGGTTTCGGTAGCCGTGCCGGACTGCGCGCGCGCCTCGTTGACCGTGGGAACCCTGGCGGCTACCTCCGTGTCCATTCTTAGTATTTCATATTTCGAACTCCGCCCGCCGTAAGAACGCTGCTCAAGCAGTTTCTTGTTCTCTAAGGCATTGCCGTAAGAGCTTTCGGTTATTGACAAAGTCTTTCTGGCAAGCAGCCCCGTAAAATAACTTAACTTGGCGGTATAAATCACCTCCTGTTTCCCCGCCTCCCTATCGTACCTTCTCGCATCGATCGCTTTACTGGCGGAATCAACCGCGTGCATTATCTTGCCGAACGACCAAATGACCTGGGATGCGGTTATCCCGGTTACGGAATCATAATCCCCAAGCTTCATGGAACTGGGATAATCCACATTATATAAATACATGTATTGCGCATCTATATGCGGCATCATGCCCGCGCGCGCCTGCCGGTAAGCCCCTTCGCTCTTATCCACCCGGCGGTCCCGTATTTTTAATTCCTCGCTGGTATCTATGGCCATCCTTATGGCATCATCAAGCCCGATCTGCAATATCTGTTCATCCCCGCCTCCGGCAAACAAATTATCAGAGATAAAAGATATTGAAATCATTAATGTTACGATAAAAGTCGCCAACTTATTCATCGCTTACCTTCTTCTCCCTACTCCATCCACAAAATACCCAAGGATAGTATCCGAGAGATCGGTCAAAGACCCCTTGCCCAATTTAAAACATTCGATGACCACCGTTTTCAATATTGCAAAAAATATATCCCCGGTCTGGCCCGGAATAAGATCGGACCTGATTATGCGGCGCTCCTGCCCCTCTCTTACCAGTTTTATCAAATATTCTTTAAACTGCCGCCCTGGGACGCTGCCGGCTATCCTGTCTTCGGTATAAATCTGGGATCCCTCATAGACAAATATACGGAAAAAATCTTTGTTCTTCTCAAAAAAATCCAGGGCCTCCCTCAAGAATACCCGCAGCTTGATACGGGAATCCTCCTCACGCTCTACTCTTTCTTTCAACAACGACAGGAGCATTTTTATTTTGTTTTCAAATAGGGCAAAATAAAGATCGTCCTTATCTTTAAAATGCAGATAAACCGTACCGGTAGCATATTGCGCCTCCCTGGCGATATCCCTTATCGTCGCTTTATGATAACCCCGTAAAGCAAAAACATGCTCTGCGGCCCTGAGGATATCCGAACGGCGAAGCTTCTTGTCCCTCTCTTTCCTGTTAAACGCGACCATGCTGCCTCCATGCACATGCTGTTCGTTCTGTGAACAACTGTTCACAAATAAAATATACCATTCATAGAAGATATTGTCAAGGTTTATTATGGCAAAAATAAAACCGCCGGCCAATACGGCCGGCGGCTGAGTATTTTACTACAACATATTTTATTCCTGCATCACTCAGAATCTTTCCCGTTTTCCGGAAAGGGCGTCATTTCCGGACCTTCCCGGATAGGCTGCTGCCCCTCCCTATTCTTCCATTGCTCCATCTGATTTCCTGTCAGATACTGCGAAAGCTTTGACTCCGTATCCTGCCGCAAGGCATCCATCTTAATCCTGGCAGAATCGAGGTCTGCAGCTGAACTCATAATTTTCCCTGCCTGTTCCATTTCCTCTTCCATTATCCTGGTAACCTGTTTCACTTGTTCATCGCTTAAATCGAGCTCCTTTTCCATTTTCGAGACGATGTCCTTCGCTGAAGGCTGCGCAAGAGGCCTGCCTCCCTGCTGGGCAAAAACAACTCCCCAGGAGACAAGCAGCATGCCTGCGGCAATAAGATAAACTCCAGCAACTTTGCCGATACAACGCATCATACACCTCCTTTTTTATCTGCCGTACAAAACCCGAAGCTGCTCTACCGTAGGATGGCCGGGGTAATATTCCCCTTGCGGACCGAGATAGCCGTCTTTCTGTTTAAGCAGCCTGACCGGAGTATAACTGCCGTTTACATTCGGGATATTTATTGTCAAGCTCTCCTTTTCAGGTCCTGGGGTTTCCAGTTTGAAAGGCCTTTCCACGACTACGTAACCCGAAGAATAAGATGTGAAATAAACATTACCATAACAATAGTAAGTTACCCCTTCTACGATAACGGTCTTGCGGCCTGCGGGCAGGACCTTCACCACAGCTCCTGCCGGAGGCGTACTTACAAGAATCTCGAATAGTCCGAAGAAAACCGGCCTGTAAAAACCGCCGTCGTGGTAACGGTATGCCCTTCCCGAATGACGGCCGTCAAAATAATTTTTGAAAGAATACCCCTGCGCATTTCTGCCTCCTTGAAAAATAGTTTACCGCAGATTCGTTATTCGTATCTTAACGCCTCTATAGGATTGAGCCGGGAAGCCTGCTTTGCCGGCCATAAACCGAAGACTACGCCGACGACCAGAGAAAATACCGTAGAAAGAAGAATTGAAGAAGCGGATACTTTAACCGACCATCCGGAGAATAAAGTTATAAGCAGGGATACTCCTCCTCCCAATGCGACCCCGGATAGGCCCCCGATAAAAGACATTAAGACCGCCTCGATCAAGAATTGCGTCATAATATCTTTATTGTTCGCTCCGATAGCCTTGCGCAACCCGATCTCCCTGGTGCGTTCAGTTACGGAAACAAGCATAATATTCATTATCCCTATCCCCCCTACAAGCAGGGATATGGCGGCAATCGAGCCCAGGAGTATCGACATGGTCTGGGTGGTCGCTTCCAGGGTTTTCTTGATATCGGACATATTGCGTATCTGGAAGGATTCCTTCTGGTCGCGGGTGATCAGGCGGTGCTGTTTTATGATAAGCTTGCTGATCTCCTCTTCGGCGGCGTCTATCGTATCCGGCCCTGCAGCCTCTACATAAATAGAATCCACATATTGTTTGCCAAGCACCCTGTACATGGCGGTGGTTATCGGGATAAGCACCGTATCATCCTGGTCTTGCGGACCTGCGGATCCCTTTTCCGGGAGGATGCCGATGACTTTAAAATTCATCAGGTTGATTTTTATGGTTTCTCCGATAGGGTTATCGGTGCCGAAAAGTTCTTTGACCACGGTAGTCCCGAGCAGGACAACCTTATTCCTCATCCTCACTTCTTCCGGGGTAAAGAATCTTCCTACTGTCGGTTCAGCCGACCTTAATTTGGCATAACTCACGCTTACGCCTTCAAGCTGGGTATTCCAGTTCTTGTCCGCGTAAACAAGCTGCACCCTGTCCCTGACCGAAGGGCTGGCGTCTTTTACAGCGCTCAATTTCTTTATACCCTCCACATCCTGGAAAGTAAAACGGGTCACCGTGCCGGACTGGAAAGCCACTCCTCCCGACCTATGGGCCCCTGGGCGCACCATAAGAAGGTTCGACCCTAACGAAGCCAGCTGTTTTTCTATCGATTCCTTGGCGCCCTGGCCGATAGCGAGCATGGCGATAACCGCGGCAACCCCGATAAGTATCCCGAGTATGGATAAAAATGCGCGCACTTTATGCGAAAGCATCGCGGAAACCGCCTGCTTTAAATAATCCAAAAACTGCATGCCGCCTTTCATGGTATTCCCCGCCCTGGCAAGCACGCTTTTTACCATATCTTCCTGCACCTGCGTACCGGCGGGATTCCCCCCTCCCGGAATAGCCTGATCGGAAATAATCTGGCCGTCGCGCATCTGGATTATGCGCCTGGCATGAGCGGCAATCTCCCTCTCGTGGGTTACGATAACGACCGTCTTGCCCTGGCGGTTAAGCCTTTCGAGTATAGAGATAATCTCGTCTTTACTCTTGGAATCGAGGTTCCCGGTAGGCTCATCGGCGAAGATTACCGGTGGATCGTTTACCAGGCTCCTGGCAATCGCCACCCTCTGCTGCTGCCCGCCGGACATCTCGTTCGGGCGGTGCGATAATCTCGCTCCCAAGCCGACCTCTTCAATTTCTTTCCGGGCGCGCTCCTTCATATGCCTCTTTCCGGCATAGATCAAAGGGAGCTCCGCGTTCTCCAAAGCGGTCATTTTCGGAAGCAGGTGGAACTGCTGGAATACAAAACCCACCAACTGATTCCTGACCACTGCCAACTCCCTGTCGGTTAACCTGGTAATGTCTTCCCCTCCTAAGAAGTATTTTCCGGAATCCGGACGGTCCAGAAGGCCCAGGACATGCATGAGGGTAGATTTTCCCGAACCGGAAGCTCCCATAATCGCGACGAACTCTCCGGAGGAAATCTTCAGGGAGACATCCTTCAGGGCATCAACCTTCACGCTGCCCATTTGATAAGTCTTGTACAAGTTCCTTGCTTCGATCATCTTGCCCTATGAGTTATTTTTTGCGCGACATCTTCGGCATGAACGGATTACTGCCCGTATCGCTGCTGCTCGGAAATACGTATTTCTTGCTCGTAATGATTAACGTATCGTCGGCATTCAGGCCGGAAAGCACTTCATAATTCTTATCGTCGGTTATCCCCAGTTCGACGGCCTGGCTTGCCGGGTTTCCTCCGTTGCCCTCTTTCAAAAACACATAACTCCTGCCGTTTTCCTTGCGCACGGCCTCCACCGGGATCAACAGCGCATTATCCTTCCCTTCCACTTTGAAGTCTATCGTCGCATTCATCCCGGAACGGAAGAATTCGGGGATTTTATCCGGGATAAGGTCTACCTTGTATATAGTTACATTGTTAACGGTTTCGGACTCATAATATATATGCTCCACTTTAGCGTCTATATTTATATCGGGATAGGCGTCAAGAATAATGGTGGCCTTCTGGTCCAGTTTAACCTTGCCTATGTCAGTTTCATCCACCTGGGCCCGCACGATCAATTTATCCGAAAGGACTATTACCGCATCGGAAGTGGTCACCGTCTGCCCGGGTTGAGTGGTAGCGACAATAACCTCCCCTTTTATCGGGGAAAGCAGCGCTATCGGTTTATAAGCCTCCTGCCAGTATTTAAGCTTCTCCTCCCCCTGTCCGCGGGCGGAATCCAGCAAAGCCGCCCTCTCTGTCGAACTCATCCAGGCAAGGACCTGCCCGACAGCCACATTATCCCCCTCCTTGACCAGTACGCTCTCCACCCTGCCGCTCACGGGCGGGATTATCTCAAGACGGTTCTTGGGATAAACCGTACCGGTGGTGGAAACAATATTATAAATGCTCCCTACGTTCGGCCTTATCTCCCGGATAATCTCCGAATCGGATTTGGGGTTCCTGTACAGCGCGCGCGCAAGGAATAACGCCGCCCCCAGGATTACGACCGCCAACAAGATCTTCGTTTTCTTATTGCGCATATTCCAACGTCTCTCCTTTCGCGTAAACCCAATTGGCTTCGGCAAGCAAGGCGTTTGCCTGGGCGTTTAGAAAAGATTTCTTGGCTTTTACAAGGTTATCTTCGATTATTGTCCAGTTGTCGAACGTGATGAAACCGGTGGAGTACTGCGCTTCCGCTATAGTAGAACGCTCCACCGCGGCATCCAGGGCCTTGCGCTGGACATCCACCGTTTCTATTCCGTCCTGCAGTAAGGCCCATGCCTGCTCAAGGCTGACAAGCGCGCTGTCCCTGACATTTTTCTCATCCGCCTCCGCCTGCCGGTAAGCAGATTTACTCTGGGCGAGCTGGGCAAGCCTCATGCCCCCTTCGAATATAGGGATGCTCACGCTTAATCCCGCGCTCAAATTCTTATCCCTGGGAGGCCAATTCGAACCGCTCTTGTCCGCGCTCAAGCTCCCCAGGATTTGCGGTGCGAAGTCGGCGTAGGCTGATTTTATGTCGAAAGATGCAGCGTTCTTCTTGGCGGCGGCCTGGAGCAAAGAAGGGTTGTTTTCCACGATCAGTTCAAAATCCGGCTTTTCCCTGGCGCTGTCGGCGACATCAAATCCGCCCTTGGCGTATAAAGGGGAAAAACTGCCTCTCCCCATCTCCTTGCTTAACCTCCTTTGCGCGTAATCAAGGTCTCTTTTTGCCTGGGCGACTTCAAAGTTCGCCTCTGCCACATCCGCCTCGGCGGTAAGCAAGGCCCCGCGGTGCTCTAGCCCTGACTGGTAACGCAAAGTTATCAATTCCAGGTTTTCTCTCCTTATTTTCGATATTTCCTCTGCCACATGGATCAACTCTTGGGCCTGCAAAAGATTGACAAAAGCGCCGCGCAGGCTCAACCTTACCTCGGAAGAAGTAAAACGGTACGCCTCCCGGGCAGCCCTTACTTCTTCGGATGCGGATTTTACATCATTGACGGTCTTAAGGCCGTCGAACAACAATTGCGTTCCGCTTACCCCGTAATTATATGAATCATTGGTTTTATCCGTCCTTACCCCCGTATCCGCATTGGTGGAAGTCACCTTTGCCGTAGATACGCCGGCGCTTGCGGATACCTGCGGATAAAGCGCGCTGGCAGTTATATCCTTGCCGGCGGCCTGCTGATTGACGCTCTCTACGGCAGAGATAAGCTGGGGGTTGTTCTTTCTGGCCTCGGCTATACAACCCTGCCAGTTAAGTTCCTCCTGGGCGTACGCCTGCGCCGAAAAAAACCCGCACACCAGCAAGAACGCTGTAGTTCTGACTAATAAGTTCATAAATTACCTGTAATATGCCGCTGTTTAATCATCCAAAGGAGGAAGTCCTTTGGGGGGACGCATGGCGCCCTCCCCCTCGTCGCATTCCTCTCCCCGCATCATTTTTATCCTCTTCCTGAACTTTGCCTGTATTTCTTTGAATTTATCCTTCTGCTCCGGGGTTAAAACCTCCATGATCTTCTTGTCGCTCTCTTCTTTTATGCCCTTTATTACTCCCCGCAGGTCTTTGCCGGTTTTATCTATCTTTACCCGGACATCTTCCAGTATACGCTCGACCTTAACCCTCTGTCCCTGGTCAAGATTCAGCTTGTCCGTCAGCATGTCTATTGGGCTGCCATGCCTTTTCCAGCCATGCCCGTCTTTCATGCCATACCCCATAAAACGCTCCGCCTTTTCTGCGAAATCAGGCCGGCCATGGCCATACCAGGGCAGGCAAGCCTGCCTCACTATGCTCGCCCCCAGCAATACTCCGGCGAATACGCACAATACCCCGAATAACGAAACATATACGACATTCTTGTTCATCCCGCACCCCCTTTTTTATCTCAGCCTTCCTGCCCGAGCATCAAAACCAAAACCGCTGCGGTATTCGTACGCGAACCGCTCAATACATAATCCTCCAGCGAGTAAGTATCCGGACTGCGGCCAAAACTCGCAACCAGTAATAGGAAAGACAGGGCTATCGCGGTAACCGGCACGGGAATAAACCGGAGTGAAAAATCACCCGCGCCCGACCAGCACCATTCCCGCTTTCTCCCCCCGGTGCGCGCTATCCTGTCGCGCAAGCGGCAAAGCAGGTAATCTGCCGGCAGCGTCTTCTTTTCTCCGCAAGAAATGGTTTCCTTGATTTTTACCAACCCGGCGAGCTCCTCCCTGCATGAAGGGCAAATGTCAAGATGGCGTCTCAGGCGGAAAGCTTCGGCATCCCCGGACTCGCCGTCGGCATAACGGGACAAAAGCCTCTTTACCCTGGAACACTCTTTCATTTACTCTCCCCCGAAATCTTCAAGATTTCCCTTTTGAGCATCTGCCTGGCACGAAAAATCCTTGATTCTACCGTACCTATTCCGCAACGCAATACTTCCGATATCTCCGCGTAGCTTAATCCCTCTATATCCTTGAGCACAACCGCCGCGCGGAACTTGAAAGGCACAGCCGCCAGGGCCCGGGAAACGGTTCTTTCCTTTTCTTTCTCAAGCAGGCTCTCCCTCGGCCCGCTTCCGGGATAAACGCTCTCTTCCGTAAGCTGCCCGCGCAAGAACCCGCGCCTCTTGCGCAAAAAATCATATACCGTATTGACGGTAATCCTGTAAAGCCAGGTGGGAAACGCGCTGCGCCCCTTAAATGACTCCAGGCTCCGGTACACCTTCAGAAAGACCTCCTGCACAATATCCTCGCTTTCGGCATCATGCCTGATGAAAGAGTACACTATATTAAGCACCTTATCCTGGTATTTCCTTACCAGCGCCTCAAAGCCTGCTTCTTCACCGGAAAGAAACTGTATAATATACGAACTATCCTCTTCCAAGCGTTCTTCCATGTATTAGACGCGGGAAACCGTATTTTATTCCCGTTTTTTTAATTATTTTTCCGCCCGGGCGGAATCCTTTTTCCCTGTATGCTTAAGAAGCTCCCCTTTAAGTCCGGACATCCGGCTGAAGAATTCCAGGAACTTATTGAATTCATCCTCCGGGAATATGCTAAAGGTCCTCTTCTGGTTAGGCGGGCCGGAAATAATAATAAGATTATCCCCCGGTTTTATGCCCATCGTCTTGCGGGCCTCGGCCGGAATTACGATTTGCCCTTTCGTGCCCACGGATACCTTCCCGAATAATTTAGGAAAATTGTTCATCTCTGCCCCTTTTTACAGTTTTAATTGAATATAATGTATGCCTTGTATTACAAGTATTCCTTTTCATACAAATTATACAGCGCCCTCCTGCCCTGTCAACACAAATTGACAAAAAAACAGCCCCCGGTAAAACCGGGGGCTGCCCATAAGGAATCCGCAGTTATATGCGGATAATTATATATCTTCCTCGTAAGAGCTGAAAGGAATCCACATGCTCTTTTCCGTGCTGATAGAAGTGCTGTAGGAATGCAGCATGCCGAAGTTGAAACAATCCACCTTGTAAGAATCGATGCTGCGCATATGCGCCAGCTCATCCTTTATCTCGTCCACCATCACCACGCTGCTTTTTTTCTGGGAATGCACCTTCTTTATGACGTATGCCTGGTCATCTTCGGTAAGAAAGGAATATATCGGCATAAGGGCGTGCCTGTCCACCAGGGAAACCAGGTCTTCGGGAAATATATCGTTCTTGGACTCGGTCTCTATGGCCACCGTGCTTAACTGTCCGAACAATCCTTCGGGCTTGTCGAAAGAAACCGGATAGGTGGTTACGCAGGGAACATGGATTTTGAATATGACCCTTGCCTTGCCTCCCTCATCCGTATTTACGGAATAACTGCATAAATAGCGGGTCAGGCATTTCTCTTTGGAAAAAGGAGTGCGTTTCTCGATGAAAAAAGGGTATTGGAATTCGATTCTCACCGTAGAGGCCTTGAGCTGCCTTACGTAATCCTTTATATTTGCCTTCAGGGTCTTTGTCCCTATGCGCTCCCGGTGGAGATGCAGCACCTGGATGAATTTATCTATCCACCCTGCTTCGAATTCGTGCATAATACGGGCGGAAATGGAAATATCGGCTACGGTAAACTGTCCGTTCTTATGCACTTTTGATACGACCTTCATGGGAAAAGGCATATTCCTCATCCCCACATCTTCCAAATAACGCTTCTCCTGTTTCATTTCGACACCTCCTTACACCAATCTGACAAGACTCTCCATTTATTATACTTCAAATAAAATACATTCACCCGGGAGGCGCTGTGCGTCAGGTCAGCGATCTCCCCTGAACCGGAAGTAACGCTCCCGGCCTTTAAACCCAGAAAATCAAGACTCCGGCAGAACAGGCGGATAAAAGGCGAAATGCCTCTAATATCCTCTCCGATAAACATGATCGTATCGACAGACCCGAGGGCGGCGACAAAAGCGCCTACGTATTTAAGGATATTATAACAATAAATCCTGCGCAAGGCAACCGCTTTGCCCTTATTCCCTCCGCAGAGGACACAGGAAAGCTCGGTTTTCTTCCCCGCCAAAGCGGCAAACCCGCTCTCCTTTGACAGCAGCCTGTTTATCGCCTCAAAAGACATCCCCGTGGAATGCAGTTGAAAAATCACAGTCGGGTCGATATCCCCGCAGCTTGATGCGGATATTATCCCTTCCACCTGGGTGAATCCCGTGCTGGTTTCCCGGGCCTTTCCTCCGCAGATAGCGACGACATTGGTATAATTCCCCAAATATATGCTTATTGCCCTGGCGGGCTTTTTCTTCGTCCTGGCGCATATTTTCTTCCACGCCCACTGATGAACCAGCCCCTGGCTCCCGTATCTCCTTATGCCCCTCCTGCGCAGCTCGTAAGGCACCGCGTAAGTGCTTACCTCCTCGGGCAAATCTACGAAAAAAGCCGTATCGCACAACAAAAGATGCCTGGCACGCGGCAAGGCCCGCCTGCATTGCCGGACAGCCTTCAGGGTAAGATCGTTATATTCCGGCAGCAGCTTCACGCACCTCTCCAGCCTGCCGATAGATTCCAAAGAGGCCTCCTCCACGCTGCCCTTAATCATCTCTCCGCCGTGGTAAAGGACATACCCCACGCTGCGCACGCGTTCCAGGCCTCCTATATCGCGCCCCAGCCTGTCAAGCCAGCCGGCATCAAACAGGCACTTGCCTTCCGAAACCTTTCCATTTTCCATTGCCGCCCAGCGCAGATAAGGAAAAAACGGGTCGAGTATCAACAGCATCGTTACCTCAATAATAATTTAGCCCCCTCGAGGCAGATGATGAACTCCTCTTCGGTAGGCAAAAGCACTATTTTTACTTTGGAATCCTTCTTGTTCACCGAGACGATTTCGTCACCGCTCGAAGCGCTGTTCAAATCCGTATCCAGGCGCAGGCCGGCCCATTCCATCCCGCCGCAGACCCTTTCCCTCAGGCGCCAATTATGCACGCCTATATCATCCGTAAAAACCAGGGCATCCACGCCTCCGAGAGCGGCGACGTAACTGCCGATATATTTACGCAAGCGGTGTATATACATATTAAAAGCCAGGCTCACCCTCCCGATATCTTTTTTCTCGTATACCTTATGGATTATATCGGTGATGTCGCTCGAGAACCCCGAAATCCCCAGAAGCCCGCTCTTTTTATTGAGTAAATCCATCAGCTCGTCCGGACGGTATCCGTAAGCGGTCATCAGGTAGAGCATCAGCATGGGATCAATATCCCCGCAGCGGGTGCTCATCACCAGCCCGGTAAGCGGGGAATAACCCATGGAACAATCTATGGAATGCCCGTATTTTATTGCGCATACGCTCGAGCCTCCGGTCCCCAGGTGGCAGGCGACGATCTTTGTATCCCCGGTCCTGCGTTTCAGGAAAACCGGTACCTCCCTGGCGACATAAGAATAAGAAAGCCCGTGAAAGCCGTATTTCCTGAACCCGAATTTCCTGGTTATCCTTTCCGGCAAGGCATAAGTATAAGCATAATCCGGTATAGTGGAATGGAATGCTGAATCAAAGGTAGCGTACTGAACCAAGCCGGGAAAGAACTTCCTCGATTCGCGTATCACCCCCATGGATATCGGATTATGGATCGGGGCAAGCGGCAGGCACAACAAAAGCTTTTTCAAATTAGGCGTATCCAGCAAAACTGATCCCTTGAAATGGTTCCCCCCGTGCACGAAACGGTGCCCCACGCAATCTACCTTGATACGCTCTTTTTCTATGTATTTAAGGATCAGCCTGGCGGCTGCCTGGTGGCTGGCTATGGGGACAACGACCTTCTCGGACTTGCCGTCAAAACGGTGCTCCACGAAGGAGGAAACGGCACCTTTAACCCCTACCCTATGCGCCTTACCGTGGGCAACTACAGCAATATCCGATAAACTTTTTACCCGGAATATCTTATATGTCAGCGAAGAGCTGCCGCAGTTAAAAACCAGGATATTAAGAGGCTCCTTATGCGCCATGGTGCATCCCCTGCCGCCCTGACCGCCTGTTTTTTCTGAAAGAAATATATTTTTTCAACTTATTATCGACCCTGTCGATAAAGACAAACAGCCAGCCGAGAGGGCCTTTATCAAGAGAATGGAAACGCGTCTTCACATTCTCTATCTCCTCCCCCGTCTCCACGACCAAAAGAGGCGACTTCTTTACCGAAAGCACCTGGGACGGATAAACACTGCGGTGCCCCGTCATCAGATAGCTTATTACGCATGCTATAGTCGCGTAAGAAGCCACTTTGGGCCCGAACAATTCTACGGCCATAATACTTGCGGCTATCGGGGTATTTGCCGTGCCTGCCAGGACCGCCACCAGGCCTATGGCCGCGAAAGTAGCCGGGTCAAGGCCCAGCAATACGGCAAACAGGCTTCCCGCCGTGGCGCCGATGAAGAAGATCGGGGTGACAATCCCGCCGCTCCCCCCGAAATTCAAAGTAATGCTTGTAAATACCATCTTCAGTATAAAAGCATACCAGACTATCTTTGCCCCTTGCAGCGAGGCCTGTATCGTATCCAGGCCAAGCCCCAAATACTGCTGCGAGAAAATGAATACCAATACGATAAGCGCAAGGCCGCCTACCGCGCCCTTCAAAGGCTTGGATATCTTTAAGCGCAAGGCCGCCTTCTCGCCGAGCTTGAGCATCTCTATTACCATCGCCGAACAGAGCCCGAAAAATATCCCGGCGAGGGTGACTTTTATGAAGAACGTGCCGCTGAAAACGGGTATGAAATTCAAATGATGGTGAAAATAAGTGATCCCGAAAGAAGATGATATATGATAGCTGATGATGCCGGCGATAAAAGAAGGAAGCAGGACGTCATAAAGTATGCTCCCGATAAAAAGCACCTCCACCCCGAAGACGGCTCCCGCGATAGGGGTGCCGAAGACGGAAGCAAAACCCGCGCTTATGCCGCAGATTACCAGTTTCTTGCGGTCCCTGTTGCCGAATTTGAACAAGTCAGCGAAAATGGAAGACAGGCCGCCGCCTATCTGCGCGCACGGCCCTTCCTTGCCCACCGAGCCTCCTGCGGCGAGGGTAATAAGGGTAGCGACAAGCTTTACCGGGACCACCGCCGGCTTGATCTTGCCGAAATGCTTATGGATAGCCTCGATGACCTTCTCGGTACCATGCCCCTCCGCGTCGGGGGCCAGGTATTTCACCGCCGCAGCGCTCAGGAAGAGGGCTGGCGGCAGCAGGAGAAAATAGTAAATATGATTCTTCCCGAACAGGCTGCTCCAATCCAGGAGTTTCAGGAAAAAAGTGGTGGCAAGCCCGACGATTATCCCGACTATCGTGGCCAGGAAAACCCATTTGACCACGCTAATAAGCAAAATTGTCTCTTCGGTAAGGCCTCTCTTCATCTTTTACCAATTCCCGCATCCCCCCCGCTCCGTATCCTGCAGGGCGGGGTGCGCGGATTTCATAAAAAAGTTTTACAGGTTGACGACATCTTCAGGATGGTACAAGGAAAGGAACAACAGCATATAATCCCTTAAATGACGCGTAATCAAAAAGTTGTTCTTTACATGCTCCCGTCCGTTTTCGCCCAGTTTCCTGGCGTACTCCGGGCTGCTCAAAAGCTGTTTTACGGCGAAACTCGCCCCTTCCACCGAGTGGCAAAGCAATCCGGAATATTTATGCTTTATCTGCAGCGGGATGCCTCCCACATTGGAAGCGACCACCGGCTTTGCTTTCCATAGCGCTTCGGAAACGGTTAAACCAAACCCCTCCTTTATCGATTTCTGCAGGATCACGTCCGAAGCCCTCTGCAGGGCGTTTACTTCTATATCATTCTGGGGAAGCAGCAAGATATGTATATCCGGGTCATTCTTTGCCTTTTCCCTCACCTCGCTCAAGACCTGGAAACCCTCCGGGTCGTCATTAGCCGCCCCTCCGGCAAGTATCAACTGGCAGTCTATATATTTTTTTACCTGCAGGTATGAGTCGATCACCCCCACGGGGTCCTTCAGGCGGTCGAAACGCGATATCTGGGTGATGATCGGCTTATTCTTTTCTATCCCGTATTTCCTTAACACAAAATCTATCTTCTCCTGCGGCAGCTCCTTGTTCTTATCGCTCAACGGGTCTATGGAGGGGGATATGAGAAACTGCCTGATGGGAATCTTGCGGGAAAAAGAAGGGGCGGAAAATACCGCCGAATCGTACTGCACGATAAAATTCATGAGAAAATTCCATACCTTTTCGTTGGGATTGGATACATCCACGTGACAGCGCCAAAGCCATTTGTTGGAGTCCTTCTTCTGAACCAGGGCTATCGGCTGGGGGTCGTGGACAAAGACTATATCTCCGTAAGTATTCACATCCTTTATGTTCTCACGGCTGGTATCCATGAATATATCGAAATCCCTCTGGCTGACCTCGCCGGGCCTGCCGTGGAGGGAATTATGGAACTTTTTGGTCACTTCAAAAAACTGCTCTCCCCCCTTTATCACGTCCCACTTGGTATCCACCTGGAGCTCCCTTAAAAGAGGAACCATGCGGTTGAGTATCTCCGCCACGCCTCCCCCCACGGGCGTGGAATTTATATGCTGGATAACCTTGCCTTTGAGGCGTTCTCCCAAAAGCCTCAAATCATCCATTACCGCCTGCCCCACTAAAGGTGTATATTCTTCTATCTTCGCCATTTAAACCGAGATCCTCTTTTCCACTATCCTTATAATCATATTCCTTAGGTCCTCAAGAGTCCGGGTATAAGGGTCAAAACCTGAAATCCTGTCCGCCAGCTCTTTATCCCCCAGGGAATTCTCTATCCAATAGGAGAAATCGTTGGTCGGTTTTTCAAGGCGCAGGCGCGCCTCGAAGATATGAAAATATATGGACTCGATAGTGATTTTTTTCAATACCTGCGAGAATTCCTTAAGGTCGTAAACCACGTAGCTGGTGGGAATTATGAAACTCACCGATTTTATGAAATGGAACTCTTCGCCCGTCCCCGCGAACCTCATCTTGGCCAAAGGGTTATCCTTCAGGTAATTCTCTATAGTCGAGGCGATCTTATCGCGCAGCTGGCGTATAGTCGAATACTGCATGATATCTATGCTTACCAGCCTTTCCCCAAGCTCATCCTCCCCGAGGACCCCGGTTATCCAATAGGCAAAATCATTTGGGGGCTCGGGAGAGAGGAACTGGTGCTGCTGAAGGAACCTGTGCGTATGGTGATAGATACATGCCCCCGGGACCTCCTTGATAAGGTCAAGCAGCTGCCCCAGGGTAGTGGCGCGCAATCCGGTAAGCTCGGAAAGATGAAGCCTGGTGGAAAACCTGAAAGGCTGGCTGGCTTTTGTCAATTCACTCATCGCAACTCCCCGTAAATCCTCCTTAAGAATTCAACAACCTCGCTCTGGTTCTTCAGGTAATAATCGGCGCAGAGCCTCTTATTCCTTCCCACGGAAACAGTGATCCCCTTTCCTTTCAACGCCCTGAAAGCGTCCCTGTCGGTCACATCATCCCCCAGGTAAAAAGGAAAGATATTCCTGCCTCCCGGCAGGCGCGTCTGCCTGCGCAGGATCCAGGATACCGCGCTGCCCTTATCCCAATCAACCGCCGGCCTTAACTCCAGGACCATCTTCCCCGGCCTGACCCTGACCTTTCTGCAGGACAAAAAAGAAGCCACCGCGGCGTAAAAAGCGGACCTCAGGCCCGGCACGCTTTTCTTATCCGCCAGGCGGTAATGCAGGCTGAGAGAAAGCCCCTTGTCCTCGACAAATGCCCCCGGGACGGAAGAAGCCTTCCTTTTCAGGATATTGCTTATCTTCTTTACCGCCTCATGATACCCCAACGGCAGGGAAACGGTAAAATTTATCCTCTTGCCGCGTATCTCCAGGCCATGGTTACCGGAATAAACCACGCCTCTTAGCCCCACCCTCCTGCGCACGTCCTTCAACGATCTGCCGCTGATAAAAGCCACATCCGCCTGCGGGCTGCGCGCCAGCTTGCTTAACAAGGCCGCGCTTTCATCCGGCAAGACGACCTTATCCGGGGTCCTGGCGATAGGCACGACCGTGCCGTCAAAATCCAAGAACAGCAGCAGGCGCCTGCCCTTAAACTTTTTCCTAACGGTCTCCCACTCTTTAAAAAGATATTTCATGCGCGAACCGCTCAAGTCTTTTTCAAGGCGGTCAGCTCCGTAATGATATTCCCCGCCCAGCGGTAAACGTTGTTTTCCGCGATAATCCTGCGCATATTCTCCATCCGCTTCTTTTTCTCCTCGATAGGCATCTCTATGGCCATCTTGATTGCGTCGGAGAACTCCTCGATGGAATAAGGATTGACCAGTACGGCATCCTCGGAGAACTCGCGTGAGGCCCCGGTAAACTGGCTGAGCACAAGGCTGCCGGACAAATTGCTCTTTTCCACCACATATTCCTTGGCTACAAGGTTCATGCCGTCATGCAGAGAACTGACGATGCAGATGTCGGCCAGCCTGTAATACGGGTATATATCATTCTGCGAGAAGTGTTTTCTGAGGTAAACCACCGGTTTCCAGTTCCCGTCCACGTGCTTCCAGTTTATCTTCTCGACCAATTCATCTATCTCTCCGATCAGGTCATGGTAACGCTTGATATGCGTGCGGCTCGGCGCGGCAAGCTGGATAAAAACGAATTTTTTCTTGTACTCCGGGTATTTCTCCAGGAACCTGTCTATGGCCAGCAACCTTTCGGCTATCCCCTTGGTATAATCTATCCTGTCCACCCCCACGCCGACTATCTTGCCTTCCAGGCTGAACTCTTTCTTGAGTTTTTCCATCCTGCCCGGCAGGTCCTCCTTCGCAGGGTTATCCTTCCTATGCGCGTCTATACTTATAGGAAAAGACCGGACAAAGGTCTCTTTGCCCGAACGCACCACGCTGAATTTCTCCGTATCCACGCGCGACTCAAGCAGCCTGTTTGCGGTATCCAGGAAATTATTGCAGTGGTTCTGCACATGAAAACCGATCAAATCGCACCCCAGCATGCCCTCGAGTATTTCGTTCTGGTAAGGGCAGATCATGAAAGCCTCGGGGGTCGGCCAGGGAATATGCCAAAACAAGGCTATTTTCGCGTCGGGGCGTTTATCCTTGATCATCTTGGGGAGGAGGGTAAAATGATAATCCTGCACGAATATGAACGGGCTGCTCGCCGGGAGCTCTTCCAGCACGCTGTCGGCGAACTTCTGGTTTACCTCCTTATACATAAGCCAATCCGATTCTTTAAATACCGGACGGGTGTGCGTATTATGGCATAACGCCCACAGGCCTTCATTCGAAAATCCGTAATAATACCCCTCCTGCTCATCCTTGTTCAACCATACCCTTTTAAGTATATAACGGTTGTCTTCCGGGGGGACGCCGAGTTTGTCCTTGGAATTGACGAATTGCCTGTCCAGGTCGCCGCTGCCATTGGCAATCCAGGTCCCTCCGCAGGCCGCCAGGATCGGATGTATCGCGGTAACCACCCCGCTGGCCGGCCTTATGCATACCGCGTTCCCGGAATCTTCATCGAGGACATGCATATACGGCTCCCTGTTGGAAACCACGAACAGCGAATTATCCCCCAGCTTGGCATGGATAAGATCTTTTAATTTCGCCTCAGTCCATATCTCGGCTTTTTGCATCCGCGCATGCGCCTCGTCAGATATGGTACGGCGGGCAACCCTGATACTCAAAGCAACCTGCTCCACTTCGCTGATCAGCTTTCCGAATTCCCCTTTTTCCACGAACGGCCGCAGCTTGTCTATCTCCCCTCTCTGGAAATGTTTGAACCACTGGGTCAGCCTGCGCACAGGCATAACGAATATCTGCCTTTGAATAAGCAGCGCGACCATCAGTATGAGGAGAATAAGGCTTACCGAGATAACGCTTATCCTTTTCCAAAGCTCCGCCAGGGTGGTAAACATATACGAAGTATCATAAGCAACCTCCACCATGCCCAAGATTTCTCCGTTATCGTCCAAAACAGGAAGTATATAACTGTAAACGGAGTATTCATTGAGCTTCTCCAATACGCCCAGCGGCTGTTTTGACTTCAGGATATCATTGAGGTAAGGCCTGCTCCTGTCTTTTAAATCGGAAAGTCTCTCGGTAATAGCCAGGATTTTGCCGTCCTTGTCGTAAATAACGCATCCCTGCAGCCTCTCTCTTTTTTGGAAACTGTCCACAAGGCGGTTGGCCTGTTTCAGGTCCCCGTTTACAAGGATATATTTGGCAGACAGCTCCATGCTTTCGTCCACCGCCCTGGCCTTCCTTTTCAGGTCATCCATGAGCTTGTCTTCCGTAAAACGGGCCTGCATAATGCCGAAAAAGGCAAGGCCTAAGGTGACTATAATCAAGATAGGCAGAATAAATAACAGGACCCTCTTCATCCCTGTTTCTCCTGTTCGTAATTTATCGCCCGGATTGGATAGGGAATAACGATACCTTCGCGGGCGTAACGTTTGTGCAGCCTTTTAATGAATTCGTGTTTTATCAAATACTGGTCTACGAACTCTTTGACTCTGAGAATAACCGAAAAGTTTATACTGGAGTCGCTGAAAGAACCGTAGCGGATAAAAGGTTCGAATTCCGCCACTCCCCCGGGCACCTGGCTCAGGGTCTCCTTGGCCGTCTCGCAAGTCACTTTCTCCACCTTCTCCAGGTCGCTGCCGTAGTGCACCCCGAGATCGACTAAAACCGACATCTCCTTCTCCGGAAGATGATAATTAGTCACTATCGCCTTGGTCAATTTCTCGTTGGGGACCAGGATGATATTATTCGACAGCATCCTTATCTTGGTGGTGCGCCAAGTAATATCCCTGACATACCCCTCTTCCCCGCTGTCCAGCCTCACGTACTCCCCTACCTTAATCTGCTTTGTGGCGATAATGTAGAACCCGGAGAAGATATTGGATAGGGTATCCTGCAAGGCCAGGGCCACGGCAATGCCGCCGATGCCCAGGGTAGCCATAACCGGGGCTATGGAAATACCCAGGCTGTTAAAGATCACCAGGATACCGATTGTGAATATGATTATCTTGCTGATATTCTGGGTAAGCGACGTTACCGGAAGGGCGGTCTCTACCTTGCTGGAATATACCTTGATCAGTTTAACCGATATGTTAGCCAATGCCACAGTAACGGAAAATATGCCCAGGACAAGGAGCAGCTTCCCGGTTATGCGCGAAACATCGTCCGGTACCCTCAAATACCGGAGCACCAGATAAATACCCAGCATCAAAGACCAGATTATGAACGGCCCGCCTAAGGATTCGGCAATTACATCGTCAATATGCGTCTTTGTGTTCTTTGACCAGCGGGCGGCCCCGGCAAAGATGATTTTCCGTATCAACAGGCCGCACAACAGGCTCAAAAGGAGTATCCCTGCGGGTATTACAAAAACACCTAAGTTGTTGATATTCAACATGGAATAGCCGTCCACCTTGCCCCCTTTTCTCAAACCACTGACTTTTTATTATACTACTTTCGGCTGATTGCTCAAGAGGTATCTTTTCAGCGGGAGAAGAATCTGAAATTAGTCCAATACTCCACCCCGGGTTTGAATCTGGAAAGACCGGCTTCCTGGCGGACTTTGAAGAATAATATGGCAAGAAATAAAACAAGCACCGGGATAATCAGGAAGAATTTCTTAAACAAAGGGCCTCTTTTTTTCAGGCCGATCACGCACGGGAAAACCCCAAACAGGATCACCACCCCCACCCCTCCCACGAAATCAAGCGCGTTCAGGAATATATTCGGATAAACCAGGGCGATAACAAGCGGGGGGAGGAAAGAAAGAGCAATAACCATCCATCTGTTCTTTACCTTAAAATGATTGGTCATTATATCGTTTACAAAGTCTATAGTAGTGTTCCCGAAGGAAATGTACGAAGTGACAATCGCCACGAGCGCGAAGACGATCGAGACCGGGGTAAACAAATGGATATTTATCGCCTTGGCAAGCGGGACGGTAGCCGGGAGGTTGTTATCCAGCGCATAGGTTATACTGCCCTCCCCCGACAGGGGAAGGACGCCGATGCCCGTCTGGATCCATATCGAATTCATGATAAGACCCACGACCGTACCGGCAAGGATGGATACGGTTATCTCCCTGAAATTCCAGTTCAACTGCTTGCATACCGTGGGTATAATGCTGTGGAAATTGGCTGCCATCACGATTATCGGCAGGGCAGCCGGCAGCATGGGCCAATCTGCCCGCACGAGCCTCTGCGGAAGCACGCACCTCTCCCCCATGGCCACCAGCCCGACGAAAGCAACCAGCAGCAAAAGCACAAAGAAAGTATTGAACTTAAGAAGCGACCTGGGGTTGATTATGGTCAGCGCGGTAACCGGGATAAAAAACAACAATATCACTATCTCCCTCGAAAGGGGAATGCGGGAGAAATCCAGGATGATCGCGGTAGCCCCGGTAACATAAACCAGCAGGGAGCCGTAAAGTATAACCAGGTTGGCCACGGTCGCCGCCCATTTTCCGAAAGGTCCGAAATACTGCCGGTACATGCTCGGATAATGGAATACCTCCTGGTGCGTGGAGACCGATTCCCCGGCAAGCACCATCGCAGTAAAGAACATGGCGCAGCCCACCAAAACTATTCCCGTGACCGAGGGGATAAAACCCGCCAAACCCGTCTTTATGGGAAGGCCGAGTATGCCGGCCCCGATGAGGTTGCCGGTGATAAAACAGGTCACCATAAGAATAAGCGAAAAAGGCGATTTCTTATTCATTCAAGTATTTCCGCAATGCAGCTCTATCCGCGTAGAGCGTAATAATAACCGTCTTTTTTCTTGATCTCCACCGGAGTGTTAAAAAGACGGCTGATATTGTTTTTTGTCAGGATAAGGCCTTTGGATCCGTCCCGGTATATCCTGCCAGATTTCATCAGGATGACCCTGTTTATCTCGGGTATGATATCCGGAAGGTTCTGGGTGACCAGTATTATGCTGATCCCTGACTTGGCTATCTTGCGCATGATATTGGTGAATTTATAAAAGGAGTGCAAATCGAGGCTGACAGTAGGTTCATCGAGGATCAGGGCCTTGGGGTCATGCACCAGGGCGCGGCCGATAAGGAAACGCCTGGCTTCCCCCGAAGACATCTCGTTCATCTTCCTGTCCTTGAGATGGCCTACCTCGAGGAAATCGATGACCTCCCCGGCCTTCTTTTTCATCCTGGCGCCGATACGTTCATTATACAAGCCTATGCTGCTGAAAAACCCGGAAAGCACCATCTCCATGCCGGTTATCTCCCTCGTGCAGTTATACTGCAGGTCATTGGAGACCACGCCGAGCAGGAAGCGCAGGTCGAAAATATTCCATCTCTCGCGGCCCCATATCCTGAATAAACAATCCTTCCCGGGAAAAGGATAATACTCCCTGGTAATGGACTTGATAAAAGACGATTTCCCCGCGCCGTTCGGGCCCAATATGGCCACGTTCTCGCCTTCCCAGATATTGACCGACAGGCGGTCGAGGATCTTCTTGTTCCGCCCTTTCACGACGGTAAGATTCTTGAATTCCAAAAGAGGAAAAAGCGCTTTGTTCTTCATTCTACTTAAAATAAGCCAGCGACTGGACGCGGGCAACCTCCTCGCCGCTGCGGTTGGTCACATCTATTTGGTAAGTGCCGAGTTTCCGGCTGCGCGAAACCAGGCCCGCCTCCGCAAATAATTCCTCCCCCGCTGCGCAGGCCTTGATGAAATTTATGCTCGAGTTTACCGCGAGCCCGGAATCCTCCCCGGCGTTGGAAGCCAGGGCAAAGGCGTAATCCGCCAGGGAAAACAATATGCCCCCATGCACAAGACCCGCACCGTTCAAAAAGTGGGGCTGGACAACAAGCTTCACCTTCGCATGCCCTTCCGAACAGGAAAGCACCTCGATCCCGAGATGCTGTGCAAACTTATCTTTCAACGCGGAATTTTCAGAAGACATCTCCCCTCCTTAACGGCTAAAGCCCCTGGATCTCCTTCTTGCCCAATACGCGGATGCCGTTCTCTTTCAACATGGTAATCGCCTGGTCGGGGTCATCGAAACGAAAAACCACGATGGCGTTATCTGCGGTCTTTTCCACAAAGGCGTACATATACTCCAGGTTGATCTGGTTGTCGCTGAGCACTTTGAGGATCGCCGCCAGGCCTCCCGGCCTGTCGCTTACCTCGGCCGCCACGATATCGGTTATCGATGCGACAAAACCTTTTTCTTTAAGCGCATCCAGGGCAGTATCGGGCTTATCCACGACTATCCTTAAAACCCCGAACTCTTCGCTTTCGGCGATGGTAAGGGCCTTTATATCTATACCGGCGTCCCCGAGTACCTGCGCCGCCTCGTAAAGCCTGCCTTTCTTATTCTCCAGGAAAACTGAAAGCTGGGTAATCTTCATCTGCCCTCTCCTTATAAAGACCTCTTGTCTATGATCCGCTTGGCCTTCCCCTCGCTTCTCTCTATCGTTTTCGGTTCGACCAGCCTGACTTTAACCCCTATGCCCAGCACCGACTCGATCTCCCTGGATATGCGCTGTTCGAAATTCTGCAGGTACTTGATCTCATCCGAAAAAAACGACTCCTTCAACTCTACAAGCACCTCGAGGGTATCCAGGCCGCCCTTCCCCCTCTCTACCACCAGCTGGTAATGCGGTTCCGTTCCCTCAACCGCCAGGAGCACCTCCTCTATCTGCGAGGGGAACACATTGATCCCGCGTACGATGATCATATCATCCGTCCTGCCCAGTATCTTGCTGATGCGCGGGGATGTGCGCCCGCAGGCGCAGGGAGTATAATCTATGTTCACGATATCCCGGGTGCGGTACCTGATCAAGGGCATCCCCGTTTTTGTAAGCGGGGTAAGCACCAGCTCCCCCGGGCATGAAGCGGGGACCTGTTTTAATGTCTTGGGGTCGATTACTTCAGGGTAAAAAACATCGGCGGCTATATGCAGCCCTTTCTTGCAATGGCACTCGCAAGCCACCCCCGGCCCGATTATCTCCGATAAACCGTAAATATCGATCGCGCTCATCCCCCACTGTTGTTCTATCTCCTTGCGCATCGCTTCGCTCCACGGCTCGGCACCGAAGATCCCGATCTTCCATCCGAGTTCTTGCGCCGGAAATCCCGTCTCCCTGGCGACCTCGGCCATATACAAAGCATAGGACGGCGTGCAGGCCAGCACGCGAGGCTTAAAATCCTGCAGAATCCTTAACTGGCGTTTTGTCTGGCCGGAGGAGCACGGTATTACCGTAAGGCCCAGCTTCAAACTTCCGTAATGCAGCCCCAGCCCTCCCGTAAACAACCCGTAACCGTAAGCGACCTGGATCATGTCTCCCGGCAAGGCCCCGGCGCAACAGAGAGAACGCGCAATTACCTCTGACCAAAGATCGATATCCTCCTGCGAATACCCCACGACAATGGGGTTCCCGGTCGTGCCGCTGGTTACATGCAGCTCCCGGATGTCCCGCAGCGGACGGGCAAAAAGATCGAAAGGATAATGCTCCCTCAAATCATCCTTTACCGTAAAAGGAAGTTTGACGATATCCTCGATCGAACGGATATCGCCGCAAGAAACACCCATCCCGTTCAGTTTACCGCGGTAAAAAGGAGACTGCTCCCATACCGTCTTTACGGTACGTTTCAGGCGTTCGCTTTGTACATCCGCCAGGGAGGATACATCCATGCATTCGGCTTTTTCGTTAAAGATCATTTCTCTGCGCCTTCCTTGCGCCCAAGCAGGAAAAAATCCCTGTTTTCCTGACCGCTTTTCTTCAGCTTGCTCTCCAATACCCCAAGCCAGCTCTTTTCTTTAATCGGCAGAAAAGAAGACAACACGCCAAGCATATAAGTATTCAGGAATATCTTGTTTTTCCCCACCGCGTAATGCGCTTTCTCCAGGTAAGGAAAAAGGTCCGTCCCGCCGGGCCTCAGCTCATCTTTCAGGCGCGGGTACTCCTGCGCGTACAGGCAGACCATCAAGTCTATGTCCTTGTCCATGGGAAGCGGGGATTGTACTTTCCTGCCAAAACGCACATAGGACTCTACCGAGCCGCCGCGCTGGGCCATCCCTTTCACTTCGGATTTCTTCACATGGTAACCGTCGGCCATCGCGGCAAGGGCGCAAAGCTCGGCTGCGGTAAGCACCCCCTGGCCTCCCACGCCGTAAAACAATATGTTCAAAGGCTCTTTTTCCGGGTCTTTTCTCTTCACTGTTTGCGCCTTTCGCGGATCGCTTCGAATTTACACACATTCTTGCACAGGCCGCAGCCCGTACACAGGAGTTCGTTGATCTTGAAACAAAAATCCTCCTCGTAAATCGCCGGGCAGTCCAAAGCCAGGCACTGGCGGCATTTCTTGCACTTTTCCGGGTCGATATACAACAACGGCCCCTTGGAGCGGTCAATCATCTTGCAGGGATAACGCGAGATGATCACGGACAGCGCATCCTGCTGCATACGCAGCTTGACCAGATCCTCCATCTTCTCGATATCGTAAGGATTAACCACGTCCACGGAATCCGCTCCCGCGGCAACGCAGATCTTTTCAAGGGACAGCTTCTTGAAAGACTTGCCCTGCAGGGTCAGGCCGGTGGCAGGATTCTGCTGTCCTCCCGTCATGGCGGTAATCGAGTTATCCATGATTATGATCAGGCCTTTTGTCCCGTTATAGGCGGCGCTCACCAGGCCGCTGATGCCTGTGTGTATAAAAGTCGAATCCCCGATCACCGCAGCCACCTTCTCGCCTTTGCGCATCTTGCTGATCCCTTCGAAAAACGGGATGCTCGAGCCCATGCAAGTCTGCGTATGCAGGGCGGCCAGCGGCTGGAGCGCGCCCAGGGTATAACATCCGATATCCCCGGTAACATAAAGGCCCAGTTTTTTCAATACGTAAAAGGCCGGGCGGTGCGGGCATCCCGGGCAAAGCAGCGGGCGGCGCGATTTCCTGGACTGCGGGCTGCGTTCCTTGCGCGAGACGATCTCTTTGACCGCAGAAGGGCTCAGCTCGCCGCAACGCCATGAAGACTTCCTGCCGCATGCGTCGATACCTTCCTGCTTGAGCATCTCTTCCAGGAAAGGGTCAAGCTCCTCGATCACATACAGCTTCCTGACCTTGCGCCTGAACTCCTTTACCTTTTTTACCGGAAAAGGAAAAGGCATCCCGAGAGTCAGGAAAGACGCCTGCGGATAAGCCTCTTTGGCATACAGCGCAGATACGCCGCTGGAGATAAAACCTATGGAACGGTCATTGATCTGGGCAAGGTTCAGGTCGCTCTGCTCGGAAAAGTCCTTCAGGGCCAAAATGCGTTTTTCCAGGTCCACGTGCCTGGGCCGGGCGTGAGCGGGTATCATTACGTATTTCCTGGGGTTCTTATCGAGCTTTTTATCGACGCAGCTGCGCCTGAAATCTATCTCGAAAGATTCCTTGGTATGCGAAACCCTGGTGGTCAGGCGCAGCAAAACAGGGATGTCGAACTGCTCGCTGATCTTGAAGGCCTCCTGCACGTAATAATACGCCTGCGCGGGGGAAGACGGTTCGATTAAAGGGATCTTGGCGTAAGGGGCGACGCGGCGGGTATCCTGTTCGTTCTGCGAAGAGAACATCCCCGGGTCATCCGCGACTATCGCCACGAAACCCGCATTCACCCCGCTGTAGGCGGTGGTCATCAGGGGGTCCATGGCTACATTCAACCCTACCTGTTTGCAGGCGGCCAGGGCGCGCCTTCCGGCGATACAGGCGCCAAAAGCCGCTTCATACGCCACCTTCTCGTTAACCGCCCACTGCGCTTCTATTTCGGGAAACGTGCCGAGCGTCTCAAGTATTTCAGTGGAAGGAGTCCCCGGGTAGGCGGAGGCAAAACATACGCCGGCGGCCATTGCGCCGCGGGCTACCGCCTCGTTACCTGACAAAAATACCTTTTCTCTGCCCAAGATACCCTCCGGATACAATTTATCCTAAAAATATATTTTACATCTCTTGCCGGGTTTTTACAACCAAAGAATCGGAAACGGGGAAAAACTTAGACGATCGCGTTTTCCTGGCGCGATTCCCTGAGGAAGATAACTGAAGTGTTTGCCTTGTCGGATATATCTCTCATAAAAGAAGAACCCTGTTCTTCGGGTATCCCGAAGATATTGATGTCCGCGGCCGGGGCGTCCTGGATACTCTGCATAAAATCGCCTGAAAATACCATAGTCTCCGTCTCCCTGTCCAGCCTCATCAGCTTTTTCAGCCTCACAAGGTAAGCCAGGGCCTCGGATTTCTCTTTTTCTCCCCCGATGACCTGGATAAGGCGCAGCCGCCCGTCCCAATTCCTGGCCAGCTGCAAACCGATAAGCACCGCCAAGTGCATATTGGGGCTGCCTTTTCTTATCCATAAGTTGATCACCTGCCTCTGGCCGAAAGCCAGTTTCGGATGCAGCCTGAATACGATGATCCCCAGCCCGAGGGATTCGGCCCGCCGGATAAATTCCTCTATCTGCATATCTTTATCGCTGTTCACGCCGAGCCTGACGAACAGGACATTCGGCGGCAGGGGCATCCCCATCAAAGTCTGGGCTACGGTTGTCGCGCCCTGGAGGAACCCGCTCGCCTCGGCGGAAAAAGCGGAGACAAAAACCCCTTCTTCCTTCAGCGGCTCGACCAAAGACACGAGCTCCTCGGAAACCTTTTGCCTGCGCTCCCCTCCCACGCTCCCCGGGCTGTTATCGAAAATGTTGAAAAATATACCCCTCCCCCGCGGATAAATTATAGCCCTTACGAAATCCACCATCCCGTACCAGTCGCGCGGGTCCTCCACGGGGACCAGCAGATTAGGTTTCCATATCTTGGGGTGATAAGGAAGCTGGGAGGATATCCTCGCCGCCTGTTCGGCGATAAATATGAACAGCCCCTTACGGATATCCGGGGAATTATGCTGCATATGCCTGCGTACGAGAATTATGTAGATCAATACCGTAACGGCCACGACGACCACGCTGGAGAATTGGTTAATCAGGAACATCGCGTACAAACACCCCGCCCCTCCTACCAGGGATATTAACGCAGGGATCTTGAGCGTGGGACGGAAACTCGCAATACCGGTTATCCTCTCCACGAACACAGTGAGGTTGATCGTTCCGTAAGTGATCAGGAAAAACATGGTCAATACGCCCGCTATCAGGTTCAGGGTACCCAATGAAATAGTAAGCAGGGCAAACAAAGCCGTAAGCAGGATCGCCGGGGTAGGCTCGCCCTGTTTATTCAGGTAATTGAAAGCCGGGGAAAAAGGAACCACCCTGTTCTTGCTTAAGGCCAGGAGGGTCCTGGGAGAGGCGACGAACATGCTCAAAGCCGAAGAAAGAGTCGCCCCCATTATCCCGGCTATGACCAAAAGCGGCCAGCGGGAGAGCTTTATTATTATGGAGGTATCGCTGGCCAATTCAGAGGGCGGGGCGGCGAAGGAAAACCAGTAAGCCAGAGAAAGGTAGATAACAAAACTCACCACGATAGCCAGGAGCGTACCTACGGGAATACTGCGTTCAGGCTCCTTCAACTCCCCCGACATACTCACTCCCGCCAGTATCCCGGTTACCGCGGGAAAAAACACCGCAAACACCTTCCAGAATTCGATCTCTCCGGTTCCGTGCCAGAAGGCAACGGCCTGGCCCGCCTTGACGGGGCTTAAAAATATGGAAAGGAGGGAAAACGCTATAATCCCCATGATCACGTACTGGATACGGAAGGCGAATTTGGCGCTGATATAAGAGATAACCAGCAATAACAACCAGGTAGCTGAGGAAACCAGAATAAAATCATGGTGCGGAAAGATCGACACCCAGCATTCGGTAAAACCGGTAATATAAAAAGCTATGGATATCGCCTGGCACAAGTACAAGGGAATGCCGATCGCTCCCCCCGCCTCCAGGCCGAGGGATTTGGAGATTATGGAATAAGCGCCTCCCGTCCCTATCCTGATATTGGTGGTGATGCTCGAGATGGAAAGCCCGGTGCAGAGGGTGATCACGTTGCTGATGATAATAATGCTGAGCGCGCCCGCCAGGCCGACCTGCCCCACCATCCAGCCCATACGCAGGTACATCACCACGCCCAGTATGCTCAAAAGCGTGGGAGTAAATACCCCTTCGAATGTCCCGAACCTCTTCATCTCCATAATTTGCCTTAAAAAATACGCTTATTCCCCGGAGCTCTCGACCTGCTCCCTGAACAATTCCTTTATCTTCCTGGTCAAAGCGTCCCATTCCTGTTCGCTCAATATCTCGCGCGCCAGCTTCTTGTCTTCGAGGATCTCCGTGCCCCCGTTGATACTGCGCAGGGCAAAAAGATACCTGCCGGCGTAGTTATGCTTCTTGTTCAGAGTTAACGCCAGGACAAAATGCTTCATGGCGGAATTGCCGTACATGCTCTCTACGGTAAAACCGACAAGATAATCCTTCCTGATAAACAAGGGGATCGCCGAACTGAACTGTTGGGTGATATTATTGTCTTTCTTTTCCAGAAAATCGAGGTTGTCCATCTCCTCCAAAAAGAAATAATCCTCGAAATCCTCTATCGGGCCGTACTTATGAAAAGACGGGTCTATGATATACTCCTTCCTGGGATAAGACTTTTTGCTTACGCGCAGGACCACGTGCGATGCCTTGGGAGTGAGGAAATAACCGGATTGGCTTGCCATCACGAACTTTATCTCGTAATCATCCTTGAAAATCGGCTCGATCTTCTCATGCGTGTAGGCCGCCAGCTCGCCGCAGGTCCCGTATTTGCCTTCCTGCAGGATAAAATCCCCGTTGTCATCGAAGGAATGTATGTTATGCAATGTCCATATCCCTTTTGCAAAATCCAAAGTCAAATACACGTCCTCTGCCGTAAACATCTGGAACCCCGAATACTGAAGCGGCTTGATTATCTTGTTCACTTCGGCAAAATAAGGAGGCTTGACGGAAACGGTGTCCTTTTCCTCCTTGAAGATCACTCCTTGTTCCTTCATGTAAAAAACAACAGATACGGCAATTACCATGCAGGCCAGCAGCAGGAGAGAAAAAAGAACCTTTACCTTTCTTAATAAGATATGGTTTTCCTTCCTCAACATGTCGGCATTCATCTTACCCTCCGGTTAACAATATATGCCCGTAAAAAATACAGATAATTATATGCATGATACCGCTCTATATCAAGCAGATTTTGCGCCCGGCCTGGAGCCTTTGGCAACTATGCCGATTATCCTCCCCGACCAGATAACCCCTATCGCCGCGGAAAACACGTCGGTTACCAGCCTGCCCCAGAATACCCCGCGAAGGCCGAACAGCCTGGAGCCCAAATACGCCAGGGGAATCATCATGACCACTACGCGGATAGTATTGAGCAGGGCCGAAGACGCCGGCCGGTGTACCCCGATCATGCAAAAACCCGCGTAACGGTGCACCTCCAGGAATCCGTACCCGAAACAGGTGATATAAATATACTGCACCAATATATCGATAACTCCGGGGTCGGAAGAAAACAGCCTGCCCAGAGGCCGGGAGATAAATATAAATATGCCGGCTGCGACAAAACCGAAACACAAGGCAAAAAGCATCGTCCCTTTGCGCACCGACTCGATGCGGTCAAAACGGCCCGCCCCGTAATTCTGGGCGATAAACGGGACCAGCGACATGCCTACGGTCATGGGGACCATAAAGGCGAATGTTTCTATCCTGCTGGCCACCCCTATGGCGGCAACCGCCTCATGGCCGAACCCGGAGACTATCTTGATCACCACGGCGGCGGAGAGCGGGGTGAGCACGGAACTCAGCGTAGCGGGGATACCGATACGCAGTATCCTGCGCCAGGAGGATATTATCCTCATGCGCGAATGCGAAACGAACAGGATCAGGCCGTACTTCTTGTGCACGAAATAGAACGCCGCGCCCAAAACAAGCGTCTGGGAGATCACCGTTGCCAGAGCCGCCCCCTGTATCCCCATGCGGGGAAACCCCAGCAGGCCGAATATCATTACCGGGTCAAGGATAAAATTCAATACTGTGCCGCCGACCATCAAAGAACTTACCGCCTTGGTGTTCCCCGTACCGATGATTATATCGTTGAACATTATCTCCAGGATCCATATGGCCAGGCCGAAATACCAGATCATCATATACTGGCGGGTAAGCGTAAGCACCTCTCCCGTAGCACCCAGGCGGACAAACAACGGATCCACCGTCAACATCCCGATCACGGTAAGCACGATCGAGATGCTGGTGGAGAGAAAAACCGCGTGCGTGGTTATGCGTGCGGCGGTCTTCTGCTTGCTCCTGCCCAAGGCATGCGCCACCACGGTCATCACCCCGGTGCCCAGGCCGCGCATGACAAAACCAAGAAGCATGACCACCGGAAAGGTAAAGGACATCGCCGCCAGGGCATTGGTGCCCAGACGCGACACAAACCAAGTATCGGTAAGGTTATAGGCATTCAGGGCGAAAGTCCCGGCAAGCATGGGGACTGCCATGCGCAGCACTGTCTTTAGGACACCGTCTCTTACCAGAACAGGTTTTATCATCCGTTTATCCATAGGAAAATCCGTACATAAAAAATAAACCTTCGTCCTTCACCGGGAACGAAGGTTAAATATTTATAAGACAGGCCTCAATCTATAAGCACTATCCCGTAATAATTACCCCTGCAGTTGCTGTCCTTGAGCACTTTTATCGGATAACCGTTATTCCTTACCGTGGAATACACATCTATGCCGCAGGCCTCCAGGGAAGGCCTGGTCTTGTCCGTATGACGGCAGAACTTGGCGCATTTGGCGCAGAGCTGGCACGGTCCGGCACCCATCCCGAATGCCTTGTGGTAACCGTCGAGGAATATCTCCTGTTCCAATACGGGGATAATCTCATGGATATTCGCGTATGCCCCTCCGTGCACGAGAAGGGCGTTTTTATAAAACGAAAGCATGCGGCGGGTAAAATCCGGGGTGGGGGAATACGGCGGGCAGGTCAGCGACTGGCCGTACCCGTCACAGCCGAACTGGCACTTCATCCTCACCCATTCCGCGACGACTATCGACTTGGCCGGGATAATCCCGGCCTCTTTTGCGCCGAGCTCTTTGGCCCGCTTTATGTATTTCAAACGGTTCTTCATAACTGTCATTATAACACTTTAAGATGCGAATACAATCAAAGCCGCCGCGGAAGACAGCCGGGTCAAATATACACAGACCGGAAATATCCGCTCATCCTGAGATGATTGTATATCTCGTCGGCCATAACCGCATACCCCTTATCGTTAGGATGCGAATAGGAAAACTCACCGGAAAAATATTCATCCAGGCTTTTCTCGCCGCTTTCCCTAAGCAGCCTCCTGTTGTTGTAAACCATCGCCACGCCCTTATTCCGGGCTATCTCCTCGAGGCTGGCATCCAGCATGAAACCTTTAGGATACTGGGAAAAAGCTGTCTCGATACCCCGGGAGCGCGCCAGGTCGACAAAATCATTTATGTTCCGCTCGTATACTACGCGCACGATATCCAGGTACCTCTCCCCCATCCTGCTCCTGGCCTCCGGGTCGTCCGGATTGGCAATGCCCATCCGCGCGTCAAAACGCACATTTCTCATCGGCCCTTTATTTACGAAACAGACGGTCAGGAGTTTTACCACCTTCAGGCGGGCCAGGGCAATATAACACTTCGTGATAAAAGGATTGAGCTTGTAGTATAAGAATATATCCCTGTTGTCGGAAACATTCCACCAGTCATTCATCCCGGTCATCAGGATAACCAGGTTCGGGTGCGGATAAGCCGAAGAATCCAGGATATACTTGAAATAATCCAGGGTCTGCTTGGAGTTGGACCCCGGTACCCCGAAATTGACCACTCTGATCTTTTTGTCCGGGTAACGCGTTTTGAAGATACCCTGCAGTTTCTCCGGATAGCCTTCGCCGTTCTCCCCTCCTATGCCATAGGTAAAAGAGTCGCCGAAACAATAAATAAGGAAACTGTCTTTATCGATACTCTTGGCTGAGGCAAGTTTTTTGTCGCGGAAACTCCCGGCCACCCTCAAGCAGACTTCGATAATACCAAGAGAGACGATAATAGCGCACAGACTAATAACAACCCCAATAATTACCCTCTTCATCCCCCTCCCCTCTGTAGACAGTTTACGTAAGTCTTTCTAATTAATATAGTTGTGTAAGAAATATACCACGGAATGTTTCTTTTGTAAGTTATTTAACTGTAGATAGTTGTGTAAACTGTCTACAGGCGCTTATAAACCCTGGATTCCATCTCCAGCACATACTTGAGGCCGGTTACCTTCACCCTCTTTTCCCTCATAATATACCAAATATGGCTGAGCTTATCCAATTCGCATTTTGAATAAAGGCGTGACCCGCCCTTCTTCCTGCGCGGAGAGATAATCTCCTCGCGGTCCAATTGTTTGAGCACCCAAACCGGTATATGCAGCAAGCGGCAGACCACACCGCTGGTATAAACCGGCTCATCTATTCTTACCTCAAAAATATCCCCGTATTTAATCTCTCTCTTCATCTTTTCACTGCGCCTTTATCTGGAATTTATCCGCCTTCTCATCATAATCCACGGAGATATTAGCCCCCTCCTTAATTTCCCCCTTGAGCAATTTAAGGGCAATCGCATCATATATCCTCCTCTGGATCAGCCTCTTGAGGGGGCGGGCGCCGTAAGCCGGATCGAATCCCTCTGCGCAAATCTCACCCTTGGCCTTTTTGGTAATATCCACTTCGATCTTCCGTTCGGCCAGGCGTTTTTTAAGGTCATTGACCTGCAACTCGATAATAAGCTGCACATCCTTTTCTGAAAGCTTATTGAAAACAATAATCTCGTCCAGGCGGTTGAGGAACTCCGGACGGAAATTCTGCTTGAGCAGATTGCCTATCCTCTCCCTGGCCTCCCGGGCGTCCTTTGCCTCCTGCACCATCTGTGTGCCGATATTGGAGGTCATGATAATAATCGTATTCTTGAAATTGACCACCCTGCCCTGCCCATCGGTGAGGCGTCCGTCATCCAGCACCTGGAGCAAAACATTGAAAACATCATGGTGAGCTTTCTCGATCTCATCAAAAAGTATCACGCTGTAAGGGCGGCGGCGCACCGCTTCGGTAAGCTGTCCGCCCTCCTCGTACCCCACATACCCCGGAGGCGCACCGATCAGGCGGCTAACCGAATGTTTTTCCATATACTCGGACATATCGATACGCACCATGGATTTCTCGTCGTCAAACAAGAACTGCGCCAGGTTCTTTGCCAGGTAAGTCTTTCCGACGCCCGTTGGCCCGATGAACAAAAACGTCCCCAGCGGACGATTGGGATCCTGCAGTCCGCTGCGCGAACGGCGGATGGCGTTCGAAATCAACCCCACCGCCTCATCCTGCCCAATGATCTTCTCCTTTAATCTGTCCTCCATCGCAACAAGCTTCTCGATCTCCCCCTGCATCAGGCGGGAGAGCGGTATGCCGGTCCACTTGGAAACGATCTCTGCGATATTCTCTTCGGTAACCTCCTCCTTGAGCATAGAACCGTCCTTCTGGAGCTTGGCCAGTTCCTTATTCTCCTCCTCGAGCGCCCGGTCGAGTTCAGGCAGCCTGCCGTAGCGTATCTCGGCGACCTTGGCAAGATCCCCCTGCCGTTCAAGCTGGGCATCCTCGAGCTTAAGACTCTCGATCTCCTCTTTGCTCTTGCGGATACGGTCGATGATCTCCTTCTCGCGCCCCCAGCGCGCCTTAAGCGCCGCGGTTTTCTCTTTAAGCGAGGCAATATCTTTTTCCAGCTTCTTGAGCCGCTCCTTGGAAACGCTATCCTTATCCTTCTTAAGCGCCTGGCTCTCGATCTCCATACGCATCAGACGCCTGTCAAGCTCGTCAACCTCGGTGGGAGAACTCTCGATCTCCATCTTAAGGCGCGAGGCCGCCTCATCTACCAGATCGATCGCCTTATCCGGAAGATTACGGTCAGTAATATAACGGTGTGAAAGAGTCGCAGCGGCGATCAACGCGCTGTCCTTTATCCTGACCCCGTGATAAACCTCATACCTCTCCTTAAGCCCCCTCAAAATCGAAATGGTATCCTCCACGCTCGGCTCTCCCACAAATACCGGCTGGAACCTGCGTTCAAGGGCCTTGTCTTTTTCGATATATTTGCGGTACTCATCGAGGGTGGTCGCCCCGATACAACGCAGCTCCCCGCGCGACAGGGCGGGCTTAAGCATATTGGAGGCATCCATCGCCCCCTCGGTCTTACCTGCCCCCACCAGGGTATGCAACTCGTCTATAAACAATATGATCTTGCCGTTAGACTTCTCGATCTCACGCAGTACAGCCTTGAGGCGCTCCTCGAACTCACCGCGGAACTTAGAACCGGCAACCAGGCTCCCCAAATCCAAAGCCACGATGCGCTTATCCTTCAATGAAGAAGGCACGTCCTGGTAAGCGATCCTCCTTGCCAGCCCCTCCACGATCGCAGTCTTCCCGGTCCCCGCTTCCCCGATCAAGACAGGGTTGTTCTTCGTGCGGCGCGAGAGCACCTGGATAGTGCGGCGTATCTCGCTGTCCCTGCCGATTACCGGATCGAGCTTTTCCCGGCGGGCAAGTTCGGTGATATCACGGGTATATTTCTCCAGGGCGCGGTATTTCTCTTCGGCATTCTGATCGGTGGCATTCTGCGAACCGCGGATCTCCTTAAGCACCGAGAGTATCGCCTGCCGGCCTGCCCCGTATTTTTTGAAAAGCGCGCTTACCTGGGCGTCCTTGGACTCGCTAAGCGCAATCCCCAGATGCTCGCTGGAGACATATTCGTCTTTAAGCGCGGCGGCCTCCTTGGAAGCGGTCTTAAAAAGCACCTGCAGTGAATTGGAAAAATAAACCTGCATGTCATCGGAATCCACCTTCGGGACCTTCGAAAGCGCGGATACGACCTCCTCCTCCATTGCCTTGGGTGAAATACCGAGCTTCTCGAAAATCGCCTTCAATACCCCGTCCTCCTGCCTGAGAAGCGCAAGCAGCAGATGCATTTCACTCACATGCTGGTGGGAATAATCCCTGGCTATGCCTAAAGCGCCCTCAACCGCCTCCTGGGCTTTATAAGTATAATTGTCGAATCTCATATCAAAACTCTCCTTTCCTGCTCATACACCAATGTTATCATATTTCCGGACAATGTCAAGTGACTTCCGAAATATTAATTTCGCTTTCCGGAATATACAAGGCCAAAAAAATACCTTCACCCTCCATTACGCCCGATAAAATCCCTCACCGCCTTAAGATATAAGCCGCTGTCCTCGATATGATGCATATGGGAGGCGCCTTCGAAGACAATAAACTCCGACCCCGGGAGCATCTTGTGATAATACTCCGTGGAGGCGGGGGATGCCTCGTCATAACGCCCGCAGGTAAAAAGCGCCGGGGTTTTTATTTCCTTCAGGGCCTCCGCCCGCTCGTAATTCTTCAACGTACCGGTGATCGTAAACTCGCTCGGCCCCCACATATATTCATATACCCTGACCCCCATCTCATCGAAGGTCCTGGCGATGCATTCCGGCCAAGAAGGCAGGCGGCAGACATGGCGTCTGTAAAACTCCGTTATCGCCTTCTTATATTCTTCGGAAGAAAAATCGCCTTCTGCCTCGCTCCTTTTGATCGCCTCCTGCTCATCCCGGCTCATCTGCGCGATAAGATCCCGGCAGTCCCTTCCCCAAAGGGCAACGCTCAAACATGGCGAGGAAAGAACAAGGCTCATCACCCCTTCAGGCTTCCTGGAAAGCATGTAATCTACGGCAAGCATCGTGCCCCAGGACTGGCCGAGAATATGCACCTTCTCCAGCCCCAACACCCTGCGCACCTCATCGATCTCCCCGGCAAAACGCCCGATACTCCATAAGGCATTATCCTCCGGCCGGTCGGATTTTCCGCACCCCAGTTGATCGTATAATATAACCGGCCTATCCGAAGACAAGGCAAGCAGCGATTCAAGGTAATAATGCGGAGCCCCCGGCCCGCCATGCAGGAGGATAAGCGGAATCCCCGGCCTATCCTGCCCGCTGACAGAATACCAGATCCTTCCCCCCTCTACCTCAATATATCCTTCACTGCCGACATTTTTCATGCTCAACTGTCTTTTTCCTTATCCTCCTGCGTAACCTCCGGTTCTTTTACCGGGCTCTCCTGCGGCTTCAACTGCTTGGTCACATCGGTAACGCTCTGCTGTTTATCGTCAATTGCTATAGAACAAGGCGCAGCGCCCGGGGCAAGATCACACTCCTTCAAATCAACCTTCTTCAAAAGAGTATTCTCGTATGTCTTGTAATAAAGCACCTTGTTGGTCAAATCCTTGATCACCACCCACTGCGCGTAGCCCTCGAGATTGACAGAAGGTTCAGGATTCTCCTTGATCACTCCCTTGGGGATATCCACGACATTAAGAAGGTGCTGAGCCAAATTCACCGCCTGCTCCGCGTTCTCCACGGGCAAAGCTTGGTCAACGCACATAGCAAGGCGCACAAAACGCGACGGGGGAGTCCAATCCCCGGGCAGGCCGAGCATGCCGCTCCCCACCCCAGTAGGCTCGATCCCGATCCCGCCGATCGTCTTATCCTTCCTGTCGTGCGCATCCAGATTTATATAATTGCGCAAATTGTTGATCTGCCAGGGAAAATCCGGCCGGTTGGTCATTACGCCGAGCGGGTTATCGTAAACCTTTACCTGCCCGTCGATAAATTCGATCACCAGGTTCTTGCCGGAGGCATCGTGCACGGCGACATGCAAATCCACATCGCCGCCCGCCTCCTTAATGTTCATACCGGAAACATTGACCTTCTTCAAAGCCTCGCGCACCTCATCGACCGTAGCAAAATTCCCCAACACCCATGCTCCGAAATCGGCGATGGTGACGAACTTGCCGGGAAGCGGCAGCTGGTACTTGGCGCCGGTAAACATCAATGCATCATACGCCAGCCCCTCCTCATTAAACCCTTCCAGATAAACATCGGCAAAACCAAAGGCGTCTATCCCCAGGAACCCATATTTGTTCTTCCAGGTAATCCCCTTATTCTCCTTATCATCGACACTTGTAAACTCCCTGCCGCGCGGGACAATTACGACATTAGAATGCAGGTCCACAGGATACTCCATGGAACGCCCGATCACCACCGTGCCGTCATTGGCCTTCAGTTGGAAATCGCTGCAGGCAAAAGACAAGCCGCATGCCAGCATCAAAAAAACACCCGCCATAACACAAATTGCCTTCACATGCCTTCTTAACATTTCAGCCTCCTTGTATTATACCTTCCCATATCGCATCCAGCGCTTCTGCCGCGCGCATGCGCAGCCTGATATCCACCAGCCCGGAGATCCCGCTGTCCTCCGGGTTGATCTCAACAGTCATCCTGCCCAGACATTTTGCGGCCATGATCGGCTGGCTGATATAAGGAAAAACACTGCTCGTGCCAACCGAAAAATAAATATCGAACCCCTGTTCAAGCTGCCGCTCAAATACGGCCAGTTTATCCTGCGGGAGTATCTCCCCGAAGAAAACCACCTCCGGCCTGACCAGGCCTGCGCACTCGGGACACCTCGGCGGAATTTCTATACCGCCGTAATCGGCAACTTCCTTACGCCATCCGCACCCCATACAAACAAGCTTGTGCAAGTCGCCGTGGATATCGATTACGTTGCGTGAACCCGCCGCCTGATGGAACCCGTCGATATTCTGAGTCAATACCCATACGCGCTCAAAACGCTGTTCCATCATGGCAATAACCTGATGAGCGCGGTTAAAACTTGCCTTGCGGCAGTTCTCCTCTATCTGCAAGAGGTATTTCCAGGTAACCTCCGGGCGGCTCATCAACGTCTCCCCCGCCAAAGCCGTCTCGACCGGAATACCGTCCTCGGTCAACCTGTCATTATACAGGCCGCCGATACCGCGGTAAGTCGGCAGGCCGGAATCCGCGGATATCCCCGCTCCGGTAATAAACAAAATGCTTTTAGATTCCTTTAAAAGCCCGGCGATCCGGGATATCTCTACAGTATGGTCGCTCATACGGCAAAATGCGTCATGCCTCGGATTTAGCTACATAAACCATCTGCGTAGGATAAGCGAATTCGATATGCTCTGCCTCGAATTTCTCCTTTATGGCAAAATTGATCTTCTGCTGGATATCCATATATTTATTGTAATCGCTCCCCAGGACGTAATAGACAACCTCGAATACCAGGGAAAAATCCCCGTAAGAGAAGAAATGCGCCCGGTCAAAAACCGTATCCTCGACTCCCCTTATAATCTCTTCGATTATTTTAGGAATAGCCTTTAGCTGGGCCGAAGTAGTCTGGTAAACGACCCCCAGGCTGAAAAGGACCCTCCTCTTATCCATGCGCTTATAGTTGCGCACGCGGGAATTCGTAAGGTCCGTATTGGAGAATACCAGCTGCTCGCCGCTCAAACTGCGTATGCGGGTAGTCTTTATCCCCACGTGCTCTATAGTGCCCATGTAATCCCCGATGATTATAAAATCGCCCAACTCGAACGGCCTATCGAACAGTATTGCAAAATAGCTGAACAAATCGCCCAGGAGCGCCTGCGCGGCCAAGGCCACCGCCACGCCGCCGATACCCAAACCTGCAATAAGCGCCGAGATCTTGAACCCGAGATTATCCAGGAAAAAGATAATCGCCAACCCCCAGATGATCACCTTTGCCACCCTTGATACACCGTCAAGGCTGCGCTTCAGGCTCGCGCTCTCCCCTCTGCCGGCCAAATAGACCGAAAACCCGTAATTTATCAAAGATATGACAAAACGCACGACCGAAAATGTCAAAAACCCTATAGCGATGATATTTAGCACCTTCCTCAAAAGAGGGTGCAAAAATAGCATATCCACGGGCAGGTAAAAAAACCCGAAATAGGCAAGCGGCACGCCTATCCTCTTGGTCACCCTTACTATAAAATCATCGACGGTCGTAGCGGTCATCTCCGACCATTTCTTCAGGCGCTTTAAGATTACGTGCTCAACCAGCGTGACAACCAGCAATCCCGCAAGAAATATCGCAAGAGATAGAATATAATCCCAAAGACTGTTCCCCCAGAATATACAACTTTTAAGCTGCTGAATCATCTTTCAACCTCCTTGAACAAATAACCTTACATCCTTAAAAGATTTATCCTGCTTATTTCTTAAGAAGCCTTCTCAGGCAGCAGAAGCGTTACCACCGCGCGGATACCCCATTTTGGGCCGCCGCTGGGTGATTGCGCGTAATAGATCCCGGATATCCCCGCGCTTAGGAACCTGCCGAAAAACGGCACAACCTGGCTGACCCCTCCGATTAACGGGACCGTCCACTCCCTGCTTTCCCAATTATAAGTCGATTCGGAGGAAAATGAAATAGTAAATCCACTTTTTGAAGTATGCGAGAAAAAAGGCTGAAGGTAAGTGGCGTTTATGTCTTCGCGGCTGTTACTGCCTGCGTAAGACCAGGTATGGTTGGCAAGAATACCTGCTGTCCACGGCCCGCACTGCTTGAGCACAACCCCGTTAGGCCCGGCCCCGTATTTTTCTAAGCCGAGAGACTTGCTGGCGGCCGTGGGAAAAAGAAAAACCGGACCTATGCCCCAAATCAACCCTCCCGGGCCGGGCTCCTTGGGAGAAAAGAAAGGTTCCAGCTCCAAATCCCCGAATCCCTCTTGCGAGCTTCCGCCGATAACATTTCTTTGGGAGATATAAGGCATGATCGGCCGAAGGATAAAATTCCAGTCATCGTTCAAGGAAAACGGGACAACCGGTTGGAGCTTAAGCGTATAGCGGAAACCCTTCTTTTCCGGGCCGAGCCCGTATTCGAAGTTATTCTGTAAAGGTATACTGATAAGAGAAGCCACCGGGTTCTGTAATTTCTTGGCTAACTTTTCACTTGTCGCAGAGGATGGCTCTTGCTCGTTCCGAGCCCCTTCCTGGGCAAAAAGAGGCCCGGCAGGCAACAACAGCAAGACTGCGCAGCAAATAAATCTTTTCATAAAGTTCTACAGGTATGATGCAACTTTAAACCCCGCGCGAATTTCTTTACCCTTCCGCGGATTCCTTTTATATCCTCAACCTCCCCCGACTCCCGCGCATCCGGCACCAGAAAAGAACTAAAATTCATCTCACTGTAATCTGCGATGAACTTAAAAGACTTCTCGACTATATCCAGCCCGATATCCTCATAGGCGCTCAAGATAAGCCCCATCGACTTCCCTCTCATCGGAGAGACGAAGGTATCCGTCTTATTATCCCATTTATAAAGCGAGAACATCCGGTCGATGATCAGCTTAAGCTGGGCGCTCGGCCCGTAGAAATAAAGCGGGGTGGCAAAAACGATTACATCCGCCTTCTGCATCTCTTTTAAGACATCATTGACATCGTCCTTAAAGACACATTCATACTTGGCGCTCTTCTGACAGGCCCGGCAGGAAATGCACCCGTTTACCTTGGATGACAAAGACGCTGCACGCACGACCTTAACGCTTGCGCCTTCTTTCCTCGCCTCCTGAGCGAACCAAGCAACAAACTTGGCGGTATTACCGTTTTTTACGGGACTGCCGTTGAGAATGAGAATTTTCTTCATGGTTACCGCTTTCATTTTACCTTCTCCATATGCACCAGCGTTACGCTGTTATCTTTTTCCTCTCCGGATACTTTATATCCGAGCTTTTGATAAAAGTTTATGTTTTGGACGCTCTTGCTTCCGGTCCCCAGTTCGTATTTAACTGCGCCCGGGAAACAACCCTCCACCGCCTCCATCAGCTTCCTGCCGATGCCCTGTTTTTGGTATTCCGGCAGCACGATCAACCGACCGATCCAGCAAACATTATCACAAACCCTGGCTTTTACCGAACCAACGATCATGCCGTCATCCAGGACAGCCTTAAGGAATAGATAAACATCAAAATCCTTAACCATCTCCTCCAGGGTCTGCGTCAACGCCCCGATCTGGTAATCATTATATAATTGCGCCTCGCTAAGGAAAGCTTTTTTCTGGATATTCAAGATGGATGGCGCGTCGGGCTTTGAGGCTTTTTCGATTTTAACATTTTTCATATATATTTCTTCTGATCACTTCCAGGAAATTTTAGCAGGATTGCGCAGCGGTATCCGGCTATAACGGTATTTCGGATGGCCGATCATCATTACCGCTCCGGCTGTCGCGTGTGAAGATAAACCGGTGAATTTTCTTATTTTCTCCGACATGTTGATCGCCATATTCACATAACCCGCCCAGCAAGCTCCCAGCCCCAAGCCAAATGCCGCCAGTTCCAGATAGGTTGCCGCTATCGTGCATGACTGCGGGACCAGCGGGTCATCCTTAATCCCCTGGGCAATTACAATGCAAGGCGCGTTGCGGCAGATTAAATCCTCTCCATTTTTCCAGGCGCTGGCTAAACGGTCGAAACGAAAAGATATCGCCATCTGATTTTTAGCTTCCAGAAGCTCTTCGATCCATTCCACGATCAAGGCGCCTAATTCACGCACTTTATCTTTGCCCATCACCGCGATCCAGCTCACCGGCTGGCGGTTGATCCCGGTAGGAGCATAACGGGCGATATCCAAAAGCTTCTCAATTGTTTCTTTAGCTACCGGCTCATCTTTATAGTTACGGATCGAGCGCCGGCTTTTCAGCAGAAGTTCTGTCTGTTCGGCGTTCGGCAGCTTTGCGTAATCCAGGCGCATCGCGTCTTTAACATCCATTGTCGAAAGCTTGATCGAACCCTTCGGGCAAAAAGCAAAACATTGGCCGCAGTTAATACAAGCCTCCCCGCCTCCCGGCACAAATTCCGGCACGCGCTCCTTCTCATTCATCTTCAAGATATGCATCGGACAGATCTCAACGCATTTCCCATCCCCGACGCAGGTTTTTTTATTGACTTCAATGGTAATCATCCCTACCTCCACAATCCAAACCGCAACATGGTAAATTCCGGTCGCGACCGGCGCCTACTTAGTTTAAGAAAATAGAGCCGTCCCTTTATTCTATTTTTTGGCCGTCACTGCCGATAAAGATATTAAGATATTCGCGATATACGTAAGACTGCCCGTATTTAATATCCTTGTCTTTGGGCGCCAATATGCCCTTTTCTATAAACCGGTTAATAACCGTCTGCGCTCCGGCACGCGTAAACCCTGTCCAATCCTTGACAAGTTTCACATTGACAATAGGCTGCGCGTATAATCTTGGCAAAACCATCACCGCGCTCTCCGAAGCCCTTTTACCCAGCGATTGTATCTTGGCCATATCCTTATCCCGCAAAACCGTAATCTTACCGACTATCTCTATAGCCTCATTTGCTATCTCGATAACCCCTTCAAGAAAAAACTCCACCCAGCTAGAGACATCTCCGTTGTGATATCCTTCGAGCTTTTCATAATATACTTTTTGATATTTTCTAAAATACGAGGATAAAAACAAAGCCGGTTTCTCCAAAAAACCTTCTTTCCATAAATAAAACGGAATAAGCATCCGCCCTGTCCTGCCGTTGCCATCCAGAAACGGATGGATAGTTTCAAACTGAGCATGAAGCAGCCCGGCTTTTATCACCGTATGTGTAGCATCATCATTATGCATAAAATTTTCCAGATCGCCAAGCGCGCGCGTCATATCCTCAACCGGCGGCGGCACAAAACGCGCGTTATCCGGGCGTGTCCCGCCTATCCAGTTCTGGCTTCTTCGAAATTCTCCCGGATCCGAAAAATGTGTCTTCCTGGCGCCTTTCATTAACTGCTGATGCAGCTCGCGCATAAAACGCAAGGTTATCGGGAAATTATCGGCAGTAACTCTTTTCATCCCATAATTGAGCGCTTTAATGTAATGCAGTATATCATCAACGTCCTCAGGGATATTGGCGCTCACCTTTACCTCAGCCTCAATGGCATCTACCATAGTCGCCATAGTGCCTTCAATCTGGCTGGAAGAAGCGGCATCTTTACGCAAATACATCAGAAGAAAGAAGTCTACGTCCGGCAGCAGTTTGGTTATACCATCAAGCTTGCCCAGCAAACGCGCCGCTTCTGTAGCTTTTTTTAAAATACCAGAAGAGAAATCAAACCCCTCTTTCGGCGGAAAAGGATGCGGCACAAAGGCTTCGAAACCTTCCTTTTGACGCCTTTTTAGCCCTATTTCGATCAGTTTCATGTTTGTAACCTTTCATAGAATAGATGTATACAAACTATACCACTTTGTATACATTATGTCAAGGATTAGATACAAGATACCTATTATACCTAAGGGGCATTTCTATGGTAGATGCCGGTCGCGACCGGCATCTACCAGGTTTTCTCAACCATCCCCTTTATTTCATCACCGCGCCATCAACGCAAACACACCCCAACCCAGGTACTCACGCGTGTAAGTAGCGTAGCGCTCGGGTCCCGAGGTAAGTTCGGCTCGAACCTCTTTTGCCAGCTCATCGCCTGGATTGGCTTCAAGCCAGCGGCGCATGGTGAGCCATTTGGCCGCCTCGTATCTATCCCAACCGTCTTGGTTGGCCAAAACCATTTCCACGACATCGTAACCAAGTCGGCCAAAAGACGCCAGAAGTTCCGGAAGCATAAGGAAGTCAGAGATTGAGGTGGCAAGACACCCCTTGGCAACATCTTCTGTCGGCGGTAACTGCCGCCAGTAGGGCTCGCCGATGAGGATAATCCCTCCTTTACGCAGGCTCCGCGCCAGAAGCTCGATCGTGCCGGCAACTCCCCCGCCAATCCAGGCGGCGCCGACACAGGCTGCACATCGACCTTCTCGTCAGAGACATACCCGGCAGCATCGCCATGAATAAACTTTACTTTATCTGCAACGCCGAGTTCTACAGCGCGGAGTTTCGCTTGCTCGCTGAACAACTCACTCATATCAACGCCGGTGCCGATGATTCCGTAATCACGTGCCCAAGTGCACAACATCTCCCCCGAGCCGCTGCCAAGGTCAAGCACTCTATCTCCTTTTTTCAGACGCAGCGCCGCGCCCAGAGTAGCGAACTTTTCCGGCGTAAACGGATTGTGAATGCGATGAGCGCTTTCAGTAATATTAAATATACGTGGAATGTCCATTGCAAAAATCTCCTTTTCTTAAAACTAATGGGTCTCTACTTAATCGTATTTACGCGCATAGTTCTCAAATAATGACTCATACCATTGCCTCATATTTATTCTTTTGTCCGTACTGACTAACCCCAGCAAACTACCCATATCTTATTAAATCTATAAAAAAGTCTTAACTAAAAGTACAACTGTTAAGATTAACATTACCCAAGTCAATCCTTTGATCGTTTTTGTTAATTTTATCATCGCTTCATTTTGTTGCTGAGTTATTTTAGCAGATCTACAATTTAAAATAGCTTTTGCCACTTCTCTATTTCTTTCAGCTAGAGGTTCTCCAGACCCCATAAAACACTGCTTCAGAATATATTCTATTAACTCTTCATCAGTTTTTTTGTTTAATTCATCTAGATACGACATTTCTCTCCTTCTCATGCAGCAATCACAAATTAGCAACAATAATCTTATAGGCGCTTCTTGGGTTTTGTTTCCTCGGAGTAACATGGTAGGTGCAGATCGTAACCCGATATTTCATTGTAATCTGGTAGGTGTCGGTCGCGACCGACACCTACCAGGTGATGATTAGATCGTGAATTGCGACCTGCACCTACCATGGTTTTTTCTTTCCAATCGCCCCCTTAAAATAAATTCTCTACTACCCAACCACAATTCAAACATTCTCTATAGTCTTCTTTTTGAATAGTTTTGCAAAACGGACAGACCCATTCTCCATTTCTAATTTCAAGCAAATCTCTTTTTTTAAATTCAAATAATGCTTTTGCAAAAACACTCTTTACAGAAAACCCCTCCTTAGACCAATGATTAACAAAATCCTTAACTTTCCTATTGTTAAAGAAAACCGACCAATAAAATTCTTCTTTTTTACTTATTCCCTTTATATATATGAAAACGAAACTCCACACAAAAATAAGGAATAATATACAAAGCAAAATATTAAAATGGCTAACGAACACTAGTATTAAAAAACTAACAATGATTGATCTGAAATAGCACGTCATCTTTTTATCTAAGAAATTAGAAAGATCATAAAGTACACTATCCTTATAGAAAATACCAAGAGATTTTAAACTTATAATTTTGATATTTATATCCCCTTGCCAAATATCGCTTGCCATTTTCCATCTCCGAACTCACTGGTGTCCTAAATCGAATAATCTAAAAACATATATATACTTTCTTCTTCCTCGACCGCATTTACTTAAACCCCAGAGAACATCACTTATTTTAAAAAATAGAACCGTCCCCTTTATTTTTAATGTTCCAATAAAGGGATATAGAACTTTCCATGACGCCCTTCATGCCGAGATAATAGTCGGCAACTCTTTAACAAAGAAATAATCTTAGCGAATCGACAAGCCGTTCCGCTCATTAATGCCCTAATTTGCTGTTCTCCTTGTGGCCCATGATCTCGAATATTTTGTAAAATCAACAAACCGATTTGTCGATACCTTTCTGGCGCTCCAGTAACTTCACATTTACCATTAAATATCTGGAAATCAGCTCCATAAGGAATCTTTAACAATTCATTTCTTACATGTGTTTCTAAATCTCCGATATGTATATAATTCTTTCTAGATAAATGTCCAATATCAGTCAATAACCAACCAGGAATTTTACCTCTAGATCTTCTATTTCTAAAGGTTATAAAAATTGAACTGGATGGTTTAATCGAGAGGGCATATCCTAATTCAAGGACTACATTAGGCCTAAAACCAGTTACGTCAAAAACACAAGCTGATGAATTTTCTATGTTTTCCTTGATTAATTCCCATATATCTTCTGCAGGTTGTCCAATACGTTTATCTATTATTACACATAAAAGGGGTGTATCTTTTTCTATCCTTTTCTTAAGATTATCAAACTGCCGCTTGATCTTTTTGTCATTATAATTACACCCTAGAAATATTCGATTACGATCAATCATTTATACTCCTTTTTTTTAAAAAATCTCCACCCTTGACAAAATTCTTAAAACCTAGAGACCCTTGTATAGTTTCTGCTTCCTCGGCCGTAGCGACTTAAACCCCGAGAGCGTTCTTTAAGTATTATAAGAATATATCAGCTATCTTTAAATCTCGTACCAATTCAACAGTTTTATTGTTATACTTAATCAAAAATCTTTGGGTATCGTTTATATCTAATGTATTTTGAGGAAAACCGAAGTAAAATGAAGATTTGATGTTATCCTTGTTATAAAATTGCTCTCTTGAAATAGAGCATCGCACTCCGATAGCATTCCCTAAATCACTTCTCCTAAAATGCGGGACTGCTTGATGTTTTAATCGATTCGCCTGATACTTAAACCTTAAATCCTTATTCAAGTTCTGTAATCCAACATACTTCTTTATTAAATCAGAGGAGAGACTCCCATTAAGCCATTTCTTAAATTCTTCAAATTTTATTTTACTAATAATCTCTCGAAGAGCCGTTTCCCATTCCTCTTCTTTAAGTTGGAATTTATTTAACACCTCATCTATTTTTTGTTTTGGGAAATTACCGATAAGATCACTATAACTAGAATAAGCAACCCTAATCAACAACTTCAAATAATCAAAGCTAGCGTTGTAATAAACAATCGAATTCATAAGATAATTACTTACTAATAATTCTTTAGCATTAGAATCATCACTTGAAAAAACAGTTCGACTAATTTTCTTCACTACAGATTCGGCAGATAATATTAAATTCATGCTCGCCAATTCTAAAACTGCTTTTGTATCTGCGTATTGATTAACAATAAGCACCCTATGGTTATCGTTCACCTCTCGATTCTTAAATAGCTTAACAGTAAGAGCTTGCGTTACAGATATATCCTCAAGCTTATCTAACCGCCAATTAATGTTGTCCTTTTCCGAAGCTATAAAATCAGCCATCGCCCTTTTCTCATTGACTTTACCTTAATTCTTCTTATATTCCAACCCCTCCACCACTGCTTTAAACTCTTCCAACGCAGATTCCAGATCTTTAACAATATCTTCAGCGATTTCATCTGGATCAGGCAAGTTCTCCAGGTCTTCAAGTGAGTACTCTTTCAACCAGAAGGTGTCTCGAGTCGACAATTATAATAGATTTCGTGCCCTTTATTAGCAGCCACGGCGTAGTAATATAAAATGTTACGATGCTGGTCCACTTAATTTTTTATCAATCCTCTCAACTCCTTTAGCAGTCAAAATCTCCCCATTGAGTTGTAATATGTTTCCGTTTTGATGGGGACTAAAAGGAGCATACATAGCTATCAAACAATGCGGGATTTTATACGCTTCAAGCACTGAAAACTCACTATTGAAAATAACACCAATCAAAAAATCGAATTCCTTCTTTTTAAGATTTCGAATAACTCCCAACTGGCGGGATTTGGTTACATCGCTTAATCGTCTAGATTTAATCTGATACCGTACCCCTTTGGCATCAATAGCATCAAACCCCGCGTTTGAGCTCGTCTGGATAGAAAGTCCCAACTTTTCCGCAACCAACCACTCCGCATAATCGGCTACGGGATTATTCCGCGTCTTAACAACACCGCGATCCTTGAGCTCATCCAAAACAGCGCCAAACGTGATCAACAGCTGACGAACTGATAGTTTCTTAAAATTACCGATCATTCTGCTTTCTCCACCCACCAATCCGCCAATACTTCCGCCTGCTTCAACACGGTATCTACGGCTTTCTGTTGCATATCGGGTGGATAACCGTATTTATTCAGCGTACGCCGCACGATAACCATCAGGCGGGCGCGGGCGCTTTCTTTCAGATTCCAGTCGATACTGGCATTCTTGCGCACTTTGTCGGCTATTTCCCGGGCAATAGTCTTCAGCGTTTCATCACCCAGAACCTTAACTGCGCTGTCATTTATTTCCAGAGCGGTATAAAAGGCGAATTCCTCCTTAGACAGTTTCAACTTCTCTGCTAAACCGTCCACTTCGCGCACCTGCCGGGCGATCGCCAGCAATTCCTCGATAATCTCTGCGGTAGACAGAAGGTTATTCTGATACTTCTTAATCGACGCTTCCAGCAATTCCAACAGTTTCTTGCCTTCGGTAATGTTAAAATTCAGCCGCGCTTTAATCTCGTCGTTAAGTATTTTATTCAATAACTCGATGCCCAGATTCTTATGCTGCAAATCTTTGACTTCCTGCAAAAACTCTTCGGAAAGTAACGATATCTCCGGCTTCTTGATCCCGGCCGCATCAAAGATATCCACGACTTCGATAGACTCGACCGCCTGGTTGACGATCTGGCGGATTGCGCTCTCATAATTCTTTTCTCCGGTCCCGCCTTCTCCCTCGAATTTAAGCAACCGCGCCCGCACAGACTGGAAAAAGGCGATCTCATTGCTCAATTTCAGCGCCTCTTCATGCGGCACAGCCAAAGCGAAAAGTTTGGAAAGCGCGGTCGCTTCCTTGATAAAACGCTCCTTCACCTGCTCTTGGGAAAGGATGAACTCTTCCGCCTGCAGGATAATCGACAACCGCTCCGCTGTACCCACCTTGAAGAACCGCAGATAATCGAACCCGTGGAATATCTGACGCACCACCTCGATTTTCTCGGCCAACATACCCATGGCTTTTTCCTGGGTCTGGGCCGGATCGCCCTTTCCCCCGGAACTGGCGTAAAACGCCAACGCCTCTTTCAGCGCATTGCCGATACCGATATAATCCACCACCAACCCGCCCGGTTTATCCAGAAAAACCCGGTTCACCCGGGCGATCGCCTGCATCAGCGTGTGGCCTTTCATCAGTTTATCGATATACATCGTATGCAAACACGGCACATCGAAGCCGGTAAGCCACATATCCCGGACAATCACCAGCTTTAACGGATCCGCAGGTTCTTTCATCCTCTCGGCAAGCACCTGGCGGTCATTTTTATTCGTGCGATGGCATTTGGGAATAACCAGATCATCCGGATCCTCGGGATCGAATTCCAGCTTATCCGAAGACGACGAAGTCATCACCACCTTCAATGCCCCTTCCTTCAAATCCTCGCTATGCCACTCCGGCCGCAAAGCGATAAGCGCATCGTACAAAGCCACGGCAATCCTGCGGCTCATCACCACGATCATAGCTTTGCCGGCAAACACTTCCGCACGCTTCTCGTAATGCTCCACAATATCCCGGGCCAGATTCTTCAACCGTTCGGGATGCCCGACAATCGCTTCCAGCTTAGTCCATTTAGCCTTGGTTTGCTGGACCACTATGGTGTCATCCTCGATCATCTCTTTTTCGAATTCCGCGATCAGCTTGCGGCCGTCTTCAGTCAGGTTCACCTTGGCCAGCCGGCTTTCGTAGAAAATCCGCACTGTGGCCCCGTCTTCCACCGCCTGAGCCACATCGTAGATATCGATATAATTGCCGAACACCGCCGGAGTGTTGATATCCGTGCTTTCTACCGGCGTACCGGTAAAACCGATAAATGTGGCATTAGGAACCGCATCCCGCAAATACTTGGCGAAACCATACGCCAGACGCGTGCCGTCGAACTTCGCCCCGAAACCGTACTGCGAACGATGCGCTTCATCGGCAATTACGATAATATTGCGGCGATCCGATAACCGGTCATAGATAGAACTTTCATTCTCCGGGAAGAATTTCTGGATGGTGGTAAACACGATCCCGCCCGAGGCCACCTTGAGCAAAGATTTCAAATGGTCGCGGGACTCCGCCTGTACCGGCGACTGTCCGAGTAAACTGCTCGATGCGGCAAAAGTATCGAAAAGCTGTTGATCAAGGTCATTGCGGTCGGTAATCACCACGATAGTCGGATTATCCAGATTATGAATAAGCTTTCCCGCGTAGAAAACCATAGAAAGGCTCTTACCGGACCCTTGCGTATGCCAAACCACACCGGCCTTGCGATTACCCTTGACATCCACAGCCCGGCGCGTACTCTCTACCGCTTTGTTCACCGCATGATACTGATGATAGGCGGCAATCTTCTTCACCGTCTCGATCTGGGTCAATCCGGTCTTCGGATCGATCTTCTTATCCTTCTCGAAAACGATGAAATTCCGGATCAGATCCAGCAAGGTCGTCTTGTTGAGCATCCCCTTGATCAACACTTCCAACTGGCTCACCTGGATCGCTTCTTCTTTCTCGCCGCTAATTGTCTTCCAAGCCTGGAACCGGCTAAACGATGACGAAATCGTACCTACCCGCGCTTCCAACCCGTCGGAAATCACGCAGAGAACATTATAGAAGAATAAAGTCGGGATAACCGTCTTATAGGTCTGGATCTGGTCATACGCCTTGCGGATGGTGGCATTGGCATCAGCCGGATTCTTAAGCTCCATCACCACCAAAGGCATGCCGTTGACATACAAAATCACATCCGGCCGCTTATGCTGATTATGCTCCTGTACGGTAAGCTGATTGATCGCGCAGAAAACATTGTTCTGGGGCTTCTGGAAATCCAACAGCCACACCCGCTCTCCCCGCTCCTGCCCGTCTTGATGCGTGGTAACCAGCACGCCTTCGCTAAGCATGGCCTGAAAAGCTTCGTTGGCCGAAATAAGCTGGGGAGAATATACGGAGAGGACCTGCTTGAACGCTTCCTGGCGCACCGCTTCCGAAACCGCAGGATTCAAGCGCTCGATCGCCTGTTCAAGAGTTTGCTTCAATATTACATCTTCGTAACTCTGGCGTTTCTCGAACAAGCCATAAGCAGCTTGCGGCTCAGCTATCCCCACAACTCCCGCCTCATCCGGCGCAATCGCCGGACCTGGGATGTAAGAGAAACCGAGACTTTTCAGCTCACCTAAGGAATAATTTTCAATTTCGGATTCGGTAAAGGTATGCATTATTTTTCAGTCATTGTAATAATCAGAAATGGCTCATTGTATCCAAATCGATTTCAATTGGCATCATATATTTCTCTCCAACCCCAATCTCAGTTAATTGCTGCTGAAGAGGGATTCTGGTTTTTCTTAATAATCTCCGAATATCACAATTTCTCTCTGCTGCAATTTTTACCGCAGGACAAGGATATATAATTACAGCAAACCAATAATCCAAAGGTATTAAGTATTTTAGTCCTTTCGGGGCACTCAATCTTACAAATTCTTTAAATTCATCCAAAGAGCATGTTTTTGTTACATATTTGCGAAATTCGTCATCTAGATTTCCATTAATATTAATAATCAAACCAGAAAGTGCTTTTCCCATGGCAGTCCTAACATCTAAACCATCTGGATATGCAATTCTCCATTCCGATTCTGCTAAATATTTGTAATTAAGATCCTCTATTTCACTCGTATATTTCAAATAGCTCTGCTTTGTTTGGCTCCACAAAACATCCTCGCCAGCAATATCAGGCGCATCAACAAACCAATTAGGTTTCGACGTACCTTTACTGGGATTAACATAAATCATAGGCTGTCCAGCCCTATCGAACAAAAACATTCGTTTAACACCTATGCCTAACCTTCCGTACTCATAAGCATGTTGCCTTGCTTCAGAAAGTTTCAACTCAGTAAAACAAATCCGCGCAACAGTAGAAGTATCTTTTACTCTTCCATCTTCTTGCTTATAGCCTAAAGTCCCATCATTGCTTAATGTCTGATCATTCTTCATCCAAAAACCAAACTTTAATATATCGCGTAAACGTTCAAGATAAGCATATATAACTTCTTTTTTCTTTATTAAAGACGACCTATCTATCGGTCTTAAAGCATGTTTTCTCCACGGAACCTTCTTGGTTTCTTGCATCCTAGGATCATTATTGTCAAGATCACTGCCAGTCCAATGAACAAGTATATCGGAATGCTCGGTTCTCTTAAACTCTTTACTCATAGTTCCTCCCAAAATCCACTAATATTAGCTTTACAGAATAAAAATGATAATTTGTAAAATACTCGGAGTTAAACAATGAATTCATTTAAAGGATTTTTGTCTATAATTGAAGCTGTAATCTTCGTCTTTAGAAAACTTCTTAAATCTTTCCCCTGCTCTAACAATCTGACAATTTCTTCTAGTTTACACAACACCACAACTGCTCTCTGGAGAGATTCTTTACAAAGAGCTACAGCTGGTTCCGTGTAACCCGAAGCAGAAATATAAATCCCCCGTGCATGGCCTCTATTAAAAACTCTAACTAAATGCTGAGAAACATCGGCAACGCCCAAAGGTACATTCCACCACTTCATTTCAACAAGATATAATTCACCTTCAATCTCTATAACTCCATCAATTTGCTCTATTATTCCTTCTCCATCTGAACCACGCAAAATAAAAGACTCTCTAACAAGAATCTCGTACGCCCTAAAAAAACGATTTAAAATTCCTTCAAGTGATTTACCGCGTTTATGCGCGTCTTTCTCAACAAATAATGAGAAAAACTCTTTTTTAATACACTCTATTTCGATTTTTAGGTTTTGTCCATCTTGTATTTTTTTCTGATGTTCAACTGCCCGTTTTCTAGATTCTTCTTCCCGCTCTTGATTCATTCTCGTAAAAGAATCTTTAACATTCACAACACGTCTAATTTCTGAGACTAAACCTTTTGCTTTCAACTGATCTGTAGCCCAACATGTTGAGAAATCTTCGAATTCGGTTACCCTTTTTAGAATTTCTCGCCTTTCCCCTAAAGCATTCTCACCTTTCTCATTTAATCTAGTTAATATACTTCTGACAATCTCGTATTTATTAATTTCACTAGGATTCCGAATGACACAATTTTCCAGGTCTTTAATTAAACTTTTATCAACTCCTGCCCCTCTAAAAAATAAAATAACTTCTTTTTTTGTTTTACAAAGCAGCGGGATAGTATCTATAAGAAGATTGAAAAGTTCAGGTGGATAATGAAAAATTATGTCCATTAGATTATTTTCCTTATAAATATTACACCAGTACTTGGGTCTTGTTAGACATCAACTCTGATAACAACATATCTCGAAAATGCAAAAACATGCGAATCAAAATCTTCCATCCAGCGCAATCGCCGGATCGGAGACATAGGAAAACCCAAGCTCTTTAATCTCGTCTAAAGAATAATTTTGATTTCAGATTCGGTAAAGTTATTCATTATTTAATTCTTACTTCCAAGATTTCTGGAAATCTGGGCCTCCAGATTGTGGTTTAATGTTTGGCTCATCAATCTGAATTGTTAACGGGATAGGAAAATCTGCCCCAATAATTGCAGCTTCTCCCGGTTTTAAGTTAGGGAGGAAAGCTGATGCTGCACGGTCGATCTCGCCGCAAGCCCTCTCCACAACCTCGCGATCTCGATCATTGGTTAAACGATGGACAATCAAGGTTCCAATCTGGCTCAAGACCCCTTCAACGATATCCCTAGGCCGTTGAGTCGCCAAACAAATATTTAATCCGTATTTACGTCCTTCCTTTGCAATCATCTCGAAGGCATCTAGATGTGTAATATAATCTTCACCTCCTATTGATCTGCCTAGAAAATTATGAGCCTCATCAACAATTAGTACCATGGGATTATTATTAAAATCCCCTTTTCTCGCCTTACTAAGCAGATATCTCCCTATAGCATTTGCTACTATTTCACGCGCTCTAAATTCATAAGAAACTCCGCTTAAACAGATACGAAGTAATTTTGACTTATTGATAGTAAATTCGTCAATTTTAGAAGTAAGCGGAATTCCTGTTGATTTAAAAACACAGTGAAAAGCAGACGAAGTTAAGATCCCATTAATTCTAGATACCAAAGAAAGACAATGTGAAAAATTGCCATCTTCTCCTCCCCACTTACTTGTATCTTTTTCTCCGCGAACCTTTCCAAAACCATCGGGATACACGCATTCTTGTTCAAGTTGTTTTACAAGTTTATGAACATCAAATTCTTGATGAGGATCATCCAGTTTTACGGAAACACTTTCTTCTCTTTCAGCTTGCTCAATCGCAACTTTACTTTGATCGATCTTCTTTATAAAACCATCTGTTGCAACCTCGGGTTTTAAATTAGCTAGTCTTAGACTCCTAATAGCAGCACGAAGTTTAGGCCCCTGCACTTTCCCCGCAGGTTCGAAAAGAGCAATAAAATCCGATTCCATAAAACTGGTGGCTGGCAAAGAACCTTCAGAAGAATCTTTTGCTTTTACTACAGGATTACCTAAATGGGCATGTTGGGTATTCTGACCTGCAAAATTGCGATATTCTCCGGTAGCATCAATTAGAATAATTTTTGCCTTATATTTTAGACACTCTTCGATAATACGTGCGGTTGTCCAACTCTTGCCGCCACCTGTAGCACCAAGGATAGCGCAATGTCTCCCAAAAAGCTTCTCCGGCTTAATTAAGACTATGCTTTCATGAGCCATATCAACTGAACCTAGAGTCAACAGAATAGAACTTTCCTTTGTGTCGATATCCATAAACTTTGGAATTTGGGCAACAAACTTATGTGGCGCCGCATAAACTCGATCCCCTAATCTAGGATAAGCATCTACCCCTGCAGACACTTTCAAATCATCCATGGCAACAGAACCGAGAAGCTGTATTTTTCCAATAGCATCCAATCTTGGTTTCCCAGAATAAGTAGGATTTATAATCTGCCGATCGCCTTCTGGTATTCTCACTTCAACCACCCTGCCTAAAATAAGATTTACTTGCCCCTCTATAAGAACAAATTCTCCAACTTCTCCTCTTCCATATCTTCCGCCCGAAAAGAAAGATCCGCTAGGCGAGCTAGCATCTGTGAGGTTAACTTGAACAGAGTAAGCTGCTACAGATGAAACCACCCCCATAAACAGTTCAACTCGCAACAACCCCTTAGGGAAATCATCTGCTTTTCCTTTTATCTTTTCCATATTAATCCACCATGCTTTTAACGTCTTTAGCCAATCTCTCTGCTGGCGTTAAAGATTTTAAATCGGGTATTAGGTTTGCAAAATCAGCAACGGATGAGTTAATAAACCAAACATCATCCCCCTGGGAAGCAAGCGCATATAGTTCTTTCCAATAACTCTTTTCTGAATTTTTATCACAAAAAGGGTCAACGACAATTAGACGTAAATGAGGATTTGTTTTAACAGCAGAAATAATTGGCTCTGCAATATGCTCATCATTGAAACCAAACCCTGAAACAATAAAACAAGTATTGGGTTCTCTTAAAGAAGTAAGATATTGTGCAAATAGTTCCAAATGCGGCTGGCTATACGTCTGTCTATATTTTCCACTAGCCGGATATATTAAACAAACCTCATTGGGATTCGGAGCATCTTTCATAATGATTTTATCTCCATCTAAAGAATGCGCCCAATTTACTGAACCATGCAGTTTATAAAGATGAAAAACTCCTTCAAGATAACTATTGGTATCTTCGCCATTCCTTGAGCGGCGCACAATATCATAGTTAAAATATCGGGGGTCATAAACTCTAGGTAACGCAAAAGAAAATCCATCGATCAAAACCAGCCCAGCTAGGCTTGCGGCATTTTCAAAACATAGATCATAATTGGTTGTAAATATTTTTACTCGCGAATCTCTCACTCTCCGTCTAGCTAATCGATGTAGTAAAGTTCTATGACCAGCGAGATTCTCATTCTTAAGAAATTTAGTACATGACGTTAGAATCTTACTACGACTGACTTTAATAAAATCTTTAACTGCAACATCATCGTTAAACTGTATATATGCTTCGCAACGCGATAATAAATTTTCTATATTCTTTTCTTCTTTAGAATGCTTAACTTTCTCTAAAATAGGATCACTGTTTTTTGCCTCTTTTGTACATTCATCCCAAAGATTCATCATTGTTGGACCACCTACCGTCCCTTGTGAAGTTCCGCTACCAGCAAGAACAACAATATTCTGCATTTGCAACGAAGTCAAAAGAGTATTTTTAAGAGTCTCCTTAGCAGCCTTAACTTCAGCCTCAACCTTCCCCTTTGCATCCTCTTCTGCATTCGCCTCATACGATACAATCAATACTCGCCAATCCTCTTGAGGAGCTCGAAATTTTAATACAGTTTTGTCGACATCAAGCATTTTATCCTCCTCTTACCTTTGCTTCCCCACTCATTAACTTCGGCAACAATGTATCTCGCAAATGCGAAAGCGTGCGAATTTGAGTTGAATTAATAAAAATTTTCTCATCAAGCTGCTTAACAACATCCTCAAACTCTCTTATTTTGGCTTCGTTAGGAATAAATGTTTCAATATTGTTGAAATCGTCCTTTCCAATTGAACCGAACACTGTGCCCTGTTGTTCAAAAGAATCAAATTCATCTCTCAAGGAACGAATTTTATAAAGAGTATACGTTAGATATCCTTTTCTGTGCCGTACGGAAGCCAATCCCCGTCCAATACAGCAATCTTCGAAGGCAACATTTATATCGCCAACAGGCGCCCTTACGCTTACCAAAGTATCTCCTTCTTTAGCCAAGCGCTTAGGAGCAGTGCAATATAATCTTGTTTCAGGAAATCTAAAACCAAACTCGGCCCGGCCTTGAAAGAATATCATACCCTGTTTATCTTCATTATAAGTGCTCCCTTCGGGAGATTGTCCCATCGTAATATCCATTTCTTCTCCCAGTTTCCCAACTCGCCACATCGGATCAGCCTCCTCCACAAACATCTTCCGCCAGATGGTTTCTGCGAGGGATTCGAGGGTTTTGTTCTGGCGATGCAAAAGGTCGATTTTGTTGTCAAGGCTGGAAAGGACTGCGGCAATGGCACGCTGTTCGGGTAAAGAAGGAAGCAAAAGAGGAATACTTTCTACAATCTTTCTTTCAGCTATATTGACTTGAACCGATCCATGCGATGCCTGTGTGATTAATTCGAATCCTTGTTTGGAAGACAAGAAAAAATACAGATACTTCAAATCTATCTTGGACGTGTCTGGTCTAAGAATAAGTAAGGCTTGGCTAATAATGCCTTTGGGATCTTCTTCCTTTATAATAGAAATTTTCCCAACTGTACCTGAACAACTAATTATTAAATCATCGGTCTTAACTTGGAATCTACTAAGCTCTCTAAATTTTTTGTCGTCGATAAAAAAACGAAATTCTCGGCTATTGTAAATAGCATTTTTCTGTTCATATACCGGAACCCCGCATTCACTCATTTCACCTCTACGTAATGCCGAACCGAATGGCCCACGGATATAGCCTTTCTCGCCTAAAACATTACCTAATTTACATTCCTTCCACTCGCTCACAATTTTCCTCAATAATTATTGTATATCCCTTAATATTTGTTTGCTCAAATCCGCCCACTTCTCTGCAAAAAGTCCTTTATAAAAGTAAAGGTTATTAGGAAACAATTCAGAATACCTTTTTTGAACTTTACCGGTACTATCGCGACTCAACACGTAAATATTTGGGCTTGCAGTACCTTTCCCCAAAAAAGCTGTCTGAAACATTGCTTTCACAAAACCGTCCGTCTGCGGCAAACCATAACCAATAAATACAATGGCTTTAGCATTTCTTAAACATTCAATTGCTTCGTGCCATACCTTCTTTAACCAAGAAGATGCCTCAATTTTAGCATATGTCGGAGCAACAATCGCTGGCACGTAATCAGGATATAATCGTTTAATCTCATAAATCGCATCTAAAAAGAATATGGACGGGGCATCTGTCGGCCAGATAGAATTTCCAACACGACCACCAGCAGGAGTAACGCCATTAAGAATCTTCAATACTGGATCATTCTTTTTAGCAAAATAATTAACACTACCATGTAACTTGTAAATCATTAGGCTGTCATCAATCTCTCCGGCATGAACATATTCCGAGACCGTTTTCTCGCCAATATAAGCGGTCGACGCCTCCGAATCAAGGAATGGATAAGAACTCAAAATACCTCCCCGCCACGCATAATATTCCAAAATTAAATCATAATTTGTTGTTATGGCTGCGCAGCGAGATACAATCTCATTGGTTTTTAAGAAATTAATGAAATCCTGATATGGTTGCTCATTAACTCTATCTTTTCTCTCGGAATTAACAGGAGGTAACTGCTGAAAAACCTTCCATAACCACAATTTAATCTGCGTCAATAAATCTTCCAGAGATATCGTCTTGTTATTTAGACTTATTGTCTGTACACCTGAAGCCGCCATCACTTCTGCTACACAATAAATATCTTCCATATTATTTTTATCAATTCGGACGAAATTATTACCGCAATATTCCTGAAAATACCGGAAATATGTCCCCGCATCCAATAATATTTCTAGGCTTAACTTTTCCACATTATAAATTTTCGCAATTCCGGAGAAATCTCTCTCAGATTCTTCTCCGAATTGGGCCATTGTTGGCATCCCTGCCGAATAGGAGAAACCAGCACCTAAGAAAAAAACGATATCTCTAGACATAGAAACTCCCGAATCTGCATAAAAAGCCTACTTGCTGCATATTGTCACCTTGTATCAGAATCCTCAATTGAGTTATTTATTTCTCCTAATTCAATAGCCAAAGATGGTTTACCATTATTCTCTGCCATATCATCAAGAATTGCATCATCGGCTAGATCAAATAGACTATCTTGCTCAAAGCTCAATTTAGCCTTCTTGTCCTCAATAGATGCATACTTATCCGAAAGAATGTCTCTGATTAACGCACTCTGACTATTGATAGCTTCGTAACGCTGGATCAAACTGCTTATCTTACTGAAAACTTTCTGATGCGTAATAAACAAAGGGGTTTTAATGATTTCCTGTAATATGGTGCGTTTAACCGTAGTATCAAAATAATCTTGGGGATACCCTCTACATCCGATACTTCTCAGTTGCCAAAGTCTCTTGTGCTCAGTCTCGATTTCTTGCTTAAGTGTTTCCAAATAGCATTTCCAAGCCTTTTTCCTTTGTTTTTCTTCTCGCTTGAATTGCCTGTCCTGAACCTTAAAAGCAACAACTACTCCTATAATAATACCTGCTATAGTAGAAATTGTACCTATGATTGCACTGATCATAGCTGTATGGGAATCATTCATGTTTAAAACACCACAATTTTTAATTAATAACTCTCGGCTCATGCGTGAGCCACAAATCTACCGTTTAAAGAAAAATCTGACAATTTCGCTTGACAACTACTCACAATGTGTTAACCTTTTAATGGAATTGATTGAGTCCCGATTAGTCGCCTTTATGGCGTGCGTGCCCGCAAGGGATAGGGACTTAATTCCAAAAAGCCTGTTGAAAAACAGGCTTTTTTCATTTTGGCCAGGTCTGGACATTGATTTCCTTAGCTGCGATGAAACGCCTGTATTCATCCGCTCCCTTCTTCCCCTGGCAGTATCTGTTGATAACGCCAGCCACATAATCGACAAGCTGCAACAAGTTGTTCCCCCTATCCGGCTGCATCTTAACCTTCTTGATAATATCATCGGCTTTATCGTTAATCTTCCTCTTAAGATATGCAGCTAACTGACTGCGAAATACTTCTCGCCCGCTTTTGTCGATCACTACGATGGCTTGCTTCAAATATGGCTTTGCGTTCTCAAAGATATATCCGCAGGCGGACTTATAAAGCGATTCTTTGAATTGAAATCCTTTTCCCCAAAGTTTCTTGGGATCCTTGTTCAACACAAAACCGAAATAACAGAAACCGTAAGGGGCGACCGCCTCCAAGAAAGCCAGGCGTATTTTGTGCGAGTTATCCTTGAAATGAAACGTAAAACCGTCTGGATACCCCAACTCCCTGCCTAAAAGAGAAATTCTCTTATCGCACGCCTCTGCTTCTTGATGATCTTCAAAAACAACCAATGATATGACAAAGAACCGGCTTGAACCGGCTTGAATCTTCAGTCCGGAATCTCCGGATTCATCGATGAACACCAACATCGGGAACCTCAATTTTCGCAAGATTCTTGAGAATAACTTCGTTAAGCTTGATTTCTTCCTTCATCTGCTCGTCCAATTCGGCCTTGAGTTTGGTGAAGCGCTCGGCGAAGTCGAAATCGTCCTCTTCTTCGGGTAAACCGATGTAGCGGCCGGGAGTGAGCACGTAGTCTTTTTGGCGAATTTCCTCAAGGGGTACGGATTTGCAGAAGCCGGGGATATCTTTGTATTCGGCGTTCTTGTTGCGCCAGTGATGATAGGTCTCGGCGATCTTGGCGATGTCTGCGTCCTTGAAATCACGGGTGCGGCGGTTAATCAAATAGCCCAGGTTGCGGCTGTCGATGAACAATACTTTGTCCAACCTGCCCTCTTTTTTGCGCGAGAGGAACCAGAGACAGGCGGGAATCTGGGTATTCAGGAAGAGCTTTGCCGGAAGGTTAACGATGCAATCGAGCAGTCCTGCCTCGATGATCGCTTTGCGGATTTCACCTTCACTGTTAGTTTTAGAAGTCAGAGAGCCTTTAGCCAGAACAAACCCGGCCATGCCGCCTGACGGCGAGAGATGGTAAATAAAATGCTGGATCCAGGCGTAATTAGCGTTGCCGCTGGGCGGGATGCCGTATTTCCAGCGGGCGTCGTCTTTCAAGAGATCACCGGACCAGTCGGAATCGTTGAACGGCGGATTGGCCAGGATAAAGTCGGCCTTGAGATCCTTGTGCGCATCATTCAGGAAAGAACCTTCGTTGTTCCATTTGACGTTGGAGCTGTCGATACCGCGGATAGCCAGGTTCATCTTGGCCAAACGCCAGGTGGTCTGGTTGGATTCCTGGCCATAGATGGAAATCATGTCGCTGGGATCAAGACTAACGCTTTTGGATTTCTTTTTGTAGCGGTCTTGATGGGCGGTGATGAATTTTTCGCTCTGTACGAACATACCGCCGGAACCACAACAGGGATCGAATACTCTGCCTTCGTATGGCTGGAGCATTTCGACCAGGAGTTTGACTACACTGCGAGGTGTGTAGAATTGCCCGCCTTTTTTGCCTTCGGCAAGGGCGAATTGGCCGAGAAAATATTCATAAACCTGCCCGAGCAGGTCTTTACTTTTGGCTTCGGCGGTGCCCAGGACTATGGTGCCGACCAAATCGATCAAGCCGCCAAGGCCAGCCCGGTCAAGGTTCTGCCGGGCAAAAACTTTAGGCAGAACGCCTTTAAGCGAATGATTCTGGCGCTCGATGGCTTCCATGGCTTCATCGACATATCCGCCGATATCGACTTTCTTGCCGTTATCAAGCAGGATCTCTGTTTTTTTGGCGTTGTCGGAAATGCGCTTCCAGCGGGCGATCGGAGGCACGAAAAATACTTTTTCAGCGGTATATTCGTTGGGATCTTCCGGATCAGCCCCCTCGTATTCGCCTTTACCCTGGACAAGCTGGGAATGCAGGACTTCAAAGGCATCCGAGATGTATTTCAGGAAAATCAAACCAAGTAAAACATGTTTATATTCTCCTGCATCAATATTCTTGCGCAACTTATCCGCCGATTGCCATAATGTGGCTTCAAACGGCTCTGTTTTCTTTACATTTTTAGACTCTTTAGCTCTAGACATATTTAACCTTTCATCAAATCATGCCACCTTGCTTCTTTCAGCAACCCGTCAATCACCTGCCGCGCTTGGGCTTCGCTCATAAATATTCCTGCAACAAAAAACCTCCGCCCGGTGAGAGCGAAGGTTTTCGTTATATTATAGTGGCAGTTCCCCCTTCAAACGATACCACTCGATTGAATTTTTGCGTTTTATACTGTTACCATAGATCATTTTTCCAATGATTTGTGGGAATTAAGGCTATTTTAAGAAACATTTTATTTTATACCCTAAAACCCGCTTAGTCAATCAAAGTTCTCTAATTGCAAATAGCAAAGCTTGGACTAATAAATTAACCTAACCCGTTATAAATATACAACTTGAAGAAACAAAGATATGGTGCTATATTTTTAGGAATAAGGAGACCTTATGAGAAAAACCAACCAAATTCTTATTGCGTTATTCTTTGTATTTAGTATCGCTATTTCTAACGCTTTTGCTCAAAACATACAGCCTGTCGGCGGAAAGGTCGGCGTGGATAAACAAGGTAATGCTGTTTATCAGATCCGCGCCAATGACATACAGGTGGGCTACAAGCTTATCGGTTCGGGTAAACCGCTGGTAATGATCATTGGGCTGGGCAATACGATGGAGGATTGGCCTGACGGGGTAATTAAGGCGCTATCGGAAAAATACCAGTTGATATTGCTGGACAACCGCGGGATGGGATATACCACTGCCAATGATAAAGAATTCAGCTACGAATTGTTTGCCGAAGACGTGATCAGCCTGCTTGATACGCTGGGAGTAAAAAAGACGGATGTGCTCGGCTTCTCCATGGGGAGCACGATCACCCAGGAGCTGTTATTGAAATACCCAGAGCGGTTCGATAAGGCGATAATCTACGCCTGTTCTACTGACGGCAGTAACGTTGTCAAGGCCCTGGAAGGTAAGACACCGGATAACCCGGTCATCGCCCGGCAGGTAAAAGCCACTGCCCAGTGGAAAACTCCCTTGTCGGAATTACCTTCCATCAACAACCAGGTAATGCTCATCGTGGGTACTGCGGATACCATTGTAGGTGTCGAAGGTTCGAAGATGCTGGCGGCGGCTATCCCGGGAGCATGGCTGGTACAATTCAAGGGCGCGACGCATTCTTTAATGAGAGAGGCGCCGGTGGAATTTTCCCGGATCGTCTTAGCGTTTTTGGAAAACAACGAAATCCAGGGACCGGCCAATAAAATATCTGCCGGCCTTTAAGCTTTCTTTGCCGCCAGCCCTCTTGCGGCAAAAACCGCGATAAACAAACCCTCTGCAATCAGGGAAGCAACCCCAAGCGGCTCAAGCCACTCATCAGGTTCAGGCGGGATAAAAGGCAAGCCCACGGTGCGACTGGCGATATAAGCCAGGATGGAACCTGCGGCGATCAAAAACCCTAAATTCCACCCCCAATCAAGCTTATCAAAGAATATCCCGAGAGCGGCAAGCAGCGCGCCGGCGAAGTTAACGTAAAAAAGCCAGCCCTTATACGGCGCGTCGCTAAAGCTGTCCGGGGCATCAATAAGATGAACCAGACCGGTAATTAATATCAAAACAATACCGAGCCAGGTAAATATCTTTTTTGCTTTATCCATCGCCGTCCGGCCTCCGTTTATTTTTCGTTGAGCTTAATCATCATCCGGATTATTACCACTGTATTGACAAATCCGGCGACCAGCCCCAGCAGCACCAGCAAATACATAAAAAAATCATGCATCCCAATCCGGTGTTTTAAATACAGGCCGATAAAATAGCCGATAAACGGCCCGGAAGCCATCTCAAAAGGTATCGCTAAAGCCAGCCCCCAGATCTGGAATGTTTTCCAAAGGCCGCTTCCCGTTTCTTCCTTAATATTGGATTGTTCTTTCATAATGACCTCCTCTCCCGGTTAAACCGCCTGTATCCCCCGGCGGAATCTTATGCCGAAATGATCCATTATCTCATAGACGCGGATTTTTATGAAATCGCTGGCGAAAAAGAAAATAAACGCGTAACACCAGACAAAAATCGCCAGCCCCCATCCGATCGGCTTCATGAATATCCCGTAAACCGCAAACAGCGTGGCAATCACCTTGGTTGACTCGCATGTCCATAACAGCACCGGGGCCGGATAAGGCTTGTGCCAGAAAGGCTCCTTCCCTGTCCTGGCAAGGTAAATTGTAAGATGCCCGGCAATCGATAATTTTAAAAAGATAAGGGTCTGGATCATCTGAAGATCCAGATGCAGGACCTCCTTGCCTATCCAGAACATCCCGAAACTGGCAAATACCCCGGCGATCCCCAGGACGGTCGAAAGGGTCAATACACTCCTCATGTCCCAGCTCACCGGCTTCGGGTCGATCTTTGTATTATCGTAGGCGATCATCATGATCGGGATATCGTTAAGCATCGCTAGAATCACAATCATGATCGCAGTTACCGGATAGAAATTAAAAGCCAAGATCGCCAATGTCATAAATAACAAAACCCTGATCGTCTCGGCGATACGGTAGATCGCGTAACTGTTCATGCGCTGGAATATCTTGCGGCTTTCCTTGACCGCGTCGATAATCACCGAAAGCCCCGGCCGGGTAAGGACAATCGCCGCGGCGGATTTTGCCGCGTCCGTTGCCCCCGCTACCGCGATCCCGGCGTCCGCTTTCTTCAGCGCCGGGGCGTCGTTAACCCCGTCGCCGGTCATTCCGACGATATGGTTTTTCTCCTGCAACTCCTCCACGATCTTATATTTATGCTCCGGGAAAACCTGGGCAAAACCGTCCGCGCCCTCGATGATCTTCTGCGTCTCTATGTCAGTCTTATCCAGAAAGCTGGAGGACGGCAAGATATTCTCCCCCAGCCCCACCTCCCTGGCAATCTCCCTGGCCACGGCGACATGGTCCCCGGTTACCATTTTAACGTCCAAGCCCATCGATTTAGCGGTCTTGATAGTCTCCAGGGAATCCTCGCGCGGCGGGTCGTAGATCGCGAAAAGCCCGGCGTATTGCCATGCCCCGGCGTCATCCGTCCTGGCTACGCCAAGGGCGCGGTATCCTTTTGCCGCGAAATCATTAATCGCCGCGTCTATCTCGGAAGAGATCAGATCTTTATTCGACACCAGGGAAAGTATAATCTGCGGGGCGCCTTTGGTTATCTTGAATTTTTTACCCCCTCTGTCTTCAACGCTTACTTCGGTGCGTTTGGCGACCGGGTCAAACGGCTTAAAAGAGATTACTTTATAATCGCCGAAATTTTGCGTAACCCCTTTTACCGCTTGGGCCCTGGCGATGATAGTGTCGTCAATAGGATCCTTATCCTCCGCCCTGGACGCCAGCCTGCCCCAAAGAAGCATCTCGGTATCGCTGAATCCCCCCAAAGGTTTCAGCTCTTTTACGCTTAACTCATTCTTGGTGATCGTGCCTGTCTTGTCGGAGCACAGGATATCGACCCCCGCCATCTCTTCGATCGCCACGAGCTTGCTGACAATCGCTTCTTTTCTGGCGAGCATCGCGGCGCCTACCGCCATGGTTACCGTCAAGACGGCGGGCATCGCCACGGGAATGGAAGCCACCACCAGGATCAGCGCGAACTGTAGGATCTCAAAAAACTTCTCATGACGGAACAAAGAAGCCATAAAAATAACCGCCACCAGCGCTACCGCGATCACGATAAGGTAATTCCCGATCTTGATTACCGCTTTCTGAAAATGGCTTTGTGTTTTGGCCTCGGAAACAAGCCTGGCGGTCTTGCCGAAGTAAGTATTGACGCCGGTGCCGACGACCAAAGCGTCCATCTCCCCCTGTTTGACGATGGAGGCAGAATATCCGATATCGGAAGAGTGTTTTTCAACCGGCAGGGACTCTCCGGTTAAAGCGGATTGGTCCACCAAAAGATAGTCGCCTTCGACAAGCTTGATATCGGCCGGGATAATGTCCCCAAGGCGTATGCGTATGAGATCCCCGGGCACCAGCGCCCGCGCCAATACCTCGGCCCATTTGCCGTCGCGCATAACGCGCGCCTTAAGCGCCAGCCTCTTTTTTAATAATTCGATGGCGTTATCCGCCTTATACTCCTGCCAGAAACCCACCAGCGAATTTATCAATAACATCGCGAAGATCACCCCGAAATCCTCCCAGTGCCGGATCACCGCCGAGAGCACCGCGGCAACCTCGATCATCCAGGGGATCGGCCCCCAAAAATAACTCAAGAACTTTAACAAGGGGCTGACTTTTTTCTCGGATATTTCATTAGGGCCGTTTTCTTCGAGCCTTTTTTGCGCCTCTTGCGAAGAGAGGCCGGTTTTAGACGAAGAAAGCTTGCCGAATATCTCCTCCACTGAAGATTGTTTCGCTTCTTCCGTATTCATGATTATCCTCCTTCCGGGGCTTCCCAACACCATGGTTTAAAACGCCTAATCAAGCTCGGAACAAAATATGGCTTACCGTGCGCGGGCATAAAAAAGGCTGTCTGCCGGATACGGCCGATAGCCTCTTCCTTTTCCCCTATTTCAAACCGGACTAAACCTTGACAGCCGTAATCCTCGCCCCGCCAAGATTTCCCTGGCGAAAAAGCCGCAATACTTTTTTATAAAAATCTTCCATCCCCTCCGTAACTTCCGCACCATGGATCTTTTCGTAGGAATTACGGTTTTCAATAAATTTCTCAACGCGCCCATTCACAAAACCGCTCCAGCATACTGTCTTATCCTCAAGCTCTACATCCTTAAAACCATTTTCCATGAGCTGTTTTTTATATTCCTCCGCCGTGGGCAAGTAAGGGCACTGCACATCCTCGCGTAATACCCTTACCTCTTCCGGGCTGAATTCTCCCAGCTTGTAATAATCCTCAAAGAATACCTTGCCTCCCGGTTTTAAAATATTACGGCATTTCTTCAAAAGGGCCTGCCGGTCCGGAATATGCAGGATCGCCAGCCAGCTTACCGCGCCGTCGAAGTTACCGCCGCTTTCCGGGAACTCAAGAATATCCCCGCAGAGATGCTCCACGCGCCCGGATAAATCGCAGCGTTTTGTCAAAGAAGAGGCTATCTGGTTTAGATCCGGCTGGAGCTCGACGGCAGTTACATGACAGCCGGTTTTCTCCGCCAGATACCTGGCAGGGCCGCCCAATCCGGAGCCGATCTCTAACAGCCTGCTTCGCGGGCCGACCTTAAGGCATTCGATGGCATCGTCAACCGTGTCGGTGCCCAGGTAATGATACTGATCGAAAAGCCTGATATCTTCCTCTTTCAGCGGAGCATCATTCCCGTATCCCGCGGCGCTGATCTCGTTATAGACGCGCTCGGGATGGCGGTAGAGTTTCATCCGTTTAATTCCATTCCCTTTGCCCGTTTTATCTTTTTCCATAACCCCGCTCTCTTCTTTGTAAGGCGGCGCGCTATTATCCTTATGAACCGGCTATATTTTTCGCGGCGCGTGAGCCTTTGATAAAAAACGGTATCGCGCTAAAGATTACCGTCCCGCCGGCTACCAGGAGCACATACTGCGCCGGATTTCCTACCGGCAGCTGCGACGGGGGAAAGAAAGCTACAATAAATGAAAATGAAACCCCGCCGATCCCCACTAACCCCGCCAGCCACATCCCCGCGGACCCTCCGGGAACGCGGAACTTACGCGTCAGGTCAGGGCGTTTATAGCGCAGGCAAATGCCCGCGGCATACATTAAGGCGTACATGATCAAATAAAGGGTAATCGTCATCGCGCTGATCAGGAAAAACGCCACGCTGACATTTTTGGTAATAAAGTAGATCCCGGAAAGCACGGTAACGATCACCGCCTGCACCAGGAGGATATTGACCTGCACCCCTTGAGCGTTAGTCTTGGCCCAGAAAGCGGGAAGCAGCCCGTCCTGCGCGGTCTTGAGCAATCCGCGGCTGGGGCCGACGATCCAGGAGGTAACGCTGGCCAGCGCCCCGAACATCACCAGGATACCCACCAATGAAACACCCCAGGGCATATTGATCCGGTTGAACACCGTCTGAAAAGTCTGCAGCAGTCCGGATTCGACGTTAATCTGGCTATAAGGCATGATCGCGGATATCGCGAAAGCGCCCAGGGTAAAAAGGGCAAATACGATGATCGAAGTAAGCAGCAGCGCCAGAGGATACTGCACCTGCGGCCGCGCCATCTTATTGGCGTTAACGGCGTGCACTTCCACACCGGCAAAGAGCAAAAGCACTCCCGAAAGAAAAGCGATATTGCTTAATCCGCTGATCTGCGGGAAGAAACGCGGATGCACGTGATTATGCACCACCGTATCCAGCGCGCCCTGCGAAGCCGCCAGATGCTGGAACCCGATGGAGTTGCCCTGCATCACCCAGATTACCGCTAAAACCAGGAGCACTAAAGCCGGCAGGATGGTCCCAGCAACAAATCCATAGCTGGTAATACGGTCAATGAGATTGCCGCCGCGCAGAGAGACCCAGGTCGCCATCCAGTAGAAAACAATACAAAATAACCCGGTGTAAACACCGCTGTTGGCTAATTTATCCGCCCCGATGACATAAGAAAAAGTTGCCGCGGCGAATGCCAGCACGGTGGGATACCAGACCACGTTCTGCACCCACTGCAGCCAGATCGCCACAAAACCCAGCCGCTTGCCAAAAGCCTCTTTGACCCAGGTGTATACCCCGCCCTCCTCGGCGCCGAACATCCCTCCCAACTCCGCGGCCACCAGCGCCGCCGGGATCAAGAACAAAAGCGTGGCGAACCCGATGTAGAAAAATAAAGTGAACTCTTCCTTGGCGATCATCGGCAGGCCGCGCAAACTCATTACCGCCGCGGATGTTATCATCGCCATGGTAAAAACTGTCATTTTGGATTTTGTCATCTTCCCTCCGGTTTAACTGTGTTTAAAGCCTCCGGCCTCTTTTTCGGTTAACGGTTTGGCAACCGGGTGCTGATTAAAATGCTCCAGCACGCGCGCCATATCATCTAACAGCAGCTCCGCCATATCATGGCTAAACCCGCGGCGCACCAGGATCCGCTGCACCGCCAGATCCTGCCGATGCGCCGGCATGGTGTAAGCCGGAACCAGCCAGCCGCGCGAACGCAGGCGGTCGGCGATATCAAAAAGGGTAAAATCGTATTTCTTACCCTCTTTCAACTTCCAGCAGAGCGCGGGAATACCGTCCTTGCCGTCATAGATAATCTCAAACGGACCCATTTTGGCAATCTCGCCGGCAAGATAAACCGCCACATCCTGGCAGGCCTTTTGTATCTTATGATAACCCTCTTTACCCAGGCGCAGGAAATTATAATACTGCGCGATAATCTCCCCTCCCGGGCGGGAAAAGTTAAGCGCGAAGGTCGGCATATTTCCGCCGAGGTAGTTGACGTTAAAGATCAGCTCCTCCGGAAGGTCCGCTTTATCCCTCCAGACCACCCAGCCCACCCCTAAAGGCGCCAGGCCGAACTTGTGCCCGGAAGCGTTAATGGATTTTACGCGGCTTAAACGGAAATCCCAAACCAGCCCCGGTGAGAGAAACGGCGCCAGGAAACCGCCGCTTGCTCCATCCACATGAATAGGAATATCCAGGCCGGTTTTTTTCTGCAGGCCGTCCAAAGCATCGCTTATCTCCTTAACCGGCTCATACTGCCCGGTAAAAGTAACCCCCAGGGTAGGGACAACGCCGATAGTATTCTCATCGCAGCGCTTTAGCACCTCTTCGGCATTCATCAAATACCTGTCCCCTTCCATGGGAATTTCCCGGATTTCCACGTCCCAGTAACGACAGAATTTATGCCAGCAGATCTGCACCGGGCCGGTAATTAAATTCGGCTTGTCCGCCGGCTTGCCCTGCGCCAGGCGCTTCTTGCGCCAGCTCCATTTTAACGCCATCCCTCCCAGCATCGCCGCCTCGCTTGAGCCGGTAGTGGAACAGCCGATGGTGGAAGATGCCTCCGGGGAATTCCAGAGGTCGGCCAGGATATGGACGCAGCGGCATTCGATCTCCGCGGTCTGAGGATATTCATCTTTATCAATCATGTTCTTGTCCACGCAGTCGGCCATCAGCTGCTGAATCTCCGGCTCGACATAGGTGGTGCAGAAAGTGGCAAGGTTCTGCCTGGAATTACCGTCGAGGATCAGCTCGTCCCGCACGATACGGTAAGCGGTGGGCGCCGGCATTTCTTTGGCCGGCATTTTATACTTGGGAATTTCCTTGCCCAGGGCCAAGGCCCCGTATAACGGATCTAATAACTCCTTGACCTCTTTAGCTTCGCGCGATTTTTTACGGGTATGTAACATAACGCCTCCTTAAGTTTTTACTACCTACACTTTAATTTCCGGTTTTTCAAAAATTAAAACTGGCTTCCGCCCCCAAAACCAGGGCATTATCTATATCGTGCCTGCCGTCGGGATTGATAATATACTGGATGTCCGGGGAAAAATAACACCACGGGCTGACCTGGAACCGGTGGCTAAGCTCCAGCGCGGTTTCGGCGTCCTGCCCGGAAAGTTTATCGCTGAAGTTGCCGAAAATAACACAAAACGCGGTGACATCGCGGTCGCGGTTAGGCGGCAGCCCCTGATACACCAGCCCTGCGGCAAGCTGGTAGGTTTGAGTATTGATCTCCTCTTTTGGAGCCAGGTATGCCGCCCACCAGGCGGTTAAGCCTTTAGGCCGGTCAGCGGCGACAGCAGTCTGAACGTTATAAGGCTGTTTAACGCGTTCGGAATACGCGGTCCCCGAGCGCAGGTGCGCCGGTCCGTTAAAATCCGGCCAATCGCCGCGGTAGATCATCTGGTCGAAGATAAAATAGAATCCGTAATTGCCATGCCAGGAGCGGCCGGGTTCGGCAACGCCGGAAAATTTACTGCTTTCGTAGTATCCTCCCAGGGCAGCGCTTCCCGGCAGGCCGGATTCCCGGGGCTCCTGATGGTGTTTATAACTTAACTGGCCGATCGCCAGGCAGCCGTGATCAAAATCAAGGTTAAAATCCAGGCCGTGTTTACCCGGTTCCCCCACTGAAGAGTCCGCGTCATAGACCCCTCCCATAAACTGCCAATGTTTATCCGGCTCATAAGTAGCGCGGGCGCCCCAGGCCGCGGTCCGGAAGTGAGGAAAAAAGATATTTCCCGAAAGAGAGATGATGTTGCCGTTCATCGCGCCTACATAATATTGCCACAGGTCGGAAGTAGCGAAAACATCCCCGGCAAAAAGGCGCCCGGCCTCTAAGGTAACCTTGTCTCCCGGCAGGGTTACTGAAAGGTCCAGGATCCCGAAATAATACTCCCCGGGGGTATAAACTTCCTGCACCCCGAAGAAATTACCGATCTTGGCGGAGAGGTTCCTTCCCGAAGCCAGATAATTGGTCATTGTGAGAGCCCAGCCTTTCAGGGAAGCCAGCTTTTCAAGGTTTAAGGCAAGCGTCGCCTCTAAAAAACCGGCGTATCTGACAGCCTGCCCCTGCCCCCCGGAAGGATTGCCGAGGATATCCGTAGTGAAATTCGCCGAGATATCCACGCCGTCATCCGAGAGCTTGCCGCGCAACCCGCCCCAATCCCCGGTAAGAGTCGGCTGCCGGAGCCAGGAGCCAAGCCATGTGTCCTGACGCGCGGGAATATCTTCAACCGGAGCGCTATAAACCGCTGAGAAGGAAAATACCGCAAGGAGAATAAAAAAAATGACAGTTCCTTTTCTTTTAAGAAACTGCCTTGGGGATTTTGTCCGAATCTTATCTTTAATTCTCACTATTGTGATATCTTACCTCGGAAATAGAACTGTTTCAATATGAAGGTTTTTTATTTTTTAATCCTTTCAGGAAAAATCCCCTGCGCAGAATACACCCCCGTTGATCAGGAGATCTTCACTTCCACCGAATGGTCCACCCGGTCATCAATAAGCCGCACCGTCATCTCCTCCTGCGCCGCGCCATCCACTTCGACAGAGATTACGCGGCCGCCTGTCCCCGGGCACGTGAAATTAATATGGTAGAAGGTCTCACGGTACCGGTAATGCAGCTTCCAGGAAGACCAGCCCTCGGGAAGGCAGGGCTGAAAATAAATCTTATCCACTTCCAACCGGATGCCCAGCAGGTATTTTACGATCAGCTGATACATCCAGGAGGCCGACCCCGTATACCAGGTCCATCCCCCGCGCCCGGCCAGGCCTAAAGAGGCATAAACATCCGCGGCCATTACAAACGGCTCTACCTTATAAACGGCGCACTTCTCGGCGGTATCGGAATGATACACCGGGTTAATCATATTAAACAACTCCCAGGCACGCTTTTTATCCTTCAAAACCGAAAACGCGATCGCCGCCCAGACCGCCGCGTGCGTATACTGCCCGCCGTTCTCCCTCACCCCGGGGAGATAACCTTTGACATATCCCGGATTAGAGAGGCCCTCATCAAAGGGAGGATCGAATAATTTCACGATAGCGTGTTCCCTGTCTACAAGCTGACGGTCCACCTCATCCATGGCGATACGCGCCCTTTCCTCGCTTGCCGCGCCCGAAATAACCGCCCAGGATTGCGGGATCGAAT
>DJVT01000006.1 GCA_002441305.1 Candidatus Omnitrophica bacterium UBA6249
GGAAGCCAGAAGACCTGCCTGTATATCTTTAATTAAATCGCCCCGCTTTAGACGGCAGCGATTCCCGTTAAGGGCCAAACAGGGTATGGCCCCGTTATGCTTGCTGCATAGCGGGGCTTTTTGTTTTTTAACCATGGCAGGATCAAATAATAAAAATCATATTACTTTCGAGGCCTTGCTTCCTCTGTGCCTGATTGTGCTATTTGCCCTGTTTTTATGCGCGCCGGCATCCTTTTGCATAAAACTCTTATGCCCTTTGGAGGAGGACACCGGTTACGTCCTTCCTGAAAGCAGGTCAAGGCTTGAGGGCCTGTCGGTGGATAAGTCCGGAGGCATCCCTCTCCCGGAATTCATTTTTAACTTAAGGGGGCGCATAACGGATTCATTGCCGGATAAGCGCGATATTGCGGAGACTGTAGCATGTTTTTATGAAAACCTGGATATAGAGGATGATAAACTATGGGTTAATCTTTCTTACCGGAATCCCGGGGAGGTTATTCCTGGAAGGCTGGAACAAACCTTGACTGGCAGAATACTTTTAGAGGCGGACCTGCAATTGAAGAGAGACATAATGGATTATTTGAATGATAACCCGGTTTTTCGTTCCTCTGCGCCAAGAGAGGTGCAAGTTTGGATTAGGCCGGGGGAAATTTCTTATTATGCCGACGAGGATAATTTACGCATCTTTTCTCCCGTCCTGCAGGTTTGCATGCGCGATTGTGATAGAAAGGCCATGGGAGAGGCGGCCGAAGAAATGCTGCAAAGGATTCAATGCAGGGTCAATGTGGCCCCTGAATACCGCCGGTTGCGAGAATTATATAAATCGTTGTTGATGTCCCATTGGTTCCGTCGCAAATATCCATTTTTTCCGGCAAAAGGCATCCCTGTTTCGTTCCTGTCGGAAGCAGTATACCCGAAGCATCTGTCGTGGGAGAAAAAAACATACTGGCACAAGTATGCCGGTTTAAGCAGGGAAATCAATTCCCGCAATAGAGTACGGCCCGGAGGAGACGAGGGTAACCTTATTGTTTGGGGAGGCATATCATTTGCTGATATTGGCCTGGTCCTTGAAACAGGGAGTTCTTTTATCCCCGACGGCCTGGCAGACCTGCGCCAGGATTGTATTGTCGCCAAAGTCAATGCGGGAGAGGTTGAAATAGAGCCTTCATTACCGGATCTCCCCGGGGCGAAAACAGAAATTCCTCTTGCGGAAATAAGCGGGAAAGTTGCCAAAGCAGAGGAGGGGAAGAAAAAAAGAAAAGAAAAGGGACAGGGAAAAATACGCGCCCCTCCGCAAATCATCGCTTCCGCAGGTTGCCGCAGCGAAGAAATTCCTCCGAATACCCTTCGGGCGTTCAGCAGCGCCCTGGAGTCCGGCGCAGATGGGATCGAGGTCGATTTGCGTATTACTTCCGATGGAGAAATAGTAGCTTTTCATGATGAGTTGCTGGATTATTCGACTACGGGGCGGGGCAGGGTGGAGGATTATTCTTTTGCCGGCCTGCGTAAACTCGGATTTCGCTGCGCGGGCTATGTGGAGTTTTCCGACCGGATACCACTTTTTGAAGAAATCCTTGAGCTGGCCAGCCATTTTTCCAGAAAACGGAGCAAAAGCCCGGCAATCTATCTGGATGTAAAGACTTTATATGAAGAGGATTCGGGAAAAATGCTGCGCATCCCGGCCAACCTTTTGCTTATCGAGAAGATTATACGATTGACCAAGTCTTATCCGCAGATAAATTTTGTGTTCAATTCATTTTTTCCGGGGGCGCTGGCTGAGATGCGTAAGATTGACCGCGGCATTTCTCTTTGTTACGACCTGGCGTATTATACCCCGGAGCTTTTGAAAACGCACAGGGATGAGATCCTGGATTTCATAGACCGGAACAAGATCGGGTATGTGCATTTATCCGGCAGCCTTTTAGGGGAAGACTTCGCCGGGGAACTGCTCAAAAGAAAGATCTCCGTGACAGCCAACTTTGATTCAATAGATGCTGATACTTATTTTAGCCTTATGGGGCGGGGGATAAAGGCCGTAGGGATAAAATATAATATAGAAGAAGCGGTGAAAATGAGGAAATCTGGCTCGGCTATGGCGCGGAATATCAAGACATTCCCCTGGTTTTTGCTGTTTATGGGGTTAATTTTCCACTCTTCTTACCAGCAGATTTTCCTGCAGCAGGCGGGGTATTCCCTGGAAACCATAGGCTGGGCTTTTAGTCTTTTTTCCCTTGTTTTTAGCGTGGCATCCTGGCCGCTGGGGTGGCTGGCGGATAAGGTCGGAAAGAAGACCCTTTTATTTCTGTGCGGCATACTCAACAGCGTAGGTATTTTTCTATTGGCTTTTTCCGGCATCCACCCTTCAGCGCTGCTGTTTTCGCAATTCTTCAGCGCTTTCGCTCAATCGGGGCTTGCGGTTACGGCCAACGCCTTATTATATGAATCGACCAACCGCATAGGGCAAAGCAACCGCTATGCCTTTTTTCTCGGCAAGGCGTACAGTTTTTTCTGGGCCGCTATGGCTGTATCGACTATTACCGGCAGCGTTTTAGCCACAGTTTTTTCTCTGCAGGCGGTCATCTTGTTAAGCGCGGTCTCTTCCCTGGGGGCGGTCTTCAGCCTTTTTTCGTTTTCTTCGGTTCCCTCTTCAGGCCCGTCTTCGAAAACCAACCCGATCCGGCAGGCGGGAAGAGACTTGGTCTCGGCTTTTAAAAACAGCCAGCTGCGCAGACTGCTCATATTGGACCTCGCCGTTGGGCAGGGGATTTCTGTTTTAATAGGGTTTTTCCTGCAGCCGATGCTCTCTTTGGCCGGAGTATCCCTTGTCTATTTCGGGGTTATTTCTTTTGCATACAGCCTGTTGCAGTCATTATCCGCAAAACTGGCAGAGCGTTTTCAAGGGGTTGTCTTCTCGCGCATCCTGCGTTCTTTGGTGTTTGTTTTTCTGGCAGTCATAATTACCGTTTCTTTTGCCGCAGGGAATTGTGTCCCCCTGATTGTTATGTTTTTTGCCGCCCTTTTCTTCTGGGACGGCCTTTCCGGCATAGTTATCGACGCAAGAATCCAGGAAGGGCTCAATGACAATTTTCGAAGCCAATGGTTCGGAATCAAAAGCGTGTTGGGCGGATTGACTCTTATTCTGATACAAAGTTTTGTCAATGTTTCTTTGGCGCATTCGGGAATACAGGTAGCTGCGCTTTTAGTTATGTCTTTGATAATTTTTATTTCGCTTCTCATAAAGACCAGGCAGGCTTAGTGTTCTTTTAAAAGGGAAGTTTTCGGATTCCTGCTTTCGACTGGAGAGAAGAAATGGATTGACAAGCGGGCCGTATAGTGTTGTAATAAATAAAACCCAGCAGGGAATCCGGTGAGAGCCCGG
>DJVT01000012.1 GCA_002441305.1 Candidatus Omnitrophica bacterium UBA6249
ACATCGGCAACCGCGATTATTCTTGCAACCGGGTTAATATCATTTGCCCGCAGGCCAAAGGGATAGCCGGAGCCGTCCAGCCTTTCATGGTGCTGAAGTGCCACTTCCGCAACGATAGATTCGGCCTTTAGAACCTCTAGCAGCCGGTATCCTATCTCCGGATGCCTCCTGATTAACTCCAACTCATCTTTATCCAGGGCGCCCGGCTTATTGAGAATCTCTTCCGGTAATTGGATTTTCCCGATGTCATGGGTAACCGCTGCAATACGGATAAGCCTAATCCCTTTATCGCAATATTTCATCTCTGCGGAGATATCGCAAGCCAGATGGGCAACGCGCCTGCCGTGGATAAGGAGCGCTTCATTCTTGCTTAGCAGCTTTACGATTGAAATCAGGGGCTCGAGGTCATCCATTTATTTATCTAACGACTTGAAAATCTCCTTTCAAAAGGCTCCAAGTACCAAAAGACCACCGGGACCAGGACGAACGTGAATACAACGGAGGCAAGCATCCCTCCGGTCATTACCGCGCCCATAGACCTCTTGACCTCCATAACCGACCATAGCTGCGGCAATACGCCTAAAATGATTGCAAGCGAAGTCATAATAATGACCCTGAACTTCTCCGATGCCCCCAGCCAGAGCGCTTCCTTAACCGGCACGCCCTCTCTCATTTTAATCAAGGTATAATCCAAAAGAAGGATCGCGTTATTCACCACCATCCCCACCAACATAACCACACCCATCAATGACGCTACATTTATAGAATAACCGAAGAAGAATAACCCCAGGATCATCCCGATCATTGAAGTAGCCACGGTTGCTATAACGGCCAGCGGGTATGCCACAAGGGAATTCATCAAGGCGCACAACAACATAAATGTCAATATGACCGCAAGGATGAACGCCTTAACGAGCTCCCTGTTTGACTCATTCATGGTTTCAGCGTTACCCACATAGCGGTAGCCATATTCCTCGGGAAAATCTATAGCCTTGAATTTTTTATCCAATACCCCACTCACATAGCCGAACGCGCTTTTCCCAAGAAAACCATCAATATGTATAACACGTTTTCTATCCCGGTGCCGGATAGTCGGGATGGCTTTATCGGTTTTTAGTTCACCAAGTTCATTTATGGGGATGAGCCCTTTCCGCGAACGGATTGATACAATCTTTAGATCATCGAAGTCCTGGGCATATTTATCATTTAACTCTATGTTGACCTTATACTCCTCGCCCTTTTCTTTATAAACATTTGAGTCCTCCCCGTAAATAGAAGCGCGCAGCACCGAACCGGTATCCGCGGCGGTCAAGCCGTATTCAATAAGCCTCTCCTGCCGCGGCACCAACTGAATTTCGCTCCGGGGATCTTTATAGGATGAAATTACGCTCCGGAAGTATCCGCTTTCCTGCATAATCTCTTTCATTTGTCCTGAGATCTTAATCATTGTATCGTAATCGACGCCGTATAAATCTATGGCAATATCTCCGATACCCGCCTCGATCGTAATCCCACGCTCAAAACTGGTTTCGATATCGGGTATTTTTGCCATCTCCTGCGTAAGCACATCCATAATATCGGTATCTTTCCTCTTGCGCTCTTTTAAAGGGATTAGGTCCAGCGTAATCTGCGCATTCTCCACTCCGTTTTTCCCGATATTGGTCAGGTAGGATTTTTTCTCGGGTAGCTTATCAAGATACGCCTCTACTTCTTTTACGGCTTCCACGGTCCGCTCAATAGTGGAGCCCTGCGGCAAGACGATATTTATCTTAATCTGGTCTTCATCTGACTGCGGTGCAAAATCGCTCTCAATATAGGGAAGGATAAATAAGGATGCGGCGAATAAAAAGGCTACCGTGACAACGGTCGTTTTGGGATGCCGGAAGATAGCATCAAAAAGGTATTTATATTCCTTTTTCAAGAATTCCATACCGACATCAATCCATTTCCGCATTAATCTTAGCGGGGCGAATACCCCATGGAAAAACTTGTTGGAAACGCTTATTTTCTTATCCGCCTTCGGTTTCAGTATGGCAGCGCAGAGCATGGGCGTAAGAGAAAAGGAAGCCAATAACGAAAAGAGCGTGGCATATACTACGGTTAGGCCAAAAGACTTCATAAATAGACCGACTATCCCGGACATCATGGCAATCGGCATGAAAACTACCAGGTTGGTTCCGGTTGCCGCAATAATGGGGACAACCACCTCTTTTGTCCCGTCAATTGCCGCCCGCTCCGGATTATCATGGCGCTCAAGATGCACTAGGACATTCTCGATAATGACCAAGGCATTGGAAATGAGCGTCCCCAATACCGTAGCCATCGCCACCAAGGTCATGGTATTAATTGAAAAGTTTGACATCCACATCGGGAAAAGCGTAGAAACAATGGAGGTCGGGATAATAATGCAGGCGATAAAAGTCGTCTCCCATCTGCCAAGGAAGAAATACAGGATGAGAGCGGTAAAAATCAAGCCTAAAAGAATACTTTCTTGCGTGGCGTTGGTCTCATTAATAATAAAAGAGGTCGTATCGCTTGCAATATCTAACTTCATGCCCTTAGGTAAGGTTGCCCTGAATTCATTTAGCCTGCGCCGCATTGCCCGGGAAATCGACACCGCGTTCCCGTCGGATGATTTATTGATAGAAAGCCCGACTACCTCTTTTCCGTCAAAGCGCGCCTGTGTTTCTACCTTTTTATAGCTATCCTCGACCGCCGCGATATCCTTAAGCAAGAAAGTGGAACCGTCCGAAGAAACAAGCTCCATCCCGGAAATCTCATCTACGCTCTGGAATTCTCCGATAAACCTTACGCTCAAGGAATTAAAGCCTTTCTCAAGGTTACCGGCAGGAATATTCTTATTCTTCACCAACATCTGGCTGATTACCTCTCCGATGCTGATATAGCGTTGTTTCATCAGCATTGGGTCAAGCCGCACGTTAACCTGCCGTTTTTTGCCACCGTATACATCAACTTTTGCTACTCCGGCAATGGAAGAGAATTTCGTCTTTAAGCTCTTATCCGCATATTCATAGAGCTCGCGCACGTCAACGGTATCGCTGGAAAGCACCAGGTCCATTACCGGCTGGACCAACGGGTCATATTTCTCGATTACCGGCTTCTTGATGGCATCCGGAAGGCCGTTTAAGATCGCGTCAACCTTATCTTTTACTTCAATGGACTTTACATTAACATCGGCCGACAACAAAAATTCTATAGAAACAAATCCCAGGCTGTCATAAGACTGGCTTTTAATCTTTTTAATTTCAGATATCTCCGAGACCGCGTCTTCAACTTTTTTTACCACCAAGGTTTCAACTTCCAGGGGCGTTGCACCGGGATAAATGACAGAAACAGTAACAATCGGATAATCCACTTTTGGAAATTTCTCAACAAGAAGGTTGGAATAACTATATACGCCCAGAACCACAAACACCAAGACAAACATTACCGTGGTTACTTTATGCTTTACAAAATATTCAATCATTTTGCATTTACCTCGCCGCCTGCCTGTAAGGAAACCGCATCTTTAAGAATATCGATCTTGTCACTCTCTTTCAACGCGCTTTGACCACTGAAGACTATCAAATCCCCGGATTGGATACCTTCGCTGATAACTGTCCCGTAGCCGTTACGCAGGCCGACTTTGACCTGGGTTTTCTGCGCCTTCCCGTCTTCTATTCTCCAGAGATAATAATTGTCTCCTGACACATCCAGGATGCTGTTAGGCACTACCAGCGCCTGGCGCAAGGTCTGGGTCTGTGCAAAAACTACCAGCATTGAACCGGCAGCCGTAACAGGATTGTCAAACCTTACTTCTACCACAAACATCCCGGTATCAACATCTAAGGTTTTGCCCAACCTCGATATCCTTCCGCAAGGGGAACCGCCATCAGTTAAATAAACCTCCTGGTCCACCTTAAGCTTATCCTTGATATCCGCAGTCACAAAACCTTGCCCTGTCTTATCCGGCGCAACTACAACCGTAAATTTAGTATAGACCGGGACATCGGCTGCCTTTATTTCCTTAACTGTTACCGGCTTGCCATCCTGGCTCCATTCGGAAACAAAACTAATTATCTGGCGGTTACGCCTGATATCCACCGACCTGACGGTCATGAACACAAAAAGGATAACGGCTAGTATTACTGCCGCATATATCTGCGCCTTGAAATTAAGACTTTTTATTTGTATTTTTTTCATCGTAATGCCCCGCGATCAGTTTTTCTATTTTCGCCAACGTGACGTTAATATTAAACAAGGTCATCTCCTTATTAAGCCTCTGGTTGGTCAAAAGAAGCTCGGCATCGTTTAAATCTGTCAGGGTTACCTGGCCGGAGGCGAACATTTCCTGGGTCTGTTGAAAAGACTCTTCTGCCAGCATTACGGCTTCAATATTTGCCTTTAAGTTATCCGTGTATTGCCGGTATTCCAAAGAGGCCTTCTTCAGGGCCAGGAGCAGGTCTTTTTCAGCCTGCTTTCTTTGCAGTATTGCTATTTCTTTATCCATGCGGGCCTGCCTCAGCTGCGCCTGCTTTTCGCCGCCTTCCCATATCGGCATACTTACCTTAAGACCGGCGAAGGCATAGCTGCCGGACTCATTGCCATTAAGCATTGAGTCGCTCGGAGCGCCCAGGTAATCCCAGGAAGTAAACCCCGAAACAGTCGGCAGAAAACTTGCGTTTTTACTCTTTACCGTTGCCTCGGCCGACTCCATGTATTTGGCAAGGCTTTTTAAAGACGGCTCGTATTCATACATCGCAGTCACAAGCAGCTCATAATCAAGTTTATTATAGTATTCTTTAAAATCATCCATAAGCTCAATTTCAGAGGAGGAATCCGTGCCGATAACCCTCTTCAAGGTCTCCGTTGCCATGCCTAACTGGGCCCTGGCCTCATTGACTGTAGGGACCCGCGCCGCTACTTCAGTATCCATCCTAAGGATTTCATACTTAGGGCTACGGCCTCCGTAGGAACGCTGCCCTAACAGTTTTTTATTATCAAGCGCGTTCTGGTATGACTTTTCAGTTATCGCTAAGGCGTTTTTAGCAAGTAAGTTGCTGTAATAACTCAACTTTGCGGCGTAAATAATTTCCTGTTTTCCTGCCTCCTTGTTAAACCTGCTCGCCTCAACTGCCTTCTTTGCGGCGTCAACCGCATGCATAACCTTGCCAAAAGACCAGATAACCTGCGAGGCAGTTATGCCTGATATAGTGTTGTAATCTCCCAATTCCATTGAATCAGGATAGTCTATATTATAAAGAAAGGTGGATTCCGCATTTATATGGGGCAGCAAACCGGCGCGCGCTTCCATATAGGCGCCTTCGCTTTTATTGACCTGGCTCTCCTTTATTTTTAATTCTTCGCTGGTATCAAGGGCCATCCTGATGGTATCATTAAGGCCTATCTTTAAAATAGGGTTTGCCAGGAGTTCCCCTGTTAAAAAAATATTAAAGGCGAACACCGCTATAATACCTAAACTTATAATGGATAATGCCGGTTTTCTCATTATTACCCCTGCATTCTGGTCCCATATCAAAAGATTGCCGTTTAAAACATTATGAACATTATATCATTATGTGAACAATTGTTCACAATTAAAATATACCATTCATACTGATTTTTGTCAAGATGTTTTTTAGTAAGGAATCGCTGCGGCAGGGATAGTTAAAAGAAGGTATTATTTATTCGCAACGCCGCTTAGAAATAATTTAAGGATTATATCGGATAGGCTGACTAAATTCTCGCGCTTCCCATCCTTTTCTTGCAGCCATTTAAGACTAACCGTTTTAAATATAGCAATAAACACATCACAGACTTGCCCCAGGTCAAACCCCCTATTGATAACCCCCTGCCCTTGCGCCTCTTTGAGTACGCTTGTTATATACTCCTGCATTTTTACTCCGATGCTGGATTTTAAAAATTCCCTTTCCGCGTATAATTCGTTTCCCTCTGAAACAAATATCTGGAGAAAGTCCTGGTTTTTCTCAAAGAAAACTAAACCTTCCTTTATAAAAATCTCCAGCTTTGTCTTGGCGTCTTTAACTTGTCCTATTTTTTCTTTGATTATGGATAATAGGCATTTCATCTTTTCTTCAAGCAGGGCAAAATAGAGTTCATCTTTATCCTTAAAATGCAGATAAACCGTACCGGTAGCATATTGGGCTTCCTTGGCGATATCCCTTATCGTCGCCTTATGATACCCTTTCAAGGCAAACAAGTGCTCTGCCGCTTTCAAGATATCTGACCTGCGTAATTGCCTGTCTCTTTCCTTCCTGTTTAATACGGCCATTTCATCCTCTGTAATTTTATCTAATCCTTGAACAAATGTTCATAAATAAAATATAACATTCATTTAATGATTTTGCAAGATATTTTTTGTCTTGATTGCGTTTATTGCAATTTTTAATCTGCCTAAAAGAAAAGGCAGCCCATGCATGGGCTGCCTTTTTAATCTGGTTGCGGGGAGAGGATTTGAACCNNGCTACCGGACTGCTCCACCCCGCGAAGTCGCTTCGCTGTTGCTGATTCTATGGTTTTTGGTAAACAATTAACGGTTATCGTTGTATCTTATACTTAACTCGCGTTATATCGGCGCTCTGCTCCCCACAAGGGCTCAACCCCTCTGGCGCTCACCGCCTTCGGCGGCTCGCTGTCACCCCAAAACTTATACTTCCCGGGCTACTGGTTTTCCGGAATTATCTTTACCGGGATTTC
>DJVT01000001.1:0-1656 GCA_002441305.1 Candidatus Omnitrophica bacterium UBA6249
AGTACCCTGAGGAAAAGAAATCACCGAGATTCCCCTAGTAGTGGCGAGCGAAGAGGGAAAAGTCTAAACTTGTTTCTCGCAAGAGAAACAAGGGTTGCGGGACCTAAACGTGGGATTGTTTGAGGATAGCAGAAATGCCTGGAAAGGCATGCCAAAGAGAGTGAAAGCCTCGTAAGCGAAATTCTTTAAGCACCCTATAGGTATCCCAAGTAACACGGGACACGGGAAATCCTGTGTGAATCTGGGCCGACCACGGTCTAAGACTAAAAACTACACCTAAACCGATAGTGAACAAGTACCGTGAGGGAAAGTTGAAAAGAACGCTGGTGAAGCGAGTGAAATAGAACCTAAAATCATTGACTTACAAGCTGTGGGAGGGCTATGCTATTGGCGCAAGCTAATAGAATGCCTGACCGCGTACCTATTGAATAATGGTCCGACGAGTTACTGTGCGGTGCAAGCTTAACCCTGTTGTGAGAGCACCAGGGGAAGGCGTAGCGAAAGCGAGTCCTAACCGGGCGATTTAGTACCGTATAGTAGACCCGAAGCTGAGTGATCTATCCATGGTCAGCGTGAAGCCCCGCGAAAGCGGTGTGGAAGTGCGAACCCGTCAGCGTTGAAAAACTGTGGGATGAACTGTGGATCGGAGCGAAAGACTAAACAAACTCAGAAATTGCTGGTTCTCCCCGAAATATTTCTAGGGATAGCCTCGGATAACTGGATAGTAGGGGTAGGGTGCTGAATGGGCTACGGGAGCATACTAGCTTGCTGGGTCCAACCAAACTTCGAATACTACTATCTTTATTCCGGGAGTAAGACAATGGGGGCTAAGCTTCATTGTCTAAAGGGTATCAGCCCAGACTGTCAGCTAAGGTCCCTAAGGATAGGCTAAGTGGTAAAGGATGTGAATTCACTAAAACAACCAGGATGTTGGCTCAGAGGCAGCCATCATTTAAAGAGTGCGTAACAGCTCACTGGTCGAGTGATTTCGCGCCGAAGATGATCGGGGCTTAAGCCTATTACCGAAGCTGCAGATTTGATTTGCCTTAGGGCAAGTCAAGTGGTAGGGGAGCATTGTCTGGTCGGTTGAAGGCGTACCGTAAGGAGCGCTGGACACCAGACAAGGGATTATGTCGGAATGAGTAGCGAAAATGCCCGCGAGAAACGGGCACACCGAAATTCTAAGGTTTCCTGGGGAAGGTTAATCCGCCCAGGGTTAGTCGATCCTAAGCTGAGGCCGCATGGCGTAAGCGATGGACAATCTGTCAATATCCAGATACTAGTTACGAAGCGTTATCAGCTTCTGTTTGACGCAGGAGGTTGGGGATTGCGCAGTGTTGGATGTCTGCGTTCTTTTATCCGGAAGGATACGAGGGGACTCTGAGGGCAACCGATGAGGAAGTATTCTTAAGCCACTCTGCCGAGAAAATTACAGGAGTGAGCCGCGTAACTAATCGTACCGTAATCCGACACAGGTAGAACTCCAGAATATGGTAAGGTGCTCGAGATAACTCACGTTAAGGAACTCTGCAAACTAGCCCCGTAAGTTAGCGACAAGGGGTACCTCGGAGGTCGCAAGGCCTTTTCGAGGTCACAGTAAAGTGGATCGGGTGACTGTTTAGCAAAAACTTATCACTCTGCAAACTCGAAAGAGGA
>DJVT01000001.1:1815-2251 GCA_002441305.1 Candidatus Omnitrophica bacterium UBA6249
GACGTGAGACTCGGCGAAATTGTAGTGGCGGTGAAGATGCCGTCTACCCGCATCAAGACGAAAAGACCCCAGAACCTTTACTGCAGCCTGCTATTGAGTTTTGGATCACTATGTGTAGCATAGGTGGGAGACTTTGAGGCCCGGGCGCTAGCTCGGGCGGAGTCGCAATGTGAAATACCACCCTTATTGCTCTAAGATTCTAACCCCTTGCCGTGAATCCGGCGGAGGGACAGTGACAGGTGGGCAGTTTGACTGGGGCGGTTCCCTTCTAAAAAGTAACGAAGGGGCCCCAAGGTTGGCTCAGGCCGGTCGGCAATCGGCTGTGGAGCGTAAGCGCATAAGCCAGCTTAACTGCGAGTCCGACAGGACAAGCAGATACGAAAGTAGGGGCTAGTGATCCGGTGGTTGAATGTGGAATTGCCATCGCTCAACGGAT
>DJVT01000001.1:2327-55496 GCA_002441305.1 Candidatus Omnitrophica bacterium UBA6249
TTGAAGGGGAGTTCTCTTCAGTACGAGAGGACCTAGAGAAACGAACCTATGGTGTTCCGGTTGTCCTGCCAAGGGCAAGGGCCGGGTAGCTATGTTCGGAAGGGATAAGCGCTGAAAGCATCTAAGTGCCAAGCCCACCCCAAGAATTGATATCCCTGAGCCGCAAGGCTCTGAAGGCCGGTCGTAGACTACGACCTTGATAGGCGTAAAGTGTAAGATCCGTAAGGATTTCAGCTAATACGTACTAATCGGCCAACCGGCTTGTCCTTATTTTTATTCCACTTGAGTTTATTTGGATAAGTAGTTTTTCCCATGGAAACAGAATCTGTGTGTAGTTGTTAACGCTTTGGAGTACTTTTACCGAGGGGGAAACACCCGTTCCCATTCCGAATACGGCCGTTAAGCCCCTCAGGGCCGATGGTAGTTTAGTCGTAAGGCTATGCGAGAGTAGGTCGGTGCTCCTTTAATTAAAATCCCGCTATTCATTAAGTTGAGTAGCGGGATTTTTTTATTTCAAGGCGTTGCACTTTATTGGAATATCCTATATTGGATTATCTTTTTAGTTGACATCATGTTTCGGTAAGCTAAAATAAAATCAGCAATTTATTATATTTACTCCAAGCGTCGCAACCTGAGGGACGGTTTCTGGGAAATAGAGGCCGCCCTTTTTTATTTTAAAAGGAGGATATATGCTAAGAAAGCCATTGTTGTTAAAGATTTATGAAATGGCTAATATGCAACGTTGGAATGACAAAATAAGGCCAGTAGAGTTGCGCGAATTAGATAAGCAGGCGCACAAAATGATTATCGCCTATGTCTTAGGTAAATTTGAAGAAAATAAAAAAGTAGGATTTAGCTGGGCTGAGATTATTGAGGGTGGGATATTTCAGTTCTTCCACCGACTAATACTTACCGATTTAAAACCTCAATTAGTTCTTAAAATAAAGGAGAATCCAGTTAAGTATAAAGAGTTGAACGATTGGGTGTATAAACAAGTCGAGTGTTATTTTCAGCCAGTAGGGGATGATTTTTGTAAACGGTTTCAGAATTTTCTTGATAATCTTCCTGCTCCTAAGAATAATATTAATACTAGTATTTTGCATGCAGCTCATTTTTACGCGACTAAATGGGAATTTAATATTATCGAGCGCACTAATCCAGAGGGTTATGAGATACCTGAAATAAGAAAACGGCTCCAAGATGAACTTGAAAAGAATTATAGTTTAGGCGGAATAACTTATTTAGCCTTGTATTCTAAATTACGCAATTTTATTGATTTATGTGGTGAGCTTAGATTTCAGATACGATGGGGGCATTTGCATAGGATTCCTAAAACTTCTGTAATTGGCCACATGCTAATAGTAGCAATATTGACTTACTTTTTTTCTCTAGAAATGAAAGCATGTGAAAAAAGAAGGGTGAATAATTTTTTTACTGCTTTATTTCATGATTTACCTGAAGTGCTGACTAGAGATGTGATTAATCCCGTGAAAAAGTCAGTTCCTGGACTCGATGAAATAATAAAAAGCTATGAAAAAAGCGAAATGGAGAAAATATATAATTTAATTCCAGCAGAATGGCATAATGAAATAAAGGTTTTTACTGAAAATGAATTTAGCAGTATTGTAAAAGTAAGAGAGGAAATTCGGGAAATCGGGTCGAGTGAGATTAGTAAAAAATATAACGATGATTCGTTTTGCCCTCGCGATGGAGAAATAGTTAAGGCTTCTGATGATCTGGCCGCGTTTTTAGAAGCCTACTTAGCTTTAAAGAATGGTGTAAATAATGTTCAATTGGTAGATGCCAAAAACGTATTAAAAGAAAAATATAAGAGCAAGATTATTTCAAATATTAAATTTGGCGATATATATGCGGATTTTGATTAAAGTTATATGGCTGAAGTTAATTACTAGTTAACTACTAAATAATGGGTGGAGGTATTTGAAAACTGGTATTTTGTAATTTATTGAAGAGGAGAGAGTATGAATATCTTATTGAATATTTGGAATTGGTTTAAGTTTAACGATTTGCCTAATTGGATCGTAGTAATTTTTAGTATTGTAGTTTGGCCAATAGCATTATTTTTATGGAATAAGCGAACAGTGGGGGCGGTCAGAAATTTGCAAGTTGTTGTTACCCCGGCAGGTGGGGTTATCCCCACGGGAGAGCAGTGTCCATATTTAGTACTAAAATTTAATAACAATACTGGAGAAGTTGTTTATTTATCAAATTTAGCGATTAAAGTAAGCTACATAGTGAAAGCGCATCCTAATGCGGATAAAGATATTTCGACTGGAAACCATGTTTTAAAATTTGCTCTTAAGGATGGTGATAATTTTGATAAGTTGCAAGCTACTATTAATACAGGAGAAAAGGTAACAACAGGTTTGCCACTATCAAACGCTTATTCCTCGGCCGAAGTTGTAGAGCTGATGAATCAGATGGGGAGCCATAGGAGAAATTGTTTAATATCAAAATTTTTTATATTACGTTTTGATTGCATGATTGGTAGAGAGTTAAAGCGAGTTAAGTTTAAATTTTAAAATAAATTTCGGTTACGTATTGCTAATTATATATAAATATTATGTTCCTATTTTATTAAATGAAAAATCCTAAGGTATTTATATCGTATAGCTGGTCTTCGAAGAGCCATTGTGATTGTATTCGTTCGTATGCGGAACGTCTTATAAACGATGGAGTGGATGTTATTCTTGATCAGTGGGTTCTATCTGAAGGACAAGATAAATATGCTTTTATGGAAAAGATGGTTACTGATAACGATGTAACGCACGTGTTAATTTTCTCTGATCAACAATATGCGAATAAAGCAGATAGCAGAGAGTCTGGAGTTGGAACGGAATCTCAGATTATTTCTAAAGAAATTTACGATAAGGTTAGTCAAAATAAATTCATACCTATTATTTGCGAAAAAAATGAAAATGGAGAACCTTATTTGCCGGTATTTCTTAGATCTCGTATTTGGATCGATTTTAGTTCTCCAGAAGTAGCAAATGATAATTGGGAAAAACTGTTACGGCTTCTTTATAATAAACCCATGCATGAGAAACCATTATTAGGTAAACCGCCCTCTTTCTTAAGCAGTACAGAAACCCGACCATCATTGCCGACTATAGGCAAGTTTAATACTCTACGTGATGCGTTATTAAATTCTAAACCGACAATTAATTTTTGCAGAAAAGATTTTATTGACTCGGTTATTGAATTTATAGATTCTTCAAGAATCCGTAAGGCCCCTGAAGTTGAACATAGAGATGAGAAGGTTATAGAAGATTTGCATAAATTACTTCCAATCCGTGATCAGGTAATTGATTGGTTTTTAATTGAATCAAGTTTTGCACAATTGCCAAAATTTGATAGCATGCTCATAGATTTTTTAGAAAGGCTTCTTTCTTTAAAATATAGGCCTGAAGAAGTAACGAGGTGGGAGACCTGGTGGTATGATGCGCAGAATATCTTTATATATGAGATATTCCTTTATTTTATTGCAGTTTTAATTAAAGAAGATAGATTTGAGAGCTTGAAGAACATATTTACTACTCGTTTTTTACTTCATGATTCAGAGGTTCGAAGCGGGAATGAATTTGTTGATTATTCTAATTTTTACGGTTATTCAGAAGCGCTTAATGGGTATAGGAAAAAGCGTTTAAATCTTAATCGTATTAGCGTTGTAGCGGATATCGTTAAAGATAGGGCAACGCGTAATGATATTAAATTTGATGATTTGATGCAGGCAGAATTATTGTTAGTACTTGTTTCTTTGCTTTCAGTCAATTATCTTTGGTATCCTAATATAATAATATATGCTGATTATAGACGATTTCCTTTTTTTATTCGTTCTGCCCAGCATAAATATTTTAGAAAAATAGCAATTGTTACTGGCGCCGAAACTGGTGATATACTCCGTGCAAGATTTACAGAAGGATGTGAGAGGCATGCTGTAAAAAGTTGGCAAGTTTTATTTTATGCACACATTTCTTTGCCCAACTTAATGAATATGAAAGAACTAGATACAATTAATTAAACTTAAGAATAATAATTTTCTATTTAAATTAGATAGTGTATTTAATCAAGAGTTTTATTTAAGTCAGGGACATTTTCAAATTCAATTTTACCGGATTTTTTGGATTATAATAAATTTATGCTTTATTAAAGTTGTTACAGTTTACAGCTAAAATTTGGCTGATTGTTTCTTTTGAGCCTTTTAACCTAATCCTCAATATATCTGTGGGCAAAAACGGGAAGGTTACTATGGAATCTAAAAATACCTGCATTTGTACCACAATTCTTACTAGCATTGGAATCTTGCTATTTTTAGCTGCAGCTCTTGATATTTCTCCATTATCTGACAATCTGATTATATTTATTGCTTTAGCCTGTTTTATAGTTAGTGCGCTAATTAAGAAAATATCAAAAGGTATGAGTAGCTGTTGTAAATAATCAATAAGGAGATACACCCCGCGCTAATTGGCCCCTGGCGCTTATTGGAATGGCGCCAGTGTGCGTTTGGTAGCGCAAATTGCGTGAGCGTCGTCTCCGTAGACGAGGAGGTGCCACATGTCTAAGTTCTTCATGTACGGCAAGTACACCAAGGATGCGCTGGCGGATATTTCAAAGGATAGGACGAGCAGGGCGTTGGAGGTAATTGCCAAGGCCGGCGGCAAGGTCAATTCCATGTACGCGCTTTTAGGCAAATATGATGTTGTGCTGATCGCGGATTTTCCCGGGGTTTCCGAGGTAATGAAGGCTTCGGTTGCTTTAAACAGGCTGACCGGTATTTCCTTCGTCAGTTTCCCGGCAATTTCAGTGGAGGAATTCGATAAGGTTATGGGGTAGGGTTCCGCAGTTGATGGTTTTATAGGGCTCAAGATGTATATCTTGAGCCCTTTTTCTTTGGTTATCTTGATTTGTCAGATAAAAAATTGTGCTTGTTATTATCTTATAGTTATATAATATAGGGATAGAAAGGACGGTTTATTCATATGAAGAAAACATTTAGGATAATAGGGATTTTGGCTGTTTGTATAGCTGTTGCCTGGTTTATTTATGCACGTGCAGGCAATAACAGGGTCGCCGTTTCTAAAGACGGCACAAAGATCGTTTATTCCGTCTACGGCAAGGGTGAGCCTGCCCTGGTGTTCATACACGGCTGGTGCGGCAGCCGCGCTATTTGGGATAAGCAGGTGCCTTATTTTGCCAAGAAGTATAGGGTAATTACCTTAGACCTGGCAGGGCACGGTGCATCCGGGCGCAACAGGCAGGAGTACACCCAGGAGGCCTTTGGCGAGGATGTAGCTGCAGTGGTTGAGGCGGCAAAGGCGGATAAGTTAATCCTTATAGGCCATTCCATGTCGGGCACAATAATATTGGAGGCAAATAAGCTCATCAAGGATAAGGTAATCGGCCTTGTTGCGGTTGACACCCTGGAGAACTTTGAGTATGTGGCTACCCCGGAGGACAGGATAAAGTACATCGAGCCCCTGAAGGAGGATTTTGTAAAGAACTCAGGCCCGTTTATGCGGGAGATGTTTACCAAGGACGCTGACCCCAAGCTGGTTGAGACGGTGGTCAGGAACGTGGCCCGGTCAGATCCCAAGATCGCAGTTAATGTCATAGAGCACTATTTCGATACCCCGGTTATTCCGCTTTTGGCCGATGTGGATGTCCCTTTGTGGTGCCTGAACGCCGACCTCTGGCCGGATTATCCGGAGATAAACATCAAGTATCTTAAGTCGTATCATTTAAGGGTAATGCCCGGCCTGGATCATTTCCTGATGGTCGAGGCGCCGGATGAGTTCAACCGGCAGTTGGATGATATAATCAAGCAGATTGCGAAATAGAGTATCGCCTTAAATTATGGTTATTCTATTCCTTTTGATCGGCTTCCTGCTCGGCTATTTATTAGCCGTTTCCCTCCGCAAGAGGAAGCTTTCCTTTGTCCGGGAATTCCCGCAGGAGCATTCCTCCGGGCAGAAAACTTCGTATTTGGAGGATAAGATCTGGTATGAAACCGAGCTGGCCTTCTTGATTAAGTTCAACGAGAAGCTGATTTCGGCATTCGGCCTGCAGGATGCGGTGCGTTGCATAACCGAGGCCGCGCACAATTTCCTTTCTATTGAACGCACTGTTTTTCTTACCTGGGACAAGGATTCCGGGCAGTTCACCGTGGCTTGTGCCATGGGCTGGGGCCAGGGGTACAATCAAAAACCTTTTACGGTTGGCAAGGAGAGCATATCCGGGTTTGTGATGCATAACCGGGAGGCGCTTGTGGTTGCCGATTTGGCCGGAGAGCCGTATTTGAAGAAGCTCAACAAAGAGGAGTATTTGCAGAAGTCCTTCATCAGCGTCCCGGTTATCTATAAAAGCGATTTTTTAGGCGTGCTGCATGTGTGCGACAAGAAGGCCCCCGGCCCCTTTACCCAGAGGGAGGTCTCGGTACTGACGAATATTGTGCGCATAGGCGCAATCATCATGCAGAATGTCAGGCTGTACGAACAGGCCGTAAAGAGGGCGGAGGAGCTGAGGATAGCTTATGATGAGCTGAAAGAGATGCAGGATAAGCTGACCCAGCTGGAGAAGCTCAAGGCGATCGGGCAGCTGGCAAGCGGGGTCGCCCACGATATGAGGAACCCCCTGGGCATTATAATGCAGGGGATCTCCTACCTGGAACAGATTATGCCTCCTTCAGAAAAGGAACAGCTGGAGACTTTGTCCATGATCAAGGACAGCGCGCAGAGGGCGGACGGGATTGTAGTTTCCCTGCTGGATTTCTCCCGCGCCACGAAGCTGGAGCTGCACCCTGAGGATATCGGCTCCATACTGGAGAGCTGCCTGAACCTGGTAAAGAGCGAGCTGAAACATATTGCGGTGGCCAGGGAGATACAGAAAGGATTGCCCAAGGTTTCGGCGGACAAGAATAAGCTGATGCAGGTGTTCATCAACCTGTTCATAAACGCGGCGCATGCGATGCCCGGCAAAGGGGACCTTGTCATACGCTGTTTCCTCAAGGACGAAGCAGGGGAAAAGTCCGTTGTCGTGGAGGTCGAGGATACCGGGGCGGGGATACCCGAGGAGGATTTAAAGAGGGTTTTCGACCCCTTCTTTACCACGAAGAGCTCCGGGAAGGGCACCGGGCTGGGGCTGTCAGTCAGCCAGAATATCATTAATTTACACAAGGGGTCAATCGGGATAGAGAGCCGTGTCGGGAAGGGGACAAAGGTGATTGTGGCTTTGAAGGTCCCTAAATAGGAGGAGAGATGGGGAAGAAGAAGATATTGATTATCGATGACGAGGAGAATTTCTGCAACCTGGTAAAGAAGAATGTGGAGAGGACAGGCGAGTTCGAGGTATGTACTGCGACAAACGGGGACGACGGCGTCAGGATGATCAAGGAGATAAAGCCGGACCTGATACTGCTCGATATAGTAATGCCGGGCCTGGACGGCGGGGATGTAGTCTCCATGATAAGAGAGGATGAGACCATTAAGGATACTCCTATTGTATTCCTCACTTCATTGGTAAGGAAGGACGAGGCCGGCGTAGGTTTTACCAAAGGGTATTCGCTTCTGGCAAAAACGGTAACCTTGGGAGAGCTGATAAGCTGCATTAAAGAGAATGTAAGGGCTTAAGCCGGGGAATAGAAAGGGCTGAATAATATGAGAAACAGGTATATTTTGCTGGTGGCAGGTTTTTTGTTCCTTTGCGGCTGCGCGCGCATATCAAGCCCCGGCGGCGTTATGACCTTGAAGGAGCTGCAGGATAACCAGAAACAGATGCAGGCGCAGTTAAGTAAAGAGGAGATGCTGTATGAGAGGCTAAAGGCCGATTTGTCCAGCGGCAGGCTCAAAAAGGCGGGCGCGCTGAAAAACAGTATTTTCAAGGTCTACGGTGAGCCTGCCTTATGCAGGCCAGCCGAAGGGCAAGAGGCGTGCGATGAGGTGTGCATTTACCGCAGGCAGACAGGCGGCGGGATGTTTGGAGAGATAATGCTGCTTAATTTTGACAGCCGGGGCAGGCTGGTTTCCTGGCAGGGCCAGGATTAAGGAGAGGAATGTTCAGAATCGGCAAGATGCTTGTGTTGTTCGGAGCGTTTATGGTTTTGTGCGGCTTGTTTTTTATGCTGGCGGGCAAAGTCCCTTTTATCGGCAGGCTGCCGGGGGATATCAGCATCCATACAAAAAGGATGCATTTTTATTTTCCGCTGGCGACCTGTTTGGTGCTCAGCCTTTTATTCACTCTCATTGTAAATATATTCTTCAGGCATAAATAGCCATCCGGGAGTTTTCCCGGTTGACGGGCAAGGCGCAATATAAGGAAGGGATAATATGATTACTTTAAAAGTCGATAAGAAAACCTGCAGGGGCGACGCAAGGTGCGTGGAGATCTGTCCTTTCGGGATCCTGCGCATGAACGAAAAAGAGAATGTGCCGGAGTTTATCCCCGGGGGCGGAGAGATGTGCATTAACTGCGGGCATTGTTTTGCTTTTTGCCCGCCGGGCTCGATCGAATTGTCCACGATGTCTGTGGGGGATTGCATGCGGCTGGATTATTCCAGGCTGCCTTCCCCGGAGCAGGCGGAGTTATTTTTAAAGGGCCGGCGTTCGATCAGGATCTATAAAGACCAGCCTCTGGCAAAGGAATCCATAGAAAAGATCCTGGATTGTGCGCGTTATGCGCCCTCCGGGATTAACCGCCAGCCGGTAAGCTGGCTGGCGCTTGATAATAAAGATAAGGTGCAGGAGGTCGCCGCTTCGGTAATCACCTGGATGGAGGAGCTTGCCGCAGCCAAATCTCCTATGGTAGAATCGTTTCGTTTTGACCGCCTGATTAAGTCTTGGAAGGAAGGCAAGGACCTGATTTGCCGTAACGCGCCCTGTCTTATTGTAGCCTACGGGGTAAAGGATGACCCTTTGGTGCCGCAGGCATGCACGATCTCCGCCGCTTACCTGGAACTGGCGGCTTTTGGCTTTGGCCTGGGAGCCTGTTGGGCAGGTTATGTGCAGATAGCGCTTAAGATGTCGGAGGGCGTAAGAAAAACCGCGGGCTTACCCGGAAGGGCAGAAGCCGGGGCGGTGATGATGGTAGGGTATTCGAAATACCGTTACAGCCGCATTCCCGCAAGAAACACGGCAAAGGTTATCTGGAAGTGAATAGCCGGAAGGTTTACATGGGAAAAGAAAGGAAAAGATGGGGTTTCTCAATAAGCGGCTAATCGGGCGGCTGATAATGCTGGTGTTTATCTGCTGTATGCTATTTGCGAATTTTCTTGCGGTCAGGCTGATGCTTAACTACGGGGTGGATACCTATTTTTATGATAAGCTGCAGGTTGCTTATTCGATCGGCGGTCCGGAAGGACTGAAGGCGGAGCTTGCCAAGATACCTGTTACAGACCCCCTGCGCAGGGAGGCGGTTTTGGCAAAGGATTTTTCTTTCAGGCTCAAGACAATGGGCGACCCGGAGGCCTTCCTGAAGGAAAAGGTTTACGAGAGCAAGAAAAAGGCTTATTTTATCCGGGATATGCGCAGCGCAGCCATTTTTCTTATGCTTATACTGTTTGCCTGCCAGATGGTTCTCGGATTTACCGGAAAACCCGGGGCGATAAAAGGGGGACGCCTGCTCCTGTTCTTCCCGCTGCTCCTGTGTATTGCCGGCTGTGCCTGTATGGAGAAGGAATCCGGAGCGCCTGTTAAGGTTTCGGAAACGGCCCCTTTGGGGAGCATGCAGAATCCTATCGTGGACAGCGACAGCACTTTGGAGGAGGCTTTGCGCAAATATGCCCCTTTCGAATTCAAGAGAAGGCAGAGGCTTGTCGAGGTGCTTTATTACTCCTTTGACGGTAAAATCCACAAGGGCCAGCTGGTAATCGATGAAAGGCTCGTCGGCGATATCCGCGAGGTTTTCCGTGTCGCCCTGGAGGATAAATTTCCCATCCAATCGGTTATCCCTATTTCTAACAGTAAGTTCTATAAGGACGGGGAGTGGAACGGGGATGATCAGTCTATGCTCGCAAATAACACTTCGGCTTTCAACTACCGCAAGGTTACCGGAGGGAAGAAGCTTTCCAAGCATTCTTACGGTTTTGCCATAGACATCAACCCGGTGCAGAACCCTTATATCAAGAAGGATATTGTCCTGCCTCCCGGGGCGGTTTACGACCCCTTTGTCCCGGGTACCCTTACTTCGGATTGCGCAGTTGTGCTGGCTTTTACGCGTTTAGGCTGGACATGGGGAGGGCGGTGGAGCTCGTTAAAGGATTATCAGCACTTCGAAAAGGTGGCAGGCGATTTGCGGGAGTATGAGCAAAGCGCCGATGCGGAGTAATTTTTATCATTTTTCATTTGCTAATTCCATAGCGGAATGTATAATAGTCGGTCAGAAGGGAGGGCGTATGGGTAAACTGAATGTGAAGGCATTTGCTTTGGCCTGCGGCGTGTTGTGGGGCGGCAGTATGTTGATCATGGGGTTAGTCGATACGGTTTCCACCTGGGGGGACGCCTGGGGCTCGGTAATGGCGAGTGTGTATTTAGGGTATACCCCGACAGTCCTGGGAAGCATAATCGGAGGCATCTGGGGGTTTGTGGATGCCGGCATAGGCGGGTTGCTGCTTGCCTGGCTGTATAATAAGTTCCTGAAGCCCTAAGAACCGGATATTTGCGTTTCGGGCGCCTGAGGCGTTTTCCCCGGGCGCCTTTATCTCATGCGCGAAATTACTTTAAAACAAATTCGAGAGGAGGTGAGCAAAATGAAGAAGCTGATATTTTTGTTTTTGGCTCTTTGCCTGGCCGGAGGTTTAGCCCTGGCCGCAGAGATGTCCAAAACGGCGGATGAACCGTCCGTGACGGTTATAGATTCGTCATCCGAAACTATCGAAACAGACAATGCTTCGGACTCTTATGAGCCATCGGTTGATTCCGAGAAAACGGATGATGAGATGGAAAAGGGTGCTACCGAGGAAGCAGGTGCGTCCAAATAACATCCGGGGATAAACGCTGGCAGCAATTTGAGTACCGGTTGCTGCCGAGCAGGTTGGCGATGAGCTTAGTTTGATTTCAATCAAAAACCAGAAATAATTCATTCATTATAGATAAAAAGGCCTCTTCCTACGGGGAGGAGGTCTTTTTATTTGCAGGTTTGAGGAAGGCGCATCCCTTAAATTATGGGTAATAATATGTTATACTTTAATTAACAAAGGGGGGATTATGGATAAACTGCGGGAACCCCAGTATTGCTGGCAGTTTTGGTCATGCGTCAAAGCTGTCAGAGAAAAATGCCCGGTCTACCAGAAGAATTACGGCAAGAGGTGCTGGCTGTTATCCGGCTGTACAACTATGGTTGAGCGAGCTTTTAAGAATTGCTGGGATTGCCCGTGGTATATTCAGACTGGTTTTGCCGAGGCCGAAGGCAGGGTTTAACCTTTCTTTCCGTATTGAGCCACCTATGAGTTTTCCGGTTGACAATACTCCTGTGTAATTGTAAAATTTTATTCTACAGTCTTGTTGCTCACAGGAGGGTTATGAAGACCGCTCGCCTTTTACCGGCAATTATTTTTTCAGTTTTTCTATCCGGCATTTTTTCCCTGCCTGCGGAAGCCGCCGACGGCGTCCGCCAGACCCCTATAGTCAAGGTAGTCAGCCAGACAGCCAGATCCGTAGTTAATATAAGTACGGAGAAGGTGGTTTTCCTGCGCCAGAATCCTTACTGGGGCGTGTACGGCAACGACTTCGATGCTTTATTCAGCCAGTTTTCCACTTTCCACGGGATGGCCCCGGCATTCAAATTAAAAAGCGTGGGTTCGGGCGTAATCGTCGATAAGGGCGGGCTGGTCGCTACCAACGCCCATGTGGTAAACATGGCGAGCACGATATATGTTATCCTCAATGACGGCACCCAGCTCAAGGGGGAGCTCGTATATGAGGACAAGGACAGCGACCTCGCCTTTGTGAAGATTTCTTATTCCAAACCTCTCAGCGAGGCGGTATTGGGCCAGACCGGGGATTTGATGCTTGGCGAGACCGTAGTGGCCATCGGTAACCCCCTGGGGCTTGAGAATACCGTTACTTCGGGCATCCTCAGCGGAAAAAACAGGAAATTTTATTCATCCCGGGGCACATTGGTCATGGGGGATATGCTCCAAGTGGATGCCCCGATCAACCCGGGAAACAGCGGAGGCCCGCTTTTCAACCTGGACGCGCAGCTTATAGGGATAAATGTTGCGGTGGTGCAGTATTCCCAGAGTATAGGATTCGCTATACCCGTGGAAAAGCTTAAGTCCTCAATGGATGAGTACAAGCGCAATCCAAAGGCTCCTGCCGCACCGGCCAAGCCCAAGCCTCTCCCTTTCAAAAGCGTGTTCGGCGCTCCTTCGATCCTCGGCCTGCCTTATGAAACGGAGCCGGAGATACAGGATAACCCCGAAGAATACCTGATAAGGTTCGATATATCCGGGTTGGACAAGAGCAAGGTCAGGGTGGAGGTGGACAAGAATTTTATCAAGATAAGCGGAGAGTATTCCTCCGGCAGCGAGGAGAAATCCCCTTCCGCGTCGTTGAAGTCGAAGAGTTTCGGCTCGTTCATCCGCACTATACCCCTTCCCGAGGATGCCGATCCCGAGGGCGCAAAAACCGACTTCCAGGGGGATAGTATATTTGTGCGCATAGCGAAGAAAAAATGAACCCGGAAGGGTTCTTATACAGGAAGGTCCTTATGACAGGAGGCAGGAAATGAAAAAGTCAATCGGAGTCAAGACAGTTGTTTTTCCCACCCCGGTTTTTATCGTCGGCACGTATAACAAGGATTCCAAGCCCAATGCCATGGCCGTAGCCTGGGGCGGGATATCCTGTTCGGATCCTGCCTGCGTGAGCGTCTCGATAAGGGAGGCCACTTACACTTATTCCAATATGCTGGAAAAGAAGGCTTTTACCGTGAATATTCCCTCGGAGGCATATATAAAAGAGGCGGATTATTTCGGTATGGCTTCCGGCAGGGCGGAGGATAAGTTTGCCGCCAGCGGCCTTACCCCGGTCAAGGGGGATTTTGTGGATGCCCCTTACATAAAAGAATTTCCTTTTGTCATGGAGTGTTCCTTCCTTCACGCGGTAAAAGTCGGGCTGCATACGATTTTTATCGGGCAGATAAAGGATATTAAAGTGGAGGAGGAGTTTTTGACGGAGGGGGGCGTTGCCGATATGGAAAAGATCAAGCCTTTGATTTTCAACCCCGCCAGCCGCACCTATTACGGGGTAGGCAGGTATTTAGCCGATGCCTTCTCCGTGGGGAGGAAGGATAAGTAGCGCCATGCCGGGACCGGCCCGTCGTTTATTGACTGCCGAAGAGGCAGGGGAGTTAGACAGGAAGGCAGTGTCGGAATTCGGCATGCCGGTGCTCCTGCTTATGGAGAACGCGGGCAGGGCAGTGAGCGAGGAGGCCTTGAAATGGCTCCGGGGCAGGGCGTTAAAAACAGCCGTATTTTGCGGCAGCGGCAACAACGGCGGGGATGGTTTGTGCGCCGCGCGCCATCTTGTTACGCATGGGGTAAAGCCGGATATTTACCTTGCCGGGGGTGCACCTTGCGCCAAAAATGAGGCAGGGGCCAACCTGGATATTCTCCTGCGCATGAAACAAAAGATAATACCTCTTACGCCGTCCAGGGCTATTTCTTTAAGGAGCAGGATATCCGCATACGGCCTTATAGTCGATGCCCTCTTAGGGGTGGGGATAAAGGGCGCCCCGCGCTATATGTACCAGAAGACAATAGAAACAATCAATTCTTCTTCCGCCTATATCTTGTCCGTGGACATCCCATCCGGGATGCAGGCGGATTCCGGAGAGATACCGGGCGCGTGCATAAAGGCGGACAAAACGGTTACTTTCGTAGCCAGGAAGCGCTGCATGGCCCTGAACCCGGCCAGGAAATATTGCGGAAGAATAACGGTAAGGAGCATAGGGATTGCGTTATAAAACCATATTGCTTTTGGCTTTGGCGTTGAACCTGTCTTTTCTGCCTGCCTGTTTTGCGGGGGAGTATGGCGTAAGATTAGATACCGGGCCGTATAACGATCCCCCGGCGCCCAGGCTCAGGTATCCTATAAACGAAACTGCGGTTATAACCGGCGATGAACCGTTGGAGTTCAGGTGGTGGGATACGCAGAACGGGATACGCGCCTATACCATCAAGATATATAAAGGCTACAATATGTACGCTTCAGGGTTGATATATAAGAAGGAGCTTCCTTCGTACGCCTCCTCTCTTAAGGTCAGCCAGGATTTATTCGAAGACGGGCAGGTTTATACATGGTCTTTGCTCTGCGTGTCTTTGGCCGGTTTCCGCAGCGAGCGGAGTTTTAATTCGTTCAAGGTAATTAAAGAGGGGTAACGGCATGAAGAACGGCATAACTTTTTTCCGGAGTTTCTACGTCAAGGTAGTGCTATCGTTCATATTTTCCTTATTGTTCGTCGCCCTCCTGGGGAATTTTCTTCTTTTGCGCTACAGCCTTAAATCCCAGTTCACCCAGCTGCGCGAGAAGATAAAAGTTATTGCCCAGACCGCAGTGCTTTCGCTGGACGTTTCAGGGCTGGAGAGTGTTCCGCTCAGCCCCGCGGGGGTGGAGAGCGATTCCTTCCGGGAGCTGTCTTCCCAGCTTCTCAGGATAAAAAACGCCAATCCCCTGGTTAAATACATATACATAATGAAGAAGACGGAGGAACCGGGAATTTATATGTTTGTAGTCGATCTGGACGCTGTTTCGGGCGGCAGCCCCAAGCTGAATGCCACTTCTTTCCCCGGGGACAGGTATAACGCCGGGCGTTTCCCGGAGATGCTCAAGGCTTTTGACGGTCCGCGCGCGGACCAAAGACTGGTTGTTGATGAATGGGGGAAGATGCTTTCCGGGTATGCGCCGATACCCGGCAAAGACGGGTTTCCTGTTGCCATACTCGGCATAGATATAGACGCCAGCGATGTTTATGCGGCGGAAAGAGGGCTCCTGCGCAGGGGGGTATTTGTTTTGTTTACCGGCATCGTTTTCTCCCTGCTGCTCGGCTCGCTGGTTTCTTCCAGGATAATCGTTCCGATAAGGAAGCTTATCGAAGGGACAAGGCGCATAGGGGTGGGCGATTTGAATTACCGGGTGGATATCCGTTCGCATGACGAAATAGGCCAGCTGGCGGCATCCTTCAATGAGATGACCCTGGGGCTTTCCGAAGCCAGGAAAAAGCTGCACGATTATTTTTACCGCATGGTGCAAGCGATGATCCGCAGCCTTGAAGCCAAGGATCCCTATACGCGGGGGCATTCGGACAGGGTAAGCGAACTTTCGTATGATATTGCTTTGAAGATGGGGGTGAAACAGGAAGATGCGGAGATGCTTAAAAAAGCCGCCCAGATGCATGATATCGGCAAGCTCGGAATGCACGATGATATACTTAACAAGAAAAGCGGGCTTTCTCAGGGGGAGTGGGATACGGTGCGCAAGCATCCTGAGGTGGGAGAGGAGATACTCAAGCCCGTGTTCCTGGATCGACGCATGCTTTCTGTCATAAGGTCGCACCACGAACGCTTTGACGGCACGGGGTACCCGGACGGGCTGAAAGACGGGCAGATCAGCATCTTTGCCCAGATCGCCTCCGTCGCGGACGCTTATGACGCGATGACTTCTTCCCGCTCATACCACGCCGCGCTCGGCAGGGAAGAAGCGGTCGCCAGGATAAAAGCCGGTTCCGGGACTCAGTTCAATCCGGATGTTGTCCGGGCCCTGCTTGAAGTATTCGGTTTAACCTGAACGTAAGGAGGATGTATGAAAGTCTTGATTGCGGCGATCTCCGACCACGCCTGGGTCGAAAACGGGTGCCTGACATTGTGCCGTGCCTTTGACAGCATAAAGGTGAAGAAGTTCCCCTATGCCATACCGCGCATGAGTTTTGCCCTGCGTATCCTGATCAACCGCCTTGAAGAGGGGGAGCATAAATTGAACCTTTCCCTTACCGATTCCGACGGCAAGAAACTGATGAACAGCGATATAAATATCAAGTTCCAGTTTCCCGCAGAGTCAGTCCCGGAGACGTCTTTTTCTTTCGCGCTCAACGGGCAGAACGTGGTTTTCCAGAAACCGGGGGATTACGTGGCCAATATACTGGTTGACGGGAGGCTTGAGGCGAGCGTGCCGCTTTATGTCAGAGAGGAAAAAGACGGGGGGCCGCTTGAGATCCCCGACAAAATTTAAGGAGAGAGAAGGTGGGGAGGATCAGGCTTGATCTGCACGCGGTCTATAATGACGGGCGCGCCATCGAAAGCGAGATGAGGAGAGTTGTCGATGAGGCCGTAAAGAAGAAGATCGATGAGGTAGAGATCATTCCCGGCAAAGGGAGCGGGCAGTTAAAAAAGCATGTCCTGCGTTTCCTCATGCGGCCGGATGTAAAACGCCTTTACCACCGCCTGGAAAAAGACGATAAGAATTTCGGCAGGATATTCGTGCATTTCAGGCATTGACCGGGAAGGGTTATTTTATCTGGACAAGCGGCCAGGATGTGTTATAATCCCTTCAACCAGGAATTGGTAAACACAAGACGGGCCGCGGGGTTTAATTGACCTTCGCGGTTTTTTGCTAAAAACCGGGTGCGCTATGAAGAAGAAAAAGGAAAAGGACGGAAAGATCGATTGTTTTAAGTGCAAGAAGCAGTCGGATTGCTGCCGGATCGGGGCCTGGATAGACCTGGAGGAGGCGCAAAAGATACTCTCGGCGGGCATAAAAGGGGATTTCTTCCACCTGGAGATCGACGAGGAATTCCCTTCGGGGTATAAGGTGGGCACGAGCTATGAGGATGAGCCCTGCGTTTTTCTTGATGCGGACGGATTATGCAGGATACATAAAGTCGATTATTCTCTCAAGCCGGTGACTTGCAAGGAATTCCCCTATGAAGGGGGCAAGATCGCTCCCATCGCCAAATACTTATGCGTAGAGCATAGGATTAATTTGCGGAGAGGGGCAGGCAGGAAGAAGAGAAGCGGAAATGGATAATAAGAGGCCCGAAAAATGGTATTTTAAGACATGGTCGCTGGTGCTTTCATTTTTTTGCGTAGGCCCGTTTATGCTCCCCTTGATCTGGTTCCACCCGCTGTTCAGCAAGAAGTCCAAGATAATAATCAGCGTAGTCGTCATCGTTTTTACTGCCGTGCTTGCTTTTTTCTTCATCAGATCGCTGAAGTCCCTGGGCGATTACTACCAGTTTATAGAAAATGAAATATACTAAAGGTTCTTTGGGCAGGGTGTTCCTCCTGAAATTCGAGGATAAAGACATCTTCATCGACGAGCTGCGCGCTTTTGCCTTAAAGGAAAGATTGAAAACGGCCTGCCTGGTGTTCATCGGCGCCCTCAGAGACGGGAAACTGGCAACGGGGCCCAGGAAGCCGGTTATCCCTCCGCAGCCGAATACTGCATCGTTTAAGGACGGATGGGAGGTTTTGGGGCTGGGGACGGTTTTTACCAATTCTTCCGGCCCGCAGATACATATCCATACCAGCATGGGGAAGAAGAAATCCGTACTTACCGGATGCCTGCGCGGAAAATCAAGGGTTTTTCTGGTGATCGAAGCGGTCTTGTTAGAGTTGAAAGGGGTCAAGGCCGGCAAGGACATTGACCCGCGTACCGGATTGAACCTGCTGCATGTTTTTTAGCCCTCCTGCCTTGAAAACAACATAAAAATAGTATATACTTTAGCATAAAATCATTTAGCCTTTTTATCGGGCGGGTTCATCATGGGGAGGCATCTTGTTTAACCGCTACTGGGGTAAAGACAGGCGAAGATTTCAGCGATTACTTTTGAATTTGACTATTTGGTATAGAGTAAGCAGCCCGGAATATTTAAAACTCAGATTCGGCGACAGGGATATGGAAGCAACTACGATTGACTTAAGCACGATAGGTCTATCCTTTTTATCCGAGCATAAAATCCCGATCTGGTCCAAATTACTGCTCAAATTTATTTTTTTCGGTTCAGGAAGCGGCGCTTTGCATATAGTAAAGCCCGTAGAGGTTGAGGCCGAGGTGAAGACTTGCCTGCCTTGTGAAGACAGGTATCGCCTGGGGGTATGCTTCAAGAGCCTTGACCAGGAGCGCAGAAGCCAGCTAAGCCGTTTTGTCGGGGCTTCCCTGCGGCCTTATAAAGAGTTTTGACGCAAAAAAGTTTAATTTTTTATTTAGCTGTGATATAATCCTAAAGAAAGGGCGGGTTATGGACTTTAGTTCTCTAAGGAAGAATATGAGGCTGTTCAGCTTCGAGGCCTTGCGCACCGATTGCGACAATTTCTTCGAAGGGGTGCTTTTCCAGGAGGAGCTGAACAAGCTCCAGACACACCTGAAGAGCGCATTGGGGGAACCGGTTTTTCCTTCCAAGAGCCGTCTGCCGCATAAGGTGCAGCAGGCGGTAAACGGGTTCGGGGGGATCCTCCCGGGCCAGACGCTGTATTATACGAATACGGGGACAGACAGCATTCTCGCCATGCTCTGGCCATGGAAAGACGGCCAGCGCACCACAATCAAAATCATCCAGCAGGGAAGAAACAGCAACTAAAAATGGGCTTCAAATATTTGCAAAAGATTCCTACGCCGGAGGAGATCCTCCGGCTTATGCCTATGCCGGCGGCCCTCAAAGGCATCAAGGCTCAACGCGACAGAAGCATACAGGGTATCCTAAAAGGGAATGACAGCCGCATGCTCCTGATAGTCGGGCCGTGTTCGGCAGACGACGAGGATGCGCTTTCGGAGTACGTATCCCGCCTGGCAAGGCTGCAGGATAAAGTAAAAGACAGGCTGGTAATTGTCCCGCGCATATATACCAATAAGCCGCGCACTACCGGTAAAGGCTATAAAGGCATGCTTCATCAGCCGAAGGCCTCCGAGGATCCCGATATCGCGCGCGGAATCAAGGCCATCCGGCGCATGCACTTGAGAGTGCTTGGCGAGTCGGGGCTTACCGCGGCGGACGAAATGCTTTATCCGGGGAATTACCCCTACCTGGAGGATATCTTAAGTTACGTAACTATCGGGGCGCGTTCCGTGGAGAACCAGGAGCACCGCCTTACGGTGAGCGGTCTGGATATACCCGTAGGCATGAAAAATCCCACCAGCGGAGATTTGAATGTCTTGCTCAATTCGGTAGAGGCGGCGCAGGTTGGGCATACTTTCATCTACAACGGCTGGGAGGTGAAGACGGATGGTAACGCGCTGGCGCATTGCATACTGCGCGGTGCGATAAACCGCAACGGGCACAATTTCCCGAACTACCATTACGAAGACTTGATATATTGCGCTCAGCTTTACCTGAAGCGTTCTCTTTTGAACCCCGCGATTATCGTTGATACCAACCACGCCAACTCCGGAAAAGATTTTACCCAGCAGCCGCGCATAGCCGAGGAGATAATGCACAGTATTTCGCAATCCAGGGACCTGAGGAAGATAGTCAGGGGCCTGATGGTGGAGAGCTATATAAAAGAGGGTTCGCAGGCGGTAAAGGGAAAAGTTTTCGGGCAGTCGATAACCGATCCCTGCCTGGGGTGGGAGGATACAAAAAAACTTATATTGAAGCTGGCGGATAAAAGCAAATAGGAGAGATAGATGAGCGTAAAGTTCGATTTCAATAATATGTTTGACTCCAGCGTGGGCGGGCACGGCGTAAGCAGGCAGGATCTCGAGGAGGCGCTTGCCGGCGCGCAAGAGGCCGCCGCGCACCTTAAGAAAGTTATTGCCGACCCGAGAACGCGCGTGAAGCTTAACCTTGAATGGGTAAAACTGCCCGAACAGGATAAATCCGTGATCGGGCAGATTAACAAGCTTGCCCGGGAAATACGCGCCAAATACGACAATGTGGTTTTCCTGGGGATCGGAGGGTCTTATTTGGGGCTGAAGGCTGCGCAGGACGCGCTGTGCCTGCCTTATTACAATGAATTCAAGTCCGCAAGAAAGAAGTCCCCGCGCGTGTATTTCGAAGGCAATAACCTCGACCCGGACACTCTCGGGGTGCTGTTGAAGAATATTAACCCCCGTAAGACTTTTGTCGTGGTTATCTCCAAGTCCGGCGAGACCACCGAGACAAAGGCCGCCCTGATGATCGTGGAATCATGGCTTAAGAAAGGCGTAGGCAAGAAGTACGGCAGGCAGATCGCCGCGATTACCGATCCTGAATCCGGATCCCTGCACAGAAAGGTATGCGCATCCCAGGAGGAGGACAGCCTTAGTTTCCGTTCTTTCCCGTTATTGAAGGGGGTGGGAGGGAGATTCTCGGAGTTCAATATGGGGTTGCTGCATTTGGCGGTTTCCGGAGTGAACATCGGTGAGCTGTTCGAAGGTGCCAGGGAGATGTCCGCGCGCTGCAGCCGGGAGGATATCCTTAAGAATCCCGCTTATATGTACGCGCTGCTGCACGTTATCCTTTATAATAAAAAAGCCAAGTCTCTGGCGGTGCTTATGCCGTTTTCCCAGGGCTTGAAATCCACCGCCGACTGGTACGTGCAGCTTTTGGCGGAAAGCACCGGGAAGAAATGCCACCGCAAGATAATCAATTCCCCCGACGGTACGGAAGATTGGGTGAGCGATAAGGAAAATCTTTTTGCCAAAGGCAGGACGCCCATATCCGCCGCGGGTACCAATGACCTGCATTCTATCCAGCAGAACAACGTGGAAGGGGAAAACAACAAAGTGGTTACTTTTATCCGCGTGGAGAAATTCAAGACGGATTTGAAGATACCGGGAAAAGGTGACCTTTTGGCGGGCCGGAGCTTTACCGGGCTTATGCAGCTTGCGCAGGAGGCTACGGAATGGGCGCTGGTGAAAGAGGGGCGGCCCAACTGCACCATCGTTATGCCGGAGGTGGATGCTTTCAACTGGGGAGGATTGTTGTTTTTCTTTGAGATGGCCACCGCCTTCGAAGGGGAGTTGCAGAATATCAACGCTTTTAACCAGCCCGGGGTAGAGGGGTATAAGAATTACATGTATTATAAACTGGGCAAACAAGGGTTGCCAAAAGAGATTTCGTCTGAAATCGAATGCAGCCCCTTGGTCAAAAACCCTGACCACATATTATAGACAGTTTATGCAACATCCTGCAGGTCATAGTGTTGCATAACAAATATTACCTATCCTACCTTTGTTGAAAATCGGCAGTTTAAAACTAAAATCAAACCTGATCCTTGCCCCGATGGCAGGAGTCACTGATTTGCCGTTCCGCATGCTTTGCCGCAGGTTCGGGGCGGAGATGGCTTTCGTGGAGATGATCAACTGCCGTTCAATTTCTCATAAAAGCAGGAAGACCCGGCATATGCTTTCTACGGAAGAACAGGACAGTCCCCTGGGCGTGCAGGTTTTAGGATGCGAGGAAAAATATATCTCCAGGGCTTTGGATGTGCTGGGTTCTTACAGTTTCGACCTTTTGGATTTTAACGCCGCCTGCCCGGCAAAAAAAGTGGTACGCAGGGGCGAGGGCGCGGCGCTGCTTAAAGAGCCGAAAAAACTCGGCAAACTGCTTAAGCTGTTAGTGAAGAAATCCAGGATTCCCGTAACCGTAAAAATGCGTCTGGGGTGGGATAAGGATAGTATCAATGCAGAGGAAGCCGCTCTTTACGCGCAGGATGCGGGGGTGAGCGCGCTGTTCATCCACGGACGGACAAAGGCGCAGGAGTATAGCGGCAGCGTAAATTATGCCGAAATCGCCAAAGTCAAGAAAGCGGTGAACATCCCCGTAATTGCCAGCGGGGATATTTTTTCCGCGGAGCTGGCGGAAAAGATGCTTGAAGAAACAGGGTGCGATGGTTTAGCGGTGGCGCGCGGTTCGTTCGGCAATCCATGGATATTCAAAGAAATAAACAGGTATCTTCAGAAAGGGGAGTTTCTCCCCAGGCCTTCCAGGAGTAAAGTAATCGAAGTTATGCTTAGCCACCTGGATTCTTCGATAGCTTTTTACGGAGAGAAAAACGGCGTGGTTCTGTTCCGTAAATTCTTCGCCTGGTACACCAAGGGCATCCGAAATATCCGGCCTCTGCGCGAGAAATCATCCCGCGCGAAAACAAAAGAAGATATGTCCGGGCTTATCTTATCCTTGCGCGCTTAATAAATCTTTCTGTTGCAATTTCTTATATTCTATCTTCCCGAATCTCCAAGAGATGCTATAATAATCAAAATATACCGTATGACAAAGGATTACGGGTGCGGAATGTTTCTTTTGTAACCAGATGCTGTTTAATAGGTTGGATAAACTGTCTACAATATGAAGAGGGATTTTGATAAAGAGGCGGCATTGTGGGATATCCCGCCGAGGATAAAGCTGGCCCAGGATGTCGCAACGGCGATTTTCCGGAATATCCCGCTTGGGCAGGATACGCATGTCCTGGATTTCGGATGCGGCACAGGGCTGTTGTCCTTGGCGCTGAGGCCGAAGGTGGGGTCGGTGACCGGAATAGATACCTCCAAGGGGATGCTTGAGATTTTCAATAACAAGATTATTTCCTCCGGGATAAGTGGGGTCAGGACTATCCTGCTCGATGCGGAAAAAGAAACGGCGATTGCAGGCAGTTATGACTTGATTGTTTCGAATATGGCCTTGCACCATGTACCTGATGTAATTCCTCTGCTGAAGGTTTTCTACGGTGCGTTATCGCGCGGAGGGCATGTGGCGCTTTCCGACCTGGACTCCGAGGGAGGCCAATTCCATAGCGACCCCAAAGGCGTATTCCACAACGGCTTTTCCCGCGGGGATATGGAGGAAATGCTGCGCAAGGCCGGGTTTGGGGAGGTTAAGACCTGCGATGCGGCGGAGCTTTTCCGTCCGGGCCGTGACGGGGTGATGCGCAGTTTCGGCATCTTTCTTGCCGTCGGGCGTTCTGCCGGGGGGTAAGCCGGACAATGGCGCCGGTTAAATAAAACGCGCGCCGGTTGTTTTCGCCGCCTTAAAGCGGTATAATAATTTCCGTGAAAGTCATTACCAGGAAAATAAATCTTAAGACAAAAGGCGACCCGGACCTGATCAATATTACAGGCGAGCTTTCGCAGGCTGTCGCCTCGAGCGGGATGGCCGAAGGCAACGTCACGGTGTTTGTGGTCGGTTCTACCGCTGCGATTACCACGTTCGAATATGAACCCGGTCTGGTCAGCGATGTGCGGGAATTTTTCGCCAGGCTTATCCCGCAGAATAAAGGTTATGCGCATGATGATACCTGGGGCGACGCAAACGGTTTCAGCCACCTGAGGGCTTCTTTGCAGGGGCCATCCCTGGTTGTCCCGTTTACGGGCGGGAAACTACTCCTGGGTGTCTGGCAGCAGGTAGTGCTTGCCGAGTTCGACAACCGGCCGAGGCAGAGAGAGGTGGTTTTTCAGATAATCGGAGATTGAAATGGCGAAAATACTGATCGTTTACCACAGCCAGTCGGGGAATACCGCCAAACTTGCCCAGGCGGTCAGGCTGGGGGTTGTTTCCTGCGGGGCAAAAGCGGTGCTGAGGAAAGCCGGCGCGGCAACCCTCAAAGACCTTTTATCCTCGGACGCTTATTGTTTCGGTACGCCGGATTATTTCAGTTATATGGCAGGCGCGCTTAAAGATTTTTTCGACCGGACCTGCTATCCGTCCGAAGGCAAGATTGCCGGACGGCCTTACGTTTATTTTGTCAGCCACGGGGGAGGCGGAGCGGCCTCTTCCAGCATGCGCCGTATGGGGAAGAGGTTCGCTTTAAAACTTGCCGGGCCGCCCCTGCTCGTAGAGAATAAGCCGCGCAAGGCAGACCTGGAAAAAGCGCGCCGGATGGGGGAAAGGCTGGCGCAGGCAATTTTAAGAATGGAGGTTTAAAATGGATGTGTTGTTCAAGAAACTTCTTGAGGCTCCCGGGGTATCCGGTCATGAATGCCGCATGGCGGAGATTATGCTGGAGGAGCTGCGCAAATCCTGCGATGAGGCGCAGACGGACAGCTTCGGCAATGTCATCGCCAGAAAAGGCGAAGGCAAGGTAAAGGTGATGCTTGCCGCGCATATGGATGAAATAGGTCTTATGGTCAAATACATAACTAAAGAAGGCTTTTTGCATTTTATAAAGTTAGGCGGTATAGATGACCGCATTCTTCCTTCGCAGAGAGTAGTGGTGAAGTCCAGGAAAGGGGATTTTCCGGGGATTATCGGCACCAAGCCTCCGCATCTGCAAAAAGACGAAGAGAGGAAGAAGACGTTAAAGTACGAAGATATGTTTATTGACATAGGATGCAGGGACAAGGCGGAGGCGGAGAAGAAGGTCGAGATTGGCGATGCGGTTATTTTTGAGCCCGTTTCCGGAGTGCTTAACGGAGATCTCTGTTACGGAAAGGCCGCGGACAACAGGGTAGGGTGTTATGTCCTGCTTAAGGTTATGGAGAAAATAAAAGCCTCCGGCGCATCTGTTTACGCGGTTGCTACCGCCCAGGAAGAAGTAGGGCTGAAAGGGGCGCGTACCTCTTCGTTCAGGATAGACCCCGATTACGCCATAGCCATAGACACGAGCGTCGCGGGCGATACCCCGGGGATAGGCGAGAAGGAATCTTCTTTAAAGCTCGGAGAAGGGGTCTCTATCACCATTATCGAGGCCTCCGGCAGGGGCTTGATCGTGAGCGAGAAGATGAAAAGGATATTGATCGATACCGCAGAGAAAAACAAGATCAAATACCAGCTCGATGTCATAGACGGAGGCATGACCGATGGGGCAATCATATATATGAACAGGCAGGGAGTATGTACGGGGGTGTTGAGCGTGCCCACGCGTTATGTGCATTCTCCTTCCGGGGTTTTTGACCTCAGGGACGTGAATGCTGCTGTAGAGCTGGCGGCAAAGGCGGTAACTGAACTTTCCGGGAACAGCGTTTAAGCGAGGTATATTTTTCCATGCCGGACTACAGGGGTTTTGCGGGCAGGTTTTTTAAGCGCGCCTCCGAATATGCCGCGGTGATTTTTGCGGGCGCGCTTTACGCCATCGCCATAAAGTATTTTATTTTCCCTTCCAAGGTGATCATGACGGGAACGGAAGGCATATCCATAGCCACCGCTTATTTTTTCGATAACGGCTGGCTTTTTATCGGGATGTATTCTTTTTTCCAGTCCATCCTGATTATCTTTGCGTTCTTCAAGATCGGTTTCCGTTTCGCTTTCAGGAGTCTCCTGGTGGTCTGCTCGGTAATCCTGCTTTTGACCCTGCTGCCGGAATACCAGTTTGCCAACCCCGAACCGCAGAATGAGCGCATTATCCTTGTAATCTTCGGGGGGATACTCGCCGGCATCGCAAAGGCAATTGCCTTCCGTTACAGCGCCTCTACGGCCGACGAAGACATCCCTGCCGCATACTTTTCGATGAAATACCTCAGGCCGGTGGGGAATATCGCCGTTTTCGCGGCCGTAATTTCCACTCTTTTCGGGATATGCATGGCTTTTATCCGCACGCACAGCCTGTCGTTTGTGATCAACACCCTCATGTATACAGGAATTTACATTTTTATGTGCGCGGAGACATTGAATAATTTCTACCGTAAAATTCAAACTGACACTGGTAAGCATCATAACAGACGCCCCCGAGAGGATCGGAGAGAATATACGCCAGGTGCTGCCTTACCGTACTTATACCGTCCAGGAGGGTTCTGGCGGGTATTCCAAGGAAAGGATGAGGACCCTGCAGATGATCGTCTCCCAGGAGGAGCTCCCCGATGTGGTACGCATTATCGAGGCGTCCGATAAAAACGCATTTTTCTTTTATAACGACATAGAAGGCGTATCCAAGCAGTATTATATCGCCCCTATCCGTTAGAACCTTTAAAATCCGCAATGACCGACAATATTCCTCTTATCAGGCATCCCGGGGCGGCGCTGATTGTCCCGTTTTTCGATGAGCGTAATGTGATTATACTGCGCCAGTTCAGGCCGGCGATCGGTAAATATCTTTATGAGCTTCCTGCCGGGACGCTTGAAGCCGGGGAGTCGCCTGCTGCCTGCGCGCGCAGGGAATTACAGGAAGAAGCGGGTTATAAGGCGGGGAGGATTTCCAGGCTGGGTTGTATTTATCCCGTACCCGGGTATTCCACGGAAAAGATTTTTATATATAAAGCCTGCAGATTGATCCCGGCTTCAAGAAGCCCGGAAAAGGATGAGGTGATAAGGGTGGAGAAGGCGAGCCGGGGGAGGGTTGTTGCTTTATTCAGATCCGGGAAGATCAACGACGCAAAGACCATTTGCGCCTTTGCCTTCTGCGGATGGCTTTAAAGATTTATTCCATCGGGGGGAAAGATGGGGCTGTTGGAAAACCTGCTTAATACCATAGACGGCTACGTGTGGGGCGTTCCCATGCTTGTGATTCTTATGGGTACGCACATATTCCTTACTTTCCGGCTGGGGTTTATCCAGAGGTATATCTTCAGGGCCATCAAGATATCTTTCAGCAGGAAGAGAGAGGGCGACGGGGATATAAGCCATTTCGGCGCTTTGACCACTTCGCTCGCCGCTACCGTAGGCGCAGGAAATATCGTCGGGGTGGGGACGGCAATCGCTTCGGGCGGGCCAGGCGCCGTGTTCTGGATGTGGCTAACCGGTGTTTTCGGCATTGCGACCAAATACGCCGAAGCCATGCTTTCAGTGAAGTACCGCACGGTTTCCGCAAACGGAATGATTTGCGGAGGCCCGATGTATGTCTTGGAAAAAGGAATGCGTTGCCGCTGGCTGGGAGTGGCTTTCGCGGTATTCGCGTCTGTTGCCGCCTTCGGTATCGGCAATATGGTACAGGCTAACTCTATAGCCATGCTGGTGAAGGATACCTTTCATGTTTCCCCCTGGATTACCGGGGCGGCGGTAACTGTTTTTACCGCGGCGGTAATCCTTGGCGGGATAAAGTCGATATCGCGGGTCTGCGAGAAATTCGTCCCCTTGATGACCGTGTTGTATATACTCGGATGCCTGGTAATACTGGCACTCAAGTTCGATACCATACCGGATACGGTAATGCTGATTTTAAAGAGCGCCTTTACCGGGCAGGCCGCCATTGGAGGGTTTCTCGGGGCGGGGATGAAGGAGGCGGTGCGTTTCGGGGTCTCGCGCGGACTTTTTTCCAATGAATCCGGACTGGGCAGCGCTCCGATCGTGGCGGCTGCGGCGCAAACCAAGCATCCTGCCCGCCAGGCGATGGTTTCTTCCACGGGCACATTCTGGGATACCGTAGTAATATGCGCGATATCCGGCATAGTCCTGGTTAACTCAGGGGTCTGGACCAGGGGGATAGACGGTGCCCTGCTTACCAAGACCGCTTTTACCGCCATCCCCAGGGTGGGGCCGGTTGTCTTGACCATCGGCTTGTTGACGTTCGTATTCAGCACCATCCTGGGATGGTCGTATTACGGGGAGAGGGCGGCGGAATATCTTTTCGGGCGCCGGGCGATTATCCCGTACCGCTGGCTGTGGGTAGGTGTGGTAATGTTCGGATCTGTGGCGACAGTGCCCGTTGTCTGGTCGTTTTCGGACATAGCCAATGCGATGATGGCCCTGCCTAATCTCATATCCTTGTTGTTCCTGAGCGGGGTAGTGCATGCCGAAACAAAGGATTACTTGCGTAAAGATATAGACAGTTTACCTAACTCATTATAGACTATATCTTTATAAGAGAAACATTCCGCTTATTAACGAAGGGAGGACAAATGTTGCAATTTCTGGTAAGATGGGGTATTAATGCGTTTTCTCTTTTTATCGTTGCGCATATTGTTAAGGGTATAGAGGTATCCAGTACTTTAGCCGTGCTTGCTATCGCCCTGGTGCTAGGCGTAATCAATGCCCTCTTGAGGCCTTTGATTATCCTGGTTACCCTGCCGATCAATGTGCTTACCCTGGGGGTATTCACTCTTTTTATCAACGGGGCGTTGTTCCTGCTTGCTTCCAAGATAGTCAAAGGTTTCTTGATTACCGGTTTTTGGCCGGCTTTCTGGGGCTACATAATTTTCAGCATCATAAGTTTCCTGTTGAGTTTATTGACCCTTTCTGCCTGAGAGGCGCGCATATGTCAGAATATTATACCGCACGGCGTTCAAGGAATTTATACGAACCGCATAGCAGCGCTCCTTTTAAATTAAGCCGTTCGAAGATAGAACTTTACATGCAATGCCCGAGATGCTTTTATTTAGACAGGAGGCTGGGGGTAGGCAGGCCGCCCAGCCCGCCCTATACCCTGAACAGCGCGGTAGACGCCCTGCTTAAGAAGGAGTTCGATTCATTCAGGGAAAGAGGAGAGGCGCATCCGTTGATGAAGAGTCATGCCCTGGACGCCGTACCCGCCAGGCATCCCATGCTGGAGGAATGGCGCAATAACTTTAAGGGAGTGCAGTACCATCATGAACCGACAAACTTGCTTATTTTCGGCGCGATTGACGACCTGTGGAAGACTCCGGGCGGAGAATATATCGTGGTAGATTATAAATCGACGAGTAAAAACGAGGAGATAAAAGCTCTCGACAAAGACTGGCATGACGCTTATAAGCGCCAGATGGAGATATACCAGTGGCTTCTAAGGCGTAACGGCTTGAATGTTTCGGGAAAGGGGTATTTTATTTATTGCAATGGCAACGCGGGGCTGGATAAATTCGATTCCCGGCTGGAATTCGATATGTCATTGATAGCTTATGAAGGAAAAGACGGTTGGGTTGAAAAGGTGATAGCGGATATGCACCGGTGTTTGAATTCCGAAGTTCCGCCTCCGGAAGGCTTAAACTGTGATTTTTGCGCTTACCGCCGCGCGGCGAAAGAAGTTTTGTAAAGAAAGGAGAGCCATGAAAAGAGCCTGGGTTTTGTTTTTTACGTTGTTTTTGCTGGGGGGATGTTCGACGACCACGGTTTCAAGCCTCGTAGCGCATAACAACATGAACATGATGCATCTTTGCCGCGGAATGAGCAAGGCCAGGGCCTTGTCGGTGATGAAGCCGGGGGTGAGGACTTGCTGCTGCGAAAAGTCCTCCCGGGGATGTTCGAAGGTCACGGTAAGCAATCCTTCTCATACGGAAATAGTGGAGGTTTCGGGAAAGACTTTTGAGGTAGTGTATTATCTTGCCGGTTTGAAAGGCGCGGATTGTTCTATCGGAGAGGATGATATGGTCCCGCTGGTTTTTGAAAGCAACAAGCTTATCGGGTGGGGAAAAAAATTCCTGGATTCTTTGATGGGGGAGGAAAAGAGCGGGCCTTCCGCCGGACAGGCAGCAGGAACAGTCAAAACTGCCCCTTCTTCGGGGGGAGAGGCATTGCAGGATAGCTCCGCAATGGAGGCAGGCAAGGCTGAGACTATACAGGCTATCCAGGAAGCAATGAAGAAGGTGGAAACGGAACAAGGGAAATAGCGCTCCGGGGGTTGTCAAATTTTTATACTTGACAAAAGCGGGGATTGTGTTATATTTGAAAGTGAAAACCATTTTCAATAACTGCAGGACAGTTTCAAAAGGGGAATGATATGCCGATGAGGAATTGCCGCGGCCAGGGCTGGTGGCACGGGAAATTCAGAGGGTGTGGTTACAGGCTTACTGTAGGCAGGGAAGCCATACTTGACCTTCTTTCCGGGGGAAAGGGACACCTTAGCGCGGAGGATATATACCTTAAGATACATGCGCGTTATCCCAACGTCGGGCTCACTACGGTTTACCGCACCCTGGATGTTCTATCCGGGCTAGGCATGGTGCATAAGTTTGATTTCGGAGACGGCAGGGCCCGTTATGAATTGGCGCAGGGGCCCAAAGGGGAGCATCCTCACCACCATCATTTGGTCTGTACCTCATGCAACAGGGTAATAGACTACACGGATTTCATAGATGACGAGGTTGAACTTTTAAGGAGAACGGAGAAGGGGCTGGGAGAGAAATATAATTTTAAGATCACAAGCCATGTCATTCAGTTCTACGGCTTATGCGCTAAGTGCAGGGAGAACAAATAAAGAGTATATTTTTTTAACTTGTAATGGAAATAGTTTCCATTAATAAAAAGGAGGTTGATATGCCGCGTTTTGACGGAAGCGGCCCGATGGGGTTTGGGCCGATGACAGGAGGGGGAAGAGGATATTGTGTTTCGGGCCCTAAGAGTGAAGGGGCGAGGTATTTTGGCAGGCGCGGAAACTCGGCGGCGGGTGGAGGAAGAGGGTTCAGGAATTGCTTTTACGCTACAGGACTGCCGGGCTGGATAAGGCAGCAAAGAGGCATGCAGGCTTTTGGCGCAGGTGCGCCTGTTTCCTTGTCCTCAGAAGAGGAGTCCTCTGCGCTTAAAAGCCGCGAGGATTACCTTAAAGCCGAACTGGAAGCCGTCCAGTCTCGTTTACAGAACCTGCAGGACAAATAAGAAAGGAGCTTGTAAGATGAAGGTGGGAGTAGTCTTGGAAGATGAAAACGGATTGAACAGCAACGTGTGCGCGCATTTCGGGCAGTGTAAGTTTTTCCTCCTGGCGGATATCGATGAGGGGAGCAGGAAGATAACCGCTACGCGGGTGGTGCCGAATACCTCCGTGCACGGCGGAGGGGGATGCGTCGCGGTAGACGAAATATTGCAGTATGGCATAACTCATGTCATTGCCGGAGGAATGGGCATGGGGGCCCAGGCGAAATTAGCCCAGGCCGGGGTAAAGGTATTCGGGTCATGCGGAAACGTGCAGAAAGCGGTCGAGGATTTAATGAATAATACCCTGGGAGGGCTTGATGCCTGCGAGAGCCACGGGGAATCCGGTTCCTGCCATTAAGAAGGGAGAGTCGATATGAAGATATGTATTACTTCTGCGGGAGAAACCCTGGATTCAGCGGTTGACCCTCGTTTCGGGCGGTGCGCATACTTTATTTTCCTGGATACCGATACGGGGAATTTCCAGGCTCGCAATAACCCGAACGCGGAGTTCCAGGGGGGCGCGGGGATACAATCCGGCCAGCTTATGGCCGCAGAGGGAGTGAGCGCCGTCATCACGGGGAATATAGGGCCTAATGCACACCAGGTGCTTTCGGCATCCGGTATAGATATTTTTACCGGAGTCTGCGGTACGGTAAAAGAAGCCATAGAAGGATATAAGGCCGGGAAATATAAGCCTGCCAGTGCTCCGAATACCGGGGCAAAATCCGGGATGCGGGAAAAATAAACCTCATGCATACAGGATGAAAACACCTGCCAAAACGGATAATAAAGCCGCGCTTAATTACGAACGTTACCTGGAAAGGATAAACTTTTACCGAAGCTTTGGTTATGACCTGGAAAAGGAAAGGGAGATCCTTCTTGATAAGTCCCTGCCCGTATCCGGGAAGATACTGGAGATCGGCACGGGAAAAGGCCACTTTGCCCTCGCTTTGGCAAAACGGGGCTCATATTTTGTAAGTATCGATATTTCCGCTTCCTCCCAGCATATAGCAGAAATGAACCTGCGCCATCTTGGGTTGAAGAAATATGCCAATTTAAGGATAATGGATGCCCGGAATATGGATTTTCCCGGAGAGAGCTTCGATGCGGTGTTTTCGGTGAATGTTTTCCATCACCTGGAGAGGCCATCGGAGGTCCTGGGCGAGGTAATCCGCGTCTTGAAGCCCGGGGGAAGAGTGATCTTAAGCGATTTTAATGCCAGGGGAATGCGCCTGATTAATGCCTGCCATTCCTACGAGGGGCATAACCATGATTTTTCCAGGCAGGGGTTGAGCAGGGCCGCGGATTACCTGTCCCGCCGGAATTTTCAAATCAAACAATACGAAAGCGAAGCCCAGCATATAATTATCGCCAGAGACAAAACAAAGAAAAAATGATTATTTCCATTGCCAGCGGAAAGGGAGGCACGGGCAAGACGACCGTGTCACTGAATCTCGCCCTTTCTTTAAACAACCCTCAGTTTCTTGATTGCGACGTGGAAGAGCCTAACGCGCATTTGTTCCTCAAGCCTTCTATTGTTTCGAGCGAGACGGTATCTGTCCCGGTCCCCGAAGTCGATGAGTCGAAATGTACTTTTTGCGGGAAATGCGCCGAAGTCTGCGCCTATCACGCTATCGCGGTCATCCCTTCCGGGGAAAGAAGCAGAGGGAAGGTGCTGGTTTTTCCGAATTTATGCCATGGCTGCGGTTCCTGCGGATTGTTGTGCCCTTGCGGCGCGATCAAAGAAGCCCCCCGTAATATCGGAACGGTGGAGAGAGGGGTAAAAGGAGGCATCGATTTTATCCACGGCAGCCTGAATGTCGGGGAGGCGATGTCCGTGCCTTTGATCCGCAGGGTCAAGGAACATATCGAGTCCGGGAAGGACGTAGTCATCGATGCCCCTCCGGGCACTTCCTGCCCGATGATCGCTGCGGTCAAAGGCAGCGATTTTTGTATCCTGGTAAGCGAGCCTACGCCGTTCGGCTTAAACGATTTTGTCCTGGCGGTGGAGGTGTTGAGGAAGCTTAAACTGCCTTTTGGAGCGGTAATCAACCGTTCGGATATCGGAGATTCTTCTCTTGAGGATTACTGCGGAAAAGAGGAAATCCCGGTTTTAATGCGTATTCCTTTCAGCAGGAAAATAGCCGAGGCTTATTCCCGGGGAGAGATAGGCGATCCGGTTTTTCAGGAGCTGAGAAATGATTTTCGCGGCATGCATGAACGCATACGCGGTCTTTCGGCAAAGGGAGGACGCCCTGCATGATATCAAAGAAAGCTAAAAATAATTTTCTTGGCATAAACGGCAGGCGTTATAATTGCGCCCAGTCGGTAATCGAAGCCTGCTCCGGATTCCTGGATCTTTCTTGCGCCGACCTGGAGGCGCATGCCGGGCATGGAGGGGGTAGGGCCCCGGGAGGCTATTGCGGAGCCCTGCACGCGGCGTTATCCATCCTGCAGATTTACAGGCCGGAGAAAGCCGGAGAATTGAAGAAATTCTTCCTGGAGCAGTCGGGAGCCCTTACCTGTAAGGAGATCAAGTCTGCCGGCAAGACTCCCTGTGTTTCTTGCGTGGAAAATGCCGCCGGATTCCTTGGAATGGTATTCCGGGGGGAAAAATGAAAAAGATAACTATAATCAGCGGCAAGGGCGGTACAGGCAAGACAGTGGTTAGTGCTTCTTTTGCCGCCCTGGCCAGGAATAAGATTATGGTAGACTGCGACGTGGACGCGGCGGACCTGCATTTAATCCTGCATCCGCGGGTGAGGGAAAGGCATGAATTCAGCGGCGGTTCGAGCGCAGCCGTCGACAAGGGTATTTGCGTAAGGTGCGGAAAGTGCCTTTCCGTATGCAGATTTTCTGCGGTCAGCCCGGATTTTGATATCGAAGGTTTTTCATGCGAGGGCTGCGGGCTTTGCGCGCGCCTTTGCCCTTCCGGGGCGATACGCATGGTAAAAAATGTTTCCGGGGAGTGGTTTGTTTCGGATACCGCATACGGCCCTTTAGTGCATGCCCGCCTTGGGGCGGCGGAGGAGAATTCCGGGAAACTGGTCTCGAAGATCAGGGAGCGCGCGGAGGAGATGGCGCAAAAAGAAGGGTTCGATTATGTAATTGCCGACGGCCCTCCGGGGATAGGCTGCCCGGTAATCGCTTCCCTCTCCGGAGCCGACCTGGCTTTGATCGTCACGGAACCTACCCTTTCCGGCCTGCATGATGCCGCCAGGGTTATAAAAACCGCAAAACAGCTGAAGGTTCCGTTAAGGCTTGCCGTAAACAAATACGATTTAAATCCCTCCATGTCGGAGGAGATCGAAAGATACTGTTCCGGAGAATCGGTTCCGCTTTGCGCAAAGATTCCTTTTGACAGGAGGGTGGTGGAGTCGGTGCTTGAAGGAAAACCAGCGGCGGAATTGACCGGGTGCGCGGCGGCCGAGGAGATCCGCAGGATTTGGCATGAGCTGGAAACAACGCTGAGAGGAGGATAGGTGGAGCAATCCGATAAATTGAATGCAAAACATTGTTTAGTGGTGATGAGCGGTAAAGGGGGCGTGGGCAAAACTACGGTGGCGGTCAACCTGGCGCAGTCCCTTTCTCTTTTAGGCAAAAAAACGGGTTTATTGGACGTTGATTTGCACGGGCCGAATATCGCAAAGATGCTCGGCATAGAGAGCCGTAGGATGCAGATTTCTGAATCCGGCATAATACCGGTAGAAGTGAACAGAAACCTTAAAGCAGTCAGCATCGCTTTATCCGGGAATAACCCTGATCAGCCGATTATTTGGAGAGGCCCGGCCAAGTCAACGGTTATCCGCCAGTTCCTTGAGGAAGTGCAATGGGGGGCATTGGATTATTTGATCATCGATTCGCCTCCCGGTACGGGAGATGAACCGTTGAGCGTCTGCCAGATGGCTCCGCGCCTGGACGGGGTAATTATAGTGACTACGCCTCAGGATGTGGCTGTGCTGGATGCGCGCAAGAGCGTTTTGTTTGCCAGGGAGATCAAAGTCCCGGTGGCCGGAATTATCGAGAATATGAGCGGTTTTGTCTGTCCGCATTGCCGGAAGGATCTGGATATTTTCAAGAAGGGGGAAGGACGGAAAGCGGCGGAGGATTTGAATGTTCCGTTTTTAGGAAGCGTGCCGTTCTGCGCGGAGTTCGTTGATTCTGCGGACAGGGGAATTCCTTTTGCCATGTCTTCGGGCGAAACGGCAGGCTCGGAGCCCTTCATGAAGATAGTGGAAGGGATAAGAAAGTTTACCGGAGACGCCTGATGCGTCTTTCTTTGGATTGTATACCTTGTTTTTTCAGGCAGGCGCTTGAGGGAAGCAGGCTCATCGGGGCGTCTTCAAAGCGGAAGAAGCAGATCCTGGACGAATTTGCCTCCCTGATCCCTTCCATACCGCTCAGCGCCACTCCACCCGAGATAGCCAGGCTGGGTTATGGCATTTTAAGAAGGGCAAGCCGGGGCGACCCTTATAAAAGAATAAAGATAAGAAGCAACCGTTTTGCCCTGAGCCTGCTGGGAAGGCTGAGAAAAAAAGTCTTTTCTTCGCGGGACAGGCTTTTGACTGCCCTGAAGCTTGCTATTGCCGGTAATATCATAGATTTTGGCGTGAAGAATAACCTGGATATAAGGAATGAATTGAAAAAGATACTCTCCAGGGAGAGCAGAGCGGAACAGCGCAGGGCTTCGGTGTTCCATTATGCGGAGTTCAAACGCTCCCTTGATTCTTCGGGGAAGATCCTCTATCTTGCGGATAATGCGGGAGAGACTTTGTTTGACCGCATCCTGCTCGAAGAGATAAAAAGGATATATCCAGGCAAGGAGGTTCTTTACGCCGTCAAGGAGCGGCCGGTTATCAACGACGCCTTGGTTGAAGACGCGCAGGTATGCGGGGTCGGTAAATTCGCAAAGATTATCTCCAACGGTTCGGACGCCCCGGGCACGGTGCTTTCTTTGTGCTCGCGGGATTTCAAAAAGGCCTATAAAAACGCGGATATGATAATCAGCAAAGGCCAAGGCAATTTCGAGTCTCTCTCCGGACAGAGGAGGCCGATTTTCTTTTTATTCATGGTCAAATGCCCGGTTGTAGCCGGGGAATCAGGATGCAGGATGGGGGATATCGTATTACTTTATTCTCCGGGAAAAGGGCGCAAAGGCAGCCGGGCGGAGAACAGATGAGGATAAAGGTAATAGCTACGGGTTCCAGCAAATGGGAGCGTTTTACGGGAAGGTGGGGGGTTTCTTTTTTAATCGGGGAAGACCTGCTTTTCGATTCTTTCGGAGATGCCGGCGTACTGTTACGGAATATGCGCAGGTTCGGAGTGGATAGCTCAAAGATAAAGCATCTGGTCCTGTCCCATGAGCATTGGGATCATACCGCGGGAACTTGCGAGATTGTTTCCGGGCGGAAGGATATTTCTACATATATATGCCCGGGGTTTTGCGAGGAGGCAAAGCAGAAGATCTCTTCCTTTGCCCCATGCCTTATAGAATGCGAAGGGCCTGTTTTTATAAGAGAAGGTGTGTTCTCTACCGGACAGATGCGGGGTGCCCATGAGGGAGACTGCATTTTTGAGCAGGGGCTGGTCGTAAAATCTCCTTGCGGGCTTGCCGTTGTCACCGGGTGCGCCCACCCGGGAATAATCAATATCTTGAACAGGGTAAAAGAATTATTCCCGGGAGAGGGGATCGGCTGCGTGTTCGGCGGTTTTCACCTTAAGGACAGCAAAGAAGGGGAAATTTCGGATATTATTTCCGGGATGCGGGATTTGGGGGTTGCCAGGGTTGCCCCTACGCATTGCACCGGCAGAAAAGCAACTGAGATGATGCGCAGATCGTTCTGCGGAGGCTTTGTAAAAGTCAGGGAAGGGGAGACCCTGGATTTATAAAAATAAAAAATACTTGACAAAATGCGGAGATATGTTAGACTTGTCTAACAATAGAGATCGATGAGGGCAGCGGCGGGGGAGAAGATGAAAAAAGTAAGCTCCAGCATGGAGGATTACCTGGAGACGGTTTATTTCCTGGAAAAGAAACACGGGTTTGCCAGAGTGAGCGATATAGCTTCCAGGATCGGGGTGAAAAAGCCCAGCGTCAACACGGCGTTGAAGAATCTTGCCGGGAAAGGGCTCCTGGAGCATGAGAAATACGGCTCCGTATCCCTTACCAAGCAAGGCAGGGACCTGGCCGGTGAGCTCCAGGGGAAGGAAGATATACTTTTCCGTTTTCTTACCGAGTATTTGTTTATCGAGCCAGGAACAGCCAGGGAGGAGGCCTGCAGGCTGGAGCATTCCGTGGGGAAGATCACTCTTTCCAGGCTGACAAGCTTTTTTGCCTTTATCGAAAGCGTGCTTGCCGGCAAATCATCCCCGGATGGCCCGCGCTCTCTCGAGCTCCATATGAAAAGGGGACGTAAACAGTTCAGGTAGGGTGAGGAAATGGAAAATTTTTTGTTCATGATGTTAGTTATGTCTAACTTAATAAGACGCAGGGAGAGGGATTAGCTTATGCCTATCGGCGGGTTTATGAATTCTTTCTGGAGATACCTGCTGGAGGTTGCCCCGGCTTTGCTTTTGGGTTTTGTAATCAGCGGGGTGGTGCATGAGTTTATCCCGGACTCTTGGGTGGAGAAACACCTGGGCGGAAGGGGGATGAAAGGAGTCCTCTGGTCAACCTTGGTGGGCACGGTTGTCCCGGTTTGCTGCTGGGGGTGCCTGCCGATCGCCGTGAGTTTCCGCCGTAAAGGCGCTTCTTTAGGTCCTATCCTGGCCATACTTATCGTTACTCCCGCCACTTCCATTAACGCGCTTTTGGTAACCGCTCAACTTTTGGGGTTTAAATTTGCCATTTATTTGTTCTTTACCGTGATACTTATGGGCTTACTTGCAGGTTTTATCGGCAATAGGATCGCCTTTGGCAGGGGGGAAGGAAGCCTTAGGCCCGAAGGATGCGCCTGCAAAGAAAAAGAAGAGTGCCATTGCAGCAAGGAGAAGAAAAAGAACCCGTCCGCCAGGTGTTTATCAATCCTTAAATACGCTTTTGTAGAAATGCCCAGGGAAGTCGGGAAGGAAGCTCTTTACGGCCTGGCGCTGGCGGCAGCCGTGGATTCCGTTATGCCGGTAGGCTACTTGATAAAGAATTACCTGAAAGGATGGGCGGGGTATGCATTCGCCCTGGTTTTCGGACTGGCGACATTTTTTTGCGCAACAATGGGAGTGCCGGTCGTGGATGCCCTTATCCGCCAGGGGCTAAGCCGGGGGGCGGGATTTGTCCTGCTTCTGGCCGGGCCGATCACCAGCTATGGCACGATTTTTGTCTTAAGGAAAGAGTTCGGATGGAAGGTGCTGGCGCTTTATCTTTCCCTGGTAAGCGTTCTTTCGCTGCTTGCCGGGTACGCGTTCAGCCTTTCCTGATTTTTTTAAAGGAAAAGTTAGAATAGTCTAACAAAATGGAGGAAATATGGAGAGACTGCTGCATGAACTTAAGCCTTCTGCGAAAGGGAAAATCAAATCGATTGAAGGGGAGGCGGTATTGAAAAAGAAGCTTCTTGATATGGGAGTGGTGCCGGGAAGCGGGATAGAGGTGTTGCGTGTGGCTCCTTTCGGCGACCCGGTAGAGGTAAGGATAAAAGGCTATAACCTGTCTTTGAGAAAAGAGGAAGCCAGGCGCGTAAATATCGAGGTGGGTTAAGATGAAAAACCTGTGTGATGTCAGAGACGGGGAGGAAGCGGCGGTACTTTTTATCCACGGGGGCAGGATGGCGCAGCAGAGGCTCGTGGAATTGGGCATACTTCCCGGGGAAAGAGTGAGAATGTTCCATAACAGCGGCGCAGGCCCGCTGACTGTCAGGGTAAAAGGGTCAAAGCTTTCTATAGGGCATGGATTGGCGCAGAAGATAATCGTAAGGGAGGAGTGAGATGGGATTAAAAGGAAGGTTGATGGTAGCGTTGGCGGGAAATCCGAATTCGGGGAAATCTACTATATTCAATAATCTGACCGGGGCACGCCAGCACGTGGGGAATTATCCCGGGGTGACTGTGGAGAAAAAAGAAGGCAGGGTGGTTTACCGGGATTACGAAATAACCCTGGTTGACCTGCCCGGCACCTACAGCCTGTCGGCGAATTCGGAAGATGAAATGGTGGCCCGTGACTTCATTGTTAACGAAAAACCGGATATAGTCGTGCATATCGCCGATGCCTCCAATCTGGAGAGGAATCTTTACCTATATACGCAGCTTAAAGAGCTGGAGACTCCCGTGGTATTGGCGATGAACATGAGCGATATAGTGGAAAGGCGCGGTTCGCATATCGATTACGGGAAAATTTCCGGGCTGTTGGGCAGCCCGGTTATCCCGACAGTAGGGAACAAAAACAGGGGCATGAAGGAGCTCCTGGATTGCATAGTTGATTTTTACGAAGGCAAATTGGAAGGCGGGAAGACGGCAATCGACTATGGCGAGGAGATAGGCCTGGAACTTTCCAAATTGAACGGGCTGCTCGGCAGGTCTTCCGGTATCCCTGCGGAATACCCGTTGAAATGGCTGGCAGTCAAGATGCTGGAAAATGACGCATGGGTAAACAAAATTGTCGCGCAGATCCCCGGCGGTCCGGCAATACTGCTGGAGGCGGAAAAGAGCCGCGTCCATCTTAAAAAGCATTTTTCGGATGACCCGGAAGTAATTATCGCGGACAGGAGGTATGGGTTTATCAGCGGAGTATGCGCCGGGGCGCAAAGCCGGACTGCTGAGGAGAGGCATGAGCTGTCCGACAAGATAGATAAGATCGTATTGAACCGTTTCCTAGGCCTGCCGATCTTTGCGGCGGTAATGTATGCGATTTTTAAGTTTACTTTTACTTTTTCAGAGCCGGCGGTAGCCTGGCTGGAGAACCTCATCGGAAAGCTTGGAGAGTTTGCCTCTGCCGCTATTCCCGAAGGCCTTACGCGTTCATTCGTGGCCGACGGCATTATCGGCGGGGTCGGGGGAGTGCTGGGATTTTTCCCGCTTGTACTGTTCATGTTTTTTGCCATCGCATTTTTCGAGGATTCCGGTTATATGGCGCGCGCGGCTTTCGTGATGGACCGGATCATGCACAAGTTCGGGCTCCACGGCAAGTCTTTCCTGCCGCTGATGATTTCCACTAACGGATGCGCAGTGCCGGGGATCATGGCTTCCCGTACCCTGGATAACAAGAGGGACCGCCTGATTACCATGATGGTGACGCCCTTTATGATCTGCGGAGCAAAGCTCCCCATATTCGCTTTATTCATCGGGGCTTTTTTCCCTTCCGAAGAAGGGGCCAATATGATGTTCCTGATGTACGGATTGAGCGTGGTGATCGCGCTTATTTCCGCCTGGGCGCTTAAGAAATTCGTTTTTAAGGGAGAAAGCTCGCATTTCGTAATGGAGCTGCCGCCTTACCGGGTACCGACCATACAAGGGCTGCTCCTTAAGATGTGGGAGAGGGGATGGCTTTATTTGAAGAAGGCGGGGACAATTATTTTGCTTATTTCCATAATAATCTGGGCAGGTTTTACCTTTCCGGAGATACAGCCCGGGGATGGAATGAGCGAAGAGGCGGCGGCTTCGGCCCAGATGGAACAAAGCTTTGCCGGAAGAGCCGGTAAATTCGTCGAACCGGCGGTACGCCCGCTGGGAATGGATTGGCGGGACGGTGTAGCCCTGATGGCGGGGGTGGCGGCAAAAGAGGTCGTGGTGAGCACTTTAGGGACTATCTACAGCTTGGGCGAAGTGGACCCCGAGGAGGCGGAGCCGTTAAAGGCGGCGCTTCAGAATGATCCGTCATGGAATCCGTTGAAGGCTTTAGCTTTCCTGGTGTTCTGCCTTATTTACCTGCCGTGTTTTGTAGCAATGGCGGTATTTTACCGGGAATCCGGGCCGAGCCTTAAATGGACATTGTTCCTGATTTTCTGGACTACCGTATTGGCGTGGTCAGGCGCTTTTATCGTCTACCAGGGAGGCAGGCTGCTGGGTTTCGGAGGATAGATGATGGAGAGAGCGGTTATAATTTCAATCGTGTTTTTAAGCGCGGCCCTTCTTGCCTGGCGCCTGTTAAGGATATTCAAGGAGAGCGATTCTCCTTGCTGCGGGTGCGGGAAAGATAAATGCTGCGGGAGCCGGCAGGAGGGCAATCATCCACTGCCATCCGAATGCGTACCCGGGGATTGCGCGGAGAAATGACTATCAGGGAGAGTAAAAGCGGCAGGGGGAAAAGCGGCCAGTTGCGTTGTGATTGCGGCAGGCTTTGCCTTGTGGCCGGAAAATACGGCTATGAGTTCAAGTGCCCGCGGTGTAAAAGGATGCATTTTATACCGTATGCACCAGGGATGGTTTGTCCCCGGGAGGACGATGAGCGTAAACAAGAATAAAAGATAGTTAGGGATAATAAGTTCAAAAGAGGTCAGAGATCCTGAATCCAGAACCCTTGAGCAGACGGGTTCTGGATTTTTATTGGATAAAAATGTTTAAGTTCGGGAAGAAAATTATTTCATTTTTAATCTGCTGCAGCCTTATCTGGCAGCAGAGCGGGATTTGCCAGGCTGCAGGAGAAGCAGACCTTTCCGGGGTTTTTACCGGGTCCTGCGCTGCGGTGAACGGGAAATACCGAAGCGCGCATTTAAGGGGAATCTCTTATGATGCGTCTTTCGGCAAGCTGAGATTGCTGCTGGAGAGGGGCGAAGCGGGCGGTTTAAAGGATGAGAGCTCCGAATTATTCAAGTATTTCCTGCTTGGGCTGGCGCTTCCCGGAAGTTCTTTCTGGGTAAACTTAAGCCCGGGCGGCAAAGATGAGATCATCGATCCTTTTCTTGAGGCCACGGACATGGGCAGGCTGTTTCTTGAATCCGATGTAAGGCTTAAGAAGGATACCGCGCGCATGCTCTCCCCGGAAACAGCGGAGGGGAGGGAGTACTGGGAGAAGTTTTACCGGAAGGCGGAAGAAATCTACGGTTTCCAGGCCCCTTCCTTTTCCATAAATACGCGCACTTGGATTGTCCCGGATGAAATCATCATCAGGGAAAACAAAGACTCGGCTTATATATACAAGGCAACCCTGAAGGTGATGCTGGAACAGGATTATTTGGGCATAAAAGGGAAAGAGAGTTATAAAGATACCCAATGGGGGGAGCTTAATGAATATTCCGCCGGGTTGATGCGAAAATCGATCATCCCCGGCTTGAACCGGAGAATAAATAATTCTCAGGAATACGCATCTTTACGCCAGATTTATTATTCTTTGATTATGGCGCAGTGGTTCAAGTCCAGATTTGCCGGGGAGGAGGGGGAATACTGCGCTCTTATCGACAGCAGGGATCTTAACGGGTTAAGGTCTGCCCGCCGCTGGTCGAAAGACACCTATTTTTCCCAGTACCGGAAATCCTTTAACAAGGGTGAGTTCGAGATAAAAGAGCAGAGGTATGGTTTTTCAGGACGGGTTTTACGCAGTTACCTGAGCGGGGGGATAAATATCGCGCCGGTCATCCGGAGCGACAATGTCGGCAAGCAGGTTGTTGACCGTAACGGCGGCAGCACGCTTCTTTTGAGCGGTTGCGGAGAGGCAGTGGGCACGGGCAGGGAGGTCAGGGTTGAGATAACATCCGGCAGGGAAGCCGGGATGGTTGACGGAGAAGGGCCCCGGGGCAGTCCTATCGCGCAGGAAAAAATTGCTGACGGCACAAATAATAATTCTTCCGGCGCCCTCGGGGGAATAGGCCGTAAGATAACCCGCGGCCTGCTCATCGGGGCGGTTACCCTGATGCTCCTTTTTATCCCTTCTTCTTCAGTCCAGCGTTTTGATGCCCCGCCTGATTCTGCGCCGGGCATTACCGCAAGTTATGATGAGTATGACCCGGATAACCCCCGGGAGGTCCTGGAGACACTGGAGGATTATCAAAAAAGGCTTATCCAGGCCGAGGAGACGATAGAAAAACTGGAGGAGGAAAACGCTCTCCTTCTCGGCGGAGGAGAGGAGGCGGTAGAGGAGGGCGAAGAGGAGGAAGGGGGAGGGAATAAATGGCTGCTGCTTGGAGGAGGAGCCATTGTATGGGAAACCCTGCATACGCTTATTTTATTTTTTGCAGGCCGTCTTTCGACAAAGCTGAAATTGAAGAAGAAAAAGGCAGGAGGACAGGAAAAAAGCGGGGAAGACGGGCACGGGAATCATAATCATATCGAGGAACTTATCTCAAAGTTTAAGGCCTGGAAAGATTCCCGCCCGGGAAGGAGGAAAGTGGATATTCCGCAGGGGGATAATCCTAAGGCTGGGATAAGCGAAGAAGAGATAGGGATAGTTATCGAGTCTTTAAGGGATTCCGGGACCGCTTATGGGGCCAGGCTTGTTTCTTCTAAAAAAATAGATTTAAGATCGAGGATACGTTTTATCCATGATGAAATCGGCTTTGATATCGTAAAAGGAGAGGGCAGGGGGCTGCTTGGCAGAAGAACCAGCACCTTGAAAGCGCAGAAGATATTGCTTGAGAGCCACGGGCTGCCTCTCAATACGCCTAATTTTCTTTTATCAAGGGAACATTTTATCAAAGAAGAGTTCAAGAAGGCCGGGAGATTGCCGGGCTGGAGCGGCCTTAACGCAGGGGAAAGGCTGGCTTTATTACACCATTTTTGCGAGGTGTACGGGTTAAGCCCTTTCCGGGCGGCGGACAGGCGGTGGTCCGGCCTGCTAAGTTATTTTAGCCTTCCGGACGACAGAATAGAGTATACGTGGCGCGCAATAGATCTTATCCAAAGATACGAGCTGTCCCGTTTCAGCGCCGATCCGGATCTCCTCAGGACGGGGTTCCGACTTTCCAAAATAAGGGCTGCTGTCCAGGCTTTGGGATCGCCTGTTACAAATTCTATGGAATCTTACCTTAGTCCCGAAGGATTCGAACTTTACAGGGAAAGAGAGGGCGGAGAATCCCGTATGGACGGGCGGAAACGCGGGGAATACGGAGGTATCGATTTACGCAGCCTTCCCATAAACAGGCAGGCGCTGGACAATCTAAGCACGGCCGGACTCCCCGCATCAGCCGACCGACTCGAGACATTGAATATCAACCGGGAGCTGCGCGATATTTACAGATTGATTGACGCGGGGATAACGCCGTCCCCGGAGAGGATACGCGAGTTCGTTCAGGCTTGCTGCTTAAAGGATGAAATCGCCACTAACCAGGACAGGATCATGCGTTGTATAGCCGAAATAATAAGGTTGGACGAGGAGAGGCTGTGCCCGACAGATATTATGCTGCGGGATATTCTTGTAGTGCTTGAGTCGAGCAGGAACAGCCGGGAGTTAAGGGGCGCTTTTTTCGGCATGAGCGCCGGGAGTTGAGGACACGCGGGGAAGGAGGGCAGGAAAATGGGTGAAGGCAAGATGCTGGTGAAGAACCAGCCGCTGGGGAATGTTTTTAAATGCCCCGGAGGCATCGTGCACATAAATGTAGGCGGGGTATCCCTGCATTTTGAAGAACATGTGTTCCTGGAATTCGCCGGGATGGTAAAAGAAGCGTCATCCAGATTGATCGACGAAGGCTTAAAGAGCATTCTGGAGGATGGATAATATACGGAAAGGAGGCACCATGAAAGAAGAAGGGGGTCGGATAGGCCCAGATGGGAAAACAGGGTAAAGATTATATTGCTAAAACTTGTCAATGAAGGAGGTAAATGAAATGTTCTTAAGAAGCATATTAAGCTGCAGTCTTGTTTTAGGGGTGCTGGCCACAGGCGTCCCCGCGTTCGCGGATGAGGGGGCGACTTCGGCGGAACTCAAGAAGATGAGAATCCGCCTTGAGGCGCTTGAGCAAAAGGTGGCCGAGCAGGATTCTTATATAGCAAAGCAGAGGACTGAATCCGCAGGTCAGAAGGAAAAGATCGCCCAATACGAGTCCCAGCTTTCCCGTTTCGAGGAAAACCTGCATCGTATGCCCGGTCAGCCTATCCAGTTGTTAGAGGGGCTGGAGTTGGGTGTGGGGGGTACGGTTATCCTGCAGGGCGCGGATAACAGCAATTACCGCGACGGGGATACCGAGAAATCCTCCCGGGCGGATGCCTCGTATTCGGCGGATGTAACTCTTTCCAAGGAGTTCGAGGAGGTAGGCGGCAGGGCATTTTTGCATCTTGAGGCTGGCCAGGGTTCAGGGCTCGAAGACAACCTTATTGTTTATTCCAACGTGAACAGGGATGCCGGAGACAGCGAGGCCAAAGCCGAACTTACCGAGTTTTGGTACGAGCAGGATCTTTTTAAGGATAAGGCGGTTGTCACTTTCGGTAAACTCGACTCAAGCGCGTATTTTGACCAGAATGAAGCCGCTAATGACGAGACCAGCCAATTTCTGGGGAGGATTTTCCGTAACTCGCCTGTTATCGAGTTTCCGGATAATGGAGCCGGAGTGCGTTTTGCCTGGCTTCCCGTTGACTGGCTCGAGTTGGGATACGGCGTATTTGACGGGACGGGGAGTTGGGAGGATATAGGGGACAGCCTGTTCAATATCGGGCAGGTCCATTTTAAAACAAACCTTTTCGGCCTTTCCGGCAACTACCGTTTTTATGCCTGGAATAACAATGCGGACCATATAAAATGGCTGGATTCGGGCAAAACGAAAGAATCATCTTATGGCCTTGGTTTGAGTTTCGACCAGAAGCTGAATGATGCGGTTACCCTGTTTGCCCGTTACGGATGGCAGAACCCCGAGGCGTATAATCCCGAAATAACCGCCGCGGACGGCTCGAATTACTCTCTCGAGCAATCCTGGAGCGCAGGCTTTCAGGTAGAGGGCGCTTCCTGGGGCAGGGAGAAGGATGTGTTCGGTTTTGCTGTAGGCCAGATCATGCCATCCGATGACTACAAGAAGGCAAATAACCTGTCCGCCAAGACCGAAGGGCATCTGGAGGCCTATTATAATATACACATTAACGACCATCTTTCGGTCAGCCCGGATGTGCAGTACATCTGGAATCCTTACGGTAAAGATGTAGCGGGCAATACGGGAGGCATATTCGTAGGAGGATTGAGAGCGCAGGTGGATTTTTAAAAGAGTTGACAAATAGTAATAATTACTATATAGTAATTAAATGCGAGAACAGGAACTTCCGGTAGCCATGGAGAATTTCAGAAACAAATGCAGGGAGTTTGGGTTGAAAATAACTCCCCAGCGCGCGGCTATTTATAAGGAGCTCTTGCAGGCAAGCGACCACCCTACTATCGACAGCATCCTGAAGAAAGTAAGGGTGGTCCTGCCCAGCATTTCTTTTGATACGGTTTACAGGACGGTAATCTCTTTCAGCGAAGCGGGGATTATCCACATGGTGGGAGGGTTCGGAGGATCGAGGCGTTTTGACGCCGATACAAGCAGGCACCACCATTTTAAATGCATCAAATGCGGGAAAATATTTGATTTCTTGAGCGATTATTATGATAATGTGAAAATCCCCGAGGAGTTCAGCCGCAATTTCAAAGTTCTGTCGAAAAGGGTATTATTGGAAGGGATTTGCAGGGAGTGTTGTAAAAAGTAATTTTTTTTAGTTAGCATATAGTAATAGTTACTAAATAGTAACCGCAAGAACCGGTAAAATCGGGAAAGGAGGGGTGAGTAAAACAGGGTATTTGATTATGCAGGTATATCTTTAGACAAAAAAGGAGGAAGAAATGGCCGAGATTAAAAAGGAATTAGCTGTAATGTTAAACCGCGCGCTCGAATTGGAGCATGCGGCGCGGATACAATACCTTGCCCATGCCGAACTGGTCAAAGGCATCAACGCCGAACCGATCATTGCCAGGCTGAAAGAGATAGCGTCCGATGAGCAGAAGCACGAGGAAATTTTTCGCGAATTGATTTCCTCTTATCTCGGAGAGGAGCCGGTAATGAGCATGGCTGAGACCTTTAAGGCCGGGGAGATCGGGGAGATACTCGGGGTCAACCTAAAGGGCGAGAAAGACGCCATAGATTTTTATAAACAGATTTACCAAAAGGTTGTCGATAACAAGAAAAGCCTGCAGTATGAAGCTGAAACGCTTGAACACCAGATCCGGCATGTAATTATTGACGAACAGGAGCATGTGTCGGAGATTAACACTTTGTTAGGCAAGTAACGTTCCGTGCGCGCGCCGGGCCGCCTCCAGGGCGGGCCCGGCCGCGCATTTCCCTTACCTCTTTACATTCCCCTATTTTTGTGTAAACTGGTCTATAGAAAATAAATCAACCTGGTTTCATTCCGGAGGGGGTTGTTTTGCAGAAGTTTTTTATATTGCTCAAGTCGACTTTTTTCCGCTGGTGGTTCATGGTTACCTTGCTTTATTCTTCTTCAGCTACCTGCCCATGCTGCGGCAGGCAGGGGTGCCCGGTGGGATTGGGATTTTCTGCTATTTTGGGTTTTATATTTGTCTCCCTGGCAAAACTTCTGGTTAAAATAGCGCGGGCACGAAAGCTCCTGTTCGGCAGGATCTTATGTTTTTTCGGAGTATTGTCCCTGGCATGTTTATTAAGCTCTTGCGTTACTCCTCCTGTTCCCCGGCAGGCTGCCCAGCCCTGCGCGCTTAATTTACCTCCTTCTTTGCCCCCTGCAACAAGAAGCGACATTTTGCATACAGTGGCCCCCGGGGAAAACCTTTGGAGGATAAGCAAGATGTACGATGTCCCCTCCGAGCGGATAATCAGCGCCAATAACCTTGTTTCGAAAGAGCCTGTTTTGAAAAAAGGGCAGAAGCTTTTGATCCCGGGCGCCTCTCCTGTAGCCCCGGTGATTTCCCTGTATGCGTCCTCCAAATGGAAGTATATTATCATACATCACAGCGCTACCGATGAAGGTAATTCTTTGGCTTTTGACAAGGCACACCAAAGGAGAGGCTGGAGCGGGCTGGGATACCATTTTGTGATCGATAACGGGACCAAGGGCAAGAAAGACGGGCAGATAGAGGTGTCCCCCAGATGGCTGAAACAAAAAGACGGATCCCACTGCCGGGCGGCGGGCATGAATTCCCGCGCCATAGGCATATGCCTCGTAGGAAATTTCAACAACGAACGCCCCAGCGCAAAACAGATGGAATCGCTTGTTTTCCTGGTGAACAAGTTAAAGAAGTATTACAAGATTCCTTCCCGGCGTATCCTCGGGCACGGACAGGTGGATGGGGCAAGTACGGATTGCCCGGGAAAAAGATTCCCCTGGAGGGAGTTTTACTCCCGTATCGAATAAACCCCGCATAAACAAAAACCCCCGGGATGACCCTCCGGGGTTTCTTGTAGGTGATAGGCCTAATAGCTTCCGCTATCCTTCCTAACCTCCTGGTTGTAAATTCCTCTCCCTGATACAGTGAAAGTATGCCATATAAAATTACGGATTTCAAGGGTAGGCGGAAAATATTTTATTGTGCAGCCCGAGGTTGTTTTATAGTATAATAAAACCATGTTTTCCGGAACGTCCATCCAATACCTTAAAGGGGTCGGCCCCAAGAAAGCGGAGGGTTTTTCCTCGAAAGGGATAAATACCATCGACGACCTTTTATATTATTTCCCGCGCCGTTACGAGGACCGCAGGGATTTTTCGCCTGTTTCCGGGCTCGAAGAAGGAAAGTTCTATACTATAAAGGCGCATGTCCTGGCGGGCAACCAGCGTAATTCCTGGAGCAGGAGGTCTTTTAATATAACCGAGGCTGTTTTGGCTGACCAAAGCGGCAGGATAAATTGCGTTTGGTTCAACCAGCCGTATCTCCAGGGATACCTTAAAGCAGGGGCCCCGGTCATACTTTACGGCAAGGCGGAGATATATAACGGCAGAATGCAAATGAGCAACCCCGAGTATGAGTTTCTTGATAAGGAAGGCGGGGATTCCTTGAGCATAGGCAGGATTGTGCCTATTTACAGCCTGCCTAAGGGTTTTTCTCAGCGCGGCATGCGCCAGTTGGTCAAAGATGCCCTGGACGGGTTTCTTCCCCAGGTAAAAGACTGCCTCCCTTATGATATGCGCAAGCGGAACAATCTTTTTAATCTGGCGCAGAGCCTGCTGAACATACACTTTCCCCAGGATCCCGGGCTGCAGAAAGAGTCTTTTACGCGTTTGAGTTTCGAGGAGTTCTTGATCTTTCAGCTCCCTTTGGCCCTGAGAAAACTTAAGCGAAAAGAAAAGAAGGGGATAGCGCATAAGGCGGAAGGCCAAATGACCCGGAGTTTCATATCCGGCCTTCCGTTCCGATTGACGGCCGCACAGGAAAAAGTTATCGCAGAAATAAAGTCTGACATGGAGTCGGGGCAGGTTATGCAGCGGCTGCTGCAGGGCGACGTAGGTTCGGGCAAGACTGTGGTAGCTACCTGGGCATGCCTGGCGGCGGCGCAGAGCGGATACCAGGCGGCGTTTATGGCCCCGACGGAGATTCTCGCCCGCCAGCATTACGCCAGGATAACATCGCAGCTTTCCGGATTACCCCTTCCGGGAAGGAAGATACGCGTGGGGTTGCTGACCGGGCAGAACAATGAAAAAGAGGGCATATATAAAGAAATAAAAGAGGGGAAGGTTGATCTGGTTATCGGTACCCACGCCCTTCTCCAGGAAAAGGTGGTTTTTAAAGCCCTGAGCTTTATTGTAATAGACGAACAGCATAAATTCGGGGTAGGCCAGCGCGCGCTCCTGCCCGCGAAAGGAAACAATCCCGACGTATTGATCATGACGGCCACTCCTATACCGCGCACGCTGGCGATAACCCTGTATGGAGACCTGGAGATCTCCGTAATTAACGCATTACCGGAAGGGCGCCTGCCCGTAAAGACAGTCCATTTCAGCCAGAAGGAAGAGGATAAAGGTTTTGCCATAGCCAGAGATGAGCTTGCCCTTGGCCGCCAGGCATATATCGTTTATCCTGTTATCGAAGAATCTTACGCCCTGGATATCGCAGGGGCAAAAAAGATGTTTACGCGTCTGAAGGAAGGGCAGTTTAGGGGTTTCAGGGTGGGGTTGGTCCATGGTAAGCTCAAGCCTGCGGAACAGGAAGAGGTGATGTCCGGGTTTAGAAACAAGAAAATAGACCTATTAATTTCAACCACCATACTTGAAGTAGGGGTGGATGTGCCGGATGCTACATGCATGGTTATCTCTCACGCAGAGCGCTTCGGATTAAGCCAGCTGCATCAGCTGCGCGGGAGGATCGGCAGGGGCAGGGAGCAGTCTTTCTGCGTGCTTATTTCCGACGCCCAGACAGAGGAGGCCAGGGCCCGGCTTAACGCCATGGTTGCTTCCTGCGACGGATTCCGTATTTCCGAGGAGGATCTTAAGATCCGCGGCCCGGGGGAATTTTTCGGAAAGCGCCAGCATGGCTTGACTGAATTGAAGATAGCCAATCCCCTGACGCAGCTGCAATTGTTGAAGAGGGCAAGGGAGGAGGCCCTGGGGGTTATCTCCAGGGACCCGGGCTTTTCTTTAAAGGAGAACAGATTATTGAAAGAGTCTTTGCTGCGAAGGTTCCCGGAATATGAGAATTTTATGGAAATCGGTTAAGATGAGGGGGTATAAAATCCGTCCCGGATTACTCCTGTTTTTGATTATTGTCTGCGGTTTTTTGTTCAGGTTGAACAACCTGACCGGGCGTTCATTGTGGACCGATGAGTTTTTTACCATGTTTCAGTCAAGCGGCCACGGGATGGATATAGAAAGAGCGGGAAAAGAGTCCGCCCAGGGGAATGTCACGCCTTTATCCAGGCCCGGGTATTTCAAGCGTTTCCTCGAAAACGATTCTTCCAGGAATATCAGAGACGTAACAAACAGCTTGCTGGATACGGATACTCACCCGCCTTTATATTTTTGGATAATTTATGCCTGGAGAAGGTTTTTCGGAAGCGGACCGTTTGCCTTGAGGTTTTTTTCAGTATTGGTTGGGACGCTTTCCATATTTTTGTCCTATAAATTAGGGGAATGCCTTTTTAACAGGCGTACGGGCATATTTTGCGCTTTATTCAGCGCATTCAGTCCTTTTAGCGTGATTTATTCCCAGGAGGCGCGCGCCTACAGCCTGATTATGGCGATCGGCCTTCTTTCTTCTATATTCCTGGTCAAGTTGGAGAAAGAGGGAAGGTGGTCTGATGCGTTTTTGTTCTCGTTATTCAGCGCCGCCGGGTTATATACGCATTACTTCTATGTTTTTACGGCCCTGGGGCATTTTATCTATTTTAATTTGGCCTGTTCCGGCAAGCCGGTATCAAGGAAGTTTTCTTTTTCCTGCTTAGGTACTTTGTTTATTTTCTCACCCTGGCTTGCGGTTTTAGCGGTAAAGGGGTATAATTTTACGGCAGCCGGGTGGATATTCGGTTATCCCGGGTTTGCCGGGAGGCTGTCGGAGATAGGCACGGGGATCGCCGGTTACCTGGCATTGCCCGGCAGGCCGGGAATGGCACATGAGATACTTTCTTTTGCCTCTTTATTTATTTTTTCCTGGGCCGCATTTTACGGCCTAAAGGAGATGTTTATCAAATACCGCAGGCAGGCCATGTTCTGCCTGTGCATGTTTCTTGTCCCCCTTGCCGCCATGTTCTTTATAGACGTAATTCAGCATGGGGCCCTGCTGCGCCAGGAACGTTTCTGGATGTTTTCTTTCCTGGGTTTTGTCCCTTTGGCAGGGTATTGTTTCAATTCCGTTTTCTCCAGCCATAAGGCCTTTACGGCCCTGTTCATATTGTCCCTGGCCGTATTCTCGTTTTTTTCAGGGAAAACGCAGTTTGGCCCTGCGCCGAAGGCTGCCTGCCGTTGGATAGCCCGGGAGGCCGAAGGGTGCAGAGCGGCGGTATTTGTATGCAATATGAGGGGAGCGTTATTCCCGCAGTCTTATTATATGGATGAAAGCATCTACTTAGTTCCGGTCTCCAATGCCTCCCAGCTTGCGAACTCCGTAGAAGCTTATGCGGAGAGTTTTGACAGTTTGTTTCTCGTACGGCATTACCATAGCACGGATGATTCCCTGATGAATGAACTGTTTATGGAAACATATAATATAGGTAAGGGATTTATATTGAAAAAAGAGATAGAGATGAACGGAGTTGCCGTTTCCGAATTCGTTAAGAAGGATAGATGATAAAATGCGCATAACCACAGGGAAATACCGTAATCGTAAGATAATGATGCCCAAGGGGATACGCCCTACCCAGGATAAAGTGCGTAAAGCGATATTCGACATATTGGGGGATATCGAGGAGGCGTCTTTTCTTGAGCTTTTTGCCGGTTCCGGCGCCGTCGGTTTCGAGGCGCTTTCCCGGGGCGCAGGCGAGGTGGTTATGGTTGAGTCGGGGCATGAGCAATATGCGTGCATAAGGAGGAACGCTTCTTCGCTTGGCGCCGGCAGCTGCAATATTTACTATCTTGATGCGGAGAAAGCAGTGAGGGTGTTGTGCGGGGACGGAAAGAGATTCGATATAGTCTTCCTGGATCCTCCTTACAGCAAGGGTATGGCAAAAAAAATCTTGCATACCCTGGAGGGTTATGATATATTATCGCCCAACGGTTTGGTGGTTGTTCAGCATTCCAGGGAAGAGTCATTACCCGGATCCAGCCCGAAATTCAGCTTGATAAAAGAAGCCAAGTATGGGGATACTTGGATTTCTATTTTTAGGAAGGAAGGATAGCCGTGTGCCAGGTTGCTTTATACCCGGGGACATTTGACCCGGTAACCAATGGACATATAGACTTGATCTGCAGGGCGCGCGAGATTTTTAATAAAGTGATTGTCGCCGTGGCTTATAATCCCCATAAAAAACCCCTTTTTAGCGTGGAAGAGAGAGTGGCCATGTTAAAAAAGGCTACCGCGGGGATGGAAGGGGTAAGCGTAAGATCTTTTGACGGCCTGGTGGTGGATTTCGCGCATAAGATGAAAGCAGGGGTACTGGTGCGCGGAGTGCGCATGCTTTCTGACTTTGAATACGAGTTCCAGATGGCTTTGACCAACCGTAAGTTAGCCGGAGACATAGAGACGATTTTTCTTATGCCGCATGAATCTTACAGCTATCTGTCGGCGAGGTTGATTAAAGAGGCGGCCAGCCTGGGGGCGGATTTTTCGGATTTTGTCCCGGATTTTGTGGCGCAGGCCCTGCGTAAAAAACTGTGCCGCAGAAAATAGGATATTTCCGCATGGGCCGGGGAGGCAGGCGGTGAAGATTTTTATCAATCAGGTTCCTTTTGAGGGGTTATCTCTCGAAGAGGAGATCAGCCCGGCCGAGCTGGATCTCGAGACGGAAATGATAAAATTTCATTCCGGGTTAAAGATAAAGGCGCACGTGGAGCGGGCTATCAACGCCCTTATCGTAAAGTTGAGCATGCATGCGGTGCTTAGCGCCTGCTGCTCGCGCTGCCTGGAAGAATTCGAGTGGGATTTAAACAAGGATGTGCAGTTGAGTTATCCTTTTGACAACAGCATAACCTTCGTGGATTTGAATCCCGACATAAGAGAAGAAGTGATGTTGGATTACCCCGTAAAGCCTTTATGCAGCGAGAAATGTAAAGGGCTTTGCGTCAAATGCGGTAAAAACAAAAACGAAGGAGGATGTAACTGTGGCTCTACCTAAAAGAAAACATTCATCTCAGCGTGGAGGCAAGCGTCGTACGCATTGGAAGATCAAGAAAACCAATCTTATCCCTTGCCCGCAGTGCAAGCAGCTTAAACTTCCCCATCGCGCCTGTCTGGTATGCGGTTATTATGACGGCCGCCAGGTTGCGGAAGTTAAAGTCAAAGAAAAAAAGAAGAGAAAATAAGCACCTTATAGTTTTTATATAGCGCAATCCTGCCGAGTTTTACGAGGC
>DJVT01000001.1:55593-101430 GCA_002441305.1 Candidatus Omnitrophica bacterium UBA6249
GGCAGGATAAGCGTTTGAACTGAAACAAAGCAATCCTGTTATTTGCTGCCGGATTTTCCCTGCGGCAGAAGGACAGGCGGCCGTTTTAGGAGAATGAAAATGAGAATAGCCGTTGATGCTATGGGCGGAGATCATGCCCCGGGTGTTGTTATCGAAGGCAGTTTACTTGCGGTAAAAGAGTATGACGTGGATGTCGTGCTCGTAGGGGACAAGCCGAAGATAGAGGGCCTTTTAAAGAAATCGAAATACACCGGAGGCAGGATAACCGTACAACATGCCTCCGAGACTATAGAAATGTGCGAATCTCCCGCAGCCAGCATAAGAAGAAAAAGAGACTCTTCCATTGTCGTAGGGGTAAATTTGGTCAAGGAAGGAAAAGCGGAAGCTTTCTTCAGCGCGGGGAATACCGGGGCGGTAGTATGCGCAGGGACCCTGGGGCTGGGGCTGCTTCCGGGCATAGAACGCCCGGGGATCGGAATTATTACCCCTACCCTGAAAGGGAATACTTTGATTATCGATGTGGGGGCTAATATAGACCCCAAACCGACCCAGTTGCTGCAATACGGGATTATGGCAGATGCTTATTGCAAGAACATCCTGAACAAAGACAATCCCAGTGTCGGACTCTTGAATATCGGAGAGGAAGAGAAAAAAGGTACGGAATTTATCCGCGAGGCTTATGAACTCCTGGAAAAGAGCAGGGTTAATTTTATAGGCAATGTCGAGGGAAAAGACCTGTTTACTGGCAAATGCGATATTATCATATGTGACGGATTTGTCGGGAACGTGGCTTTGAAAGTGTCGGAGAGCGCCGCGGAGGCGATGCAGAAGTTCCTGAAACGCCATCTCCTGAGCAGTATCTGGGGGAAGATCGGCCTGGTTTTTATGATGCCCAGCCTCAGGCATTTCAAGAGCCAGATCGACTATGCGGAATACGGGGGAGCATTGCTTTTAGGGGTAAACGGGGTGGTGATTATCGGGCATGGGCGTTCCAATAAAAGGGCAATAAAGAATGCGATCAGGGTAGCCAAGGAAGAGATCGAACGCCAGGTTAACGCCAAGATCCTCGAAGCGATCAAGGCCGACACGGGGCTTTTACATAAGGAGAACAATTGAAGAAAGTAGGTATTATAGGCCTGGGTGAATACCTTCCGGATAAGGTATTGACTAACGCCGATCTTGAGAAAATGGTCGATACCTCCGACGAATGGATTACTACCCGCACGGGCATCAAGGAGCGCAGGATAGCCGCCCGGGGCGAGGCGGTTTCCGATATGGCGGTTAAGGCGGCAAGGGAAGCGCTTAAGGAGGCGGATTTGGCGGCGGAGGACCTGGAATTGATCGTTGTGGCGACAATAACAGGGGATATGCCAATGCCTTCAACCGCTTCCATAGTGCAGAATGCCTTGGGCGCGCATAAGGCCGCCGCTTTTGACATATCCGCGGCCTGCGCCGGTTTTGTTTACGGGCTTTCCATAGGCCGCCAGTTCGTAATGAACGGCACTTATAAGAATGTCCTGGTTATCGGAGCGGAAAAGCTTTCAGCTTTTACGGACTGGGAGGACCGGAATACCTGCGTTTTGTTCGGCGACGGTGCGGGAGCATGCGTTTTATCCGAGGTAGAATCGGGAGGCATCGTTTCCATGTATCTTGGCTGTGACGGTTCCAACCTGAACTTATTGAACCTGCCCGCGGGAGGGTCCAGATTGCCGGCAAGCGGGGAAACCATAAAGAACCGCATGCACTATATAAAAATGCAAGGCAATGAGCTGTTTAAAATAGCGGTCAAGACCATGACCGAGGCTGCGCAGACGGCATTGAACCGGGCGGGGATTACCTTTAAGGATATAGATTTGATAGTGCCTCATCAGGCCAATTCCCGGATTATCATGGCTGTGGCCAAGAGGCTCGGCATATCCGAGGACAAGATATATCTTAACATAGAGAGATACGGCAACATGTCCAGCGCTTCCACGATTACCGGACTGGTAGAGGCGGTAAAGGAGGGGCGGGTAAAAAAGGGCGATACAGTGCTTTTGGATTGTTTCGGGGGCGGGCTCGTGTGGGGAGCCTGCGTGATAGACCTATGAACATGCAGGAAAAGACGGCTTTTTTATTCTCCGGGCAGGGCAGCCAGTATGTAGGGATGGGAAAAGACCTTTATGAGGCATCTCCCGAAGCTGCCCGCATATTCGACGGGGCCGAGAAAGTGCTGGGGTTTGCTTTGAAGGAGGCTTGCTTTGGGGGGACGGAAGAGGCGCTTAAGGCTACAGATGTCTCCCAGCCGGCGATAGTGACCGCGAGCATAGCCGCTTTCGAGGCGTTTAAGGCCAGGTTCAAGATAGTTCCTTCTTTTGCCGCAGGCTTGAGTTTAGGAGAGTATTCCGCATTGATCGCTTCAGGGGCTTTGAATTTCGAAGACGGGATAAGATTGATAAGCAAGAGAGGGCGTCTTATGGAGGATGCCTCAAAGAAACACCCCGGAAAGATGGCGGCAGTGCTGGAGCTGCCTGCGGAGAAATTAAAGGAAGCCTGCGTTTTGTCGGGAGCGGAGATCGCCAATCTCAATTGCCCCGGACAGACAGTAATTACCGGCAGGGCAGAGGCGGTAAACAAGGCAATGGAGTTATGCACCCAGGCGGGGGCAAAGAGAGTCATACCCCTTGAGGTAAGCGGGGGATTCCATTCTTCTTTGATGTCGGAGGCCGCCGAAGGGCTGAAGGACGTCCTTGACGGGATAAGCTTTTCCTCCCCGGTTTTCCCGGTAATAAGCAATTATACAGCTCAACCCCAGTCCGAAGAAAGCCGGATCAAGGAAAACCTGGTAAATCAGATAAAAGGATCGGTAAGATGGGAAGAGTCCATGCGTTTTATCCTTGCTCAAGGGGTGAGGAAATTCTACGAATTCGGCCCCGGGAAGGTGCTGAAAGGGCTGATGCGCCGTATCGACAGCGGGGTTCAGGTGGTCAATATAGAAAAGTTCTCGGATTTGGAACAATTGTCTTAGGAGGGGCGAAATGAGATTAAAGGATAAGGTGGCTTTGGTTACGGGAGGGGCAAGAGGGATAGGACAGGCGATAGCCATGACATTTGCCAGAGAAGGCGCGGATATTGCGGTTGCCGATGTAAACCTTGAAATAGCGCAAAAAACGTGCTCCGATATAGAAAACCTGGGCAGAAAGGCTTTTGCTGTCGATATGGACGTGACAAATTACGAGAAAGTGGAAGAGGGAATAAATAAAATTCTTGACAAATTAGGAAAGGTTGATATATTAGTTAACAACGCTGGGATTACCAAGGACAATATTTTGCTCAGGATGTCCCAGGCAGACTGGGATGCGGTCATAAATGTCAACCTTAAGGGGACATTCAACTGCATCAAAGCCGTATCCAGGCCGATGGTCAAACAGAGAAGCGGCAAGATTATCAGCATAGCTTCCATAATCGGCCTGATGGGCAATTTCGGGCAGGCAAATTACGCCGCCTCAAAGGCAGGCATAATTGCTCTCACAAAAACAGTAGCCAAAGAATTGGCAAGTCGTAATATTAACGCTAATGCCGTGGCCCCCGGTTTTATCCAGACAGAGATGACCGCCAAACTGCCCGAAGATATCAAGAAGAAGATGCAAGAGGCGATCCCGCTGGCGAATCTCGGCACGCCCCAGGATGTGGCAAATGCTTGTTTATTCCTGGCGAGCGAGGAGTCAAGTTATATAACGGGCCAGGTAATAACGGTAGACGGCGGTATGGTCATGGCGTAGAATATACGAAACACCCCGGGGCGTTTTTGTTAGGATTTAAGGCATAGTAAATAGTCTCCAGGGGAGTGTTTCCACACAAGGAGGAAAAGAATGGCATCACAGGAAAAAGTGAAATCTATCATAGCGGAGCAGTTGGGTGTCAAGCCCGAAGAGGTTACTCCCGAGGCATCTTTCGTCGATGACCTGGGGGCCGATTCTCTTGATACAGTTGAGTTGGTTATGGCTTTAGAGGAGGAATTTGGTATTGAGATTCCCGACGAGGACGCGGAAAAGATCACTACTGTAGGCGACGCCATCAAGTATATTGATGAAAAAAGCGCCAAATAACATTCTTAAATAGTCGTAAATAAAAATTTACCCCGCATTTTAACTCGGCGGGGTAAATTTGTGTAGGATAATCATGAAAAAAAGAGTCGTAATTACAGGTTTGGGCGCAATCACCCCGGTGGGCAATGATGTATCGGGATTCTGGGAGTCCCTGAAAGAAGGAAAGAGCGGGGTAGGGATTACCAAGAGTTTTGATGCTACGGGGTTCGATTCGCGCATCTCAGCAGAAATCAAGGATTTCGATCCTGCTCTTTACGGGATCTCTTATAAGGAAACCAAAAGGACGGCTAAATTCGTGCAGTTTGCCATAGCTGCGGCCAAGCAGGCGGTCGCTTCCTCCGGGCTGGAGCTTGAGAAGGAAGACAGGTCCAGGATAGGGGTGCTTATAGGTTCCGGCATAGGCAGTTTGTATACTATCGAAGAAGAGCATAAAATCCTGCTCAACAAGGGTCCGTCAAGGCTTTCTCCTTTTTTGATCCCTATGCTTATTGTCAATGAAGCAAGCGGTATGGTTGCTATAGTGCATGGGTTGAGAGGTCCGAATTCGTGCGTGGCTACCGCATGCGCTTCAGGTTCTCATGCCATAGGAGAGGCTTACCGGACTATTCTTTATGGAGATGCGGATATAATGCTTACCGGGGGTACGGAGAGTTGCATAGTACCTACTGCGGTGGGCGGTTTCTGCGCTTTAAGGGCTCTTTCTACAAGAAATGACGATCCCCAGGCGGCCAGCCGGCCTTTTGACCGCGACAGGGACGGTTTTATCATGGCGGAAGGATGCGGCTTGGTGGTGCTGGAGACTTTGGAGCATGCCCAAAAACGCAACGCGAATATAATTGCCGAGATTACGGGTTTTGGCATGAGCTGCGATGCTTATCATATAACCGCCCCTGACCCGGAAGGGCTGGGAGCCGCGCAGGCGATGACTATGGCTCTGAAAGACGCGCAGATGAACCCGCAGGACGTGTCTTATATAAACGCCCACGGGACTTCGACCAAGATGAATGACAAGATCGAGACTTTATCCATGAAAAAGGCTTTCGGGGAATACAGCAAGAAACTTATGGTTTCTTCGACAAAATCCGTAACCGGGCATCTTCTCGGCGCGGCGGGCGGGGTGGAATTCGTGGCCTGTTGCCTGGCTATCAAGGACGGCGTTGTGCCTCCTACGATCAATTATAAGACCCCCGATCCGGATTGCGATCTGGATTACATTCCCAACGCAGCGCGTAAAGTAAACGTGACGGCATGCATGTCTAATTCCCTCGGGTTTGGCGGGCACAATGCCTCTCTAATCGTAAAGAAATTCAAGTAAATTATCTTCAAGGAAATATGGGATATACAATAGCTGAAAAAATCCTGATGCGGCATTCCGGGCGCAAATCGATCAATCCGGGAGAGTTTATCCAGGCGGATGTGGATGTTGCTTTGGCTAATGACATCACCGCGCCGCTGGCAATCTCGGAATTCAAGAAATCCGGTTTCGCCAAAGTGTTCAACAAGAACAAGATAGTGCTTGTTCCTGACCATTTCGCGCCGGCAAAAGACTTAAAGAGCGCAAATCAATGCAAGGTGCTGGCGGATTTCGCCAAAGAGCAGGGGATAAAGAATTACTTTGAGGTGGGGTGCATGGGCATAGAACACGCCCTGCTTCCGGAAAAGGGGATAGTACTCCCCGGAGATCTGGTTATCGGCGCGGATTCGCACACTTGTACTTACGGGGCCTTGGGGGCTTATGCCACCGGGATGGGCTCTACCGATCTGGCGCGTGCCTATATAGACGGTAAATGCTGGCTGAAAGTGCCGGCCTCCGTTAAATTCATCTTCAAAGGTAAGCTTAAGAAATGGGTGTCAGGTAAAGACCTCATCCTTTATACCATAGGAAAAATCGGGGTCGACGGCGCCCTTTACAAGGCAATGGAATTCTGCGGTCCGGTAATCAGGCGGCTGGACATGGACGGCAGGTTTTCCATGTGTAATATGGCTATCGAGGCCGGGGCAAGGGCCGGGTTGATTGAGCCGGACGAAAAGACCAGAAAATACGTGTCCGCTTTTAAGCGCAGGCCAAAGTTCTACCGTTCGGACAAGGACGCCCGCTATGAGGAGGTTTACGAATGGGATATTTCCAGGCTCGAGCCTCAGGTGGCCTGCCCGCACCTGCCGAGCAACGTTAAACCCGTTTCCGGGTTAAAAGGCGTTAGGATAGACCAAGCAGTTATCGGTTCGTGCACAAACGGGAGAATCTCCGATTTGCGCATAGCCGCCGCCTTGCTTAAAGGGAAAAAAGTAGCCAAGGGGGTTAAGCTCATCGTTTTTCCTGCTACGCAGAAGATTTACCTGCAGGCAGTAAAAGAAGGCTTGGCTGAAATTTTTGTTAAGGCGGGGGGGATATTCTCTACTCCCACCTGCGGACCATGTCTGGGAGGGCATATGGGGATCCTGGCCGACGGGGAGACCGCTATAGCTACTACAAACAGGAATTTTCTCGGGAGGATGGGCAGCCCGAAATCTTTTGTTTACCTCTCGAATCCCGCAGTGGCCGCCGCCTCGGCGCTGACAGGGCGGATAACCCATCCGGAAAAGATAAAGAAATGATCATTAAAGGAAGAGTCCATAAATTCAGCGACGATATAAATACGGACGATATCATTGCGGCCAAATATCTTGTTTCTACGGATGCCGGGGAATTAGGCGCCCATTGCATGGAAACGATAAAGCCCGTATTTTCAAAAGATGTCAAACCGGGCGACATAATCGTTGCGGGGAATAACTTTGGCTGCGGTTCGAGCCGCGAACACGCTCCGTTGGCGATAAAGGGGTGCGGAGTGGCGGCGGTAATCGCAAAGAGTTTTGCCGCCATTTTTTTCAGGAACGCGATAAATATAGGGCTGCCTTTTTTGGAGTCGGATGATGCGGATAAGATACGCCACGGAGATATTGTCGAAATAGACCTGGATACCGGGCTGATCAATAACCTGACCCAGGGTAAACAATATCATACTCAGGCTTTCCCGTCTTTTCTCCAGCAGATCGTGGAATGCGGCGGATTGATAAACTATATCAAGAAACATAAAAAGGATAGGAGCCAGTGATGTATAAGATAGCTGTGATCCCGGGCGATGGAACAGGCCCGGAAGTGGTGGATGAAGGATTAAAGGTTTTGGAAAAGGCCGCGAAGAAGTTCGGTTTTAAATATGAGATTAAACTGTTCGATTTCAGCGGGAAAAGATATTTGAAGACAGGCAAACTTGTCGAAGACAGCGATATAGACGAGCTTAAGGAATGCAACGCTATTTATCTTGGCGCGGTAGGCGACCCTGATGTAAGGCCGGGCATCATTGAAACCGGAGTCCTGCTTAAACTGAGGTTTGCTTTGGACCAGTACATAAACCTGCGCCCGGTCAAACTCTATAATTCCGCTTATTGCCCCTTGAAGGACAAGAACCCGGAAGACGTGGATTTTGTGGTAGTGCGCGAGAATTCGGAGGGCCTGTATAAGGGGATGGGAGAGTTCAAGGATAAGGGCACCAAGGATGAAGTGGCGATCCAGATTTCCTATAATACGCGCAAGGGAGTGGAGCGCTGCCTGCGTTATGCCTTTGAATATACGCGTAAACGCAACAAGAAAAAGAAGCTTACCCTTTGCGGCAAGACCAATGTGTTGACTTACGCCTGGGATCTCTGGCAGAGAACATTCAATGAGCTGGCCAAGGAATACCCCGATGTTGCCACTGATTATGCGCACGTTGATGCCACGACCATGTGGTTCGTAAAGAATCCGGAATGGTTCGACGTCATCGTTACCGACAATATGTTCGGGGATATAATTACCGATTTAGGGGCGATGATCCAGGGCGGGATGGGGATTGCCGCAGGAGGCAATATTAACCCGCAGGGGGTTTCTATGTTCGAACCGATAGGGGGGAGCGCTCCCAAATATACCGGAAAGAATGTGATCAACCCTCTGGCGGCCATATGCGCGCTTTCCATGATGCTTGAAAATCTCGGGGAGGCCAAGGCCGCCGACGCAATCGAACGTTCGGTGACCGGGATAGTGAATAAAGATTTGAAGTCTTTGGCCGCCGGGAAAATGGGGTATTCCACTTCCCAGATCGGGGATATGGTGGTTAACAACCTGTAATCTGTAAGGACAAGAGGCCCGTATGAAAAAATACAATATTGCGGTTATCGGAGCCGGAGCAGTGGGGATAGAGATGCTGCGGGTTTTGAAGCAACGCGCTTTCCCTGCAGGGAGCCTGAAAGTATTCGCCCGTTCGGCGCGGGATATAAATGTCGACGGGGATACGTATTCCGTGGAGCCGGTCAGCGCCGAAGGGTTCAGCGGGATAGATATCGCCCTGTTTGCCGGTACCGAAGGAGAAAAAGGGGCGGCGGTAACCTATGCGCAGGAGGCGGTCAAAAAAGGGGCAGTAGTCATAGATAACGGGGCCGATTTCCGCATGGACCCAAAGGTGCCTTTGGTTGTGCCGGAAGTCAACGCGCGCGACCTTGGGCCGGTAAAAAAATGGATGCATTCCTGCAGAAAAGGCGGACTGCAGGGGCATAAGGGCATCGTCGCAAATCCAAACTGTTCCACTATACAGATGGTGGTGGCGCTTAACCCTGTGCACAAAAAATACGGGATCAGGAAAATAATCGTGACTACGCTACAGGCTTCAAGCGGGGCGGGAAAAGCGGCGGTAGAGCAGTTGAATAACGAAACTGCGGCGATCGCAGGGGGGAATTTTGCCAACATCCAGGCGGATAGGGTACCTAGGGTCATGCCTCAACAGCTGGCCTTCAATTGTTTCCCCCACATAGGAAGCTTTACCGACGGTGGATATACCAATGAAGAGTGGAAGCTGGTTAAAGAAACCCATAAAATCATGCATGCTCCGAAGATCAGGATTTCCGCCACCACAGTAAGGGTGCCGGTAAAGACGGGGCATTCCGAATCGGTTTATGTAGAAACTTCCAGGGCGCTTACTGCCGAGGGGGTAAGGGCTGTCCTTTCCGGATCATCCGGCATAGTCCTTGCGGACGATACGGAAAACAATATTTATCCCATGCCTAAAGATGCGGAAGGCAGAGACGAGACTTTTGTAGGCCGCATCCGCCGTGATTCCTTCGATAAAAGAGGCTTATGGTTATGGGTTGTCGCGGATAATCTGCGTAAAGGGGCCGCCACCAACGCCGTCCAGATAGCCGAATGCCTAATTTCAGACTCTCGATAGAGTACGACGGGACAGCTTACCACGGCTGGCAGGTGCAGAACGGCAAAGGGGGGTCTTATTCCAGCCGCTCGGAAAAAACTATCCAGCGCGTATTGGAACGGGTAATCCGTAAGGTCCTGCAGGATGATATAAGGCTTACCGTAGCCGGACGCACGGATGCCGGGGTACATGCTCTTTCACAGGTAGCTAATTTTAAAAGTTCCTCTTCTATGCCTTTGAACAGGATGCGCTGGGCGTTTAACTGTCTGCTTCCCGAAGACATAAAGGTATTGCGCATCAGTAGGGTGAAGGATGATTTTAACAGCCGCTTCTGCGCAAAATCGAAACTTTACCGCTATACGATACTAAACCGCAAATATTCGTCGCCTCTCCTGGCGCGCAGAGTTTATTTTTTCTGCCATCGGATAGATGCCGGGTTGATGCGCCGGGAGGCAAAAGTGCTTTTAGGAAAGCATGACTTTACTTCTTTTCAGGCAAGCGAACGGCGCCAGAGGAACCCGGTACGTAACATAAAACGTATCCGTATATCGAAAGACAAGGATCTGCTGCATATAGATATCGAGGCGGACAGCTTCTTGTATAACATGGTGAGGAATATTGCCGGCACCCTCCTTGAAATAGGCAGAGGGAGATTTCCCGAGGGGAGTATGAAGAAGATACTGGAATCGCGCAACCGCAGGTCAGCAGGGCCGACCCTGCCGGCAAAGGGGTTGTGCCTGTTGAAAGTAAGATACCGGTAATGATCTGAAAAAAGTATTTGACTTTATTTATTATTTTGTTATAATTAATTTTCTATGAATAAGACATATACTGCAAAGAAAGAAGATATCAAGAGAAAGTGGTACATCGTTGACGCCAAGGGGAAGATTTTGGGCAGGTTGGCGGCCAAGGTCGCTACTGTATTGAGAGGGAAGCATAAGCCGATCTTTACTCCTCACCTGGATACCGGTGATTGTGTAATCGTAATCAATGCCGCTTTAATCAAAGTTACAGGACGCAAGCTCAAAGAGAAGGTTTACCGCAGGTATTCCGGTTATCCCGGGGGGCTGCGTGAGATGACCCTGGAGAATCTTTTGGCGAAGAATCCTTCCAAAGTGATTTATTTGGCGGTGCAAAGAATGCTCCCCATAGGCCCTCTGGGCAGGGACGTTATCAAGAAGTTGAAGATTTATTCTGACGACAAACATAAACTTACCGGCGTAAAGCCGGTTGTTCTGGAGGTTTAAAGATAAATGACCGAGTTGACCAGGTATGTAGCCTTAGGTAGGCGTAAAGAATCTACTGCCAGGGTGCGCGTGGAACCCGGAGACGGGAAGATTACGATAAACGGCAAGCCTTTTGACAGGTATTTTTTAAGGGAAACCGACAGGATCATTGCTAAACAGCCTTTGGTGCTTACGGATACTGCGGCCAAGTTTAATATTTTTGCCAGGCTTAACGGAGGCGGGCTTACCGGGCAAGCCGGGGCGTTGCGTTTGGGTATAGCCAGGGCGTTGCTTATTTCGGATGCCAACTTCAAGGATATTTTCCGCAAGAACGGTTACTTGACCCGCGACCCGCGCATGAAAGAGCGCAAGAAATACGGTTTAAAAGGCGCCCGCAAGCGCTTCCAGTGGACGAAGAGGTAAGGTCATACTGAAAACGATAAAAGAAAATCCCGCTGAAAAGCGGGATTTTTTTGTTTCCCGGGTTTTATCCCGACGAGAAAATTCTTGACGGAGAGATATTTTTATTCTAATATAATTCAATTGGATTATTAACGCATTTTTCAATAACAGGATAAATGGAAAAGAGAATCAATGTAGGCATAATCGGGGCGACCGGGCATACCGGAGAAATCCTGATTGAGCTTTTGCTTGACCATCCCAATGTAAGAATAACCCGCCTGTTCAACTCGGGAAGAGGGGGAGTTATCTCTCGGCCTATTTCCGAATTTTTCCCCAAGCTCAAAAACAGGCTTGATGTTGCCTGCGCGAAACCGGATTGGACGCAGATAAAAAAGGAATGCGACCTTTTGTTCCTGGCCTTACCCCATACTGTTTCCATGAAATTTGTCCCCAAGCTCATCGCAATGAATAAAAGGGTTATAGATTTGAGCGCGGATTACCGCATAACCAATTCTTCCGTATACGAAAAATTTTATAAAGTCAGCCATGAAGACAAGGCAAACCTTAAGAAGGCGGTTTACGGCCTTCCTGAACTTTACCGGGCAGGGATCAAGTCGGCTGCTCTCCTGGCAAATCCCGGCTGCTACCCTACTTCGGTAATATTAGCCCTTGCTCCGCTCTTGGCGGTGAACGCAATAGAAACCGATTCTATCGTGGTTGACGCCAAATCGGGAGTGAGCGGGGCGGGTAAAAAACTGGAAAAGGAGTTCCTGTTTTCCGAGATAGAGGGAGATTTCAGGGCTTATAAAGTCAACACCCACCAGCATTCCCCTGAAATCAACCAGGTGCTTTCCAGGCTTTGCGGGAAGAAACTGGAGATAGTTTTTGTACCGCACCTTTTGCCTATCGAGAGGGGGATACTTTCTACCGTCTACATCAAGAAGGCTCCCGGGGCGAAATTCCGGCCAGGCGGAGTGCATGATTTATTCAGAAAGTTCTATAAAAGCGAACCTTTTGTGCGCGTGAGGCCGGAGGGCTCTTTTCCGAGGATCAAGGATACGGTAAAGACCAATTTTTGCGATATCGGGGTGAAAGATTTCGGCCGCACCGTGATCGTGATCAGCGCGATCGACAACCTGTTGAAGGGCGCCTCCGGGCAGGCTGTGCAGAATATGAATATTATGTACGGATTGCCGGAGACAACCGGATTACTATGAAGAAAGTGCTGAAAGCTATTTTACCCGCGGGTTTTAAAGCTAATGGAGTTGCCTGCGGTTTGAAGAAATCGGGCAAATACGATTTAGCCTTATTGTATTCCGAACGGCCCTCCCTGGCCTGCGCCAAATTCACCACAAACAGTATTCTCGCCGCTCCGCTTATAGTATCAAAGAAGCATATGGCTTCATGCCGCGGGGTGCGCGCAGTCCTGGTCAACAGCGGAAACGCAAATTGTTTTACGGGGAATGCGGGAATCAGGGATGCCGAGGCATCTGCCCGGTATACGGCAGAGAAGCTGGGCGTAAGCAAAGACAGCGTTTTGGTCAATTCTACGGGCGTTATCGGCAAGAGGCTTGATATACAGAGCATCAGGCGGGGGATACCGGATTTGGTTTCCGGGTTATCCGCCGAGGGGATCCGGCTGGCAAAGAAGGCAATTATGACTACCGATACTTTCCCTAAGGAGATAAGCGTCTGCCTGAATATCGGGGGCAGGCAGGTGAACATATGTGCTATAGCCAAGGGTGCGGGAATGATCGCCCCGGATATGGCCACAATGCTGTGTTTTATCATGACCGATGCCCGGATATCCGGGAAAGCGCTGGACAGATCTTTGGGCGTGGCGGTGGATAAGTCCTTTAACTGTATTTCGGTGGACGGATGCATGAGCACTAATGATACTGTGCTGGCTATGGCTAATGCGCAAGCGGGGAATAAACTTATCTCCGGGGGAAAAGATTTCGAGGATTTTTCCAAGGCGCTTGAATGCGTATGCATGGAACTGGCCAGGATGGTGGTTATGGATGCGGAGGGGGCGACTAAATTTATCCAGATAGACGTGCTCGGGGGAACCAATTATAGCCAGGCGAAAAAGATAGCATTGGGGATAGCCAATTCAGCTTTGTTCAAGACCGCCGTTTTCGGGGAAAACCCCAATTTCGGGAGGATAGTCGCTGCGGTGGGGGCCAGCGGTTTCGGCATCAAAGAGAGGCAGTTAAAAATAAAAATGAGCAGTCTCAAGCGCAGGAATATAAAAATTACGGTAAGGCTCTCTTGCGGAAAAGCGGGAGCGACCGTTTATACCTCGGACCTTACCCCGGGGTATATAAAGATAAACGCGCAGTACAATTAGAGGGGAAAGATGGAAGAAGCGATCAGGAAAGCAGATGTTTTGATTGAGGCGTTGCCTTACATCAAAAAGTTCCATAAAAAAGTAATCGTGATTAAATATGGCGGAAGCATGATGAGCGATGCCAAGATCCGCAACGGGGTGCTCGAGGATATAGTTTTCCTTAATTTTATGGGCCTGCGGACTATCCTTGTCCACGGCGGAGGTCCGAATATAAGCGACCGTATGCGCGCTTCCGGAAAGAAGACGGAATTTGTGGAAGGCATGCGCGTAACAGATGAAGAGACCTTGAAGGTTGTAGAGGAAGAATTGATGGTGCTGAATAAGATGATCGTGCAGGAAGTAAACGACCTGGGTGCCAAGTCCGTTGGCTTGAACGGTAAGGATTTCGACCTTATCCAGGCGGAAAAGAAAAAAGCGAAAATCGATATAGGGCTGGTGGGCAATATCAAGGGGGTCAATTCCGCATTGTTGAACGAAGAGCTAAAGAAGGACAAGGTGGCCGTGGTTTTGCCCATGGGAGTAGGAAAGGACAAGAAGGTGTACAATGTAAACGCCGATGAGGCCGCCTCCTGTATAGCTTCCAGCCTTCCGGCGGAAAAGTTCGTATTGCTGACAAACGTTAAGGGTATCATGCGCAATCCGGACGACAAGAATTCCTTTATATCCACCCTTACGATAAAAGATGTGAACGGGTTGATCGAAAGCAAAGTTATACAGCAGGGGATGATCCCCAAGGTGAATGCCTGTATCGCCGCCTTGAGGGGTGGGGTAAAAAAGACCCATATTATCGATGCGCGCACTCCGCACGCGCTGCTGCTGGAGATTTTTACCGATAAAGGAGTAGGAACTGAAATTATCTGCTGAGGCGCCGTATCAAGGAAAACGATGAAATCCGAAGACATATTTGCTTCCTATAAAGACAATATAATGCCTACGTATAACAAGACGCCCGTCATATTCGTAAAAGGGAAAGGGTCCCGCCTTTGGGATATACGGGGCAAGGCATATCTTGATTTTTTCCCCGGCTGGGGAGTGGGCAGCGTGGGGCATTGCCATCCCAAGGTTATGCAGGGGATCAGGGACCAGGTCGGCAAGCTCATATTCATCCCGAATAACTATTACCACCCTTTCCAGGCCAGGCTTGCCGAAGAGTTGGTCCGCTGGAGTTTTCCGGGAAAAGTTTTTTTCGCCAATTCCGGCGCGGAGGCAAACGAAGGGGCAATAAAACTGGCCAGAAAATACGGGGCCCGTTCGGGTAAATTCGAAATAATTACCTTCCAAAACGCTTTCCACGGGAGAACCCTCGCCACGCTGGCGGCTACCGGACAGAAGAAATACCAGGATGGTTTTTTACCTATGCCGGAGGGTTTCAGGCAGGTTAGCTTTAACGATACCGCCGCTTTCAGGAGCGCGCTTAACGATAAGACTGCCGCGGTCATGCTTGAACTTATCCAGGGAGAGGGAGGGCTCAACGTCGCCACGAAGGATTTTGTCCTCGAGATAAGAAGGGTGTGCGATGAGAGGAAGCTGCTTTTGATCGTAGACGAGGTGCAAACAGGAATCGGACGCACGGGGAGCATGTTTTGTTATCAAAACTACGGCATTACCCCTGATATAATGACCCTGGCCAAGGCTTTGGGCGGAGGCATGCCCATAGGGGCTATGGTGGCCAAAAGAGAAATTGCGGATTTGCTTACTCCCGGCATGCATGCTTCCACTTTTGGGGGAGGCCCGGTGGTATGCAAGGCATCTCTGGGGGTTTTTAAGGCGATACGCCAGGATAAAATGCTCCAGAATTGCCTTAAGATGGGGGAATACTTCAAGGATAAATTGCACTCCTTGAAAGAATCTTCGCCGTTGATCAAAGATGTCCGCGGCATGGGGCTGATGCTGGGTTTCGAGCTTAATCTCCCGGGGAGGCAGCTGGTGGAAAAATGCCTCGAGCGGGGGCTATTGATCAATTGCACCCACGAAAGAGTGATAAGGCTGATGCCCGCTTTAAATATAAGTAAAAGCGATATAGACAAATGCCTGAAGATAATCGAACAATCCCTCAAGGAGTGCTCATAATGAAAAAAGACCTGCTTTCTATAGAAAACCTGGAGCCTTCTGAAATCGAGTCCATACTTGAGTTGGGCAGGCGCCTGAAGAGAAACAAGAACAAATTTTCAAAGGTTTTGTCGAAGAAGACCCTGGCGCTGGTTTTCCAGAAGCCGTCCAACAGGACGCGCGTTTCCTTTGAGGTGGGCATGTACCAGTTGGGAGGCAACTCTCTCTATCTGTCTCCGCAGGAGATAAACCTGGGGGTCAGGGAAAGCATCGCGGATGTGGGCAGGACGATCTCCCGCTATGTAGACGGTATCGTACTTAGGACTTTTGAGCATAAGAATTGCCTGGAGATGGCCGAAGCCGCTTCCGTACCGGTAATAAACGGACTGTCGGATTTCTCCCATCCCTGCCAGGCGCTGGCGGATATTCTCACGATTAAAGAAAAATTAGGGGATCTGAAGAAAGTTACACTGGCTTATGTGGGGGACGGGAACAATGTGTGCAACTCTTTGCTTTTTGCCGCTTCCAAAACCGGGATGAACATATCTATAGCCACCCCTAAAGGTTATTCGCCTTCGTCAAAATCAGTGGAGGACGCGTCGGTTTTTGCCGAGCTTTCGGGAAGCAGGATAAAAATCGGGAATGACCCGTTCTCCGCGGTTAAAGACGCGCAGGTGGTTTATACCGATGTCTGGGCGAGCATGGGGCAGGAAGAGGAGAGCGGCCAAAGAAAGGCTGCCTTCAGGGATTTCCAGATCAACGGAGCGCTCATGGCCAAAGCGGGGAAAGGGGCTTTGGTAATGCACTGCCTGCCCGCGCATAGAGGCGAAGAGATAACCGATGAGGTCATAGACAGCCCTAGTTCGGTCGTTTTCGACCAGGCGGAAAACAGGATGCACGTACAAAAAGCAGTTTTGATCAAATTATTGAAATCCGCCTAACGCGGAAAATGCGTTCGCGAACGAAGCGGCAATTTAAACAGGAGCAGAAATGAAAAAGGTAGTTTTGGCTTATTCCGGAGGATTGGACACTTCTTGTATAGTCAGGTGGCTGAAGGAAAAAGGTTATGAAGTCATTTGTTTTGTTGCAGACCTCGGCCAGGGGTTGGGGCAGGGAGAAAGCTTTGAAGATATAGAAGCGCGGGCTTTGGCAGCGGGAGCGGTAAAGGTGTATATCCGCGACCTGCAGGATGAATTTATCAAAGATTTTATCGTTCCTTCTTTGAAGGCTAACGCGGTTTACGAAGGCAAGTATCTTTTGGCCACCGCTTTGGGCAGGCCCTTGATTGCTAAATACCTTGTGCAGATCGCGCATAAAGAGAAGGCCGGGGCGGTTGCCCATGGATGTACCGGAAAAGGGAACGACCAGGTGAGGCTGGAGGTTGCCGTGGGGATACTTGACCCCAAGCTTGAGATTGTCGCACCGGTAAGGGAATGGGAATTCAAGTCCCGCGAAGAAGAGATAGATTACGCCTTGAAATACAATATCCCGATAGATGTTACCAAGAAGAAGCCTTACAGCATTGACCGTAATATCTGGGGCATAAGTATAGAAGCGGGCGTCCTGGAGAACCTTGAGCAGGAACCGCCCGAAGACGCTTACATGATCACCAGGAGCCCGAACCAGTCTTCGAGTTATCCTAAGTATATAGATATAAGCTTTACCAGGGGCGTCCCTTCTAAGGTTGACGGAAAAACAATGAAGCTTAAGGATATTATAAATTACCTGAATGAAACAGGCGGACAGTTCGGCGTAGGCAGGAGCGACATGGTGGAGAACAGGCTCGTGGGGATAAAATCCAGGGAGATCTATGAGGCTCCCGCAGGGACTATCCTGCATACGGCGCACAGGGAATTGGAGGCGCTGGTCCTGGACAGGGAGATGTCCCATTTTAAAGATATGGTCAGTTTAAAATACGCAGAACTTGTTTATTACGGGTTATGGTTCTCTTCTTTGAAAGGGGCGCTGGACGGTTTCGTGGAGAAGACCCAGGAGATGGTCAGCGGGACGGTAAGATTAAAGCTATCCAAGGGTACCTGCGTTGCGGTCGGCAGGAAATCCGCCAACTCTCTTTACAAGAAAGAGATGAGCACTTACGGCAAGGAAGACAAATTCGACCAGAAGCTGGCGGAAGGTTTTATCAGGCTTTGGGGAATGCCTTACAAGAGATGAAAATCAAGGTTTTCAGGGAACGGCAGCGATCACGGGGGTAAAATGGCCAAGAAACTCTGGGGGACAAGATTCAAAAAGAAAACCAATCAGCTTACCGACAGGTTTACCTCATCCATCACTTTTGACCAAAGGCTCGCAAAGTACGATATACTCGGGAGCATGGCCCATGCCAAAATGTTGTCCAGGCAGGGGATCATTTCTGCCAAAGACGGGCGCAAGATAGTTTCCGGGTTAAATGCGATATTGAAAGATGTCGTGAACGGGAGGTTTAAGTTCGACCCTTCGGCCGAAGACATACATTCGAATATCCAGGAGCTTTTGAACAAAAAGGCCGGAGAGGCCGCGCACAGGCTGCACACCGCCAGGTCCAGGAATGACCAGGTCGCCCTGGATACCCGGCTCTACCTTAGAGACGCGGTGGATAATCTCGCCAGCCTCCTTTCGTCGCTGCAAAAGGCCGTGTTGAAATTCGCCCTGGGGAATATAGAGGTGATTATCCCGGGCTATACCCATTTACAGGTAGCCCAATGTGTTCTTTTGGGCCACCATCTGCTGTCTTACATTGAGTCCCTGGAAAGGGATAAAGACAGGCTGGTTGACGCGAGAAAACGGATAGACCTCATGCCGCTGGGGGCATGCGCTTTTTCCGGGACCGGCCTTTTGATCGACCGGGAGATGGTGAGGAAGGAACTTAAGTTTGCCGGGTTGACCTCAAATAGCATAGACTCGGTCAGCGACCGGGATTATATAATCGAGTCCCTGGCGGCTATGACGCTTATTTCGGTACACCTGTCCCGTATTGCGGAGGACTTCATACTTTGGTCGACAAAAGAATTCAACTTTATCGATATAGACTTTTCTTTTTGCACCGGGTCAAGCATCATGCCCCATAAGAAGAATCCCGACATTCTGGAATTGATACGCGGCTCCGTCGGCAGAGTGGAAGGCAACCTCTCAAGCGTAATAATGCTGATGAAGGGGCTGCCCACTTCCTACAACCGGGATTTGCAGTTCGATAAACCGCCGCTTTTTGATTCCCTGGACGCGGTTACGGATATGCTCGAGATCATGCGGGAGCTTTTTGCGAATATAAGGGTCAAGAAGGAGGCGATTGTCTCGAGGATCGAAGACGAGTCTCTTTTTTCGGTGGACGTGGTGGAATACCTGATCAAGAAAGGGATCTCTTACCGCCAGGCGCATGATATTGTGGGGAGGATGGTTCGTGACTGCCTGGATAAGGGGAGGAAGATATCCTCTTTGACCGTGAAGGAATTGAAAAAATATTCCCAAAGGCTCGATGCGGATGTAAAGGGTATACTTAATGCCTGGGCTTCTGTGAACTTGAAGAAATCTTTCGGCAGCACAAACCCGGGATTGGTGAAAAAACAACTGGCTATTTGGTCGCGGAAGTTGAGATAAACGTTTAGAATGCACGATTTTGCCTATAAAAACAATAACCTGTTTTGCGAGAAACTCAAGGTAAGCGAGCTGGTGCTGCGTTTCGGGACCCCGCTTTATATTTACAGCCGGAATACCCTTACGGGCCATTTTATCAAGCTGCGCGAGGCATTCTCGAAGATAAGCCCGCTTATTTGCTATTCGGTGAAGGCGAATTCCAACCTGGGCATACTCAAGACATTGGTCCAGGAGGGCGCCGGCCTGGATATAGTTTCGGGGGGGGAGCTTTTTCGCGCGCTAAAAGCCGGCTGCCCGGCTTCTAAAATAGTATATGCTTCTGTAGGGAAAACGGGCGAAGAGATTTCCCAGGCCATCCGCAAGGGGATACTTTTCTTTAACGTGGAATCCCTTTCCGAACTAAAAAGCATCGATCGTATCGCCAGGGGCCTGGGCAAGGTTACTAGGGTGGCTATACGCATAAATCCCGACGTAGAGGCAAAGACGCATAAGTTCATTACTACCGGGAAACTCACGAATAAATTCGGCATAGATTTGCAGAGCGCCGGAAAGATACTGTTCCTGAAGGATAAATTCCGCAATGTGAATATCTGCGGCCTGCATATCCATATCGGCTCGCAGATTACGCAGAGCGGACCTTTCCTGGCGGCGATCGGCAAGGTGTCGGAATTTATTGCCCGCCTCAAGACAAGAGGGGTGGAGCTGGAGTATCTTAATATAGGAGGCGGCCTGGGTATAGTTTACGATAACGAGGTACCGCAAACCGCCCAGCTGTATGCAGATGAGATTATCCCGCTTTTGCAAAAGACCGGCCTGAAGATAATTATGGAGCCGGGGAGATTTATTGCGGGTAACGCCGGGATACTCGTAGCCAGGGTCCTTTACATCAAGAAAACGCCGAAAAAGAAATTCATAATCGTCGATTCCGGAATGAACGATCTGGTGCGCCCGGCTTTATACGGGGCATACCATAATATCCTTCCTTTGCGCAAAATCACAAAAACAGAGAAGGCGGACGTTGTCGGCCCCATATGCGAAAGCGGGGATTTTTTCGCTAAGGAGCGCAATATCGCTAATGTAAGGGAAGGGGATTACCTGGCAGTGATGAGCGCGGGGGCGTACGGATTCAGCATGTCCAGTAACTATAATTCCCGTCCCAGGCCGGCTGAAGTAATGGTATGCGGCAGTACCGCTAAACTGATCAGGAAGAGAGAGAGTTACGCGGATTTGGTCCGCAACGAGATTGTTTAATATGACAAAAGAAAAGATGAATTTTACCAAGATGGTCGCTTCGGGAAATGATTTTATAGTCATTGACAGGAAGCTGCCCGGGAACCCGAAGTATTTGGCGCCCAGGTTGTGCGACAGGAGGTTCGGGATAGGCGCGGACGGGCTGCTTTTGTTAGGCGGAGCAGCCAGGGGCGCAGATTTAACCATGCGTATCATTAACGCAGATGGTTCAGAAGCCCAGATGTGCGGTAACGGGGCGCGTTGCGCCGCGCTTTACAGCGGCAGGAAAAATCCGAAAATAAGCACGCTCGCCGGGCTGATCGAAGCCAGGGTTTCCGGAAAAAATGTGAAAATCAGGCTTACCGACCCGCGGGGTATGCGCGAAGATGTGTCGGTGAGGGTATGCGGGCGTCTGATCCGGGTGAATTGTATCGACACCGGAGTCCCCCACGCGGTAATTTTCGTGAAGGGGCTGGAGAATATCGACGTAGACGGGATCGGGCGCATGGTAAGGTATTATTCAAGATTTGCTCCGGCAGGCACTAACGTGGATTTTGCGGAGGAAACAGGATGCGGCTCTATAAGCGTGCGTACTTATGAGAGAGGGGTTGAGGGCGAGACCCTGGCTTGCGGCACGGGAAGCACGGCATCCGCTTTGGTGTTTGCGGCAAAAAAAGGTTTAAATAATACAGTAAAAGTTAAAACATTGAGCGGAGAAGTGCTGACGGTATATTTTCAGAAAGCAAAAGATAAATTCACGGATGTCTGGCTCGAGGGGAGCGCAAGGAAGGTTTACCGGGGGGTCTGGCAGGAGGGTTAAATTGTTTTACCGCCTGTAAAATGTCTTATAAGGAGGGAAAATGTTCAAAGGCTCGATCGTAGCCATAGTTACCCCTTTCCGCAGAGGGAAGGTCGATGAAGAGAGGTTAAGGGATTTGATCGAATTCCAGATTAAGAACGGCACCAGCGGGATCGCCCCGTGCGGGACGACCGGGGAATCCGCGACTTTGACTTTCGACGAGCATGAAAAAGTTATCGAGATAACCATAGAACAGGTAAACAAGAGGGTCCCGGTAATTGCCGGCACCGGTTCCAATTCCACCGAGGAAGCGATCATGCTTACCAGGCAGGCAGCCAGCGCGGGAGCAGATGCGTCCCTGCAGATAGCCCCTTATTATAACCGCCCTACGCAAGAAGGGCTTTATAGGCATTTTAAGGCTGTCGCGCAATCCGTAAAAATCCCCATATTGCTTTATAATATCGCCAGCCGCACCGGGGTCAATATCGAGCCTGATACGATCGCCGCGCTGGCGAAAGAGTGCAAGAATATATCAGGGGTTAAAGAGGCATCGGGCAATCTCGATCAAATGTCGCGCATAAAGGCCCTTTGCCCCAAAGGGTTCCAGCTTGTGTCCGGGGATGATTCTCTTACCCTGCCCGTGCTGAGCGTAGGAGGCACAGGGGTTATATCCGTGGCGGCAAATATCGTTCCGCGCGAGACGGCAAGCCTGGTGGCTGCCTTTGAGAAGGGCGACATAAAAAAGGCCCGCACGCTGCATTATAAACTGCTTCCATTGATCAAATCTTTATTTTTGGAGACGAATCCCATTCCCGTCAAGACGGCGATGGGCCTGTTGAATATGTGCGAACCGGACCTGCGGCTTCCCATGTGCGCCATGTCTTCTGTAAACCTGGCCAAGCTTAAAAAGTCCCTGGTTGATTATGGATTATTAAAAAAATAAACGTTGAACGGGTTTATAAAGGAATAAAACGAAGGAGAGAAGATGGTGAAATTGGGCATAGCCGGAGCATGCGGGAAGATGGGTAGAAGGATATATGAACTTGCTTTGCAAGACAAGGATATAGAGGTTGCCCTCTTGCTCGAGAAGAAAGGCACTCCTTTGATCGGTAAAGAGATAGGCAGGATGAAGGTTTCCTCCAACCTGGACGGCCTGTTTTTAACGGACGTACTGGTGGATTTCACTTTACCCGAGGCCTGTGAAGAACATCTGGATTATGCGGCCAAATATAAGAAGGCGGTAGTCCTGGGGACTACGGGATTAAGCCAGGCGCAGATGGGTAAGGTAGAAGAGATTTCCAAACTTGTCCCGGTGGTTTTTTCTCCAAATATGTCAATAGGAGTGAATGTTTTGTTTTCCGCTCTCGGGGAAATAGCCGGCAGGCTGGGCCCTGATTATAGCGTGGAGATAGTAGAGGCGCACCATAAATGGAAGAAAGATTCCCCCAGCGGTACGGCAAAGAAGATGGCCGAGGCGATCCAGCGGGTTACGAAGAAAGATATCCCGGTTCATTCCGTGCGCCTGGGGGATATATTCGGCGACCATACGGTGATTTTTTGCGGTAATTCCGAACGCATAGAAATTAAACATCAAGCACATTCGCGCGATTTGTTTGCGGTGGGGGCGGTAAAGGCAGCCAAATGGGTTTCTTCCAGGCCGGCCGGGCTTTATTCCATGCAGGATGTGTTGAACGGTTAAGGAGAGATTTATGTCCAAGGATATGTTTAAATTTTCAAAAAGGCTGCAGGCGTTGCCTCCGTATCTTTTTCTCGAGATCGACAAGGCTAAACGCCAGGCCAGGCAGGAGGGAAGGGATATAATAGATTTTGGCATCGGAGACCCGGACCAGCCTACCCCGGAATTTATCATCGAGGCGTTATCTCTGGCCAGCCGGGAACCGGCAAACCACAGGTATGCCCTTGATCAGGGCATGCCGGTTTTACGGCAATCCATACGCTCCTGGTATAAGCGCAGGTTCAATGTTGCCTTGGATGCGGACAGCGAAATACTGCCTTTGATAGGCTCTAAAGAAGGGATAGCGCATTTCCCGCTCGCTTTCATAAACCAAGGGGATATCTCCCTTGTGCCTGATCCGTGTTATCCTCCGTATAAAGGCGGCACTATCCTGGCCGGGGGCAAGCCTTATCTCATGCCCTTGATGCAATCAAACGGTTTTCTTCCTGATCTGGCAAGAATACCTTTATCCATACGCAGAAAGGCCAGGCTTATATTTGTAAATTACCCCAATAACCCGACCGGTTCTTGCGCGCATGATGATTTTTACCGAGAACTTATCGAATTCGCCATGAAGAATAGAATAATTATCGTTTCCGACCTGGCATATTCCGAGATGAGCTATGACGGGTATAAGCCGCGCAGCCTGCTGGAATTCCCCGGGGCCAAAGAGGTGGCCATCGAATTCCATTCTTTATCCAAGACTTATAACATGACCGGCTGGCGGGTAGGCTGGGCAAGCGGCAATGCGAAGCTGGTTTCCGCTTTGGCCAAGGTAAAATCGAACGTAGATTCGGGTATTTTTTCCGCTCTCCAGCTGGCGGGCGTGGCGGCGATGGAGGGCCCGCAGGAACATGTGGACGCAATGTGCCGTATGTATGGGGAACGGCGCGATATTCTTGCAGAAGGCCTTTGCTCGCTGGGATGGGATGTTGCAAAACCCAAGGCTACTTTTTATCTCTGGATAAAAATTCCTTCTCGTACCGGTTCGATAGATTTTGCCGCCAGGTTATTGAAGGAAGCGGATATTGTAGCTACTCCCGGGGTTGGTTTTGGAAAGTACGGAGAAGGGTTTATCCGCATGGCCTTGACCGTGCCTAAGGAACGCATAGAAGAGGCAGTGCAAAGGATCAAGAAGGTGTCCCGGTGACGGTATGTTATATCGGGATAGGCTCAAATCTTGGGGACCGGCACGGCAATATCCAGTCCGCCGTAAAGGAGATAGGCAGGTTGGAGAATACGCGGGTAATTAAGAAGTCCTCCGTGATCGAAAGCGCGCCTGAAGGAGGGCCTGCCGGGCAGGGGAATTACCTGAATGGGGTCATAAAGATAGAGACCGGCCTGCCCGTTTTTTCACTTTTGAGGCGCTTGAAGTCGATTGAAAAACACCTTGGCAGGAAGAAGACCGTGCGTTTCGGTCCCAGAACGATAGATCTGGATATTCTGCTTTATGGGGATAAAACTATAAAAAGAAAAGGATTGGTCGTGCCTCACCCAAGGATGTTTGAAAGAGAGTTTGTGCTGATACCGTTGGAGCAGGCGCTATGAAGATTATTCGCCAACCGGGTAAAATGTCCGTTGAGATGCGGAAATGCAGGCGGGCAGGCAAGAGTATCGGGTTGGTTCCTACGATGGGCGCCTTGCATGAAGGGCATTTCAGCCTTATCCGCAAGGCCCGGGAAGAGAATGATATAGTTGCCGTAAGCATATTCGTTAATCCTGCTCAATTCGGGCCCGGTGAGGATTTCAAAAAATACCCGCGCCAGTCAGGAAAAGACACCGTTTATTGCCGCAGGATGGGGGTGGATTTTGTATTTTCACCATGCGCCAAAGATATGTACCCTGAGGGCTATTCTACTTTTGTGAACGTGGATGGTTTGAGCGATGCCCTTTGCGGGTCCAGCCGCCCCGGGCATTTCCGCGGAGTGGCTACGGTGTTGAGCAAATTATTCAATATCGTGCTTCCCGATACCGTTTATATGGGGCAAAAGGATGCCCAGCAGGCAGTCATCGTATCCAGGATGGCCAGGGACCTTAATTTCCCCCTGAAGGTGAAAGTGTCCCCTACGGTGCGCGGCAAGGACGGCCTGGCTTTAAGTTCGCGCAATACATATTTGAAGGAAAAGGACAGGGCCTCGGCTGCGGCGCTCTTTAAATCGCTAAAACTGGCGGAAACCATGGTTAAGAACGGACAGCGTAACAGTGCGCGGATTATAAAGTCCATGAAAAACCTTATCGAAAAGAACGCCGCGCCCAGGATCGATTATATAAAAATTGTCGACCGCCGTAACTTGAAGGCAGTGCAGAAAGTGAAATCCGGCGACCTGATCGCTTTAGCGGTAAGGTTCGGCAGGACGCGGCTCATAGATAACATGATAATCAAGGATGCTTAAGATACGATGGAAAAAAGACTGAAAATAGGGGTCGTCGGCTGCGGGGCTATAGGCTCTTCGCTGGCAAAAGAGATAGCCTGTAATATGCGCGATTGCGCCTGCCTATCCACCCTTTATGATATAAAAATGGATAGGGCCCGCGATTTAGCGGGTAAGATTGGCTGTAGCCCTGGAATATGCGTAGGCAGCCTGCGGGAACTTATTAAACGCTCTTCTTTGGTGGTCGAGGCTTCTTCCGCGATGGCCTCGTGGGGTATAGCCAGGAAATCCTTGTCTTCCGGGAGCAGTATAATGGTTATGAGCGTGGGCGGCATGGTGGGGCATTGGGATGAACTTTATAAATTATGCCTGAAGAAAAAAACAATGGCGTATTTCCCGAGCGGGGCGATTTCCGGAGTGGATGCCTTGAAAGGGGCAAAGGCGGCAGGAATCAGGAGTGTCGTATTGACCACGCGCAAGAACCCCAAGGCGTTCAGCGGGGTGGATTATGTGAAGAAACATTTTGATCTTTCGGGGATAAAGAGCGACAAGCTTTTGTTTAAAGGGGATGCCGCCCGGGCGGTGAAGTATTTTCCGCAAAACGTGAATGTTGCGGCAATCCTGGGATTGGCGGGTATCGGGATGCATAAGACGCAGGTGCGTATAATCGCAAGTCCGGAGGTAAACAGGAATATACATGAGATAGAAATAATATCGGATGCGGCGAAGATATTTACCCGGACCGAGAATGTGCTCCATCCGCAGAACCCCAAGACCAGTTTCCTGGCTGTATTGGCGGCAATAGCCACTTTAAGGCAGATACTGAATCCGGTAAGGATAGGGACTTGATTGAATTGGCGCATAAGTGATTATGCGCTTATTATGAAAGGGGGTGAGTATAGCATGGCAGATAAAGTAGTGAAGGTGGGAGTAAAAAGGGAAAAAGGTTATCTCTATTATATCGACAAACAGGGAGATGTCTCTTGCGCCAAGATGGCCAGAGGCTCCAAAAAGGGAGGTAACCCCAAAAAGGTAGCTAAATGCGGCATCAAGAGAAAAGTAGGCTATCTTTATTTCCTGGATAAGAAAGGTGATGTTTCTTGCGCTAAGATGAAGAGAGGCGGGAAAAAGAAGAAAAAGAGATAACCTGCCTTTTGCAAAAGTAAGGCCCCTGCATGAAAGAGCCGATATTATCTTTCCGGATCTGCAGGGGCCTGCTTTCTTCTCTCCCTGCGGACAATGAATAAAATTATTTTTTTCCTTCTTATATGCGTCTGCCTATCCGCTTATTGCGGATACCTGAATAACGGTTTTGTTTTCGATGACAAGATACTGGTGGAAGAGAACCCGCTGGTAAAATCGTGCGCTTTTTTCCCGGATATATTCAGGACCGGGGCGTATGATTACTGGATCGGAGGGCAGCCTTACGACCGTATGTACAGGCCGGTGCAAACGGTGTCTTACCTTATCGATTACGGGATATGGGGAGGTTCCCCGGCGGGCTTCCGTCTCACCAATATACTCCTTCACCTGTTTAATTCCCTGCTCATTTTTTACATGCTTTTCCTTATTTTCGAAAACAGGCTGCTTGCCGCCTGTGCCGGAATTTTGTTCATGGCCCATCCGGTGCATATCTCCGTGGTAGCTTATATTGCCGGCAGGGCGGATTTATTAAGCACTTTCTTTACGCTTCTATCCTGCGTTTTGTTCCTCAGGTATTCGGTTTCAGCGAAGAAAATATTTTATGTATTCAGTTTCCTGGCGGCTTTGGCGGCCACCTTCAGCAGGGAGAACGCCTTATTTCTGCCGGTTTTCCTGATGCTTGCCAATTATTTTATGCCCGCAAGGAAAGCGGGCTTTAAGTCTCTTTGGGCGTTTATGCTGCTGCCGGTTGTTTATACCGGAGTAAGGTTTGCAGTTTTCGGGTTTTCCGGTTTGAGCATGCACCCGGCTTCGGGAGGCCTGTATTTCTCCTTTTTGAACTTCCTCAACATAATTTCCCGTTACATCATGCTACTGGTTTATCCTGTCGACTTGCGCATGTTCCATTCCCTGGGATTTATAAATAACGTGAACCTGCCAGTACTTATTCTTGTTTTCTCGGTACTGGGCCTTGTCCTGTTTGCCGCCCTCGCTAAGAAAGGGTTTCTTCCCCGGCAGATAATCTTTGCGTGGCTCTGGTTTTTTGCCGGGCTTTTCCCGGTTTATTTTTATTTCGGAGCTTACGCAGGATTGGGAAGGGCGCTTATGGCGGAGAACTGGCTCTACCTGTCCAGTGCAGGTTTCTGCCTGTTTGCGGCATATTTATGCCTTTTGAACAGGAGGGGCGTATTGATCGTGTGGGTGTGCGTATTGCTGTTTTCATGCGTCATATTTCTTAACAGGAAATACTGGAAAAACGAGGTATCTTTCTACGAAAGGACATTAAGCTTTCTTCCCCCGGGAAATATTATATTAAAGAACCTGGTTTTTGCGTATATCGAATCGGGTGATTTTACCAAGGCCGGCGAGGCAATAAAAGAACTGGAAAAAGAATATGCGGATACTCCGGCGGCATATATCTGTCGGGGCCAGTACTATCTTTCTTCGGGGGAGCCGGAGAAGGCCCTGGCTTATTACGGATTGGTGGCAAAAAGAAGTTTTTTTACTAACTATTCCGTAAGTTTATGCTATGCTAAAACAAATGAATTTGATAAAGCCGTCGGTTTTGCCAAAGAGAGCTTCAGGCAAAACCCGTTTTTCCGTAAGAATGCAATACTCTTGGCGGAATTGTGCGAAAGAACCGGCAGAGGGGAAGAGGCAGCCGGTTATCTGTCTTGGGCAAAAAGTCTTGATGCGAAAGGAAGGTAACACCGAAATATGGATACGGAGAACATAATAATCCGCGGAGCCAGGGAGCATAACTTAAAGAATATAAGCCTGGACCTTCCCCGTAACCGGCTCATTGTGGTAACCGGGTTGTCGGGCTCGGGAAAGTCCAGCCTGGCGTTCGATACTATTTATGCGGAAGGCCAGAGAAGATTCGTGGAGAGCCTTTCCAGCTACGCCAGGCATTTCCTCGAACAACTGCAGAAACCGGACCTTGATTTCATATCGGGGCTGTCACCTGCGATTGCCATCGAACAGCGCTCAGCCGGGGGGAACCCGCGTTCTACCGTGGCCACGCAGACGGAGATTTATGATTATCTGAGGCTGCTTTTCTCCCGCATAGGCAGGGTCCATTGTTATAAATGCGGCAGGGAAATAAAAAGCCAGAGCGCGCAGGAGATAGTCTCTTCCATTTTTAGTTTGATGAAGGGGGAGAATATCCAGATTCTCGCCCCGGTAATCCAGGGCAGGAAAGGCGAACATAAAGACGTATTTCCCCAGATGCAGAAGGCAGGTTTTGTCAGGTGCAGAGTTGACGGAAGCATATACGAGCTTCCCTTCAAAGGCAGGCTGGCGAAATATAAAGTCCACAGCGTAGATGTTATGGTGGACCGTTTAAAGATAAAAGCAGCCGGGGATGATAAGGGCGGAGATTTTATCAAGAGGCTGACTGATTCCATAGAGACGGCGCTTAAAATCGGAAAAGGCACTGTTTTTATCGCCAAAGAAGGACAGGCGCGGGATTCTGTTTTTAGCGAGAAATACGCCTGTGTCCATTGCGGGATCAGCTATGCGGAGATAAACCCGCGCAATTTCTCATTCAACTCGCCTTACGGGGCCTGCTCCGAGTGCGGAGGCTTGGGGAATAAACTTGAGTTTGACCCGGAGTTGGTAGTCCCGGATAGAAACAAGAGCATTAACGGAGGAGCGATCGAGCCCTGGAGGCGGGGAGGCAGAGGGTATATTCTTTATTACCGCTGGGTAATGCGGCAGTTGAGCCGCTGCCTTGGATTCTCGCTTGATGAACCGTTCAAAAAACTGCCCCGTCCGGTACAGAAAGCCATTCTTTACGGATCGCATGAGATAATAGGCAGTAAGCCTTTTGAAGGGGTTATCCCTCATTTGGAAAGGCTATTCCGGGATACGCGCAGCGATTACCTGAAGGGGGAGATAAATAGGTTTATGTCAAGCCTGCCCTGTCCTGCCTGCAAGGGCTCAAGGCTGCGCCCGGAGAGCCTCGCCGTAAAGATAGGCCAGAAGAACATATGGGAGGTTACTCGTATGTCGATAAAAGAAGCGGCCGGATTCTTCTCCGGGCTTGAGTTGACGGAGAAAGAAAAAAATATCGGCCACCATGCCCTCAAAGAGATAACCCGTAAACTGAAGTTCTGCAGCGACGTCGGTTTGGAGTATTTGACGCTGGACCGCAAAAGCGCGACTTTATCCGGTGGCGAGGCGCAGAGAATACATTTGGCTACCCAGGTAGGATCCGGCCTGGTAGGGGTCTTGTATGTCCTGGATGAACCGAGCATAGGGCTGCACCAGCGCGATAACGAAAAACTTCTTTCTACTTTGAAGGCCCTGCGCGACCTGGGGAATACGCTGGTAGTCGTGGAACATGACGAGGCTACTATTTTAAACGCTGATTATATCGTCGATCTGGGGCCCGGGGCGGGAAGGCACGGCGGCAATGTAGTTTTTTCAGGTAGTAAAGACAAACTTCTTGAAGACGGGAATTCCCTGACCGCGAAATATATACGTGGGGAACTCTCTATCCGCGCTCCTGAAGAAAGGAGGCGCTGGAAAGGGAAAAAATATATTGAGATTAAAGGCGCCTGTGAACATAACCTCAAGAATATCAATGTCCGTTTTCCTTTGGGTAGCTTCATCTGCGTAACCGGGGTATCCGGCTCGGGAAAATCAACCCTGGTTACCGACTTGCTTTATCCTGCTCTGGCACAAAAGATATACAATTCAAAGATCAAGCCGGGGGCCTTCAAGTCTATAACCGGGGTGCAGAATATCGACCAGGTGATTGTCGTGGACCAGCAGCCGATCGGCAGGACCCCGCGTTCCAACCCGGCTACCTATACGGGGGTCTTTTCCCATATCAGGGATTTATTCGCCCGCCTCCCGGAGGCCCGCCAGCGCGGTTATAAACCCGGAAGGTTTTCTTTTAATGTCAAGGGCGGGCGTTGTGAAGCGTGCGGAGGAGACGGGATAAAGAAGATCGAGATGCATTTTCTCTCGGATGTATACGTAAAATGCGAATTATGCAAAGGTTTGAGGTTCAATGATGCGACTTTAGGAGTGAAGTACAAAGGAAAGTCCATAGCGGATGTCCTGGAGATGACCGTTGAAGAAGCGCTGGAGCTTTTTGGAAACATACCGCGCGTAAAAAACGCCCTTCAGTGCCTGTACGACGTAGGGTTGGGTTATATCCAGCTTGGGCAGAGCGCAACTACTCTTTCGGGAGGGGAGGCCCAGAGGGTTAAGTTGTCTTCCGAGCTTTCCAGGCGTTCTACCGGGAAGAGCTTGTATATACTTGACGAGCCGACCACGGGCCTGCATTTTGCCGATGTGGACCGGTTGGTTTCGGTGCTGCAGAAGCTGGTGGAAAGGAACAATACGGTTATCGTAGTGGAGCACAATCTTGAGGTAATTAAATGCGCCGACTATATTATTGACCTTGGCCCCGAAGGCGGCGATAAGGGGGGAAGGGTCGTTGCTTCGTGTGCCCCGGAAGAGCTGGTTAATAACAAAGAGTCGTTTACGGGAAATTTCTTGAGAGAGGCATTGCGGGCCAGGTGAAAAAAGGGGCACTTGTTGTTTTATTCTGTTTTATCCTTTTCCGCGGGGCGGTCGCCCAAGACCAGGGAGGCATGCCTGGAGACGGCGTTTTGCGTCAGCGGGAGCAGAAAGCGGCAGAATTGCTCTTTATGGCGAAAAAGGCTTACGAGGACGGTTTTTATGAAGTTGCCCTGGGGATTCTCGACAGGTTCTCGAAGGAGTTCCCGGATTCCCCAAAAATGGCGGAAGTGGATCTTTTAAAAGGTCAAAGTTATTTTTACCAGAGCCGTTACCTCGAAGCCTTGAGGATATTCGATTCTTTGATCGCTGGCACCAAGGCAAAGGATATCAGGGACGCGCTTTATTTCTGGACGGCGGAATTGCATTTCAAAGGGGGGAACTTCGAAAAGGCCGCTTCTTTCTATCAAAGGCTGACTGATGAATTCCCCGCCTCTTCTTATCTGCCTGAATCATATTATTCTTTAGGCTGGGCATTCTTCCAGATGGGCAAATACGAAAAGGCCCTGCAAAGTTTCAAGGTTGTCCTGGAGAAGTTTCCCGGGGAGCCCCAGGGCAAGGATGCGGCTTTCAAGCTTATCGAATGCCTGTACAACCTGAAGGATTACCCTTTACTGAAAGAGAAGATCAAGCCGGTTTTCAGGCTTTACGCCAAAGACGCCCCGCGCCTTCCTTATCTTTATTTCTACCTGGCCGAATCCGAGTATTATACGGACAGTTTTGAAGATGCGGTCAGGGACTACCTGGAGTCGGTCCGTCTTTTTAAGGATGAGAAAGCGCGATCCCTGGCCAAATTGGGCCTTGCTTGGTCTTATCTTAAATTGAATAAATACAGGGAGGCGGAAGATTACTTTGTGGGCATACGTCAGGATTCGCTTGATGTAAAGAGCCTGGAGATTTTTTTGCTCGGGAAGGCTGCGCTTATGTCGCAGTCAAATCGGGTTTACGAGGCGAAAAAACTCTACCAGCGGTTAATCGATATGGATGCCGACCCGGCAGTACGGCTGCAGGCCTATATAGGTAAAGCCGAGGTGCTTTACGGGTTAGCTGAATATGCGCAGTCGGCAAAGGCCTGCACGGAGGCATTGAAATACTCCGCAAAGTTGCCGGATATTGCAGCTGATTCTAAAAAACTGCTGGATAGGCTGCGATATAACCTCGGTATGTCTTATGTGAAGCAGGGGGATGAACAATCCGGGATCAAGGTATTTGAGGATATCGTATCGAAAAGCGAAGACAGCGGGATGAAGGTAGAGGCGCTTTGCCAGGAAGGGGACATTTACCAGGCCGGAGGAAAATATGAAGAAGCGCGGGCCTCCTATGCGAGGGTGCTTAAACAGTTCCCCGGTTCGCGGCTGGCCGATTACGCTTTATACCAAACAGGGGTGTCTTATCTAAAAGAAAAGAAATACAGCCAGGCATCAGATTCTTTTAAGCATTTCCTGGAAGAGTACCCAGGTTCTCCGTTGTTCGGGGACGCATCCTATTCTTTAGGGGCGTCGTACTTTTACGGCCAGGATTATGCTTTAAGCAGGGATACTCTATTTGTTTTTCAGGGGAAGCTTAAAGGAAGCCGTTTGTCGGGTCAGGCATTGTTCATGATGGGGCTGTGCCTGCTTAATACGGGAAATACAGAAGGCGCTCTTGCGATTTTTAAAGAGGTACGCGGCGGGTATCCTTATGATACCGAGCTGGCCCAGAAAAGCGAATATGAAATAGCGGATTGTTATTACAAGATAGGCCAGGAAAAGGAGGCGGTAAAGAGGTTCGAACGGCTGCGCGCCAAATACCCGGATTCCAAATTCACTCCGGAAATTATGTGGTGGCTTGGGCAGTATTATTACCGTTCGAACGATTTGACCATGGCGAAAAGATATCTCGGTTCTTTGGTCAGGGATTTTCCTGAAAGTTCGTTGTCCCCGGATGCCTTATATGCCCTGGGCGTAATTTACGGGAGCGAAGGGGATTTTTCACGGGCGATCGAGGAGTTCAAATCCGCCCGTGATTCCGCGGATGGACAACTTAAAGCCGATTCTGCGCTGTCCCTGGCGGATATCTACCGGCAGGAGGGGTTTTTCGGGGAAGCGCTTAAAGAGTACAAGCGCATCCTGTCGGATTATCCCGATATGAGCCCTTTGATATTCCCCCGGATGGGTGAATGTTATTATAAAATACAGGATTATGCCAAGTCCGTATTATTCTACCGGAAAGCCCTGGAGCTGGTCGATGCCAGGAGCTCCGGGTATATATGGTTTTCCCTGGCAGAGGCTTATGAGGCCAGGAATGAGACTGCTGTTGCGGCGGAGGCGTATTTAAAGTCATCCGAAGCGAGCGGGGATGACCTGGGAATTTCCGCGCGCGCCCTGTTGAGGGCGGCGAAGATTTATGAGGATAAGAACGATCTGCCCATGGCCCTGGAACTGTATGGCCGGGTAAGCAGGATGGAGGTTGAGGAGGCTGTTTTCGCCGAAGAACGCATCGAATGGATAGGCTCCAATAAATAAAACAGTTGACTTATTGTTGTTTGTTTATAAAATAATTTTATAAACTGCCAAAAGCAGAGAGGGAGGATAAAATGATAATTGAAATCGGAATCGTGGCCGGAGAGATCTGGCATTATCTTGACCAGCATGGGGAGGCGACTCTTTCCAGCCTGGCAAAAGGCATCGATAAAGACAGGGACAATGTTTTAATGAGCCTGGGATGGCTTGCCCGCGAAGGACACGTTATTTTGGTCAAGGTTGATAATGATTATCGCATCTCTCTAAGAAAAGATGCCTAAAAGCAAGAAAAACGGGGTAGTGCTGTTTATCGTTTTAGGGGTCATAATTGTAGTCACTGCCCTGAGTACGGTGATATTAAGGATACTTCTTAACCAGCTGCGTTTAACCCACCATCAGGTCAGCCGCATCCAGGCCCATTACGCTGCTAAAGCGGGGGTAGTGTATGCCCTTGAGAAGATAAGGATAGGGGACTGGTCCGCGGGAAGCACTTGTACGGAGAGTTCCCCTTGCACGATGACCTTCTCTACCGGTGATTTTATACCTGCCGTATTAATCAGCCCGACAAACGGGGTTTCCATAATTATCAGGCAGCCTCAATATAGCAACTCTTCCGCTCCATGTTATTACCCCCCCGGGGGGAGTGCCTGTGTCAGCGCCACGGCGACTTATACTTACAGTTCTTAGAAGCTTGTCTGCTACCATTTAACAATCCATTATAATCTGTTATAATCCGAGTAAGTTTATTATAGTATAATTATATTTTTAACCAGGCAGTAAATTGCTTTGATTTTCCGTCGAGAACCGTTGTCTCGAGATATAACTATAAGTAAGTTTGAGTAAGTCTATATAAAAAAATACTTGACAAGTTATATTGGTTATGTTTTAATTAAGTCCACAGTAGTTTACAGGTGAAGGAAGAATATTATGTCAAGACTTATAGACATTGACGAACTGGCCAATTACTTAAAACTTAAGAAACAGACTATATACAACTGGCTTAACCAAGGCAAGATTTCTGGCATTAAGGTTGGAGGGGTCTGGAGGTTTGACCGCAGGGATATCGATAATTGGCTGAGAAGTAAAAAGAGGTCTTCTGTTTCGGGAGAATAAAGATGAATTCCTTGGGCATATATTTTGGAACTAATTCGATCGGCTTGGCGGAAGTAAACAAAAGAAAGCTGGTGAATAGCGCGGTTATCTCCCAGGCGAACATGTTTTCCGGTGATTTTGAGGAAAAAATCCCCGTAGACGTCAAGATTATCGCCTTGATCAAGGATGCCTTGCGCACCAACCATATGAATGCCGATCACGGGACCATTTGCATTTCCGGCCAGGACCTGATTATCCGCACTTTCGAAATCCCCAGGCTTCCGAGCAACGAACTGCAGAGCGCGATCAACTTCGAGGCAAAGAAGTATATACCTTTTAAACTGGAAGACCTAGTTTATAATTTCCAGGTCGAGAGCGATAGCCGGAATAAACTGAACACCATACTCTTTGTCGGTATTAAAAAAGAAATATTGGAGAAGTATATCGCCATATCGAAGCAGCTGAACATCAAGATCAACGCAATCGAGTATTCCGCGTTCAGCATACTGCGTTTCCTCAAACTCTGCGGCGCAAGGGACGGAGGAGTGATTGCCAGCCTTTGTTTCGATATGAATAACGAAGATGAAATAAACTTTATGGTTTCAGAGAACGGGTTCCCTTTTTTTAGCAGGGATATAATTCTTTCGGCGGGGGTAAGCGATTTCGAGGGATCCACTTCCAACGACCCCGCGGAAAAATACGATAAGTTAAAGAATGAAATCCGCGTCTCCCAGGATTATTACCGCAGAAAGTTTCCGGATAAGGAAATCAAGACTCTTTATGTGGTTTCCGGGCAGGAGATGCGCGATGATCTGCAGACCTTTTTTGCCGGGTCAGGTATTTCGGTCAAGTTTATCGAAACCGGGAAAATCCTGGGCAAAGGCGTTTCTTATTCTTCGGCCCTTGCCAAGAGCTTCGGGACCGTATTCTTTAAGGATGTGCCCCTGAAGGTAAGAATCAATCTTTTCAGCATTTTGCAGAAGGCCGACAGCTCAAGAGGCAAAGACAGTATCTCTGCCTTGATGGAAGGGGTAAAGATAGATTTCAAGGTATTGTCCCTGGGGGTATTGATATGCGCGGCCACTTTCGGGTACGGTATTTACAGGATGCAGCCCTTGCGCGAGGAATTGCTTTCGATAAGAAACAATCGGCCTACGGTTACCTCGGGTTCGGCGGATGAGGATTACGCGATTCTGGCCGGCAGGGATATGAGCTTGAAGAAAAAACTGGGCAACCTGGACGGTTTGATTAAGAACCAGCTTTATGCCACTTATTTTCTCGATATTATTCCGAGGGCCCTGCCCGACGGGGTGTGGCTTACTAAATTCGCCTCTATGCGCAAAGAAGACGGTAGGCCGGAGGTTGCCATAGAGGGAGAGGCTTATTTGGGAGGCGGGGACAAGGAGTTTGAAGCGGTAAGCACTTTCTTGTCTAACCTTAAAAGCAACCAGTTTTTCTCGAATAACTTCCAGGATATAACGATTACTTCCGTTGACCGCAAGATGGTTTCAGGAAAGAGCGTAGCTGTATTCAGCATAGCCTGTAAAAACGCTCCGGAGAAGAAGAAAAATGATAACAACAGATTTTCTGAGCAAGAATAAAAACAAGCTGATTAATGCCGGTATCATAGTGGCAGCGGTTTTCGTGTCCCTGTACCTTTATGCCATGCAAAGCCAGCAGATCATTACGCTGGAAGAAAGCAAGAACCAGGAAGTGCAAAAAAGCGAAGTTATCGACAGCTTGAACCTGGCGGAAAAGAGAATCGGTGTATACAAAAATACCTTTACCAGGAAAGACCTTAGCCTGGTAATCGGAGATATGACGGAGATCGCCAAAGATACGAAGGTCAAGGTGATTTCGGTAAAACCCGGCATCGAGCAGCCATACCCCGATTATATAAAATCTTCTTTCTTGATCGTGGTTAATGTCCCGGATTATCATGCCTTGGGGCAGTTCATCAGCAAGCTGGAAAACCATAAGGATATGTTTTTTGTGGAAGACGTTAATATAAGCACTTTTTCAGATTCCCGCGAGGAAGGCACTTCCAAGAGCGGGCTGGATATCAACCTTAAGATAAGTTCGATAACCTGCTTATGAGAAAAAATGGGCATTATTTATTTCAGGTTATTCTATTCGCATTTTCCGCATGGTTCTTCGTATTTTCTCCGGGAGCCATGGCCGATGAAAAGGAGGGGACATTTTCTCGTCCCGTAATCGAGTATACTTCGGGCGACCTGCGCGACCCTTTCGCGGATTTGCTCAAGGCGGCAATAGACAAGGAAAAGGAAGAACAAAGGATAAAGCAGCAGATTACACGTTCTCCGAGCGAATCGCTGGCACCTAAGGCTCCCCTGCCAAGCCTGGATAAATTCAAGGTGCAGGGTGTAATCTGGGGGGGTAGATTTCCCCAGGCGATAATCAATAACCAGATATTGAGGGTAGGCGATTCGATCGAAGGGGTTAAAATAGCGGACATAGACAAGAACAAGGTAATTCTAAATTTTGCCGGGAGAATGGTCGATTTGCCTACTCCCGGTATTTCTGCCGATAGCGAAAAATCGGATAAGGAGGAATGATGAAAAAGACCCTATTTGCCTTTATTTTTTCTATAGCATGCGCGTTTTTTATACCCTACGCCAGCGCTCAATCCGCCGGGCATGACGGCGAGCCGATCATCTCCATGGATTTCCAGGATGTAAGCATAAAGGACGTGCTTAAACTGCTTTCCATGCAGTCGGGGATGAATTTTATAGCCTCGGAGGCGGTAGCCGACAGGAAGGTAACTTTGTATCTGGATAAAGTACCTTTAAGCCAGGTGATGGATAAGATATTCAGCGCCAATAATCTGTCTTATGAGATGGATAAGAGGGCCAATATTTTCGTGGTCAAGGACTGGGGCAAGCTCGAAGTAGAAACCGTAACCAAGGTTTTTTATTTGAAACATGCCAGTGTTTCTTCCTCGTCACTTAAGGAGGAGGCCTCTAACAATATAAGCTCTTCCAATGAGAATAACAGCAGTAACGGCAATAGCAGCAGCAATAGTAATGACGGAAGCGGCAAATGGAAAGCGGAAGAGGAATCGGGGATTACTTTTTCCATTAAAAAGCTGCTTTCTGAATCCGGCTCTTTGGTTGAGGATTTTCGGACGAACAGCCTGATTGTTACCGATACTCCGGCACGCATGAAAATAATCAGCGAGGTAATCACTTCTCTGGATATAGAGATTCCGCAGATCATGCTCGAGGTAGAGATGCTCGATGTGAGTAAGAATGCTATTGATAAGCTCGGTATGGAGTTCGGGCAGACTCCTTTTACCGCTTATTTGTACGGGGCATCCGCGGCAATGGGGTTTCCTTTCGGGAGCTGGAGCAAAATTTTTGATGCCGGGGACGGCAGTCTGAGTATCAATCCCGGATCGGTGAATGATGAAGGAGTAGCTACGGGCAGCCCTTATACTATGCAGCTTGATTTCTTGAAGACCCAGTCGGATACTAAAGTGCTGGCCAGGCCAAGGATTATGACGTTGAATAACGAAACCGCGGAAATCAAGATTACTACCAATGAAGCGATTGGAGAGATTACCGATACAGAAGGGCAGGGCACGGCTTCTTCGACTACAACCAGCGCCGAGAGGGTGGAGACGGGAGTCTCTTTGAGGGTCACCCCGCAGATTAACTCGGATAACGGGGAGATTACCATGTTCATATATCCTTCGGTGAAGGATGCTACTACAAGTACCTTCAACGCTTCTTATAAGGACCCCGAGGAGCGTTCGACAAAGTCGATAATCAGGGTAAGGGACGGAGAAACCGTGGTTATCGGCGGATTGATACGTCACGATAAATCCGAGACAATAACCAAGCTTCCCTTCCTGGGGGATATTCCTCTGGTCGGGGCAATGTTCAGGCATAAGAATAAAGATAAAGACAGGGAGCGGGAACTTCTGGTTTTTATCACTCCCCGCATAATCAAAAGTGGGCAGGCGGACAGCTTGGAGCAGATGAAAAGGTTTACCCTACCGATAAGGGAGCAAAGCGCGGTTGCCCATGTGAACCGCGAATATTTGATCAATACCAGTTTGAATAATTTCGATAAAAAACGGTAAAAATGGCAAGTGACGGTAAATATCTAAGATTAGGCGAACTTCTTATAAGAGAGGGCTTGATTACCTCAAGCCAGCTGGAGAAGGCTATAAGCGTTCAGAGGCAGGAATCCGGGCGCCTGGGGGAGATTTTGATTAAGCTCGGGATGGTCAAGGAAGAGCAGCTGGTGGCCGTCTTGGGGAAGCAGCTGAATATACCGTTCTTCACCCTGGGTACGGGGATGTTAAAACCTACCGCCGGCCAGGGACTAGAACATCTCATCCTCCAGGAGTTTGCCTTCAAGAACTTCGTATTGCCGCTTTCGCGTACCTTCCGTTCCCTTACCGTGGCAATGTTCGATCCCCTCGATTTCATTCTTATCGACAATTTGAAAAAACTGACGGGTTGCGAGATTAATCCTGTTATTGCCACAAGGGGAGATATCAAGAAGGCTATAGAAGAATTCTACGGTAAATCTGCAATGCTCCGGGATGCGGTGGAATCAAGCTACAATATCAGCACCGCCGCGCAGGAGACTTCCGATGATATGGGGCAGGAGCTTAGCCTGGATAAATTGATTGCCCGGGCGGAAGAGGCGCCTGTAGTCAAAATAGTGGACTTGATTATCCGCCAGGCCATAGAAGAAGGAGCTTCCGATATCCATATCGAACCGTTCAAGGACAGGATCTCTTTGAGATACCGCATAGACGGAAGGCTTTGTGAAATTCCTCCTCCTGCCAAGCATCTTCATCTGCCTATTGTTTCCCGCGTGAAGATCCTGGCAAAGATGGATATCGCGGAAAAACGTCTGCCTCAGGACGGCGCGATTCTGGTGCGTATCAATGATAGGGCGATAGATATACGTGTTTCTATTATTCCTACGATTTACGGGGAAAAAGCGGTTATGAGGATTCTCGACCGCGGCAATAAAGTGCTGGATTTGAATTCTGCAGGATTCGATGCGAAGCAGCTCGAAAACATAAGAAAGGCAATCAGTATGCCCTACGGGCTGATTTTTATTACCGGTCCCACCGGAAGCGGAAAATCCACGACTCTTTATGCAGTGTTAAGCGAAATTAAGAGCGCCACCAAGAATATAGTGACTGTCGAGGATCCGGTGGAATACAAGATGGACGGGATTAACCAGGTCCAGATTAAACCGGAGGTAGGGCTTACCTTCGCGTCGGCCTTGCGCAGTTTCTTGCGCCAGGACCCGGATATCATGATGGTAGGAGAGGTCAGGGATCTGGAGACGGCGCAAATCTGCATACGTTCCGCCCTTACCGGGCATCTGGTCCTTTCAACCCTGCATACAAACGACGCACCTTCTGCGGCAAATCGTTTGATGGATATCGGTGTTGAGCCGTATATGCTTGCCCCTTCGCTTCTTTTGGTTATTGCCCAGAGGCTGGTAAGGAAGCTTTGCCCGGAATGCAAGGAGGCTTATGAGCCTACGCCTGACCAGCTAAAAGGTGCGAATATAAAGTCTGATTTGATTTACCGGCATAAGGGATGCTCCAAATGCAATAACAGCGGATATAAGGGAAGGACTAATATTTGCGAAGTAATGCCCTGCACCTTGGAAATACAGAATTTGATCAATCAAAGGGCCCCTTATCAGAAAATAAGAGAAGTGGCGCGCGAGGCTGGGATGCAGACGCTTTATGAATCAGGGATTAAGAAGGTAGAAGCGGGGATAACTTCGCTGGAAGAAGTCTTTTCTGTTACATTAGGGGCAGAATAATGTCGAAGTACTACTATATCGCCAGGAATCATTCGGGGAATAAGGAGACGGGCACCGAAGAGGGGGCGAACCAGGAAGAGGTAGTATCCAAGATCCAGGCTAGGGGTCTGATTGTAGTTAGTGTCATACCCGAGAGAGCTGATACTATTGATAACGGTCCGGCCAAGGTAAACGTAAAGCCAAAATTTAAACAGAAGCGCGATAGGATTACAGGCGCGGATCTTACTTTATTCTGTAGGCAGCTTTCCACTCTTTTGGGCGCGGGCGTCACGATACTTAAAAGCCTTGATATCATCGCCAAGCAGGTAGTCAGCAGGAGGCTTTATGCGGTTGTCCTGGATCTGCAAAAGAATATGGAGGCAGGCTTAAGTTTTCATGAAGCGATGGTCAAGCATCCCAAGGTTTTTTCCGATCTCTGGGTGAACCTCGTGGAGAGCGGTGAGGCAAGCGGCAACCTGGCCGTAGTTTTAAGCCGCCTGGCAACTTATCTGGAAAGGGATGCGGAGTTCAGGGGGAAGATTATTTCCGCTTTGATATATCCGACGATCCTTTTGTCTGCTGGTATAGGTGCCTTGTTTCTAATGGCGGTAAAGATAGTTCCGACCTTCGCTGAGATATTCAAAGGTTTTAATATGACTCTGCCGGTGCTTACGCAAATACTTTTGAAGGTCAGCGACTTTTTGCGTTTTAACATGCTTGCTATATTTCTTGTCGCTTTGGGTGCTTTTTTTTCCTTCAAGAGTTACGTGAATACTAAAAAAGGCAGGAGGGGTTTTGAGAACCTTAAGTTTAAGCTCCCTGTATTTGGCGAATTCTTCATGGCTTTGAATGTTGAGAGATTTTCTTCCGAAATGTCCACTCTTCTTGAATCCGGGGTACCCATTCTTTATTCCCTTGAAATATCGGAGCGCAGCGTGGGGAACTTGGTAATGGCGGATATTATCCGTACGATAAAAGAGGATGTGCGTGAAGGTAAATCCTTGAGAGAGCCTTTGGAGAGGAGTAATTTCTTTGAGCCGATGTTCATCCAGATGGTCAGTATCGGAGAGGAGATCGGCGAGCTCCCGCAGATGTTCAAAAAGATCAATACTTTTTATCAGGATTATTGCGAGGTGTTCCTTTCGCGTTTTGTGGCTATGTTTGAGCCTCTCGTATTGGTATTTATCGGAGGGGTCATAGGCATCATGATCACCGGCATATTCCTTCCCATATTCGAGATATCGAAAATCGGAGGATAATCATTGACAATCTTATTACCGTGGATTAGAATGATAAACAAAATAAAAGGAGGGGAATAAGATGAATAAAGGGTTCACGCTTATCGAATTAATCGTAGTTATCATAATCGTAGGTATTTTGGCTTCCGTGGGCATGACACAGTATACTAAGGTGGTTGAAAAAGGGCGTGCGGCAGAAGCTAGACTTATCCTCGGTTCACTGCGTACTGCCGAAGTCGCTAACTATATAGAAAACGGGGCTTACGCCACAGTAGCAAACCTCGGCGTAGCCGCTCCGGCGTCCTGTACCACGACACATTATTTCTCTTATGCTTGCAACTCTACTACCGGTACCTGTACAGCCACAAGATGCACTACTGGAGGCAAGACGCCCCAGGGAGGGGCTGCTTATACCAAGACCGTTACCCCGGCCGGAACGTGGGGAGGCACGTCGGGTTATTAGTTTATAAAAGGAGGAGTTAGATGAACAGGGGTTTTACTCTTATCGAGTTAATCGTAGTTATCATAATCGTAGGTATTTTGGCTTCCGTGGGCATGACACAGTATACCAAGGTGGTTGAAAAGGGGCGTGCGGCAGAAGCGAGGCTTATCCTCGGTTCACTGCGCACTGCTGAAATCGCGGAGTATCAGGAAAATGGGGCTTACGCCGGGGTAAGCGGATTAGGGGTTTCAGCTCCTACTTCCTGCGCCACGACCCACTATTTTTCTTATTCCTGCAACTCTACTACCGGTACCTGTACAGCCACAAGATGCACCACTGGAGGCAAAACGCCTCAGGGAGGGGCTGCTTATACCAAGACTGTCGATGTCGACGGTAACTGGGGGGGCAGCGCAGGTTACTAAGGAGATTTGTTTAATGGTGAACAAAGGTTTTACTCTTATCGAGTTAATCGTAGTTATCATAATCGTAGGTATTTTGGCTTCCGTGGGCATGACACAGTATACCAAGGTGGTTGAAAAGGGGCGTGCGGCAGAAGCGAGGATAGTTTTAGGTTCACTGCGCACTGCCGAAGTTGCGGAGTATATGGAAAACGGGGCTTACGCCACAGTAGCAAACCTCGGCGTAGCCGCTCCGGCGTCCTGTACCACGACACATTATTTCTCTTATGCTTGTAACTCTGCGAATGGTACCTGTACAGCCACAAGATGTACTACTGGAGGCAAAACGCCCCAGGCTGCTGCATCTTATACAAAAACCGTGACTCCCGATGGGACATGGGGAGGTACCGCGGGTTATTAATAAGGCAAATGATTAAAATCGGCGGGCTCAGAGGTTTTACTTTAATTGAGCTGTTAGTGGTAGTCGTGATTATCGGCATCCTGGTTGCTTTGGCCCTTCCCGGATTCGGGGTAAGCAAGGAGAGGGTCTTGGATAAAGAAGCCAAGGCAAACCTTTCCCTTATCCAGGCGGCGGAAAAAATATACAGGATGGAGGCCGGTTTTTACTATCCTTATTCCGGTTCGACCAGCACGGTCAGCAACATAAACCAGTATTTGAGGCTTAACTTGCCTACCAGCGCGTTGTCCTGGACATATAATGTTGACGGAGACAACCAAAGGTCGACCGCAACCCGGACGTCCGGCACCAGCAGGGTTTGGACTTTAACCTTTACAGGAAGCACTCCTTCTTGCTCCGGCGGCTCATGTCCTTAATCCGCAGTAAAAAATCCTTTACCTTGTTTGAAGTGGTGGTGGCCACATTAATATTTTCTTTAGCTATAGGTGGCCTGATCGGTGTCTTTATCGCAGGCAAGCGCAATGTCCTGCATTCCCGTGAACGCATGTCCAGCACAGAAATAGGGAAGGTATTCATCGAGCCCCTTCAGTTGTACGTGCGCCAGAGCGATTGGAACGCCTCCAGCAACGCCTTGACCCTGGGTACTACTTATTGCGATTCGAGCGGCAGTTCGCAGAACCCGGCTTGCCCTTCAAGCGGCGGACAGAGAGTGGTGAATGGCGTTGATTATACGGCGCAATACGAGATAACCGGCGTATCAGGGACTTCCGTAAGAAAGGCAAAGACAAAAATAAGCTGGAGCGAATTCTCCCCGTGACAATGCTTGATAAAAAAAGAGGCATGAATCTCCTAGAGCTAATCGTGGCGATGGTGTTGATGTCGCTTGTGCTGTTGGGTTTTTTCAGCATAGAATTGTTCAGCAGTCACCATGTGGTTACTTCCGACAGGAGGGCGAAGCTCCAGAATGAGATTTCTTATTCCCTTGAATATATGGCTAAATACGTACAGCAAGGGGTGGGAGATTTTAACAACCCTCCGATTACCCGCTATCCGACCTCCGGGACACAGACTGGATTCAGGGTAAGGGTTGATATGAATAATCCCCCGACTCCGAATAACCTTACGGATGATACTTGGGTGGTTTTCTACCTCAGCGGCAATGAGCTGAGGACTTTTCAGGGAGTAGGAAGCAGCGAGGCGCTTTCTTCGCGGATCTGCAGCAATTTTGTCAACGATAAAATGCCCCAGTTCCCCAATGCCGGTTTTTATGTGGATATTACCGATAACGGAGCTGTGGTGGATGTCGGTTTGATGGGCAGGTATTATCCTGCCCAGAGCGTAAGCATGGAAAACCCGCAAACAGCCATGAAAACCTGCCTGGTGGTAAATAGCGCCTCTGCGCAATGATTTCCAATCCGTTCTTTTTTGTGATTGATAAAGTTGCCGAAGTGTGATAAATTAATCAATCAACTTATCCCGCACAGGGATATTTTCTGGGGCTGTAGCTCAGTTGGGAGAGCATCTCGTTCGCAACGAGGGGGTCGGGAGTTCGATTCTCCCCAGCTCCACCAAGAGTGATAGGGGGCTGCTTCAAGGACAGGACGGAAGGTACCTTCCGTCGAAAAATTGAGGCGGCGCTCTTTTAAAATACAGTTCGAACCAATCTTTTTCAGAAATTCTTTCTGGGATTCTAAATTTCCCCCACGAATTGCGTAACTTCCCTCATTCAAGGTAGTTAGAAAGCGCCTGGCCTGTTCGAACCAATTATTACCTTCATCTGCAAAATCTCCCGCTTTTTCCTGTAAATCCTTCTTTAAATTCACTAATTCATTCTTCTTAAGGTTATATTCTTCAAGAGAGAGGGAGCCTTGAAGGTAGAGGTCTATAAGCTTACTAATCTTAGTGTCTATCTCATTTACCCGGCTTTTGAGATTTTGCAGATGAGTATGTGATGATTGGGCGATGTGCTCTTTGTCTTTTTCAAGTTCTCTTAAAATATTATCCAGCCAATCATCACGCAAAGAAACTTTTTGAATGTAGTCTTTGATTTGATGCGCCAGTGCCTCTTCCCGGATAAACTTTTGGCTTTTACCCTTGCAAGGCGAAAGCTTTCTTGTACAGTGGTAATAATGATGACCTTTCTGGATTTCTGCGGTAACTGACGCACCGCAAACCCCGCAGCGCATCAGTCCCTTAAAAACAAAATATTTTGTATTCTTAGTTTGCGGCTTGCCGCGCTGGCGCATCACTAACTGGACTTTATCAAAAAGTTTCTTGGTAATAATGGGTTCATGCTTACCTTCAAAATGTTCGCCCCAATAGGAAAGGAGGCCATAGTAGAAGGGGTTAGTGAGTATCTGCTGGCACTTACTTATTCGCAAGCGATTACCCATTTGGGTGGCAAAGCCGAGGGAGTTCATAGTATCGGTTAAGCGCTCTAAGGTGTAGTTGCCTGTGACATATAGTTCAAACATTTTTCTAACTAGCGGAGCCTTATTTTTATCTATGACAACCGTTCTTGTCTTTGTATCATTCACGTAGCCGACTGGCGCGGGGCCGCAAAAGATACCGTTTCGTATCTTTTGCCTTATCCCTCGCTTTATATTCTCGGAAAGATTATCTACGTAGTATTTACTCTGGCTAAAGGCGATAGAGAGCATAAATTTGCCTTGAGCGGTGTTATCAAAGCGGTAAGTAGGAAATTTGAGGTCTTGGATTACACCTTTATCAACCAAATAGATTATCTTTCCGCCATCCATAGAATTCCGCGCCAGTCGGTCAGGATGCCAGGCAAGTATACCCTCGGCTTTGCCACGTTCAAGTAAAGAGATCATCTCGTTAAATATCGGCCGGCCAGGCGCTTTAGCAGTTCGGGATTCAATAAACTCCCGGACAATGTCTAATTTTTCCTTCTTAGCGTATTCTAATACCTCGGTAACTTGCGCTTGAATAGAGAGTATCTGGCGGTCTTCTTCATCAGTGGACTTACGGGCATATAGGAAGTATCTCATCTTAAAACCTCCTTGTGGGGGAAATTTAGAATCCAGCCATTTAATTTTGAGCTTCCGATTGCTCAAAATTAAATGACAAAAAGATTGGTGAAGAACTGTATTGTAAAAGAGCGCCGCCTCAATTTTTCGACGGAAGGTACCTTCCGTCCTGTCCTTGAAGCAGCCCCCTATCACTCTTGGTGGTGCGTATTGGAGAAAGTTAGA
>DJVT01000009.1 GCA_002441305.1 Candidatus Omnitrophica bacterium UBA6249
AGGCCAGCGTGGCCGGGGTTACTACTACCGCCGGTACATTGACCAGTGTGTCCGGGACGCCGTCAAGTTACGCGGCCGGCTCCACTACACAGTATATTTTCAGCTTTATGCCTGCACATTATGTGGCTTACGGAGGGTTCTTGAGGATAGAATTTAATTCCGAATACGACATAAGCGGGGCATACCTTATTAGCCCATCCGCCAAGTATAGTATATCCACCAAAACCGGGAGTATTATAGTATTGAATGTGCTCCAGGAGCTTCTCGCTTCATCTTTCGAGAGCATAACTATCGGCGGTATAATCAATCCCGGGCGCGAGAAAACAGGCGTTACCTTTAATCTGACCACGCGTACCGCGGATAACGCGGATATCGATACGGCACAATCCGCCTCCATCAATATAACTACCGGCGCTTTGACTTCGACCTCGGTGACCGCCAGCACCTATACTACATATGATCTTGCTTCCTATACTTTCGGGTTTACTACAGTCAATGCCCTTGACGCAGGGGGAAAAGTAGAGATTACCTTTGATACGGATTATGACGTTTCCGGGGCGGTGTTTACCTTCGGAAATGACGGCTCTACTCTTTCGGTATCCGGGCGCGTTGTCACTATTACCCTTGGGACGGAGATAGCTAAGCAGGAGAGCGTCAGCCTGGTGGTCTCTGAGATCCGCAACCCGGGCGTACAGACTACCGACAGCTATTCCATAGTGACCAAGGATTCCAGCGGGGCACGCGTGGATACCGGTACGGTTTCAGGCAAGGTTATTACCGGAGGCAGTATGACCGGAGTTTCTGTCTCTGCCGGGTCCACCCAGCCCAGCGCCACTACAAACTATACCTTTAACTTTACCCCTGACCATATAGTCCCCTCCGGGGGTTATGTCAGGATTACTTTTGATTCCGACTATGTGCTTGATTATGTTTCGGTGCAGACTGCAGGTTATGCCTCGAGCACAGGTCCGGGATACATACTATTGACCAATACCAGCGGAGGCAGCCTGGAGGGCAGCCGGAGCATAGCGTTGTTGAACGTGAAGAATCCTCCCTCGGTGGAAGAGCCGACCGACAATTTCTATATTACTACCATGACCTCTAACCAGGATACTATAGATACTACGAGCCTGGCTGGGATCACCATGACCCCGAGCCCGATAACTGTTTCTTCCATATCCACTGTGTCTGCCGAGGTTTCCGCGCTTACTTCTTATACCTTAAGAATAACCCCGATACATACCATTCCCATAGGCGGAAAGGTAATTATTACCTTTGACAGCGATTACAACCTGTTGAATATAGGATCCGGGGACGTGCTGGGCAACAGCGCGACGGCTTCCGTGAGCGGGAACGTCTTGACCGTTACCCTGGGAGAAATGGCCTCACAGGGAAATGTATTAACCCTTATAATCTCCAATGTTCAGAATCCTTCATATATACAGGTAACTGACGCCTTTTCCGTAGTGACTAAGGATGCCGCCGGATATAAGCTTGATTCCGGGGATATAACCGGTATTACTATAACCGAGGGGCAATTGAGCGGGATGGCTGTTACCCCTGCGGATACCACTTTGGATGCGACTACGAGTTATTTGTTCCAGTTTACACCGGAACACACCATACCCCTGAATGGATATGTAAAGATTACCTTCGATCCTGATTTCGACCTGAGCGGCGCCTACAGCGGAAGCGGCAGTTATTCCGTGGTTTCGCTGGAGAGCGGGTATATTTTATTTAAGGCCCTGGCGGAAAAATCCACCGCGCAAAACCTGCAGATACTTAACGTGAAAAATCCGCCCTATGTGCAGACAACCGACGCCTTTACGATTACCACCCAGAATTCCAACCAGAAGAATATAGATACGGGCAGCGTGTCCGGTATTACCACTACGGCAGGGGTGTTGACCTCGACGTCTGCCAGCCAGGTTTCTACCCAGGCCGGATCATCTACGAGTTACACCTTTAATTTTACCACGGTGCATGCCATTGCCGCAGGCGGGAGCGTGGAGATTACCTTTGATTCCGATTTCGTACTCACATCTGTAACTGCTTACGACGTATCCGGTAATGCCGGTTCTACCGTATCCGCAAGCGGGAATAAACTTATCGTAACTGTCGGTACAGCGGTTTCCTCTGGACAGCAGGCCTCTTTGACCATCGCCAACATCAAGAATCCGGCTTACGTGCAGACGACTTCGCCTTTTACGGTAGACACCAAGAATACGCTTGGGGGTATCCTGGACAGCGGCTCTATCGCGGGGGTAAGTATTACCGCCGGTTCCCTGTCCGGGGTTTCGGTTACCCCGGTCTCCACGGAAGTGGCAAAGAGTACCGATTATACCGTGGCCTTTACCGCAGAGCATACCTTGTCGGAAGACGGTTATGTCCAGGTTGAATTTGATTCGGCATATGATTTGAGCAGCGCGATAGTGCTTACTTCAGGGTATTCCCTGGTTACTAAGGGAACTAACTACCTGAAACTCCAGACAGCCGAATCAAGGAGCGGGGCGGTGAGTATAAGTTTGAGGAATATTATCAATCCTCCTTACGTGGCAGCCAACTCAGCTTTTACGGTAATTACGGAGACTACCGCCGGGGCTACTATCGATATGGGTACCTGTAGCGGTATTACTACTACTCCGGCTGCCCTTACTTCTGCTTCGGTAAGCGCTGCGCTCAATGAGGTAAGTGCGGAAGGGGATTATAACTTTGTGGTTACTCCCCAGCATGATGTCCCCTATGGGGGCAGGATCAGGATAACTTTCGATAATGATTATAATCTTACCGGGATAACGGCCGGAAGCGTGGCCTGCAGCGGTGGAAGTGCCACCGCACAGGTGAGCGCAAAGACACTGATTATAACCTTGGGGTATGATTTGCTCGCCGGTACGGAGGAGGCAATCGTTGTCTCGGGAGTAAAGAACCCGTCTTTTGCGCAAACTACGACCAACTTTACCGTTTTAACCAGGGATGACCAGGACAGGACAATAGACCAGGGGAGTATTAACGGGATAGCGATCAGCGCGGGTACGATGGATAATGTTTCTGTGAGCGCGGATTCCCTGGTGGCTGGCTATACTACCAATTATACCTTTAGTTTTACTCCTACTCATGCGGTTAATGCAGGAGGTTTCCTGGTTATCGATTTTGACTCAGATTACAACGCAGGTTCCGGGTATGTGGTCAGCCCCCTGGATACCTTCAGCCTGCTTTCCCGTTCGGCCAATAAGATAACCCTCAACATCCTGGAGGCCTTGGCTGCGGATACCCCGCAAAGCGTGACTATCGGGACTATAGTAAACCCCGGTTCGGTCAAACAGGTTACCTTTACTATAAGCACTCAGAACTCCGGGCAGAATACCGTAGATACGATTGTTTCTCCTTCAATAAGCACCCAGGCTGCCCCGATGTCCGCGGTATCGGTAAACGCCTCGAGCAGGATCGCCCTCGACAGCGCTTCTTACTCTTTCGGTTTCACTACAGTAAACTCTATAGAAGAGGGGGGGGCGATCGAGATTACCTTCGATTCCGAATACGATCTTACCCAGGCAACTTACGCTTCCGGCCTGATCGGGGGGTCTGTGTCCTTAAACGCTTCTTTAAGCTTGAGCAATAATAAGATTATCCTTACCACAGGTACGGAGATCAGCAGCGCGCAGGGCGTGTCATTGACCCTGGCTAATGTTAAGAATCCGGGTGTGCAGACCGTGGATGCATTTACGCTTCTTACCAAGGATTCTTCGGGAAGAGAACTTGACCAGGGTTCGGTGAGCGGGGTTGCCATCAGCGCGGGCACCTTGACCGGGCTATCGGTAAGCGCAAGTTCTACGGAGATAGCCGGCAGCGCAACTTACAGTTTTGGTTTTACCGTGGCGCATACCGTGCCCGCGAACGGATACGTGAAGCTTTCCTTTGACAGCGATTATTCATTCGCCGGAGCCACGGTTTTGAGCGAGGCGTATTCGATAACAGAAAGACAGAGTACTTATATCCTGCTCAAGAGGAGCGCACAGCTTATCGGTACGAATACGCTCCAGCTCAGCAACGTGGTCAATCCTTCTTACGTGCAGACTACGGATCCTTTCGTCATAACTACCCAGCTTAGCGACAACAAGACTATCGATACCGGCAGTACTCCGTCGGTAAGTATTACCGCCGGCGCATTGACTCAAGTCTCCGCTTCCGCTTCGGAGACCGAGATAAGCGCGGTAAGTATTTATTCGTTCGGTTTCAAGACCGCGCATGCCATAGCGGAAGGGGGCAAGGTATCTATAACTTTCGATTCGGATTATGATTTGAGCGCGGTAGCCATAGGTTCGCAGGATGTATCGGGTACCGGCACCCCGGCAATCGAATCCGTGGCCGGAAATAAGCTGAATATAGTTCTTTCATCCGGCGCCTCGGCTTCTTCCACAGTTTCCCTGGCTATCTCTAACGTGAAAAACCCCTCTTATGTCAAGGCTGTCTCATCCTTTTTCTTCCAGACCAAGAACTCCTCCGGAGCGTCCATAGATGAGGGGTCAGCGGCGGGGATAACCACTACCGCCGGTACTTTGAGCGGTATCGGGGTATCTGCGGGCAGTGTGATAGCAGGCGCCAGGACGGATTATACGTTTACTTTTACCCCTGAACACAGCGTGCCCCTGAACGGGTATTTGAGGATAGACTTGAACGCCCAGTATAACGCGAGTATATCATATGTAATGAGCCCGACCGCAACCTTCGAAATATCCGATAAGTCAACCAATTATATCGTAGTCAAAGCCCTGGCTGCATTATCCGCGGGTACATCTTATTCACTGCGCCTGGGGAATATCGATAACCCCGGGCGTTCCATGGACGTAGTTTTTACTTTGACCACTAAGACGGCCTCAGCGGCGAATATAGATACGGCCGTCAGTTCGAGCATACATATAACCCCGGCGCCGATGCAGTCGGCTTCCATGGTGGCGAGCAGCCTGGTTGCCACGGAAACAGCTACTTATACTCTGAACCTTGTGCCCGTCAACAGCATAGATGACGGAGGAAGGGTGGAGATTACCTTTGATTCGGATTATGTGCTCAGCGGGGTAAACAGTGTTTCTGGTTTCGATGCCGGGATCGCTGTATCGGAGAATATGTTGATCATAACTTTGAACGCCCCGCTTGAGGCGGGGGAAGCATGCTCTTTCGTGATCCCGAACATAAAGAACCCCGGAGCCCAGACCACAGAGGCATTTTCCCTGGTTACTAAAGATTCCAGCGGCACTGCTTTGGATGAAGGTACAATAGGCGGGAAGACCATACAGGCAGGTACTCTGACTTCTCTTTCTGTCTCCGCGGGTTCTTATGAAGTAATGAGTACAAGCGAAAGCACTACTTATACATTTAATTTTACCTGCGCGCATGCCATAGCCTCTGGCGGGTATGTAAGGCTTGGTTTCGATACCGATTTTTCCCTTGATAATGCAGTAAACTTGAGCGCGGGATTCGTGATATCCTCCAAGGGCTCAGGTTTCCTCTTGATGAGAACGACCCAGGAGCGCAGCGGAGCGTGCAGTATCCAGTTGAGCGGGATCAGGAACCCGTCCTATGTGCAGACTACCGATAACTTCAGCATAGCTACTCAGTTGAGCTCCCAGTATAACATAGACACCGGGAGCATATCCGGGATTACCACTACCGCAGGCACCTTAACCTCTCTTTCCGTGGAGGCGACTAACCTGAAGATATCCGAATCCTCCGTATATACGTTTGATTTTACCTCCGACCATCCTATTGCGGTCGGCGGTAAAATTGTCATAACTATGGATTCTTCTTACGGCCTTGGCTCTGTGACTTCTTCCGATGTATCGGGCAATGCCGGTTCTACGGTCGCTGTAGAAGGGGTGAACCTGGTGATTACCTTAGGGGAACAGGTTTTTGCCGCAGGCAGCGTCTCTCTTACGGTTGCGAACATAGTCAACCCGCCATATGTAAAGACAGTGGATAATTTTGCTTTTAGTACCAAGACTCCCGATGGCGGGTTGATTGACGAAGGAGAGGTATCCGGGCTTACCCTTGAACCGGGAGAGTTGGAGAGCATGAGTGTCAGTTCTTCCGATATGCAGGTGAATGCGCAGTCTACTTATACCTTTACTTTTACTCCCGCGCACGCCATACCGAGCGGCGGGTATATTATCATAGATTTGGATAATGATTACGATATAAGCGGGGCTTACCTTTATTTGATATCGGGATACTCCTTTGAGAAGAATCAGACAGATATGTCTTTTATACTCCAGCCTAACAGCGCCAAGCCGGCCGGGACACCCATTACTATTTCTATAGCAGGAGTGGTTAATCCGCCGTACAGCCAGACTACGGATAGCTTCTCTATCAATACGCAGGCCGTCAATCAAAACGGGATAGATTCCGGTACCGTTCCGGGAATAGAGATTACCGCGGGTCAGCTTTCCGGGGTATCAGTGTCTTCTGCTACGGGGAATTATGTGGTCGGTACGCAGGGCAATTACACCATTGCTTTTACTACGGTTAACGCGGTAAGCGCGGGAGGACAGGTAAAAGTCACTTTTGATGCGGATTACTCTTTTGCCCTGGATGGGTCGGTTTCCGGAAATGCCGGGTCAAGCGCTTCGGTAAGCAATAATACAGTTACTATACTTCTGGGTACCGATGTTTCTGCCGGCGAAGCGGTGAGCCTTACTTTGGGCGCGGTCACCAACCCCGGTTATGCCCAGACTACGGATGAGTTTTCCGTCAAGACATTCGATTCCGCAGGCTATGCCCTGGATTCGGGAAAGGCCTCAGCCAGGGAGATCACCATAGGCGCGCTGACCGGCCTGTCCTTATCTTCCAGCTCCCTGGGAGTTTCAAGCAGCGATACAAAGCTTACCTTTGGTTTCAGTGTCCCGCATACTATTCCCGCAGACGGTTATATAAAGATTACCTTAGATGCGGATTACGGAGTGACTTCTCCGTATATAAAGAGTTTAAGCGGTGCCAACCTGACCTTGCTAACCGGATCAGGCAGCACGGATGGGTATTTGCTCTTTAAGGTCAATTCCGCCTGTTCGGGTGCGGTAAGCGTGGAGGTCGGCGGTCTCACCAATCCTTCTTATGAGCAAACGACTTCCGATTTCGTGATTACTACTATATATTCGGGAGATGAGAATATCGATACCGGGACGATTCCCGGGTTATCCATCGCTTCGGGTTCTTTGACTATAAGTACTTTGGGCTGTTCCGATAATTACGCCGGTTCGGTCACGGACTACTTTATCGGTTTTACCGCTTTGCATGGCATCCCGGTCAGCAGCAGGGTAGAGATAGTTTTTGATGCAAATTACGATTTGAGCGGGGCATCTTTGGCCACCCCGGATGGGACGTTATCGGTTTCCGGGAATACCGTAAGCCTGTCGTTTAGCGAGGCCGTCCCGGTTTCTTCCGCGTTAAATTTGAGGATAATCGATGTTGTTAATCCCGGTTATTCACAGGCTACAGACAGCTTTAGTGTTACGGTAAAAGATTCCAGCGGCAATACCGTGGATAGAGGGGAGCATGCCGGTATCGCCATACTCCCGGCGCAGGTAGATTTTGTCACCCCGGCCGCCGGAGACGTGTATTCGGTGGGGGACACCAAGATAATCAAATGGCAGGTTGTGCATGGCAATCTTGCCAGGGCCAGCAGCCACTGGTCGGTGCAGTTCTCCGCGGACGCGGGATTCACTTCTCCTATAAGCGTCCATGAAGGGCTGGCAAGCGTGGACGCGGACAACAATATGTATTTTACGCTTTCCGTCGACTCGAGTATGCTTGCCGAGACGGCTTACCTGAGGGTCTCCTGTATAGATACTAACTATACAGACGTGACTGTAACCTCCGGGCAATTCAGCATAAGGCCTGCCGCCGGATTTGCCCGTTTTGTCTCCCCGGCTGCGGATTCCAAGTGGGCCATAGGCAGCGAGAGTTTGATAGAATGGGCCACGCAGGGTGCGGTGAGCAATAACTTCAAGATAGAGTATTATTCGCAGGGAGCCTGGACTACTATATACCAGGAAGGGGTGAGCGGTTCGGGAGGAGTTTCTAAGTCTGCAGGGGATGAGTGGTTCGAGGATAGCTGGGCGTATTCCTGGACCGTGCCGCAGGCTGCTAACCTGCCCGATACGGGGGTCAGGGTCAGGATTACCAATGTTGATAACAGCATAATTTCCGGTTCCAGCGATTCTTTCGAGATCGCCACCGCGTACATAAAGATTACCAGCCCCGAAGAGGGGGTGACCTGGGTAAGAAATGAAACCAATAATATAACCTGGGAAGGATACGGCAGCTCAGGGACCAATTTCAGCATACAATATACGGATTCTGCCAACGAGATTGAACGCCAGATATACAGCGGGGAGATATCCAGGAGCTATTCGGAAGGCAAGTGGCTGTACAGTTATTCCTGGGATGTGGATATCGACCTTGAGCCTACGGACAGCGCTACCCTTACCATTACCAACCTGGATAACGAAGAGATAAAAGATACCTCCGCAGCCTTCAATGTAAAAGCCAGCGGCAAGCTTGAGATTAGCGCTCCCGCAGAAGGAGATAAGTGGGTAGTGGGGGCAAAGTATACGATCAAGTGGACTTCCGAAGGCCAGGCGCTTGGTTCCTCCTCCCTGAGGATAACTTATACCGCCGACGGGATAACCGAGACGCTGATTACCAATTCTACCGCCAACAGCGGCAGTAAGGATTTTACATGCCCTGCCACGGCATTGAATAATGTCAAGGTGCATATCTACCAGATAAGCGGGGATGTTACGGCAGAATCCGGTACGTTCAGGTTCGTGGCGGTTCCTTCGCTGCAGTTCGTATCGCCGGTCGCCAATGACACGTTGATCGCTTCCACTACCAGGAATATAGAATGGAGCGGTTCGGGAGAGGGCCTGACGCGCAACCTTGTCATTTCTTATTCTACCGATGGGGGATCGACCTACCCGAATACTATCTTTGATTATAATTCCGATTCTTTCGAGGATAAGATAACTACTGTAACCAGCGGGGCTCTTACCACTTATTCCGTGGCCTGGGAGGTTCCCGTGAATTACAGCAGCAACGTCAGGATAAGGGTGCAGGATATGGGGATAATGCGCCTGGTAAGCGGTTCTTACACCGCCTTGAACACGGTAAGCGGCAAGTTTTCCATAGCCGCGCCTTCGGCGACACTTGCCCAACCGGCCGGCGGGGAGGAATGGATAGCCGGTACGGAGCATGATATTACCTGGTCGGAGACAGGGTCGCTGGGGCAGGATATAAAGATAAGCTATTCCATCGATGGAGGGGCTACTTACCCTTATACGATTTTTGAGAATCCCGACGGGGACAGCACGGCGTATTCCAATAACATAACCGTAAACGGTTCTTCGTTCAGTTACAGGTGGACAATCCCGAACACTATTTCTTCGCGTTGCCGCGTCAAGATAGAAGGTTTGGGCAACGGGGGCAGCGGAACCTCCCTGGCCAACTTTTCGATCGTGCTTCCTACGATAACGGTTACCTCCCCCATAAGTACTGATCTCTGGGCGGTTTACGATACCGGCCAGACGATAAGCTGGACTACGCTTGGCAACGTCAGCGAACATTTAAAGATAGAGTATTTTAAGGACGAAAGCACTTCTAAGGTGATATTGGATGATACCAACGGCCCGATGTCTTCATACAGCTGGGATATTACCGAGGATTTCAAGGATTACGTCTCGGAAGACGGCTGGATAAAGATCACGGACTTGAATTCATTCTCTACCTTCGGGCAGGTGGTTTCTGCCGAGTCATCCTCCTTCCAGTTGTCCGAGCCCGGTTTTGAAATAGCCGTTCCGGCAAGCTCCCTGGTTACGGGAAGCTCCTACGATATAACCTGGGAGGGTATCGGTATGTATGCCGAATGCAACAGCAACGCGGACAATACCGTGCGCCTGGAGTACGGGGTGGGGGATAATCCTACCTGGGTTACCATAGTTTCTTCTACCCAGAACGACGGCTCTTACGAGGGTTGGACTGTGCCCGACAGGCACTCCAGCGAGGTCAGGTTCAGGATTACCAGCAATAAATGGTCTTTTGTTACTACGATATCCGATACGTTCAAGATCATGGGATCTTTCTCCATTACTAGCCCGGAGGTATCGTCCAAACTGTTCGTCGGCCAGGAGCAGATGATAGAATGGAGCACCAACGGGACGATAAACAAGATAAATCTTTCTTATTCCAAAAACGGCGGTACGAGCTGGGAGGCCATCTCTTCGAATACCACCAATAACGGTTATTATATGTGGACGGTTCCCGACGCCGTGCTTGTTGACCGTTCCCCGAACACCAACGTTTATTTCAAAGTTGAGGATGCTACCGACAACGAGGTATCCGCTACCAGGAGATACACGATAAGTTATTATAAGGTTACCTGGAATGTCATTGACGCCGACGGGTTGGTAGGGGACCTTGATGGTTTAAGCGTAAAGACCCTGGACGTATCCGATGATAACGCGGTCTGGGAGGACAGGACAGGTTTGAGCTGCGCTTCTTCGGTCAAGAACCCCGGCGTGGACGCCGACGATATAGTGCTTTATTATTATCCTGGGCATCTTTACCAGACTACTTGGTCAAGAGACGCCTATCTCGACGCTACCGTACAGCCTTCCCCCTGGACAGCCGATGCAGACGGCAAGGAGTTTACTGTAGAGCTGGCCACGAAAGAGGTAACCAAGACCAGGACAGTTTATTCTTCCGTTACCTATGATGCCTCGACCGACACCTTAAGCATACAGTGTTGGCTGCAGGAAGAGGAAAAACTGCTTACCGAGCTTGCCGGCCTGCAGGGATGTTTGGTAATTATCTATGATGATTCGGATAACGAGATTAAGACCTTCGAATATGACGGCTCGGACGCGGACTCCAGCGGCGTCTTCTGGACAAAGTGGTCGGATCCGGGATTAGAGAGAGGCACATCCTATTTTGCCCGCTTCAGGATACAGTATGAAGGCGCATTTCACTACGGCGGCAAGACATTCGAGATAAGCACGGCTTCGCAGATCGAGGATATCGCCGAGTCCGTAAGCGCCGGTGTTATAGCGATAACTTCGGCGATTAACGAGAGCTCCGAACAAATAAAAGAGAAGATCGAGGAACAGGCCAGCCAGACGCAGGCGGTGGTGACGAGCGCAAAGGAATCGGTGGAAAGCAAGGTCACCGTAATAGGCGAGGAGACCAAATCTGCGGTGAGCGCTGCGTCCAGTTCGATAAAGGAAACCGTGAGCAGGGAGGCCTCCAGCCGCATATTGAACGGTGAGGCTTTTATCAAGACCGGCAATTCCCTGAAAATCCGTTATCAGACGGATTCCGGTTTATCGCCCGAGATCGACGTCTATGACCCTAAAAATATCCAGCGTATAACCAAGGGGCAGATGACCGAGGTCGGGGATACGGGCGTTTATGAATACGAGGTCGATTTCCTGGGCGGCTGGGGCGAAGGATCATTCTCTATCGTCTGCTCCGAATCCACCCATGGCACTATCGACGGAATTACTATAGAGGTGGTCAATGCCGACCTGGAGGATATCAACAGCGCGGCGGTGGTCTCGATGTCCCAGTTGTCCAACATAGATACTGATGAGATGAAGGACTTGACTACCAGTATCGGCATCGTCAGCTCGAGCATAGAGAAGATCGTGGGCACGGTAAACAACCTGGGTTCGCTGAGCGGCAACCTTTCCCAATTGACCAACGACATCCAAAAAACAGTATTCGAGCAGCTGTCAGTTGCTTCCGATAAGATGCGCGAGATAGCCGCAAAGCAGGACGTGAAGATCGATAAGATGATCGATGTTTCGCAGCAGGGCGCCGAGGATGTTAAGTACCTGAAGAAGAAAACCCTGGAGATAAAGGCGACCGCGGAATTGACCAACGATATCGTCCAGCGGACTAACGATAAACCGATAACCAAGACATGGCTTGAACCCGGAAGTATCCTGATGAACGCGGTTGTGGTCAATCCTTCGAGCTCAAAGAGCCAGACTGCCATGCTCAAGGCTTATCTGCCCGTGGAAAGCAAGCCCGAGGATATAGTGGACCTGGGCGACCTTTCCGTAGCTTACGACATACAGGAGAATCTTTACTACGTATTTAAAGAGTTCGAGCTTGGGCCGGGGGAGATGGCCAAGCGCCAGATAGAGCTTAAGGATGTCTGGATTATTTCCGAGAAAGATCTCAATGCTACGCTGGAAAGAGCCAATGAAATGCTCCAGGATCTCAAGGGCACTTCTTTTTACAGCAAGGCCCTGCCGATCAGGGATAGTATCCAGACGAGGAGGGATGAAATAGTCGAGGCGCAGAATAATGCCTTGGAGGCTTTGCCCGACGTGCATATAGCGGTGTACAGGTCGAATATGAAGATATTCACTTCCATCAAAGACGACCTGGCGAGAATGGAGGCCATGCTGCTTCAATCCAAGCCTGCGGTAGGGGTGGCGCTTAACAAGGTATTCGTTAAGACTAGCTGGTGGATAATCCTGTTGGTGGTGCTTTTCCTCGGCGTATTGTCCTTCGGGCTGTTTATCGTATGGCACAAGCAGGCAAAGGCTGCCCAGAGCGAGAATAAATCCGGAAAGCCGGAAGATGGCGGGCTGTAACCGGGGCGCAAGATCAATCGGGGCGGTTCCTGAAAAGAGCCGCTCCTTTTTAGTATATTCTTGATTTAAAAATCCCGATATGATAAAATCTTAGTGTGTATTTTTCGCTAACCCGAGGTGGCAGAAAGCTATGCGCGTAAAAAAAACAATATGGGCGGGGGTCTTGTTGTTAGGGTTTATCTTTTCCGCCTGTACCGCTTCCGAGGCCTCAGGCGAGACCTGGAATAATATCGAAAAAAGCAAGCATTACATCATTTATTATCAGGACGCGCCGGCTAAATATATCAGGCGCCTGGTAAGGGAAGCGGAACGCTGTTATAGGGATATTACCGGATACCTGGGGTTTGTCAGGTTCGATTTCTGGGTGTGGGATAACCGCTGTAAGATATTCCTTTATCCCGACGCCGAGACTTACCGTTCTTCCACAGGCGCCCTGTCATGGTCGAGAGGCCATGTGCGCATATCCACCAAAGAGATCAGCACGTATATCGGGCAGGAGATGTTTTTTGACACCATACTGCCGCATGAAATCGGGCATATCGTCTTCCGTGAATTCATAGGGTTCAACAGGCAGCTGCCCCTTTGGCTTGACGAGGGAGTAGCCTGTATGCAGGAGAAGGAAAGCAGGGATCGCCTGATTACGGCAAAGTGCCTGGTAGAGCTGAACTTGTATACGCATTTGGATGACCTCTCCAGGATCAGCGATTCCAGCGTGATTATACCGTTTATTTTTTATAATGAATCCGCCAGTCTGGTGGATTTTCTTCTCAGGAGGTTCGGGAGGAATAAGTTCGTTGATTTTTGCAGATCATTGCGCGACCAGCCGGATTGGGAGCAGTCTTTAAAGGGCGTATACAGGCTGAAGAATTTGGAAGAGCTGGAAAGGCTTTGGGTCGCGGATTTGACCGAGAATTAGATTAGAATGGAGGAAATTTTTTTATGAGGAACGATGTAAAGACGCGCGAATTCAACATTCTGGTAATCGAGGACGATGACAGAACATACAATACCATAAAGCAGGCTTTGATAAGCCCAGAGTATAAACTGCACAGAGTAACCAGCGGGGAAGAGGCGCTCAGGCTGGCCAAAGAAGGGTATTTCGTCGCGATCATCACCGAGGTGCAGATCGGGGATATGAACGGGATAGAGCTTGTCCGCCGCCTGAGAAAGCTGGATCAGCGCATAAATATAATCGGGCTTACCGTGTACGCTTTCGTCAATCTTGCGGTAGAGGCGATGAAGGAAGGGGTATATTCCTACCTGTTAAAACCTCTAAACACGGAGGAGCTGAATTTGGTGGTGAGGCGTTCCATAGAGAACACTTTTCTTCTTATCCAGGCCGGGCAGAGGAAATATTACCAGGATATCGCCACTATGGACGGGCTTACCGGGGTATATAACCACCGCCATTTCCATGAGATGCTTGATTGGAATATCTCGCACTTGAACCGTTCCCCCCAGGCCTTCTCCCTGTTTATTATAGATATCGATGATTTCAAGAAATATAACGATACCAAAGGGCATGTCGAAGGGGATAAGATATTGCATAATTTTGCCCAGCTTCTTGTCGCCTCTACCCGGGACAACGATACGGTTTTCAGGTACGGGGGCGAGGAGTTTGCGGTAATCCTTTCCCAGACCGACCAGTGGGCGGCCCAAAAGGTGGCCGAGAGGCTGCTTGTCATAGTAAGGAGCAGGATGCCGGTAACCATGAGTATGGGGTTGGCCAGTTTCCCGATGAACGCGCAGGTAAAAAGCGACCTGGTTACCCGCGCCGACAAAGCGCTTTACCGGGCGAAGGCGAGCGGCAAAAACAGGCTATGCACTTATGACGCGGGTTTAGACAAATGAAAAACTTTACCATTATTCTGATAATGCTGATCAGTACCCTGGGGCCTTCGGCGGTAATTGCGGCGGTGGGTTTTTCCGGGGTGAAGGCTATCGGCAGGAACCCTTCGGCTTCTCCGAAGATCCTGATTTCGATGATCCTGGCGTTTGTTTTCGCCGAGGCGATAGCGGTGATCGGGCTTTTGGTGGTTTACAACTTATTCGGGCAGTAACCGGTTTGCGTTTCGGCAGGGATTGCCCCCGGGCGCGGTATCGGTTGGAAAGTTCGAAAACAGAGGAGCGGACATGCTGGTATGGCAGATAATCCTTATACAAATCGCTACTTTTACCCTGATCGTATTGTTTTTACGCTGGTTGCTTTATAGCCAGATCAGCCACGCGCTGGATAGGCTGCAAAGGCTCAACCAGCAGAATATGGAAAAAGAAAAGGCTTTGAAAGAGGAGTTCGAAAGAGCCAGGAAGCAGACGGAGATAGAGATACAGCGCGGCAAGGTCGAGGCCGAGAACATAAAAGAACAGGCCAAGGAAGACGCTGAAAAGACCAGGAGAAACCTGTTGGAATCCTCGAAAGACGAGGCAAAGAGGATCGTCAACGAAGGGGTAAGGGACAGCCAGAGGAAGTACAATGACCTGCTCCTTGAGATGCAGGATAAGGCAGTTTACCTGGCGGTGGATATAGTAAAATACATTTTTACCGAAAGGATCCGTAAGAGCCTGCATTCCCAGGTTATCGAAGAATTGATCGAGGATGTGGCCAGGCTGGACAAAGAGAAGATCAGGGCGCAGGGGGATAAAGCGGAGATTGTCTGCGCTTACAGCCTGGATGAAGGACAGAAGGAGCGCTTGCGCCAGGCGCTATCCAATAAGCTTGAGCGCAATATCGTGCTGGAAGAGACGCTCGACCCAGATGTGGTGGGAGGATTGATCATAAGATTGAGCGGATTCGTGGTCATCGACGGCAGCATCAGGAATAAATTCAAGAGGATACTCCCGATGATGAAAGATAAGGCCAGGGCGGGGGTCGAACAGGCCGGGAAGGCTTAAATGCAGGAAATCAATTTAACCCCGTTAGAAATAAAAGACGTGGGGACGGTCAGGGAGATTAAGGGCGGGGTCATCAAGATAGACGGCCTTACGTCCTGCGTAAACGGTCAGTTGATCGAACTGGCCCCTGACCTGATGGGCATGGTCATCGGTTTCACCAAGAAGGATGTGCTTGTATTGGTTCTTGGCGATGAGAACAAGGTCCATATAGGGGATACCGTGTATGGCGAAGAAGGCGTTTTCGAGATCCCCGTAGGCAGTAATTTTCTCGGCAGGGTAGTCAATACCTTCGGCCAGCCGCTTGACGGCAAGGGGAAGATTGAGGGGGTAGACACTTATCCTATATTCAGGAGCGCTCCCGGAGTATTGGACAGGACTCCTATCGTCGAACCTTTTCTTACCGGCACAAAGATAATCGATACCTGCATACCTTTGGGCAAGGGGCAGAGGGAGTTAATCCTGGGAGACCGGGTTACCGGCAAGACCACCCTGGTGATAGACGCGATCATAAACCAGAAAGGGAAGGATGTAATCTGTATTTACTGCTGGATAGGCGGCAGCCAATCGGCCTTCCTGAAGATCATGGAGCAGCTTAAAGCCAGCGGCGCCCTGGAATGGACTATCGTGGTTACCGCTTCCGCTTCCGCGTCTCCGGCTGAACAATACCTTGTGCCTTACGCCGCCTGCGCGCTGGGCGAGTATTTCATGGACCACGGGCGCGACGTATTCTGCGCTTTCGATAACCTGAGTCGCCACGCCTGGATTTACCGCGAGATATCCCTGCTTCTGGAAAGGAGCCCGGGAAGAGAAGCTTACCCCGGGGATATATTCTATATCCATTCCCAGCTTATGGAAAGGGCAGGCAAGCTCAACGAAGAAAAGGGCAGCGGTTCGATGACCTTCCTGCCGATCGTGGAAACCCAGGAAGGGGATATCACCGGCCTGGTGCAGTCCAACCTTGTCTCCATAACCGACGGGCAGATATACCTGAGTTCATCACTTTTTAACGAAGGTTTCCGTCCGGCCATAGACCTGGGCCTTTCCGTCTCCCGTATCGGCAGCAAGGTGCAGTGCGATGCCATAAAAAAGGTGAGCCGTTCTTTGAAACGGGAGTTTGCCCAGTTCAAGGAATTGGCCGCGCTTACTACCATCAGGACCAAGCTTTCCCCGGAAATCGAACTCAGGCTTAAAAAGGGCCAGACCTTGAAGGACTTCCTGATCCAGGATAAGTCTAAACCGCTTTGCGTAGAGGAGATGATCGTGCTTTTCTATGCTTTCAGCAAGGAGCTTCCGCAGATACTCGAGGAGTCGCAAAGGAGCAATTTCAAAAACAATATATACCCTTACCTGCTCAAGCATCATTCGGATATAATCGAGGAGTTGACCATCCAAAAGCTCCTTACCGGTGGGATAGAAAGAGGGCTGGACAAGGCCTTTGAGGATTTCTTCTCTGATTCCGAGGAAGAGAGCCAGGTTGTCCAAGAGCAGGAGGCGCAATGATCCCATTGACCATATTGCGCAAGGATCTCGCCTTTAACAAGGTAATGGAGAGCATTATCGATGTTTTGAAAGGCGTGGCCGCAACCGAGTATTTTCATCTCCAGAGCAAGAGAAAGAGTTTCGATGAGTTTGAGGCTTACCTGAGGGACATCTTTGCAATGGTGGATATAAATAATTTCCAGCATCCTTTTCTGGGCGGGGTCTCGGGAGGCAATAATATTATCCTGATTACCTCCGACAGCGGGTTTCTCGGCGAACTCAACATGTCGGTGGTAAATTACGGCCTGGCGCAGTACAGGAGCGGGGATACGCTTACGGTCGTGGGCAACGAAGGGGCGCGGTATATAAGCGAGAATGAAGCCAAGTATAAGAGTTTCCCGGGGATTGACGACGATATTTCTTATGACCTGGTGTTAAAACTCAGGGAGCATATAATCAAGGAGTTTACGAGTAAGAAGTTAAGCAATACCGTGATCATTTATCCGCATTTCGTTTCTTTCTCGGTGCAGAAAATAGAGCAATTCCAGCTTTTTCCCTGCCGTTTCTTGTTTCCCCAGGCCGCGCTGTCCGAAGGCTCCCATGGTAGGAAACCGGGCCTCTGGGAGATAGACCCTGAAGACAAGGTCGTGCTGGATTCTCCGCTTAAAGTGACTGTGGAGTACCTGGTGAGAATATGGATCGGACAGCTCCTGCATCTCATATTCTGGGAGAGCAAACTTTCGGAGTGGGCGGCCAGGGTCATGCACCTGGAGCGGAGTACCAATGAGATCAAGGACCAGCAGAAGAAGCTGAGGCTTCAGTATTTCAGGACCATGCACGAGAGAAGCGACAAAAGCACCAGGGAAATCTTTGTGAGCAGGATGGCCTTGATCAAGACCGGGGCTATAGTGTAGTTTTATAAAAAGGGGGCAGGGATGCAGCAGATGGGGAAAGTGGTTTCGGTACAAGGGCCAATCGTGGACGTGGAGTTTCCTCCCGATGTGTTGTTCCCCGCCGTTTACGATATTATCGAGACCACTACTTTTGACGGGCAGAGGATAGTGCTCGAGGTAGTCGAGTATTTGAGCAAGGCGGAAACGGATAAGAATAATACCATGAGATGCATCAGCCTTACTCCGAATTTCGGCCTGCGCAGGAACGCCAAGGCGGTCGCCACCGGTTCGACCATCTGTGTGCCGGTAGGTGAAAAGACCTGTTCCCGGATCCTTAATGTACTGGGAGAACCGCTGGATAAGGGCGGGCCCGTGGATGTGACGCCGGATATGACCCGGCCTACCCACCGTAACCATACTATTCCTACCGTAGATACGAGCGAAGGCAAAGAGAAGAAATTCGAGGTGATGCAGACAGGGATCAAAATGTTCGATCTGCTTTTCCCCCTGATCAAAGGGTCGCGGAACGGGATCCTGGGAGGCGCGGCCTGCGGCAAGAGCGTTATCATACTTGAGCTTATGCACAATATCATCAAGATGCAGAAAGGCTACTGCGTGTTTACCGGAGCGGGAGAGAGGACCAGGGAGGGTAATGAGCTTTATTACGAGATGGAGAAGCAGGGCATCCTGAACAGGGCGGCGCTTGTTTTCGGGCAGATGAACGAGTCTCCCGGGGCGAGGTTCGAGATCGTGCACACCGGCCTGACGCTGGCGGAGAATTTCGCCGAGGGCGGGGATGACGTGCTTCTATTCGTGGACAATGTTTACAGATTCGCCCAGGCGGGTACCGAGCTTTCCACTCTTTTGGGCAGGATCCCCTCGGAGACCGGTTACCAGCCGACGCTTCCCTCGGAGATGGCCGAGTTCCAGGAACGCATACGTTCCCAGGGGCAGTCATCGATTACCGCTATGGAGGCCGTATATGTGCCTTCCGACGACCTTACCGACCCGGCGGTAGTCTGTATCTTCAGTTATCTGGATTCTATCGTTATTTTGTCCCGCCGCTACGTACAGTTGGGGCTTTTCCCCGCTATCGACGCCTTGACTTCTTCATGTTCATTCCTTGATCCGATGATTATCGGTAAGAGGCATTTCAAGACAGCCCAGGATGTCTTGAGAATACTCAACCGTTACGAGGAACTCAGGAGGATAGTAGCTATCGTGGGGGTGGAGGAACTTTCCGGAGGGGACAGGATTATATTCGAACGCGCGCAGAAACTGCAGAATTTCCTTACCCAGCCGTTTTTCTGCGCGGAGGCTTACACCGGGAAAAAGGGGGAGTATGTTTCCTTGGACGCTACGCTGGAAGGCTGCGAAAGGATAGTCAGCGGACAGGTGGATAAAGTCCCTGCGGAAAAATTTTATATGATCGGGGCCCTGCTGGAGAATCCTTAAAAGGCCGTCTGCCCAGGGCTTTGGGCCTAAAATCCCGGCGGTGAAAACAGGAGAAGGAAAAGATGATTAAAATCGGACAGATACTGATGGATAAGGGACTGGTTACTCCTGAACAGATGGAGATCGTTATCCAGGAGCAGGAGAGGACCGGCGAGCCGCTGGATACCATCCTGGTGAAAAAGAATTTCCTGAGCGAGGAGAGCTTCCTGAAAGTGCTCTCGGAACAGTTCAATATCCCGTTCATCAGGCTGAAGGAGACTTCTATCGACCCCCAGGCGGTAAAGAAGGTGCCGGCGAAGTTCGCCTGGTATTACAAGGTGATGCCGGTAAAATTCTCGGATAACAAACTGGTGATCGCATCCTCGGATCCCTTGCGCTCTCTGGATGATTTGAGGATATTCCTGGGGTATGATTTAAGCCCCGCCCTGGCCTCGGAGGCTGAAATCATGGAGGTGATCAAGGAGAACTACGGGGTTGGCGCAGAGACGGTGGAAGGGATAATCGCCAAGGCCCCCAAGGAGACCCCGGCGGCAAAGGAGTCCGGGGGCAAGATCGAGGACATAGAGAAGATGGCCGAGGATGCCTCGGTAGTCAAGCTGGTCAACCAGATAATCCTCGAGGCTTACGAAAAGAGGGCGACCGATATACATATCGAGCCGTTCCGGGGGAAGATGAACATAAGATACCGTATCGACGGCGTGCTTTATAACGCTAACGTCCCGGCGGACATCGAGCGTTTCTTTTTGGCTATTGTCTCGCGTATAAAGATTATGTCCCGGCTCAATATCGTTGAGCGCCGCCTCCCGCAGGACGGGCGCGCGGTTATAAAAATAGGCAGCGAAGAGCTGGACCTGAGGATTTCGATTATCCCCACGCGTTACGGCGAAGGAATGGTAATAAGGATCCTGCCTATGAGTATGCTTTTCAGCCTGGAGCGCCTGGGTCTGGCGCCGGAGGACCTGGAGACCCTGGCGAAATTGATCAAGAAGCCGCACGGGATCATCCTGGTCACCGGGCCTACCGGCAGCGGAAAGAGTACTACGCTGTACGGATGCCTGAACGAGATAAAAAGCAGCCGGAACAAGATCATTACTATCGAGGACCCTATAGAATATGAGCTGGAGGGGATTACCCAGATACAGGTCATCCCGGAGATAGGTTTTACTTTTGCCCAGGGGTTAAGGAGCATATTGAGGCATGACCCGGATATCATGATGGTGGGCGAAATCAGGGATTTCGAGACAGCCGAGCTGGCCATCAGAAGCGCCTTGACCGGGCATTTGGTTTTTTCTACCTTGCACACCAATGATGCCGCCGGAGCGGTCGCCAGGCTTTTGAATATCGGCATAGAGCCTTACCTGGTTGCCTCTTCCGTGGAGGCGTTTATCGCCCAGAGACTGGTGCGGCTTATCTGCCCCCAGTGTAAGCAGATAGACGAGAATGTCCCCGAGAATATAAGGACGATAATAAAACAGGATATCGAGAGCAGCAAGTTCGGACGGGAGCATATAAAAGTTTCCGACTTCAAGATTTACAAGGGCCGCGGGTGCAAGGAATGCAATTTTACCGGGTACAAAGGCAGGACGGCTATCCATGAGATCCTGGTTGCGGATAAGGGGATAAGGGATTTGATGCTGCGCAAGGCTTCTACTGATGAGCTGCGCGAGAAGGCGGTAGATGAAGGGATGAAGACCCTGCGCATCTGCGGGTGGAAAAAGATGATCGACGGCCTGACTACGCCCGAGGAGATCCTCAGGGTGACCCAGTCGGAGGAATAAAGATTGTTCAAGACCTCGGTGCTCGATATCAAAACCGCTTCCGTCGTCTTCCAGGGGCTGGTTTCTTCGGTGACCCTTCCCGGAGAAGAGGGGGAGCTTTCCCTCCTGGACTTTCATGAACCGATCATTATCTGCCTGAAGGAAGGCGCGGTGAAGATAGATGACAATTCTCCTATGCCCATAAAGAGCGGCATCGCGAGCATGAAAAATAATGAGCTGATAATGCTGCTGGAGAAAAAATAATATGCCGTTATTCGCCTATAAAGCAAAAAAGGGCCCGCAGGAGATCGTGGAAGGGGTTGTTGAAGCCGGCTCCAAAGAGATAGCCGTGAGCAAGGTCGAGCAAATGGGTTATGTGCCCATACGTATCGAACCCAGGGGTGCCGGTGGCCAGAGCCAGCCTGTCAAGGCGCCTGTTTCGAAAGAGCCGGGATGGTTTGACAGGATAGGCTCGCGCGATTTGAACGTATTTACCGAACAGCTGGCTACGCTGGTAAAATCGAAGGTCCCGCTTTTTGAAGCAATAAACATTTTGTCCTCCCAGACGGAAAATCCAAAACTCAGGAATATAGTCGTATCTATAGCCGGGGACCTGAAAGACGGGAGGACTTTTTCGGAGGCTTTAAGCAGGTACCCGCATGTTTTTCCGCTCCTTTACGTGAATATGGTGCGTTCCGGGGAATCGGGGGGCGTGCTTGATGCGACGCTTACCAGGCTCGCCAAATTCAGAGAGGAGCAGGAGGAGATAAAGGCGAACATCACCTCAGCCCTGGCTTATCCCATATTTATAATTGTGGTAGGGATCCTGGTAGTGATAGTCCTGCTCACTTACGGCATTCCCCGTCTTGTCACGATGTTCAGCGAGACTAAACAAGTTCTGCCTCTTCCTACGCGGATACTTATCTCCATAAGCGACGGGATCAGGCATTATTGGTATCTTGGCATACTGCTCCTGTTTTTTATTTTTTCGGCGTTTAGGCAGAAGCAGCTCGCTGAAAAGAAAAAGGCCTTCCTCGACAGGATCAAATTGAGACTGCCTCTCCTGGGCGCCTTTAACAAAAAGGCTATGCTCGCGGAGTTCACGCGTACTTTTGCCTTGCTGCTGGAAAACGGAGTCCCCGTGCTGGAGGCTCTCCAGATAACCATCCCTACGATCAATAACGAGGTATTCCGGGTTGAGCTGGAGAAGGTGCATGGCGATCTGCTTGTGGGCACGCCTCTTTCCCAGGGGATGAAAAAGTCAGACTGGTTCCCTCCGTTCCTTACCGACATGATAGCCGTAGGGGAAAGGGGAGGGAATCTGCAGGAGGTCCTGCTGGAAGTAGCGGTATTCTATGAACGCGAGGTAAAGAAGATAAATAAAATCTTGACCTCGTTGCTTGAACCGGCGATAATCTTGGTTATGGGGATTGTGGTAGGGTTCATCGTGATGGCGATGCTCCTGCCCGTATTCGAGATAAATATGGGTATCAGATAACTGCAGAACAAGGGGGAAAAATGAGAGAGAAAAAAGGTTTTACCCTTATAGAACTTATGCTTGTTGTGGTCATTATTGGAGTCTTGGGGGCGATGGTCTTGCCGCGGCTTGCCGGGCGCTCCGACCAGGCTAAAACGGCGGTAGCTAAGTCCGATATAAACGCAAATATCGCCACTGCCCTTGACCTTTATGAGCTGGATAACGGGCGGTATCCCACTACCGAACAGGGTTTGAGCGCGTTATCGACCAAGCCGGGTGACCTGTCCGAGGGGGCAAACTGGAATGGGCCCTATCTTAAGAAGGAGCCGCTTGACCCATGGGGCAAGGCTTATCAGTATAAAAATCCGGCTACCCATGAAGGAGAGGATTACGATTTATATTCCATGGGAGCCGACGGCATAGAGAGCGATGATGATATCGGAAATTGGGAAAAATAGAGCTTTTACTTTGATAGAGATAATGGTTGCCGTGGCCATCCTGTCGATGGGGTTGATTTTTGTGCTCCAGGGGCTTACCAAGTGCCTCGGGGTATTGAATACGGCGCGCTGCAGCCTTGAGGCAGGGCTTCTCGCAGAGGAGAAGATGGCGGAAGCGGAGATATCTTTCAGGAACGAAAAGAATGCCGCATTTACGGGTTTAAGCGGGCAGTCGGAAGCGGGAAACGTAGAATTCAGCTGGCAGGTAGGATTAGAGAGCGATGCGGAATACGACAACCTTTATCTGGTGCGCGATACAGTCCGCTGGAGAGAGGGGAAAAGAAGCGGGATAACCCCTTTGGTCACTTATTTTATGTCCGTAAATGTCAAGTAAACGCAGGCGCGGCATGAAGGGCAAGGGTTTTACCCTGCTTGAACTTATTATCAGCGGAGCGATAATCGTCCTGGTGTCGGTTACCGTATATTCCGTCTTCTCCGGTGGTATCGCGGTCTGGAAAAAGGCCTATCTTGCCCGGAATCAGGGGCACAAGTTGAGGCTGGCCATCGATAAGATGAGTGTGGAGGTAAGGAATTCTTTCCGGTTTTCTTCCATACCTTTCGAAGGCACAGAAGACTCTGTTTCTTTTCCTTCTGTCTGCGAAGGGAACGTAAGCAGGGTAAGCTATTTTCTGAATGAAGATAAGGTTTTTTGCCGCGCGGTGGAGAGTTATGCGCAGGTTTTTAAAAAGGATGAGCAGGGGAGCGTCTATGCCATTTTGTCCCCGGTGGCGGAGTTGAAGTTCAGCTATTGTTATCTTGATAACGCCAGCGGGGAATACAAATGGAAGGACGACTGGGTCAGGGATGAACAGGATACCCTGCCCCGGGCGTTGAGGGTAGAGTTGTTTTTCGGAGAGAAAGCCGGGGAAGAAGCCGATCTTGTCAAGACTATCTTTATCCCCATCGGCACGGGGGGACAGAAGAAGGAGCTTGTGCAATAATGCTTCTTACCGGGAAAACAAAGGCTTATTCTACCCGCGCAAGCATACTGATTATCGTATTGTGGATCCTGGCTTTTTTGACCATGCTTGTGGTGAATCTGGGCTTTATGGTCAGGTCGCAGCTGCAGTTTGCCAGGCACCTCCAGGACAGGATGAAGATGTATTATCTTGCGCGGGCCGGCATAGAAAGGGCGATTGTCGAATTGTACGAGGATGAAAGCCCGAGCTGCGATACGCTCAACGAGACCTGGGCGAATAATGGCGAGTTCTTCGATAGTTTCCAGTTGGGCGGGGGGTTCTTTACCGTCAGTTATCCCTCCGGGGGCAAAGACCAGGAGGACGAAGACGCTTTCGTGCTTTACGGGGCGATGGATGAAAGCGCAAGGATAGATATAAACAGCGCGCAGGAGGATATAATAGTTAATTTGCTTGAGCGCGTGGGCGGGATGGATAAGGAGGACGCCATAGATACGGCGCGCTGTATCGCAGATTGGCGCGATAAAGATGTCGCGCTTTCCGTGGGAGGGGCGGAGAACGATTATTACCAGGGGCTTTCTTCGCCCTATGAGTGCAAAAACGGCAAATTCCAGGTGGCCGAAGAGTTGCTTTTGGTTAAAGGGATGAGCGAAGAGGTTTTTTCCAGGATCAAGGATGTGATTACAGTGTATGATACCGAAAAAGTCAATATCAATACCGCCGGGTTTAAATGCCTGTATGCCCTGGGGCTGGAAAGCGGGCTCTGCGAGGATATAATCGAATACAGGAACGGGGGAGACGGAGTCCCGGGCACGGAGGATGACCCGGTTTTTAATTCGCCTTCGGAATTGATGAATATTGGTTCTTTATTCACGGAAGAAGCGGCACAGATAAACACCTTGGTCTCGCGGAATATACTTACGGTGAGGTCAGATACCTTCAGGATTATCTCTTTGGGCCAGATGAAGGATGACAGCGCCACGCGTTCCAGGCAGATCGTCTGCGTGCTCAAGCGCCAGAATACCAAGGATCCTAAAATATTATATTGGCATGAAAATTGACCTGAACAACATATTTCAAAAACAAGAAAAAATCGTCACCGTCCTTCAGATGGACAATAACTGGCTGAGGCTTATCCAGGTAAAACAGATCAAGAAGGATAAAAAGGTCTGCATGATCAAGGCGCTGGGGATTTCCTCTTTGCCTGATGAGGAGATCTCGCGCAGGGTCACCGGGCTGGCCGCAGAGCTCAAGATAAACTCCCGTTACCTGGTCCTTTCCGTGCCCAGGCACCTTACCACTACCAGGAATCTGGATCTCCCTTCTGCCAATCCCTCGGAGATAAAAGATATGATCGAGCTCCAGATCGGCAAGCAGACTCCATATGCCAGCGACGAGGTAATCAAGGATTACCAGATTCTGGGAAGCAACGCGGACGGTTATAGCAGCGTGCTCCTGGTTATTGTGCATAAGGATATAGTCTCCAGGTATTTCAAGATCCTGGAGAACGCCGGGCTCAAGGTGCAAAAGGTAAGTTTCAGCTCGGAGGGGCTGCTCAACTGGAAAAACCTGGTCTGCCGGGACAAGGTGCCCTCGGACAAGGTGCAGATCCTCATAGACGTGGATTGCGATACCAGCGATTTCGAGGTCGTGCTTAATGAAAAACTGGTTTTCGGCAGGAGCATATCCCTGGGGATTTCGCAGTTCCCCGGGCAGATCGAACAATGGCAGAAGAAGTTTATCGAGGAGATAGGGCATTCCATATACGCCTACCAGAACGAGATTACGGGCAAGGAGGTGGCCAAGATAATCATCAGCCGCCCCCGCCTTCTCGCGGACAGCCTGGATAAAGAAACGCTGGAGAAAGAGCTTGGCGCTCCCGTGGAGATAATGGACCAGTTTAAGGGCATCCCCCTGACCGAAGAGGGGCTGGTTTCTTACAATAACCTGGTAAGGACCGACCTGTCTTACGCCGGGTTGATCGGGCTCGGGCTTCCCGCCGGGGAGCACAAGATCGACCTTATCCCCCAGGAGCACCAGATCGGCAGGGCGGTTAAGGAGAAGGGGAAAGACCTGTATCTTATGGGCATACTGCTTGTCTTCATACTGGTTGCCGTATCCGGCGTATTCCTCGGCAGGATGTATAACAAGGAAAGGTACCTTGGGCAATTGAAGCGCCGCCTGGCGGATATACAGTCCAAGACCAAGGAATTGAACGGGATGATCCGCGGCATAGAAGCGATAAAAGAAAGGGTTTATACGCGGGGCAGCGCGTTGAACCTGATTTATGAGGTCCATAAGGCGCTTCTTCCGGAGATGCACTTGACCTCGATAAGTTTCGAAGGCAAAGAAGAGATGACCTTAAGAGGCCAATCCAACGAGATGTCCGAGGTGTTCAGTTTTGTCAGCAAGCTGGAGGAGTCCGGGTATTTCCAGAATGTCAAGTCCAAGTACGCCACAAAGCGCAAGGTAGGGGATAAAGAGGTAACCGAATTCGAGATATCCTGTCCCCTGGAGAATAAATACAAGATAAAGGACAAGTACGAACTTTAGAAAAATATGGATTTTTTGTCACGTTTGTCAAAAAAAGAAAAGCGCCTGTTCTACATAACGGTGGCAGTGGTCGCCCTGGTTTTGTTCGACAGGGTAGTATTCAGGCCGGTGATGGAGAAACTCGACGACCTCAACGAGAAGATTTCTATCGAGGAGAAGAAGCTCGAGAAGTCCATGCTCATAATTGCCCAGGATGCAACGATAAGCGAGGAGTATAAGAAGTTCGCCCAAAGCATAAAGCAGGAGCAGTCCGATGAAGAGGCGATAGCCGGGCTGCTCAGCAGCATCGAAAAGATGGGCAAGAGCGTCGCCGTTTTCATACAGGATATAAAGCCTAACGCGGTGGATAAATCGGAATTCTACAAGAAATATTCCGTCAAGATTGAGGCGGAGACAAAAATTAGCAACCTGGCTGATTTTATCTATCAGCTGGAGAATTCCCCGCAGCTGCTCAGGGTTTCCGATTTCCGCCTTACCCCGCAGAAAAAGGAAGGTCTCCTTAAGGTCAATATGACGGTTACCGAAATCCTGATAAATTAAGATCCCATGCCCGCCGTTTTTCTTCCCGTTTCAGGATTAAACGAGTGATGAAAGTAGCTATTCAGTTCGAAAGAAAACCTCTTCTTTTTTCCGATCCGGATTTTATAATTTCCTGCACTGGACCTTCTTCGCTGGATAGTTGTTTTGAGGAGATGGAGAGGGCTGTTTCGGCGGGGTATTTTCTTGCCGGATTCTTCTCTTATGAAGCGGGGTATTCTTTCGAGGATAAACTGCGCCGCAACAGGCAGGGGCATGATTTTCCCCTGCTTTGTTTCGGGGCTTACAAAAATGCTCAGAGGAGGAGCCTTGCTGCGCCTCCGGGCCGGGGTTCTATCCCGGAGAATATCCGGCTTAATATCAGTTATGGCCAGTATGCCTCGAATATCGATACCATCCGGGGATATATAGCCAGGGGCGAGGTTTATCAAATTACCTATTGCATAAAGCTCCTTTTCGAATTTGCAGGAGATTCGCTCTCCCTTTATAAGAGGCTGCTGGCTGCTCAGCCGGTGCCTTACCCGTCATATATCCGCGCCGGCGGGTTCGATATCCTTTCCCTTTCCCCGGAGTTATTCATCAAGAAGTCCGGGGGGCATGTGACGACCAAGCCGATGAAGGGCACCTGGCCCAGGGGCAAAGGGGCCTTGCCCGGAATGATTTCTTCCCTGCGCCTGAAGCATGACCCGAAGAACCGGGCGGAGAATGTGATGATCGCCGACCTCTTGAGGAATGATTTGGGCAGGTTTGGTTCGCTTGTCAGGGCCCCCGCGCTTTTTGAGGTAGCCAGGTATAACACCCTCTGCCAGATGACCTCTACGGTTAAGGCAAGAGTAGACAGGGATATGGAATTTCGCAGGTTCTTTACCGCGCTTTTTCCTTCAGGCTCGGTAACCGGGGCACCAAAAATCCGCGCTATGGAGATTATCAGGGAATTGGAAAAAGAGGAGCGCAGGATATATACCGGCGCTATAGGCTATATTACTCCGCAGAGGGATATGTTTTTCAATATACCCATACGCACGCTTCTCATAAAGGACGGGCGGGGAGAGATGGGAATTGGCGGGGGCATCGTCTGGGATTCTACTGCCGAAGGGGAATGGGAAGAGGGGCTGCTCAAGGCGCGCTTTCTTACCGATTTAGCTAAAACCCCCGGAGCATGTAAAAATGATTGGCTTTAGAGGGAAATAAGAAGTATAATAATCGGGAAAGTGAAAAATATGAATAAAGACAATATTGCTCAAAACAATCAGACTTTTTACGGATTGGGTATCGCTCCCAAGATACTGGATATTCTGGAGCGCATAAAATTCAAGACACCTACTCCTATACAGTTTAAAGCTATCCCGCTGGCCATATCCGGCAAGGATATCGTTGGAATAGCGCAGACTGGTACCGGGAAAACGCATTCGTTCCTTATTCCGATGGTTCAGCGCCTGGTGCAGAAGGAGGGGGTGGGCCTGGTGCTTGCGCCTACAAGGGAGCTGGCTATCCAGATACACGAAGCCTGCCAGCCGTTAGCCTGCGCTTTCGGCATGAAAACAGCCTGCCTTATCGGGGGAGCCCCTATGGAACCGCAGGTGCATGCTTTGCGTAAAGATCCCCGCATGGTAATTGCCACTCCGGGCAGGCTGATCGACCATATGTCGCAGTGGAATTTCATTCCGGATAATGTGGTAATGCTTGTGCTCGATGAGGCGGACCGTATGCTCGATATGGGGTTTGCCCCGCAGATAGACAAGATACTGCGTTTTCTCCCCCGGGACAGGCAAACTATGCTTTTTTCGGCGACTATGCCCAAGGAAATCATGAATATCGCCTCGCGCCATATGAAGCTTCCTTTAAGCGTGGAGATAGCCCCGTCGGGTACCACCGCGGAAAAGGTGACGCAGGAATTGTTCATCTTAAAGAAGGAAGCCAAACCGCGCTTGCTTAAACAGCTGCTTTCGCAGTACCACGGTTCGGTGCTCCTTTTTTCGCGCACCAAGTATAACGCCAGGAAGATTGTCAGGTCTATACGCGAGATGGGGCATTCCGTTTCCGAGATCCATTCGAACCGTTCTCTCGTCCAGCGTAAAGATGCCCTCGAAGGTTTCCGGTCGGGTAAATACAGGATCCTGGTCGCTACGGACATAGCCTCGCGCGGCATAGACGTAACCGGGATAGAATTGGTGCTCAACTACGACCTTCCGGAAGACGCGGATAATTATGTGCACCGTATAGGCAGGACAGCCCGAGCGGGCCATAAAGGACATGCTATCTCTTTCGCCACTCCCGATCAGGAAAGGGATGTGCGGGAAATAGAAAAACTCATTAAGGCCAACCTTCCGGTTTCCAAACATTCCGATATCACATTAGACAAATTCTCTAAAAAACGGCAGAGATAATTCTTTTCTAACCCTCTGAATATGAATACCTTGGATAAACTGTCTACAAATAAGCGGGCGGCGTTCCAGTTGATTTTTCTTTTCGGGCTGGTCAGCCTCTTCGGGGATATGGTTTATGAAGGGGCGCGCAGCGTAAACGGGCCGTACCTGAAAATACTCGGGGCCAACGCCGCGGCGGTAGGGGTGGCGGCAGGGATCGCCGAATTCCTCGGTTATGCCATCCGTCTTTTCTCGGGCTATTTCGCCGACAGGACAAAGGCTTACTGGTTTTTTACTTTTCTCGGTTACGGGCTCTTGGTCAGCGTGCCTTTGCTTGCCTTGGCCGGCATCTGGCAGGTGGCTGTGGTTTTTATTATCGTTGAGAGGATGGGGAAGGCCATGCGCAGCCCGGCCAAGGATACCATACTTTCCCAGGCTACGAAACAGGTAGGGACGGGATTCGGATTTGCCATAGCCGAAGTGCTTGATCAGATAGGGGCGATTGCCGGGCCGTTGGTTTTCAGCCTGCTTTTTCTCGCTATCGGTTCGGGAAGCGGAGCGCTGCGGGATTACCAGCATGGTTATTCTTTGCTCTGGATCCCTCTTTTTCTGGTGATTGCCTGTGTTTTTCTTGCCTACCGGCGCCTCCCGGACCCGGAGTCACTGGAGGCCTCTTCGGAAAGAAAAGGCCTGGCTACCGATAAGCTGGGCAGGGTTTTCTGGATATACACTTTTTTTACCTTTGTAACTACTCTTGGTTTCGCCAATTTTGCCCTGGTAGGGTATCATCTTAAAGCCAGGCATATATTGAGCGATGCGCAGATACCGCTTTTTTACGCGCTGGCTATGGGGGTGGATGCCGTTGCGGCCTTAATTATCGGCAAGGCCTATGATATATTCAAGATAAGGCACAATAACGAAAAAGCCGGTTTAGTCACTTTGCTGGTTATTCCCGTGTTTTCCCTGGTTATCCCGGTCCTGGTGTTTTCCTCGGGTCTTATTACAGTGTTGTGCGGGGTGGTCGTTTGGGGAGTGGTCATGGGCGCCCATGAGACAATCATGAAATCCGCTATCGCTGACTTGACCCCTCTGAAGAAACGGGGGACCGGTTACGGGATATTCAATACCGCTTATGGCCTGGCTATCTTTGCCGGGAGCGCCGTTTGCGGCCTGCTCTATGAACATTCCATATTGTCGGTGATTATCCTCAGCGTGCTTGTCGAACTGGCGGCTTTGCCGGTATTCTTGATTTTGAGAAAAGAGGCTTTGACAGATACAGCCTGATATGTTAAATTATTTGAATTAATACACCATCGGAGAGCATGCCTTTAATCAGATTCGGGGTTTCTATAGAAAAAGACCTATTAGCCAAATTCGACCGCTTGCTGAAGCAAAGGAAATATACCAGCCGGTCGGAGGCCTTTCGTGACCTTATCCGCAATGAGCTGATCTGTGAGCAGTGGTCGGGGAACCAGGCGGTCGCGGGGGCGGTTACCCTGCTTTATAACCATCATAAGCGGGAGCTGGTGAACAGGCTCATGGATATCCAGCATAACTTCGGCGATATCATAATCTCTTCCCAGCACGTACACCTGGACCATGATAATTGCTTAGAGGTAATTACGGTAAAGGGTTCCCCCCGGCAGGCGCAGAAACTTGCGCATACCCTGAAATCGGTAAAAGGAGTAAAGCATGGCACTCTGAGCATGTCGGCCACGGGGAAAGGCGTGTAATTTATTTTTTTCTCCACCGGTAACACGAAATAATTATTAATAACACTATTTCCCGGCGCATGATGTTTTCCGGCCGGGCGCGCAAACAGGAGGAAGGATGCATATTCCAGACGGATACTTAGGCCCGGAGACCTGTGGTTTTTTCTATCTCGTCATGTTTCCCTTATGGACTGCCGCTTCGCGTATCGTTAAGAAGACGCTTAGCGCCAGGAAGATCCCTTTTTTGGCGGTGGGGGCGGCATTCAGTTTCGTGATCATGATGCTTAATGTGCCTATACCCGGGGGGACTACCGGGCATGCCGTGGGAGGGGCGCTCGTAGCCATACTGGTCGGCCCCTGGGCGGCATGTATCGCCATCAGCGTAGCCCTGGTTATCCAGGCCCTGCTGTTTGGGGACGGAGGGATTACCGCGATAGGGGCTAATTGTTTTATCATGGCCTTTCTACTTCCTTTTTCCGGTTATTATATTTACAGGCTGATAAGCGGGAAATCCGCATTAACCTCTGCAAGGAGGGTGTTTGCCGCCGGTATAGCCGGTTACGCGGCGATAAATATCGCCGCTGCGACAGCGGGGTTTGTTTTCGGCATCCAGCCCCTATTGCACAAATCCGCAAGCGGCCTGGCGCTTTACTGCCCGTATGGGCTGAATGTAGCCTTGCCCGTCATGCTGGGAGAGCATCTTCTTGTTTTCGGATGGATAGAGGCTTTGGTGACCGCGGCCGTAGTCGCATACCTGCAGAAGCATGAACCGGAATTGCTCGCGGAAGGGGGGCAGGCATAATGAAGACGATTAGCAAGTTTTGGCTCTTGATCGCCGTATTGGTTTTGCTTTCTCCTTTAGGCCTGTTCCTGCCTGACTATTTCAAGGCGGGTTCCGCCTGGGGGGAATGGGGAACCGAAGAGATGCCCGGCTTAGTCGGATATGTGCCGGCCGGGCTGGCAAGACTTTCGGCTGCCTGGAACGCCCCTGTGCCGGATTACGCCTTTAGGGGGCAGGAGGGGGCTTCTTTGTTTGTCTTGAGCCTGGAGTATATTTTTTCCGCGCTGTTGGGTATTGCTGCCTGCGCGGGAGTTGTTTTTATGATGGCGAAATTATTTGGCAGGAAACAATAACTTTTTAAGGCGGGAGAGATATGGATATATTGACCGGCGGGGCAGGGTTTATCGGGAGTTGCTTCCTTGCCAAGCTTAACAGCAAGGGGATAGATGATATTATTGTAGTGGATAACCTCAAGGAGGGGGCAAATAAAAGCCGCAACCTCCTGGGCAAGCATTTCCGGGATTATATCCCCAAGGAAAAGTTCCTGGCTTACCTGGAATCTAACCGTTTCCCCAAGCCCGGGCATATCATCCATATGGGAGCCTGCAGTTCCACGATGGTTTCTGACCGGGACTATCTGATGAGCAACAACTATGAATATTCCCGCAGGGTGAGCAGCTGGGCTTTCGAGCGCGCTGTTCCTTTTATCTATGCCTCCAGCGCGGCAACCTATGGAGATGGCGGGTTCGGCTATGACGACAGCGACGAGAACACCCTGAAACTCAAACCGCTTAACCTGTACGGCCTCTCCAAGCACATATTTGACCTCTGGCTGCTCAAGAACAGGCGCAGCAGCATGGCGGCCGGCCTGAAATTCTTCAATGTCTTCGGCCCGAATGAATACCATAAAGGCGAGATGATGAGCGTTGTCTGCCGCTGTTTCGACCAGCTTAAAAGCGGTCAGCCGATGCGCCTTTTCAAATCATATCTCCCCGAGTACCCGGACGGGGAGCAGAAGAGGGACTTTGTGTACATAAAGGATGTGACGGAGGTGATGTTTTATTTCTACGAGCATCCCGAGGCATGCGGAATCTACAATCTTGGCACGGGCGTGGCGCGCAGCTGGAATGATCTGGCTAAAGCGATGTTTTCCGCCCTGAAGATGAAGCCGAAGATAGAATACATAGAAATGCCCGAGAAGATACGCGGCAAATACCAGTATTTTACCCAGGCGGATATGAAAAAACTGCGTTCCTGCGGCTGCCGGCACGAGTTTATGACCCTGGAACAGGCGGTTAAAGACTATTCTTCCTACCTAAGCTCCAAATCCTATATATAAGGTAAAGTTCCCCTGTTTTGCCCCGCGCGCACTGTTTTTGCCCCATTATGGAGCTTGACATAAGGGGGTTTTCTTGTTATAAGTATAAGTCAACCCTGTAATAAGACACGCATTTTTCATTCTACCGGGATAAAAACCAAGAAATGGAAGAAAATTCGGTTCTGCTCAAGACGCCTCTTCTCCGCCAACATGAAAAGCTGGGCGCTAAGATGTCCCCTTTTGGGGGCTGGCTTATGCCTATCCAGTACAGCGGCATAATTGAGGAGCATAATTGGACGCGCAAGAACGTCGGCCTGTTCGATATCTGCCATATGGGCGAGTTTGCCCTGCGCATGGACCCGGAAAAGGGCAATCTCGATACTCTGGTTACTATTTCCCTTAAGCGTATGCCTTTATTCTCCTGCCGTTATGGTTTTATGCTCGATGAGAAGGGGAGAGTTATCGACGACCTGATTATCTACAGGATAGACCGCGAACATTGGATGATCGTAGTAAATGCCGCCACTACGCAAGGTGATTTTTCTTATCTCCGCAGCCGGCTTGAAGGCGCCGGTTCCTTTGAGGACATTTCTGCTTCTATGGGTAAACTTGACCTGCAGGGGCCGCTTTCCGCAGAGGTGCTGTCGGTCTTGGCCGGGCCCGGGATCAGGAAGCTGAAATACTACACTTTCGGATATTTCGACCTGCTGGGTGAGAGGATAATTATCAGCCGTACGGGTTACACCGGGGAACTGGGGTATGAACTTTATATGCCTGCAAGCAAGGTCGCCCTTTTATGGGACAGACTTCTTGAGGATGACAGGGTAAAGCCTGTAGGCCTGGGCGCCCGCGATACTCTGCGTCTGGAGATGTGCTATAGTCTTTACGGCCAGGATATCAACAGGAATACCACTCCTGTTGCGGCGGGACTGGGTAATTTTATCGATTGGGACAAGGAGTTTACGGGCAGGCAGGCGCTCCTGGAGGAGAAGAATTCGGGAAGCGGGATGAGGATGATATACTTTATGGCGCAATCTCGCCGCTGCCCAAGGCATAATTACCGGATAAAATACGCAGGCAGGGATGTGGGCGCGGTGACCAGCGGTTCTTTTTCGCCCAGCCTCGGCTGCGGGATCGGCATGGGCTATGCGGATAGGGAGATTGCCCCGGGGGAGACCGTGGCCCTCGGCGACGGCTCGGTTTCCATAGATGCGGAAGTTACGCTTAAACCTTTTTACAAAGACGGCAGCGCGAAATCAGGAGAGGCAAAATGAATGTACCGGAAGATCTTTTGTACACCAAGGACCACGAATGGGCCAGGATAGAAGGAGATAATGCGGTTATCGGGATAACCGATTTCGCCCAGGATTCACTCGGGGATATTACTTTTATAGACCTTCCCAAGCAGGGGGCAGAATTAAAGCAGTCCGAATGGTGCGCTACCGTTGAGTCGGTAAAAGCGGCTTCGGATGTATACGCTCCTTTATCCGGCCAGGTGGTTAAGGTAAACAGCGAACTGGCGGAGCACCCGGAACTGGTGAATAAATCGGCCTATGATAAAGGATGGTTTGCGGTAATCAAGATTTCCGATATGAGCCAGAAGGGCAAGCTTATGAGCCCGGCCCAGTATAAAGAATATACGGAAGGGTTGTCCAAGTGAATTATATCCCCCATACGGATTCGGAAAAGGAGCAGATGCTCGATGCCATCGGGGTCAAAAGCGTTGGCGAGTTGTTTGAGCACATCTTGCCGGAATTGCGCCCCAAGTCCTTTGATCTCCCCGCGGGCAGGTCCGAGTTCGAGGTAATCGAATACCTGAAATCCCTCGGGCGCAAGAACTCTTCGCACCTTACGGATTTCATCGGGGGAGGGTTTTACGATCACTATATTCCATCTGCGGTAGATGCCTTAGCGGGGCGTTCCGAGTTTTATACCGCTTATACCCCTTACCAGCCGGAGTGCTCCCAGGGATGGCTCCAGGCGATATACGAATATCAGACGGTGATTTGCGAGCTGACCGGGCTGGACGTCTCCAACGCTTCGCTTTATGACGGGGGTACCGCCCTTTACGAGGCGGCGATGATGGCGGTAAGGCTTACCGGAAGGAAGAAGATAATCGTGGACAGCGGGGTGAATCTCATCTACCGCACCATGCTCTATACTTATACCTCCAATCTTTGCGTGGAATTTGTGGAGACTCCTGTGGTACATGGCCAGAGCTGCAGGGAGGATATATATAAACATCTGGATGATAAGACCGCCGCGGTAATCGTGCAAAACCCCAATTTTTTTGGGGCGGTGGATGATTTTTCGGACATAGTCAGGCAGTCGCACAAGTCAGGGGCGCTGGTGATTGCATCGGTGTATCCCGTGTCCCTGGGCATGCTCAAGACTCCGGCCGAGATGGGGGTGGATATCGCTACCGGAGAGGGCCAAAGTATGGGTATCCCGCTTTCTTTCGGAGGGCCTTACCTGGGGTTCATCGCGGTAAAAAAAGAGCATATGCGCCAGCTTCCCGGCAGGATAGCCGGGGCTACAGTGGATAAGGACGGTAAAAGAGGTTTTGTGCTTACCTTGCAGGCGAGGGAACAGCATATCCGCAGGGAGAGAGCTACTTCGAACATCTGTTCCAATGAGGCTCTTTGCGCCCTGCGCGCTCTCATTTATTCTTCGCTTCTGGGCAAGGAGGGTTTCCGCCAGCTTGCCTCGATGAATTACCAGAAGGCGGAATTTGCCAAGAAAGTTTTGAGCAAAATAAAAGGAGTGGAAGTAAAACGCAGTTCTCCCACATTTAACGAATTTACCGTATGCCTTCCCATAAATGCCGATGAGGCTGTCTGCAGGATGATAGATAAAGGTTTTGCCTGCGGTTTTCCGCTGGGCAGGTTTTATAAAGGATTGGATAATTACCTCCTGGTGGCGGTTACGGAAAAACGCAGCAGGGAGGAAATTATGCGTTTTGCCAACAGTCTGGAGTCCGTATTATGCGCTTGATTTTCGAAAAGAGTAGTCCCGGGCGCAGGGGGGTCAGTCTGCCTGAATTGGACGTGCCGTTTTCCGCGGTGCTGGATGAGAAATATTGCCGCAAGGAGCCGGCCTGCCTGCCGGAGGTTTCCGAACTGGACGCGGTGCGCCATTTTTCCAACCTGTCCCGCATGAACTTTTCGGTGGATACGAATTTCTATCCTCTGGGCTCTTGTACTATGAAATATAACCCCAAGTTTACCGAGGCGGCGGCCGCGATGGATGAATTCTCCAGCCTGCATCCTTTGCTTCCCCAGCTCCTGGGGGGAGGCATGCTTGCCCAGGGGGCCCTTGAGGTACTTTATAATACCGAGCATTTACTCTGCGAGATTACCGGGATGGATGCTTTTAGTACTCAACCTCTTGCCGGAGCCCACGGTGAGCTGACCGGGGTGATGCTGGTATCCGCTTATCATAAAGATAAGGGGAGAAAAAGAAAATATGTTATCGTTCCGGATTCTTCGCACGGTACAAATCCGGCAAGCGCCTCTATAGCCGGATACGATGTTGTGGTTGTGCCTACGGGTAAAGACGGTTTTATGGACATGGAGCGTTATAAGCAAGTCTTGAGCGAAGATGTCGCCGCGGTAATGCTTACCTGTCCGGATACCCTGGGATTTTTCAATCCCGGGATCAAGGAGATTACCGACCTGGCGCATAAGGCCGGGGCGCTCATGTATTACGACGGAGCAAACCTTAACGCCGTACTGGGAAAATGCCGCCCTGCGGACATGGGCTTTGACATTATGCATATCAATTTACACAAGACTTTTGCCACTCCTCACGGCGGAGGCGGGCCCGGGTCCGGGCCGGTAGGCGTGCGCGGTGAGCTTGCCGATTTCCTTCCCATATCCCGGGTTGTCCGCCGGGATGACGGGACTTTTGCCTTGGATTACAGCCGGCGCAAGACGATCGGCTATATCGCGCCTTTCTACGGCAATTTCGGGGTTATCCTTAAGGCCTACGCCTATATGCTTGCATTGGGAAAGGATGGGCTTATTCAGGTAAGCGAGAATGCGGTATTGAGCGCGAATTATTGTCTCGCGCGGCTGAAAGAACATTATCTCCCGGCTTACGCTAAGGAAAGATGTATGCATGAATGTGTTTTATCCGCATCGGCGCAGCTTGGGAAGGGAGTGCATGCTTTGGATATCGCCAAATACCTCATTGATAAGGGGTTTCATCCCCCTACGATTTATTTTCCTTTGATCGTGAAAGAGGCGATGATGGTCGAGCCCACTGAAACCGAAAGCAAGGAGATGCTTGATACATTTATCGAGGCGATGATCGAGGCCTCCAAACTTGCCGGGGCCGATCCGGATGCCTTGCATTCGGCTCCGGTATCTATGCCGGTCAAGCGGCTTGACGAAACCGCTGCCGCCCGGCAGCCTGACCTGCGCTGGCAGGCGAAATCAAAATAAGGCTCATGAAGAATTTCAGGCTTATCCGTTCTATCCCCCAAAACGCGCAATACAATATGTCCTTCGATGAGAATATGTTTTTCCGTTATGCAGAGGACGGTATCCCGTCATTCCGCGTGTACGGATGGGACGGGCCGGCTTTTACTTATGGGGCCGGGCAGCATCCTGAAGGGCAGCTTGATCTCGAGAGGTGTTCGCGCGACGGGGTCCGGGTCGCAAAGAGGATCACCGGCGGTGGCGTGTTGTTCCACCATCGCGAGATTACTTATAGCCTTGTCTGTTCCAAGGAGGATATAGGAGAGGACGAGAGGTCGCTTGTTTCTTACAGGCAGGTCTGCGCCTTTTTGATAGAATTCTACAAATCTCTCGGTCTGGAGCCGCGTTTTGCGCTTGAGGCCGAAGGCTTCCGTGACAAGTCGCTTCCGCACCCTTTGTGCAGCGCATCGCACGAAAAATACGATATTGTCATCGGCAGAAGGAAGATAGGCGGCAATGCGCAGAAGCGCAGGAGAAGAGTGGTATTTCAGCATGGTTCTATACCTGTAGCAATAGATTGGTCAATTCCTTCCAGGTACGTGTTGGATATGCCGGAGGGAATCTCTTCAGGAGCTACTTCCCTGGAGGAGGAATTAAAAAGCGTTCCGGAAAGCCGGGAGCTTGAGCGCCTGCTTATAGATTCCTTTGCTGCAGCTTACGGAGTTGATTTTCTTAAAGAGGGCGAAGTGGAAGGCGAGAGGAATGTTTGTTTTGTAACTCAAGGAATATGAAGAAGTTGAATAAACTGTCTACAAAACCGGAGTGGTTGAAGAAGAAGATTTCGCTGGGAGGGTGCGCCCAGGTAAAGGGGATGCTTAAGGATTTGCGCCTGCATACCGTATGCGAAGAAGCGCTTTGCCCGAATATGGGGGAGTGTTTCGCCAGGCGCCAGGCCTCTTTCCTTATACTCGGGGATATCTGCACGCGTTCGTGCCGTTTCTGCGGCGTAAAGAAAGGCAGCCCTCTTCCCGTAGACGGCGGCGAGCCGGAGCGCCTGGCCGAGGCCGTGCGCAGGCTCGGCCTGTCCCATGTGGTTATTACCAGTGTTACGCGCGACGATCTCCCGGACGGAGGCGCCGGGGTATTCGCCGGGACTGTTTCCTTGCTGCGCGCTGTATCGCCGGGGGTTTGCGTGGAGACGCTTATCCCGGATTTCAATGCGGATGAATGTGCCTTGCGCGTATTGGCCGCCGCATCCCCGGATATTATCGCCCATAACGTGGAGACCGTGCCCGCCCTTTACCGGAAAGTAAGGCCGAACGGGGCCCTTTACGCCAGATCTCTCGGTCTGCTGCGTTCCTTAAAAAAGATCGCTCCCCATATACCGCTCAAGTCCGGCTTGATGCTTGGTTTGGGTGAAAACAAGGAAGAGGTTCTTTCCGTATTCGATGACCTGGTTTCCGCGGGGTGCTCCTTTTTGAGTATCGGGCAATATCTTGCCCCCAGCGGCAGCCATGTTCCTGTGTCCGAATATATCCATCCGGACGAGTTCGAGGAGTACGGGAAAGAGGCTATGGCGCGGGGTTTTGTCTATGTAAAAAGCGGACCCTATGTGCGCAGTTCCTACAACGCCTCCGATTACCGTAAGGCGCTTGAAGCGGCCGGGTGCGTATAATTTTAAGGGAGGATAAATGCCTAAGTCTAAATTGAACGTTAAATTACTTGACCTGACGGATAACGCCCTTGCGCTCATCTATGCTTCCTGCCGCCAGTGCTATTCGGCGGAGTTCGGAGGGGATATTTTCGAAAAGATAAAAGAGGACCGTAAGAAGCAGGCCGCTTTCATCGCTAAGATCGTCTCTTCCGGGCATGAAAGCCCGCTGGAGCATGTAAAATTTACTTTTGCCGTAGAAGGGGTTTCGCGCGCCCTGACGCACCAGCTTGTGCGCCACAGGATGGCTTCTTATTCCCAGCAGAGCCAGCGTTATGTCAAGGAAAACGACTTCGATTATATTATTCCTCCTTCCATCGAATCCGATCCTTCTGCCCTGGAGGAGTTCGGCAGGACGATGTCCGCTATCCAGGGGAGTTATACCCGCATACTGGAGATGCTCGCGAAAAAAGGGGTAAGCGGTGAAGCCGCCAACCAGGACGCGCGTTTTGTGCTTCCCCAGGCCGCGGAAACCAAAATTATCGTGACTATGAATTGCCGCGAGCTTTTGCATTTTTTCAAGTACCGCTGCTGCGCGCGCGCCCAATGGGAGATACGTAATCTTGCCCAAAAGATGCTCTCTGTCTGTCAGGAGAACCTCCCGGAGATCTTTTCGGCTGCCGGGGCCAAATGCGTATACCTGGGGTTTTGCCCGGAAGGGGAGCGTTTTACCTGCGGCAGGTTCCCCGTAAAAGAGGCCAATAAAAAGACGTAAAGATGGGAGGCGGCGTTTTTAAAGAAAGATTTGTCGAACATTCGCTCTCTTCTTTTTTGGCATTCCTCAAGGATGCGCTTTTATCGGAAGAGGTATCCCTGCGCAGGGGGTTTGCGCAGTCCCTGGATCCGAGGATAAAGATACTATCCTTTTCATTTCTGATCGTCGCCGTCCTTTTTTCGAAGAGCATCCCCGTCCTTTTTTGCCTGTATTCATTGAGTATCGCCCTGGCCTGCGTCTCCGGCATCGGGCTGTTTTTCTTCCTGAAACGCACCTGGGTGTTCATCCCTTTATTCTCCCTGTTCATCGCCCTTCCCGTATTGTCGGGGAATTTTTCCCCGGGGGAGAAGCTGTTTGCATTGAATTTGGGCCATGCGGCCATTACGGTTACCAGGGAGGGGGTGTATGTGTTTGTTTTGTTCATCCTGCGTATCGCCGCGATGGTTTCTTTTGCCGTGCTGCTTAATATAACCACGCGCCATTTTTCCCTGCTTAAGGCCTTGAGGGTCTTTAAGGTGCCCCAGGCTTTCGTGATGGTCATGGGTATCTGCTACCGTTACATTTATCTTTTTATCGGTATAATAGAAAATGCCCTGCTTTCTGTAAAAAGCAGGGTGGGGATGGTCCGGAATTATAAAACCGGGCAGAGGGTAGCCGGATGGAATATCGCTTCACTCTGGATCCGTTCATGCCGCCTCAGCGAAGAGGTATATGCGGCGATGCTCTCCCGGGGCTATTGCGGCGAACCTGTACTGGAGGAAAGCTTCAGGGTTAAATTAAAGGATTGGATCTGGCTTTTGTTTACGGGGGGTGTGCTGGCATGCGGGATAAAGTTTTCTCTCTGAAAGAGGTATATTTTTCTTATCTGGGCAGGTTTCCCGCCCTCTGCGGGATAGATGCGGAGATCTTGTCCGGCCAGAAGGTTGCCGTAGTCGGGGCGAACGGAAGCGGCAAGTCCACTTTCTTGAGCCTGCTCGACGGGCTTATCTTTGCCGATAAAGGCGAGGTCAGGTTCTTGGGCAGGGAGCTGAACGGCAGGGCATTCTCCGACGATAATTTCCTGCGCGATTTCCGGCGCAAGGTAGGGTTTGTTTTTCAGAACCCCGAAGTGCAGCTTTTCTGCCCGACCATAAAAGAGGATATTCTGTTCGGGCCGCTGCAGTTGGGTTTGGACAAGGCCAAGACCGAGTCCTGCCTGGAAAGGGTATCGGAGATGCTGGGCATCGGGGGATTGTTTGAGAGGTCCCCCCACCAGTTGAGCATAGGGGAAAAACGCAAAGCGGCGCTGGCCTCAGTGCTGGTCATGGACCCGGAGGTACTTATACTTGATGAGCCTACCGCGGGGCTCGACCCGTCTACTTCGCGCAATATCATCGACCTTCTCCTTGATGAGAGCTCCGCGGGCAAGACAGTAGTGATCTCCACCCATGATCTGCACGTGGTGGAAGAAGTGGCTGAAGAAGTATATGTGCTCGGGCAGGACAGGAGGGTTGCCTCCTGCGGCAAGATGCGGGATATCCTTTCCGATGCCGCCCTGCTTGCCGCAAATAACTTGACGCATATCCACAGCCACAGGCACGGGGCCTTGTCGCATACGCATTCTCATTTACATTGTGAACAGAAAGGCTGCCGGGATGGCGGCCTAAACAAGAAAGGGTGAATATGGCCAGGAGGAATGTTTTTTTTCTGAGTTTGAAGGGGTCGAAGAGATTTACTCGTTTATACGCCGGAGCGGACAGGGATAAAGGGCTGCGCAGCGGGTTTGTCTGCCTGAAACCGAAGGAAAGCGTGGGAGAGCATGATACCGGCAGTAAAGAGGAGGCGCTTATCGTCATAAAAGGCAGTGCCGTCGTGCACTGCGGGAGGAAGAGCTTCAAGGTCTCCAAGGGCAGTTTCGTATATATCCCCCCGGCAACCAGGCATGACATAGAGAATGCCGGAAGGAAGGTCCTGCAGTATGTTTATGTCACCGCCCCCGCCGTATGACCGGGATTATTTTAATTGCTAAAAGCGTATCCGGTTTGTATAATGGTTGAAATGCCTGCCTTGCGCAGGCTTAATTGTCGGTAGGGGTATTTGCCGGGAGGATTGGTTGGAGCGTGCTGATGTTTAAAGGTCGAAGAAGGCGTATTACTTGTATCGATTTCGGCGGTTCATTCGTGAAGACCGCCTGCGTGGAGGTGGAAAAGGAAGCCTACCGGCTGCTCTCTTATGATATAGAAGAGTTCGATACGAGCTCTTCCGGGGAGCAGGAGATAGGTGCTTTCATTCTACGGTCTTTGAAGAAGTGTCCGGGGTTTGGCAGGAATACCTTTATCAGTATCTCCGGCCCTGAAGGTTTTTTCGTCAAAAAGATGCTTCTTGCGCACGCTTCCAAAGACAGGATGATCAGTTTGGCAAAGCGCCGGATCAAGGCGGAGATCCCTTTTGATTGCGAGGACATCCTGGCGGACCTGCAGATTATCCGCGAGTCACCCGCAGGCGGAAGGTCCAGAAAAGCCGAGGCCTACTGTTTATTCGTCAAAAAGGATACGGTAGATAAGTATGTTTCTGCCTGCAGGGAATGCGGGCTTGTCCCCAGGAAGGTTTCCACCAGTATATTCAATTATTGCGGGATACTGGGGTCGCTTTTTTCTCTGCCGGAAACCAGCGCAGTTCTCGATATAGGCAATACCCATTCTTACCTTTCCATATACCGGGGGAGCAGGCTGAGTTTTGCCAAGAGCCTGGATTTTTCGGTTTCCCGGCTTTGCGGTTCGCTATGCGGTACCGTGAATACGGAAAACGGGGATGTGGAGATAGATTTTGAAAAGGCTGAACGCCTGGTGCGTTCGGAAGGATTGTTTTTAGGCGGAGAAGAAAAGGAGCTTGCCGAAGGGGTAAAAACCGGGCAACTTGCCAAGCTTATGCTTCCTTTGCTTGAAAAGGTTTCCCGGGAGGTATGGGAGCTGCTTTCCTCTTTTGCCTCAGAGCCGGGGTCATCGATGCCGGAGACCCTGTATATTACGGGGGGAGGGGCAGGTTTAAAGAACGCCGGGCAGTATTTCAACAGCAAGATAAACATAAAGGTAGAGAAGCTTCCTCTTCCCGGGACTCTCGATATCAGGGAAGTGGACGCGGAGAAGTTTTTTTTGGACGCAAGCCGGCTTTCCAGCGCGATCGGGCTTGCCATGCGTTACCCGGGAATAAACCTGATATCCATGGAGCTCAGGAAAGGGATGTTCAGGTCTCTTCGCCTGTGGCTGGTACGCATCTTTCTGATTTCAGCGCTGGCTGTTTCCATGTTTTTTTGGATCAGGAGGAATACTCTTATCGACGAACAGAATGGGCGGGCCGGCGCAGGACAGCGCGCGGTTGCGGATGGGGAGGTTTCTCCTGAGCTCTCCCGCACCGGAGCGTTGCTTGAGATGGTCGGTTCGGTAATCCCGGCGGGAGTGGCGCTTGATAAGTTCGAATTTGACCGCGCCCGCTGCCTTATGCGTATCGGAGGCACGGTTTCACCGGGCGGGGACAGGGGGAGGGAAACCCTTGCTGGCTTTATCGGGGAATTGGAGAATATGGAGCCTGTTTTGCAAGCCAAACTTTCTTCTTTCAGGAGGAAGGGCCGGGGGAGCAAGTTTGAGATAGAGTGTTCCCTGAGAGAATAAACAGGAAGGAGAAGCTATGAGTAAAAAAGGCCTTGCTTGGGTTGAGATAATCATCATGTTTGCCGTGGTAATTTTGTTGTCGGCGACCCTGATTCCGCACCTGGCGGATTTTTCGAATAATTCGGAAACGGCCAAGTCCGTATTGCGCAAGCTCTCTACCGCCGCGGAAAATTATGCCGTTTCCCATAAAGGGACCTATCCTTCCGATGTAGTAGAGCTTTCCGGCTTCATGCCGTTGGCAGGCAATTACTGCGCCAATGCTTCCGGGACCTCTACTATCGTGGGCGAATACAGCTATTCATGCATATTGACTCCCGGAGGGTACTCTTTCTCCGCGGGTATCGATTCCGGAGAGGACGAGCGGGAGGGGCTATGTACCGTTACTACCGGGGGGATATTCACTCCATTTCCATCTTCGCGCTGAAGCGCCGGTACTGTCCGTATTCAGCGCAGAAGGCCTTCCACCTAATTGTTTCTGGGGCAAAGAGTTAATAAAAAACCCTGCGCAATACTCCAAGGAAAAATTGGTTGCTAAAAAACCCCTTTATGCTAAAATTAAGAGATAAGTTTTATCTTTAGAGAGGGAAGGAATATGCTCGGAAAAAAAGCGCGGAGTTTCGTGACTATAATGATCATTGTGGGTTTAAGCGCCCTGCTGCTGCGTACTGCAATCCAGAAGCTGATCGTTTATAACGTAGAACGCAATCAGTCGATAGCCCAGGTGAACCTCAAGCTTTTTTATACCGCCCTGGAGAATTACGCCAAGGACAATAAAGGGGTTTACCCGGACAACATCAGCCAGCTTACCAAAGGCAGCCCGGTTTATCTGGAGAGGGATTATCTGGCGGTATCTTCGGTGAGAGGGTATGAGTATGAATGCCGGCGCATGGATGCGGCTGGATACAACTGTTCGGCCGAGCCGGTTAATTGCAACCTTACGGGCCAGAAGATTTATACCATGTCCACCGGAGGGTTGATCATCACCGAGGATTGCGATAAAAAATAACAGGTGGTTTTTGTGTACAGGGTTAATTTTATATTTTCCAAGAAAGGGCTGATGCGTTATATTTCGCATTTGGACCTTATGCGTCTGCTTACGCGCGCGATGCGCAGGGCCGATCTTCCGCTTAAAATGACGGAAGGTTTCAGCCCTCATCCCAAGCTCAGCCTGAAAAGGGCTTTGAAACTGGGGGTGGAGAGCGAGGGGGAGGAAGCTTCCATACTTTTGAGGTTCCCGGTAGAGCCGGGAGATTTCAGGGGCAGATTGCAGAAACAACTACCGGAAGGGATAGAGATAAAAGATGTCCAAGGAAATTTTAATTAATGCCGATTCTCAGGAAAAGCGTGTAGCCATAGTGCAGGACGGCCAGCTGCTCGAGTTCCATATCGAGCGCCCGCAGGACCGCACCATCGTGGGCAACATTTATAAAGGCAGGATCGAGGCGGTAATGCCGTCTATCGGCGCCGCCTTCGTGGATATCGGCCTGGAAAAGAACGGTTTTCTTTATTTGTCGGAGATCGATTCGGCATATGAGTCGGTAGATTCCGAAAGGCAGACGCCTATAAAAGAGGTCAAGAAAGGCCAGGAGGTGCTTGTTCAGGTAGTGAAGGAATCCTTCGGCACGAAGGGGCCGCGCCTTTCTACGCAGATCGGGCTTGCCGGCAGGTACCTGGTGATTATGCCCCTGGATAAACAGGGGGGGATTTCGCGCCGTATCGAAGACGACAAGGAGAGGCACCGCCTGCGCGATATCTTCAAGGGCCTGAAGTTTCCCGACCAGGTTGGTTTTATCGTGCGCACAGCCGCGAGCGGCCGTTCGGCGCAGGAGCTGACGCGCGACGCGCAGTTCCTTTATAAGCTGTGGAAACGCCTGGAAAAGACCGCCCAGGGGAAGAAAGCCCCGGCGCTTGTCTATGAAGAGTATGACCTTGCCCTGCGCGCCATCCGCGATTCGTTTACCGAAGACGTAAACAAGCTGATTGTCGATTCCAAGGCGGAGTTCTACCGCATCAGGCATTTTATGCGCACCTTCCTGAATTATCTATGCAGGAGGGTGGAGTTTTATAAAGGCGATGACCTGTTCGGGGCAAAGGATGTGGAGAAGCAGGTTAACCGTATTTTCGAAAGCCACGTATACATGAAGTCCAAGGCTTACCTGATTATCGAGCCTACGGAAGGCCTGGTGGTCATAGACGTGAACAGCGGAGGATTCAAGAAAAAGGTCAACCAGGAGGATATGGCCTTCAAGGTCAATTCCGAAGCTGCGGTAGAGATAGCGCGCCAGCTGGTGCTGCGCGACCTGGGCGGCATCGTCGTAATCGATTTTATCGACATGGAGAAAGAGGGGCACCGGAGGGAGCTTTTGAACATATTGAAGAAGGCATTATCCCATGACCGGGCCAAGTATGATTTAGAGGGTATCTCCAAATTCGGGATTGTAGAGATGACCCGTGAACGCATCCACAAGACAGTGCAGATGCTTTCTTACCACCCCTGCCCGTACTGCAAAGGAAAAGGCAAACTGCGCTCGCCCCAGACTTTGGGGATTTTCGCTTTGAAGGAATTGAAGCGGTATCTCAAAGGCAAAACCCTGAAGCAGGCCTCGGTTACCCTGGCCCCTCCGGTAATCGACGAAATATTGAAAGACAAGGAGGCCTTGCGCGCGATCGAGCGCAAATACAGGGTTAAAATCAATCTGATTTCAAATCCGACCGCGCACCTGGAAGACATAAAAATATCCTGATATTAACGGGTTGCGTCATTTTTAGCCTTGACCCGTTATTACGGCTGGTATATAATATCCGTTTAAAACATTCGTATTAATTACCCTGAGGAGGAAGACAAATGTATGCGATAGTTGAAGTTGGAGCAAAACAGTACAGTGTAAAAAAAGACGATATTCTTGCGGTAAACAAGCAGTACATCAAGGACGGGGAAAGCATAGTCCTGGATAAAGTAATGCTGGTTTCCGACGAGAAGACCGTAGAAGTGGGCCAGCCTTATGTCAAAGGCGCAAAAGTGGAGGCGGTTGTTTTAAAGCAGACCAAAGGCGAAAAGACCACTGCCTATAAATACCGCCGGAGAAAAGGCAGTTCCGACTGGAAAAAGGGGCATCGCCCCCAGCTTACCGAGCTTAAGATAAAGTCTATCGCGCTCGGCCTATAGGAAAGTGTTTGTTGACAGCGTTAAAGTTGATATCCGGGCAGGAAACGGGGGAAATGGATGTAAAAGCCTTTACCACGACAGGTATGAGCGGAAAGGCAGGCCTGACGGAGGGGATGGAGGAAAAGGCGCGGATATTGTCTTTTGCGTCGACCATAACCTTCTTACTCTCCTGGATTTTCAGCATCACCGGCATTTTTTCGGGGCCCACGGCGGCCACGGAGGGAGCAACCGCAAGAAGGGGCGCTCTGCGGAAGATGTAATCGTGCGCGTCCCGGCCGGGACAATTATCAAAGACGCTTCAAGCGGGGCCATACTGCGTGATTTAAGCCAGGACGGGCAGAGCGTGGTTGTGGCTAAGGGCGGCAAGGGAGGATTGGGGAACTGGCATCGCATGGATGCTGCTCCGGGAGAACCCGGGGAAGAGAGGACCGTCCTGCTTGATTTGAAACTGATTGCCGATGTGGGCGTGGTGGGTTTTCCCAACGCGGGAAAATCCACTCTTGTTTCGGCGGTATCCCACGCCAGGCCGAAAGTCGCCGCTTATCCTTTTACGACAACCGCTCCGGTATTGGGAGTAGCCGATTCGCGCAAGGGGAAATTCGTGATTGCCGATGTCCCGGGCCTGATTGCCGGCGCCTGGGAAGGGCGCGGGCTGGGCGATAAATTCCTGAAGCACATAGAGCGCACCAGGGTGCTCATACACCTTTTGGATATGGCGGGTTTCGAAGGCAGGGATCCGGTCGACGATTATAAGAAAATAAACCTGGAGCTGAAGAATTACGGAAACGGGGTAAACAAAAAACCGCAGGTTATTTGCGCCAACAAGATGGATATCGGCGATGCGGCAAAGAACCTGAAGAGATTTAAGAGCCTGGTGCGTAAACCGGTTTATCCGATATCGGCCCTGGAGGGAAAAGGGCTGGAGGAATTGGTGGATGCAGTCGCAAAAAAGCTGTAAGAGGATTGTAGTCAAGATCGGCTCGAGCCTGTTTTCCGGGCAGAAACAGAAGCCGGATATGTCCCTGCTGGATTCGATCGCCGGCCAGATATCCGCCTTGGTCAGGCAGGGCAGGGAGGTGCTGTTGGTTTCCTCCGGAGCGGTCGCCCTGGGGATGTCCACTTTAAAACTGTCCAGCCGGCCTAAGGAGTTGCGTTACCTGCAGGCTGCGGCAGCCGCCGGCCAGCATGAGCTCATGCGCGTTTATCACCGTGAGTTCAGTAAATACGGGCTGGATTGCGCTCAATTGCTCCTGACCTGGGATGATTTTTCCGGGAGGAGTCGTTATCTGAACGCAAAGAATACTTTGAACACCCTGCTTTCTTTAAAGTGCGTTCCCGTGATAAACGAGAACGATACCGTATCTACCGAGGAGATAAAATTCGGGGATAACGATAAACTTTCCGCGCTGGTTGCGATACTGGCAGGTGCGGAGTTGTTGATTATTCTTTCTGATGTGGACGGGCTTCTCGATAAAGAGAAGAAGGTTATCCGCCTGGTGGACAAGATTACCGGGCAGGTCAAGTCGCTCGCTTCCCCGGCCAGCAAGAAGACTTGCGTGGGGGGGATGGCTGCCAAGATCGAGGCGGCGCGCATCGCGGTGGATTCCGGTATTCCATGCGTGATCGCCAACGGGCATGCCGGGGATGTAATAACCAGGCTTGCCGCCGACCATTTCGACTGCGGTACGCTTTTTTCGCCCGGCAGGAATATGCTCGATGAGAAAAGGCGCTGGATGGCTTTCGGGACCAGGCCCAAAGGCAGGATAATCGTGGACGACGGGGCGAAGAAGGCATTGTGCGCCAAAAAGAGCCTGCTTGCCGTGGGGGTAGTTTCCTGCGAAGGAAATTTTTATTCCGGGGATGTAGTCAGCATATGCGATAAGGGAAGCCTCGAGATCGGGCGGGGGAAGGCCGGGATTGCTTCCAGGGAGCTCGATAAAATAAAAGGCGAGCGTTTTTCCAGGGAAGTCGTTCATTGCGATAATCTGGTGATTTTGTAAGGTGGCTGCGATGAAGAACGGCATAAAACAAGAGATGCAGGATATAGCCAGGGGCGCTTTAGAGGCGTCCAGGGTGCTGGCGGGAGTATCCTCCGGGCGGAAAAACGCGGCGCTCAAAGATATGGCGCGCGCTCTCCTTGCGGATAAGCCATCTATCTTGAAGGCAAACAGGAAGGATCTTGCCGGCTGTTCCGCCAAAGGCAAGGCTTTTACCGACAGGTTGACTCTTAACGCGGACAGGATAAAGCAGATGGCCGGCGGACTGCTCGATGTTGCGAAGTTAGACGACCCGGTGGGAGAGGTTATGCGCAATTGGGAGACTCCCGGAGGACTGCGCATAAACAAGGTGCGTACGCCGATCGGGGTTATTGCCATAATTTATGAGTCGCGTCCGAACGTTACCGCGGATTGCGCCGGCTTGTGCCTTAAGTCCGGCAACAGCGTGATTTTGCGCGGGGGCAGCGAGTCGTTGAATTCCAATATCGCCATATACAAGGTTTTGGTCTCGGTGTTGAAAAAGCATTCCCTGCCTTGCGCCTGCATCAGCTTGGTCCAGACGCGCGACCATAAGGCGGTGGATGCGCTGCTCAAGCTGGATAAATATATCGATGTAGTCATACCGCGCGGAGGGGAAAGTTTAATCAGGAAGGTGGTTTCCTCTTCCCGTATTCCGGTAATCAAACACTATAAAGGCATCTGCCATGTTTATGTGGATGCCTGGGCGGATTTGAATATGGCCGAGAAGGTGTGTTTTAACGCCAAGGTGCAGAGGCCGGGGGTATGCAATGCGATGGAATGCATGCTGGTGCACCGCGATGTTGCGGCAAGATTCCTTCCCGGAATGCTTAAGAAATTCCGCGAGGCGGGAGTTGAAATCCGCGGCTGTGATTTCACAAGGAAAATAGCCGGTTGGGCAAAGCGTGCTAGCGAGAAGGATTTCCGCAGCGAATACCTGGACCTGATTCTTTCGGTCAAGGTGGTGGGGGATATAGAGGAGGCGGTTGCGCATATCAATAATTACGGTTCGCACCATTCGGACAGCATAATTACTGATGAGCCGGAGGAGGCCGAGAAGTTCCTGAGAAGGGTGGATTCGGCCTGCGTTTACCATAACGCTTCGACCCGTTTTACCGACGGCAACCAGTTCGGGATGGGCGCGGAGATCGGTATCTCCACGGATAAATTGCACGCCCGCGGCCCGATGGCCCTTGAGGAGCTGACTACGTATAAATACGTGGTGTTCGGCAGCGGCCAGGTGCGTAATTGACAAAGATGAAAATAGGCGTTATCGGCGGGACGTTTAACCCCGTACATATAGGCCATCTGATACTTGCGGAAGAGGCAAGGGAAAAACTGGGGCTGGATAAGGTAATCCTTATCCCCACGGCTATGCCTCCGCATAAAGATGCCTCCGGGATCGCTCCCGCGGAAGACCGGCTTAAAATGCTTAAGCTGTCCGTAAAGGGGAATAAATTCTTCTCCGTTTCGGATATGGAGATCAGGCGCCGGGGTCGTTCTTATACAATCGACACGCTGAGGGAGTTGAAACGCAGGTTTGCCCGCGATGAGATATATTTTATTATCGGGTCGGATCTGTTAAAGTACCTGAATGAGTGGAAAGACCTGGGGCAGATACTTGAGATGGTCAAGTTCGTCGCTGCGACGCGCCCGGGGTACCCTCTTGAGCAGATACCGGATTGCATAGATACTATACCTATCCGAGCGGTGGATATTTCGGGTTTTGAGGTAAGAGAGTGTGTGCTTAAGGGCAGGTCGTTCCGTTACCTGGTACCCGAAGCAGTTTTTAACTACATAACCAAAAACAAACTGTACAGTAGACAGTTTACGTAACTCTTTGATAATAATATTGTTACAAAACAAATATTCCCGGAACCTACAAGGGGGTGTATTTCTTTTGTAACTATTGTATTTACATAATGTTATATAAACTGTCTACAATAATAGGATGAAGATAAAAGTAGCGCCGTCAATACTGTCAGCTGATTTTGCCAATCTTGCCGCGGAGCTTAAGAAGATCGAGAAGGCGGGGGCGGATCTGGTGCATGTGGATATTATGGACGGCCACTTCGTGCCGAATATAACCATAGGCCCGGTGGTGGTAAAATATATCCGCAAGGCGACAAGCCTTCCGCTGGATGTCCACTTGATGATCGAGAACCCGGCAAAATATATAGACGCCTTTGTTTCTGCCGGAGCGGACATGATCACTGTGCACGTAGAGACGCTTACGCTTCGCACGCTGGCAGCGATAGCGGATGGCTTGAAGAAGAGAAAGGTTAAACTTGGCATCTCTTTGAATCCTCCGACGCCGTTCAGCAAAATTAAAAAGGCCCTGCCTTATGTAGATTTTGTCCTGGTAATGTCGGTGAATCCGGGTTTCGGCGGGCAGGCATTTATTCCGTCTGCTTTGGACAAGATAAGGCAGCTGCGCGTCGTCTTTAAGAAGGATATCGCCGTGGACGGCGGGATAAACAGCATTACCGGTAAACTGGTCAGGGAGGCGGGGGCGAATGTCCTGGCCGCCGGTTCTTATATTTTCGGTGCCACAGACACTAAAAAAGCAATCAACAGTTTAAGAGAAGGAGAGCTTCGATGAGCAATGCAACTGCGCAAATCAAATTCGGGACCGATGGATGGAGGGCGATCATCGCCGATACCTATACCCTGGAGAACGTGAAGATATTGAGCCAGGCGGTGGCGGATTACCTGGGCAGCGGTAAAAAAGTGGCAGTGGGTTATGATACGCGTTTTATGTCCGCCAAATTCGCCGAGGCCGCCGGGGCAGTGTTGAAGAATAACGGCATGGAGGTGGTTCTTTCCGACAGGCCGACCCCTACGCCGGCATTGAGCTTTATCGTCAAATCCCGCAAGCTTGACCTGGGGATTATGATTACCGCTTCGCATAACCCGGCCGAATATAACGGTTTCAAGATCAAGAATGCCGCAGGAGGCGGGGCGAGCCAGGAGCTGACCAGGCAGGTCGAGGCTTTATTATGCAAGAATCCGGTTAAGGATGCCGCTCTTGCCGAGCCTCTTGTTACGACGGATATTACCAAGGATTACATAAAATTCATCCGCGGTTATGTTGACCTTAAAAAAATCAAGAATAAGAAATTTAAAGTGCTGGTCGATTCCATGTACGGTTCGGGCGACAGCTTTATCGCCCAGGTGCTCAAAGGCACGAGCATTAAGCTGGAGTTTATGCGTAATACTATCAATCCCTCTTTTGGCGGGGGCAGGCCGGAGCCGATAGAGGAGAACTTGAAAGAGCTTAAGGAGCGCGTAAAAAAGGAGAAATTTGACCTGGGTATTGCCCTGGACGGGGATGCGGACAGGATTGCCGCGGTAGCCCCCGGAGGCGTGTTTATCCATCCGCAGAAAATACTGGGCTTGCTTGCCCTGCATTTGAACCAGGACCGTCACTGGAGCGGCGGGCTGGTCAAGACCATCTGCGGTACGACGATGATGGACAATATCGCAAAATTCCTGGGGATCAAGCTTTACGAGACCCCGGTAGGGTTTAAATACATATCCAATCTTATGGAGACCGAGGATATCGTCGCCGGAGGTGAAGAGGCGGGCGGTATGGGCGTAAAAGGCTATATACCCGAGCGTGACGGGACTATGGCCGGGCTCCTGCTTATCGAGATGATGGTTTACCGCAACAAGAATATACTCAAGATCCTGAATGAGACCGAGGAGAAATTCGGCAAATATTATTATGTGCGCCAGGATTTCCATCTGGCAAAAAGAGTGGAGCCGAAGAAAGAGAATCTTCCCGCCGAGCTCTTGGGCAAGAAGGTTGTCGACGTCAAAGATTACGACGGCGTGAAGCTGATCTGCGAGGATGAAAGCTGGCTGATGTTCCGCGGTTCCGGCACCGAGCCGATTATGCGTACCTACGCGGAGGCAAAAAGCCTGGCCCGGGCCAGGAAACTGCTCGCCGTGGGTAAAGAAATAATCCTTAAGGATGTACAGATTTAGCAGATTTATAATTCTGGTAATACTGAAGATTTTTTTCAGGTTCAAAGTGGAAGGCAGGGAGAACATCCCCGAAAGAGGAGGTTTTATTCTTGTCTCCAATCATATAAGCTATCTTGATCCGCCCGCCGTAGGTTCGGCCTGCCGGCGGCCGGTGCATTTTATAGCCAGGGATAACCTGTTCGATATCCCGTTGTTGAAATTCTGGCTTAAGGCGGTGGGGGTAATCCCGCTTAAAAGGGATTCCGCGGATACGTCCGCGATAAAGAAAGGATTGAAGGTTTTGCGTAACGGCGAGGGGCTTGCATTGTTTCCTGAGGGTACACGCAGGAGTAAAGAGGATAGATACTTGAATCCCGAGCCGGGAGCTGGTTTTTTGGCGGCAAAGGGAGGCGTGCCGGTAATCCCGGCATTTGTCTCCGGAACGGATGAAGCTTTGCCGCGCCATGCGCATTCGCTGCGTTTGACCAAGATACACGTGCGCCTGGGAAAAGAAATTCTTATAGAAAGGGGGAAGCCTTATCAGGAAATCTCCGACTTGATAATGGCTAAGATAAAAGAATTATCGAATAACTGATACGAAAAACGCATAGAATAAAAAATAAAAATAAAAAGAAAGGAAGTATCTGAAAATGTCAAGTACTACGAGAGAAGAATTGGAGCAGTTGTATAACCAGAGCATCAAAGAAATGAAAGAGGGCCAGGTGGTCACGGGTAAGATCGTGGGCATCAAGAATAAAGAGGTCCTGGTGGATGTCGGTTTTAAATCCGAAGGGATAGTCCCGATCACGGAGTTCAATACCGCTGACCTTGAGATGGGCAGAGAGATGGAGTTCCTCCTGGAGAATATGGAGAATGACGCCGGGGTAATGACCCTTTCCCGCGAGAAGGCGATGCGTATGCAGGGCTGGGACAAGATCGTAAAGATCTCCAACGAAGGTTCCCTGGTGGAAGGCAAACCGGTCAAGAAGGTAAAGGGCGGTTTTCTCGTGGATATCATGGGTATCGAAGGCTTCCTGCCCAGTTCCTTGTCCGCTTTCCGCAATATACCCGATAAGGATATCCTGTATAAGGTATTCAAGTTCAAGATCGTCAAGGTAAACAACCTGCGCCGCAGCATCATCGTCAGCCGCCGTGAAGCGGTACAGGCGGACAGGGACTTGGCCAAGAGCAAGATCTGGAGCGAGCTTAAGATCGGCAACATCTATCCCGGCACGGTCAAGGCGATTACCGATTTCGGAGCCTTCATCGACCTGGGCGGGGTGGACGGGCTTTTGCATATCACCGATATGTCCTGGTCCAAGATCAGCCATCCGAGCGAGATCGTGGCTATCGGGGACAAGATCGAGATCATGGTCCTGAATATGGACCAGGCCTCGGGCAAGGTATCCTTAGGCCTCAAGCAGAGGCAGGCGGATCCCTGGCAGGATATCGAGAACAAGTTCAGCGTCGGCGCCAAGGTTAAGGGCAAGGTGGTCAATATCCTTCCTTACGGTATCTTCGTGGAGCTGGAGAAGGGGATCGAGGGATTGGTGCATGTCTCGGAGATCTCCTGGACCAAGCGCGTGAACAATCCCGGAGAGATGTTCGCCGTAGGCGATATACTGGAGACCCAGATACTCAGCGTGGAGAAGGATTCGCGCAGGATATCCTTGAGCCTTAAACAGCTCGAGCAGAATCCGTGGACCGAGGCGGAAGCCAAGTACCCGGTGGGTTCCACTGTATCGGGCAAAGTGCGCGGTTTTACGGATTACGGCGCATTCGTGGAGCTGGATTCCAACCTGGAAGGGATGATCCATGTTTCCGACCTTTCCTGGACCAAAAGGATCGGGCATCCGCAGGATGTATTGAAAAAAGGCCAGAAGGTGGACGTTTATGTACTTTCGGTCGATGCCTCAAGCCGCAGGATCGCCCTGGGGTTAAAACAGCTGCAGGAGAATCCCTGGCCGAAGATCGCCGAGAAGTATCCTCTGGATACGGTGTTGGAAGCCGAGGTATCCAGCATTACGGAGTTCGGGGTATTCGCGAATATCGACAGCGAGCTGGAAGGGTTGATTTATTCTAGCGAGATAGATAAAGAAGCGGTTGCCAACCTGAAACCGGGTGATAAGGTAAACGTCAAGATAATCAAGGTCGACGTGGAGCAGGCAAAAATCGGCCTGACTGCGCGCCTTTAAAGTTAGAATGACTGCTGCCGCGGGCCGGGAATGTCCCGGTTCCGGCGGCAGTTTATAAAAGATGAAAAACGTCGAAGAACAGCTTAAGCTTATCAGGCGCGGGGTAGTAGAGGTAATCTCCGGGGATGAATTGCGCAAGAAGCTTGAGTGGAGCGTTAAGTCCGGGCGCCCGTTGAAGGTAAAAGCGGGATTCGACCCTACCGCTCCTGACCTGCACCTGGGGCATACCGTGCTTCTGAGGAAGCTGCGCCAGTTTCAGGATCTGGGGCATGAGGTATATTTCCTGATCGGCGATTTTACCGGCCGTATAGGGGATCCCACAGGGCGTTCGGAGATCAGGAAACAGCTTACCAGGCAGGAGGTAGCCAAGAATGCCAGGACTTATAAGAAACAGGTTTCCAAGATCCTGGACGTAAAGAAGCTGAAGATAGTCTTTAACAGCAGGTGGTTTGAGCGCATGCAGGTAGCCGATATGCTCAAACTTACTACGCTTGCCTCGGTTTCCCAGATGCTTGCCCGGGAGGATTTCAAAAAGCGTTATTCCCAGGGCGAGAATATCTCCATCCTCGAGTTCATTTATCCTCTTATGCAAGGCTATGATTCGGTTATGCTCAAGGCAGATATCGAGCTCGGCGGGACGGACCAGATATTCAACCTTTTGGTAGGGCGCGACCTGCAAAAGGATTTTAACCAGCACCAGCAGGTGGTCCTGACCATGCCCCTCCTGGAAGGCACCGACGGCGTGCAGAAGATGAGCAAGTCGTACGGGAACTATATCGGCATAAACGAGACCGCAAAAGAAATGTTCGGCAAGGTGATGTCGGTCTCCGATGAGCTGATGCTCAAGTACTACGAGCTGCTTACCGACGAGGACATGGATGCGGTAAAGAAGATGCATCCCAGGGAGGCCAAGGTAAAACTGGCCAAGATTATCATTACGCAGTACCATTCGGCGCAGGCGGCAGAAAAAGAGGCGGCGGAGTTTACTCGCGTATTCTCCCAAAAGGAAGTGCCGCAGGATATGCCGGTTTTTAAGGCCAGCGGCAAAAAGAGCGTATTGGCTATCCTCCTGGAGAGCAAGCTTGTCGCCAGCGGCAACGAGGCGCGCCGCCTGATCAAGCAGGGCGCGGTAAGCTTCAACAACGTAAAAATAGACAAAGATGACTTTATCCCCGGCGAGCCGGGTATCCTCAAGGCCGGTTCCCGCCGCTTCCTCAAAATCCTGTAGACAGTTTACGTAACTCCATATCCTTCACTTAGATCCAAAAGAAATATTCCCATACTTAAAAATAATTCCGTTAGACTCATCTTCCTTTTTCGTCAATTGCGGTAAAAGGAGGATGACCATGCCGTCACATGCGCGCAGGCACCAGTTGCAGCAATCGTTGGTATATCATGCATTCAGCAGAAGCAGCGGGCGCAGGGAGATTTTTCATAACTCCCGGGACTTCGCATACTTCAAGAAATTAATCAAGGATTATACAGATAAATTTGGGATCAGTGTGTATCATTGGGTGATCATGCCGAATCATTACCATCTTGTTCTTGAGCTTGATGTTCCTGAATCGATCTCCGGTTTTATGGCAGGATTGCACCGGGCGTATAGCCATTATTACTGCAGGAGATACGATACGGTGGGATTCTTGTGGCAGGGGAGATTCAAATTACAGCCGGTGCAGAAAGAGGCGTATTTGAAGAATTGCGGCAGGTATGTGGAAAGGAATCCGGTGCGTTCCGGGTTCGTTAAAGAGGCCTGTGAATATAACTATGGCAGCGCGCGATTCTATTGTTTGGGAGAAGAGGACGGGATAACAAAAATGAGCCCTTATTTCGATGAATTCGGGAATAATATCAGGGCCAGGCAGGTGGCCTATAAAGAGTTCTTAAGCGTCCTTGACCGGGGGGATGAAGATCGTTTTTCCGGTGCGGGTATTATTTGCGGCGATAAGGTTTTTATCGGGAAACTGGTAAAAATGAACGGGCATTATTTTCCGAGAAGGAGCGGAAGAAGAAGGCTTTCTGGAGAGAGTTAATTTATCTTTATTTCCCCTCCGTTTGGATATATAATCAAAACATGTTCTGGACTTTTATCGGGGCGCTCGCCGCTACCTTAACCATGTTTTCATTTATTCCCCAAATAGCCAAATCCATGCGGACAAGGTCTGTTAAAGATGTGAGCCCGGTTACTTTGTTCCAGCTTTCTACGGGAGTATTTCTCTGGATGGTGTATGGCTTTGCGCGCAAGGACCCTATAATAATCGGGGCTAACCTGATTACCTTCGCCAGCCTTACGGTGCTCATTTTCCTATACTTTAAATATAAAAGGATAAAAGTTTCTTCATAGCCGGAGTATTTCTTTTACAACTTTATATAAATCAACGGATTACATAAACTGTCTACGGAGCTGCGGAGCAGGGGATGAAGGGGATAATTTTAGCGGGGGGAAGGGCTACAAGATTATATCCGATCACCAAGAGTGTCTGTAAGCAGATGCTTCCTGTTTACGACAAGCCGATGATATACTATCCTTTGTCGGTGTTGATGCTCGCCGGGATAAAGGACATCCTGCTTATCTCTTCCTCCAAAGAGCTCCCCAGGTTCAAGGACCTGCTGGGAAGCGGAAAAGACCTGGGCATCAGGATCTCTTATGCGGAGCAAAAAAAGCCGGAAGGGATCGCCCAGAGCCTGATTATAGCCGAGGATTTTATCGGCAGGGACAGTATCTGTCTTATCCTGGGGGATAACATCTTCTACGGCTACAACCTGGTCAAACTTCTTCAGAACCACGCCAAATTGAAAAAGGGTGCGGTTGTCTTCGGCTACTGCGTGAAAGACCCCGCCCGCTACGGGGTATTCAAGTTCGACAAAAAAGGGCAAGTTGCCTCGATAGAAGAAAAACCCGCCCACCCCAAGTCCAGCTGGGCTGTTTCAGGGCTGTATTTTTACGACAACGATGCGCCTAAAATCGCCAAAAGGATAAAACCGTCCGCAAGGGGGGAGCTTGAAATTACCTCGGTAAATAATGAATATATAAAAAGAGGGGGGCTGAAGGCTGAGTTCCTCGGCCGGGGGCACGCCTGGCTCGATACAGGGACTTATGAATCCCTCATCGATGCCTCCGTGTTCATCAAGACCATCGAGGAGCGGCAAGGGCTGAAGATCGGGTGCATAGAAGAAGTCGCTTACCGGATGAAATATATAAACAAAGGCCAGCTTATCAGGCTTGCAAAGAGGATGCCCGCTGCCTACGGGAACTATTTAAGGAACCTGTCCCGAGAGTGAGAAAAAACATACTTGTTTTAGGAAAAGGTTTTATCGGAGAAAGGATAGGCAGGGAGCTTGGCTGCCGGGTCTCCGGCGCAGTGATAAATTCTTTTAGCGATGCGGATAGGCTGCTCGGCCGCTACAGGCCTGAGATAGTGATTAACTGCATCGGCTCCAGCGGAAGGCGCAATGTCGATGACTGCGAGGAGGATAAAGAGGCGACTTTGCTTGCCAACAGCTTTATTCCGTTGATGCTTGCCGAGGCCTGCCTGCGCCGGGGGATCAAGCTCGTGCATATCAGTACCGGCTGCATCTTCAATTTCGATTACAGAAAAGATAAGCCTATCAAAGAAGGGGAAAGGAATTATTTTCTCAAGCTGTTCTACAGCCGCAGCAAGATTTATTCCGAGGCCGCTCTCGAGGCCCTTTCTGCAAAAGCGGGCATACTTATCCTCAGGATCAGGATACCCTTGCTCGATGAAAGCCACCCCAGGAATATTCTGGACAAGCTTGTTAAATACGAAAAGATTGTCGATGTCCCAAACTCGGTGACCTATCTGCCTGATTTTATCAGGGCGTTAAAACATTTGATTGGGGTTGGCGCAGTAGGGGTGTATAATGTAGTGAATAAAGGCGGCCTGCGTTATTCCGAGCTGATGAAGGTTTACCGGAAGTATCTGCCCGGGCCGGATTTTAAGTTTGTCTCTGTGCGCAAACTTCCTTTAACCAGGACAAACCTGCTTTTGTCTGTCGCCAAGCTTGAGAGAACGGGTTTTAAGGTCAGAGATATCCATTCCGTTCTTGACGAATGCCTCAAGCATTATGTAGACAGTTTACGTAACCCTGTTAAACATAAGTAATTACAAAAGAAATATTATGGGGAAGAAAAGACACAGCAGCGTTTTAGTTACCGGCGGGGCCGGATTTATCGGCAGCGCCTTTGTCCGGCTTCTGGCGGAGCAGGGAGTTCCCGTTGCCGTCTTGGACAAGCTTACTTATTCGGGGGATCTGAAGCGCCTTGAAGGTACAGGCGGCAGGTTCAGGTTTTACAAAACCGATATCTGTAATAAGAGGGCAGCAGGTGCGGTCTTTGCCAGCGAAAGGCCAGACACAGTGGTGCATTTTGCCGCAGAGAGCCATGTTGACCGCAGTATCAAGGACGCTGCGCCATTTATCGAGACCAATATCAAGGGCACTCAGGTGCTTCTCGATGTAAGCCGTAAATACAGCGTAAACAGGTTTGTGTTTATTTCCAGCGATGAGGTCTATGGAGAGATTGCCGACGGTAAGTTTAAAGAGGACTTTCCCCTTAAACCGAACAGCCCTTATGCCGCATCCAAGGCTGCGGCGGATCTCCTGGTGCAGGCTTATATCAGGACGAATAAATTTCCCGCGATAATCGTAAGGCCGTCAAATACCTATGGCCCATGGCAATACCCGGAAAAGCTGATCCCGCTTGCCATACTCAGGATACTCGGGAAGGAAAAAGTTCCGGTTTACGGGAAAGGCAAGAATATACGCGAATGGCTGTATATCGACGATTGCGTGCGCGGTATCGCGGAAATTATGGACAAAGGCAGGCTCGGGCAGATCTATAATCTGGGCGGTTCATGCGAAAGCAGGAATATAGATACGGTCAAACTTCTCTTGAGGCTGCTCGGGGAAAAGGCGGACAGGTTCAAATTTGTGAAAGACCGGCCGGGCCATGATATAAGATACAGCTTAAACTCCGGGAAGGCGGCGAAAGAACTCGGCTGGAGGCCTAAGGTAAAACTTGCCGAAGGGCTTAAATCGACCGTAGCCTGGTCGCTCGGCCACAGGGATTGGCTGAAGAGTAAGCTGGCGGACGTAAACAAACTGTACGGTAAATAGTGCTGCGATAGGGAATGTTTCTTTTGTAACTTTATAATATCAAGCTGGTTACATAAACTGTCTACAAAAATGGCAACGGTTATTGTTACAGGTTCATGCGGGTTAATCGGTTCTGAGACGGTAAGCTTCTTTGCCGACAAGGGCTTCGATATCGTCGGTATCGATAACAATATGCGCAGGAATTTCTTCGGCTCCGACGGTTCGGTGCTCTGGAACCGGAAACGCCTGCAGAAGCTGCATAAGAATTACCGCCATTATTCCGTGGATATCCGGGATTCCGGTAAAATAAATTCTTTGTTCAAGAAATACTCCAAAGACATAGCCCTGATCGTGCATGCGGCTGCCCAGCCTTCGCATGACTGGGCGGCAAGGGATCCTGAGGTTGACTTCGGGGTGAATGCCCAGGGGACGCTGGTCATGCTTGAGGCCGCGCGTAAGTTTTCTCCGTGGGCAGTATTTATCTTTACTTCTACGAACAAGGTCTACGGCGATACGCCGAACCGCCTGCCGCTGGTTGAGAAAGAGAAGCGTTTTGAGATTGCCGACAGCCATCAGTATTCCAAAGGCATAGATGAATCCATGAGCATAGATAACTGCCTGCATTCCGTGTTTGGCGCTTCCAAGGTTGCCGCCGATATCATGGTGCAGGAGTACGGCAAATATTTCCATCTGCGCACAGGCGTATTCCGCGGGGGCTGCCTTACCGGCCCGGCGCACTCCGGGGCGGAGCTGCACGGTTTTCTGTCCTACCTGGTGAAATGCTGCGTGACCGGACGCAAATACAAAATCTACGGTTACAAAGGAAAGCAGGTCAGGGACAATATCCATTCTTACGACCTGGTGAATGCCTTTTACCATTATTTCCAGAATCCACGCTGCGGAGAGGTTTACAATATGGGCGGCGGCAGGTTTGCCAATGTTTCCATCCTTGAGGCCATCGAGTTGTGCGAGAAATTAAGCGGCAGCAGGCTGTCTTATGACTATGTAGACACCAACCGTATCGGAGACCATATCTGGTGGGTAAGCGACGTCTCCAAATTCAAGTCGCACTATCCTTCCTGGCAGTATGCCTTCAATATTGAATCCACTCTTTCCCAAATCATAGACAGTGTACGTAACTCCATAAAATACTAATAGTTACAAAACAATTATTCCATGATGCTGCGTTAGATTATTCCTCTTTCTGCGTCTATTGACGTTAGAAAGGAGAGAATATGAGTAAAAGAATAGCTTCTGTGGAGGTTGTGGCGGGTAAGATTATATTACTAAGAGGGAAAAGGGTAATGTTGGATTCTGACTTAGCGGAGCTATATGGGGTAAAAACATTTAACTTTAACAAAGCCGTTAAACGCAATATAAGGCGTTTCCCGGAAGATTTTATGTTTCAACTTACCACGGAGGAATATAGGAACTTGATATTCCAAAATGGAAGGTCAAGATGGGGCGGCAGGCGATATGCTCCTTATGTTTTTACTGAGCAAGGCGTAGCCATGTTATCCAGCGTGCTCAAATCGAAGCGGGCTATTGAAGTTAACATAGCAATAATGCGTGCTTTCGTGAAGTTACGGGAGTTATTATTGACACATAAAGAATTAGCAAAAAAGATTGAGGAGTTAGAGCGTAAGTACCAACTGCATGAAACGGACATTCAGACAATATTTGAGGTAATTAAAAAACTTCTTGAGCCTCCGCAGAAACCTCCTAAACCGCGATTCGATATAAATTAATGATACGAATAGATTTTTTATAATTTCATAGGAATGATAAGGTTACGTAAACTGTCTACATAAATATTGACAGGGAGAGGGGATGAAAGTAAGATAAATAAATAAACTTTAGCTAAGGGCAGATAGATGAGATATAGAAACATACTGATTACCGGAGGGGCCGGGTTCGCGGGGAGCAACCTGGCTGTGTATTTTAAAGAGAGGTATCCTAAAACAGAAGTCTTTTCCCTGGATAACCTTGTCCGAAGGGGCAGTGAATTCAACCTTCCCAGGCTAAAGAAGGCCGGGGTTAAGTTTATCCGGGGAGACGTCAGGCGGCCAAAAGACCTTGATTTTATACCCGGTATCGACCTGGTGATAGAATGCTCTGCCGAGCCCTCGGTTTTGGCAGGATATGAAAAGCCCGCTTATATTATCGATACCAACTTGAACGGTACGGTAAACTGCCTTGAGTTTTGCCGCAGACGCAAAGCGGATATTATCTTTATCTCCACCAGCAGGGTATACCCTTACGACAGGATAAACGCGATCGGGCGCAGAGAGAAGGCAACCCGGTTTGAATGGAAGGATTTTTCCGGAGTTGGAACGGGTTTTCCGCTCACCGGCCTGCGCACATTGTATGGGGCGACCAAGCTTTCCTCGGAACTTATCCTCCAGGAGTATGCGGCGGCATACGGGTTTAAATCGGTAGTCAACCGTTGCGGGGTGCTGGCCGGGCCGTGGCAGTTCGGCAAAGTTGATCAGGGGGTATTTACATACTGGATGCTGGCGCACTATTTCAAAAGGCCGCTTAAATATATCGGCTTTGGCGGCGAGGGCAAGCAGGTGCGCGACCTCCTGCACGTAGATGACCTGTGCAGCCTGGTGGATATGCAGGCGGGTATCCTGGATAAAATAAACGGCAATACGTATAATGTCGGCGGGGCGGGCGAGGTGAACCTTTCTCTCCTTGAGGCCACCGGATTATGCCGCAAGATCACCGGCAACAAGATCAAAATCGGCAGCGATAAACGCAACCGCCCGGGAGATATCGCAATCTACATTACGGATAATCGTGAAGTTACCCGGCAGCTAAAGTGGAAGCCTCGCAAGCAGCCTGTTGCGATCCTGAAAGATATCTTCGGCTGGATCAGGAGGCATGAGCCGATGCTGAAGAAGCTGATAATGTAGACAGTTTATGTAACTCTATGATAATATAGCAGTTACAAGATAAATATTACCGGTTTAAACACAGCAGGAGGCTATCGGGGAGGGCGCATGAGCGACGAAGGCGGGTTCCTGGTGAAGTTTGACAACAAAAAATCGCTTCGTTGTTACAAGATTGAATTCGATTACGATGAATACCGGTATGTGATTAACGGCAAGGAAAAACACAAGCTTCCCCCGCGTGTAAAAGAGATCAATATCAAGGTCGAAGGTTAGCTGCCGGCGTATCAGGAGGAGTAATTCTTTTGTAACCTATGAGGCCTTAGATAGTTACGTAAACTGTCTACAGCATACACAAAGATATGAAGATTGCGATTTTACAACTTAACTTTACCGTCGGCGACATTACCGGCAACGCTGAGAAGATTATTTCAGCCGTGAAGGATGCGGCTTCCTCTGGCGTAGACTTGTTTATCACCTCCGAGCTTGCCCTGACAGGCTATCCGCCGAGAGACCTGCTTTTAAATAAGTCTTTTATCGAAAAGACCTGGCAGGCGGCTTCAGTCCTGGCCAAGAGTCTGTCAGGTTATCCGCCGCTTCTTCTTGGCGTGCCCGAGGCGAATACTTCAGGAGGAGGCAAGCCTCTCTATAATTCCGCAGCACTCTTAAAAGACGGAGCGGTATCCCGGGTCTTCAGGAAAACCCTTTTGCCCACTTACGACGTATTCGACGAATACCGCTATTTTGAGCCGGCCGAACCTTCAGCCGCCCTTGAATTAAGCGGGCTCAAGATCGGCGTTACTATTTGCGAAGACATTTGGAACGACAGGGATTGTTCGCCCCTGCATCTTTATAAGCTCGACCCGCTCGAAAAACTTTTCTCTTCCGGCATAGACTGTATCGTCAACATATCTGCTTCTCCGTTTTTCCTGGGCAAACAGAAGATCAGGGAGGAGATGCTGGGTAAAATCGCCGCCAAATACAAGATTCCCCTGGTTTACGTAAACCAGTGCGGAGGCAACGATGATTTGGTGTTTGACGGCAGGAGCTGCGTTTTTTCCGCCGATGGCAAATTGGCCAGCCGGGCAAAGCCGTTTAGCGAAGATACCCTTATCGTAGATGTGCCGGGCTCATCCGGGCGCAGAGAGCCGTATATTGAACTTCCGGAGGAGGAAATCTGGGAGGCGCTGGTTTCCGGGACAAGGGATTATGCCGCAAAGTGCGGTTTTAAGAAAGTCCTGCTGGGCCTTTCCGGGGGCATAGACTCCGCGCTTACCGCCGCAATCGCCGCGGAGGCGTTAGGCAAAGAGAATGTATTTGGCGTCCTTCTTCCTTCTCCTTATTCCAGTAAAGGGAGTATCGATGATGCGCTCGCCCTGGCCAGGGGGTTGGGGATTAAGGAACTCAAGGTCCCGATTAAAGGCGTGATGTCCGCTTTTGCCAAAGCCTTGCGCCCTGCCTTCAGAGGCTGCAGGAAGGATACCACCGAGGAGAATATCCAGTCCCGCATAAGAGGCAACATACTTATGGCGCTCTCCAACAAGTACGGAGCGCTCCTTTTGACTACCGGCAATAAATCCGAGCTTGCCGTCGGCTACTGCACTATTTACGGGGATATGTCCGGCGGCCTTGCGGTCATCGCCGACGTGAGTAAAACTATGGTCTACCGTATCGCCAATTGGCTGAACCAAAAAAAAGGCGGCATCATACCGCAGAATTCCATCGACAAGCCGCCGTCTGCCGAACTGCGCCCCAACCAGACAGACCAGGACAGCCTTCCGCCGTATGAAATCCTTGATAAGATCCTTTATAACTACATAGAGCTGCATAAAAGCGCCGAGGAAATAACAGAAATGGGCTTTGACAAAGAAACTGTGGTAAAGGTTTTATCTCTGGTCAAGAAAGCCGAATTCAAACGCAAGCAGGCCGCACCCGGCATCAAGATTACCGATTGCGCCTTTGGCACAGGTTGGCGCATGCCTATTGCGGCAAAGAAGTAAAATGAGTCTATCTAAGCCAAAAGATACCTTCCGCAGGCGTTTCATCGCCGCAAAGTCCGATTCCCTCGTCATAGAAACTATCCAGACATTTTCCAAAACCAAACGCCAGAGATTACGCATTGTTACGGTTAAAGGCACCTGGCATGCCAACGAGCATAACGAACTCGTCTTTCAAGCCAAGGCGCGCCGCGGCTCGGCAAAGAAACCCGATAAGTACACCTTTAAAGGTACCTGGAGGATCAACAAGAACCAGCAGATAGAATATAATTGCGGAGAGGGCCCGGATGTTTTGACCTTCAAAGGCCACTGGAATATATCCTCCACAAACAAGCTTGTTTATATTCTTGAAGGCAGTTCAACCTCGCGTTTTGAATTCAAGGTTCAGCTTGAATCCCCTTCGCTTTATCCCAAAAAAGGCCAGATCCGTTACCGTATCGGAATCGGCACGCGCAAGAGCCGCTTAAGCGGAGGCCAGTTGATTATTCTCTATGGCCAGTGGAAGCTCGGCCGCAACTTAACCCTTTCATTTCAAATGGATTACGGGCAGGGCAGGGTAAAGGCTATAGAGTTCGGAGCCTCGGTTAGTTTTGGGCACAACAAGGTTATTTTTAGCCTGGAAAACGAGTTCGGCAAACCTTTGGGGATAACCCTTACTATGACGCACAGATTCCTTGAGCATTTTGATGTGGAGGCGTTTATCAGACTTAAATCCCGCCGGAGCGAGCAGGCAATAGAAGGCGGAGTAAAAATACCATTCTAACCAGAAATTTCTTTATTTTCCTTCGTATAGTGGTATAATATTACCCATTGTTCTTAATATGGTATTTCTTTTCTAACCACTTAGTTTTGTTTAAGTTACATACTTTATTTACTGGACTAAATTTGGGGGATAGATGAAGAAAGCGTTGGTTACCGGGGCGGGTGGGTTTATTGGCAGTCATCTGGTCAAGAGGCTGAAAAAAGAAGGTTTTTGGGTGCGGGGGGTTGACCTGAAATATCCGGAATTCAGCAAGACCGGTGCGGATGACTTTGTGATCGGCGATTTGCGCCAGCAGCAGGTGGTGCGCAAGGTGGTCGACCAGCCTTTCGATGAAGTATACCAGCTTGCCGCGGATATGGGAGGGGCCGGCTACATTTTTACCGGTGAACACGACGCGGACGTAATGCATAACTCTGCTACCATTAACCTTAATATGGCCGAGCAGTGCCGCTTGGCCAAAGTCAAAAATATTTTCTACTCCTCTTCAGCCTGCATATATCCCGCCTACAATCAGGAGGATCCCGATAACCCCAAATGTTCCGAAAATTCCGCATATCCTGCTGCTCCTGACAGCGAATACGGCTGGGAAAAACTGTTCAGTGAAAGACTTTATCTTTCTTATAGCCGTAATTACGGTATGAATGTGCATATCACGCGTTTTCATAACATATTCGGCCCGGAAGGTACCTGGCGGGGCGGCAAGGAGAAAGCACCCGCGGCGATCTGCCGTAAGGTTGCTGAGGCAAAAGACGGGGGTCAGATCGAGATCTGGGGGGACGGCCTGCAGACCCGTTCCTTTCTTTATATCGACGAATGCCTGGAAGGCGTCTTAAGGCTGATGCGTTCGGATTTTTCCGGCCCGGTCAACATAGGCTCGGAGGAAATGGTCACTATCAATCAACTTGTTGAAATTGTGTCTAAAGTGGCAGGCAAAAAAATAACGATTAAACATATCGAAGGACCACTTGGGGTAAGGGGCAGGAATTCCGATAATCGGCTTATCCGCCAGAAGCTCGGCTGGGCGCCTTCGGCAAGGCTGGAGGATGGGCTTAAGATTACTTACAACTGGATAAAATCCCAGTTGTCTGAATGATTTTTTGTTCGATATGGATAAAATTGATATTGTAATTATAGGGGCTGGGGTGGTTGGCCTTGCGATAGCGGAAAAGCTATCTTCCGTTAAGAAGAGCATCCTCATTCTTGAGAAGAATAAATCGTTCGGGCAGGAAACCAGCTCTCGTAACAGCGAAGTTGTCCATGGAGGGATGTATTATCCGCAAGATAGCTTAAAAGCTTCTCTTTGTGTCGAAGGGAGGCATTTATTATACGAGTTCTGCGAGAAAAACAAGATTGCCTATAAAAAAATAGGCAAGCTTATTGTTGCCGTTGATGAAAGCGAACTAACGGCATTGGAGAGCATATTTAAGCAGGGAAGGAAGAACGGTGTAGAAGGGCTTAAATTTCTCACGGAAGAAGAAATAAGAAGGTTTGAGCCGCAAGTAAGAGGCTTAACCGCGATTTATTCCCGGGAGACAGGTATAGTCGACTCGCATCATCTGATGGATTGCCTTTTGGCGCTTGCCAGGAATAACGGGGTTTCAATAGTTTATGACGCGGAAGTCTTATCTGTCCGTAGGGATAAAGACGGTTATATTTTATCCGTTAAAAATAATGGGGAGGATGTTGCAATAGAGTCTTTAGCGGTAATAAATTGCGCGGGCCTTGATTCGGATAGCGTTGCCGCTTTGGCGGGTATTGATGCTGTTAAAGAAGGTTATGCCCTGCATTATTGCAAAGGGCAGTATTTCCGTGTTGCTCTGGGTAAGTCGCAATCTGTAAAACGCCTTGTTTATCCAGTCCCAAGGCCGAAAGGCGGTGGGCTGGGGGTGCATGTTACTCCTGACTTAAACGGCAGTTTGCGCCTTGGTCCCGATGATTTTTATCTTAGCAATAGGTTAAAGGATTATTCTGTTGATGAGGGCAAAAGACCGGATTTTTATGCCTCGGTATCCAGATTTATCCCCTCGTTGAAAGAAGATTATCTATCTCCGGATATATCAGGGATAAGGCCTAAATTACAAACGGAGAACGGAGGGTTCCGCGATTTCGTTATCCATAACGAGTCAGATAAAGGATTGCCGGGTTTTGTAAACCTGATAGGTATCGAATCTCCTGGATTGACCGCTTCGCTTGCGATAGCGCGAATGGTTAAAGATATTGTATTGAAGGATCTGCAATGAAGAATCTTTGCATCGTCGAACCTGATTTAAATTCATATATGGGGCATATGTTTAATTATTGTCGCAGTATTTATTCGGCCGCCCGCAGGGATAATATTAATGTCAGGGTCTTTGGAAGCAAGGAATATAAGATTGAAACAACGGTAGGAATGCCCGTAGAAGGCATATTTGATTCATTCCTTGCCGGTAAAATGCTTCCTTCCAGAATTAAAGGTTATTTCTTGAGGCCTTTTCAATGTAATCGCTCTTTTTACAATGGAATGGTTTCTCCAAAAACGGGTTTCCTCAATCAGGACTGGGTGGTTTTTGTATGTTCCGCCACGACACATAATTTATTAGGGTTATATTTTTGGCTCAAGAGATATGAGCGCGAAAAAGCTCCCACCCTTGTCCTGTTCATGCGTTTTAGCTGTTCAAGAAACGGGCGGCCGGGTATTTCGCTTATTTTATTGGCGCTCTGGAAATTCCTGTTGATACCTGTAGTAAAGAAACTTTCCCGTAAGTATCAAATCCGCCTTGTGACCGACAGCCAGAAATTAGCCGGGGAATACAGGAGCTTTACCGGATTGCCGGTAAGCGTATTGCCGATTCCGCATACGAGTTATTTAAAAACGGGCAGGGCTTGCCATGGGGATAAAATTGTATTTTTGAATCCCGGAGGGGCAAGAAGTGATAAAGGCTTTAGCCTGCTGGCAAGCGCTATAAGACTGTTGCATCAGAGGAATCAGCTCACAGGTATAGATTTTTTACTGCATTGTTATAGTTTCAAGAATGATAAAGGTTCTTTGCGTTCGATAGCGTTGCTGAAAAGCCTGGGTTTACCTAATGTGAAATTGATCGAACATACCGTGGACGAGATGGTTTACCAGAAGATGATCGGGAATTCAGATATTATAGTCCTGCCTTATCTGAAGTGGAGGTATTCCTCCAGCACTTCGGGTATCCTTGCCGAGGCATTGGCCCTGGGTAAGCCGGTAGTCGCAACCGATGGCACATGGATGAGCGATCAGTTGAAAGATTCAGGAGCCGGTGTTTGTTTCAAGGATAATAACGTTGAGGATCTGGCTCGGGCTATGCTTGAGGCAAAAAATATCTATCCGCAGTTGGCGAAACAGGCTGAAGACTTTAGAAGCAAGTGGGCCGCTTTTCATAACCCGGATAATTTTATCCGTGAATTGGCTAATACGGCAAATTAGAAGGAAGATATGATTATTTCAAAGACACCGGTAAGGATAAGTTTTTTTGGCGGCGGGACTGATTACCGGGAATATTTTGAAAGAGAAGGTGGCGCGGTAATCGGCACGGCTATCGATAAGCATACTTATATCAGCGTCAACAGATTAAGCGACTTTTTCGAATACAAGATACGCGTGGGTTATTCCAAAGCCGAGCTTGTCAACGATGTCAGCCAGATAAAACATCCCAGCGTGCGTGAAACCCTGAAATTCAAGAAAATCAACGGCAATTTGGATATCCACATATTCTCCGATCTTCCCGCCCGGACCGGCCTGGGATCTTCTTCGTCGTTTACGGTAGGTTTTTTAAACGCCTTGTATGCCCTGGAAGGGAAGACGGTATCTTCAAAACAGCTTGCCGAAGAAGCGACTTATATCGAACAGGAATTGATAAAAGAAAACGTGGGATGCCAGGACCAGATACACGCGGCTTACGGAGGGTTGAACAAAATTGAATTCGATAAATTCGGGGTATCGGTAAAACCGGTGGTAATAACAAAAGAGAAATACGATTATCTGAACGAATCATTGATGATTTTCTACACCGGTCTGACCCGTTATGCGAGCGAAATAGCCAGAGAGCAAACCGAGAATACCAAATCCTGTAATCTGGATTCATACCTTAAAAGAATGCGCCAGATGGTTTATGATGCGGAAAAGGTCATTTCCGACGAGGATCCTCCTGGTATGGTAAGGCGCCTGGGGGAATTGCTTGATGAGGGATGGGATCTTAAAAAATGCCTTTCAAGCAAGATAACAAATAAGGCTATCGATGATAACTATCGTTTCGCTAAGGAAGCCGGCGCTTGCGGAGGGAAATTAGCCGGGGCGGGAGGGGGAGGTTTTATGTTTTTGCTTGTGCCTAAGGACAGGCAGCCTGCCGTGAGGAAAGCTCTGAACCTGATGGAAGTAAGCTTTAAGTTTGAGAAAGAAGGTTCGAAAATAATCTATTTTACAGGTTAGCTTCTCCATGCATAAAATAGACGCGATCATTTTAGCCGGCGGCAAAGGAAAAAGATTGAGGAAACTTGTTAAAAATGTCCCGAAGCCGATGGCGCAGGTCCATGGCAAGCCGTTCTTGGATATTTTGTTTTCGCAGCTGGATGAATGCGGATTGATTGATGGTGTCGCATTGGCGTTAGGGTATAAGGCCAGTAAAATAATTGATAAATATAAGAGTGTTTTCCCTTACAGGTTTTCTTTAGATTTTTGTGTTGAGAAGAAGCTGCTTGGCACCGGAGGAGCGGTTAAGAATGCCATCGGGCATACCAAAAGCAACCCGGTTCTGGTCATGAACGGGGATTCTTATACCGATATTGATTTGAAGGATTTTATAAGATTCCACAAAAAACATAAAGCAAAATTGACTATCGCGTTGTTCCGAAAGAACGGTTCCGGCAGGTATGGGAGTATCCAGGTTGATGCACGAGGGAAAATTGTTTCTTTCCAAGAGAAAATTAAAACAAACAAGAATGCCTTAATAAACGCGGGCCTGTATCTTATGGACAGGGGTATTTTCGATAATGTTAGAAATGGCAAGATCTTATCTCTTGAAAAAGACCTGATGCCGTCATTCGTAACCAGGTTTAAGAATAGTGTTTTCGGGTATTTGGCTAAGGGGAGATTTATTGATATTGGGACTCCTCGTAGTTATGTTTCGGCAGATAAATATTTAAGATAATCGATAGTAAAGGAGGTTCTTTTGAAGAAAGAGTCTGTTCTTGTTACCGGAGGGGCGGGGTATATCGGGTCGGTATTAGTGCCCATTTTATTGAGAGGAGGATACAGGGTTACCGTCCTTGATTCGTTGATTTATAATCAAAATTCTTTATTGGACTGTTGTGCCGATAAAAATTTTGAATTCATAAAAGGTGATATATGCGATGAAGGTTTGATGTCTTCCCTCCTGCCTAAGTTTGATATTATTCTGCCTTTGGCAGCGATAGTCGGCGCTCCTGCCTGCAAGGCAAACCCTGTTTTATCCAGGTTGATCAACCTGGAAGCGCCGCTGAAGATAATCAAAAAACTTTCTACCAAGCAAAAAGTAATCTTCCCCACTACAAACAGCGGGTACGGGGTGGGAGAGAAAGATAAATTCTGCACCGAAGACAGCCCGCTGAGGCCGGTTTCCGATTACGGGAAACATAAGGTTGAAGTGGAGAGGGCTTTTTTGGATAAAGGCAATGCCGTTACTTTCAGGCTGGCTACCGTTTTCGGCGTAAGCCCCAGGATGAGGCTGGATTTGCTGGTGAACGACTTTACTTACCGGGCATTCAGAGACCGTTTTATCGTGCTTTTTGAAGAGAACTTCCGCAGGAATTTCATCCACATACGGGATGTCGCGAAAGCTTTTGTTTTCGGTATGGAGAACTATGATAAAATGAAGGGCGAGCCGTTTAACGTGGGGTTAAGCGACGCCAATCTTACTAAGCGCCAGCTTTGCGAGAAGATTAAAAAGTTCATTCCTGATTTTTATATCCACGCGGCGGAAATAGGGGAAGACCAGGATAAACGTGATTATCTGGTAAGCAATGAAAAGATAGAATCTCTGGGGTGGAAACCTGATTTTAGCCTTGATGACGGGATAGAAGAATTGTTGAAGGCGTATAGGATTATTAAACCAGGAAGGTTTGCGAATGTCTAAAAAACAATTAATTAATGATGGCAATATGATTAAACCAGAAGTATTTATTCTTGATGTAGACGGAGTTTTAACTACCGGACAATTTTTTTATACTGATAAAGGAAAGAGTATGAAAGTATTTGGTCCGGATGACAATGACGCGCTATCTCTTTTAAAACCTTATTTGAATATTATTTTTATAACAGGAGATAAAAGAGGATTTGGTATTAGTAAAAAAAGAATTGTTGATGATATGAATTTTCCTTTGAAATTAGTCAGTACTATAAAACGTGTTGAATGGATATCTGAGCGTTATCCTTTGAAAAAAGTTATTTACATGGGTGATGGAATATTTGATAAATATGTTTTTAAGGAAGTCGGTTATTCAATTGCTACAAGCAATGGTGATGAAAGTGCGAGAGGAAGCGCTGATTATGTTACAAAACGTTCGGGTGGCAATAGGGCTGTTGCCGAAGCGTGCTTGTATATATTAAAGAGATTTTTTAAAGTAAGAAAGTTTGATAAAATGGGGGATAATATATGGAAAAAAAACTAGATATTAAGGAGTGTGAAGATCGAAGGGGAAAAATAAAAATACTTGATGTGGATGTTGTAAAAGTAGTCAAGAAACCTTGGGGGTGGGAGAAATGGATTGCTGATGGCTATCCGGAGTTTCCTTATGCTCTAAAAGAAATCTTTATAAAGGCCCCATATAGATCTAGTGTACAATTCCATAGGAATAAGCAAGAAACAAATTATATACAAAAAGGAAAGGGATTACTATATTATTCTCGCATGACTATTGATGTAAATAAATTTGTTAAGGGGGGGTATACCCAGCCGGAGATTAATCGTTTTGTATCGGATTTAGCTAGTGAAGAATTGTCTCCAGGGAAAATATTCCATATCTATCCCGGTTTTATCCATAGAGTAGAAGCATTAGAAGATCTTCTAATGATAGAGACTTCTTCTATAGAGCTAGATGATGTTTTTCGTTTACAAGATGATACCGGTAGGGAACATGGTAGAATTATGGGTGAACATAAATGAAATATAAAGTTTGTATTAAAGCTGCTGGTAGGGGGAGTCGTTTAAGTTACGCTAAGGATTTTAATAAGTCTCTTCTACCTGTTGGGGGAAAAGCCGTAATATCTAGACTTATAGAAAAATTCCCCGTAGATGTCGAAATAATTATTCCAGTAGGTTATAATGCAAATTATGTAAAAGATTTTTTAGACATTGCTCACCCTGAACGTAAAATAACTTTTGTCAATGTTGATAAATATGATGGTTTAGGCAGTGGTCCCGGATATTCCTTGCTTTGTTGTAAAAAACATTTGCAGTGTCCTTTCATTTTTTTAGCATGTGATACCATTGTTCTGGAAGATATACCAAAGCCGGACTATGATTGGATAGGTGTTTCTAATATCGCAGACTCGAAAAACTATTTGGTTGCCGGGGTTAAGAATGGTGTAGTGCTAGAATTTTTCGATAAGATGCAAAATAGTATTCTAGAAAAAAAATGTTCGAATTATGACAGTTTCCTAAATAATGCTTTTATCGGTTTAGCCGCCATAAAGAATTACGATGACTTTTGGAATGGCCTAGAAGCGAATAATTCTTTAGTGTGTGGAGAACTTCAAGTCGCGAATGGTTTGGCAGCATTAATAAAAAATGGCTTAAAGACTATTAATTTTTCCTGGTTTGATACTGGTACTGACCCTGGATATGAACGTACAAGAGAGTATTTTAAAAATAACGCAATATTACCTAAATCCGGAGAATTCACTTATTTTGAGGGTGGAAAAGTCATTAAATTCTTTACTAATGCTGAAAAGGTTCTAGGTCGTTTAGAAAAAGCAGGATTTTTGAAGAAATCGATTCCGGAAATTACAGACCGAAAGAATAACTTTTATGCATATCGTTATAAAAATGGAAGTATGCTGTCAGATACATGGAATGATAGCGATTTTAAGGAATTTCTAGAATTTTGTAAAGATACGATTTGGGTTAAACAAAGGCTTACAAAAAAACAAGAAAAAGAATTTAAAAGAGCTTGTTGGAAGTTTTACTTTGAAAAAACATTAGAAAGAATTAACTTGTTTTATAGGAATACCAGCATTAGTGATTTAAAAGAGGATATTAATGGGGTTTCCGTTCCGAAGTTGAGCTCAATATTCAAAAAAATAGACTGGGAGTATCTTTGTGCTGGCATACCAGTTCTTTTTCACGGAGATCCGCAGCCGGAAAATATTATAATTAGCGAGGGTAAATTTTATTTACTTGACTGGAGAGAAGATTTTGGGGGTATGCGGGCATGCGGTGATATTTATTATGATTTAGCAAAAATCTACCACGCTTTAATTATTTCAGGGGAAATTATAAGGAATAATCAATTTAAGGTTACGGTTAAAGATGGCCAAGTCCAACTGTTTTTTTTGTTAAAGAGCAACCTTCTCAAATTTAAACATATATTAGAGGATTTTATAAAGAACGAAAGATTAGATTTGAATAAAGTCAGATTACATTCTGCATTGATATATCTTAATATTTGTGCACTTCACCACAATCCATATAATTTATTACTTTATTATTTTGGGAAAAAGTTATTGAAGGAGGTCGTTGATTAAATGAAAAATAATACGATTGATTTAATTAACCTTTATCTTCAGGAAAAAGTGTCTATCGCTCAATCATTCCCCATTAATGGAGTCGTTAAGCTTATTGAGGCAATTTGGTGTACTTATGAGCACGATGCGACAGTATACGTTTTTGCAAACGGAGGTCCTGCTGGCATAGCGGATGGTTTTGCTACAGATTTAAAGATCCACCCATTCGTTTCCGATGACAAAAAGATAACGAGCAAGATTAGAAGAATAAAAGTAAATTGCTTAAATGAATCACCATCTGTTTTAACCGCGATTTCAAATGATTTAGGTTTTTCGTATATTTTTGTAGAGCAACTTAAGAATTATTTAAGGAGCAAGAAAGAAAATAAATTTGATCTAATGGTTGGGTTTTCGGGGAGTGGAAATTCCGAAAACGTTATTCAGGCATTCCTTTATGCTAAGAAATTTATGGTAACTACTTGTTGCATATCGGGGAGAGGGGGCGGGAAAGCTAAGGATGTTGTAGACATTCCTATTGTCATCCCGGGTTCTTCCGGTTTTCCTGGACAGAGGTATGGAAATGATAATAACTTTCATATAGAAGATTTTCAAACTTCAATAACGCATATGGTTACTGGTATCTTTAAAGATAAGGTTAATAAAAAATATGGAAGATAGAATATCTTATCTGAAGGAAAAAGCAAATAATATTAGAATAAATATTATAGAATCTCTTTATAGGGCTAAATCTGGACATCCTGGCCCCGCGTTGTCCATAGTAGAAATAGTTACAGTTCTTTATTTCTCTGAAATGAATTTAAACCAAAGGATAAAGGATCGTTTAGTGTTGTCTAAAGGGCATGGGGTGGCTGCTATATATGGCGCATTAACTGAGTTAGGTTTAATTGATAAGGAAGAATTATATACTCTGAGAAAAATCGGCAGCCGTTTGCAAGGTCATCCTGATATGACTAAACTTCCTCTTTTGGATGCAGGAACAGGTGCATTGGGGCAAGGCTTATCGATAGCCATCGGATATGCGTTGGCAGCACGCTTATTAAATTCACCAAGTAGGGTGTATTGTATTATTGGGGATGGCGAAACACAAGAGGGGCAAATTTGGGAAGCTGCGATGTTTGCGCCGGTACAAAAGTTAGATAGTATAGTCGTTATATTAGATAATAACAAATTGCAAAATGAAGCTTCTGTAGTGAATACCTTATCAATTGAACCCATTGCTGACCGCTGGAATTCTTTTGGATGGAAGGTAATAAGTATTGATGGGCATGATATTAGTCAAATAAAGATGGCGTTTGCAGTAGCTCGTGATACTAAAGAAAAACCAACAATTATTGTTGCCAATACGGTTAAAGGTAAAGGTATTCCATTTATGGAAAATAATATGGCTTGGCATAGTAAAACTTTAGAAAAAGATGAATATACAAGAGCTTTAGAATATCTAAAGAGAGTATAAAATAAATGGAAATCAGAGAAGCTTTTGGTCAAGCATTACTTGAGGTAGGCAAAAAACACAAAGATATCGTTGTTGTTAGTTGTGATTTGAAAGGGGCAACGCGTACAAAATACTTTTTTAAAGCATTCCCCAAGCGCTCATTTGAGGTGGGAATAGCAGAGGCGAATGGTATAGGGATAAGTGCTGGTTTAGCTTTAGCTGGGTATAGGCCGTTCATCAGTAGTTTTGGTTCTTTTATTACAGGGAAAAACGTAGAAATCAGAACGTCAATTGCCTACAATAATGCTCCTGTAGTAATAGTAGGTACACATGGGGGGTTAATTGGTCCGGATGGGACTACCCAAGCCGGGATTCAGGATATTACTACCATGCGAGCCATGCCTAGTTTCTTGCTTCTTCAACCGGCAAGTCCTATTGAGACAGTGGCGATGGTGAAATATTTGGCAGTTTCAAGGGAAATGGCCTATTTGCGAATAGCTAGAAATAATGTTCCGGAAATTTATGATAAAGAGTATCGTTTTAACCTTGGTAAGGGGTATGTAATACGCGACGGAAACGATATTACTGTTATTTCTTCCGGTCCTATGGTGCATAATGCGATAAGTGCTGCGGATATGCTTAGAAATGATGTTGGTGTTAGAGTGATTAACCTGCCTACGCTTAAGCCGATAGATAAAGAAATTATTCTATCTTCTGGCGTAAAAACTAAGGCTATTCTTGTTGTAGAAGATCATACTGTAGAAGGGGGACTGGGAAGTATGGTTTGTGAAATAGTAGCAGAAGCAGGGGTTCCTATTCCCGTTTGGCGTCATGGTATTCCGGATGTTTTTACCGAAAGCGGGACACCGGAAGATTTGGAACTTAAATATAATCTAGATTCTGTTAGCATAGCCAAAAAAGTGCGGGAATGTTTATCTTTACTACCAAAAAGAGTCTAAAAGTGTTGGAATAATTCAATGAAAATTAATAATAAAACAGAGATCTGTATTTCGATTGCTCAACATCCTAGTAATTTTGGTGTGACGGTACATAATACAGCCTATGAAAAAATGGGTTTAAATTTTATTTACAAACCCTTTAAAATAACAGATTTAAGAGGTGCTATCAGGGCTATTAGGGTATTAGGCATTCGTGGCTGTAGCGTAACTATGCCATTTAAGGAAAAAGTTATTAAATATTTAGATAAGCTAGATGTAACTGCATCAGGTGTGGGGGCAGTGAATACAATAGTTAATAATAAAGGGAAGTTGATCGGTTATAACACCGATGTCTATGGGGCCTTTAGAGTGCTACAAGAATTACGGATTCCTACTAGTAATAGGATTTTAGTGTTGGGGGGAGGTGGTGTAGCAAAGGCAATTTCTTACGCATTGTACAAATTAAATTTCCACAATGTTTTTATGTCCAATCGGACCATAAGAAAAGTTAAGACTATTGCGGAAAAGTTCGGTTATGAAGTGTTGCCTTGGGGTAGACGTAATGATCTTGCGGCGGATATGCTTATAAATGCCACTTCTATTGGGATGGTTTCCCAGGAAAATATGATGCCGGTGTCGAATTCTGCATTAAGAAAATATCATATGGTCATGGATGTTGTTGTTACACCTATACACAGTAGACTGATTAATAAAGCTAAGATGCTAAGAAAAAAGGTTATACCGGGTTATAAAATGAGCTTATATCAGGCTGCAGCCCAATTTGAGTTATATTCTAGGAAAAAGGCTCCTTTGGCAATAATGCAGAAAGCGATATTATCTATGCTTTAGAATGTCGCTATGTTTTTTTGAGGACTAACTTGTACATTATTCCATTAAACTCCAATACATGAATATGAAGGTTTCATATACAGAAAGAAAAAATAGTATTATCACAGATAAAGGAAACATAGAACGTCTTTACGAATTCAATAATTTTCCTGTATTTATAGGATGTACTGATAAAGATTATAAAGATGATTTATATGCTGATATGATATGGGATATTTGTGTTGATAGCGGCATGATACAATTACATAATCTGTTGTCTGCGGATATTGTCTATTCATCCTATCATTCTGAAGCAGTTGGGGGAATATGGAAAGAACACCATAATGAATTTAGCAGATTTATTTATAATTTTCATCCAAAGGATGTTCTGGAAATAGGCGGGTCGAATGGCAATCTGGCAATTAATTATCTGGAGATACAGAATAATATTAGATCGTGGACTATTATTGAGCCGAATCCCTCCATTAAAAGTAATAAGAAAATAAAGGTTTTAAAAGGATTCTTCGGCAAGGATACTGTTGTTAATGGTATAGACACAATTGTTATTTCCCATGTACTAGAGCATATTTATGACCCCAATTCTTTCCTGCAAAACATTAATAGACATATAGAGATAGGTCAGTATCTTATTTTGAGCATCCCTAATTTGCATGTCTATTTACAAAAGAAATTTTCAAATTCTATTAATTTTGAACATACCTATTTTTTAACAGAGTATTTCTGTAATTTTTTGTTACTAAAACATGGTTTTGAAATAGAGAAAAAAAGTTATTTTAGGGACCATAGTATTTTTCTTGCAGCCAAGAAGACAAATATAGAGCAAACACCCGAAACTGTTAATCATTATATAGAAAATAAAAGAATGTATTTAGGAATGGTTAATTATTATACTGAAGAAACTAAAAGGCTTAATTCGTTGATAGACCAATTTCCCGGGAAAATTTTTTTGTTTGGGGCGCATATTTTTTCTCAATTTTTAATTTATTTAGGACTTAACAGCAGAAAAATCAGCAACATAATAGATAACTCAGAATTAAAAAATGGCAAGCGCCTTTACGGTACGGAGCTTTATGTAAGAAAACCAGATGTTATAAATATGCATGATTCGGTAGCTGTAATTCTAAAAGCTGGACAATATCAGAAGGAAGTTAAAAATCAATTATCTCTTTTAAAAAAAGATGTAGTTATTTGGGAGTAGCCGTGACTATCTTTTTACACAATCCCCAAAAAATAAATTTTTGGGGCAAGACTGTTCAGGATTGGGTTACGGGTGGTAAGGTAGCTTCTAAATTAGGTTACTTTCGCGATATTATAAAAAAATATAAAATTTTCATATACTGTGATAATTATGGGTCATCGTTTCCTTTTAACAATTTTGTAAAATCACGCATGTTTTCTAGTTTGGTGAAATATGTAGAAATATACTTGTGGTTGATTATAAATAACCTTAATCCATTCAGAGTGAAAGTAGTTTTTAATAGACATAGGATCAGGCGATCTGATATTCTATTGTCAATTACCCACACTTATTTAGATACTAGGGGAGAAGCTGCAAATGCTTTGCTGGAATTAGATTGTAAGAAACTTCTTTATTTATCTCATTACATGTTCTTTCCCTCAGTTATTGCGGAGAATATTATTAGAGGAGATAAATCAATTAAGCTTTTTGCTGAAAATAACCTAAGCAAGAACAGCCTGTTTTTTAAGAAATATTTTCCTGCCTATAAAGAGGATGTTTATACGCTCCCATTTTTATATCAAGAAAGATTTAAAAAAAATGTTCCATTTTCAAGCAGGAATAATAAATGTTTAGCTATAGGCAGTTATCAGACTATAGATATTTACGCAAGCGCTTTTCGGAATATGTATGAATATTTCAAAGTAGATACTTTTCATCCAATGAGAAAATCTATATACGTTAATAAAGATAAAATAAAAAGATATATAGACTGCTATATTTCATACATTAATGATGATGTTAGAAATGTTTTATCGATGGTAAAGAGCCCTTCTAAAAATGTATTTAGTAAGGCGTATATAAAAGTTCATAATTATTTTATTCGTAATGTTATGGGTAGCTACACGCGACGTGCTTACTATAACTTTGATATTACAAGACTGTATAATCAATATAAGATGATTGTTGTTCCCGAAGAAGTTGTGGATTTACCAGGAATTAGCTTCGTAGAAAGTATGGCGTGCGGATGTGCTTATTTTGGAATTAAAAGTAATATGTACAAGGATATTGGTTTAATTGATGGAGTGCATTATATTGCGTATGATAATAATTTGGACAGTCTTTTAGATCTTATTAAATATTATCAAGAGCATAATGACAAGTTAGAGAGAATTGCTGAAAACGGATATGATTTTGTAACGAAGAACTTTTCCAAGAATACAGTCTCAGAACGGTTTGTAGCCGACCTAAAAAATTTCCAGAACGCACTTATTAAAAACGAGAATAAGGCTGATGAGATTGTATTTGAATCATCATTTTGGTATAGATAATGAGAAAAATAGTAAAGTTATTCTCGTCGATAGGTTTCGATAAGGTTGTATCAGCTAATGTATTCTGCCAAGTAGTTATTTTAGTAACAAGTCCGGTTACGCTTTATTTCATCGGTACTTCTTTTTCGAGAGAAGCGCAAGGATATTATTATACATTTGCCAGTGTTTTAGGCTTACAAAATTTTTTGGAGCTTGGTTTTTCTCAGTGTATAGTCAATTTTTCTAGTCATGAATTTGCTAATCTTGAGATTAGAAAAGACGGTGCGCTTAGTGGAGATGGTCGTTCCAAGTCTCGTTTGATATCTATTATACGTCTTTCTTTGAAATGGTATTCTGCCATAGCAGTGTTTATCATGTTTTTCGTTTGTTTAGGGGGGTATTTTTTCTTTCATTTTCAAAAAGATTATGGAATTGTTTGGGTAATACCGTGGGTTTGTCTTTGTTTTATTACCGCTGTCAGTATTATATTATTACCGATCGGATCGATCCTTGAAGGGTGCAATCAATATCTCTGGTTAGCAAACTCCAGAATGTGGACTAAATTGTTTGGTTCCATTGCCCTTTGGATTGCCCTTATTAATGGATTAGGACTTTATTCAGCGAGTATTTCTTTAATTGTATCTACGACATTATTTATAATAGCATTTGTTAGGAAGTGGAAGGGTTTAATATTCCAAGTTCTCCATAGCAATATAACTCATAGTATATCTTGGATAGACGAAATTTGGCCATTTCAATGGAAGGTAGCTGTAGGTTGGATATGTGGTTTTTTTATTTTTAGCTTGTTTAATCCTGTTTTATTTGCTTTCCAGGGAGCAATAGTGGCTGGGCAAATGGGGATGACGTGGGCTATAACTTCCAGCTTAAACGGCATGGCAAACATATGGACAAACACCAAAGCTTCTAAATTCGGAATATATGTTGCAAAAAGAAATAACAAAGACTTAGATTCTCTTTGGTTGAAGTCTACTATTCAATCTGTTTTAATCTGTTTGATAGGTTCTGTCGTAGTAATTTTGATAATAATGTTTATCAAAAAACACTATCTTATCGGGGAACGATTTCTTGGAATTAGCGAAATCTTAATTTTATGTTTTGCTAGTGTTGTGAATCAAGTGATTTTTTCTGAGAATTTGTATCTGCGTGCACACCAAAGAGAGCCGTTGTTGTTAGTTTTTGTATTTAATGCTTTTTTTACGGGCTTAGCAGTTTATTTATTCGGAAGATACCTCAATGTATTTGCAGTCTGTGCATCTTACGCGTTTTTCTTAACTTTAAGCGCATTTTTTTCCACGATTATTTTTATTAAGCATAGAAAAAAATGGTCGCAGTCATATTATAAATATTCCCTTTCTAGAAATTATGAATTGTCGTATATGTGATTCTCAAAATCTGGAACTCGCCGTTGATTTAGGTAAACACCCATGGGCGAATAATTTTCTATCTAAAGAACAGCTGGGAAAGGAAATCTTCTATCCTCTGCGAGTAATGTATTGCCGCGATTGCCATACCGCGCAGCTTGATTATACCGTTCCCAAAGAGACAATGTTCGGGGATCATACGTATCTTTCAGGAATTACGAGGTCACTTAGCGAGCATTTTAGGGCTGTCTCCGAAGATGCGGATAACCGTTTCTTTAAGGAAGCCGATGGGAAGAGTGTTCTTGATATAGGTTCTAATGATGGAACTCAACTTAAGCATTATAAAGCCCTTGGCTATTACGTTTTGGGGGTGGAGTCTTCTAAGACGGTTGCCAAGATTGCCAATGATTCCGGGATAGACACACTTAACAAATTCTTTAATTTCGAATTGGCAAGATCCTTAGGGAGAAAATTTGACATCATTAACGCTTCCGGCGTGTTTTTCCATTTGGAGGAACTGCATTCAGTAACTGAAGGGATAAGGGAGGCTTTAAAAGAAGATGGTGTATTTATCGTGCAGTTCCTGTATATGAAAAAGATTGTGGAAAATCTCGCTTTTGACCAGATCTATCATGAGCATTTGCTTTATTACAATTTGAATACGATTGAAATATTATTGAACAAGCACGGATTGGCGATGTTTGATGCCTATATTTCCCCTATACACGGCGGCTCGGTAGTCGGATTCGTGTCTCATCGAGGCAAGAGGGGTGTTTCCCAGAGGTTGCGTGCTTTAAGAGAGGATGAAGAGAAGGATGGTGTGAATAGTTTAAAGGCTTATTTGGATTTTTCTGAACGAATGAAAAAGAAGAAAGAAGATAATCTTGCCTTTTTTGAAACAGCTAAGAAACAAGGGAAGCGGATATTCGGATTCGGGGCTCCGGTCAAAGGGAATACATTGCTGAATTATTTTGAGATAGGCACCGATCATATTGAATGTTTGGTGGAGAAGAATGAACTGCGCCGCGGTTTATATTCTCCCGGCATGCATATCCCTATTGTTATCGAACGGGAATTAAAGGAAATGCCGGATATTTATTATGTTTTAGCGTGGAATTTCAGGAATGAAATATTGGCTAATAATAAGAAGTTAATTGACAGGGGGGTTGAGTTTTATTTTCCGGTTAACCCTAAGGAGAATTAGATAATGGATATATTGATTACAGGGGCGTCCGGTTTCCTTGGAACGGCATTATGTCGAAAACTTCGTGCGGATGGCCATTCTTTGACAGAGTTGAATTCCGGGAATTGCGACCTGACCAGAGACAATTCATTGTCCGGGTTTAACAATAAAAAATATGACCAGATATATCATCTTGCGGCCTGGACGCAGGCGGGTGATTTTTGCCTCCATCATCCAGGCGAACAGTGGGTTATTAACCAGAAGATTAACACCAATGTTTTAAGCTGGTGGAAAGAGAGCCAGCCGCAGGCAAAGGTGATTTGCATGGGGACAAGCTGTGCTTATGACCCTGCGCTTCCCTTAAAAGAGGATAATTATTTAAAAGGTAAGCCCATAGATAGTTTATTCGCTTATGCGATGACCAAAAGAATGCTTTATGCGGGGTTGGTGGCGTTAAATAGGCAATTTGGGCTGAAATACCTTTGCCTTGTCCCATCTACTCTTTACGGGCCGGGTTATCATACTGACGGGCGTCAGATGCACTTTATATTTGACCTTATCCGGAAGATACTGCGGGGAAGGGATAAGGGAGAGGAAGTGGTTCTTTGGGGGAGCGGGCATCAAAAAAGAGAGATAGTCTATATCGATGATTTTATAGAGGTTATGTTGAGATTGAATAAGATATACGAAAATAAGCTTATCAATGTGGGAGCTGGAAGGGAATTTGCTATTCGCTATTTCGCTAAGACTATCTGCGAAATGACCGGTTTCAGCTTTAATAAGATTAAGTTCGACAGGGAAAAATACACTGGCGCTAAATCCAAGTGTCTGAATATAGAAACTTTGAGGAAAAGGCTTCCAGATTTCAAAATGATTCCTTTAAAGGATGGCATCCAAAAAACAATCAGTTGGTTTGAGGCAAACGAGGGATTGATAAAATGAAAGACAAACCTTTTTCAAGATTGAGCAAGTTATTGTCCAGTATTAAAACTACTACTTCCGGAAGAAAAGAAATTAATTTCCAAGACGCGGTAGAAAGCATATCAAAATTAATTTTAAAAACCAAGAAATCAGGCGGGAAGATAATGATAATCGGTAACGGTGGAAGTGCTTCTATAGCGAGCCATATCGCTCTGATTTATTGAAAAATTATGAAATTCCAGCAATGGCTTTCAATGATTCCAGTTTGCTTACTTGTTTAAGCAATGATTTAGGGTATGAGTATGTGTTTTCTGTTCCTATAGGGAAATTAGCAAAAAAGAAGGATGTTGTATTTGCCATAAGTAGCTCTGGTAAGTCTAAAAATATATTAAACGCAGTCAGCAAGGCGAAAGAAAAAGGATGCATTTTAATTTCTTTATCGGGTTTTTCACAGTCAAATCCGCTAAGGGACATGGGAAAGAATAATTTTTATGTGCCAAGTTTTTCTTATGGAGATGTAGAAATTGCCCATCTTGCGATTTGCCATGCGATAGCAGATTCAATGATTTAATATTATTTTAAAGCACGGTAGATACCATCTCGTTTTGTTTCAAGAAAGAATTTTAGATCTATACTTATGAAATATGTTTAAGTTGATTCTTGCGTTATTGTTGAAATCACGGGGAAAGGTTAGTTTTTTAGCTTCAGTGTCTAAAAATGCAAGAATCTTAGATGTAGGCTGTGGTAATAATTCTCCATTCAAGACTAAAATTCAACGGCCGGATATTTTTTATGTTGGTTTAGATGTGGGCAACTATAATCAGAAGATAAACCCTATTATATACGCTGATGAGTATATGGTGGTTTGCCCGGAAGATTTTGTTCCAAAGATTAATTCTTTTAAAGAATCTTTTGATGCAGTTATCAGCTCCCATAATTTGGAACACTGCGGGGATCAAAAAGATGTTTTGTCCGCAATGTTAAAATCATTGAAGAGTAAAGGTAGGATATTCCTTTCTTTCCCTTGCGAAGGAAGCATAAATTTTCCTTCTAGAAGGGGTGCCTTAAATTTCTATGATGACCCGACTCACAAAAATGTTCCTGATTTTGATAATACATTAGAGCAAATCCGCCTTGGTGGTTTTAATATTGATTTTGCCGCAAGAAGATACCGGCCATTTACATTGGCCGCTGCCGGTTTTATTTTAAATCCTTGTTCCGCTATGCTTAGATGCAATATTCCTTTTGGTTTAACTTGGGCATATTATGGTTTTGAAAGTATAATCTGGGCTTCCAAGATACACTAATTTATTGTGATGAAAAAAATATTATTATTAGAACTTTGGGGGATAGGTGACGTTGTCCTTGCCAGCGGAGTGTTAAAACAGCTAAAAAGAAGCCTCCCAAAGGCAGAAATCGTACTCTTGGCCAAGGAGCATTCTAAGGAGGTGTTATTTTATAATAGTGGTATTGACAGAATTATAGCCTATGATTTTCCCTGGACTAAATTTAGCGGTAAATATTTGTTATGGAGATGGGATTGGATTAGTTTGTTTATGTTGATTAGGCGGCTGCGATCTGAGAAGTTTGACTTGATTCTTGATGCAAGGGGGGATGTTAGAAACAATTTCCTTTCATTTTTAATTGGAGCAAAACGGAGAATCGGTTACGATTGGACTGGCGGTGGGTGTTTTCTAACAGATGTCGTAAGATCTGATCGGGAGAAGATGCACCGGGTAGATGCATGGGGAAATTTATTAAAATATATCGGGATAGAAAATTGTAATATTAATCCTGCTATTGCAGTTTCTGAAGAATATGAGAGGTGGGCAGAGAAATTTTTGCAAGATAGGAGAGTTGATAGAAATAAAATTATAGCAGGCATACATCCTGGAGCCAGAATAAAAACGCGATGTTGGCCTCTTGATAGGTTTTCTGTAGTAGCAGATTACTTGAGGAAGAAAGATTGTGAAGTATTTATTTTTATTGAACCTGGAGGGTACGGGGAAGATATTCGTGTTCCTGATGGCTGCCATAAGGTTAAACTTAATCTTCATGAACTTATTGCACTTACTAAAAGATTAGATTTTTTAATCTGTAACGATAGCGGGATCATGCATATATCTACTGCCGTAGGGACACCGGTCGTAGCTATCTTTGGCCCTATGAAACCTGAATGGTTTGGCCCATATGGGGGAGACAATCTGGTTATTATTAAAGAAGATATTTCGTGCCGGCCTTGTTTTGATTATTGCAAATATGATGAGGCTCGTTGCTTAACCGCTATCCATAAGGACGAGGTAATTGATAAAGTGGAAGGGGTGATTAATAAGCTTGCTGTGTTAAAAAATAATCATGCTAAATTATAGTTTTTTTAATAAATATATTTCTTTTATTAAGATATTATTTTTTGTTTTTTTGTTGGGTGTTCTATCTTTTGGAAGAGCCTTTTCTATAGTTAATCTAAAAATAGAATCCACCCCTCTTTTTGTTACAGAAATATTCTTATTATGTTCAGCGCCTTTAATAGCAGCCAAAATTAAAAAGATAATTAAGATTGCTCCTTTGTTTTCTGGTTTAATGTTTGCCTATGTTATATTAGGACTATTGCATCTTATTTATAGTTTTCCTGCCGCTGGATTTTTTGCTCTTCGGGATTTTACTTTTTTATGTGCCTATTCATTATTTTTGCCAGTAGTAGTGGTTTGTATTGATAATTTGAAGGCTTTAAAGGCCTCCGTTTATATTATTGTTTTTGCCAACATCATTGCAATCGGAATAGGAAGTTTGTTGATTTTTGGAGGCCCTAAAGTAGAAGCCTATGGTTTTGTTTCTAATGCCAAGAGTTTTCAGATCGGTATGGTTTATGGAATAAGTTCTATTTTTTTGCTAACTTTGTATAATTTCTTTGATAGGAAATTTCTTAGGTTATTAATCCTATGTTTGGTTTCTTTAAATTTATATATGATTGTAATTTTAAGTGTGAGGAGTCTGTGGTTAGCTGTAATTTTATCAGCCATTTTCTTAATGTTCTTAAATGGTTTTAAATCTACGATTAGGGTTTATTTAAAGCTTTTAATTTCTTTTTTGATGATTGGTTCTTTGTTGTTCTGTTTTTGTATGCTAACTTCCAAAACACGTTATTTAGATAATTTTATTAATAAAGGGAAGAGCCTATTTTATGTTCTTGATATTGTTTCGGGAAATTCTTCTAACTTAAATAGGGGCTCTTTATCAGAAACAGGGCAGGTAGGATACGATAATATTGTTTGGAGGGAGAAAATTTGGAAGCAAACTCTAAATTTTGCAGGCGATTCATTTTTATTTGGCAAGGGTTTTGGAAATTACCCGGAATATGATATATGGGGGGTAGGTAAACGTCCTTGTAATCCCTTTACAGACAGTAAGATTACTCCAACCCATAACTATCTACTCACAGTTTTTTATAAAACAGGCATTGTTGGGCTTACCCTATTTTTTTCTATTAATCTTTTTGTTTTTTATTATGCACTAAAGCATCTAAAAACTTGTAAAAATGTTTTTGTAGCGATTATTGTAAAGAGTTCGTTAAGTGTATTGTTGCTGTGGTATGTTATGGCTCTATTTTTTGATGTGATAGACTCCCCGCCTACGAGCATTCTTTTATGGATTTTTATTGGGTTAATATTCGCGGCAGTTAAGGTAGATCATCCTGAAACAAGCTTAGGACATAAAAGTTCCCAACCGAAAGTGCATATAAAAAATGAGGATTAGAAAATATCTGCCTATTTTTTGCTTCTTATTATTTGTCTTTTTATTGATAGGTGTTACTATTTTTTATGCTCCTTCCTGGGGGTTAATGGATGATGCACATATGCTTCTTACCGTTAATGCCATATGGTCCAATAGCAACTTTGCAAGTGAGGCTTTAAGGAATATTTTTGATTTTAGTTGGTATTTTAGACCTTTGACGGCAGGTTATTTCCTGTTGGTTTATCATTTTCTTAAGGGTTACCCCTTATTGCTGTATATTTTAATAATAATTGTTAATATGACCGCTATGTTGTTTTGGGGGGTTCTATTTAATTATATTTTTAGAAACGAAAGGGATAATTCGGGAATCTTTATAAATGTTTTTATCTTTCCCCTCTTCTTTTTTATATTCACTCCATTCTGGAATATGTTTCAATATATATCGTTAGCGGAGAAGTTCATATTTTTCTTTAGCCCTATTGCTATTTATTCTATGAAACGATACCTTGATACAGAAAAGATAAAGTTTTTCTTGTTTTCATTCTTCTCCCTTTTATTTTTGATATGTAGTAAGCCTTCAGGGGTTTATCTTGTACTTTGTTTTCTGGTTTATTCTGTGCTTGCGATGATAGTAAACAGGGATAAAAGGGGAGTTAATTTCTTGATTTTTATTGTAAACATTCTTCTGCTATTAGCCTATTATTTCTTTACTCTTAAATACCAGTCATATGGGTATGCTTCTAAATATAATTTGAATTTATTGTCACTGGCGCATAATTTTCTTAATGCCTCTTTTATAATTAAATTACTATTTGTTATCGCAGTTCTAATCGTGTTTAATCAAATTTGGGTTAAGAAAAGGATTTCTTTTTCCGCGGTTATCCCCTTGGGGTTCTTATGTTATATAGCTATATTGTTACCGTGGGGAAGCGAAGCGCTCGTTGCTTATCATATCAGCCCGACGACTCCGTATATTATGGGGATGTTTTTCCCACTTTATTCTTATTTCAATGAGAAATCGCGACAGGTTAGTCCTATAGTAAACTGTTTATTGCTGTTTCTTGTTTTCTCTGCATTTTTTTACGTTATAAGTCCGCGGATATCAAAAATGGCAGATATCAAGAAAACCGTAAATTTTTTAAAATCCTCTTCCAAAAGTTATCCAGAACCAGAGTTTTTCCTCCCGCCTCCTTTTATGGAGTCGGCGCATTCTTTAACTATTTTGAGCGGGATGAAGGTGAATTATATAGACAGCGGAATCCTGTCTTTTTCTTTATTAGGGAATGGGAATAATTTTCTTATATTAAATGATCAGGCTCCATCTGTGGTTCTGTCAGATATTGGTCTTGGGGATATAATATATCAAAACAATTCTTGGAGGATATATAGGATTAATAGGGGGGAGGCACCGCAAGAAAAATTTACTACGGAGTTTAGGAGGAATTTTGTAGATGATTTAAAGGATTTGTTAAAAAAACCGCTGTTGATAAAGAATTAATGTTCTAAGACTTAATTTTAGTACTATGTTTTATAGCTGAGGGTAGGGACTGTATGAATTGTATTCTTAAGTTAAAAGAAAAGTTTATTGTTTTGGGCATAAAGATAGATTTAGTACAGATTTTAGAGGTAGTCAGATGCATTTCAGAATGGATCATTAAAAAAGAGTATGGTAATTATATTGTGATCGCTAATGCTAATGATGCGCTTTTTGCCAGGAAAAATCCTTTAGTCAGAGAAAGTATGAATCTTAGCTCCTTGACTGTGGCCGACGGGGTCTCTTTGGTTATATTGGCCAGGCTTAAGGGATATACCTTAAAAAGAAGAGTATATGGTCCGGATCTGATGGCGGAATTTCTGAAGTTTTCCGAAGGAAAAGGGTATTCCCATTTTTTCTATGGCGCTACGGAAAATACTTTGAAATTGTTGATAAGTAATTTACAGTCTCGATTCTCTTTTTTAAAAGTGGCCGGGAGCTATGCCCCGCCTTTTAAGCCTTTGAATAAGGAAGAAGATGAAGCTGTGGTCGATATGATTAATAAGGTAAATCCGGATGTAGTTTGGGTCGGGCTGGGATGTCCAAAACAGCAAGTGTGGATGTATGAACATAAGGATAAATTAAAGGTTCCTGTTATGATAGGGGTAGGGGCAGCTTTTGATTTCTTTGCAGGGACTAAACCACAGGCTCCTCGGTGGCTTAGAGATTACGGTTTTGAGTGGTTGTTTAGGTTAGTTACTGAACCCAGGCGTCTTTGGCGAAGGTATTTGGTAGATTATCCACTTTTTATTTATTTTATTATATTGGATTTAATTAAAAGACGGATAAAGCTCTGTAAAAAATAGACTGTCTATGGTATCATAATTAATTATGTTACATACCGGGAAGTTTGTACATTTTGCTTATCTTATTATGGATTTGTTTTTGATAAGCATTAGCTTTGTTATCTCCTTCTCTATAAATAAATCAGTTGTCCCGATAGGCCCTGAAGCAAATCAGTTATACCTTTCTTTATTTGTCATCTGGGGGTTGTCTCTTATATATGTGCTGAATAAGTTTAATCTCTATAAGACTTCACGAAATATAGGCCTCATAAGCGAATTCTTATTGGTCGGGAAAGCTGTCTGTTATGCTTCTATAGCGGCGGCACTTTTTATATTCATACTAAAAATACATGTATTCTCAAGGATAGTTTTCCTGGAATCGGTAATTTTCCTGTTTTTATTTCTTAGTTCTTGGCGATTTACCAAGAGGTTATTCGTAAGGAGTCTGATTGCAAGAGGATATTTGAATTATAATGTTTTAGTGGTAGGTGCAGACAAGGAGACGGAATTATTATTTCAAGAGCTCGCGGATAACCCTTTTTTAGGAGTGAGGGTAGTAGGAATACTTGACGATAAGAAAGCCGGTGTTTTTTCCGGGTTTAAGGTATTGGGAGGGACAGATAGGCTTGAATATGCGGCAAAGAAATTATTTGTTGACGATATATTTATATCAAAACATGCCTGTGGGGTGCATACGCAGGATTTGATTGATAGGTGTATAAAGCTGGATAAAACCGTGAGGCTTCTGGTGGATGATTTTGGTTTGTCGGCCAGGAAACTAGAGTTAAGCTATTTAGGGCCCTTACCATTGGTTAGTTACTTTAGTAAGAGTTCCTTAGGGTTCTATAGTGGTTTTAAGCGTATTATAGATATTTGCATTTCGGGGATTTTGTTACTTTTATTGTTGCCAATTTTTATCATCATAGTAGCTCTGATTAAGACGATAAGCAGGGGGCCGGTATTCTATATATCTAAAAGAAGCGGCAAGAAGGGCAAAGTATTTAATTGCTATAAATTTTGCTCTATGGTTAGTAATGCAGATATCTTAAAATCATCTTTAAAACATAAATCAGAGGTTGATGGGCCGATCTTTAAGATAAAAGACGACCCGCGTATTACTTTGATTGGAAGGTTTCTTAGGAAGTATAGCTTGGATGAGCTGCCGCAATTATTGAATGTTTTAAAAGGAGATATGAGCCTTGTGGGTCCAAGGCCTTTCCCGGTTGAGGAAAGCGACAGGATAGAGTATAGGCATATCCCTCGGTTAAATATCAGGCCCGGGATTACCGGGCTTGCTCAGATAAAAGGCAGATCTGATTTGAAGTTTAATAACTGGATGCGTTGGGATATCTGGTATGCTAATAATTTGTCTTTTGGTCTGGATATGAAGATACTTCTTTGGACTATTCCTGCCGTAATAAGAGCCAGGGGGGCATATTAAGTTGAGAGATAAGATATATAATTTCTTTAAGTATTCCGGTGAATTTGCCTTATATGGGTTGTTGTTTTTTCTCCCTATATCTAACGCTTTAATTGAAACATTTTTCGGTATTGCTTTATTTTCTTTTATCGTAAGAAAGACCATTAAACCTGACTTTAGTAGTTTTAAATTCTGGCCGAATTTTATCCTTTTCCTCTTTTTTATTTTCATCGGTTTATCTTTGTTGAATAGCGGAGAATATTTTCAGAAGAGCCTTTGGGCTTGGTTTGCCAAATGGGGTCAATATCTCGGGATTTGTTTTATAGTCCAGGACACTATTTGGGATAAAAAGATTTTAAAACGTATTGCGATAGTCTTTTTAGCAAGTGCGGCTTTAGTCGTAGCCTCAGGATTTACTCAACATCTTTTTGGCATCGAGTTCTTGCGGGGAAGGGGGGTAATGCATATTGGAGATAAATTTCGCGCAATCACCTCTTCTTTTAGTCACTATAATTCTCTTGGTGTGTATATGGTTGTTGTAATCCCTTTGCTTGTGTCTTTATTCATTTATGCTTTGAAAAAGAAAAACAGTATCGCTTATTTATTGGGTTTATTTTTATTTTTCTCATTTACTGCCGATATTCTTACTTTTTCACGTGGAAGTTGGGCAGGGCTAACTTTTTTCTTTATATTTCTATTGTTATTATCCAGGGACTGGGCTGATCGCCGGATCGTCATTTTTATAGTTGCATCTTTCGGTATTTATTTTGTTTCGATTTCCTATTTTGCCCAGTATATTTCTTCTCAGTCCGTACACAGCATCACTGCTTTTCTTCCGACAGAGAGGCTCTTTTTTACTTTTCAGCCTGGGGGAGATTCCGATAGATTCAAATATTGGCATGTCGCCTTCAAGATGATCCAGGAGAATCCCTATTTTGGTAAAGGGGTTGGGACTTTCATGGATTATTTTTCCAAGTATCTTCCTGGTGTTAAAGTGTCTTATGCACATAATTGCTACTTGCAGATATTCGCAGAGACAGGAGTTTTTAGTTTAGCAAGTTTCCTATTTTATATAATCACTATTTTATTTTTAGGAGTAAAAAGTTTTTTAGCTAAAAATGATTATATTATTTTGGGTATTTTAGGAGGATGCTTTGCATATTTAGTGCACGCTTTTTTTGATACTTCGCTTTATTCTTTGCCGCTTGCGTTCTTATTCTGGATGTGGGTGGGGTGCTTGGCTGCATTAATTAGATTGAATAGGGGTTAGGAGGTAAGATGAAAGTAGTTATTTTAGCCGGTGGGAAGGGTACGAGAATCAGTGAAGAGACTGAGGTCTTGCCGAAACCGATGGTAGAAATTGGAGGTAAACCCATTCTTTGGCATATTATGAAGATTTATTCTGCCTATGGATTTAATGAATTTATAATTTGTTTGGGGTATAAGGGCTATCTTGTAAAGGAATACTTTTCTCATTATTTTATGCATATGAGTGATATTACCATTGATTTATCGAAAAATAATACAAAAATACATACTACTGCTTCTGAGCCGTGGAAGATAACTCTTGTAGATACAGGTATGGATACTATGACTGGTGGCAGACTAAAGAGGGTGCAGAAATATATAGATAACGGACCTTTTATGTTGACTTATGGTGATGGTCTATCGGATGTTAATATTAAGGAACTAATTGATTTTCATAAAATGAGTAAGAATTTGGCTACTTTAACTGCTATACAGAATACAGGGAGATTCGGAGTGCTCGATTTAGATTCCAAGTCAAAGGTTTCTTCTTTTCTTGAGAAACCAAAGGATGAGGGGGCCTGGATTAGCGGCGGTTTCTTTGTACTTGAACCGGAGGTTTTCGATTTTATTAATAAAGGCGATTTGGAGGTTTGGGAGAGAGGCCCCTTGGAGAGTTTAGCAGAAGAGGATAAGTTGGGGGCATATAAGCATGCAGGCTTCTGGAGCTGTATGGATACTTTGAGAGATAAGCTTGAACTTGAACGTATTTGGCAATCAGGTAAGGCTCCTTGGAAAGTTTGGTGATAGTCTATGACTGTGCATGGTAGATTTTGGGACAGAAAAAATGTCCTTGTGACAGGGTTTGAAGGGTTTCTGGGATCCAATTTGACACGGATTCTGGTTTCTTATGGGGCGCTGGTAACCGGTTTAGACATAAAAGTCAACCGCAAGCAGACAATTTTATCCTCCGATGACTATCAAAAAATAAGAGTTATTAAAGGCAGTGTCGTAAATTATAGGTTACTGAATAAGGTTATAAAGAAAAACAATATTCAGATAGTCTTTCATCTTGCCGCAGAAGCCTTGGTGGGGAGAGGTTATTCTTCTCCTCTTAAGGCGTTTAAAAGTAACATATGCGGAACTTGGAATATCCTTGAAGAGTGTCGTTTGACGGGTAATTTGGAAGCTATAGTGGTTGCTTCTAGCGATAAGGCTTATGGTTCACATGACAAATTGCCCTATAGAGAAAACTATGCTTTAAAGGGAAACCATCCTTATGATGTTTCTAAGAGTTGTGCCGACCTCCTAGTGAATACTTATTTTAATACGTATGGTTTACCTGTTGCAGTGACTCGCTGCGGGAATATCTATGGCCCCGGGGATTTTAATTTTAGCAGGCTTATACCTGATGCGATGAGATGTATGGTAAAAGGAGATATTTTGCAAATACGCAGCAATGGCAAGTTTGTCCGTGACTATGTTTATGTAGAAGATATCGTGAATGGATATATTAAAATTGCAGAGTTATTTAAAAAACGTAATTTAGCAGGCGAGTCTTTTAATTTCAGCAATGAGCACCCGTTAACAGTTATGGAAATGATTAAGGTTATGTCAAATCTTTCCGCAAAGGGATTAAAATACAAAGTATTGAATTCTGCCAAGTATGAAATTAGAAAACAGTATCTCTCATCGTTGAAAGCCAGGAAAATATTAGGGTGGAAGCCAGGGTATGGGGTTAAAGAAGGGCTTAAAAGGACCTATACCTGGTATAGCAAATATTTTATTAAAGAATAGAGATGAAAATTTATTTTTTAGGTACGAATGGTTGGTATGATACTAAATTAGGCAATACCCTTTGTGTTTTAGTTGAATCTAGCAAAGCTTATGTAATTTTTGATGCGGGGAATGGGCTGTATAAAATAGATAAATATATCAGGGACAGCCGCCCGATTTATTTATTCTTAAGTCATTTTCATTTGGATCATATTATTGGGTTGCATGTTCTTAATAAGTTTAATTTTTCTCAGGGGGTTAATGTCTTTGGGCCTAAAGGTGTTAAAGAGATGTTTAAGCTTATAATTAATACGCCATATTCAATGCCGGTTTCTCGGCTTAAGACAAAAATTAAGATAGCTGAAATCAATAAGAATTCAAGATTTCCGTTTGAAATAAGCTTTAAGAATCTTTTGCATACTACTAAATGCTATGGTTATTGTTTAAAAGTTGATGGAAAAACAGTAACATTTTGTACTGACACCGGTCCTTGTAGTAGTATTAACGATCTATCTAAGGGGGCTGACCTTTTAATAGCAGAGTCTTCTTTGCCTCCCGGTAAAACCGATAAGAGTTGGCCGCATCTTAACCCGCAGCAGGCTGCCAGGATAGCCAGGGATGAAAAGGTTAAGAAACTGGCGTTGGTTCATTTCGATGCTGAGGCGTATAAAAATAATGTAGATAAAGATATCGCTGAGAGAGAGGCAAAAAAAATCTTTAAGGATACTGTATCAATAAAAGATAACACTTGTTTAAGGATATAGGGGTAGAATTTTGAGCAAAATAAAATATGCAATTAAAATTAAGAAAGATATTTTAAAGAAAGTTAAGGAATATTATAACTGTATTCATAATAACCCCGCAGAATTCTTCCCGGGTAAGACCCATATTCATTACTCGGGAAGAGTTTTTAATGAAAAAGAGTTACAATATTTAGTTGATGCTGCATTAGAATTTTGGCTTACCTTTGGAAAGTATTCAGAGGAATTCGAAAAACGTTTTTCCCGGTATTTGGGTGTTCGTTGGGCACTATTGGTTAATTCCGGATCTTCCGCTAATTTACTAGCTTTTATGGCGTTAACATCTCCTTTGTTAAGACAGCGTCAGATTAAACGGGGTGATGAGGTAATTACAGTTGCAGCAGGATTTCCTACTACTGTCTCCCCTATTATCCAATATGGCGCAAAGCCGGTTTTTATCGATGTAGATCTGGAAACATTTAACGTTGATGTGAGAAAATTGGAGAAAGCTCGTTCTTTAAAAACAAAGGCTGTCGTTTTAGCGCATACTTTGGGTAATCCTTTTGATATCAGTGCAGTGAAAAAGTTTTGTATTAAACATAAACTTTGGTTAATTGAGGATAATTGTGATGCCTTAGGTTCAAAATACGATGGAAAATTAACAGGAGTTTTTGGTGACATCGGCACAAGTAGTTTTTATCCACCTCATCATATGACTATGGGGGAAGGCGGGGCAGTTTATACAAATAATGCAGTTTTGCATAAAATACTATTGTCTTTGCGGGATTGGGGCAGGGATTGTTGGTGCGGGAGCGGTAAAGATAATACTTGCGGGAAACGTTTTTCCAAACAATTTGGTTCATTGCCTTTTGGTTATGATCATAAATATGTGTATAGTAATTTTGGCTATAATTTGAGAGCTACAGATTTGCAGGCAGCTATTGGTTGCGCGCAACTTGATAAATTAGACAAATTCGTTAATAGACGCAAACGAAATTTTAGGCATATTTATAGCAGGTTATCTTTTTTCGATAAAGTTTTTATTTTACCTAAGAAAACGAATGGCAGTGATCCTTCTTGGTTTGGTTTTTTACTTACCTTAAAAGACGGAGTACCCTTTTCAAGAAATGATTTGGTGAAATTTCTGGAATCCAAAAGAATCCAAACCCGTAATTTGTTTGCTGGTAATTTAACCCGACATCCCTGTTTCGATTCGCTTGTTAAGGGGAAAGATTATCGTATTGTAGGAAATTTAAAGAATACCGATAAGCTTATGAAGGACAGCTTTTGGTTTGGAGTCTATCCAGGGTTGAGTTTTGGGCAGATTGAGTATATTGTTGACAACATAAGGAGATTTTTAGTTGAGAGAGTTTGATGTAAGAGATATTTTTCTTAAGAGTATTGAAAGTGAATTTGAATTCTTAAAGCAAGAAGCGTCTTTTTCTGGTGCTGTTGCCAAAAGCATAATCTTGCCTAAATCCCTTGGAGTTTTGCTGCCGATTAACTATGCCCATTCTCAGGATGATTACCTGATTTCTTTACTGGCAAGGTGGCGTGAGGAGAATTATTTTGCTTATCCTACAAGATTTGAAGTAACATTTGATGGTACTAGAAAATGGTTAAATGAACAGGTTTTAGATAATCCTTCCAGGCTATTATTCTTAGTTGTTGATCAACAGGGAAAATGGATTGGGCATGTTGGCTTAGCTAACTGTCTGAATGACGATAGATTCATTATGTTGGATAATATTGTAAGAGGGGATAGGGAGCATTCTCCAGGAATTATGAGCGAAGCAGTTTTAGAATTAACGGAATGGGTCAGAAGGGCATTTATGCCGGGAAAGATTTATTTAAAAGTCCTTGATACTAATAGCCATGCAATTAATTTCTATGAGAGATTGGGATTTGTAGAAAATCATCGTATTCCGCTTAAACGCCAGGAAAGAAAAGATGGTTATTCTTATATAGAGAGTACCAGTTCTGCGATAGATTGTTATTTTATTGAGATGGTTTTTCCAGAGAATGCTGGATACATCCCGAAAGAAACTATTTTGACAGCAGGTCCGTTTATTTCTTCTCGCGAAGCATCGTATGCAAATGATGCAGTACATTTTGGGTGGAATAAGCAATGGAATAAATATCTTTCATCTTTTGAAGAAAAATTTGCGGATTATGTTGGAGTAAAACATGCTATAGCTACATCTTCGGGGACAGGCGCTTTGCATATAGCTTTGTTGTCCTTGGGGATTGGGCCGGGAGACGAAGTTATTGTTCCAGATTTAACCTGGGTTGCTACAGGGCAGGTGGTTAATTATGTAGGAGCCATCCCAATTTTTGCTGACGTTCAGAGAGAATCTTGGTGTTTGGACCCGCTTTCTTTTAAAAAAATGATTAGTAAGCGTACAAAAGCGGTTATTCCTGTTCATTTATATGGGCATCCAGCTAAAATGGACGAAATTATGGAGATTGCCAGGGATAATAAATTATTTGTTATTGAAGATGCCGCGCCTTCTATTGGTGCGGAATTTGAAGGCAAGCGAACTGGGAGTTTTGGAGATTTTGCAATGTTTAGCTTCCAGGGTGCCAAACTTGTAGTAACTGGAGAAGGCGGCATATTGTTGACTGATAATGATAAACTTTATGAACGTGCTCATAAAATATGGGATCAGGGTCGACGTCCGGGAACTTTTTGGATTGATGAGGTTGGCTGGAAGTACAAAATGTCAAATATTCAGGCAGCTTTAGGATTGGGTCAACTTGACCATGTTGATCAGTTGGTTATTGCAAAAAGAAAAATATTTGAATGGTACCAAGAATTCCTGGAAGGCTGTGATAAGATTACTTTATTCAAGGAAGCGGCTTGGGCAAAAAGTATATACTGGATGACTAGTATTCTGCTTAATCCAGGGGTTAAGCTTACTCGTGACGATTTCATTAATGAATTAAAGAAGAAAAAAATTGATACGAGGCCGGTTTTTCCTGCTATTAGCCAGTATGTATTTTGGCCTAAGAAACAAAAACCGCAGAAAAACGCTTTTGATATTGGAAATTGTGGAATTAATTTACCCAGTGGGGTTTGTTTAAGACGTGAAGAAGTTAAATATGTGTCTGAAGTTATTAAGAATATTTTGTCAAAGTAAATGATTAAATTTAATAATTTAGTAAAATATGCTCAATCTGTTCGAATCAAGGCTCTAAATTGCGTATATAAAAGCAAGGCCAGCCATATAGGCAGCGGTTTTTCATGTGTGGAATTATTGGTTTATTTATATTCCAGATGGCTTAATGTTTCTCCTAGTTTAGCAAGGGATCCGAATAGGGATAGGTTTATTTTGAGCAAAGGGCATGCGGCTGCAGTTTATTATGCCATGCTTGCCGAATTTAGCTTTTTTCCAAATGAGTGGTTAGATAGATATTGTGAGATTGGCTCTCTTTTGGGCGGACATGTCCAACACAATGTTCCGGGCGTAGAAATTAGCACTGGTTCATTGGGGCATGGCTTGCCGATTGCTGTAGGAATGGCTATAGCGGCAAAACGTGCCCAAAAGAAATATCGTATTGCTGTATTGTTATCTGACGGGGAAATGGAATGCGGTTCTAATTGGGAAGCTTTAAATATGGCAAGTGCTCAGAAATTAGATAATTTAACAGTTATAGTTGATCGTAATGGCTTACAGGCTATGGGATTTACCGAAGACATTCTCCCTATGGATAATCTGGAGCAACGAGTAGCTGCTTTTGGCTGTGCGTATAAGTTAATCGATGGGCATAATTTTCAAGACATAGAGTCGGTTTTTAAACGTACCCCTTTTACTATGGGGAAGCCTTCTGTTATTATAGCAAAAACAATTAAAGGACGGGGAGTAAGTTTTATGGAAAACAAATTGGAATGGCATTATCGCTCCCCGGATACTGTTCAGTATGAAGCAGCTATGAAAGAATTAAAGAATATATGAGGACGGCATTTTTAAAGCGGTTGGTTAATTTAGCGCGTCGAGATAAACGTATTTGTTTAGTCGTAGGCGATCTTGGTTTTTCCGTTGTTGAGCCATTCATGAATGAGTTTCCCGACAGATTCTTGAACGCCGGGGTTGCAGAACAATCAATGACTAGTATTGCAACCGGATGGAGCCTTGCAGAAAATAAAACTGTTTTTACTTATAGCCTGGCGAATTTCCCAACTTTACGTTGTCTCGAACAGATCCGGAACGATTGTTGTGGGCATAACGCAAATGTGAAGATTATCTCATTGGGGAGTGGAATTACTTATGGGCAGTCGGGCTATTCTCATTTTGCAGTCGAAGATCTGGCTGTGATGGGGGCGATGCCGAACATGACCATTTTTACTCCCGGAGATCCTTATGAGGCCGAAAAGATAGCAGATTTAGCGTTACAAACTCCCGGGCCGGCCTATATCCGCTTAGCGAAGAACGGCGAACGGCGTTTAAGCGATAAAAAATACTCTTTTGGCATTGGAGAGCTCATAGAATACAAAAGCGGTAAAGATGTTTGTTTGATTGGGATAGGAAGCATTCTATCGGAATGTATGGAAGCTTCAAGATTGATAGAAGGGGATATCTCTCTTGCGGTTTTTGGTCTACCGGTTTTTAAGCCTGTAAATGAAAACTTAGCGGTAGAAGTTATTCGTAAATTCCCCTATATCGCTACGGTTGAAGAACATTCTTCTTATGGAGGGTTAGCCAGCGTTGTCGGGGAAATTATGTCCCGAAATAGATTGAATAGCAAGCTTCTGAAATTTGCCTTACCCGAAGGTTTTGATAAGATTGGCAGCCAGCCAGAATTACGCAGTTCTTGTGGTTTGACTGCAGGACAAATTGCTGAAACGATAAAAAGGGCTATAGATGCCTAATAAGATCTGTTTAATAGTCGGGACTAAAAATGAAGCAAACGCTTTACATGCCTTTCTTGAAAAGCATGTTTGGGCTGATGAAATTCTTGTAACGGATTCTTTTAGTACAGATGATACTGCTGAAGTTTGCCGTGAATATAACAGAACTTATTTTCAGGCACACTTGTCAGGCAATGCGAATGCCCGGCATAATATTGCCATTAAACAATGTATAAGTGATTGGGTTCTTTTAATCGATCCTGATGAGCTTATTTCAGAAGAGCTAAAAAAAGAAATATTATTTGTTCTAAATAATCAAAAATGTGAATTTTCCGCATTTGAATTTCTCAGGGTTAATTATTTTATGAATAGGCCATTAAGGCATGGGGGGTGGAGCGGGTATTCATTAAAGATGTTCCGTAAGGGGTGTGTAGAATTTAAAGGTGATTCTTATCATGAAAATCCGGTTGTAAATGGGAAAGTCGGTCGCCTTAGAGGAGAAGTTTTACATTATCCTAATCCAAATATACATTGGATAATGGAAAAGTTTAATTACATCAGTGAATTTGATTTGCAGGGGTACTCCAATCGTTACGGCGTTTTAAGCCCGGGAAGATTCAAGTGGCTATTATTGACAAGGCCTTTGAAAAATTTCTGGAAATGTTATTTTAAGAAGAAAGGTTATAAAGACGGATTGCATGGTTTTATCTACGCTATGCTTATTTGGGCGCAGGATGTAATCAGGATATGTAAATACGGAGAGAAATTTATTATCAAGAACCCTAATCTAGTGCCTCAGGAGAAATTGCCTGATCCCTGGGAGTGTAGGAAAAAATGACTAAAGAACTGACAACTGGTAATATAAAAGAAGACTATAACCGTATTTATGAAACAAGCGGTATCAGGACGAATTCCGCGTATTACCGTTGGCTGATTAAATTGTTGAATCCGCAAAAGGGTGGCAGCCTGCTGGATGTGTCATGCGGAGAAGGGATTTTCTTGAAGGAATTTGCCAGGAGGATTAAGGGCGCGCGGGTGTATGGGCTGGATATCTCGGATAAGGCATTAATCAGGTCCAGGAATAATGTGGATTCAGCCGGTTTGGTTAACGCGGACGGGCAGTTTGTGCCTTTTAAGGATGAAGAATTCGATTATATTACCTGTTTGGGCAGCCTTGAGCATTATCTGGACCCGGAGAAGGGGATGCGGGAGCTATGCAGGGTGGGCAAAGAGGGTGCAATGTTTTGTATAGTCCTGCCCAATTCCGTGAGCGTGGATTTCTTGTTGCATGTGGTAAAATATGGGGCAAAGCCTGTGGATGATTTTCAGATTATCGAACGAACTGCTACCAGAGAGGAATGGTCGGCTTTGCTTGAGAAAAATGGGTTTAAGATTGTTAAGGTTTATGGTTCTAATCTTTGGCCGGAGTTGTTCCAGGAGGGTAGTTTTAAAGTAAAATCTTTAGGGAAGTACTTCAGGCGGAAATTGGTAAAAACCTTTTGTCCGGTGAACCTGGCAAGAGAATTTGTCTTTATCTGCAGGAAGAAATAATCAGGGGAGATTATGTTTCTTTTGTTTTTCGTCAACGCCCTGGTGATATTGAATTCTTTGATTCTTACCAGGTTATTCTTTTATTACCGGTCAGCTTCCGATTATTTGATTTCGGTATTCTTAATCTTTTATGCTCAAGTCATACTGATTTTGCAGGCCCTTGGTTTATTCGGGCGCCTGCAAGCGGCAAATATAGTAAGTATTTGTCTGTTTTTGAGCGCTGCCTGTTTGTTGCTTTGGCATTTTGCTCCGGCCGGGATGAAGACAAGGCAGGAGGCGAGCTTCTTTGATAAGCTGTCGGTGTTCTCAAGGTTTGAGCGTTTCCTTATCTCTCTGCTTATAGGCTTCTTCCTGGTTAAATTCTTTATCGTTCTTTTTAACGCTACTCTGGGCTGGGATAACTTGAACTATCATTTTACCTTCCCGGTGGAATGGCTTAAGAGCGGTAAACTTGTGTGCCCGATAAGTATCTTCGGCGACCCGAGCGTATCTTATTACCCTCTTAATGGAAGTTTGTTTTATTTTTGGTTTATCTTTCCTTTGAAGAATGTTTTTCTTGCCAACGTAGGCCAATACCCGTTTTTTGTTTTTGCTTTCCTTGCGGTTTATTCCCTTGCCAGGAAGCTTGATCTTTCCCCGCGTTATGCATTTATTGCTGCATGTCTTTTCTGCCTCATCCCGAATTATTTCAAACAGCTTAAGATCGCCTATATCGATATTATGGATGCGGCTCTGTTTATGTTTACTCTCAATTTCCTTTTTGAGGCCAGGAAAAGCCTGTCTTTGAAATCCTTGTTTCTTGCGGCATTGTCCTGCGGACTGTTGTTTGGAACCAAGACAACCGTTATTCCTCTTGTGCTGTTGTTATTGTTGGGAATGGGGTTGGTTTGTTTCTTGAGCCTGCGGCAGAGGATTTGGCCGGCTCTGGCAATTTGTGCCGGCGCATTGTTTGTGTTTGGCGGGTATGCGTATATTCATAATTTTATAACTACCGGGAATCCCTTGTATCCTTTGAACTTTGAGGTATTTGGTTTTACTGTTTTTAAAGGGGTGATTGATAGCTCGGTATATAAGACCGGCATATTTCCCGGTGATTTCGGTTTGAGAAAACTGCTTTTTTCTGAGGGGTTAGGGGTGCAGACTGTTTTGTTTGTTTTCCCGGTTGTTTTACTGAGCCCTGTGTTGTCATTTTGGAAGATAGGGAAAAAGGGGGCAGTTGATTATTTTAAGAGATATTTGTTTATTTTGCCTGTTTTGATCTATTTGGTATTCCGGTTTGTATACCCCATGGCTAATGTGAGGTATGTTTATTGTCTCTTTGCGGTGAGTTTAATTATTGCTTTTTATGTACTTGAAAGGTTTCCGAAGATACGCTGGTTTGTGTTGGCCGTATCCTGCATATGCGCTTTAGCTTCTTTGGCAGAGATTGCCAAGAGGCGCGAGTTAGTCCTTGCGCTTTTTGTTGTTTTGGCAGTTTATTTTACGCTTCCGCTTGCGGCCGGTTTCTTTAAAAGGATTACGCGCCTCAAGGTAATTGTACTGTTTGCCGTAACGGTGTTGTTCTTGGTGTTTGCGCAGAATGTCTTTGTCAAGAACGAATACTCAAGCTATGTGAACATGACGCGTTATTCCGGTTTTTGGCCGGATGCTGCCGAGGCCTGGAAGTGGGTGAATGAGAATACTAAGGGTGAGAATATTGCCTACACTGGTAGGCCGACACCGTTTCCTCTGTACGGCGAGGGGTTTAAGAACAATGTTTTGTATATATCGGTAAACGGTGTTGAGCCGGCAATGCTGCAGTATTTCCCCAAATCTAATTATACTTGGGGGTATAAAGACGGAATTTGGATAACTGATTTTGAATCGGAGAATAATTACCGCGGCAGGGCGGATTACGATACATGGATGAAGAACCTGCGTAATTCGGATATCGGTATGCTCTTTGTCTATTCGGGGTTAAGCGAGCAAGGGGTAGTTTATCCTCTGGAGGACCAGTGGGCGCTTGTCCATCCTGATAAGTTCAAGCCGGTTTTTTCAAACAACACGATACGTATTTACAGGGTGGTAAAGTGAAGCTTTCTATAGTAATTCCCGCGCATAATGAAGAAGAGAATATCTCTCAGGTAATCGAGCAGGTCGAGGAGAAGATTAAGTTTCTTTTTGATTTGATTGTGGTAAACGATCATTCCTCGGATAGGACAGCGGAAATCGTCTCCGGGCTTACCAAAAGATATGGCAACCTGATTATGATAGAAAACAGGTTAAAGTCCGGGTTTGCCAATGCGATAAAAACCGGCCTGCTCAGCGCGCGCACCGAAGTGGCCGTGCCGGTTATGGGGGATTTGTGCGATGATTTGGACAGTGTGCCGTTGATGTTCAAGAAGATTGTTGAAGAGGGGTTTGATGTTGTTTGCGGGTCGCGTTACATAAAAGGGGGTGCGCGTCTAGGAGGATCCAGAGTGAAAGGATTCTTTTCATATTTTGTGGGCAGGACTATGGCTATGTTTACGGGTATCCCCACGCATGATGTTGCCAATGCCTTTAAGATGTACCGCAGGGAGATTATGGATAGCGTAAATATCGAATCTACGGGTTTTGAGGTATCCATGGAGATTGCGCTTAAGGCGTATTTTAAAGGTTTTAAGGTTACGGAGATACCCACGGTTTGGAAGGAGAGGGAGAGGGGGAAATCTACTTTTAAAATGCTGAACCTGACGCCGAATTATTTCAGGTGGTATTGGTGGGCGGCGAGGAAAGGGTTGGGAAGATTGTTTTGTTCCTTCCGGGCTCGCAATGATAAATAGGAGAAAGAGATGGCACTTTCTATAATTATACCGGTTTATAATGAAGTAAGGGCAATAAGGCAGGTGATCGAGAAGGTAAATGCCGTGCCCCTGGAAAAGGAGATTATTGTTATCGATGACGGCTCTACGGATGGGACGGATAAGGTGCTCAGGGAGATGTGCCTTGATAACCTGAAGATTATCTATCACGGTTCCAACCGCGGCAAGGGCGCTGCGGTGCTTACCGGGCTGATGCAGGCTTTGGGGGATTACGTGATTGTGCAGGACGCCGACTTCGAATATGATCCGATGGACTATCTTAAGCTTATGGAGGCGATGAAGAACGGTGCCGGGGATATGGTGCTCGGGGCGCGTTTTACAAAAGGTTACCACGGGATGGTTATCCCCCGGGCGGGAAACAGGTTTTTGACCGGGTTGCTCAATGTTTTATTCGGGGTAAGATTGAACGATTGTTTTACGTGTTATAAGCTCACGCGCAGGTCCGATATTCTTGCCCTTTCGCTGGGCTCGGGGAGTTTTGATATAGAAGTGGAGATACTCGCCAAGGCAATCAAGAAGCGGATGCGCATAGCGGAAGTCCCTATATCCTATAATCCGCGCACCTACCATGACGGCAAGAAGATCCGGGTTAAAGACGGGTTGTGGGCGGCTTTGCGCATAGTAAAATTCAGGTTTAAATAGAGAGGGGAAATATGATAAAAGTATTCGATTCTGTTCTTTATTGGTCGATAGTCCTTTTGCCGTTTACGGTGGCGATATCCACCGGGTTGTCCAATACCTGCCTTGGGGTTATCGCCGCTTTTTATTTCCTGAAGAAGATATTTTTACGCAAGAGGCCGTTCGTGAATACCGCCCTGACGCTTCCTTTTTTGCTTTTTCTGGCCGTGTCGATTATTTCGATGAAGAATTCCATTTGCCTGGATAACAGTTTGCACGGAGTGGTAAAATTGTTGAAATACGGGTTGATTTTTATGATCTGCGCGGAGGAGATCCAGGGGCTCGGTCATCTGAAGAGAATAATCTTTTCCATGGCCTGCGGCGCTTTGCTTACTACAATAGACGGGTTTTGGCAGTTAAAATTCGGATGGGATTTTGTAAGAGGAGAGGCGGTGCAGTCATGCCTGATAAATCTGCCCAGGCCCACCGGGCCGTTCCCCAACCCGAACGTGATGGGGATATATCTCAGCCTGATTGCCCCGTTGGTTATCGGGCTTAGTCTGTATTATTACAAGGGGAAGAAACTGGTTTTTTGGTGGGTAGTTTCCCTGGCCGCCGCCGCGGGGGTTTATATAACTTTTTCACGGGGGAGCGGGCTGGGCCTATTTTTCGGAGTGCTTTTCTTAGGGGCTGCGCGCAGGCATAAGGCGGTGATCGCCGTTTTACTTGCGGCCCTTTTGTTGTTCCCGTTGGTTATGCCCAAGAACATAAAGAAGTGGGAGAAGATGTCGGGGTATAACCCCATGGTTTTTCTTCTGAACCAGGATAGGATAAGCATGTATATGAACACCTTTAATATGATCGGCAGGCATCCTCTTATCGGGGTGGGGGTGAATACCTATTCAAAGAATTACGGAAGATATAAACTGCAGGAGTGGGAGGATTATGCGCATACGGAGGAGGCGGCGTACGCGCAGAGTAATTTCTTCCAGATGGCCGGGGAGACAGGGCTTATTGGACTGGGGGCTTTTGTCTGGTTGCTGTGGGCGTTGTTTGCCTCCCTGGCGCGCTGTTATAGAAAGATGAGGCAGGAGTATGCGGGGATTGTCGCTTTATCGCTCATCGGTTGTTTTATCGCTTTTTTAGTTAACGGACTTACGGAGTCGAGCCTGTATTATTCCCGGGTAGCGGTGATGTTCTGGTTTTTCGCAGGGATTGCTATGTTTATTGCCAGGCTCAAGCCTGGGGCAGGCAGCGGGGAGAGAAGATGAGGCGCAGCCTTAAGCCGGAGGAATTCAAGAGGATTTTGATTGTGCGTACGGATCGTTTTGGTGAATTCCTGTTGAATATCCCGGCGATAGAGTCGGTGAGAAAGATTTGCGATAAAGCAAAAGTTACTTTAGCGGTAGCTTCTCCGGTTAAAGAATTGGCTGAGAGCTTTGCATGCGCAGATGAGATTGTGGCTTGGGATAAGGGTTTTCTCAAGGGGATGCGCAAGAGAAGATTCGATGCCTGCCTTGTGTTAAACCCTGCCAAGGAGGCGCACTGGGCGGCTTTTTGGGCCGGGATCCCGGTGCGCGCCGGTTATGACAGGAAGTGGGGATTTTTGCTTACGCATAAAATCAAGGATGAGAAACACCTGGGGCTGAAGCATGAAGTGGAGTATAATTTGGAGTTGGCGGGGTTGCTTTTGCCTGAGCGGGCCAAGATCGGTTCATCTGCCTGCGGCAGTATTGCAACTATGGAAACAAAGGGGTTTGCAATGGCAAAAGGGGCGATCGCCATACATCCTTTTACCAGTGATCCTGTGAAGCAGTGGCCCCTGGAGAGGTTTATGGAGTTGGCGGGGAGGATTTCCCGCGAGCTGGGGGTCAAGGTTGTGTTTGTGGGCAAGACGCAGGATGGCCGGGGGATAGAGAGGAATAATGATAATCTGGAGGCGTTGGATTTAGTTAATAAAACGAGCCTGGTTGAACTTGCCTGTGTGCTTAAACAGTGCAGGCTGCTTGTTACAGGCGACAGCGGGCCGATGCACCTTGCTGCAGCGGCGGGAGTGCCGGTGGTGGCGCTGTTCAGGAATGACCTGCCGGGAAAGACCGCCAGGAGGTGGGGGCCGGTGGGAAGCGGGCATATGGTTATAGAAAAGCCGCGTTTGGAAGATATAAGCGTCGAGGAAGTCCTTCTCTATTGTAGACAGTTTATGTAAGTTCTTTATTTTGATAGGATTATGTAAGAAATATGCATAAAGCAATAAAGAGTATTTCTTTTGTAACTATATTTATTACAGGCAGTTACATAAACTGTCTACAAAGATTATGACGTATGCGGTGATATTGGCAGGAGGCGTGGGGAGCAGGTTCTGGCCTTTCTCGAGGGAGCTTGAGCCGAAGCAGTTCATGAGTATCGTCGGCGAAGAAAGCCTGCTCCAGGCGACTGCGCGCAGGTTAAAGGGCTTGATTGAGCCGGAGAATGTTTACGTAGTTACGAATAGTGTCTATTTTTATGAGGTCAGGGCGCAGTTGGGAGGTTTCGGGATCCCGGAGAAGAATATAATCCTTGAGCCGCAGGGCAAGAATACCGCGCCTGCGATCGGCCTTTGCGCGAGGTTGATCGGGCGCAGAGACAAAGACGCTGTGCTTGTAGTCCTGCCGGCAGACCATTATATAAAGAATGATGTGAATTTCAGGAGCACGCTTAAGAAGGCTATTGCTTGCGCAAGGCAGGATTTCTTGGTGACTGTGGGCATAAGGCCGTCTGCTCCTTCTACCGGATATGGATATATAAGGTCAGGAGAGAAGAAGAGCGGTTATATAGAAGCCAGGGAGTTTTTGGAAAAGCCGGATCTTGCCCGCGCGCGCAGGTATTTTAAAGACAAGCGTTTCTTCTGGAACAGCGGGATATTTATCTGGAAGGCATCGGTATTTATGGATGAGGTGAAGAAATACCTGCCGGGGCTGTATTCTAAGCTGCGCATTGTTGAGTCGGTTAGGGATATTCCCCGCATCTGGCCCGGGATAAAGCCGATTTCCGTTGACTACGGGATAATGGAGCATTCGAAAAAGGTTGCGCTTATCCCCGCCTTTTTTTATTGGACGGATTTGGGAAGCTGGGATGCTTTGGCGGAAGTGTCCCCTAAAGATAGAGAGGGGAATATCTCAGGAGAGGACACTTTGAACCTGAACAGCCGGGGGGTGTGTGTTTTTTCCCGGGGAAACAGGCTGGTGTCTACCATAGGCGTAAATGATCTGATAATCGCGGATACGCCCGATGCTCTTTTGGTCTGCGACAGAAACCGCACGCAGGATGTTAAACATCTGGTGGACAAACTTAAGACTTTGCGGCGCAAGGAGCACCAGGTGCATTTGACTGAGCGCAGGCCGTGGGGCTCGTTCACTGTTTTGCAGAAAGGGCCAGGGTTTAAGATAAAGCTTATAGAGCTGGCCCCTAAAAAAAGGATCAGCCTGCAGAGGCATAAACTGCGTGCCGAGCATTGGGTGGTTATTTCAGGCACGGCCAAGGTAACCGGTTCGGGAAAAAGTTACACGGTACGCAGTAACGAGAGTGTCTATATTCCCAAGGGCAGAAAACACCGCCTGGAGAATCCTGCGTCTGCGCCGCTTAAGATCGTTGAGGTGCAGACCGGGGGTTATCTTGAAGAGGATGATATAGAAAGATTCGACGATGATTTTAAGAGGATGCAAGAGTAGACAGTTTATGTAATTGCATGCGCTACAATATGTTGCAAAAGAAATATTTAATTTTGAGGTGGGTTCGTATTTGTTTCATAAGCCCAGTTATGAGATGAGGTTATGTAAACTGTCTACAAAACTTTTTGGTGTTTGGGGAGAGTCTAACTGATGAAAAGGGTATTAATCATTAGCCCTTTCGGTATCGGCGATGTTCTTTTTACTATGCCGGTTATCCGATCAATCAAGGAAGCCTGGCCGGAGAGCTTTATCGGTTACTGGTGTAATACCCGGGTTAGTCCGCTTTTGGAAGGGAATCGGAGTATTGACCGGGTGTTTGGGCTTGCGCGCGGAGACATTAAAAAACTCTTCCGGGAGTCTTTTTTTAAAGGTATGCAAGCGGCGATTAAACTGGTCTGGGAGATAAAGAAAGAGCGTTTCGATATTTGCCTTGATTTTTCCCTGGAGTATCGTTATAGTCTATTTGCCAAATTTGCCGGAATAGGCAGGCGCGTCGGATTTAATTATAAGGGCAGGGGAAGATTCCTTACCGATAAGATAGATGTAGACGGATATTCCGGCAAACATGCGGTGGAATGCGCTAAGGAACTGCTTAAGTTTTTAGAGATTCCGCCTTGCGCGGGAGGGTTTAGGCTGGATGTCTCTGCCGAGGTTGAGTCGAAGGCTGGGGCGATGCTTCGCGCGGCGGGTATCAATCCGGGTGATTTATTGATCGGGATCGCCCCGGGGGCAGGAGGGAGCTGGGGCAAGGATGCTGCATATAAACATTGGCCCGCGGTGAAGTTTGCTGAGGTGGCCGGCAGATTGATGGAGAAGCTGAAAGCGAAGGTTGTTATCCTCGGTGATGAGCAGGAGCGTAAGATCGCCGAGGTTATATTGCATACAATGCGTAGTAAACCGGTGGATTTTACGGGAAGGGTAAAGCTGGAGGTTCTGCCGGGTATAATCAAAAGATGTTCTTTGTTTATAAGCAATGATGGAGGCCCGTTGCATATGGCTGTGGCGCTTGGCGTAAAGACAGTTTCGGTTTTTGGCCCGGTGAGCGAGATTGTGTATGGGCCGTATCCTTCGGGGGACCCGAACCATGAGGTGGTAAAACATGATATGCCTTGCCGCCCGTGTTATAATAGATTCAGGCTGCCGGCTTGCGACAGGGACAAGGAATGTCTTAAGGCTATTGGCGCTGACGAAGTATTTGCGGCGGCGGAGAGGATACTTAGGTAATATTTCTTTTGTAATCTTAAGGAGGGCAGGCAGTTGCGTAAACTGTCTACAGAGAGGATGAGAGTAGCGGCATTGGATTTGAAGAGGCAGATCAAGCCTATACGCCGGCAGATAGACGCGGCTATAAAAAAGGCTGTCGATAATACTAGTTTTATACTGGGCGCAGGGGTATCTGAGTTTGAGCGGAATGTTAAGGAGTATTCCGGGGCCAGGTATGCCGTCGGTGTCTCCAATGGCACGGATGCTATTTCTCTTGCCTTGCTTGCGCTCGGCATAAAACACGGGGACGAGGTGGTTTGCCCTGCGTTTACTTATTTTGCTACGGCAGGGGCGGTGGCGGCTGTCGGCGCAACGCCGGTATTTGCGGATATAGACAAGGATACTTATAATATTTCCTTGCAGAGCCTTAAGGATATTCTTTCCAGGAGAAAGAATATCAAGGCGGTCATACCCGTGCATCTTTACGGACAATGCGCGGATATGGGCCAGGTGCTGTCTCTGGCGCGCAAGTACGGTATTAAGGTAATAGAAGATGCGGCCCAGGCTTTCGGCGCCGAGTATATGGGCAGGAAGGCCGGAACCATAGGGGACTGCGGGGCGGTAAGTTTTTATCCGGGGAAGAATATCGGGGCATTCGGGGATGCCGGTATGGTGCTTACTAACAATAAAGCAGTTGCGGAAAGACTTTTTATCTTGCGCAACCAGGGGAACAAGGATAAGTATTACCATTCCCTCCTGGGGCGTAACAACCGTCTGGATGCCATACAAGCGGTTGTGCTTGATGTAAAGCTTAAATATCTCGATGACTGGAATAAGGGGCGGGGGGAGGTTGCCTGTTACTATGACCGGTATTTTTCTTCCTGCGCGGTGCAGATTCCTTTCAGGGCCGCCTATAGTACGCATATTTACCACCAGTACACTTTAAGGGGAAAGGGTTCGGGAAGGAAAATCGTCGAGCGCCTGCATGAGAGAGGTATCGACGCGCGCGTGTTTTATCCTGTTCCTTTGCATTTGCAGGAGTGTTTCAAGTGCCTGGGGTATAAGGCGGGGGATTTTCCCGAGGCGGAGGCGGCGGCAAGACATGTGTTCAGTATCCCCGTTTTTCCGGAGTTAAAGCGGGATGAGAGGGAGTATGTGGCTTCACAGGTGAAGGACGTTTTGGAATCATAGGAAAGGGGCTTGCATGGATAAGATAAACTTAACGGTAGTAGTGTTGACCAAGAACAGCTCGAAGATAATAGAGGACTGCCTGAAGAGCGTCCATGGCTGGGTGTCGGAGATAGTGGTGGTGGATGATATGAGCTCCGACGGGACGCTGGATATCGTCAGGAAATATACAGATAAGGTGCATACCAGAAAATGGGACAGGGAGGGCGCGCACAGGAATTTCGCTTATTCCCTGGCAAAGTGCGATTATATATTGAGCCTTGATTCGGATGAACGGGTGACCCCGGAGTTGAGGGATGAGATTATAAATTTGTTCAAGGAGGGTCCGAAGTTCGCCGGGTATAATATCCCGCACAGGAATTTTATCGGGGATTACTGGATAAAATACGGGGGATGGTATCCGAATGCCAAATTGAAGATGTATGCCAGGAAGGAATTCCACTATGAAGAAGAGGCGGAGTATCACCCCCGGGCGTTCTTGAACGGGCAGAGTTATACTCTAAAGTCGGATATAATCCATTATGCCTACAGGGATTTCCAGAATCTTTTCTCAAAATTAAACCACCAGACGGATTTTGAAGCGAAAAAATGGCTGCGCGACCAGAGGAAGATGAGCTTCGGAAGGTGCATGTTCAAGGCAGTGACCAGGTTTATCAAGTTTTATTTCGTCAAGAAGGGCAGGAAAGACGGTTATATCGGTTTTATGATGGCGCTTGCCTCCAGCGCCTACCAGTTGATGACGTACGCCAAATACTGGGAAGCGAAGAATAAAAATAAATGAAGGCTGTTTTTCTGGACAGGGATGGGGTGATAAATAAGTATCCCGGGGACAGGATGTATGTTACCTCCCTTAAAAAGTTTAAGTTTCTCCCCCGGGCGAAAAAGGCCGTTGCCCTGTTGACCGGGAAAGGTTACAGGATCTTTATCGCTTCTAACCAGGCCGGGGTAGGCAGGGGTATTTACGCGCAGAGCACCCTGGATAAGATTACTTTGCGTATGACCGAAGCCCTCGAAAAGGAGGGCGGCAGGATTACGCGGGCTTATTACTGTACCCACCGTAAGGATGCCGGATGCGCCTGCCGTAAGCCCAAGCCCGGCTTGCTCAAGAAGGCTGCCAGAGAGTACGGGTTAGATCTTGAGAAGGCGTTTTTTGTGGGGGATACTATCCGCGATGTGCTTACCGCAAAAGCGGCAGGGTGTAAATCCATTCTCGTCCTCACCGGCAAGGAAAAACTGAAAAACCGGCAACGTTGGGAGGCGGAGCCGGATTTCGTATTCAAGGATCTTTTGTCCGCGGCGGAATTCTTGTGTAAACCAATAAGGAACAGGTAGTTACATAAACTGTCTACATAAATATGAGGGTGCTGGTTACGTATGCTTCGGCGGGAGCCGGGCACCGCAGGGTAGCCGAGGCTATATACGCGTATTTGAAAGAGAGCCGCGGGGAGGTCGATGCCGTATTGTCCGACATCCTGCCTTTTACCGGCAAGCTTTTCCGTTTTTCCTACAGCGCGGGCTATCCTTTTTTAATCAATCATGCCCCCTGGCTGTGGGGGTTCTTTTTTTGGCTTACCGGTCCGAGCATTTTCCGCAGGCCTGTCCGCGCATTGGCCAGGATGGCGAATTATTTAGGGTGCATGCGGTTTGCCGCTTACCTGCGCAGGGAAAGATTCGATTTTATCATCTCCACACATTTTTTGAACTCCGAGATCGCCGCGGGATTGAAGTCTAAAGGCAGGATATCTTCCAGGCTGATTACGGTGATTACCGATTTCGGCGTGCATCCTTTTTGGGTTTCCCCGGGGATCGATATTTACGCAGTTGCCTCAGAGGCGACAAGGGAGAAGCTTAAGGAGATGGGGGTTGCGGATAAACAGGCGATGGTTTCCGGTATCCCCTGCGGCGCGCCTTTTCTGAAAAAAGCAGACCGGGGCAGCCTGTGTTCGAAGCTTGGTATAGAACAGGGTAAATTTACGGTTTTGCTTATGACCGGTTCTTTCGGTTTCGGCCCGCTTGGGGAGATTGCTGAAGCTGTCAGCGAGGCAGCGCAGGTTCTGGTTGTCTGCGCAAGGAATAACAGGCTGCTGGAAAGAATGTCGAAGAAAAAGCCGGTGAATATAAAGGCGTTCGGTTTTGTCGGCAACATAGAGGAGCTTATGGGCGCAAGCGATATTATAATTACCAAGCCAGGAGGATCGAGCATTGCCGAGCTTCTTGCCATGGGGTTGTTTCCTGTTTTTATATCCGCCATACCCGGGCAGGAGCAGGAAAACGTAAAGGTGCTCTCTTCATGCGGCGTCGGCTATTCATGCGATAATGTCAGGAAGGTAAAGGATTTTGTTTCCAGGCTCAGGGACAACCCCGCAGAGCTTGAAAGATTGAGAGGTAATGTCTTGAAAATATCCAGGCCCTTTGCCTGCCGGGAGATATGCGATGCTATACGCTAAGGTTGTCCTAGGCCTGCCTGTAGACGGGCCGTTCGATTATCTTGTGCCGGCCGGCCTGGAGGGCAAGATGCGTATCGGCGCCAGGGTATGGGTGAATTTCCGCAACAAGAAAGAGGTCGCTTATGTCACCGGCCTTACCGCCAGGACGAAGATTAAAAATATAAAAGAGATTTCTTCTTTGATCGACATTATCCCCGCCATCGATGATGGGATGATGTCTTTGTGTTCCGGCCTTGCGGAGTATTACTGCTGTTCTTTGGGTGAGGCGATCGAGACCGCGCTTCCTGAGGGGCTGAGGAAAGGGAAGGAGGTTTTGTCCCCGGTCGCTTCGGCTTCCGGCGGCAGCCTCGCAATGACAAAAACGAATGATCCGGCAGTGGCGGGGGGGATGCCGGTTTTTGTCCGGGGCCAGGACAGGATGCCTGTTTATTTGAAGTATATAAAGGAAGCTTTGGCCTCCGGGCGTTCGGCGATAATCCTGTTCAGCGATATACGCGAGGCCGAAGAGGCCAGGGGGAGGATTGCCAGGGATTCGGGGGCGGAGGTGTTTTCGGTCTTCCGCAAACAGCCGGGGGAGCTTGAGATCTGGCAGTCGATCAGGGGCTTGTCCAGTTGCGTTGTCGTGGGCACCCGTTCCGGCATCTTTGCCCCGGTAAATAACCTGGGCCTTGTAATAATCGACCGTGAACAGGACCAGGTTTATAAACAGGAGCAGGCGCCCCATTACCACGCCAGGCAGGCGGCTTTGATGCGCAGCAGGATATGCGGGGCAAAACTTGTTTTAGGCGGGACAGTCCCCTCTTTGGAAAGTTTTTTTCTCTTCCGCGAGGGCAAGCTTCAAGTCGAGGACTTGCCTTCGCAAAGCCTTTATCCTGCGGTGCAGGTTATCGACAACAGGAGGCTGGCTTACGCGGACAGGAAATCCAAGCCCGTGATTTCGAAGTTCCTGTCGGATGCAATCTTTAAGGTCCTTTCGGATAAAGGGAAGGTGCTGGTATTTATCGAGCGCAAGGGGTTTGCCACGAGCGCGTTCTGTCATAATTGCGGGGCGCCTTTAAAATGCCCGCGATGCAGTATAAACCTGGTTTTTCATTTCGACGAAGACAAGTTAAGGTGCCACCATTGCAATTTCAAGATGGATGTGCCGAAGATCTGCCCGAGCTGCAACTCCGGATATATTAAATATTCCGGACTCGGCACGGAAAAACTGGAAAGCGAGCTTGCCAGGATGTTCCCTCAGGCGCGCATAGGGATAATAGGGGAAGGGGATGCCGAACTTGGCAGCGCGGATATTTTTGTTTCTACCAGCGTGGTGCTCAAACACCGTAATTTGAAGTTTGACCTGACGGGGGTAATCTCTATAGATAATTCCCTGAACCGGGTTGATTTCCGCGCGGCAGAGAAGGCATTTTCCCTGCTCACCGAACTGGCGGGCCGGAGCGCTAGGATGGTCATACAGAGCGCCAACGCCGGGCATTATTGTTTTAGGGCGCTGGTAAAGAATGACCAGGGGTTATTCCTGCAGGAGGAGCTGCGTCAGCGTAAACAGTTGAATTTTCCCCCGTATAAGCATATGATATTGCTTAAGCTCAGGTCGGCAAGCCTGAGCAAGGTAAAAGATGCCTCGGCGGGCCTTTTCGAGAAGCTGGGCAGCATTAAAAGCGCGAGCGTAAAATTGCTTTCGCTCAATCCGTCTCAGCCGGCCAAGTTAAGGGGGAACTTTTATTACCAGATACTGATGCGCGCCTCGCGGGCGGAGAAGGCGGCGCGTTTTTTAAGGCCGTATCTGAAGGACGGCAGTTTTTCGGGCGTAATCGTGACAGTGGATGTGGATCCGGTGATATGAAGATAATATTTTTTGGAAGCGCACATTTTGCAGTTCCTTCCCTTAAGGCCTTGATCAAAAGCGGCCATGAGGTATCCTGCGTGGTTACCCAGCCGGATAAGAAAAAAGGCAGGCATATGCATTTATCCGGCACGGACGTAAAGACTACCGCGGAGAAAGCGGGCCTTGAGATTTTTCAGCCGGGGGATATCAAAAGTAAGGAGAGCGTGGAATTCCTCAGGGGCTTTAAGGCGGATATTTTTGTTATCGTGGCTTACGGCCAAATCCTTTCCCAGGAGGTGCTGGATATACCTAAAATCATGCCGCTTAATATACATGCTTCGCTGCTGCCGCGTTACCGCGGGGCCGCCCCGATAAATTGGGCGATCATCAATGCGGATAAGAAGACAGGGGTAAGCATCATGTATGTGAGCCTGAAGATGGATTCCGGGCCGGTAATCATGCAGAAGGAGATCGGCATAGATAAGCAGGATACGGCGGTAAGCCTGGAGGAGAAGCTGCGCCTTTTAGGGGCGGAGCTGCTTATGGATGCGCTCAAGGCGATAGAGGAAAGGGACTACAGGCTTATCGAGCAGGATGAAGAGAAGGTGATTATTGCCCCTAAGCTCAAGAAAGAGGACGGGTTGATCGACTGGAGCGCGCATGCTCCGGATATCCATAACCAGGTCAGGGGCGTACTGCCGTGGCCGGGGGCCTTTACCGTTTACCGCGGCAAGATGCTTAAAATTTTTAATACGGAGACAATAGCGGCGTTCCCCGGCCATAAGCCTGTCCCGGGAGAGATTGTCAGGGCGGATAAGCATGAGATAGTGGTTGCCTGCGGAAGAGGTTTTTTGAGCATACGGGAACTGCAGATTGAAGCGGGCAGGCGTATGTGCGCGCATTCTTTTGTCGTAGGCCACAGGCTTAAGGCCGGTGAGGTCTTGGGGAGTTCTCATATTCGTCATTCCCGCAATGACACAAAATAGTTGCAAGTTAGGGCAGTTCTGTTATAATTAAAATCTATGCCAGAGTTAAGGAAAGATCCGATTATAGGTAGATGGGTAATTATTGCCACTGAGCGCGCGCGCAGGCCCGACCAGTTTTCCGGCCATAAGGAGCACGACGAACAGGGGGAGTGCCCTTTTTGCGAAGGGAGAGAATCCAATACGCCCCCTGAGATTTATGCCATTCGCCCGCGTAACCCCGCCCGCAATCAGCCGGGATGGGATTTGCGGGTAGTCCCGAGCAAATTTCCTTTTTTAAAGATAGAGGGTGACCTTGACCGCCGCGGAAACGGCATCTATGACGTGATGAACGGCCTCGGAGCCCATGAGGTAGTGATCGAGACCAACCAGCATATCGCCAATATGGCGGATTTGAGCGAGGAGCAGATTACCAGGGTGCTCAATTGTTACTCCGACAGGATAACCGACCTGGAAAAGGATCTCAGGCTTAAATATGTGCTGGTGTTTAAGAATTACGGTAAAGGCTCCGGAGGGGGAGCGATAAGGCATTCCCGCTCGCAGTTGATCGCCACTCCCGTCAACCCCAAGCGGGTAAAAGAGGAGCTCGCCGGGGCAAGGCGTTATTATGAATACCATGAGCGTTGTGTTTTCTGCGACTTGATCAAACAGGAGCTTGAGCAGAAGGAGCGCGTGATCGCCGAGTTCGACGGCTTTGTGGCGGTTGCGCCGTTTGCGGCGAGATTTCCCTTCGAGACCTGGATTTTGCCGAAGAACCACTGCTGCGATTATACTTGTATGGACCCGGATTCGAGGAGGCATCTTGCCCGGGTGCTCAAGAGCGTGCTTCTTAAGCTGAAGGTGGGGTTGAACGATCCGGATTACAATTACGTTATCCATACCGCACCGTTCCGCAGGCAGAAGACCGGCTACTGGAAGACAATCGACCACGATTACCATTGGCATATCGAGATTATGCCGCGCCTGACAAGGGTGGCGGGTTTTGAATGGGGGACGGGTTTCTATATCTGTCCGCTTCCTCCTGAGGAGACAGCGAAGTTTTTAAGAGAGGTGGAGATTTAAGATGCCAGAGCTGAGGAGAGATCCGGTTGTGGGCAGATGGGTGATTGTGGATACAGACCATCCTAACAAGCCGGAGGATTTCGAATACGAGCGTTATGTGCCGGCAGGCGGGCTGTGCCCGTTTTGTTACGGCAACGAGTTTATGACTCCTCCGGAGATAAGCTGTTTCCGCGATCCTTCCACTGCGCCGAACAGCCCCGGCTGGCAGGTGCGCGTGGTGGCGAACAAGTTTCCCGCATTGCAGATAGAAGGTGATCTTGACCGCAGGGGCATAGGCATCTACGACATGTCAAACGGCGTGGGCGCACATGAAGTGCTCATCGAGACCCCTTACCATAATAAGGATATTCCCGAGCTCCTGCCGCATGAGATAGAAAGTTACCTGAGGATGTGCTGTGTGCGCGCCGCAGACCTGAAGAGGGACAGCCGTTTTAAATACATTATGATCTTCCGTAATTACGGGTCGGCCGCCGGAGCATCGCTGGAGCATCCGCATACCCAGCTTATCGCGCTGCCCATGGTCCCGAAGAATGCGCTGGAGGAGATACACGGAGCGCAGAATTACTATAACTACCGGGAGCGCTGTATTTACTGCGACATAATCCGCCAGGAGCTGCAGGATAAGGTCAGGCTGATTACGGAGAACAAGAGCTTCATTTCTTTTTGCCCGTTTGTCTCAAGGTTCCCGTTCGAGATTATGATTATGCCCAGGCAGCACAGCGGGTATTTTTGCCATATGAACGACGGCCAGCTTTCCGACCTGGCGGCGATATTGAGAGAAACGCTGGCGAAATTAAAAAAAGTATTTGAAAATTTGTCATATAATTATATAATTCATTCTGCGCCTATTAACGGTGATTCTGACGTAGAATATTATCATTGGCATCTTGAAATCATGCCTAAGCTGACGCAAGTAGCAGGTTTTGAATGGGGGACTGGTTTCTACCTTGATCAAACCTCGCCTGAATTAGCCGCGCAGTATTTAAAAGCCGTAAAAGAATAATCCCCTACAAAGCAGTAGGTAAGATATCGTGATAATTTATCAATAATATCAAGTAAGGAGGAGAGAAATGGCTGTTAAGGTTGGTATAAATGGTTTTGGAAGGATAGGCCGCTTGGTGGCCCGGGCGATTATGGAAAAGAATTCCAAGGATATCGAGCTGGTGGCAATCAATGATTTGACCGACGCCAAGAGCAACGCTTATCTTTTTAAATACGATTCCGTGCACGGGCGTTTCGACGGAGAGGTCAAGGCGACGAGCGAGGATGTGATCTCGGTCAACGGCAAGGATATCAAGGTTTTGAGCAAGAGGGACCCCGCCGAACTCCCCTGGAAGGACCTGGGCGTTGAGATAGTCGTGGAATCGACCGGTTTGTTCACAATCAAGAAAGACGGCATCAATAAAAAAGGCAAGCAGGTAAAAGGCGCGGAGAACCATATAACCAAGGGCGGCGCCAAGAAAGTTATCATTTCCGCCCCTGCCCAGGATGAGGATATAACTATTGTTATGGGCGTGAACGAGTCGAAATACGACCCGAAGAACCATAATGTGATCTCCAACGCTTCCTGCACTACCAACTGCCTTGCTCCTATTTCGAAGGTAATGAATGATAAATGGGGCATTGTCAAAGGGCTGATGACTACGATACATTCTTATACCAATGACCAGAAGGTGCAGGATATGGCGCATTCGGATTTGCGCCGCGCCCGCGCCGCAGCGGTTTCCATGATCCCTACTTCTACGGGGGCAGCCAAGGCAATATCCCTGGTTATCCCGGAGTTAAAAGGGAAGCTGGACGGGTTTGCCATACGCGTGCCCACGCCGAATGTCTCGGTAGTCGATCTGACCGTTACTCTTGGCAAAAAGGCGAGCGTAGAAGAGTTGAACGCCGCTTTCAAGGAGGCTTCCGAAGGGGCAATGAAGGGTATTCTCGGGTATACCGAGGACCCGGTGGTATCGGTTGATTTCAACCATTGCAAGTTAAGCTCCATACTCGATGCAAAAAGCACCAAGGTTATCCAGGATGATTTTGTCAAAGTGCTCTCCTGGTATGACAATGAATGGGGTTATTCCAACCGCGTAGTTGACCTGTGTGAGTATATCGTAAATAAAGGGTTATAAGAGCGGGAGGAAACAAGAAAATGGCAAAACTGACCTTGAAGGATGTCGATTTAAACGGTAAGACGGTGCTGGTGCGCGCGGATTTCAATGTCCCGCAGGACGCCAGTTTGAATATTACGGATGATACCCGTATCAGGGCGACTATCCCGACCTTGAAGTATATCCTTGAGCATGGCGCAAAGAAGCTTGTGCTGATGAGCCATTTGGGCAGGCCGGACGGAAAGGCCGTGCCTAAATACAGCCTTAAGCAGGTGGCGATCCGCCTGAAGGAGCTTCTGGGTACGGATGTCCTTTTCCTCGGCGATTGCGTGGGGGAGGGTATCAAGCCGGATATCGATAAATCGAACGAGAAGGTGGTTTTGCTGGAGAACCTGCGTTACCATTCCGAAGAGGAGGGTAATGATGCGGATTTTGCCAAACAGCTGTCCTCTCTGGCGGATGTTTTTGTCAATGACGCTTTCGGTACCGCCCACCGGGCGCACGCTTCTACCGAAGGAGTAACGCATTATCTAAAGTCATGCGCCGGGCTGCTCCTGGAGAAGGAGATAAAATACCTGGGTGATTCTCTTAAGAATCCCGAGAAGCCTTTCGTGGTGATCCTGGGAGGGGCAAAGGTATCGGATAAGATAGGGGTTATCGAAAACCTCCTGCCTAAGTGCGAAGCGATAATCGTGGGCGGGGGCATGGCCTATACTTTTCTCAAGGCGCAGGGAAAACAAATCGGCAATTCCAAACTGGAGAAGGACAAACTGGACCTGGCTAAATCCATATTGGATAAAGCCAAGGAATTAAACAAAGAGATCCTGCTTCCTGTGGATAATGTAGTGGTCGACAATATAGACACTGCGGCAAAGAGCGAGGTCTGCGGGGAAGACGTCCCTGAAGGTAAGATTGCAGTGGATATCGGGCCGAAGACGGTCAAGCTGTTTGAGGACAAGCTAAAGACGGCGAAGACAATCGTTTGGAACGGGCCGATGGGTATATTCGAGATGGATGCCTTCAGTAACGGCACTCGGGAATTGGCCGGTTATATCGCCGCCCTGCCAGGCTGCATTTCGATTATCGGAGGAGGAGATACCGCTGCGGCGGTGGCTAAGTTTAAACTGGAAGACAGGATGACGCATATATCAACCGGCGGAGGCGCGAGCCTGGAGTTCCTGGAAGGCAAGGAACTGCCGGGAATTAAGGCGCTTACAGATAAGGAATAAGATGAGAAAAACGATTATCGCGGGAAACTGGAAGATGTACAAGACAATTAAAGAGGGGCAGGTTTTGGTTGCCGCTTTGAAAAGAGAATTGTATAAGATAGAGAATACGGATATTGTGGTATGCCCGCCTTTTACCGCGTTGGCTTACCTGGCCGACGACTTGAAGGAGAGCAATATTTCCGTAGGGGCCCAGGATATCTATTGGCAGGAGGAGGGGGCTTTTACCGGAGAGGTTTCCCCGGCGATGCTCAAGGATGCGGGGTGCCAGTATGTGATTATCGGGCATTCCGAGCGCAGGCAGTATTTCGGGGAGACTAACGAGACGGTGAACAAGAAGATCAAGGCTACTCTCAAGGCCGGGCTTTTTCCGATCATGTGCGTAGGAGAAAACCTGCAGGAGAGAGAGGCCGGCAAGGCATTCGAGGTGATCGAGGACCATGTCGCCAACGGGCTGTCTGAAATAAGCGCAGAGGAAGTATTGAAGATGGTAGTTGCTTATGAGCCGGTTTGGGCGATAGGAACAGGCAAGACCGCCACTCCCGAACAGGCCCAGGAGGTTCACGCCTTCATCCGCGGGCTGCTCAAGAAAAAATATGGGCAGGAGGTTGCCGGGAACATCAGGATCCAGTACGGCGGAAGCGTCAAGCCGGAGAATATCACGGAGCTGATGAATAAATCGGATGTGGACGGCGCCTTGGTCGGCGGGGCAAGTTTGAAAGCGGATTCTTTCAGCGCCATAGTTTCCAGGGCAAGCGAGGTTACGAAATGATGACTTTTATAATCATAATTCATGTGATTGCCTGCGCGGTATTAATTACTTTGGTTTTGATACAGCGCGGCAGAGGCGGTGGGCTGGTTGAGAGTTTCGCGGGGGTGGAGTCGATGTTCGGGACAAAGACGAGCAGCTTCCTTACGCGTACCACCACGATTATGTCGATAGTTTTCTTTTTTACTTGTTTGAGCCTTGCGGTGCTTTCCGTCAAGCAGAGTAAGTCATTGATGCGCGCGGTGAAGACTGAAACAAAACAGCAGTCCGTCAAACAGGAGCCTTCCAAGGCAGATGCCGTTAAAACGGAGACGGTAAAATCGGAACCGGCAAAAGCAGATGCGGGACAAGCCCCTGTTGCACAAGAGAAGAGTAAGTAACAATAAACAATCTTACATAATTTAAGGCTACCAGATTACCTGGTAGCCTTTCTTATGTAGACAGTTTATATAACTGTCTGATTTTATTTAAGTTACAAAACAAATACGCGAGGTTGAAAAAAAGGGAGTATTTCTTTTGTAAACTTATATATCGCAATTAATTGCGTAAACTGTCTATGAAACCAAAATTGTTGTGGGTATTTGTTTTAAGCGGGGCGGTATATTTTACGCAGGGGATAGAAAGCCTGCCCAGCCAGGGGTTATTTTACTATTTAAAGGAAACCCTTGGGTTCGGAGCGGAAAAGATAATGTTTTTGACCAGCCTGATCAGTTTTGCCTGGTTGGTCAAGCCTTTGATCGGTTATCTCATAGACCACTTTTTAAGCAAGCGCTCCTGGATATTTATTTCTTTGGCGCTGGATATTGTCTTTGCTGTGTTTCTTGGGATGATGCACCTGCCTCTTTTTCTCTTGGTGGCCTTATTGGTGATAAACTCCGGGAATGCCGCATTCCGCGATGTAGCGGTTGACGGGGTTATGTGCGTGGAGGGCAAGAAGTATCAGGCTACCGGCAGGATCCAAAGTATCCAGTGGATATCTATTCTGCTCGCCGGATTAATTTCAGGGGTGGGGGGAGGCTACATCGCCGAGTGGTGGGATTACCGGGCGGGATTCCTTTTTTTGATACCGGTGTATATCCTGGTAGGTCTTTCGGCTTTCTTTTACCGGGAGGAAAAAAGAGGGGAGGGCGGATTCTCTGCCCCAGGGCTTTTGAACGATTTAAAGAAGCTTTTTGCCGACCGGAGGCTGATCCTTATCGGCTTGTTCATTTTCCTGTATAAATATTCTCCTTCTTTCGGTACGCCGCTTACTTTTATCCAGCGTGATATTTTCAAATGGGATAAGGTATGGATCGGCACGCTTTGGTCGATAAGTACGCTATTCGGAGTGGCCGGGGCCCTGTTGTATTACCGTTTCAGCCAGAGAATAAACATCAAAAAGTGGCTGTATTATTCTGTATTCCTGGGAGCCTTGACGACATTGAGTTATCTTCATTACACCCAGTTTACGGCGGTGTTTTACAATGTCGTCTACAGCGTGCTGGGGATGTTTATTTTCCTGATGATCATGGATTTCATGGCCAGGCATTCGGTAAAGGGGCTGGAGGCGACATCTTTTGCCCTGCTCTGCAGCATCAATAACCTGGCGGACATATTGAGCAATTTGTCCGGGGCTTATCTTTTGCCCTGGGTGGGCCTAAAGTGGCTGATTATCCTTTCCGCGCTCACCAGTTTTTTATGCCTTCCCTTGATTCGCAGGATTGAATAATGAAGCATCATGCCGGATGAGAGAAAGCAATTATAATTGTTGCATTTGAGGCGCTATTTTATATAATATATTCATGATGGAAGTTCTTAGACCTTATATACTTAGCTTTATCCCGCTTTTTGTCGCGGTTGACTCCATAGGGAACATCCCGATTTTTATCTCTATGGTAGAAGGGCACTCAAAGCCGCAGAGGCGGAAGATCATTTTTGACGCTATTGCTACCGCCATGGTCGTGGCGGTAATTTTTATGCTTATAGGCAAATGGATTTTTTCTCTTTTGGGGATAACTATATATGATTTCCAGATAGCAGGAGGCATATTGTTGTTTGTTATCTCCGTGCGCCTGCTGCTCCCGGGGGCGCAAAAGAACGCGCTCACCGGTTCGCGCGACAAAGATATGGGGGTGTTCCCCCTGGGGACTCCCCTGATTACCGGCCCGGCGGTGCTTGCTACCACCTTGATGATGATGAACAGTTTCGGTTTTTTCGTGACCCTGGTTTCTTTGGTGTTGAATATGTTCCTGGTCTGGGTTACCCTGGTTAAGACCGATACGATCATGAGAGTGATCGGCCATAGCGGGGTTAGGGCGTTTTCCAAGATAATGTACATATTACTGGCGGCGATTTCTGTAATGATGATCAGGATAGGAATAACGGGAGTATTGCTAAAATGATGCGTAAAGTTCTTACTTTTATCATGGCCGGAGGAAAAGGCGAGCGCCTTCTTCCCCTGACCAAAGACCGCACCAAACCGGCGGTTCCTTTCGGGGGGATTTACCGGATTATAGATTTTACTTTAAGCAATTGTATCAACTCCGGGCTGCGCAAGATATACATACTCACGCAGTATAAATCCGCTTCCCTGCAGAGACATATCCGCCTGGGGTGGAATTTTCTTCCTTCAGAGCTCGGGCAATTTATCGAGCTGCTTCCGGCTCAGCAGAGGATAGGAGACTCATGGTATCTGGGCACGGCGGACGCAATTTTCCAGAATCTCTATACCCTGGAGATGGACAAGCCGGATGAGGTGCTTATTCTTGCCGGGGATCATATCTATAAGATGAATTACTATTCTATGATAGACCTTCACCGCGAGAAGAATGCCGATCTTACGGTAGGGGTGGTGGAGGTAGAAAAAAGCAAATCCAAGCACCTGGGGGTGGTTGAAGTCGATGCAGAAGGGAGAGTTACCGGCTTTTACGAAAAGCCCTCTGACCCCAAGACTATTCCCGGGAAACCGAACAGCATATACGGTTCGATGGGCATATACGTATTTAACCACCCGGTATTGATGCGGGAGCTTCTCGATGACTCCAGGGACCCGAAATCATCGCATGACTTCGGCAAGAATATAATCCCCCAGATGATCAAGAAGGGGATGAAGGTCGTGGCGTATAATTTCAGGAACAAGGAGAATGATGAAGAGGAGTACTGGCGGGATATCGGTACGATCGACGCTTATTACGAGGCAAACATGGAGTTGATACAGGTCAATCCCGTATTCAACCTTTATGACCAGGAGTGGCCGGTGAGAACCTTCCAGGAGCAGTATCCCCCGGTAAAAACCGTGCATTCGGGCGACCGTGAGGCAGGCAGGGTGGGGTTGATGCTGGATTCCATAGTTTCCGAAGGCTGCGTAGTCTCCGGAGGCAGGGTTCAGCGTTCGATACTTTCTCCCAATGTCAGGATAAACAGTTTCTCCGAGGTGTATGATTCTATCCTTATGGAAGGGGTCAATGTAGGCAGGTACGCCAAAATCAAACGGGCGATCATAGACAAGGACGTGAGTATCCCGCAGGGGATGATTATAGGTTTTAACCTGGAAGAGGACAAGAAAAGGTTTTTCGTGAGCAACTCGGGCATTGTAGTGGTGGCAAAGCGTACAGAAATTAAATAGCGCAGGGCCTTGCGATAAGCGATATGATCAGAAAAGCAAAGATAAAAGATATAAAAAAGATACAGGAAATGATCGCCTTTTTTGCAAAGAGCGACGAGATGCTTCCGCGTTCCCTTAATGAGCTTTATGACAACATACGGGATTTTTGGGTTTATGAGGAGAGAGGGAGGCTGTTTGCCTGCGCCGCGCTGCATGTGTCCTGGGACGACCTGGTGGAAATCAAATCCCTGGCAGTCGTCAAGGGCAGGCAAAAGAAGGGGATAGGCAGGGATCTGGTTACCGCATGCCTTGCGGAAGCCAGGGTAATGGGGGCAAAGAAGGCCTTTGTGCTCACCTACAAGCCGGGATTCTTTAAGAAATTAGGTTTCAAGAAAATCAACCATTCCAGTTTGCCGCATAAAATATGGGCGGAATGCATAAATTGCTGCAAATTTCCCAACTGCCAGGAAACCGCCCTGTTAAAATCCTTGTAAAATCCGGATAATGTGGTAAAATCTTTAAACTTGGCTGTTTTAAAGGCGTAAAGCGTATTTTTCATGGTTAATCGCCATAAGATAGGAGGAGAAATGGATTATTTGTTGACAGATGAGCAAAAGATGATAAAAGACCTGGCTTATAAAATAGCGGAGGAGAAGATCAGGCCGTCCGCAGCCAAATATGATATCAGTGAAGAATACCCCTGGGATGTGCTTAAGGTTATGGCCGAGTCCGATATGTTCGGCTTGTTTATCCCCGAAGAATACGGCGGGTTAGGGACGAACGTGATGAATCTATGCCTGGCTACGGAACAGTTTTCACGGGCCTGCGGAGGTATCGCGGTATGCTATGCGGCAAGCGCCTTGGGGACATTTCCTATAGTCCTTTTCGGCAACGAAGAGCAGAAAAAGAAATACCTGCCTGACCTGGCGAAAGGCAAAAAGGTCGCGGCATTCGCGGTTACCGAGCCTGAGGCCGGTTCCGACGCTTCCGCGATCAAGACTACCGCCAAGAAGGAAGGCGATTATTACGTCTTAAACGGGTTAAAACATTTTATTACTAACGGAGGGGACGCCGAGACTTACGTGGTTATCGCCATGACCAATAAAGATAAGGGCGCGCGCGGGGCTTCCGCTTTTATCGTGGAAAAAGGCACTCCGGGATTTACCTTCGGTAAGAAAGAGGATAAGTTTGGTATCCGCGCATCCAGTACGCGCGAGTTGATTTTTACGGACTGCAAGGTTCCGGCGAAGAACCTTTTGGCTAAAGAGGGTATGGGTTTTATCGTAACCATGAGGACGTTCGATATGTCGCGTCCGGGGGTTGCTGCTCAGGCACTGGGGATCGCCCAGGGCGCTTTGGAGCTGGCTGTCAAGTACACGCGCGAAAGGATACAGTTCGGTAAGCCGATATCGAGTTTCCAGGGTATCCAGTGGATGATCGCGGACATGGCCACGAAAGTAGAGGCGGCGCGCGGCCTGGTTTATTCTACTGCCAGGATGGTGGATGCCGGATGCAAGGATGTCTCCAAGGAGTCCGCTATGGCCAAAATGTACGCTTCCGATGTGGCGATGGAGGTTACGGTTGATGCCCTGCAGTTATTCGGCGGGTATGGTTATATGAAGGATTATCCGATCGAGAAGTATGTGCGCGATGCCAAGATTACCCAGATCTATGAAGGGACAAACCAGATACAGCGCGGGATTATTGCCTTGCAGATAATCAAGGGGCTGGCTAAGTAAAGGTAATTAACTATAAGTAAGTTCAAGTAAGTCTGAGTAAGTAAGATAAAAGGGTGGCTAAATGAATATTATCGTCTGTATAAAACAGGTTCCTGAAACAACCGAGGTAAGGATAAACCCCGAGACAAATACTCTTATGCGTGAAGGGGTAAAATCGATCATCAACCCTTTTGATATGTACGCTGTCGAGGAAGCGATAAGGCTGAAGGAGAAGCTCGGCGGCAAGGTCGCCATTGTTACCATGGGCCCTCCTCAGGCGGAGGCGGCTTTACGCGAGGCGATCTCCATGGGCGCCGATGAGGGGTACCTGGTTTGCGGCAGGGAATTCGCCGGAAGCGATACCTGGGCGACGAGCTATACTCTGGCCGGGGCGATCAGGAAGATCGGCGGTTTCGACCTGATTATCTGCGGCAAGCAGGCATCAGACGGCGATACGGCGCAGGTAGGGCCGGGAATATCCACTCATTTGAATATCCCGCAGGTAACTTACGTAAAAAAGATAGAAGAGGCGGGGGATAAATCTTTAAAGGTGGAGAGGATGCTCGAAGAAGGTTACGAGGTAATCGAGACTCCGCTTCCTGCGCTTTTGACCGTAGTCAAGGAGATCAATGAGCCGAGGATACCTTCGCTCAGGGGGATGATGAAGGCAAAGTCAGCCAAGATCACTACGCTTACCCAAAAAGAACTCCAGCTCGATTCTCAGCAGATCGGTTTGTGCGGTTCGCCGACGCAGGTGGTGAAGATATTCGCCCCTACGCCGAGGGCCGGAGGGCAGATGCTTTCGGGAGAGGCCCCGGATGTGGCAAAACAACTGGTTGACTTAATTAAAGACGAGGTTAATTAAAATGGCGATTTCGATTATTATTGAGAAGTGTACGGGTTGCAGCCTTTGCGTTAAGGCGTGCCCTTTTGATGCCATACGCGTAATGGACAAAAAGGCGCAGATAGATTTGAATAAATGTACTCTTTGCGGGGCCTGTAAAGACGCCTGTAAATTCAAAGCCGTATTATTAGAAAAGACACCGGCAAAATGCGACTTGCCCGATATAGCAGGTTATAAGGGGATATGGGTTTTTATCGAGCAGAAAAACGGGAAAGTGCAGTCGGTGTCTTATGAACTTTTGGGTAAGGCGCATGAGCTGTCCAAGAAACTGGGTTGCCAGGTGAGCGGTGTTTTGATCGGCAATAAACTGGAGGACCAGCTGGACGAGCTGATTTTCTGCGGCGCGGACAATATTTACTTGGTTGAAGACCCGGAGCTGGCCAATTTCCAGGATGAGCCTTATACGAACATTCTGGTTGAGTTGATAAAAAAACACAAGCCGGAGATTTTTCTGTGCGGTGCGACCAATATCGGCAGGTCATTGATTTCGCGCGTTGCCATAAATATTAAAGCCGGCTTGACCGCGGACTGCACCGGTTTGGATATCGACCCGGAGAAGAAGATCCTGCTGCAGACCCGTCCGGCATTCGGCGGCAACATCATGGCGACAATCATTTCGCCTAATTACCGCCCGCAGATGGCGACGGTAAGACATAAGGTATTTGCCCCTATGGCCGCAGACAAGAAGCGCAAGGGTAAAATTATAAAGGAAAGTTTCGACAGCTCGCTGTATGCTTCGCGTACCAGGCTGCTGGATATAGTCGAGGAGATAGAATCCACGATCAATTTGTCCGAGGCCGATATTATCGTATCCGGAGGCCGTGGTTTGGGCGGAGCGGAGAACTTTAAGGTGGTTGAAGAATTGGCGCATGTCCTGGGTGCGGCGGTAGGTTCGAGCCGCGCGGCAGTGGACAGTGGATGGATCCCTTATTCCCATCAGGTAGGGCAGACCGGAAGGACGGTTGCCCCGAAGATTTATATAGCCTGTGGGATAAGCGGGCAAATCCAGCATTTGGTGGGGATGCAGTCATCGAAGATTATCGTAGCTATCAATAAGGATCCGGAGGCGCCTATATTCAAGGTGGCTACTTATGGCATCGTGGGGGATTTGTTCCAGGTCGTCCCTGCCTTGACTCAGGCCTTCAAGTCTGCACTGCGCAAATAATTATTTGTATATAATAAGAGCAGGTATATCTTGTAAAAGATGGCCTGCTCTTATTTTTTCTTGGAGTATTTCTTTTATAACATCTTGCTATATATAGTGTTACATAAACTGTCTACTATGTAGAGATATGAATAGGTTTGTATTATTTTAGGTTACAATGTATCTTTATGTAAAAGAATGTAAACATTTTCCTTGACATAAAACGGGTGTTTATTTATAATACGCGTATGGTAAACAGCAATCTGATGACGATAGAAGACCTGGCGGATTACCTTAAGGTAACGCGCAGGACTATTTATGATTGGCTCAAGCATAATAAAATACCCGCACTTAAGCTTGTCGGGCAATGGCGTTTTAAGAAAGATAAGATTGATGACTGGCTGGAGCACCAGCAGTCACAACCACATTAAGGGGGATAAATATGTATTTCAAAAGACTGGAACTTTTGGGTTTCAAGTCATTTTGCGATAAGACCGTGCTTAATTTCGAGCCGGGGATTACCGCGGTGGTCGGGCCTAACGGATGCGGGAAGTCAAATATTTTTGATTCTATCCGCTGGGTACTGGGCGAACAGTCTGCGAAATCCCTGCGCGGCTCGGAGATGCTTGATGTTATCTTCAACGGAGCCGACAATAAGGAGGCTTTGAGTATGGCGGAGGTCAGCCTGACTTTCGACAACTCCAGCAGGTTTTTCAACCTGGACCAGCCTGAAGTAATGATTACGCGCAGGCTTTTCAGGAGCGGGGAAAGCGAATACCTGCTGAATAAGGCGACGGTAAGGCTCAAGGATATTATGGATTTGCTTTTGGGCACGGGCGTAGGGGCGGAGAGTTATTCGATTATCGCCCAGGGGAAGATCGATTTGGTCCTAAGCAGCCGGCCGGAAGACAGGAGGATGGTTTTCGACGAGGCAAGCGGAATAAGCAAGTATAAGGCTCAGAAAAGGGAGACTACCCGCAAGCTGGAAGAGACGGAGCAGAATCTCCTGCGCGTAAACGATATCGTAGCCGAGGTAAAGAGGCAGATAGGCTCGCTTGAACGCCAGGCCAATAAGGCGCGCAGGTACAAAGAGGTGTTCGAAGATTTGAAGTTAAAGGAGACCAGCCAGGCTATACTGGATAAAGCGGGCCTCTTAAAGCAGAAGGAAGATACTTTGCTGCTGGCCGACGAATTAAGGAAGCAGGAGTCGGCGCTCGTGGAGAAGGTGGGCGAGCTTGAGTCAAGGATAGCTAACAGGCAGTCGGAGCTCAAGGCGCTGGAGGAGAGCCTGATGTCCAGCCGGAGCCAGATACTTAATTTAGAGAACAGCCTGGTGCGCAATAACGAGCACATCGCCTTCAACCAGCAGCGCATTGCCGAGATAGAAGAAAATAAGTCTGTCCTGGAGTCTCAGATAGAGCAGTCGCGGAATAAGCTCATCCAGGATGAGGAGAAGCTGAAGAATGTGCGTCTTGAGTACGACAACCTCAAGCAGAATATAGACCAGAGGCGTTCTGTCCTTGCGCAGAAAGAAGAGGAGATCGAGAGGTTGAGTTCTGCGATCAAGAAATCCCTGGAAACTATATCCGATAACAAGAAGCTGATTATCGACCTGGAGACAAGGATATCCTCGACTCATAACGAAGTAAATGATTTCAATTCCAAGCACCAGGTATTCCTGGCGCGCAAGAAGAGGCTTGAGATAGAGAAGGCCAAGGTGTATGAGGAGAAGGCTATAGCCGAAGATGCCCTGAACAAGGTTACCCAGGAATTGGCGAGCACGCGTGAATTGGTGGATAGTTTCAGGCAGAAGATCCTCGGCGTAAAGAGCAACCTTGAGCAGGAGAGCGATAATCTTAACAGCGTGAACCAGCAGATTACCGCATGCGAGAATGAAAAACTCACTCTGGTTTCGCATAAAGAGTTCCTGGAGAAGCTGAAGAGCAAATATGACAATATCGGAGAATCGCTCAATGCCGTGATCTACCTGGACAAGACGCCGAAAGAGAGCCTGACCGGGCTGGTAGTCAAGGTGCAGGGGCAGGATGTTTTAAGCGATGAGGATAAGGCCCGCCTGGGGGGAAATACGCTCAAGATAAGCGGCGAGGCAAAACCCATAGAGCTGGATACCGTGAACATCAGCGAGAAGATAGCCAGGCTTGAAGAGGAGCTGGGGGAGTTGAGGAGCAGGAAAGTGCTGCGCGAGAGCTGCATATCAGAACTTACCAAGATGTCTTCGAACCTGGAGCAGGAGCTGCGCAGCCATGAGATAACCCTGGCGAACAAGGAGTCCAGTTATGAGACTATGTCTGAGCAGTTCAACAAGATAAAGGAAGAAGAGGATATAATCGTGATGGAGCTGGGGGATGTTGCGCGGGAAATATCCGCAATCGAACAGAACCTGTGCGACGCCCAGGCGAGGCTTTCTGCGCTGAACGAGGAGGAGAGGCAGAGGCAGGATTCAATTGTCCAGGAAGAGGATAATATTTCTTCCAACAGTAAGGCGCGTGAAGAGGTGCTTGTTTTGCTTACTCAGACAAAGACGGAGATAGAGGCATTGAACAGGCGTTTTACGTCCGATGCGGCGACTTTGAAGCTGCTCGATGATACATATGCGCAGGATAAGGCCAATCTCGACAGTGTAGAGAGGCAGATCAGCGAGTCCGGTGAACGGCGCAGGATATTCGAGCTTGAAATTGAGGATTGCCGGAATAAGATCTCCCAGGCGGAGTCCGGGATAAAAGAACTTAAGGATTCTCTTTCCGGAGTGGAGGCCCAGTATAACGAAGTCTCCAGCGGGACCGTGGGCACAGTAAAACAGATAGAGGCCAGCCGCAAAGAATTGGAGCAGGCGAGGAACGGGCTGCATGAGCTGGAGATGAAGGATAAGGACCTGGACTACCGTTATTCGAGCATCAAAGAGAGAATGTTGTCGGCTTACAAGGTAGATTTGGAATCGCTCGGCGGCCCGGCAGAGGGGGTCGACCAGGGGGCCCTCTCGATGGAAATCTCCGAGCTGAAGAGAAAACTCGATTCTTACGGTACGGTAAACCTTGTGGCGATAGAGGAGTATGACGAGCTTAAGCAAAGATATGATTTTCTCGTGCAGCAGCAGACCGACCTTTTGACGGCCAAGGATTCCCTGCACCAGGCTATACTGAAGATAAACCGCACGACCAAGCAGATGTTCGTGGAGACTTTCGAAAAGGTAAAAGTGGAGTTCAAGAATTATTTCCGCCTGCTCTTTAACGGGGGCGACGCGCAGTTATTCCTTACGGATGAATCCGACCCCCTTGAGTCGGGTATAGAGATTATCTGCCGCCCTCCGGGAAAGAAGCTGCAGAATGTTCTTTTACTTTCCGGCGGGGAGAAAAGCATGTCCGCGATCGCCCTGATTTTCGCTATTTTCAAGGTCAAGCCTTCGCCTTTCTGCATACTGGATGAGATCGATGCGGCTTTGGACGAGGCAAACGTAGACAGGTTCTCCAGGGCCTTGCAGGAGTTCTCAAAGACTTCGCAGTTTATCGTGATCACTCATAATAAAAAGACTATTGCCAATGCGAATGTGATGTACGGGATCACTATGCAGCAGTCGGGTGTTTCGAAGATAGTCTCGGTGAAGCTCTCCCAGAATAAAGAAAAGGAGAACCAGAGGGAGGAGCCGGTTACGGTTTAAGAACTGCAGCAGGTGTTGTTTTTACCCTGGTTCTTGGCCTTATACAGGGATTTGTCCGAGGAGGTAATCAGTTCGTCGGGAGTGAGGCCGTTATCGGGGAAAGTGGCTATTCCCAGGCTCACGGTAAGTTGTTTACCTGGAAAGGTTTCTTCGTTAAAGAAAGGGTATCTTTGGATATCCATCCTCAGCCTTTCGGCTATCATATAGGCTTCTTTCTGTTCTGTCTGCGGGAGGATAACGGTAAATTCCTCTCCTCCGTAACGGCAGACATAATCCATCTTCCGTGATTGGTTGCGCAGCAGCCTGGCAAGGTCCCGGAGTATCTTGTCTCCTTCCTGGTGGCCCATAGTATCGTTGTAAATCTTGAAGTTGTCGATATCCAAAGCAATCAGGCTTAATTTTTCCTTTGCGGCCTTGGCCTTTTCCATTTCCACCTGGAGGAGGTACTGGAAGTATCCGTGGTTCCAGAGGCTCGTAAGATAGTCGGAGTGGGCCCGTTCAACGGTCAGTTCGAACAGGCGGGAGTTTTCGATAGCCAGGCCTGCCTGGTTAGCAAGCATGGTGAGCATGCGGATATCGTCTTTTGTGATAGGTTCGTTGGTGATAAAGTTGTCCGCCACGATTATCCCGTTGACGCGGTCCTTGGCTTTAAGCGGGATGAGCAGGAGCTCATTGCCGCCGAATATCTTCAATACCGGAGAGTTCTTGTATTTCTGCATGGATTGTTTGTCCAGGTGAAGCGGCATCCCTTCCAGCACGGCGAGGGAGAGAGGGTTCTCTTCTTTGTCATACATGGATACCTTCAGGTTCTTCACCTGGCGGTTGAAACCGGAATCCAGGACAAAGCTTGAATTCTTGAAGGCGTCGATCAGGTCTTCCAGGTCCATCTTTTCCTGTTCTATCTTCGTCCAGGCTATATTGGCTTCTTCGCCGTTTTCCGGGCCGATTCCCATCCTGCCTTCGATAATTTTATCCTTTTCGTTGACTAAAAAAAGCATGGCGCGGTTGAAACCCAGGCCGGTATGAGCGGTTACGCCGGTAAGAATGATATAGAGGATTTCGTCCAGCTTGAGGGTGGTGCGCATTGCATTGGAGATCTCGTAGAGTATGCCCAGCTCGTTTTTGGTGCGTTCAAGTTCGGTTTTAAGCTTGTTCAATTCGTCCATAATGGTTAAGTGTAACATATCTGCGACCAATGTCAAGGAAGCGGGCGCGGGTTCGTTAAATGATTGACATTTCCCTTCAATCTTATATAATTAAATCAAAATAAGGAGGAGTTATGTTGAAATCCCTAAAGGCCTTTTTAGCTTTTGTTTTCTTATTCGCCGCCTCGACGGTGGCTGCATTAGCCGAGGACATAACCATCACTACCTATTATCCTTCTCCTTACGGTTCATATAACGAACTGCAATTATACCCGCATTCTTCCCCCACAGTCAGCTGCAACTCCTCCAAAAGGGGGACGATGTATTATGATTCCGACGACAATAATATGTACGTCTGCAACGGAACGAGCTGGCTGGTTTTAAGCAAGGGATCGGCTTTTACTTACTATTGTTTCTCCAGTTCTTCTTACGGAAGCCCGGTTTGCACGAATTACGGAGGCAGCCGGGGCTATTGTCCTTCCGGATACACGCAGCAGGGGTCGTTAGGCGCATGGGGGCGTTGTTATGACAGCTCCGGTAATTATGCTTATATGCGCCCTCCCGGAGGCAGCTGCGGGGGCAGTTATTCCGGCAGTACGGTGGGGAACGCCTACGTCTGTTCCCAGTAATTTTCCGGGGATGCCATCCTTTTTGCATTATTTCCAGAAATCACAAATTTCCGCAATCCATGTTAGATGAGCCTCTTTTTTGCGTCAGTTATGGCAGAAAGGAGGGGTTTTGGCCGGCAGGAATGTGGTTGACACCCAGTCGGTGGCGGGTTATAATAATCACTTAAATTTATACAGCGGAGGGACTAAGATGGCGGTCGATAAAAGAAAAGAAAAAGAAGAAGTGAGGGATTTATCCGACAGGCATAAGGCGCTGGAGCTGGCTTTGGCGCAGATAGAAAAACAGTTCGGCAAGGGTTCGATTATGAAGCTCGGAGCCCACACCAAGGTTAACGTCGAGACCATATCTACAGGAGCGCTTACCCTGGATACCGCCCTGGGTGTGGGAGGCTTGCCGCGCGGCAGGGTGGTGGAGATATTCGGCCCTGAGGCATCAGGAAAAACTACTTTGACTTTGACGGCGATAAGGGAGATACAGAAAAAGGGCGGAGTTGCCGCGTTTATAGACGCTGAACATGCCTTTGACCCGATCTACGCCAAGCTTATCGGGGTAAATCTTGACGATCTCCTGATTTCACAGCCGGATACGGGCGAGCAGGCGCTGGAGATAGCCGAGACTCTGGTACGTTCCAATGCGGTTGACCTGGTAGTGGTCGATTCGGTAGCGGCGCTTACTCCCCGCGCTGAGATCGAAGGAGATATGGGGGATTCGCATATGGGGCTGCAGGCGCGCCTTATGTCGCAGGCCCTGCGCAAGTTAACCGGTTCGATCAGCAAATCTCGCACTACGGTAATTTTTATCAACCAGCTGAGGGAAAAAATCGGAGTAATGTTCGGCTCCCCGGAGACGACTCCCGGGGGGAGGGCGCTCAAGTTTTATTCATCGGTCAGGCTGGATGTGCGAAGGATCGCTTATTTGAAAGAGGGGGATAGGATAGTTGGTAACCATGTAAGGGTCAGGGTGGTCAAGAACAAGGTGGCTCCCCCGTTCCGCGAGGCAGAGTTCGATATTATGCATAATGAAGGGATTGCCAAGACCGGGTCGGTTATCGATGCAGGCGTGAATCTGGGCGTACTTGCCAAATCCGGCACCTGGATTTCCTTTGAAGACAAAAAGCTGGGGCAGGGCCGGGATGCGGCGATAAAGTTCCTGAAAGAGACCCCCAAGGTGCAGGAAGATATTGAAAAAGAAGTTCGTAAGAAGATCAGCCTCGAATAGGCCGCAAGGCCATGGTTTGCTTTCAATTCAGCAAAGCCATAGGCCGCAAGGCCATGGTTTGCTTTCAAGTTGGCAAAGCCATAGGCCGCAAGGCCATGGTTTGCTTTCAATTCAGCAAAGCCATGATAAAGCCGTAATTCAATCCCGCCGAGACGCAGCTGTAAGCGGCAGTCTGGAAAAGGCAAAAGAATACGCTTTTTTCCTGCTCAAGTTCCGCCTGCGCAGTGAACATGAGCTGATATCCAGGTTGAGGCAAAAGGGTTTTTCCGAAGAAGCCTGCCGGGAGACGGTAAACTTTCTAAGAGACAGGCGTTTTATCGATGATCGCGTTTTTGCCAAGGGCTGGGTTGCCAGCAGGCTCAAGCGGCCTTTTGGTTTAAAGAGGATAAAAGGCGAATTGCTTCAAAAGGGGCTGGCCAAGGAAGTTATAGAAGAGGTTTTTGCCCAGGCCGGGAAAGGGTATGATGAACTTTCCGTTGTAAAAGACCTGGCCGGGCGGAGATTCTGCAGGTTGAAAGGCATAGATCCTCTTAAAGCAAGACAAAGGGTGTATGGTTATTTGCTGCGGCGCGGATTTTCTCCCGATTCGATAAAGGCGGCGGTAAAAGGATTTTGATGAGTGAGGGGATAGGTGTATTTTACAGGAATGTTTGTTTTGTAACGTTAGAGAGGATAACAAGTTACATAAACTGTCTACGATGAAGGCGGAAGAGTTAAGAGAAAAGTTCCTGGATTTTTTCAAGGGCAAGGGGCATAAGGCTGTGGAAAGCGATTCGCTTGTGCCCAAGGAAGACCCCACGGTTTTGTTTACCCCGGCCGGGATGAACCAGTTCAAGAAAGAGTTTATGGGGTTTGATTCTGGGTTCAGGCGGGCGGCTACCTGCCAGCGCTGCCTGCGTACGGATGACCTGGAAAAGGTCGGCAAGACGAGCAGCCACCTTACTTTTTTCGAGATGCTGGGGAATTTTTCTTTCGGGGATTATTTCAAGCAGGAGGCGATCGCCTGGGCATGGGAATTTTTGACAAAAGAGTTGAAGATCAGCCCGGACAGGCTGTGGGTTTCGGTTTACAAGAATGACGATGAAGCATACTCTATCTGGAAAAATGAGGTAGGTATTCCGGAAGGAAGAATCGTCAGGCTCGGGGATAAGGACAATTTCTGGCCGGCGGAGGCGAAAGAGAAGGGCCCTAACGGACCTTGTGGTCCATGCTCGGAGATCTTCTATGATTTTGGCCCAGGGACCGGGTGCCTGAAGAGCACATGCGATCCTTCATGCAGCTGCGGAAGGTTCGTGGAGATATGGAACCTGGTTTTTACCCAGTTCAACCGTAAGGATGGCGGAGCGCTTGAACCGCTGCCGAATAAGAATATCGATACCGGGATGGGGCTTGAGAGGCTGACTGCGGTTATGCAGGGCAGGAGGAATAATTTCGAGACGGAGTTGTTCCAGCCGGTGATCGATGAGATACGCAGGCATATGACATGCGAGCCGGAAGAGGCGCAAAGACTCCTCTACGCATTGGCCGATCATATCCGGGCAGTGGTATTTTCCATATATGACGGGATTACTCCTTCCAACGAGGGCCGCGGTTACATTGTCAGGAAGATAATCCGCAAGAGCGTAATGCATTTAAGGAGCCTGGGAATAGAGAAACCTTTCCTGAACAGGCTGGTTGGAGAATTGGCGCAGATTATGCATTCTGCTTACCCGGACCTGAAAGACAGGCAGGAGGATATCGCGCAGGTCATCTTGAATGAAGAAACAAATTTTATCAATACGCTCAAGTTGAGCGGCGCGCTGATAGATTCCGAGATAGAAAAAATAAAAGAAGATTTGAATAAAGACCCCAGGGTGGACGGCTTTATTATCGCCAGTGACGGTACCGGGGCTGCTTTAGGAAATATTTGTTTTAAATTATATGACACTAATGGCATCCCCCCGGAAATAACAAGAAATGAGCTGAAATCGAGGCTTATCAGCGTAGGCAAAAGTTTCGAAGAGACATTCCAGGACAGGCTTAATGAACAGAAGGTTCTTTCAAAATCATCCAGCAAGATGAAAGGGGATGTGTTTAGCGTCCCGAAGCACGCGGTTGAGGGGTTGAAAAAAACACAATTTCTCGGTTATGACCAATCTGCAGTGAAATCCAAGATTGTCAGGACTATCGAAGACGATGATCACCCTGACCGAGTAGGTATTATTTTGGACAAGACGGTTTTTTATGCCGAATCAGGAGGCCAGGTTAGCGATACTGGTATTTTAGCAAGCGGCAGCAATATTTTTCCGGTTGTCGATGTTCAGAAAATAGATGATGTTTTTATTCATTGGATAAACAAGGCCCAGGATTTTCCTAAGACAGAAGATACTGTAGAAGCCAGGATCGATTCCTCGTATCGCATGAATGTGGCGCGTAACCATACCGCCACGCATATACTGCAGGCGGCATTGCGCCAGGTATTGGGCGGGCATGTCCAGCAGCAGGGCTCTCTGGTCAACGCGGAAAAACTGCGTTTCGACTTTACTCACTTCAAGGGATTGTCTAAAGAGGAGCTCGCCGGAGTGGAGGAAGCGGCTAACGGGTATATATCCGGCAAGCAGGCTGTGAGGTGCGACCAGATGTCTTTAAAGGATGCCAAAAAGACGGGGGCGCTGGCTTTTTTCGAGGAGAAGTACGGAGAGACCGTGCGCGTTGTTTCTATTGACGGGGTCTCGAAAGAATTTTGCGGGGGGACGCACCTGGGGAGCATAGACGAGATCGGGCTGATAAAAATCACCGGGGAAAGTTCCGTGGCCAGCGGAATAAGGAGGATCGAAGCGGTAACCGGGGAGGCGGCAAAGAAATTCGTCGAAGAACAGAAAAAGAAGGCCGCCGAAGAATCCAGGAAAAAGGACAGGCTGAAGGTTTTAAAAGAAGAAGACAAGAAAAAGAGCGCCGAGATGAACAGGCGCCTGCTCGATTTGGCCCCTGCGCTGGCAGGCAAGGCCTTGGAGGCAGGAGGCATCAATTTTGTTTCCGCTTTCGAAGTCGGGATGGATATGAGGGATTTGCGCAGCCTGGCGGATAAAGTAAGGGAAGGGTTAAAACACGGGGTTGTTGTTTTAGGCTCAGGGGAACAGGGAAAAGCGCATTTAGTTGTGGCATTAACGCCCGATCTTTTGGAGCGGGGGCTGGACGCTTCCGTCCTGATACGGCAGGCGGCTTCGGAGATCGGTGGTTCCGGAGGGGGCAGGCCGGATTTTGCCCAGGCAGGAGGCACGAAACCGGAAAACTTTGCGTTGGCATTTGAGAAATTAAGAGATATAATTAAAGGCCTGCCTGCGGAAGGCAGATAAGAGGGAAAAGATGAGGATTATAAAGGCGACGAACAAACAACTCGAAAAGATCTATAGCCGCGATTCGATAAGGCAGCCGCGCGTCGAGGAAAAGGTCAGGAAGATTATAGACGATGTCCGCCTTCTCGGAGACGAGGCGTTATTCAAGTATACCAAGAAATTCGATAAGGTAAAGCTGATGCCGAGGCAGTTAAAAGTTTCCCAGATCGAGATAAGCGGGGCATATGCGAATATAAGCCCTAATTTCGTCAGTTCCCTTAAGCTGGTGATCGAGAATGTAAACCGTTTTTACCGCAAGCAGATGCGCAAGTCCTGGAGGATGAAGGGCGTGGAGGGCGCGGTGCTCGGTGAGAATTATACTCCCCTGGAAAGGGTGGGTATCTATATACCGGCAGGCACGGCTCCTTTGGTTTCTACCGTCTATATGACTGTGCTGCCGGCTAAACTGGCCGGGGTCAAGAAAACCGTCCTGGTCAGCCCGCCGGATAAGAACGGCTATATAAATCCGCACATCCTGGTTATGTGCGACTTACTGAAGGTGGATGAAATTTACCGGGTAGGTGGCGCACAGGCGGTAGCGGCTCTGGCTTACGGAACAAAGACGATCGCCAGGGTGGATAAGATAGTCGGGCCGGGAAACGTCTATGTAAGCGAGGCTAAGCGCCAGGTATTCGGATTGGTTGATATAGATATGATTGCCGGGCCCACGGAGCTGGTGGTTATAGCCAACCGTTTCAGCGATCCTAAATTCATCGTCGCCGACCTGCGCGCGCAAGCGGAGCACGCCCGGGGGCTGGCGATATTAATTACCAACTCCAAGGGGTTGGCCAAGGAGGTCAGGTCCCAGTTGGACAAGGAGAACGGTTATATTATTCTGACCAAGAACCTCAAACAGGCCTGCGAGATTTCCAATCGTATTGCCCCGGAACATCTTGAGATACTGGTGCAGAATCCCAACTGTTTGCTGAAAGACATAAGGAACGCGGGGGCTGTGTTCCTGGGGCCTTACAGTCCCGCTGCGGTGGGGGATTACGTGGCGGGGCCGAGCCATGTCCTGCCGACTTCCGGCACGGCGAGATTCTTCTCGGGCCTGAGTGTTTTTGATTTTGTGAAGAGCTGTCATGTGATCGGTTACTCCAAGAAGTCCCTCGAGAAGATGCGCGAGCCGTTGGAAAAAATCGCGGGGATAGAAGGTTTGCAAAAACACGTGGATTCGGTGAAGGCGAGGTTCATTTAAGGGGGCAGGCAAATGGGGATATTGAAGAAGATTTTCGGTTCGAAGGGGGCAGGCAAAAGGACGTCCTCAAGAAGCAGGAACACCAAAGAGACCCGCATCAGGCTGGGCTTGACTGTAGACGGTGAAGGCAGGTCGCAGATAAAAACCGGGATAGGGTTCCTGGACCATATGCTTGAACTTTTTTCCTTCTGGGGGCATTTTGACCTGGAGGTAAAAGCGGAAGGCGATTTGAAGGTGGACATACATCATACCAACGAGGATATCGGCATTGTCCTCGGCCAGGCCTTCAAGGAGGCCTTGGGCGACAAGAACGGGATAAAGAGGATCGGCTCGGCATCCGTGCCCATGGAGGCGGTAACTGCCAGCGTGGCTGTCGATATTTGCGGCCGGGGTTCGTTTAAGCTGGATATCCCGGGCGGATTGGCGCAGGATGATGAAAATTACCGTATGGCTTACGCGGAGCATTTTTTTGAATCCTTCGCCCAACAGTTGGGGGCGAATGTAAATATCAGGATAGAAAATCCGAGCAGCGACCTGCATGCGACATTGGAGCCGGCGTTCAAGGCCCTGGGTATCGCTTTGGACCAGGCCACCCAGATTGACCCGCGCAGGAAAGGGATACCTTCCACTAAAGGCGTGATTGACTGATGAAGATAGCGGTTATCGATTACGGGATGGGGAATATCCATAGTGTCTCCAAGGCCGTGGAGGTCTGCGGGGGCAGGGTAGTCGTGACCGGGAGCAGGGAGCAGATAGAATCCTGCAGCAAGATTATTCTCCCCGGGGTAGGGGCATTTGACGATGCGGTTTGCGAATTGGAGCGCCTGGGGCTGGTTGATTTCATAAAGGAACAGGCGGAAAAGAAACCGCTGCTGGGTATTTGCCTGGGGATGCAGTTGTTGTTTGAATCAAGCCAGGAGGCAAGGAGCGGGAAAGGCCTGGGTATTTTTAAAGGCAAGGTTGTAAAATTCAGCTCAAGGTACGGAGAAAAGATACCCCACATGGGCTGGAATAACTTGAGCGATATCTCTGAGGGCTGCCCTCTGACTCGGGGGATCAAGGAGGGAGAACAGGTTTATTTCTGCCATTCTTATTATGCGGAGCCCGCGGAAAATGATATTGCTGCGGCAAGCTGTGTTTATGGCGTGAAGTTCGCATGCGCGTTTTCCAGGGGGAATGTTTACGGGGTGCAGTTTCATCCCGAGAAAAGCCAGTCCGTAGGCCTTAAGATATTCAGGAATTTTGTCGAGTCATGTTGATTATACCGGCTATAGATTTAAGGGGGGGCAAGGTTGTCAGGCTTTTCCAGGGGAGGTTTGACCGGCAAAAGGTTTATTCGCTCGATCCGGTAAAGGCTGCAAGGCATTGGGCCAGGCAGGGCGCCAAATTCCTGCATGTCGTGGACTTGGACGGGGCATCCGGAGGAAAATCCGGTAATCTGGCGGCTTTGAAGAGAATACTGGAAAATATACAGATTCCCCTCGAATTCGGCGGAGGCGTAAGAAACATCAAGGCGATTTCTGCCCTGCTTGCCTTAGGCGTGCAGAGAGTGGTGTTGGGTACGCGGGCAGCGGAGGATAGGAAGTTCTTGGATAAGGCGCATAAGGAGTTCGGCGGGCGGGTTATCGTCAGTATCGACGCCAGGGAAGGGAAGGTTTTGACAAAAGGATGGAACTCCTCTTCTGCGAAGAATGCCCTGGATTTTGCCGGCGAATTGAAGGATTTGGGGTTCAAGCAGGTAATCTACACCGATGTATCGAGGGATGGCGCCTTGTGCGGGCCGAACATCGCCGGGGTAAAGGAGCTTATCCGCAAGACGGGGCTGGATGTTATTGCTTCCGGAGGGGTATCGGGTTTAGGCGATTTAAAGAAACTTAAGGCATTGCGCAAAGGGTTGTCCGGGGTGATTGTCGGCAAGGCCCTTTATGAAGGCAAGTTTACTTTGGCTGAAGCGTTGAGTTTGAAGTGAAGGATTCGGATTTTAACGGAACTTAACAAGGAGGGGGTTAGATGTCAAAGAGGGCGTGGTTGTTGGCGGCGGTTGCGGTATTTGTCTTTTCTTTAGCAGGGTGTTCTACAGCGAGAAACAAGGATCTTGAGATCCAGGGTTTAAGGAACCAGGTTTCCGCCCTCAAGGCCCAGGCTCCCGAGGAGAGTGAACAGGTGACGGCATTGGAAGAGATTACAATAGCCCAGCCTGAAGAGGCGGAGAAAAAAGAGGAAGCCCGGGAATGCCCTACCTCCAAGCAGATACAGGCGGCTTTGAAGAACGCGGGGTATTACAGCGGCCCTATCGACGGGAAGATCGGCAGGAAGAGCAGGCAGGCAATAAGGGATTTCCAGAAAGCGAACAACCTTTCCGTGGACGGAAAAGTCGGCAAGAAGACCTGGGGCGCCCTGAAAGAATTCCTGCAGAAAAAGGTTAAGTGATTGGAATATAGCGAAAATGCTGAGTAAAAGGATTATCCCGTGCCTGGATATTAAAGACGGGCGAGTGGTGAAAGGAGTCAAATTCCTGGGCCTGCGCGATGCGGGAGACCCGGTGAGCGCGGCGGAAGCGTATGATGCCCAGGGGGCGGACGAGCTGGTTTTCCTGGATATTACCGCAAGCGTAGAGAAAAGAAAGACCCTGGTTGCCCTCGTGGAAAAGATAGCGCGCAATATATTCATGCCTTTTACCGTAGGGGGCGGGATAGGGGAGATAGAGGATATACGCAATATACTGAACGCGGGGGCGGAAAAGGTATCGCTTAACACCCAGGCGGTCAAGTTCCCCGAGCTGATCAGCAGCGCCTCCAAAAGATTCGGCAGCCAATGTATCGTGGTCGCCATGGATGTGAAAAAACAGGGCGACTTCTGGGAGGTGTTTGTAAACGGAGGGAGAACTCCCACGGGTATCGACGCGCTTGTTTGGGCAGAGAAGGCCGCCCGCCTGGGCGCAGGGGAGATACTCCTTACCAGTATGGACAACGACGGCACGAAAAACGGATATGACATTGAGTTAACCAGGCTGGTATGCGAAAAAGTGCGCATCCCGGTGATCGCTTCCGGAGGCGCAGGGAAGCTGGAAGATTTTTATAACGTGTTCAGCGATTCGGGGGCGGATGCGGCCCTGGCGGCATCCCTTTTTCATTACGGGAAATTTTCCATAAAACAGGTGAAGGAGTATTTGAACAAGAGAGGAGTGGCGGTAAGGTTATGAAAGATTCAAAATTCAAGATAGGCGATTTGAAGTTCGACGAGAAGGGGTTGATCCCGGCGATAATCCAGGATTACCGGAGCAAGGAAGTGCTCATGCTGGGCTATATGAACAAAGAGGCGGTGCGGCGCACGATGAAATCGGACAAGACATGTTTTTGGTCGCGTTCGAGAAAAGAGTATTGGGTAAAGGGCATGACCAGCGGCCACTTTCAGTTTATCAAGTCGGTATGTTATGATTGCGATATGGATGCCTTGCTGATCAAGGTCCGCCAGGTGGGCGATGCCTGCCATACGGGAAACAGGTCGTGTTTCTACAGAAGGGCAAGATGATAAAACCTGATTTAAATGAATTCCTGAAATTGAGCATTAAGGGAAACGTCATTCCGGTGTATATGGAGGTGGACGCGGATTTGGATACCCCGGTTTCCGCTTTTTTGAAGATCAGGCATGGGGATTATTCGTTCCTCCTTGAATCAGTGGAGGGACAGGAGAAGATAGCGCGTTATTCCTTCCTGGGGACGAACCCGAGGATGATCTTCAAGAGCTCCGGCAGGCGCATAGAGATAGTGGACTGCGCCGGCGGCAAGAGCAGAAGTTTTATGACCGAAGATAACCCTTTGATCGAGATAAAAAGGATAATGCGGGATTTCCGCGGCGTTGACCTGCCCGGGCTGCCGCGTTTCTACGGCGGGCTGGTGGGTTATATCGGTTATGATGCGGTAAGGTTTTTCGAGAAGATCCCCGATAAGAATAAAGACTTGTTGGGGATACCGGATATCCTGTTTATCCTCACCGACACAATATTGGTTTTTGACCGGCTTAATCATACTTTGAAAATCGTCAATAATGTCATTCTGCCCGAAGGTTCGGCCAAGGCGCAAAAACAAAGGCTTTACAGGCAGGCCCTGGCCAAGATAGAATCCGCTTATGAGGTTTTCAAAAAGCCGCTCGCGCGCCGCCAGGCCGCAAAACCATACCCTGTTTCACCGATTACCAGTAATTTGAGCAAGCGCGAATTCATGGAAATGGTCAGCAGGGGCAAGAGATATATAAGGAAAGGGGACATTATCCAGGTAGTTTTATCCCAGAGGTTCAGGGTCAAGAGTGGAAAAGACCCTTTTCAGGTATACCGTTCGCTGCGCAGGCTGAATCCATCCCCTTACATGTATTATTTGAAGCTGGGGAATTTTTCTATAGTCGGCTCGAGCCCGGAAATGCTCGTACGCTGCGAGAACGGCCTGGTGCAGAACAGGCCTATAGCCGGTACGCGTAAGCGCGGCAAGGACAAGGGCGAGGATGACCGCCTGGAAAAACAACTCCTGGCGGACGAGAAAGAAAAAGCCGAGCATATCATGCTCGTGGACCTGGGGAGGAACGACCTCGGTCGGATAAGCAAGCCGGGGCTTGTCAAGGTGGACGATTTCATGCGTGTCGAGAAGTATTCCCACGTGATGCATCTTGTCAGCGGGGTAAGCGCAACCCTTGACAAAAAAAGGTTTGATATCTATGATGTGATGAAGGCCGTTTTCCCGGCAGGGACGGTTTCCGGAAGCCCGAAGATACGCGCCATGCAGATTATCGACGAGCTGGAAAACCTCAGGCGCTCTTTATATGCCGGTTCGATAGGGTATTTCAGTTTTTCCCATAATATGGATACCTGTATCGCCATACGCACTATAGTGCTTAAGAATGGTTTTGCTTACGTGCAGGCAGGCGCGGGGATTGTCGCTGACTCCGTGCCGGAAAGAGAGTATAGGGAATCAGTGAACAAGGCGAAAGCTATGATGGAAGCAATCAGAGGATAAGAAAGGAGCATGAATGGCAGTACGTATTCGTTTAAGAAGGATAGGCAAGACACCTAAAGGAAAACCGCATTTCAGGGTAAGCGTTTTTGACGAAAGCAAGGGGCGCGACAGCCGGGTCATCGAGGAGCTGGGTTATTACAAGCCGACAAGCGGCGAGGCAGTGTTAAAAAAAGAGCGCATCGCCGCATGGGTCAAGAACGGCGCCCAGCTTTCGGATACGGTGAAGAATTTATTGAAGAAGAACAAGTAGGAGGGGAGCGATATGCCACAGCAAGGAGCAGCCAGCCCGTTAGTACAGTTATTCCCGTTGATACTGATTTTCGGTATCTTTTATTTCCTGATAATCCGTCCGCAGAAACAGAAAGAAAAGGATCATCAGAAGATGCTCGCCGCCTTGAACAAGAACGACGAGGTGGTTACTTTCGGCGGGATACACGGAACGATAGTGAATGTCAAAGAAAAGACATTTATCCTGCGTATCGATGAAAACGTCAAGATAGAGATCGAGAGGAGCAGCGTTTCTTACGTCAAGAAACAGTAATTTATAATTCAACCGTTGGTTTCCGGAATGCGCGGTCCCGGATAAAATATGGATTCTCAAAATGCAAAGAAAACTGATCTATAAGCTGTTGCTGATTTTAGGCGTTGTCGGCCTTGCCTGTTATTACGCTTTTCCCCTGGAAAAGCGCGTAAACCTCGGGCTTGACCTTCAGGGAGGCATGCATCTTTTGTTGAAGGTCGATACCAGTCATTTGGAAGGCCAGGCAAAGCTTGACGCCTGTGACCGGGCCGTAGAGGTGATCCGCAACCGCATAGATGAGTTCGGGGTCAGGGAGACTTCCATCCAGAAACAAGGCGAGGATGAGATTGTGGTGCAGCTCCCGGGGCTGACCGACCGCGAAAGGGCCATTGACGTAATCGGAAAGACCGCAATGCTTGAGTTTAAGCTGGTTTCCGATGATTCGGCAAAGCTGAAAGAAGCCTTATCCGGGGCAGTGCCGGAAGGGTATGAGTTAAAATATGCCCTGGAGGACAAGGAACCGCTGCTGCTGGAAAAGAAGGCTGTTTTGGTGGGGGATGCCTTGACTAACGCAGAGGTACGCTTCGACCAGAGCCAGTTCAATGAACCGATTGTTTCCCTGAAGTTTAACTCCGAGGGCTCGAAGAAATTCTCGGAGATAACCGCCTCCAACGTAGGAAGGCGCCTGGCGATAGTCCTGGACGGGAAAGTGCAGTCGGCTCCGAGGATCAGGGAGGCTATACCCTCCGGAGAGGCTGTGATTACCGGCAGGTTCGACGCCCAGCAGGCGCAGGACCTGGCGCTTATATTAAGGGTAGGCGCCCTGCCCGCGCCCATGCATATCGAAGAGGAGAGGACCGTCGGCCCCTTGCTGGGGCAGGATTCCATAAATAAGGGCGTAAAGGCATGCCTTATAGGGTGCGTGCTGGTATTTGCGTTTATGCTGGTTTATTATCTCATGGCCGGGTTCATAAGCGACATAGCCCTTTTCCTGAACCTTATAATAATCCTCGGTGGCCTGGGTTTGCTGCCGTCTATTTTCCCGGGGGTTTCCGCCACCTTGACTTTGCCCGGTATCGCGGGTATAGCTTTATCTTTAGGTATGGCGGTAGACGCCAACGTTTTGATCAACGAGCGTATCAGGGAGGAGATTGCTTTAGGCAGGGCTTTGCGCACGGCGGTGGTAAACGGTTATTCCCGCGCTTTCAGCGCGATATTCGATTCTAACCTCACCACGCTGATCGCCACTTTTCTGCTTTTCCAGTTCGGTACAGGGCCGATACGCGGATTTGCGGTAACCCTGACTATCGGGCTTCTGGCAAGTATGTTTACCGCTATCGTAGTCACCAGGGTAATATTCGAAATCCTGCTTAACCTGGGATGGCTCAAGAGTCTGCCCATGCTTAAGCTGATAGGCGAAACTAAATTCGATTTTATCGCCAAGAGGAAAATATTCTATGTTTTATCAGCGGCGGTAATTATAGCGGGCGTATTTTCTTATTTTCAGAAGGGGCCTTCGGTGTACGGGATAGATTTCGCCGGGGGGCAGCTCCAGGAGTATGGTTTTAAGAACGTCCCGTCCATAGATAAAGTGAGGAGCGTGCTGAAGGACGTAGGGCTGGCTGATGCGGCGATACAGCAGTTCAAGGATAACCCCAAGGTCGTCCTGATCAGGACTTCGGAGGATAAGAGCGGCCTGTTAACCAACAAGCTTAAAGAGAGTTTCCCCGGTGACGACATACAGATACTCAGGATAGAAAGAGTCGGCCCGGTCGCCGGTAAAAACCTTAAATCCAAGGCCATACTGGCATTGTTCTGGTCCCTTATCGGTATTCTGGTTTACGTGAGTTTCAGGTTCAAGCACGTTAATTTCGCAGCAGCCGGCGTGATCGCCCTCCTGCATGATGTGCTGGTGGCAATGGGGTTTATGGTTTTTACCAACCGCCAGATAGATTTGCTGAGCGTTACCGCATTTTTGACCATAGCAGGTTATTCCATCAACGATACTATTGTCATATATGACCGGGTGCGGGAGAATGCCCGTCTTTACCGTAAACTTTCCCTGAGAGAACTGATCAACCTGAGCGTAAACCAGACACTTGGAAGGACACTCCTGACTTCTGCGGTTACTCTTCTGGTCGTGCTGGCTTTCTTATTTTACGGAGGCGAGGTCTTGAGCAATTTTGCTTTCGCCTTGTTCGTAGGATTTATCTCCGGGGTTTATTCCACGATTTTCATCGCTTCTCCGTTAGTGCTTGCCTGGAGCCGCAGGGGGGCGAAATAAAGGGAGGAGCTCCTTCCCAATGTTTAAGTCCTTCAAGTTGTATCCCAATCAGGAGATAGGCCCGGAAGCCCTGGGCAGGACACTGGTCGAATTCGGATATAAGAGAGGAGAGCAGGTTTCTTCGGAAGGCGACTTCAGCCGCCGGGGCGGCATAGTCGATATCTTTCCTTTTTCTTTCGAACTGCCCGTGCGCCTGGAACTCGATGACGAGAAAATAGTTTCGGTCAGGGCTTTTAACCCCGGAAACGGCCAGCCCCTCTGGCAGCATAATATAGTAATTATCCTTCCTTTCAAGCCCTCAGGCCGGGCTCAGGCGGTATTCAGCGAAGAATTCCCTTTAAAAAACTTTGTCGACCTGAATGTCGGGGATTATGTTGTGCATAACCAGCACGGCATAGGCAGGTTCCTGGGTATGCAGAAGGTCTCTTCCGGAGGCACGGCGAAAGACCATCTGGTAATTGAATACGACCGGAACGAAAAATTGTTCGTGCCGGTGGATTCTATGCACCTGGTGCAGAAGTATATCGCTTTTCATTCGCGCAGGCCGAAGCTTTACCGTTTAGGCAGCAAGGAATGGAACAGGGTGAAAGCGCGCACGCGTAAAGGAATAGCGAAGCTGGCTTGGGAGCTGCTCAGCCTTCAGGCAATGCGCATGGCGGGAAAGGGGTTCAAGTTTTCCACAGATACCGAATGGCAGGCTGATTTCGAGAAAACATTTCCGTATGAGGAGACTCCGGACCAGGCCAGGGCGGCGGGCGAAGTGAAGAAGGACATGGAATCTCTAAAACCTATGGACAGGCTGCTTTGCGGAGATGTCGGCTACGGCAAGACCGAAGTGGCTATGAGGGCGGCTTTCAAAGCGGTAATGGACAACAAACAGGTGGCTTACCTTGTCCCCACTACAATATTAGCCGAACAGCATTATAAGAATTTTACTTCCCGGCTGAAGGATTTTCCGGTCAGGGTTGAGATGCTCTCGCGTTTTAAGACCGCTTCCGAACAGAGGGGCATTATCAAGGCCCTGGCTGAAGGAGGGGTGGATATAGTAATCGGTACGCACAGGCTTCTTTCCTGCGATGTGGGCTTTAAGGACCTGGGCCTGGTGATTGTTGACGAGGAGCAGCGTTTTGGAGTGAAAGCCAAAGAGCAGCTGAAGAAATTCAAGGCTACTATAGATGTAATGGTGCTGACCGCTACCCCTATCCCGCGCACATTGTACATGAGCCTTATGGGGGCCAAGGATTTTTCGGTGATAAATACCCCTCCGGAAAACAGGTTGCCTATTAAGACGGTTGTGGTAGAATATGACCCTGACCTTGTGGCCCAGGCAATAAAGCGCGAGACAGGGCGCGGAGGGCAGGTTTTTTTTCTGCATAACCGCATTCATGACCTGGAGAAGGTGAAGGATAGCGTATCCAGGGGGTTGAACGGCAAGATCCGCATAGCGATCGCTCACGGCCAGATGCCCGCCAGGCAGCTGGAAGAAGTCATGTCCGCTTTTATAAACGGAGATATAGATGTCCTGATCTCCACAATGATCGTGGAGTCGGGTATCGATATCCCGAACGCCAATACGATAATCGTGGATGAGGCGGATACTTTCGGGTTGTCCGATTTGCATCAGCTGCGCGGCAGGGTGGGAAGGTTCAACCGTTCCGCTTATGCCTATTTTATGATCGGCCGCAACCGATATGCCTCCCTGGATACCTCTGCCAGAAAAAGACTGCAGGCAATCGAGGAGTACAGCGGGTTGGGGGCGGGATTCAATATCGCCATGGAAGATCTTGAAATAAGGGGCGCGGGAAATCTCCTGGGCAAGGAACAGCACGGGTTTATTATGGCGGTGGGGTTCGATCTTTATTGCCGCCTTTTGAGGGAAGCAATAACCAATTTTAAGAAAGCGGGTGTTTTTGATGAATCGAATAATTAATCTTCTTCTGCTGGCGTTTTGTCTGGCTTTTCCTTCTCATTGTCTTTACGCGCAGGATAAAATGGTCGCGATCGTAAACAACGAGATAATCACCCAGAAAGACCTGAATGATTTTTTGAATTTCATACGCGTGCAGTATTCGCGGGAGCTGAACGGTAAAGAGCTTGATGAAAAAGTTGACTCGGCCAGGCATGACCTTTTGCAGAGACTGATCGAAGACCGGCTTATGCTGCAGCAGGCAAAGACGGATAATATAACCGTGGATTCCTCCAGGGTCAAGGGCAAGGTGGACGAGATCAAGAAACGTTACGCCACCGAGTCGGATTTTGAAAGGGACCTGGCTTCCCAGGGGCTGGTACAGGCGGACCTGGAAAACAAGATCAGGGAGCAGATGCTCACTTTCGCGGTCATCGAACAGAAGGTGCGCAGCAAGATTATGGTCAAACCGGAAGAGGTTACGAATTTCTACAACCAGAACAGGGAGATGTTTTTAAAGCCGCAGGAAAAGCTTTTTACCGTTGCCGTCTTGCGCGATAAACCTTCGGCTGAAGGGTTGAGCCGCGACCTGCGCAGAGGGGATGAACTTGATGGCCTGCAAGAGAAGTATTCTTTTACCGTAAGCAACCTTGCTGTTGCCCAGGGGCAGGACCTGAGAGGCGGGATAGAGGATAAGATAGCCAAGATGTCCCCGGGGGATGTTTCCGAGCCTCTTCCCATTGACGGGCAGTATTATGTATTTAAGCTTGACGGGATGGACGAGAGCCGGCAGATGACGCTGGAACAGTCCCAGGGAAAAATCCAGGCTTATTTATTCGAGACAAAACTCAAGGAACGCATATCCGACTGGTTAGATGAACTCAAAAAACACTCCTACATTAAAATCATCGACAATTAGGGTAGGGCTTACTATAGGAGACCCTTATGGAATCGGCCCGATTGTCGCCCTGAAAGCGCTCCGCGTGTTGGGCGGCTCCGTGCGTTTTACGGTTATCGGGGACAGTTTTGTACTGGATAGGGCCGCCAAGGCCATAAATGTAAAATCTCCTTTTGCATCTCCGGGCGGACATCCCATTTTTGATTTTGTGGATTTGCGCAACGTCAAGAAAAACAAATTTTCCTTTGGCAGAACCGGCTTCGAGGGGGGCAAGGCGTGCCTTGAATACCTGGATGCGGCAACGGGCATGCTTAGCGGGAAAAACATCGATTGCCTGGTTACTTGCCCTATTTCCAAGGAAGCGATCCGCCTTGCCGGGTCGAAGTTTACCGGGCATACGGAATACCTGGCAGATAGATTCGGCAAAAAAGATACGGCAATGATGCTTCTCAACAGAAAGCTGAATTTCAGCCTTTTTACCAGGCATCTGCCTATTAAGCGGGTGAGCAGGGAGATCACCTGCTTAAAGCTCAGGGACCATATTTTGAATACCCTGACAGGATTAAGGCAGCTGTTTTTCATGGATAACCCGAGGGTGGTGGTTTGCGGGTTAAATCCGCACGCTTCGGATAATGGCTTGATCGGCGATGAAGAGCTGAAAGCGATCGCGCCGGCTGTAGCAGAGTCGCGAAAACGTTGCGGAAGAGCGGTTATAGAAGGGCCTTTTGCCGCAGATGCGGCCATATCCATGGCGGCAAAAAACGAATTTGACTGCGTAATCGCCTTGTATCATGACCAGGCCCTTATACCGCTGAAGCTGACGGGATTCGACAGCGGGGTCAATCTTACCCTGGGGCTGCCTTTTGTGCGCACGTCCCCGCTTCACGGCACCGCTTTCGGCTTGGCCTCCTCCAATCCCGCCGCCGCGGAAGCAGGTTCACTTATTTCTTCGATAAAGCTTGCCATAAAATGCGCCTTAAACCTAAAAAAAGCTTAGGCCAGAATTTTCTTACCGATAAGAATGTCCAAAACAAGATAATCGGGGCCTGCGCCTTGCATAAAGATGATGTTGTCCTGGAGATAGGGGCCGGGAAGGGCGATATGACCAGGCGCCTGGCAGAGGAAGCGGGAAAGGTCTATTCCCTTGAGATCGACAAGGGGCTGATTCCCGTCCTGGAAGAGAACCTTAAGGACTTTCCGAACTGCGTAATCCTTAACAAGGACATATTGAAATTCGACATAAACAGGTTCCGCGAAGAATGCTCCCCGCAGCGCAAGATTAAGGTGGTCGGGAATATCCCGTATTATATCTCCACTCCGATCATAGAGCAGCTTATCGCCTGCCGCGGGGCAGTCGATTCGGCTTTTATTACCGTGCAGAAGGAATTCGCGCGCAGGGTGTGCGCGGGGGCAGGGTCGAAAGATTACGGGTCCTTTAGTTGTTTTGTGCGCTATTATGCGCAAACCTGCATTCTCTTCGAAATAAAAAGGGGGAGCTTTATGCCTGTTCCCGGAGTGGACTCTTCGTTCCTTAAGCTTGTCTTTAGAGCTGTCCCTCCGGTAAAGGTGGAGCAGGAGGATAAACTGTTCAAGTTGATACGCGGCGCTTTCGGCCAGCGCAGGAAGACTTTAAGGAACAGCTTGTCGGGCCTGGTTGACCCGGTTGTGCTGGAGGATTTCCTGGCCCGGGAGGGCATCGACAGGCGCGCGCGGGCGGAAGAATTGACCCTGGAAAATTTTGCGGGATTGGGCAGGTATGCCGGATTTTGCTGAAGATAGCAAAATAAAATAAAAAATATCTTGACAAACCGTTGAAGTTGGTATAAACTTTTACCTCACGTAACATCTAACACTATTTCACTTTTAATTTGGCGGATTTAAAACCAAAGAGAGAATTGAAGAATTCCTTGGGGGATGGTTTTTTTTTGTTTGGAGGCTTGTTCGACGGAGCGAATCCATTTTTGCTGGAGTAGCTCAGTTGGTAGAGNNAGAGCACGTCCTTGGTAAGGACGGGGTCACGAGTTCGATTCTCGTCTCCAGCTTTAGTTAACGAACGCCCGCGCAACACCTTAATATGCGCCGGGTGTAAAGAATAAATCGAATATGCGCGAGATAATAACTTTAGAATGCACGGTTTGCAAGAATCGTAATTATACGACGACTAAGAATAAAAAGTTGCATCAGGATAGGCTTGAGCTTAGTAAGTTCTGCAATTCCTGTCATAAGCATACCCCGCATAAGGAAATAAAATAAGTGCTTGGTTTACGAGCGCGATAGCGCGAGTAAAACAACGCGCGAATTTATCCCGCAAATGTGTAAAGATTCCAAGGAATTTTTACAGGCAGCAAGCGGGATAGCATAGTGGAAAACAAGGCTTAGGGGCGTCGGTTAATGGCAAACCAACGGTCTCCAAAACCGTGACTGCAGGTTCAAGTCCTGCCGCTCCTGTAGTTTTAAAAGGAGCGATTTGAAAAAGACGCAGTCCCGTTTCCGAAATGGACGGTCGGGAAGAACGGGGCAAGTCCTGCCGCTCCTGTAGTTTTAAAAGGAGCGGTTTAAAAAAAGAAAAGGGAAGAGATGGGTATAGCGGCCAAGCCGGTAAATTTCTTGAAAGAGGTCAGGGCGGAATTAAGCAAGGTGTCCTGGTCGACCCGGAAGGAACTTCTCGCTTCGACCGTCCTGGTGATTACGGTTACGGGAATAATGACAATTTTTATCGGAGTAGTGGATCTGGGTTTATCCAGGTTCCTAAGCGTGGTCTTTAAATGAAAAAGTGGTATGTTGTGCACACCCAAACGGGAATAGAGGAAAAGGTCAAGACTTCCCTGGAGAAGAAGATTTCTTCCAGCGGGCTGGGAGAGCTTATCTCAAGCGTAGTGATCCCTACGGAGCAGGTTTCCGAAATACGCTCGGGAAAGAAAAAAATAAGCCAGAGAAAATTTTTCCCCGGATACCTGCTTGTGGAGATGGACCTGAGCGAACAGACCTACCTTTTTATAAAGAATTCTCCCGGGGTTACCGGTTTTATCGGGTTAGGAAGGAAACCGGTGCCTTTACCGCAGGAAGAAGTGGACAATATACTTAAACGGACCAAGGAAACAGCGGCCAAGCCTTCGCCCAAAGTAGTTTTCGATAAAGGCGAACAGGTGAGGGTCAACGAGGGTCCGTTTCTTAATTTTAACGGCGTCATAGAAGAGGTCTATCCGGAAAAAGGAAAAGTCAAGGTAAGCGTTTCCATTTTTGGAAGATCCACTCCTGTTGAGCTGGAGTATTGGCAGGTAGAGAGGGTATAAAATGGCAAAGGCAATCAAAGCGCAAATTAAATTACACGTACCGGCGGCCCAGGCTAATCCCGCACCTCCGGTAGGTCCCGCTTTGGGTCAGCACGGCGTCAACATCATGCAGTTCTGCAAACAATTCAATGACCAGACTAAAGGCAGAGACGGCCTGATCCTTCCGGTAGTAATAAGCGTTTACGAGGACAGGAGCTTTACCTTTATAATAAAGAGCCCCCCGTCATCCATATTGTTGAAGAGGGCGGCCAACCTTGCCAAGGCGTCGGGGATAAGCGGAAAAGAGACGATCGGGAAGGTGACCAAAAAGCAGGTTGAAGAGATTGCCAAGCTTAAATTGCCGGATTTGAATACTTCGGATATGGACCAGGCGATCAGGGTTATCGAAGGAACGGCCAGGAGTATGGGGATCGCGGTCGAAGGATAAATATGAAAAAATACAGCAAAAGATATAAAGAATCACAGAAACAGCGCGAGCAGGACAAGATTTATCAGTTAAGAGAGGCGATCGGGATCCTTAAGAAATTTGCGCCTCCTAAATTCAATGGCTCCGTGGATCTGCATTTCGGTTTGAACGTAGATACGAAAAAAAGCGACCAGATGGTGCGCGGTACGGTAGTGCTCCCGCATGGCACCGGGAAAAAGATCAGGGTTGCCGTTTTCTGCAAAGGCGAGCACGAACGCCAGGCAAGAGAATCGAAAGCAGATTATGTGGGCGGGATCGAATTGATCGAGAAGGTCGGGGCGGGATTCCTTGATTTCGACTGCGTAATCGCAACCCCAGAGATGATGAAGGATTTAAGCAGGCTCGGCAAGGTGCTTGGCCCGCGCGGGCTTATGCCCAGCCCTAAGACCGGAACGGTTACCAACGATATTTCAAAGGCTATAGATGACGTACGCAAGGGGAAAGTAGAGTTCCGTGTCGATAAGCAGGGCGGCATACACCTGTCAGTCGGGAAGGTGTCTTTCAGCGAGGACCAGTTGAACGATAATGCCTCAAGAGTAATCGAGGCGATAAACGAATCGAGGCCGGCTTCCGTAAAAGGCAAATTCGTGAAAAGCCTGAGCCTGGCTGCTTCAATGAACCCGGGGTTAAAAATCGCCTGTTAAAAACAGGCTAAAGGTGAATTAAAACATGAAAAAAATAGGTTTATTAGTCAAGGAAGCTTCCGAGAACCGGATAAAGAACAGCCTTAAATCCTCGCAGGGGATGATAATTATCAAATATTCAGGCGTGCCCAGCCCGGATATGAGCGTGTTGAGGAAAGAGCTCAAGGCCAGCGGTTCCGACCTGTTCGTGGTTAAAAACAGCGTAGCCAGAAGGGCGATAAAAGAGCTCGGGTTGGATGAGTCCTTGAACAAGTCCATCGAGTCCCCCTGCGGCATGATCTTTTTTAAAGATGAACCGGTGAATGTTTCGAAGGTGCTTTGCGGGTTTTGCAAGGAACATGCGAAGCTGGTCCTGGAGGGAGGGCTGCTCCAGGAGAAGCTGCTGACCTCGAAGGATATCGAGGAGATGAGCAAACTGCCTTCAAGAGAGGTCCTTTTGGCGCAGGTAGTCGGAGCCTTGAATTCCCCGGTTCTCAAACTGGTCGTCGTGTTGAACCAGACTTTGAAAAAATTCGTTTATTGCATAGACCAGATTAAGCAAAAAAAGCAGTAAGGCGTTTAATCCGAAAACGGTTTTATCCAACTAAATCTTGCGGAGTCAGGTGCAAGGAGAAAGCAAAAAAGGGAGGAAGAAATGGCAACTGAGAAATTAGAAGAAATGATAAAGTCAATAGAGACGATGAGCGTATTGGAGCTCTCTGATTTGGTCAAGGCACTGGAAGAGAAATTCGGCGTCAGCGCCAATATGCCGGTTATGGCTGCCGCGCCAGCGGGTGCCGCCGGTGCCGCTCCTGCCGCCGCGGAAGAGAAGAGCGTATTTAGCGTAGTTCTGGCAAATGCCGGGGCGAATAAAATTGCGGTAATCAAAGAAGTCCGCACGATCACCAGTTTAGGCCTCAAAGAAGCAAAGGACCTGGTTGATGCCGCTCCCAAGCCCATCAAAGAAGGCGCTACAAAAGAAGAGGCGGAAGAGATGAAAAAGAAACTGGAAGCCGCCGGTGCTACCGTAGAATTAAAGTAAATCCAAGTAAGATTAAGTAAACTTAAGTAACTTAAAACCGGGCTGGTTTAAGCCGCGAAGGATTATGAATAAACGTAAAAGTTTTGCCAAGATAAAAGAGGTTTACGAGCTGCCTAATCTTCTGGATGTTCAGCTTGATACCTATCGTGAATTCCTGCAGATGGATGTGCCTGCGGACCAGAGAAAGAACCAGGGGTTACAGGAGGTCTTCGGGGAGATATTCCCGATTGAAAGCCCGGATCGTTCTGTCAAGCTGGATTTTATCAGCTATTCCTTAGGCAAATCCAAGTATTCGATAAGCGAATCAAAGAACCGTTCCCTGACTTACGCTTCCCCCCTTAAAGTAAGGTTCCGCCTGACTACGCCGCGTGAGACCAAAGAGCAGGATGCTTATTTCGGTGAAATACCGCTGATGACCGAGACAGGTACGTTTATTATAAACGGTGACGAGCGCGTGGTGGTCAGCCAGCTTCAGCGTTCTCCCGGGGTTTCCTTTGAAGAGGAGCTGCATCCTACCGGGAAAAAGATTTTTTACGGCAGGGTAATCCCTTACCGCGGTGCGTGGCTTGAATTCAAGTACGACCTTACCGAGACGATTACCGCATATGTAGACCGCCGCAGGAATTTTCCCGCCACCCAGATTTTAAGGATCCTCGGTTTCTCCGAGGACAGCCAGATTTTTGCCGCTTTTGGAAAAGAGCATCCCGAGATCGCAAATACCTTAAAGAAAGATTATACCAAGAATAAGGAAGAGGCATTCCTGGATTTCTACCGCAAGATGCGCCCTACCGAACCGGTTACCAAGGAGGCTGCGGAAGGATTGTTCTACAGGTTGTTCTTTGACCCGGCCAGGTATGACCTGGAGAGGGCAGGGCGTTTTATTCTTAACCGCAAACTTGAAATGGACGTTTCCCTGGATAAAAGAATCCTCGATTCCGATACCGTGGTTAAAGTAATAGAATATTTAATCAAGCTTAATGCCGGAGAAGGCAAGATAGACGATATAGACCATTTGGGCAACCGCAGGGTGAAGAGCGTCGGTGAACTGGTGCAGAATCAGGTGCGCATAGGGCTTTCCAGGGTAGAGCGTTCTATCAGGGAGAGACTTAGCATCCTGGGAGAATTCGATAATCTTAACGTGCATTACCTGATTAATTCGAAATTATTAAGCAACCAGATCCGTGATTTTTTTGGCCGCAGCCAGCTTTCTCAGTTTATGGACCAGATCAATCCCCTGGCGGAGATGACGCACAAGAGGCGTTTGAGCGCATTGGGCCCGGGCGGCCTTTCCAGGGAGAGGGCAGGTTTTGAAGTAAGAGATATACATCCTTCCCATTACGGAAGGGTTTGTCCCATAGAGACCCCTGAAGGCCCGAATATCGGGTTGATTGCTTCTTTAAGCTGTTTTGCCAGGATAAACTCTTTAGGTTTGATCGAGACGCCTTACCGTAAAGTAGACGAAGGGCGCGTGACAAAGAAATTCGAGTATTTAACCGCGGATATCGAAGAGGATAAGTTGATTGCCCAGGCGGATGCCGCCCTGGAGTCCGACGGAAGATTTTCCGACAAAGTGGTAACCTGCCGTTACAAAGAGGATTTCCCGAAAGTTTCCCCGAAAGACGTGCAGTATACCGATGTTTCAGCCAAGCAGCTGGTTTCTGTCGCTGCGGCCTTGATTCCTTTTTTGGAGCACGATGACGCCAACCGCGCGCTCATGGGTTCAAACATGCAAAGGCAGGCTGTTCCCCTGATGATCCCCGAGGCCCCCCTGGTGGGCACGGACATGGAGGAGAAGGTCGCCTATGATTCCGGAGCCGTGGTTATCGCCGAGGAGTCAGGTAAAGTAACCAGCGTGGACTCTTCTTCTATTACCGTGGGAAAGAAAATTTACCACCTTAAGAAATTCCTGCGCACAAACGCTAACACCTCGATTAACCAAAGGCCCCTGGTGAAGCTTGGAGACAAGGTAGATGCAGGGCAGGTTATCGCGGACGGGATCGCTACGGACAGGGGAGAGCTGGCCTTAGGCAAGAACGTGCTGGTAGCTTTTATGCCCTGGAGGGGGTATAACTTCGAAGACGCTATCCTGGTCAGCGAGAGGTTGATCAAAAAGGATACGTTCACTTCCATACATATCGAAGAGTTCGAGATCGAAGCCGCAGAAACAAGGCTGGGTAACGAGGAGATCACCAGGGATATCCCTAACGTAAGCGAAGAGGCACTGAAGAATCTTGATGAGGACGGGATAATCCGGGTCGGGGCAGAGGTAGGGCCGGGGGATATATTGGTAGGCAAGATCACTCCCAAAACGGATTCGGAACCGAGCCCGGAGGAAAGACTGCTCAGGGCGATTTTCGGCGAAAAGGCCGGCGACGTGCGGGATACTTCTCTTGTTGTTCCTCCCGGAGTGGAGGGCGTGGTAATTGACGTCCATGTTTTCCAGCGCAAGGACCGCGGCCGCAAGACCAAGGAAGAAAAGACTAAAGAACTGGCCAAGATACGCGAATTAAAGGCTTACTATAAGCAGGAGATAGAGTTTCTGCAGATAGAGAAGAATGTGCGCCTGGCGCAGGTTTTGGGTATAGACAAGAAAAAAGTGGAAAAGTTTGATTTCAGCGATAACGATGAGGCAAAAATGCTCGCCGCTTCCTTCGACGAGCAGATGCAGGAGCTTTTGGCGGAGGAGGAGCAGGAGATCGAAAAAGTCCGCCGGGGCGACGAATTACCCACCGGGATACTGAAAAGAGTAGTGGTTTATATAGCCACCAAGCGCAAGCTTGCCGAAGGGGACAAACTCGCCGGGCGCCATGGAAACAAGGGTGTGGTTGCCAGGATCATCCCGGAAGAGAATATGCCTTATATGCCTGACGGGACACCCGTGGATGTGGTGCTTAATCCTTTGGGCGTTCCTTCCCGTATGAACGTGGGGCAGATCCTGGAATGCCATCTCGGCTGGGCGGTTAAAGCTTTAGGGTTCAATGTAAGCTGCCCTATATTCGACGGAGCAAAAGAAAGTGAAATAAAAGAGCTGTTGAAGAAAGCCGATCTTCCGGCAGACGGCAAGATCACCTTGTTCGACGGTTACAGCGGAGAACCTTTCGATCAGAAGGTTACCGTTGGATATATGTATATCCTGAAGCTGATACATTTGGTTGACGAAAAGATACACGCGCGTTCCATAGGTCCTTATTCCCTGGTAACCCAGCAGCCCCTGGGAGGAAAAGCCCAGTTCGGCGGGCAGAGGCTCGGGGAGATGGAGGTTTGGGCCCTGGAGGCTTACGGTGCGGCTTTTACGCTGCAGGAGATGCTTACTGTAAAGAGCGACGATGTAAGCGGGAGGACGCGTATCTATGAAGCGATCGTCAAAGGCGAACAACGTTTGACTCACGGCACTCCGGAGTCGTTTAATGTTTTAATCAAGGAACTGCAAGGCTTATGCCTTGATATCAAAACAGAAAAGGCTAAATAATGGAAGAAATCGTCTCGTTCGACAGTATTTCAATTAAGATTGCCAGCCCGCAGGTGATAAAGCTTTGGTCAAAGGGCGAGGTCAAAAAGGCCGAAACAATCAATTACCGTACGCTCAAGCCGGAAAAAGACGGGTTATTCTGCGAGAAGATATTCGGCCCGGTGCGCGACTGGGAATGCAACTGCGGTAAATATAAAGGTATCAAGTTCAAGGGGATTACCTGCGACCGCTGCGGCGTTACCGTAGATCGTTCAAGCGTAAGGCGCGAACGTATGGGGCACATAGATTTGGCTACCCCGGTTACGCATATATGGTTTTTTAAGGCAGTGCCCAGCCGCATGAGCGCGCTTTTGGATATCGGGTTGAGGGATCTGGAAAGGGTTATTTACTACGAGGAGTATGTGGTAGTAGACCCGGGCAGCACCCCCTTAAAGAAGAAAGAGCTGTTGACTGATGAGCAGTACCAGTCCGCATTGGAGAAATACGGGGCCAATTTCAAGGCTAAGATAGGGGCGGAGGCGATATCCGAGCTTCTAAAGGAGCTTGATCTTGATACAGTGTGCAAGAAATTAAGGAAGGACCTGGAAAAATCCAAAGACGTCTTAAGCAACCGCAAGGCAATTAAGAACCTCAAGATAGTCGAAGATTTCAAGAAGAGCGGCAATAAGGCCGAATGGATGATTTTGAATATCCTTCCGGTTATTCCTCCTGACCTGAGGCCATTGGTCCCGCTGGAAGGCGGAAGATTCGCCACAAGCGACCTTAACGACCTGTACCGCAGGGTGATTAATAGGAATAACCGCTTGAAGAAACTCATGGAGTTAAGCGCTCCGGAAATTATTATCCGCAATGAAAAACGCATGCTCCAGGAAGCGGTAGATGCGCTTTTGGATAACGGCCGCCACGGCAAGCCGGTAAACGGAGCAAATAACCGCCCCCTGAAGTCGCTTTCCGATATGCTTAAAGGCAAACAGGGCAGGTTCAGACAGAACCTTCTCGGTAAGCGCGTAGATTATTCCGGGCGTTCGGTAATCGTCGTAGGCCCTGAGCTGAAGCTTCATCAGTGCGGGCTCCCCAAACAGATGGCCCTGGAGTTGTTCGAGCCGTTTATCATCAAGAAACTGAGAGAAAAAGGTTTCGTGCATACGATCAAAGGCGCCCGGCGCATGGTCGAACGCGGCAAGATCGAGGTTTGGGATATACTTGACGAGGTGATCAGGGACCATCCGGTTATGCTTAACCGCGCCCCTACTCTGCACCGTTTAGGCATCCAGGCATTCCAGCCGTTATTGATAGAAGGAAAATCCATAAAGATCCATCCTTTGGTTTGTACCGCTTTCAACGCGGACTTCGACGGGGACCAGATGGCCGTGCATGTGCCGCTTTCCCTGGAATCTCAGCTCGAGACCAAGGTGCTGATCATGGCTATTAACAATATATTCTCTCCGGCTGACGGACGCCCGGTGATTTCTCCTACCCAGGATATTATTTTGGGGGTTTCTTATTTGACCAAGGAAAAACCGGGTGCCGTGGGCGAAGGCAGGATATTCTCCAGCGCGGAAGAGGTTATCGTGGCTCACGATGACAATTCGGCTGAACTGCACGCAAAAATAAAGATCCGCGTGGACAGCCTGTATGATTTTGACCAGAAGAATGTAATTACCGGCAAGCAGCTGATTACCACTACCGTGGGAAGGGTCATCTTCAACCAGGTCCTTCCGCCGGAGTTCGGATTCGTAAACCGCGAATTGAACAAGGGCAGGGTAGGCGACATAGTGGTCAGCTGTTACAAAAGGTTCGGGCACAGCGTGACTATCAAGCTGCTTGACGAGATCAAGCGCCTGGGTTTTGAAATGGGGACCCTGGGAGGCATATCCATAGGTATTGACGACATGACCGTTCCCCCGGAAAAACAGGAAGTGCTCAAAGGCTCGAAAGAGGAAGTTGCCAAGGTAGAGGATCAGTACCGTAAAGGTATAATTACCGACAGCGAACGTAAATCCAAGGTTATCGATATCTGGACGCATACTACCGATAAGATTTCGGATATGCTTTTCAAGGGGATGCATGCATTCAATCCGATATTCATGATGGCAGACAGCGGGGCCCGCGGTTCGCGCCTGCAGGTCAGGCAGCTGGCCGGTATGCGCGGCCTTATGGCCAAGCNNAGGACCGCGACGGCTTCAACAATATTTATATGATGGCGCACTCAGGTGCGCGCGGAAGCAAAAACCAGATACGCCAGCTCGCAGGTATGCGCGGCCTTATGGCCAAGCCGAGCGGCGAGATCATCGAGAACCCGATTACCGCCAATTTCCGCGAAGGGCTGAATGTCCTCGAGTATTTTATTTCCACGCACGGTGCGCGTAAAGGGCTGGCGGATACCGCTCTTAAGACAGCCGACGCAGGGTATCTTACCCGCAGGCTGGTTGATGTGGCGCAGGAGGTTATCGTATGCGAAGAGGACTGCGGCACGCTTAACGGAATTACTGTATCGGCGATAGTGGAAGGCGATGAAGAGGTGGTCAGTTTGAAGGACCGCATAGTCGGAAGGGTGGCGCTCGATAATGTGGTCGATATTATTACCGACCAGATAATCGTTGAGCAGGGGCATGAGATTACCGAAGAAAAGGCAGAGCAGATAGAAAAACTCGGGATGGAAAAGATCCGCATCCGCAGCGTGCTTACCTGCGAATCGGGAAGAGGGGTTTGCGCCAAGTGTTACGGCAGGAACCTTTCTACCGGCAGGCTGGTGGAGTTAGGCGAGTCGATCGGGGTTGTGGCTGCCCAGAGTATCGGAGAGCCCGGCACCCAGTTGACCATGAGAACCTTCCATATCGGAGGGACGGCTTCCAGGACGATCGAACAGTCATTCGCAAAGTCCAAGAATGACGGCGTGGTCAAATATTACAACCTGAGAGTCGCCCCGAAGAACAAGGAATTCGTGGTTTTGAACAGGAACGGCGCCATCGCGGTAAACGATCCCCAGGGGAGGGAGTTTGAGCGTTATCCGGTTCCCCAGGGCGCTTCTATCTCCATTCCCGACGGCGGGGATATCAAGAAAGGCACGATCTTCGTGCGCTGGGACCCGTATACGCTTCCTGTACTTACCGAGGTCGGCGGGTTGGTGCGTTTCGAGGATCTGCGCGAGAATATTACTATGCGCGATGAGGTTAACCCGGTTACGAAGCTGACCGAACGCGTCGTGGTCGAGCATAAACCGGAATACAACCCGCAGGTAGTCATAACCAGCGACAAAAAAGAAGTTTTAGGGATATATCCTATTCCCATTGGTGCCCACATTATAGTCAAGGACGGGGACCAGGTGGGAGGCGGCGATCTCCTGGCCAAGATACCGCGTACCGTAGTCAAGACGCGCGATATCACCGGAGGTCTTCCCAGGGTAGCGGAGCTTTTCGAAGCCCGGCGCCCAAAGGATCCGGCAATCATCAGCGAGATAGACGGGTTTGTAGAGTTTGGGGAGACAAAGAAGAACCAGAGAGTGATTGTAGTCAAGTCGGTTACCGGGATGTCCAGGGAGTATATAATCCCGCACGGAAAACACCCCAATGTCTATAAAGGCGACAAGGTTGCCGCCGGACAGCAGCTTACCGACGGCCCGGTAGTACTGCAGGATATCTTGAGCGTATGCGGTGACAAAGTACTGCAGGAGTACCTGGTTAACGAGGTGCAGGAGGTATACCGCCTGCAGGGAGTACGCATCAATGATAAGCATATCGAAGTTATCATCAGGCAGATGCTCAAGAAGGTCAGGATCGAGGATCCGGGAGATACAGACTTCCTGGCTACCCAGCAGGTAGATAAGTGGGTCTTCCAGAAAGAGAATACCCGGGTAATCAAGAAGGGCGGCAAGCCCGCACAGGCTACCCCGCTTCTTTTGGGTATTACCAAGGCCTCTCTTACTACCGAGAGTTTTATCTCTGCGGCAAGCTTCCAGGAGACTACCCGCGTGTTGACCGAGGCAGCCACAAGCGGCAAGAGGGATGAGCTGTTCGGTTTGAAAGAAAACGTGATCGTGGGACACTTGATCCCCGCAGGAACAGGGTTCAAGTCCCATCTTGATATAGAGGTGTCAAAAATAGGCGCTGAAGAAAGCGTGGAAAAGAAAGAGGAAAAGGAATAATCTATGCCCACAATAGCCCAGTTAATCAGGTTAGGTAGAAAATCCAAGAAGAAAAGAAGCAAATCCCCGGCTTTGAAGAGCTGCCCCCAGAGAAGGGGCGTATGCATACAGGTGCGTACAATGACTCCCAAGAAGCCGAATTCCGCCTTGAGGAAGATAGCCAGGGTAAGGCTTACCACGGGTATCGAGGTAACCGCTTACATCCCGGGCGAAGGGCACAATCTCCAGGAGCACTCGATAGTCCTGGTCAGGGGCGGAAGGGTAAAGGATTTGCCGGGTGTACGTTATCATATTGTCAGGGGCACTTTGGATGCCGCAGGAGTAAACGCGCGCAGGAGAGGCCGTTCTAAATACGGGGCCAAGAAGCCAAAAGCCGCCTAAGACGGAGCAATAGCCAATACGGGAAAAAAGATGAGAAGAAGAAAAGCACAGGAAAAAGACATTTTAGCGGACCCGAAATTCAACAGCAAGATAGTTGCCAAGTTTATCAATATGGTTATGCTGGAAGGCAAAAAGGCCGTAGCGGAGAAATTGGTCTATAGCGCTTTCGAGATAGCCCAGAAACACCTGAACGAGCAGGATATGCTGAAGGTGTTTTACAAGGCGCTGGACAATGTCAGGCCGCGCCTGGAGGTAAAACCACGCAGGGTAGGAGGGGCTACGTATCAGGTGCCCGTAGAAGTCAGGCAGGAACGCGGGACTTCCATCGCCTTGCGCTGGATAAGGGATTTTGCGCAGAGCAAAAAAGGCAAACCTATGCAGCAGAAAATCGCGGAGGAGATCATCTCCGCGTATAAAGGCGAAGGCTCTGCGATAAAGAAGAGGGATGATACGCATAAGATGGCCGAATCCAACAAGGCATATGCGCATTTCCGCTGGTAGTTAAAAGGGAATTCAAAATATGAGAAAAATACCGTTAGAGAAGTTAAGGAACATAGGAATCATCGCGCACATCGACGCAGGTAAAACCACTACCAGCGAACGCATCCTTTTTTACACCGGGAGAAATTACAAGATAGGCGAGGTTCATGATGGCGCGGCGACTATGGACTGGATGGTGCAGGAACAGGAGAGGGGCATTACCATTAGTTCCGCCGCCACTACCTGTAAATGGAAGGATGTCACCATCAATATTATCGATACTCCGGGGCATGTGGATTTTACCATCGAGGTAGAAAGATCGTTGAAAGTCCTGGATGGAGCGGTAGTGGTCTTTTGCAGCGTAGGAGGGGTGCAGCCCCAGTCGGAAACAGTATGGCGCCAGGCTGACCGCTATAAAGTCCCGCGCATCGCTTTCGTGAACAAGATGGATCGTACGGGAGCGGATTTCTTTGCGGTCGTAGACCAGATGCATAAGAGGCTCGGGGCGAACGTGGCCGCGATCCAGATACCTTTCGGCAAGGAAGCCGGGTTCAAGGGGCTGGTGGATTTGGTTGAGAAGAAGTTGATTTTCTACAAAGATGACCTGGGCAAGGATTTTGAGGTGAAAGAAGTGCCTCCCGAGATGCTTGCCGACTATGAGAAATACCGCCTGATACTGGTGGAGAAATTAGCCGAGGCGGACGATAAGATTATGGAGGATTATCTCCAGGGAAAAACCATAAGCGACGAGCAGATCAAAGAGACAATCCGCAAGACGGTGATCGAAAATAAGTTCGTCCCGGTGCTTTGCGGCAGCGCTTTCAAGAATAAAGGCGTGCAGATGGTGCTGGATGCGGTGAAGGATTATCTCCCTTCTCCGACAGATGTGCCTGCGGTCAAAGGCACGCATCCGGATACGGGAGAGTTCGAAGAGATCGTCGCGGATGACAAGAGCCCTTTTACCGCCCTGTGTTTTAAAGTAGCTTCGGATCCTTTTGTAGGGAAGATTTTCTTCGTAAGGATGTATTCCGGAACGCTTGAGTCGGGTACTTATATATACAATGCTTCAAAGAGGGAAAGGGAGAGGGTAACCAAGATAGTCAAGATGCATGCCAACCGCCAGGAGGTTGTGGAGAGCCTGTCCACGGGGGATATTGCCGCGGTCGTGGGCTTGAAGGATACGAAGACCGGGGATACCCTTTGCACGGAAAAAAACCCGATACTCGTAGAAGCCATGCGTTTCCCGGAACCGGTCATACAGCAGGCGATCGAACCCAAGTCAAAAGACGCGCAGGAGAAACTCGGTTTGGCTTTGCATAAACTTGAAGACGAAGACCCTTCGTTCAGGGTCACTTATAACCAGGAGACCGGACAGACTCTAATCGCGGGGATGGGCCAACTGCACCTGGAAATTATCATTGACAGGATTTTGCGCGAATTCAATGTGGAGGCCCAGGTCGGCGCGCCTCAGGTTGCCTACCGTGAAACCGTGAAGAAGAGCGTTTCCAGTGTCGGTAAATTTATTTCACAATCAGGCGGCCGCGGGCAATACGGGCATTGCGTAATAGAGATGGGTCCGCAAGAGACGCCCGGTACCGGTATTACTTTCGAAGATAAGATCAAGAGCGGGGCTATCCCGCGCGAGTTCATTCCCGCCGTCAAGCAGGGCGTAATCGGCGCGGCGAAAAACGGCGTTCTGGCCGGGTATCCGGTAACCGATGTAAGCGTTATTCTGGTAGACGGGTCTTTCCATGAAGTCGATTCTTCGGAACTTGCTTTCAAGATGGCCGGTTCGATCGCTTTTCAGGACGGGATGAAAAAAGCAAATCCGGTTTTGCTGGAGCCGATCATGGATATCGAGGTTACCGTCCCGGAGGAGTTCATGGGGCAGATTATCGGCGATCTTTCCAGCCGCAGGGCGAAGATCGTTGCCCTCGGGCAAATACAGAATTTAAGGACTGTCCGTGCGAATGTTCCATTGGCGGAAGTGTTTAATTACGCAACTGTAATAAGATCCTTGACACAAGGCCGTGCATCGTATACAATGGAACCTTCCTTTTATAGCGAGGTCCCTGCGCATGTGGCGGAGAAAATTATTTCAGGGGCATCTAATAATACAGGAGCAAGAAAAACTTTTTAAAAACACACCACTCGCGTTCAGTTGAAACGCAGGTGTGCCCAAAAGGGCAAGGAGGAGAAAATGGCCAAAGAAAAATTTGTAAGGAGCAAGCCGCACATTAACATCGGCACCATCGGTCATATCGACCACGGAAAGACCACTCTCACTGCCGCTATCACCAATGTTTTGGCAAAGATGGGTAAAGCCACCGCGAGGAATTATTCCGATATCGCAAAGGGCGGGACCGTAAGAGACGAGACTAAAGTCGTGACCATTTCCGTAGCGCACGTTGAATATGAAACAGATACCCGTCACTACGCGCATATCGACTGCCCGGGACACGCCGATTATATAAAGAATATGATTACCGGGGCCGCCCAGATGGACGGGGCAATCCTGGTGGTTTCCGCTGCTGACGGCCCTATGCCTCAGACCAGGGAGCATATACTTTTGGCCCGTCAGGTTAACGTTCCGGCCATGGTAGTGTTTATGAACAAAGTTGATTTGGTTGACGATAAAGAGCTTTTGGACTTGGTAGAGATGGAGATCCGCGAACTGCTTACCAAATACGGATACCCCGGAGACAAAACTCCGATCATCCGCGGAAGCGCGAACAAGGCTAATACCACAGCGGATCCGAACGGTGAAGATGCCAAGCCGATACTCGAACTGATGAAGGCGGTAGATGAGTTTATTCCTCTTCCTCCCAGAGACCTGGATAAGCCTTTATTGATGGCGGTAGAGGACGTGTTCAGCATCGAAGGCAGGGGTACTGTTGGCACGGGAAGGATTGAACGCGGGAAGGTCAAGATCAATGACGAAGTAGAGATCATCGGTTTGAGGCCGGACGCGAAGAAATCGGTAGTTACGGGTATAGAAATGTTCCGTAAACTGCTGGACGAAGGCCATGCCGGGGATAATGTCGGCCTTCTTTTGAGAGGCGTGGAAAGGAAGGACATCGAGCGCGGGATGGTAATCGCAGCTCCTAAATCCATCCATCCGCATACTAAATTCAAGGCCCAGGTGTATATCCTGACCAAAGAGGAAGGCGGAAGGCATACTCCTTTCTTCAAAGGTTACAGGCCGCAGTTCTATTTCCGTACTACCGACGTTACAGGGGCCGCAACTCTTCCCTCCGGTGTGGAAATGGTAATGCCGGGTGATAATGTGGTTTTAGAGATAGAACTGATAACTCCTATCGCCATGGAAAAAGAATCGCGTTTTGCAATCCGTGAAGGCGGTCATACCGTGGGAGCGGGAGTTGTTACGGAGATTATCGCTTAGTCATCCGGAAGGAAGAATAAGGTAATTAACAGATGGATACTCAGAAAATCAGAATCAAGTTGAAAGCTTACGACCATCGCCTTTTGGATCAGGCGGTGATAGAGATAGTGGATACGGTCAAGCGTACAGGGGCCAAGATCTCCGGCCCCGTACCGCTTCCCACAAAAAGGGAGATATATACCGTATTGCGTTCTCCTCACGTCGACAAGAAGTCACGTGAACAGTTTGATTTATCTACGCATAAGCGCCTTATTGACATCTTTGAGCCTACAGCCAAGACCATCGATTCTCTAAGGAAATTGAATTTGCCCGCAGGTGTGGATGTAGAAATCAAGTAATAAATCAAAAACGGATAAATTAAAATGATCGGTTTGATTGGTAAAAAAATAGGTATGACCCAGGTATTCGGCAACGACAGCAGTCTTGTGGGAGTTACTGCCATACAGGCGGGGCCTTGCCCGGTGCTGGCGGTAAAAGAAAAGAATATCCAATTGGGATTTGAATCGGTTGCGGAAAAAAAGTTGAATAAGGCCCAGGCCGCATTCTTCAAGAAGATAAATATTTCCCCGCGCAAGGTAATGAAAGAGTTCTCCAAGGAAGCAAGCAAGGAATATAAAATCGGGGATGAGCTCAAAGTGGATATTTTCGCCGAAGGGGATTTTGTGGATGTGAGCGGTGTTTCAATCGGCAAAGGTTTCCAGGGAGGGATGAAACGCTGGAATTGGGCGGGCGGGCCGGCTACGCATGGCTCAACTTCGCACCGCAGGATAGGTTCGATAGGTTCCACCACCACTCCCGGCCGCGTATGGAAGGGGCATCACCTGCCCGGGCATATGGGCGCAGTGAAGGTTACGATACAAAACTTGAAAGTAGTAAGAGTGGATGCGGATAACAACGTCATTTTGGTCGAAGGCGCCGTTCCGGGGCATAAGAACGGTTATCTTATGGTCACTAAAGCAAAGAAAAAATTTTTAAAGAAGGCCGCGGCAAATAAATAAACGGTATAAATATGGAAAATAATAAAGAAGTTCAGAATGATACAGCGGTAAAAGCCGCCAGGGGTAAAAAAACCACCGAAGAGTTTACTTTACCTATATATAACTCCGAAGGTAAAGAGGTCGATACGGTCAAACTTGACAGGGAGGTGTTTGACGGTTCCCAGAACAAGGATTCTCTTTACCAGGCGATTAATTCTTACAGGGCGAATCAGCGCAAAGGCCTTGCTTCGACAAAAACGCGCGGAGAGGTTTCCGGGGGCGGAAGGAAGCCCTGGAAGCAGAAAGGCACCGGCAGGGCGCGCGCAGGTTCAAGCCGTTCACCTCTCTGGAAGCATGGAGGCGTGGTATTCGGGCCGCACCCGCGCGACTTCTCTTATTCCATACCGCAGAAGATAAAATCCCTGGCTTTAAAGACCGCTTTGAATGCAAAGTTAAAAGAAAACAATTTCCTGGTCCTGGATGAATTTAAGCTTGATGAACCGAAGACAAAATCGGCAATGAAGGTATTAAGCAGCCTCAAACTGGTTTCCGGAAAGTCGAAATTCAAGCTTCTTTTCCTGACAGATAAGATTGTCCCGGAGTTAAAAAGGTCGTTGAAGAATATAAGCTTCCTTTCTTCCGGCCTGGCAAAGGATTGTAACGCTTATGAGGTTATGGACAGCCGGAAGCTGCTTATTACCCGTTCCGGGCTGAGTGATTTGACTGAAAGGCTGAAGAAATGAATGCGGATAGGATAGTGAAGGCGTTATTGCAGACGGAAAAGTCCAATGTGTACCAGCCCAAAGGCAAATACCTGTTCCTGGTGGACAACGATGCCAATAAGATCCAGATAAAGAGGGCCGTGGAGCAGGCTTATAAAGTTAAAGTCAAGAGCGTGAACACTTTTGTGTCAGCGGGTAAGCTTAAGAGGGTAAGGCGCCAGATAGGGCGCACTCCAGATGCAAAAAAAGCCGTGGTTACCCTGGCAGAGGGGCAAAAAATAGATATCCAGTAACCGATTTAGATCAGGGAAAATAAAATGGGAATAATAAAATTCAAACCTACAACACCTTCCAGAAGGCATATGATCGGCCCGGATTTTGCCGAGATCACAAAGCACAAACCGGAGCGTTCCCTGCTGCGTCCTTTAAAAAAGACAGGCGGGAGGAACTCTTACGGAAGAATAACCACCAGGCATATAGGAGGCGGGCATAAACGCATGCTGCGCCTGGTAGATTTCAAGCGTAATCTTTATGAGCAGCCGGCTAAGGTATTGGCTATCGAGTACGACCCGAACCGTTCGGCGAGAATTGCCCTTTTGGAATACCCCAACAAGGAGAAGCGTTACATCCTCGCTCCTTTAGGGTTGAGCGTTAACGACATGGTGATCTCAAGCAACCAGAAGGATGCCGAGATCAAGACAGGCAACTGCCTTCTGCTGCGCAATATACCATCCGGGACCCTCATACATAATATAGAATTGTTCAAAGGAAAAGGCGGACAGATCGTGCGCGGTGCGGGCACGAGCGCCCAGATTATGGCCAAAGAAGGCGATTTTGCCCATGTAAGGCTGCCTTCCGGAGAAGTGAGGTTGATAAGCCTGGATTGCCGCGCCACTATCGGACAGCTCGGCAACGTAGAGCATGAATCCTTGATACTCGGCAAAGCCGGCAAGAGCCGTTGGCTGGGAATCAAGCCTTCGGTGAGAGGCGTGGTAATGAATCCTTTTGACCATCCTCACGGCGGAGGGGAAGGAAAGTCAGGCCAGGGAAATCCGCATCCCGTAACCCCCTGGGGCAAGCCTACGAAGGGTTACCGTACGCGTAACCGCAATAAGTATTCGAATAAATTCATAGTAAAGAGAAGGAAGCCATAATATGCCACGTTCATTAAAGAAGGGTCCATACGTAGAAGAAAGCCTGTTGAAAAAGGTGCAGAAATACGTGAAAAGCGGCCAGCGCCAGGCTATCAAGACCTGGAGCAGAAGGTCTACCATTATTCCTGATTTTGTAGGGCTTACTTTCGCGGTTTACGACGGGAAAAAGCATATACCGGTATTTATTACCGAGAATATGGTCGGGCATAAATTAGGGGAGTTCTCTCCTTCGAGAATATTCAGAAAACACGGCGGCATCAAGGCAAAGAAGGCGTTGGAGAAGACATAAGATGATTTCAAAAGCTGAAGGCAAATTCTTAAGGGTTTCACCAAGCAAGGCAAGATTGGTCATAGATTTGATCCGCGGGAAGGATGCCGCGCAGGCTCAGGCTATACTGCGGCATTTGAATAAGAGGCCGAAGGAGTTCCTGTCCAAGATATTGAATTCCGCTATTGCTAACGCCAAAGTCAAGGGGTTCAGCGTAGATAAATTGTATGTTTCGAAAGCCATATGCAACCCCGGCCCGATGTGGAAAAGGTTTAAGGCCGCGGCTTTCGGCAGGGCGTCATCTATATTAAAACGCACTTCTCACATAAAAATAGAATTGGATTTGAAAGCGTAAAAGGCGCTTATTAAGGAGAGCGATTCATGGGACATAAGGTAAACCCTTTATTGTTAAGGATAGGTTTTATAAGGCAGTGGAATTCGCGCTGGTTCGCCAAATCAAAAGATTTCCCTTTGTTTATCCAGCAGGATTCACAGATCCGGAAATTCGTCAAGAGCAAGTTCAAGCAGGCAGCCATCTCCAAGATAGTAATCGAGAGACTGGCTGAGAAGATCAAGGTGCGTATTTTTTCCGCCCGCCCGGGAATCATCATCGGGAGGCACGGTTCCGATATCGAGCGCCTGCGTGCCGACCTGAACAGCCTGGTAAAGAACGAGCTTTCCATAGATATACATGAAGTGAATAATCCCGCCTGGGATGCCCAGCTTGTAGCCGAGAACATCGCCCTGCAGCAGGAAAAGAGGATAGCTTTCCGCCGCGCAGTGAAAAGGGCAATGGAACAGTCTGTTGCCGCAGGCGTAAAAGGGATAAGAGTGAGCTGCTCAGGGAGGCTTAACGGGGCGGAAATGAGCAGGAAGGAAACCTATAAAATAGGCAAGGTCCCTTTACAGACTCTGCGCGCCGACATAGATTACGGTTTTGCCGAGGCGTTGACCACCTACGGATTAATCGGGGTTAAGGTCTGGATCTATAAAGGAGACGTTTTGGGAAAACAGTTTATCCAGGAAGAGACCAAGACAGCCGGGCAGCAGTCGAAGGAAGCTGTAAAGCCCGCGCGGTAATATTATACGGGAGCGAAAAAAGATGGTTTTAATGCCCAAGAGGGTAAAATTCAGGAAATTGCAAAAAGGACAAAGGCGCGGAGTGGCGACCAGCGGCGCTACCCTGTCTTACGGTGAGTTTGGCCTGAAAACGCTGGAAAACGGGTGGATAAAGAATACCCAGATCGAAGCGGTGCGCGTTATCCTCGCCCGCCAGCTGCATAAAGGCGGTAAGCTGTGGATCAGGGTGTTCCCGGATAAGTCCATAACCAAGAAACCCGCAGAAGTCCGTATGGGCAAAGGCAAAGGCGATCTCGACCACTGGGTGGCTGTCGTAAAAAGAGGCCGTCTCCTTTTTGAGCTGGGAGGGGTGCCGGAGGAGTATGCGAGGGCATGTTTCCGCCTGGCTGCCTATAAGATACCTTTGCGGACGAAGTTTGTAACCAGAGAACATAAATAACAGAGGAAGGTGCGCGGTGAAACCTGAAGAGTTGAGGAACATGTCAAAGGAAGAACTGATAGTCAAAGAAAAATCTTTGCATGAGGAATTAAACAAACTGAATATCCAGCGTTATACGGGAAGCGTGGAAAAACCTCATAGGTTCGCCATGATCAGGCAGGATATAGCGCGTATCAGGACAATATTAAACGAAAAGAAAGAAAAATAATATGGGTAGGCGCAAAGAGTTCGAAGGAGTCGTAGTCAGCGACAAGATGCAGAAGACCGTGGTTATCAGGACGATGCATTTGAGCAAGCATTCCAAGTACGGTAAGACGGTAAGGATGCACCAGAAGTTCAAGGCGCATGACGAGAAAGGGCTCGCTAAGCTTGGGGATACGATCAAGATAGTGGAAACACGCCCTTTATCGAAGGATAAGCGTTTCAGGGTGCATAGCGTGCTTAAAAAAGCCCAGAAAGTGGATATCCACGGCAGTGAGGAGAAAGCATAAATGATTCAATTACGCTCTATTTTGGATGTTGCGGATAATACCGGGGCCCGCAGGGCCTCGATGATCGGTACGCTCAGGAAAAAGGGCAGCTTTACCGCGAAAATCGGCGATATCATAAACGTGAATATCAAGGAGTCTATTCCGGGTGCCGCAGTCAAAAAAGGCGAGAAGGCCAGGGCGGTAATCGTGCGCACCAGGCACGCTATCAGGAGAGCGGACGGTTCGATACTGCGTTTTGACCGCAATGCGGTTGTGATTATAGATGATAAGGATAACCCCAGGGGCACGCGTGTTTTCGGACCGGTGGCCCGTGAACTAAGGGACAGGAACTTCAACAAAATAATTTCTTTAGCCCCAGAGGTAATTTAATGCAAAAAATAAAGAAAAACGACCTTGTCCAAATAACAAAAGGCAAGGATAAAGGCAAACAGGGTAAGGTAATAAACTTGATAGAGGGCGGCAAGAGAGCTTTGGTGGAAGGCTTAAACCTGGCGAAAAAACACAAGCGCCAGAGCAGGCAGGATGAGAAGGGCGGGATATTGTCCATCGAGATGCCGATGAGCGTTTCTAACCTGATGGTTTTCTGCAAGCATTGCTCCAAACCCAGTCGGATAGGGTTTACGACACTCAAGGACGGGACAAAGTCAAGAGTTTGCAAGAGCTGTAAAGGCGTTCTCTAAAGGATTATAAACAAGCGTAAAAGCAAGCCAAGGAAAAGAGATGATACCCAGATTATTGGAAAGATACAGAAGTGAAATAGCCCCCAAGTTGATGGAGGACTTTAAAATCAAGAACAAGATGGCCGTCCCTGCGGTAATGAAAGTAGTGGTGAATATGGGGATAGGCGAGGGCACCCAGGATATAAAAATACTGGAGAAAGCAGCGGAAGAACTCGGCAACATAACCGGGCAGAAACCGGTTATCCGCAGGGCAAAAAAAGCCATAGCAAATTTCAAGGTCAGGCAGGGCCAGCCGGTAGGGGTGAAAGTGACTTTGAGAAAGGCGATCATGTATGAATTTATGGACCGCCTGTTCAATATCGCCTTGCCGCGTATCCGGGATTTCCGGGGAGTCCCGCGCACTTCTTTCGACAAAGCCAACAATTATACTTTAGGTTTGAGCGAACAGATTATTTTCCCGGAAATAGAGTATGACAAGATTACCCGCACGCAGGGCATGGATATTACTTTTGTAATCAAGAACGCCGTCAGCAGTGATCAGGCGATAGGGCTGTTGAAGTATTTAGGCATGCCCTTCAAGGACAAGGAATAAAACAATATGGCAAAGAATTCACAGATTGCCCGGTGGAAGAGGCCGGCTAAATTTTCTACCCGTAAATGCAACCGTTGTACTATATGCGGGAGAAGCAACGGTTATTTGAGACGGTTCCAGCTTTGCCGCATTTGCTTCAGGGAGCTGGCCTGGCAAGGGCTCATACCGGGTGTAAAGAAAGCAAGCTGGTAGGCGCTTTCGTAAATACGTTTATTAAAATCGGGGGTTAAATGTCAAGAACGGATTTGATCGCGGATGTTTTTACAATTATACGCAACGCCATAATATTAAAAAAGGATGCTGTGGATTTGCCGGCGTCCAATAATATAAAATCAATCGTCGGGATACTCAAGGACTGCGAATATATCGATAACTTCAAGCTGATCGAGGACAATAAGCAGGGCGTGGTCAGGGTGTACTTGAAGTATATCGCGGGAAAATCCGCGATCAGGAATCTCAAGCGTATTTCCAAGCCGGGATTAAGGGTTTATGTTCCGGCGAAGAAGCTGCCTTCGGTACTGCGCGGCAAAGGGCTGGCGGTTATCTCAACTTCCAAGGGCATCCTTACGGATTCCCAGGCCAGAGAGCAGGGAGTCGGAGGAGAGGTAATCGGTTACGTCTGGTAATTTCGCTGGGAGTTCATTTTATCGGAAGAGATCAGGTAAAGGAAGAATAAATGTCTAGAATAGGTAAAAAACCAATAGCAATACCGAAGGAAGTCAAGATAGAAGTCAAGGACGGGGTAATTTTTGTCGAGGGCCCCAAAGGCAAGCTTAATCTCAAGTTGTCGGATAGAATCGGAGTGGAGATAAAAGAAGGGCAGCTTTTCGTAAGCAGGGTTTCCGATATCAAGACAGACAAATCCCTGCATGGATTGTTCCGCGCCTTGATCCTGAATATGGTTAAAGGCGTTGTCGAAGAATATGTCAAAGAGCTCGAGATTATCGGGGTAGGTTTCAAGGCCGCAGTAAACGGCAACAAGCTGAACATGTCGCTGGGTTTTTCGCACCCCGTGAACATCACTATTCCTCCCGGGATCAAGGTGGAGACTCCCAAGCCGACCCAGATTACCATGAAGAGCCCCGATAAGGAACTGGTGGGCAAACTGGCTTCCGAGATCAGGGCAATTTACCCCCCGGAGCCGTATAAAGGCAAGGGCGTACGTTATTTAGGAGAACATGTAAAGAAAAAGGTAGGAAAAGCGCAAGCAACCGGAAAATAAGATGAGAAAAAAAGAAGATTTAAGGTTAAAAAGGCATAACAAGATTAAACTAAGGATGTTCGGAACCCCGGAGAAACCACGCCTGGTAGTGCACCGTTCATTGAAAAATATATCCGCCCAGGTAGTGGACGATACCACGGGGAAAATCATGTTTTCCCTCTCTACAAAGGATAAGTCGCTGAAACAAAAATTCCCTTCCGCAGGAAACATAAAGTCTTCAGCGGAGTTCGGGGAGCTTTTTGCCAGCGGCGCCAGGGAAAAGGGGATAAGCAAGATAGTGTTCGACCGCGCAGGTTATTTGTACCACGGAAGGGTCAAATCGTTTGCCGAATCGTTAAGAAAAAGCGGAATGGAGTTTTAAACAATGCGTGAATTGAATATTGCACAGCAGTCGGATTTAGTGGAAAAAGTAATCAGTATCAACAGGGTTACTAAAGTGACCAAAGGCGGGAAGAAACTGCATTTCAGCGCCCTGGTTGTAGTAGGCGACAGCAAGGGCAGGGTAGGATATGCCCTGGATAAGGCAAATGAAGTAGCCGAGGCGATCCGCAAATCCTTGACCAAGGCCAAAAAAGGGCTTTTCAAAGTGCCTATGGAGGGGTCGACTATTCCCCATGGGATAATCGGAAAATACGGGGCAGCAAGCGTGATGCTCAAACCCGCATCCGAGGGTACCGGGGTTATCGCCGCCGGTCCGGTGCGCGCCGTTTGCGAGGCAGCGGGCATAAAGGATATACTTACCAAATGTTTAAAGTCGAATAACCCGATCAACGTGATCAAAGCTACCATACAGGGTTTAAAAGAGCTCAAGGGGTAAGGAAGAGAAAATGGAAGAAAAAAAAGTGAAAAAAGCCAAAGCAATAAAGAAGCCGGCGGTCAAAAAGGCGCCTGCAAGAAAAGAGGAGCCGAATGCCGCATTTGCCGCGCCTGTCTTGAGTTCCATAGCGTTGCATAAATTAGGACGCCCTTTCGGGGCGCATAAGAAGCGCAAACTGCTTGGGCGCGGTGCAGGTTCAGGCCACGGCAAGACCTCTACCCGCGGGAGCAAGGGGCAGACTTCGCGCGCAGGGAGGCATTTTTATTTGGGTTTTGAAGGAGGGCAGTCTCCTCTTATCCGCAGGATGCCAAAACGCGGATTCGTGAGCAATTTCAAGAAGACCTATCAACTTGTGAACTTGTGCGATTTAAGCAGGGTCAAGGAGAACGTGGTAACCCCGCAGGTGTTGAAAGAGAGCGGGCTCATAAATGACGCCCAGGCATTAATCAAAATATTGGGAAACGGTTCGCTCAAGGCGGCCTTAACCATCCAGGCGCACGCCTTCTCAAAGAAGGCGCTCCAGGAGATCGTTAACGCCGGAGGTAAGGCAGAAATTATAAATGTTTAGCGCCCTGATTAACGCATTCAAGATTCCTGACCTGAAAAAGCGTTTGATTATCACCGGGGCGCTTATAGCTGTTTACCGGGTAGGTTGTTATATTCCTACCCCCGGCATAGACGGAGCCGCCCTGGCGGATTTTTTTAACCGTATCGCCAAGACCCAGGGCGGTACGCTCTTTGGCATAATCAATATGTTTTCCGGAGGCGCTATGGAGCGCCTCACTATATTCGCCTTGGGGATAATGCCTTATATCTCCTCTTCTATCATTATGCAGCTGCTTACTGCGGTCATACCGGCGCTTGAGAAGATGGCCAAAGAGGGCAAGGCCGGCTATGAGAAGATCAACCAGCTTACGCGCTACGGTACGGTGCTGCTTTCGGTAGTGCAATCGTATTTCATAGCCTTGTGGCTGGAGAACCCGGCGCGTTTCGAAGGGCTGCAGATAGTAATGCATCCGGGATGGGGCTTCCGCATACTTACTGTCCTGACTTTGACTACCGGCACTATATTTATCATGTGGCTGGGTGAACAGATCCAGGAGAGGGGGATAGGGAACGGCATCTCGCTGGTTATTACAGCAGGTATAATCTCGCGTATTCCCACGGCTTTGAATCAATTGTTTGTCCTCATATCTCCTTTTGCCCCCGCGCGCAGGCAGATACAGCCGGTGACGCTTTTCATCATGGCGGTGCTTTTAGTAGGCGTTGTTTTTTCGGTAATCATGATCACCCAGGGAGTAAGAAAAATTCCCGTTCAGTACGCCAGGCGGATAGTAGGACGCAAGATTTACGGCGGGCAGAGTACTTATATACCGCTTAAAGTTGATACCTCCGGAGTTATCGCAATCATCTTCGCGCAGTCGATTATTCTTTTTCCGGCAACCCTGGCTTCTTTTATCCCTAACCCGGGATTCCAGCGCCTGGCTCAGGGGCTTATCCGCGGGCAGATGCTTTATTCGGTCGTTTACGCGCTCTTGATAATATTTTTCTGTTATTTTTATACCGCGATAGTATTTAATCCCAATGATTTGTCCGAGAATATGAAGAAATATGGAGGCTTTATCCCGGGGATCAGGCCGGGAAAACCTACCGCGGAGTTCCTCGATTACGTGATGACCAGGATTACCCTGGCCGGGGCGTCTTTTATCGCGGTAATTGCCATATTCCCGGATTTCATCATGGCCTGGCTTAAGGTACCGTATTTGGTGGCTTCTTTCTTCGGAGGCACAGGTATCCTGATTATCGTGGGGGTTATGCTGGATACCTTGAAGCAGATCGAGTCGCACCTTCTTACGCACCATTACGAAGGTTTTATAAAAAGCAGTCATATCAGGGGGAGAAGATAATGTATTTAGTCTTATTGGGCCCTCCGGGGGCAGGAAAAGGCACCCAGGCGAAAAGGTTGGCTGAGAAGCTTAATCTCCCGCATATATCCACCGGAGACATATTGAGGCAAAATGTCAAAAACGATACCGCTTTAGGGCGGGAAGCGAAAGGGATAATGGACAAAGGACTGCTTGTCCCGGATGCGCTGGTAGCAGGAATGCTTGACGAGCGTTTCAACAACCCGGATATAAAAAATGGTTTTATCCTGGACGGTTACCCGAGGACGCTTCCTCAAGCCGAGACCCTGGATAATATACTCGGCCGCAAGGGGCTTTCCGTGGACCTGGTTGTCTATTTGAATACCAGCGATGAAGTGATTATCAAGCGCCTTACCGGCAGGCTTGTATGTTCCAAGTGCGGAGCGAATTTCCACGTATCGAATATGCCGCCCAAGAAAGCCGGCATATGCGATAACTGCCAGGGGCAGTTGTATCAGCGTTCAGACGATAACGAAGTTACGGTACGTAAGCGCCTGGAAGTTTATAAAAACGAAGTGGCTTCTTTGATAAAGTATTACGAACAGCAGAACAAACTGCATAGTTTGAATGCGGACCTTGACGCGCTCGAGGTATTGGGGCAGATTATTTCGCTATGCGATAGCTTAAAGTGATCCCTATCAAGTCCGAAGAGGACTTGCGCATGATGCGCCGTTCGGGAAAGATCCTTTCGGATGTGATGGGGAAAGTCAGGGAAAGCCTTCGTCCGGGAATGACCACCCTGGATGTGGATCGGATGAGCGAAGAGCTGATATTAAAGGCAGATGCCCTGCCGGCTTTTAAAGATTACAACGGATTCCCCGCCAGCGCCTGCATATCCGTGAACGAGGAAGTTGTGCACGGGATACCGGCTTCGAGAGTGATCCTGGAAGGGGATATCGTAAGCATAGATTTGGGGGTTAATTACCGCGGGTATTTTTCGGATATGGCAATTACCGTGCCCGCGGGAGAGGTAAGCAGGGATAAACAGAAGCTGATGGAGGTCACCAGGGATTCTCTTGGCCTGGGGATCAAGCAGGCTTGCCCGGGGAATTACCTGACGGATATCTCCCATAGCATACAGGAGTTTGTAGAAGGGCGCGGTTTTTCCGTGGTCAGGCAGTTTGTGGGGCACGGCATAGGAAGGGCCCTCCATGAAGAGCCGGAGGTGCCGAATTTCGGAAGCGCAGGACTGGGGCCGCTTTTGAAAAAAGGGATGGTCCTGGCGATAGAACCCATGGTGAATATAGGGACATGGGAATGCCGGGTTACCAGGAATGGATGGACCGCCGTTACAAAAGACGGTTTGGCTTCGGCCCATTTTGAACACACGGTAGCCGTTACTGATAACGGCCCGGAGATATTGACCGGACAAGGTTAAGTCGGGGTGTTTGATGGCAAAAGAAGAATTAATTGAGACAGAGGGTAAGATCGTCGAGGCTTTACCCAATGCCATGTTCAAGGTGGAGCTGGAGAACGGGCATACGGTGTTGGCGCACGTTTCGGGAAAGATGCGCATGAATTTCATAAGAATTCTCCCGGGGGATAAAGTGAAACTGGAGCTTTCTCCTTACGATTTGAGCCGGGGGAGAATTACGTTCAGGGTGAGGTAAAATGAAAGTAAAAGCGTCGGTCAGGAAAATTTGCGATAAGTGCAAGATCATCAAAAGAAGGGGCGTAGTGCGGGTCATCTGCTCTACTACCAAGCATAAACAGAGGCAGGGGTAATTATTCAAAGACGGACATAAACAGAGTCCGGAGCACCTTTTTGAGGTAAGGAGACAATATGCCAAGGATTATGGGTATAGATATACCTAAGGAAAAAAGAATCGAAATAGCCCTCACTTATTTTTACGGGGTCGGGCGCGTGCTTGCCAATATCGTCCTGAAAGAGGCTGGCATCAGCCCGGACAAGAGGGCAAAGGACCTCAGCGAGGAGGAAATCTCCAGGCTTACCAATATACTCCAGAAGGGGACTTTGAGGATAGAGGGAGACCTGAGGAGGGATATTTCACAGAATATAAAAAGATTGATGGATATAGGCTCCTGGAGAGGGATGCGCCATAAAAAGGGGCTCCCGGCCAGGGGGCAGCGTACGCGTACCAACGCGCGCACCAGGAAAGGCAAAAAGAGAGTGAACTTGGCGATAGCCAAGAAGGCCGATGCGGGAAAGTCCTCAAAGCCCGCGGGTAAATAAGGGGAGTGAGCGAATATGGCAACAAAAGACAAGGCTAAAAAGAAAAAGATCGCAAGAGGGATAACCAGCGGAGTAGCGCATATTCAGGCAAGTTTTAATAATACTATTATCAGTATAACCGATAAGCAGGGCAATGTAATAGCGTGGAGTGCACCGGGCAATGTTGGTTACAGCGGATCCAAGAAATCCACTCCTTTTGCCGCACAGATAGCGGCCACAGACGCCGCCAGAAAGGCCAAAGAGGTAGGGCTTAAAGAGGTGGAGGTCTACGTAAAAGGCCCGGGTTTCGGCAGGGAGTCGGCAATCCGCGCGCTTCAAGCGGCAGGTTTAGTGGTAACCTTGATAAAGGATGTTACGCCCATTCCTCATAACGGTTGCCGTCCTAAGAAGAAAAGGAGAGTTTAATCTATGGGTCGTTATACAGGTGCAGTTTGCAGATTATGCCGCAGGCAAGGGGAAAAGTTATTCTTAAAGGGTCCTAAATGCCAGGCAGACAAATGCCCGGCGAACAAAAGGGCTTATCCCCCGGGGCAGCACGGCGAGGGGAAAAGAAGAAAGCTTTCCAACTATGGCCTGCAGTTAAAAGAAAAACAGAAGGTCAAGAGGATTTACGGGGTCATGGAAAAACAGTTCCGTAAATACTTCAAGATCGCGTCCAAGACAAAAGGCGTTACCGGTAAGGTGCTTTTGCAGCTGCTGGAGCGCAGGCTGGACAACGTAGTTTTCCGCATGGGGCTGGGGGTATCGCGTTCCCAGGCCAGGCAGATTGTCAGGCATAATTTGATCGCGGTAAATTCAAGAAGAGTAAATATACCTTCTTTTCTGGTGGATAAAGAGGATATGATCGAGGTTAAATCCTCCAAGGATAAGCCCAAGGCCAAGTTAAAGGAGAATCTGGAGCTTTCCAAAGAGAGGACTGTTCCGTCCTGGCTTGATTTCTCCGCACCCGAGATGAAGGCCAAGGTCGTAAGGCTGCCGGAGAAATCCGACATCCAGCAAGTGATCCAGGAACAGTTGATCGTAGAGTTGTATTCCAAATAAGCGGTTAGGAGGATCCTGGTGCGCTTAAGCTCGTCAGGTACCTGCAAGTCCGTATGCAAGATCGAAGGTGTTCAAGTCTTTCGAACAAAAATAAGGAGAAAATAAATGGGTATAAAATGGAGAGATTTTCAGTTCCCCAAGAAACTTGAATGTGAAGAGTCCACATATACAGAGACATACGGTAAATTCATGGCGGCGCCTTTCGAGAGAGGCTACGGGGTTACCCTGGGAAACTCTTTAAGAAGGGTGTTGCTGTCTTCCATAGAGGGAAGCGCGGTCAGCGCGATAAAGATTGCCGGAGTTTCTCATGAATTCTCATCGATTCCCGGAGTCCTGGAGGATGTCCCGGAGATAATCCTGAACATCAAGAGCCTGATCTTGAATTCTCATTCCAAGATCCCGAAAACCATTTACCTCAAAGCGGACAAGAAAGGCGAAGTAAAGGCCAAGGATATCGAGGCGGACGAGACGATAGAGATCATCAACCCGGAATTGCATATCGCTACCCTTACGAAAGATACCAAGCTTAACATCGAAATGGAGGTCTCCAGGGGAAGAGGCTACGTGCCGGCAGAGTTAAATAAGAAGGAAGATAAAGTCGCCGGGTATGTCGCCATAGATTCCATTTTCACCCCGGTCAAGAAAATCAACTATTTCGTCGAGAATACGCGCGTGGGACAGCGTACCGATTATGACAAGCTGATACTCGAGATCTGGACCAACGGGAGCATCAGCCCGAAGGACGCCCTGCTTTACGCTTCGAACATACTGCAGAGGCATTTGGACATATTCGTGAATTTCGGACAACTCCCCGAGGATATAATCGAGGAAGAGCCGGAGATGACCAAAGAGGAGATAGCCTTGTATGAAAAGCTGCGCCTGCCTATCTCGGAACTTGAACTTTCCGTGAGGAGCTCCAATTGCCTGAGAGAAGCGGGGATAAAGGTTATCGCCGACCTGGTGAAAAAGACCGAAGAGGAGATGCTTAACTTCAAGAATTTCGGCAAGAAATCGCTTACCGAAATCCAGGAATTGCTCATGGGGATGGGGGTAACTTTAGGAATGCAGGTTGACCCCAAGAAATTAAAGAAGGGGTCATAAAGATGAGACACGCGAAGAGAAGGTACCAGCTTGGGCGTTTTACCAGTTGGCATGATGCCACCATAATCTCACTGGCAAGGAATATTATCATCAACCAGAGTATAAAGACTACGCTTCACCGGGCGAAGGCCAGCAGGCAGGCGATCGAGAAGCTTATAAGTCTGGCCAAAGAGAATACGCTTTTTGCCCGCAGGAGGGCCCAGGAAATTCTGGGAGAACATAGGCTGGTCAAAGTCCTCTTTGAAGAGATCGGGCCCCGTTTTTCGAAGAGGGCCGGAGGTTTTACCAGGATAATCGGCATGGGCAAGCGCCGCGGAGATGACGCGGAAATGGTCATCCTGGAACTTACCGAGATCAAGAAGAAAGAAATCAAGAAGTCCAAATCGGCAAAAAAAGAGAATAAACCGGTTCATGCGAAGAATGATGAAGCCGAACCCGCGGAGTCCCGTCCGGTCGAGGAGGGCGCGGAGAAGGAAAAGAGCGCGGATCCTGCAGTCAAGGAAAAACCGGCAAAAGGCAGGAAACCCGAGAAGAAATTTATCGGAGGGATAAGGAACATATTCAAAAAGAAAAGCGACTCTTTGTAATTAACGAAAGTTTTCTATGAAAATAGATACAAGGCTCGCGGAGCGTCTTAAAAAGATAAACCCGTCATCGACCTTGGCGATAACTTCTAAGGCCAAGAAACTTAAAAGCGAAGGCAAGGATGTGATTACCTTCGCCGCGGGAGAACCCGATTTCGATACCCCTGATTTCATAAAGCAAGCGGCTATCGACGCCCTGAAGTCAGGGTTTACCAAATATACTCCCACCACAGGCACCCTGGAACTGAGGCAGCTTATCTGCCAGAAACTCAAGAAAGACAACGCCCTGGATTATTCCCCGGAGCAGATAGTGGTTTCCAACGGAGCCAAGCACTGCATTTATAACGCTTTGACCGTATTGCTCAACAGGGGGGACGAGGCGATTATCCCCATGCCTTACTGGGTAAGCTATCCGGAGATGGTAAATCTTTGTGAAGCTATACCGCGGCTGGTCAAGACAAGCGCAGATAACGGTTTTAAGATCTCCCTGTCCGAACTCAAGAAACATATCAATCCCAAGACAAAGGTACTTATTTTGAACAGCCCTTCAAACCCGGCGGGTTCGGTTTATACCCGGCAGGAGCTTGAGGAGATCGCCGCCATATGCGTGGAGAAGAATATCTTCGTAATCAGCGATGAGATATACGAAAAGATAATCTTTGACGGCGCAAGACATGAGTCTATAGCCGGTTTCAACAAAGATATCTATGATTTGACTATTACGGTAAACGGCCTTTCCAAGAGCTATTCCATGACCGGATGGCGCATAGGTTACCTGGGGGCCCCGAAGGATGTTGCAAGCGCCATCTCTAATCTTCAGGACCATTCCACTTCCAACGCCAATTCCATAGCCCAGAAGGCGGCGGTATGCGCCTTGTCCGCCCCGGAGGATTTTACCTCAAAGATCTGCCTTGAATTCCAGAAGAGAAGGGATTACCTGGCTTTGCGGCTGAAGAGCATACCCAAGTTGAGCTTTGTCCTGCCCAAGGGGGCTTTTTATATGTTTTGCGACATATCCAAAACAGGGCTTTCTTCGATGGCATTTGCCAAGCGCCTCCTGGAAGAGGAGCATGTCAGCGTCATTCCCGGGATAAGCTTTGGCATGGATGATTACATAAGGATAAGTTTTGCCACGAGCGTGGAGGAATTGGGCAGGGGGATGGACAGGATAGCGAAATGGGTGGAAGAAGTCAGCGTATAAGGAAAAAGATGAATAAGGGAAAAACGGTAGCGGAAAAGATATTGAGCAGGCATTCAGGCAAAGATTTGCGCGCGGGAGACTTCGCGGTATGCAAAGTGGATTTTGCCTTTGGCCAGGACGGGACCTCTTCGATAATAATCGACAGGATAAAAGAATTAGGCGTGAAGAATTTCAAAACGAATTTCTGCATGGTCATTGACCATAGCGCGCCCAGCCCCAGCGAGGGGGTATCGCGCGTGCATAAGAAAATGCGCGATTTCGCCAAAGATTTCCGGACCGGAATATTCGATGTGGGTTGCGGAGTATGCCACCAGGTGATTCCCGAATCGGGGAACGTGTTGCCCGGTTATCTGGTTCTCGGGGCGGATTCGCATACCTGTACTTATGGAGCGGTGGGAGCTTTCTCGACGGGTGTCGGCTCTACCGACCTGGCTGTCGCCCTGGCTACCGGAAGGAACTGGTTTAAGGTGCCCCCGACAATAAAGATAATAATTAAAGGGCGCCTGCCCAAAGGGGTTTTCGCCAAGGATGTAATACTTTATATAATCGGCAAGCTTAAGAGCGACGGGGCTACTTATAAGGCGGTTGAATTTTACGGCCCGGTAATCGAGGCGATGGGGATGGACGGTCGTTTTACCATTTGCAATATGCTTGTCGAGATGGGGGCGAAAGCGGGTTTCATGCCTGTTGACGGAAAGACGATTTCATGGCTGAAGGATAAGGCAGGATGCAAAAGGAGCATAGAGAAGATCTCCGCGGATAAAAACGCGGATTACGAAAATGTTTATGAATTCGATGTTTCCCGGATTAAGCCAATGGTTTCTATGCCTCACAGCGTGGATAACGTGAGCGAGGCATCTTCTTTGAAAGGGGTCAGGATAGGCGAGGCTTATCTGGGTACTTGTACAAACGGGAGGATCGATGATTTTAAGGCTGCGGCAAAGGTCTTGAAAGGCAGGCGCGTGCATCAGGGCGTCAAGATGATCGTTGCTCCCAGCTCCCGCCAGGTTTACCTGGAGGCCTTGAAGACCGGACTGGTGGATATATTCATAAAATCCGGAGCGGTAATTGTGGCCCCGGGGTGCGGTCCTTGCGTCGGTACGCATAACGGAGTGCCTTCGGACGGAGAGAAAGTTATTTCTACCGCCAACCGTAATTTTAAAGGAAGGATGGGAAATCCTTCAGCTTTCATATATCTGGCTTCCCCGGCTACAGTTGCCGCTTCGGCGGTCAAAGGCTGCATAAGCGACCCGAGGGTCTATCTTTAATTTTGCCCCGGGTAAGAGGAGGAACTTATGGAGATTCGCGATCTACTTTTGATGTGCATCGAGAAAAGCGCTTCGGACCTGCATATAACCGAAAAAGAGCCTCCTATTTTGCGTATTGACGGCAGGCTGGTGCGCACGGAGTTGGAGAAGCTCGACAGGCAGGAGATGAAGAAGATGCTTTACGGCATACTCTCCAACGCCCAAAAGGAGATATTTGAGCGGGAGCTGGAGCTTGATTTTTCCCTTGCCCTGCCGGACCTGGACCGTTTCCGGGTCAATATACATACCCAGAAAGGCAATGTGGAGGCCGCTTTCCGCAGAATCCCCCTGGAGATCCCCAGCGTCGAGAAACTGGGGTTACCGCAGATTATCACGGATTTGGCAAGCAAGTCCAACGGCCTTGTTCTTGTTACCGGGCCTACGGGAATGGGCAAAACCACTACCCTGGCGGCAATGATAAACTATATAAACAGCGAAAAGGAAAGCCTGATTACCTGCATAGAAGACCCGATAGAATTCATTTATTCCAACAAGAAGAGCATAATTAAACAGCGCGAGGTATATTCGGATACGCATTCTTTTGCCCAGGCCCTGCGCCATGCCCTGCGCCAGGATCCGAATGTTATTGTGGTAGGGGAGATGCGCGATCTGGAAACCATTTCTACCGCTTTGACTGCGGCGGAGACCGGGCATCTTGTTTTGGCGACCCTGCATACTCCTGACGCTCCCCAAACGGTGGCCAGGATTATAGATGTATTCCCCCCGCACCAGCAGCAGCAGGTCAAGATGCAGCTTTCCGACTGCCTCCAGGGTGTGGTTTCCCAGCTTCTCCTGCCGCATTCATCGGGAAAGGGGAGGGTGCTTTGCACCGAAGTCATGGTGGCTACTCCCGGTATCCGCAATTTAATCCGGGAACAGGAGATAGAACAGATACCTACCTTGATGCAGACGGGTTCGCAGCATGGCATGCATACTATGGACAAGTTCCTTAAGGAGTTGCATCAGAAAGGGCTGATTGCTTTGGATATCGCCATGGCCAAAGCCAAGAACAGGGAAGAATTTAAACAACTATGATTATAAAAGGAAAGAGCGTAAGGCTGGGGGACAATATAAATACCGATTTTATCATTTCGGGCAGATATAAATTCGCGATTACGGATTTATCCGAGCTGGCAAAACATATCATGGAGGATGTCGACCCGGATTTCCCGAAGAAGATAATCCCGGGCCGTTCGATTATTGTCGCCGGGAACAACTTCGGGATGGGCTCAAGCCGCGAACAGGCCCCCCTGGTAATAAAAGAAGCCGGGGTTGCAGCTGTCCTATCCCCGCAGTTCGCGCGGATATTTTTCCGCAACAGCTTTAATATAGGGCTTCCTTTGATTGAAACGGATACTTCGCGCATCGCAGAATCCGACGAGCTGCAGATCGATTTGGATAAAGGGCTCGTGGTGAACCTGACAAAGGGGATAGAATCGAAAATCAAACCGCTGCCTAAATTCATGCAGGAGCTTTTAAAAGAATGCGGGATAGTCAACTATTACAAAAAATACGGGGAGTTAAAAATATAATGTCGCATAAAATAACTTTGATTCCGGGTGATGGCATAGGAGAAGAGGTATCCCGGGCCGCAGTCAGGTGTATCGAGGCTACCGGAGTGGATATAGAATGGGAAGAGGCGCTTGCCGGCAGCGATGCGCTGGAGAAAACCGGGAACATCCTTCCCAAAGAGGCGCTTGATTCCATAAGGAGGAACAAGGTTGCGCTTAAGGGGCCGATTACCACGCCCGTGGGGACGGGTTTTCGTTCGGTAAACGTTGCCATAAGGCAAGAGCTTGAGCTTTTTGCCTGCGTGCGCCCGGCGAAAAGCTATCCGGGGATAAAGAGCAGGTTCAGCGATATCGACCTGGTGATTATCAGGGAAAACAGCGAGGACCTGTATATGGGCGTTGAGTTTGAAGAGGGCAAAGAAAGCACGAAGGATTTAATTGCCAGGATAAGCCGGGATGCAGGTAAGAATATCCGTACGGATTCGGGAATAACCATTAAACCGATATCAAAATACGCCAGCGAAAGGATAGCCAGGTTCGCTTTTGAGTACGCATTGAAGAATAACCGTAAAAAGGTTACCTGTGTGCATAAGGCAAATATCATGAAATTCACGGACGGGCTTTTCCTTAAGGTAGCCAGGGACCTATCCCGTGAGTATGCGGGGAGGGTGGTTTTCGAGGATGCAATAGTGGATAATATGTCTATGCAGCTGGTGACCAAGCCGAATAAATACGACGTGCTCCTGCTCCCGAATCTTTACGGGGACATTGTTTCGGACCTCTGTGCCGGGTTAATCGGCGGGCTGGGGGTGGCTCCCGGGGCGAATATAGGCGAGGAGAGCGCGGTATTTGAGGCAGTGCATGGCTCGGCTCCCAAATACAAAGGGCAAAATAAAGTTAACCCTACGGCGATGATCCTTTCCGGGGTATTGATGTTGCGCCATATCAACGAAAACAACGCCGCCGACCTTCTGGAGAATGCGGTAAAGGAAGTGGTTTTGGAAGGGAAGTCATTGACTTACGATTTGAAAGCGGACCCTCTCGACCCTGCAGCGGTAGGGACCAGCGGGATGGCGGATGCGGTAATCGCCAAAATCAAAAACCGTTAATTATCGGATGAGGATAATATGAAGATAAGCGTTATCGGTGCGGGCAATGTGGGTAGCTTATCCGCAATGCGCATAGCCGGAGAAGGTCTGGGAGACGTCGTGCTTGTGGATATAGCCGGCGGTCTGGCGAACGGCAAGGCGATGGATTTGGAGGATGCCCGCCCGTTATTGAAATATAACTATAGCATTAGGGGAAGCGCAGATATCCGGCAGATAGCAGATTCGGATATTATCGTAGTTACCGCAGGGATGGCGCGCAAGCCGGGGATGAGCAGGGAAGAGCTTTTATCCAAGAACGCGATGATCCTGAAAGACATATGTTCGAACATAAAGGCCTTGGCGAAGAATGCGATCGTGATCATGGTCACAAACCCTCTGGATATTATGACCCTTTATGCTTTAAGGGTTACGTCTTTCGATCCGGGCAGGCTGTTTGGAATGGGGATCAGCCTGGACGCAGCGCGTTTTGCCAACCTGATAGCCAAAGAGCTCGGGGTATTGTGTACGGATGTAGAGGCCTCGGTAATCGGGGCGCATGGAGAAGGAATGATGCCTCTGGTAGAATTTACCAAGGTCAAGGGCGTGCCGCTTGATGAGTTCATGGATGAAGGCAAGTCAGAGCTGCTGGTCAAGCGCACCATAGGCAGGGGGGCGGAGATAGTTTCTAACCTGGGTACGGGGAGCGCTTTTTTCGCCCCTTCGGCCGCAGTTGCCGCGATAGTCAGAACGATAGCCAAAGACGAGAAGCGTGTTATCGGTTTATGTAGTTACCTGAACGGGGAGTACGGCATAAAAGATTGCTGCATAGGGGTTCCCTGCCGGCTGGGGAAAGACGGTATAGAAAAGATCGTGGAATTGGAAATTTCCCAGGAAGAAAAGTCCAGGCTGAAAGAATCGGCTGCCTCGATAGCGGAGGCGGCGGCAACTTTGCCGGTTTAAGTTTACGCATATGTACGATTTAGTCGTTATCGGAGCGGGCTGGGCCGGTTTTAATGCCGCCCTGAAGGCAAAGAAATCAGGATTGAAAGTCTGCCTTGTTGAACGCGGAGAGATCGGCGGAACATGCCTTAACCGTGGCTGCATACCTACCAAATCATTCATCGCTTCGGCTAAAATTTATTCCCTCATAAAAAAGTCGGCTGTTTTTGGCATAGATCCGGGTTCTCCTTTGATTGATTTCAACAGGCTGAAAGAGAGAAAAGAAGGCCTTGTGCGCATTTTGGCTGAAGGCATGCGCAGCAGGCTCTCCGGAGTGGACTTTGTCCGTGCGGAAGCGAGCATCATTTCAGAAGGCAGACTGGAGATCGGCGGCAGTAGGGTGGACACAAAGTTTACGCTTATCGCCACGGGAAGCGTTCCTGCCGGGCTGGAAGCCTTGAAGTTCGACGGAGAAAGAGTAATTTCGAGTAACGAAGCGCTGGACCTGGATTTTTTGCCCCGCTCCCTCCTGATTATCGGAGGGGGGGTCATCGGATGCGAATTTGCCGGGTTCTTTTCGGCTTTAGGCTCGGATGTCACTATCGCAGAAAAACTGCCGTCGCTCCTGCCCGGGGAAGACAGGGACATATCGAGGAAGATGGAAACGTTCTTCAAGAAAAAAGGGGTTAAGGTAATTACCGGTACAGACCCTCTGTCTTCCGACCTTGGCGTTTATGAAAAAATAGTGGTTTGCGTAGGGCGCAGACCGGATACGGCGGGGCTCGGCCTGGATAAGCTCGGAATCAAATTTTCACGCGGCATAGAAGTGGACGATTTTCTCATGACCGGTCTGAATAACGTGTATGCAGCCGGGGATTGTACGGCAAAACGCATGCTGGCGCATTATGCAGCTTATCAGGGTGAAACCGCGGTGGAGAATATGCTTTCGGGGAACAAGCGCAGGGCCGCGGCACAGGCGGTCCCGTCCTGCGTTTTTACAGATCCGGAGATCGCCAGCGTAGGATTGAGCGAGGAAGCGGCTTCAGTCTCCGGCATACAGGTAAAAGTGCATAAATTCGATTTCCGGGCTTCCGCTATGGCCCGGGTGAGCGAAGAGGCGGAAGGTTTTATCAAGATTGTTTCCAGGAATGATAGCGGGGAGATACTCGGAGGATGCATAATAGGGCCGCGGGCTACGGAAATGATAGCCGTATTGACCGTGGCCATATGCGCGGGTATGGATGTTGAACGGATGAGGCAGGTGATTTTTGCGCATCCTACTATTTCCGAATCCCTGCACGAGGCTTTATCTTAAGAAAACGGAGTTTCCGGGAGGGAAGATGATAAAGGTAGTTTTGCCTGAATTGGGAGAAGGCATAGTTAAGGCAACCGTTTCTTACTGGTTCGTGAAAAAAGGGGAAAAGGCGCGCGAGAAGGAGGATCTTGTCGAGCTTGCCACGGATAAAGCTACGTTTAACCTACCGAGCCCGTGCACGGGTATGATCTCGGAGATAGTTTGCAATGAAGGGGATAGCGCAGGGATTGGAGACGTTCTGGCATTGATTGAAGAAGAATAGAAGAGTATTTTGTTTTTCCCTTTTCCGCCGCCCACCGCCTTGACAAGGGCAGTTTTTTTTAGTATAAATATTACATATATATACCTAAAAATTGAAAAATGGCTATCGATTATAAAAAAGAATTAGAGAACGCGGCCAGGAACATGATTTTTGTGCATGATCCAGACCTTCTGATCAAGATGATGGTCCGGATGATGGTTAACAGGGCTAAAATTACCCACGCCAGTTTCTTTCTTCATGATAAGGCTAAAGAAAGCTATGCCCTTACTGTATCCAAAGGGCACTTGAAGAGCAAGATTCCATTGAGCCTTGTGCGTATCGATAAGGACGATGTTTTGATCCGTTTCTTCAAGTCCGGGATGAGCACTTCGCTGTTCGGCAGAGAAGCTCTAGTATTGAACGAGGCCAAGGCGGAGCTCAAGAATCCCAGCCTGAAAAAAGAGACCAAGCAAAAGCTTATCCATGTATTGTATCAGATGGAGCTTTTGGAGTCAGTGGCCTGCATACCGAGCTATTTCCGCGATGAATTGCTTGGCATACTGCTTTTGGGCAGGAAGCAAAATGGCAGGAAATTCCTGGATGAAGAGTTAGACTTTTTTATAGCCCTTAATTCGAATGTGTCCATGGCGGTGAGGAACGCGCAGCTTTTCAGGCAACTGGGGCTCGAACTTGAACGCAAGCACCAGTTGTTTGTGCGTACGACAATCGCGCTAGCTGCGGCTATCGAGGCCAAAGACCACTATACGCATGGCCATACTACCAGGGTTACCAGTTTGAGCCTGGAGATAGCCAGGGGCATTGCCAGGAAAAATAAACGGGATTTCGATTCCGGCTTCATGGAAAACCTGCATATTGCCAGCCTGTTACACGATATCGGCAAGATCGGGGTTCCGGAATACATCCTGAATAAAAGGGACGCTTTGACTGTCGGGGAACGCAACCGCATAAAGGAACATCCGATGATCGGGGTAAATATACTAAAGCCGATCAAGGAGCTCGAAGGTTCGATGATGGGGATTAAATGCCATCACGAACGTTTTGACGGCAAGGGGTATCCCGATGGGTTAAAAGGGGAACAGATTCCCCTGATTGCCTCCATAATCTCCGTGGCGGATTCATTTGACGCCATGAATTCTGACCGGCCCTACCGGCCGGCATTGCCTAAGGAAAAAGCGGTAAACGAAATCAGGAGCTTGAGCGGGCGCCAATTCTGCCCGCACATAGCGGATACTTTCCTGGAAATCTGCAAGGAAGGCAGAGTCTAACTCCAGCCATGCGACCTAAACGCATAATCTTGATGTACATATCGGAAGTCTCGGGGCACCGCAGTGCCACAATGGCGGTAGAAAAGGCCATCAAGTCGCTATCCCCGGGGTGCGAGATCATGAATATCAATGCCTTCAATTATACAAATCCCATATCCGAAAAGGTAATCAACCGTATTTATATGGAGGTAATCAAGTATACGCCCAAGGTCTGGGATTACCTTTATGATAACCCCAAGGTAGCCAAGGCCCTGGAGAGAATCAAGAAAAGGGTGCATAAGTCGAACTCTCCCAAATTAAGGAAGTTGTTCGAGGGCTTCAAGCCGGATGTCGTGGTTTGCAGTCAGGCGTTTCCCTGCGGCATGGTCGCTGATTACAAAAAAGTTTATAACTCCAGCCTGCCCCTGGTAGCGGTGCTTACGGATTACATTCCGCATTCTTACTGGGTGTATGACACGGTGGATTATTATATTACGCCTTCCCAGGAGGTGTCCGAACGCCTTGCCAGGAAAGGGATCCCGGCAGCAAAAATAAAATCTTACGGCATACCTTTTGACCATAAGTTCAACCAGAAAACGGATAAAGATGAGATTTTCCGCAGGCTGGGAATCGACCCCGAAAAGCCCGTGATATTGATTATGGGCGGAGGGCAGGGGCTTGGCCCGATCAAGACAATAGTAAGGTCTCTTGAAAGGTCAAAGTACGATATCCAGGAGCTTATCGTTACCGGGACAAACAAGAAATTGTACAGTTCTCTCAAGCGTAAAATAAAGGATTACAAAAAGAATATCCATTTATTCGGTTTCGTGCACAATATACATGAATTGATGCAGGTATCTAAAATAATCATATCCAAGCCGGGCGGAGTGACTACGGCTGAAGTGTTAAGCTCCGGGCTACCCATGGTAATCGTAAAACCCATACCCGGGCAGGAGGCAAATAACACCGATTTCCTGACCAGCAAGGGCGCGGCAGTCAAGGTCGATGACCCCGAGAAAATATCTTTTGTGATAGATGACTTGCTGGACGAGAAGAACAAACTGGAAAGGCTAAAGGTGTCTGCCGCAGGGATAGCAAAACCGGAAGCCAGCATGGATATAGCTAAACTCATTCTTAATACGTAAAAGTGCTGAATTATTACCTCTATCGTTTTGCGCAATCTGTAGCTTTGGCCCTTCCCATAAAATTGGCTTACGCTCTTGCCGTTTTCCTTGCCGATTTGCATTATTTACTGGCCTTTCGGGACAGGCGGTTTGTGAAGAATAACCTGAAGGAAATATTCACCGGAGAGAAGAATATACGCCTGGATAAAATAAGCAGGAAAGTCTTCAGGAATTTTGCCAAATACCTTGTTGATTTCTTCCGTTTTGAAAGGCTTGACAGGCAGTATATAAGCAGGAATATAAAACTGGAGAATGTCGCTTATTTTGACCAGGCATTGGCCAAAGGCAAGGGCGTAATAGTACTGACTGCGCATTTGGGCAATTGGGAGCTGGGTGGTGTTGTCCTGGCGCAGCTTGGTTACCCGTTTTGGGCGGTAGCCCTCCCGCACAAGAACAAGGATGTGGATAATTTTTTTGTTTCGCAGAGGTCCCGGAAAGGGGTTAACGTCATCCCTGTGGGAAAAGCGGTAAGGAGCTGTATAGCCGCCCTCAGGAAGAACCACTTGCTTGCTTTGGTGGGGGACAGGGACTTTACAGAAAAAGGACTTATCGCCAGACTTTTCGGCAAGCCGATGCATTTCCCGGAAGGGCCGGCGGCCCTGAGCCTGCTGACGGGGGCAAGCATTGTCCCGGGTTTTATGCTCAGGAACCCTGATGACAGCTTTACTTTGAGGATCGAGAAAGCGGTTGAGTTTACCCCCTGCGGGGACAAGAAAAAGGACATGAAGAAGATCATCGAAATCTACGGGGAAATTTTCGAGAGGTATATACGTGCTTACCCGGACCAGTGGTATGTCTTCCGCAGGTTCTGGGTGGAACAATAATGAATACTTGTGTTATTATACCAACTTATAATGAGTCGAGAGCGATCGCCGGGCTGGTGGATAACATACGCCGTGCGGGCCTGGAGGCAATCGTCGTCGATGATGGCTCTACGGATGATACGGTGCAGGCGGCAATCCGGGCGGGTGCCGAAGTCCTGCGTAATTTCTCCAACGCGGGGAAAGGGGCTTCTCTGGTTAAAGGGTATTCTTTTGCCGTCTCGAGAGGATTCGATATGTTGATCAGCATGGACGGGGACGGGCAGCATTCCGTGGATGACATACAAAGTTTTATCTCCAAGGCGGAATCTTCCGACTGTGGGATCATTGCCGGTAACCGCATGGAAAGAACAGGGGGCATGCCCTTGCTGCGTGTCTTTACCAACCATTTTATGTCCTGGATGATTTCGCTCGTTACGGGGCAGAGGATACCGGATACCCAATGTGGATTCCGCCTCATAAGAAAAGAAGTTATGCAAAAGATAAAACTTTCCACTTCCAAGTACGAGACGGAGTCGGAGATACTGATCGAAGCTGCCCGCGCGGGTTTCAAGATAGAATCCGTATCGATTAAAACCATATATTCGGGGCAAAAAAGCCAGATCAATCCCTTTCTCGATACAGTCCGCTTTATGCGCTTCATGCTGGCCCAATTCATGAAAGGTTTCAGGCATGCTTGACTACCTTTGGCGTTTGCTGATTGCTCTCCCGCACGATTACGCGGTGATGGCCGTAGCCGCCCTCCCGGTCTCGGAATTAAGAGGGTCGATCCCGTTGGCGCTATCGCTGGGGATGGGATTTGCCAGGGCATTTTGGCTCTCGGTCGCAGGCAACTGTCTGATCGTCGCTCCTGCGCTTTTTCTTTTGAAACCGGTTACCGCTTCCCTGAGGAGGTTCAGGTTTTGTTCCGGATTCTTTGATTGGGTATTTGAACGTACCAGAAGAAAAGCAGACATCATACAGCGCTATGAGGCATTGGGGCTTTTTTTATTCGTGGCCATACCCTTGCCCGTAACCGGGGCCTGGAGCGGGGTAATCGCGGCATCTCTGTTCAAGATACGTTTCCGTTACGCCTTCTTTTCGATAATTGCGGGAATATTTTGTGCCGGGATTGTTGTCCTTTCCTTGTGCGCCCTTGGAATATCCGGCTGGAGGGCGGTGTCGGGATGATCCATATTTATACGGGAAACGGGAAAGGTAAAACTACGGCGGCGATCGGCCTGGCCGTTAGGGCGGTGGGCGCCGGGCTGAAAGTCTACATGGCGCAGTTTATCAAGGGCCGCCCTTACAGCGAGCACCGTACTTTAAGCCGAATAAAGAACATAAAAGTAGAGCAGTTCGGCAGGGATTGCTTCATCAGGAAAGACCCCTGCAGCGAAGATAAGGTCTTGGCGGAAAAAGGGCTTGAGGCGGTTAGGAGGGCGGTCCGGGAAGGCAAATACCGAATGGTGATTATGGATGAGGTGAATGTCGCCCTGAAATTGAATTTATTCCGCCTGGAGGATCTCTTGCAGGTGGTTGCCTCAGTTCCCCGGAAGACCGAGCTGGTATTAACCGGGCGCTATGCCCCGGCAAAACTTATAAAATGCGCCGATTTGGTCAGCAGGATCGACGAGGTCAAACATTATTACAGGAAGGGGGTCAAGGCCAGAAAAGGCGTGGAGTTATGAATTGTTAATTATGTTGACAAAATCACTCCGGATGGTAAATTAATATAATAATTAGAAATACAGGATCAAGGGAAATCCGTAGGCAAGAAATTGTGAATCGGATGCGGTCCCGCCGCTGTAACCGGGGACGAAAACCATCAGACCACTGTCTGTTTTTTTAGGATGGGAAGGGATGGTCAGTAGTTTGATCCGGGAGCCAGAAGACCTGCCTGTATATGCGGAAAATGATTTCCTCGCGGAAGGATTAAGTAAATCAGGGTGCTATCCTTAGGCTTTTTGCTTAAGGATTTTTTTGTTTCACGGGGGCGTAGATGGAGACAGGGGCAGTGGGTTTGAGGCGCAGGCTCAAGCTTCCTTTCAGGGTCGGTACCACTTCGTACGTATGGCCGGAAGACATTATCTCAAACGTGCGCAGGCTGAAAGGGCTTATAGACGACGTTGAACTCGTATTGTTCGAGTCGGAGCAATCCGGCAATATCCCAGCAGAAGAAGAGATGGATGAGCTGAGGAATATAGGCGCAGGGTGCGACATGAGTTATACTGTCCATCTGCCTTTGGATTTGAATTTGGGCAGCAGTTTGGCGGAAGAGAGGGCTAAATCAATTTCTTGCATAAGGTCTATTTCCCAGCAGGTCTGTGCGCTTGCCCCTAAGGCCTACATTCTGCATCTTAACTTGCCGGAAAGCTCTCCGCGGGATATCCCGGCATGGCAGGAATATGCCGGTATTTCGCTTAAAGAAATAGCCGCAGGTAATATAATCGCTCCTGTTAAGGTAGCGGTTGAGAATTTAAGCTATCCTTTCGATTATATCGGCGGGCAAGTTCTGGAGAGCGGTTTTTCCGTATGCGCCGATATAGGGCATCTTTTGGTTATGGGGCTGGATCCGCTGGCGCACCTGGAAAAGTATTTTGAGAGCATTGCGGTAATCCATCTTCACGGGGTGAACGGGGCAAAAGACCATGTTTCCCTGAAATACCTCAATCAGGGGATGTTAAAGGATATAGCGGATTTTCTTATGCGCAGAGGGTATGCCGGAGTATTGACTTTGGAGGTGTTCGCGCAGAGCGATTTCGAAGAGTCCATGGAGATACTATGGGAAAGCTTATATTTATAACCGGGGGGTCACGCAGCGGAAAGAGCTCCCTTGCCGTAAAGATTGCCTCGAAGATAAAGAAGAAAAAAGTGTTTATCGCAACTTGCATTCCGCAAGACAGGGAGATGAAGGAACGCGTAAGGCTGCATCGTCTAAACAGGCCGTCTTCCTGGAAGACTATAGAGCCTTCACCGGACCTGCTTTGCCTGTTAAGCCGGGAAACGAAAGAAAACTGCGTGTTGATTATCGACTGCCTTACCTTGTTTGTCTCCGGGCTGCTCATGCGCAAGAGGAAAGAGGAGGCAATTAAATCAGAGGTAAAAAAGGTAGCGGAGACGATCAAGAAGGGTAAGGCGACGGCGGTCATTGTTTCTAACGAGGTTGGCTGCGGACTGGTGCCGGAAAATAGGCTTGGCAGGTTATTCAGGGATATCGCCGGTTCATGCAACCAGGATATCGCCGGGTACGCCGATGAGGTTTTTTACATGGTTGCCGGTATTCCCATAAAGATAAAAGGAGGGCCCAGATGAATTGGCGGCAAGAACTGCTTCCTTCTATCCTGCCTTTGGATGAGGGCGCCATGCTTGAGGCCCAAAGAAGGCTGGATAGCCTGACTAAGCCCAAACATAGCCTTGGCAGGTTGGAGGATTTTGCAAAGAAGACCGCAGGGATTACCGGAAATCCCAGGCCCTGCATAAAAAACAAGGTTATATTCACTATGGCCGGAGACCATGGAGTGGCAAGCGAAGGGGTGAGTCTTTTTCCGCAGGAGGTAACCGGGCAGATGATTTATAATTTCCTGGAAGGCGGTGCCGGGGTCAATGTGCTTGCCAGGCATACTGGCGCGCGGGTGGTTATCGCCGATATTGGATGCATCGAGAACATAAAGACCGGGAACGTGAATTTTATAGATAAGAAGATAGCGCGCGGTACCGGGAATATCGCCGAGGGCCCGGCGATGAGCGAAGAGCAGGCAATAGCTTCTTTGCGCGCAGGCATGGGAATATTCGGAGGCGAATATGCCAGTGGGAAGATAGATATAGCCGGATTGGGAGAAATGGGCATAGCAAATACTACTTCGGCAAGCGCGATAACCTGCTGTATTACCGGGGCAAAAGCGGAAGACGTGACCGGAAGAGGCACCGGCATAGATGATCAAAGGCTGAAATTGAAGACCGATGCAGTCAAGAAAGCGGTCAGGGTGAACAACCCTGACCCGCATGATCCTCTCGATGTCTTGAAGAAATTAGGGGGATTCGAGATAGGGGCTTTGGCGGGGATAATCATTGCCGGGGCGGCAAAAAGGGTCCCTGTGGTGATCGATGGGTTTATCACGGCGAGCGCAGCGCTGATTGCCACGCAGATATCACCCTTGTCCCGGGATTATCTTTTTGCCAGCCATGATTCCGTGGAAAAAGGGCATGCCGTAGCATTGAAATGGATGGGTCTGGAACCCATGTTCGATTTACAGATGCGCCTGGGAGAGGGGACCGGGGCTTGTATCGGGATCAGCCTTATAGAGGCAGGAACGAGGGTATTGAACGAAATGGCGACTTTTGACGGGGCGGGCATCTCCCGGGAGAAAGAATGATTATTCTGAAAAGGATTCTTTCTGCGGTAACTTTTCTTACCGTGCTTCCTTTTTCTGGCAAAGGGGAAGCAGATCCGCGTGAGCTCGGGAAAGCGATGGGGTTTTTCCCTTTAGCCGGCTTGTTTATAGGCCTTATCCTGGCTTGCGCGTACGCGCTTTCGTCCTTGTTTTTTTCTCCCCTGTTTGTTTCTGTGCTGGTAATAGTTTTGTGGGCCTTTCTCTCCGGCTTGCTGCATCTGGAAGGTTTTGTCGATGCCGCCGACGGTTTCAGCGCCGGCTGCGGAAGGGAGAAGACGCTTGAAATAATGAAAGACCACCATTGCGGGGCAAAGGGTGTTATTCTCCTTGTCCTGCTTATCGTCTCGAAGATAGCCGTTTTTAATGAGACGCCGGACTCTTTGCGTATTACCGCCCTGCTTTTAGCCCCGGTTGCGGGAAGGTGGGCGATGGTATGCGCTGCCTGTTTGTGCCCTTACGCCAGGAAGACAGGGGGGTTTGGCAGGGTATTTGTGGAGAACTGCGGTAAAAGGGAGCTTTTTTTATCGAGCTTTATATTCGTTTTCACAGCCTCATTCCTGCTCCGTCTTGAGGTTTTTATCTGGATTATGCCTTTTTTATTCTTTGTATTTATTTCTTTATTCTGGTTGAACAGGAGAATCGGGGGGGTTACCGGGGATATCTTAGGGGCTCTGAATGAAGTAAGCGAGCTGGTCTGCCTTTCCATTTTCCTGCTTATGAGATGAAGTTTATTCCGGGGGCCTTAGTGCACGGAGGGGATCTTAAATGGGCTTCCCGGGCCTTCGGGATCAGGGAAAAAGGTATCGTCGATTTCAGCTCAAATGTGAATGTCCGCCCTGTTCCCGCGGCGGTAGTTAAAGCCGTAGGTAAAAGCTTGAACGGGATAGCGAGATACCCGGATGCAAGATGTTCAAAGTTACTGGGCGTATTAAGCAGGCGCCTGGGTGTAGAGGAAGGGCATATTGCCGCGGGGAACGGTTCGGCGGAGATTATCCACCGGCTGGTCAGGGCTTTTCGTATAAAGTCGGCTGTTGTGATTATGCCAGCTTTTGGAGAATATGGTAAGGCGCTTTTGGAAGCAGGAGCCAGGGTTAGGCCATTTTTCACCAGGGAACGAAACCGGTTTGTGCCGGATATAAAAGAGATTGCAGAGAAAATTCCATCATGTACAGATGCTTTGTTTTTCTGCAACCCCAACAATCCTACCGGAGTATTAACTCCGAAAGAGGACATTGAGTCTCTTGTCGCTGTTCTGAGGCGCAAGAAGACGATATTAGTCCTGGATGAAGCTTTTATTGACCTCGAGGAGGAGGAAAGCCTGGTTAAGAGCGCCCCGGGCGCTGGCAATCTCCTGGTACTGCGTTCGATGACCAAGTTTTTTGGCCTGGCGGGGTTGAGGTTGGGTTATGCCGTAGGCAGCCTGGCGATGATAAAAAGCCTGCGTGATTTTGGCCAGCCATGGCCGGTGAATGTATTCGCGCAGGCAGCCGGAGAGGCGGTCTTGAAGGAAAGAAGTTTTTGTGTTTTGAGCAGAAGAGAAATTATCGAAGAACGCGATTTCCTGTATGAGAGGCTCATTATGGCAAGAGGCGTAAGGCCTTTTCCTTCCCGGGCGAATTTTATAATGTTGAAGATAGAAAACGGAATTTCTTCCGGCATGCTGCAAAGACTCTTGGCAAAAAGAGGCCTGTTGATAAGGGACTGCGCGGATTTTCCCGGATTAAGCGATAAATATTGCAGAATAGCGGTAAGGGGGCGTGCCGATAATTTACGCCTGCTCCGGGAATTGGATATTATTTTAAGGCAGGGTTAATATGGTTATCCAGGTATGCGGCACCGGTTCGGGAGTCGGTAAAAGCGTAATCGTTTCTGCTTTATGCCGTATTTTTCTGCAGGATGGCTTACGCCCTTGTCCTTTCAAGGCGCAGAACATGGCTTTGAATTCATTCGTTACCGCCGATGGTAAAGAAATGGGCCGGGCTCAGGCGGTACAGGCTCAGGCAGCAGGACTTGTGCCTTGCGCGGATATGAATCCCATATTGCTCAAGCCGATGTCGGACAGAAGGGCACAGGTAGTGGTAAGCGGTATTCCCGCGCGGAACATGTCGGTTTATGAGTACGTGCGCTATAAGAAGACAGCGGAAAGTATAGTTTTGTCCTCTTTCCGGCACCTGTCCGGGCAGTACGATACGATGGTTATCGAAGGGGCCGGATCTCCGGCCGAGATCAACCTGAGCTCTCATGATATTGTGAATATACGCATGGCAATGCGCGTTCATTCACCGGTTATCCTGGTGGGGGATATTGATAAAGGGGGAGTTTTTGCCTGGCTTTCCGGCACGCTTGATTTGCTAAAACCGGAAGAGAAAAAAACGGTCAAGGGTTTTATTATCAATAAGTTCAGGGGGGATAAAAGGCTGCTTAAGCCGGGGTTAGATTTCCTTGAGAGAAAAACCGGGGTTAGAGTATTGGGCGTAATTCCGTATTTTAAGGATATAAAGATTCCCGAGGAAGACTCCGTGCCGCTTGAAAAACAGGCGTATGCGGAAAGAGGCGGCGGTGCAGTGGACATAGCGGTAATTAACCTTCCGCATATATCGAACTTTACCGATTTTGACCCATTGGAGAATGAACCGGACGTCAGTCTGCGTTATGTGGGGTGCGGAGATGATCTTGGTAGGCCGGATGTAATCATTATCCCCGGAAGCAAGAGTACGATCTCTGATTTGGATTATCTAAAAAAGACCGGGATGGCGGGTAGGATAGCGGAAGCGTTTGAAAGGAACCGGGATCTTGTGCTCGTCGGCGTCTGCGGGGGATACCAGATGCTGGGGAGGCGGATATACGACCGTAAGTCGGTGGAGTCAAAAAGGAGAATGAGCGGAGGGCTGGGGTTTTTGCCCGTAGTTACATATTTTGACGGTAATAAGACGCTTGCGCAGGTATCTGGGGAGGAGGTTTCTACCGGATTAAAGGTGCGTGGTTATGAGATACACCACGGCAAGAGTGTTATTTCAGGAAAAAAGGCGGCTCCTGTTTTTAAGGTTGGGGGATGCAGGGGAGAGGGAATTCGTTTTGACGGCGCAGGCCTGGAAGGAGGCAGGGTCTGGGGTACTTATATCCACGGTCTTTTTGACTCCGGAGGATTCCGCAGGGATTTTCTTAACCGGGTCAGGGCGAGGATGGGTTTTTCTTCGTTAAAACCGGTGTCGCAAGATGCAGAAAATGAGTTTGATAAGCTCGCTTTTCTGGTAAGAAGGAATATCAAAATGGATTTGTTATACAGTATTATGGAGGCGGGATTGTGAACTACGCGATGTTTGTCATACCATGTGCTTACCTGTTGGATCTTGCGGCGGGCGATCCCCAGTTCCGCTGGCACCCGGTCAGGGTAATGGGCAGGTTCGTGGAGGTTCTCGAGCGCGTATTGAACAGGGATGGGTACAATAGGAGGCTGACCGGTGCGATACTGGTTTTTCTGACAGGTTCAGCCGCGGTTTTCTTCACATGGGCTGTCCTGGACCTAAGTTTGTCCATACATCCGGCGTTGTTTTTTACCGTCTCAGTGCTGATGATTTATTTCTCGGTTTCCACGAAGGCCCTTGCGGATGAGGCCGGGAAAATTGGCAGATTCCTGAGAGAAGGTGATGTAATTTCAGCCAGAAAGAACCTTTCCCTGATCGTGGGGAGGGATACCGCGGCCATGGATGAAGAGCAGGTAATCCGGGCGAGCGTTGAGACCGTGGCGGAGAGCACCATGGATGGGATAGTTGCTCCTTTATTTTATGCGTTTATAGGAGGCCCCGTCCTGGCCTGGTTTTACAAATCGGTAAACACAATGGATTCCATGGTCGGGCATAAAAACAAACGTTATGCCGAATTCGGTTGGGCCGCGGCAAGGCTTGACGGCCTGCTTAATTTTGCACCTTCCAAGATAACGGCTTTTTTGGTAAATATGGCCGTATTTTTGTATGGGAAGGATTGGCGTAGTTCTATCAGATGGACGGCAAGGTACCTTTTTAAAGGCCCGTCTTTCAACAGCGATACTGCGGAGGCGCCTATGTCGGGTGGTTTGGGCATCAGGCTTGGGGGGAGGAATTTTTACGGAGGGCTTGCCGTGGATAAGCCTTTTTTAGGCGATGGCTTGGAAACCCTGCATGTAAAGCATATCGGCCAGAGCATTGCGGTTTGTTATCTTGTTTCATTATTGATGCTGGTTACGGGCGGGATTTTCCAGATGAGGAATTTTTCATGAGGGGAACATTCCGGAAAATAGGAAAAATGGCGCATAGGGGTATTTTATTTGCAATATCGGCCCTGGCCGTATTTTGTTTTTCCGTTAACTGTTTTGCCCAAGAAGAGGCGAAGGCGGGGGTTGGCGTAAACAAAATAGTTTCCCTGGGGCCCTCTATTACCGAAGAGCTTTATCTTTTAGGCGTGCAGGATAAGCTTTTTGGGGTTACTACTTATTGCCAGAAGCCTCTTCCGGCCGCGGAGAAGGATAAGGTGGGCAGTACGGTAGAAGTCAATGTAGAGAAAATTGTTTCTATCAGACCTGATTTGGTGTTAGCTACATCCATGGTAAATCCCAAGAGCCTGGAAAAACTGAAGGAGCTTGGGATTAAGGTTGTGGTTTTCGGAGCCGCGGAAGACTTCGGCCATATGCGCGCGCAGTTCCTGGAGTTGGCGGATTATCTCGGGGAACGGGGGAAAGCCGAGAAGATACTGGATGAGGTAGGCAAGCGGGTAGAAAAGGTTAAGGATTCGGTGAAGGGGCTGCCCAGGCCGAGGGTGATAGTCCAGGCGGGCGCGCGGCCTCTCTGGGTGGCCAGCGGAGATTCCTTTATCAACGATATAATCGAGATGTCCGGAGGAGAAAATATCGGGCCGGAAGGGAAAAACGGTATTTTCAGCAGGGAACGGGTCCTGGAACTCGACCCCGATGTAATTATTATCACTACCATGGGAATGGTCGGGGAGGAAGAGGAATTCCTGTGGAGGAAATATCCGAGTATTTCCGCGGTAAGGAATAACCGTATTTATATAGTGGATAGTTATAAATTCTGCTCCCCGACACCGGTAAGTTTTGCAGAGGCACTGGAAGAGATGGCGTTTATACTGCATAAAAAATAAGATGGACAGGAAGATAAACAGGCTGGTTTTAGTATTATCGGTTTTAGCGGCAATGCTTTTTTGCGCGGCGGTCTTTTCGCTTTGCGTGGGTTCTGCGGGAATCCCTTTAAAAAGGGTGTTCCAGTTATTTTTCGAAGGCAGAGGCAGTACGGAATACAATATTGTTTTTGACATACGTTTCCCGCGTATCCTGCTCGGGTTTGCCGTAGGCGGAGCCCTGGCCCTGGCAGGCGTTATTCTCCAGGGGGTCTTCCGTAACCCGCTGGTTGAGCCGTATACTTTGGGTGTTTCCGGCGGGGCGGCGTTAGGCGCGTCTTTGAATATTGTATTCAAACTGTACAGGAGCAGCGTGTTGACTCTTCCCTTGTTCGGTTTTATCGGGGCGTTCTTTATTATAATCGTACTTTACCTGCTCAATATGAGGAAGGGAACGATAAAACTGCAGTGGCTGCTTCTTAACGGGGTGATGATAAGCTTCATATCCTCTTCATTGATTATGCTGATTATGTCTTTATCCCGCGCGGAGGATATGCACGGGATAATCTTCTGGATAATGGGGTCTTTGGACGAACCTAATTGGTTTATTATCAAGGTTACCGTGGTCATGTCGATAGCGCTTCTTGCCGTATCGTATTTATTTTGTCTGGATCTTAACGCTTTTTCCCTGGGGGAAGAGGAGGCGATGCATTTGGGGGTACGCACGGAAAAAAGCAAGAGGATGCTTTTTATCGCCGCTTCATTGCTTACGGGTCTGAGTGTCGCCGTGGCGGGAATGATCGGTTTCGTGGGGCTGGTGGTCCCGCATTTTGTAAAGATGCTTACTGGAGGCGATCATAGGGTATTGATCCCCGCTTCTTTTCTTTCGGGAGGGATATTCCTGATTTTCTGCGATACCCTGGCAAGAGTGGTAATTGCCCCGATGGAGCTTCCGGTCGGCGTGATTACCGGGATACTGGGGGGAAGTTTTTTTGTTTATGCCCTGGCCAAAAGAAGAAGCGTATGATGAGGCAAGAATGTTAAAAGTAGAGAACCTGATTTGCGGTTATGAGAAGAAGGCTATACTTTCCGATGTTTCTTTCCAGGTGGACAAGGGCGAATTCGTGGGGATCATTGGTCCGAACGGTTCGGGTAAGACTACTCTTTTGCGCGCTCTGTCAAGGATAATTGAGCCTTCCGGGGGGATGATCAGTTTGTACGGAAAGGATATGCGCCAGATTCACCCAAAGCTGCTGGCCAGGAGTGTTTCCGTAGTTTCGCAGAATATATCCCCGGAGAACTTTACGGTGGAGGAATTTGTTTCCCTGGGGAGGCTGCCTTATTACGGGGCTTTCCAGTTTTTCGGTACGAAAAAAGATTATCAGGCGGTGCATGCGGCCATGGAATTAACCGGGGTGGAGGCGCTGGGAGAGCGTTTTCTGGAGAAGATGAGCGGCGGGGAAAAACAGCTTGTATTTATTGCGCGGGCGTTGGCCCAGGAGCCGGAGCTTATCCTTCTTGATGAGCCGACCGCGCATCTGGATATCGCCCATCAGGTGAATATTATGGATTTGATCAGAAAGCTGAATAGGGACTTCGGGCTTACTGTGGTAATGGTGCTACATGATTTGAACTTGGCAGGAGAGTATTGCCATAAGCTCCTTCTGGTAAACAACGGCTCGATACATAAAATAGGGCAGCCTAGGGAGATACTGAACTACCGGGATATCGAAGAGGTTTACGGCACAAGGGTGGTCGTTGTGGAGAACCCCGTTTCAGGCAAGCCTTATGTAGTACTGGTTCCCGGAGAGTGCAGAGAAGAAGAACAGGCGCAGGGGCATAAAAAAGGAGGCGGGAATTGATAAGAAGAAGTCAAGTTATAGCGGTTTTAATTTTTTGTGTTATATCGGCGGTTGCTGCAGCATTTTATGCGGCGGGAATCCGGCATGCGGATAAAGGTGGAAAAAGATATGAGGTAAGCGTGGAGATAGATTATGGCGGCAGGCTTCCTTTTCGGAAAGCGGAGGTTGTTTTGCCTGAAGGCGGCAGCGTTCTGACGGCCCTACAGTCCGTAGCCGACGTAGGGACGCACCGTGCGGGAGGGTATGTTTTTGTCGTCTCCGTAGACGGAGTGGAGGGCGTGCGTGGGGAAAATGCCTGGTATTATACGATAGACGGGGAGAACCCGGAGGAATTGGCGTATTCGAAGGTTATCGCAGCGCCGGCGCATATAAAATGGTCTTATCAAAAAGATGTATGTTCGGGAAGAGTTGACAATGAAAATGAAGTATCAGCCGGGAAGGAGGAAGGTAAATAATAAAAGGCACTTAGAGAGGCAAGAAGCGTATTATAAACATTATTATTTCCGGATAAGCAAAGGAAGTGAAGGTGCATTGTTTCTTTAGCAAGGATTCCTTCCGCTGCCCCGCAACGGTAATGAAAAACGGCATTTGATACTGCTGGTTTTTACGAGCCCGGACGATTGTTTATCCAGGGAATCCCGCTTAAATATTCTGCGGGCAGTATTCTCGAGGGAGGAGAAGATGGCAAGAAAGATTCAGGTTTTTCTAATAGTTATGTTTTTTTGTATGATGGGTTTATCTCGGGCGGATGAGCCTGCGCAGGGAGGTAGCGCGGCCCAGGGTGAAGAAACCGTGGCTGTTTCCGGAGGGGAAGCCCAGTATGACCTGGGAAAAGTGATAGTTTCTGCGACCAAGACGGAAACTTACCAGGCAGAGATCGGGAGCTCCACTACTGTAATTACCGCTGATGATATAGAGAAATCCGGAAAGCGTACAGTTGAAGAGGTCTTGCGTAATGTCCCTGGACTTACCGTGATGCAGACTGGGGCTATAGGAGGAGCGGTTTCCGTATTTATGCGCGGGGCTAATTCCGGGCAGACCCTGGTGATGATCGATGGAGTTGAGGTGAACGATCCGATGGCCACCGATCGCTCGTTTGATTTTGCCAATCTTGTTACAGATAATATCGAGAGGATAGAGATTGTGCGCGGGCCGCAGTCAACGCTTTACGGTTCGGACGCAATGGCCGGCGTAATCAATATTATTACCAAAAAAGGAACCGGCAGGCCAAAATTCGAAGGTTCTTTTGAAGGAGGCTCGCATAGTACCTTCAACGAGAGCCTGGGGTTCAGCGGTACGGCTATGGAGAAGTTGGATTATTCGTTTTCAGTGGCACGCCTGGATTCGGAAGGTATATCTACAATATCCGGCACGGAAGACGATCCCTACCATAACCTTTCGCTTTCTTCGAAGGTGGGGTATAAAGTTTTCGATAACGCGGAGTTGAACCTGGTGGTGCATTATACGGATGCGAGAAAATCAATCGATGATTCCGACACTTCTACCTATGCGCCCATCGATATGCCCAACTATACATCCTGGTCGAAGGATTTGGCAAGCAAGGTTTCCTTTGATCAATCCATCAACTCTTGGTGGACACATAACCTGTCTTTTTCTTACCATGATATGCGCCGAAAAGACAGGAAAGATTGGGATCCTCATAACCAAACCGTGATCGGTGATTGGTATAAGGGGAACAACAAGAAGGTGGAGTGGCAGCATACTCTTTCTCCGGTAAAATGGAATACTGTTACCGCAGGTTTTGAATACGAGAAAGAAAGCGGTTCATCTCTTTACAGCGTTACTCCTGATCCCTACTTTTCTTCAAGCAAACAGGATAGGAAAAGTATTGATAACTGTGGATATTATTTTCAGGATCAGCTCAAAATCTGGGATAGCCTTTTTATCACTCCCGGATTGAGGATTGATGATCATGAGATATTCGGAACGGAGACTACCTATAAAGTATCAGCTGCCTACCTTATTAGGCAAACCGGTACTCGTCTTAAGGCCAACTGGGGCACGGGTTTTAAAGCTCCTTCCCTGTTTCAGCTGTATTCGACATATGGTTCGCCGGATTTAAGCCCCGAGAAAAACAAAAGTTATGATATCGGGTTTGAACAGAGTTTGTTTTCCGACTGTTTATCGTTTGACCTGACGTATTTTCATAACAAATATAGCAATCTCGTAGATTATAATTATTCTACAAGTAAGTATTATAACGTCGGGAAAGCGAAGACCAAAGGTGTCGAATTAGGGGCAACATTAAAGCCTTTGGATAATTTGACCTTGAGCGGTAATTTCACTTATACTAAGACTGAAGATAAAGAAACAGGGCGGGAGCTTCAGAGGCGTCCGGAAAGACAGTTCAATTTTGATGTGAACTGGGCTTTTCTGCCTAAGGCAAACCTGAATTTTGGGGCAAATTATGTAGGCAGCCGTAAAGATTCGGGCTATATCACGGATAAGGCGTATACTGTTTTCCGTCTCGCCGCTTTATACAATGTTACGGAAAATCTCCAGGTTTTTGGCAGGATCGAAAACCTTTTCGACAAGAAATACCAGGAGGTTTATAGTTATGAAACTTTGGGCCGTTCATTCTATGCCGGCTTGAAGGCAAAGTTCTAAGACATGAAACGGAGGCGGGGCGTATGCCCCGCCTCCTGCCACTCAAATAAAGAGGAGAGAAATGTTCAACTTATTTCTAAAGGGCGGACCGCTGATGTGGCCGATATTGCTCTGTTCCCTGGTATCGGTAACGATTGTCCTGGAGCGGTATTATTATTTCTACCGCCTGCGTGGCAGGATCCCTAATATTTGCCCGAGGGTAAAACTGCTTTTAAAAGAAGGCAGGGAAGATGAGGCGGTAAGATTGTGCGAGCAGGACGGCGGCCCGGTAGGGCGTATCCTGGCGATAAGCGCGCATATCCGCCATAAGCCGGCAGAAGAGCGGGAAAAATTAATCTCCCGGGCAGGCTCTAAGATTGTCCGCCAGATGGAGCAATACCTGCGCGCCCTTGCGGTAATCGTGAATACCGCTACTCTTTTGGGGCTGTTGGGTACGGTTACCGGGATGATCAAGGCCTTTATGAAGATCCAGGAACTGGGGGGGAGAGTGGATGCTTCGGTGCTGGCGGGGGGCATCTGGGAAGCGTTGATCACTACTGCCGCAGGGCTATTCGTTGCCATACCTACCATGCTTTTTTACCATTATTTCGAAAGTAAGGTGGATAATACTGCGGATTCGATGAAAGAAGCGGCGATGGAATTTCTGGAGGGATGATGGAATTCGAAGCAAGGAAGAAAATAAGTACGGAGATGAATATTGCTCCTTTGATCGACGTAATTTTCCTGCTTATTCTGTTTTTTATGCTTACCGCCAACTTCGTTATTCCCCCGGGGATAAAACTCGATTTGCCCAGCGTGCTTTCCGCAAAGCCCCAAGAGGAGGAAAACACGGTTGTTTCGGTAACCCGGGACGGTGGGCTGTTCCTGAATGATAAAGGTATTTCCGGGCAGGAGCTTCCCGGAGCATTGAAGAGAGAACTGGAAGGCGCGAAAAACAAGACGGTAGTGATCCGGGCGGATGAAAATGTCAATTTCGGACTTGCGGTGGATGTTCTGGATATGGCCAAACAGGCTTCAGCAGAGGGCGTGGTCATCTCGACCACTAAAAAGGAAAATGCCGGGAAATAATCCTATCAAATTCGCTTTCTTGATTTCTTTTGCCGGCCACTGTGTGTTTCTGGGAGCGGGAAATTCAGGTCTGCCGGTTTTCCGGAAGAGAGACCAGCCTAAGGAGATAGAGGTCGAATTCGATATCCGCAGGGAGGCTCTCCTGCCGAAAGTGGATCTCATGGGACCGGAGAAGAAATTCAAGCCGATGGAGGAGAAACAGGCGGCCGCCCCGGAGAAACATGAGGCGCCGCCCGAGGAAAAACAAGCGGAGCCTTTGAAACCGGCGGCGGAAGAAAAGACGGAGAAGAAGATTCAAGAGAAGAAGCCTGAATCCTTACCCGGTAGGGAGCATTCGCTGGAGCAGGAAAAGGTAGATACCCTCCTTTCCGACCGGGAGATCATGATGCGTTACCAGGATATGGTAAAGCAGAGGATTGAGGCAGTGAGGAGGTATCCTCTGTGGGCCAGGAAACATGGCGTAGATGGGGTAAGCCGGGTATCTTTTAAGGTTTTTCCTCAAGGAGAAGCGGGAGCGGTACGCTTATCTGTTTCTTCCGGCTCGAAGATACTCGACGATGAATCAATTTCTACCGTCAGGAGGGCAAGCCCTTTTCCTCCGGTTCCCGGAGAGTTTTCCGGCAGGGCCGTGGATATGGAAGTGTCCATAGTTTTTTCTCTGGAAGAATGAAAAATGTTTCAACCTCGCCGGCTTTGTGATAGACTGCTATCATGCGCCCGGAAAGACTTATACGTTTTACTTTTGTAGTTTCCTTATTTTCGCACGGGTTGTTCCTTATACAGGGGCCGGAAATAAACCCGCTTACCCCTCCTCCTAAAGAACAGCTGATAAAGGTGCGCTATCTTGACCGCAGGGAACTTGTCTCCAGGACTTCTGCTGATAAGGCCGCCCCCCGTAAAACCTTTTCTTCCCCCCGGGCCGAGGCTTTTATGCAGCCTTCAGGAAAAGCCTCCAGGGGTATCCCCTTGACGCCTCCTGTCGAGAAAAAGTTCTTGAGAGACCCGGGAATCCTGCCTTCAGGCAAGGCGCCGGATTTCGCCAAGCCTAATTTTTCCAGCCCCGCGATGATTTCGATAAGAAAAAGAGTCACCCTTCCCGAAATCGAGATACCTAAAATAGATAATCCGAGCTATATCAGTTATTACCAGATAGTCCGGGAAAAGATACGAAGGAGCGCATATAAGAACTACACGCGCAACGAGATCGGAGAAGTTTATATCTCTTTTGTTATATCCAATGACGGGGATATCAGGGACATCCGCCTTATAGAACCCAAGACTTCTGCCAGCGATTACCTGAAAGGCATAGCTTCAAGAAGTGTTAAGGACGCTTCGCCTTTTCCCAGTTTCCCCAAGGAATTGGATTATCCGCAGCTATCTTTTAATATAGTGATATCTTTTGAGCTTGAATAGCCAATCCAGTTATTGACACCCTTGTTAAAGAGTGATATATTAACAGTTTAATATTGTTTATGAAAGGAGATGATTATATTGTCACAGGTAGAAGTCAAAAAAGACGAGTCTTTTGAGTCCGCCCTGCGCCGTTTCAAGAAGAAAATCGAGCAGGAAGGCATCCTGCGCGAAGTGCGGGACCGCAAACATTACGAAAAACCCAGCGAGCGCAAGAGAAAGAAAGCGAAATCCAGAAAGTAACTATGCCTCTGGCTCTTTCCACTTCTTGGAACGCCTACCGTACAGAAAGTTCTGGGGATATGCTCTTTGAAATAAAACAGCTTGGGTTTGACAGCGTGGAGCTGAGTTTCAATTTAAGCCCGGAGATGGTGGATGCGGCATGTGATTATGCGGCAAAAAACGGCATAAACATAACCAGCCTGCATAATTTTTGTCCCGTGCCGGACGGCCTGGACCGCAGGCGGGTTATGCCTGACCACTATTCGCTTTCTTCCCTTAACGAGGAAGAACGCCTGCGGGCGGTGGGGTTTACTAGGCGCAGTATAGACGCAGCTGTAAGGTTGGGGGCAGGAGCGCTTGTCCTGCACTGTGGAAGAGTGGATATAATGGATCATACGCGCCGGCTTATCGATATGTATAACCTGGGGTTGAAGGGCAGCTCTGAATTCATGCAGTTGAAGGAAAAGATGGCGTCCGAGCGTTCCTCCGTATCCCGGGAATATCTTTCACAGGCATTATCTAGCCTTAAGGAGTTGAACCTTTATGCGGAAGGCAAGGGCATAAAACTCGGTCTGGAAACAAGGTTTTATTATTGCGAAATCCCCAGTATAGAAGAAATCGGAATTATTTTTGATGAGGTAAAAGGTTCGCAGCTTTATTACTGGCATGATACCGGCCATGCCCAGCTCATGGAGAACCTTGGGTTCTTGAAGCATAATGATTTTCTCGAGCACTATGGGCAGAGAATGGCCGGGGCGCATATCCATGGCATTTCAGGATGTTGCGACCATCTTGCTCCTTCCTTGGGAGGGGTGGATTTTTCCATGCTCAAGCCGTACTTGAAAGAAGATTCTCTTAAGGTCATAGAAGCGCATCATCCGGCAACCGCGGAAGAGTTACGCAGGAGTCGCGCTGCTATCGAAGAGCTTTATGCTTAAAAAGGCGTAGAAGAGGGAGAAATTTAATATGGACGATAAAGAAAATACCGGCGGCCAGAAAAAAGTCGATATGGACTGGAAGGAAAAAGCGGAAAAGGAAAAACAGTCTCTTAAAGAGGAAGGTAAATTCATTCCTTCTGAGCCGGATTTCAAGTTTTTTGCCACTACTCTTGCCCTGCAGGCTTCGATAGCGCTGGGTCATATGGCTAATCCCGAGACGCAGGCGGTAAAAAAAGACCCGGCGCAGGCTAAATTTATCATCGATACCCTGGGCATGCTGCAGGAAAAGACAAAGGGTAACCTGACGGAAGATGAGGCCAAGCTTTTGGAAAACCTGCTTTATGAGCTGAGGCTGGCTTATCTGTCCCCCGGCCAAGGAGAAGAGAAATGATCGATAAGACGCTTTTGGAGATATTGGCTTGTCCTGCCTGCAAGTCGGATATCGAGCTGAAGGGGGATAAGATCGTTTGCAAGAAATGCGGCAGGAAGTATCCTATCCGGCAGGGCGTGCCGGTAATGCTTATTGACGAGGCGGAATGAAAGTGAAGAAAATACTGGTTATCCACGGCCCCAACCTGGATCTTTTGGGGACGAGAGAGCCGGAAATTTACGGTTCCTTGACCCTGGAAAAGATAAACCGCATGCTGAATGCGCAGGCGAAGAAGCAAGGGGTTTCTCTTACTATCAGGCAGTCTAACCATGAAGGGAAAATCGTGGATCTTATCGGCAAGGCCGGAAAGAACAGGTTTGCGGCCATACTGATCAACCCCGCCGCTTATACTCATACCAGCGTGGCCCTGCGCGATGCCATAGTCGCATGCGGGGTTCCCGTGATAGAAGTGCACCTTTCGAATATTTATTCCCGCGAAGAATTCAGGCATAAGTCATTGGTCAGCCCGGTTGCCAAAGGCACTATTATGGGTTTTGGGGCGGGCAGCTACCTGCTTGGCTTGTCTGCTATTCTCGACCTGCTCGATACAAAATGAACCGGCGTATATCGTTTTTATGTTCTCGTTTGGAGCAAAGAGGGCTGGACGGCCTGCTGCTCGTTTCATCCGCAAATATATCCTATATTACGGGTTTCCCGAGCCGGGATGCGTATCTTTTGATTTCGTCCGGAGGTAAAGGTGTTTATTTTACCGATTCCCGTTACAGCGAAGAGGCGCAAGAGTCCCTTAAGAATCCCATAGGACTCAGGGAATGCAACGGTACGGTTTTCAGCGGGATCGGAACTTCCCTCCGGGAGATGGGGATCGCCAGGTTAGGCTTTGAGGAGAGGCATCTTTCTTTTGCCGAATTTTCCAGGCTGAAAGAGCTTTCCGGCAAAGCGGTAGAGCTTATCCCGGTGCACGGCATGGTTGAGGCGTCCAGGGAGGTTAAGGATAAGGATGAGGTTGAAAAGATCAAGAAAGCGGTAAAGGTCACAGGTCTTGCCTACAGGCATATTAAAAAATTTGTCGTACCCGGGGCAAGCGAGATGGAGATTACCGGGGAATTTGAACATTTTGTAAGGCTACAGGGATGCAATGGGCCGGCTTTCGATACGATCGTGGCAAGCGGTCCGAATTCCAGCCGTCCGCACCACCTTTCCGGGCAGAGAAAACTGAGAAGAGGGGAAGGGGTGCTTATGGATTTAGGGGTAGATTATCTCGGATACAAATCCGACTTGACAAGGGTTGTCTTTTTGGGTAAAATAAATCCTCTTGTGCGGGAGATTTACGATATTGTCCGTAAAGCGCACGATTTGGCTATAGAAAGAATCCATCCTGGCGCAGAAATGTCTGAAATTGACAGGGTTGCGCGTGAGTACATCGCCTCAAAAGGGTATGCCTCCTGCTTTACGCATAACCTGGGGCACGGGGTGGGGTTGGAGATACACGAAGAACCGCATTTTTCCCGGAACGAAGCAAGCGCGGTAAAACCGGGGATGGTATTTACCGTAGAGCCCGGGATATACCTTCCCGGGAAGTTCGGGGTAAGGATAGAGGATCTTATTTTAGTAACCAGAAAAGGATGCGAGGTATTAAGTGGCGCTATCAATTAATGAAATTAAAGCGGGGGTTACGGTTTTGGTGGACGGGGTTGTCTATGTCTGCATAGATGCCCAGCATGTCAAGCCCGGCAAAGGGGCGGCTTTTGTCAGGGCCAGGCTGCGCGACATGAAGACAAATAACATCCAGGAAAAGACTTTCCGCGGCGAAGAAAAGATCGAGCAGGCTTTCGTGGAAGAGCGCAAACTTCAATATCAGTATGCCAGTACCGGGATATATCATTTTATGGACCAGGAAAATTTTGAGGATATCGGCATATCCGAGGACGTTATCGCGGAAAAATCAAAATTCCTTCAGGACAATATAGAAGTTACGGGTTATTTTTTCAAGGACGAGCCTTTATCCGTGAATCTTCCCAATTTCATAGAGTTCAATATACTGGAGACCGAACCGGGGTTTAAGGGCGATTCCTCAAAGAGCGGGACAAAGCCTGCCAAGGTAGATACCGGGGCGGTGATCCAGGTGCCTTTATTTATAAACGTTGGGGACAGGATCAAAGTAGATACCCGTACCGGCGGCACCTATACCGAGAGGATCAGTTAAAGATTCCGGCGCGCCGGTTTAAAGCGAGTCCGCCACAGAAAGGAAGGGCGTTGTGAACATCAAGGAAATCAAGGAAATGATTAATCTGATGAACGAGAACAGCCTTGTCGAGCTGGAGGTGGAAAAGGACGATATGCGCGTCCGCCTGAAGAAGACCGCCAGCGGCATAGAGGGTTTTAGCGGGCCGGTAGTAATCCAGGGGCAGAATATACCGTTGTCGCAGGATAAACTCCAGTCCGCCCCTGCGGGCGGGGAAAAAGAGGCCCCTAAATCCGTAGAAATCAAAGCGCCCATGGTAGGGACTTTTTACCGTGCCCCCAGCCCGGAATCGCCGGCTTATGTCGAGGTGGGACAGGTAATTGAACCGGGGCAGGTAATTTGTATCATCGAGGCCATGAAGCTGATGAACGAGATAAAATCCGAAATCAAGGGCAAGATCCTTGAAGTACTGGTTGATAACGCTGAGCCGGTAGAGTTCGGCCAGTCATTATTCCTGATCGATCCACTTTAAATTTTATAAAAGATGTTTTCCAAGATTCTCATTGCCAACCGAGGCGAGATCGCCTTAAGAATAATACGTGCCTGCCATGAAATGGGAATTCGTACCGTAGCGGTATATTCCCAGGCGGACCGCAACAGCCTGCATGTGCGTTTTGCGGATGAGGCGATCTGTATCGGGCAGGCTTCTTCCGCAAACAGTTACCTTAATATTCCCGCAATTATCAGCGCAGCAGAAATTACCGACGTGGAAGCCATTCATCCCGGTTACGGTTTTCTTGCGGAAAACCCGCATTTTGCCGAAATATGCGAGTCATGTAAAATAGCCTTTATCGGACCTACCCCGGAAAACATACGCCTTATGGGGGATAAAATGACCGCGCGTACGACTATGCAGAAAGCCGGACTGCCCATAGTCCCAGGAAGCAAGGCGATAGTCAAGAGCAAGGAAGAAGCTTTGAAGACAGCCAAGGAAATCGGCTACCCAGTGATTATAAAAGCGGCCGCCGGAGGCGGAGGCAAAGGCATGCGTATCTGCCATAACGACCTGACCCTGGTTTCCAGCCTTTTGACTGCCCAGAGTGAGGCAGAGGCGAATTTCGGAAACGCCAGCGTATATATAGAAAAATATATAGAGAAACCCCGGCATATCGAGGTGCAGATTATCGCCGACCGGCAGGGACATGTCCTCCAACTTGGGGAAAGAGATTGCAGTATACAAAGGAGGCACCAGAAATTACTCGAGGAATCGCCTTCTCCGGCAGTAGACAGCAAGATGAGGCGCAAGCTGGGGGAGATGGTGCTTAAGGGGATAAAGTCGATAGGTTACCAGAGCTGTGGCACTATCGAGTTCCTTCTCGATGGCAAATCCGGTAATTTTTATTTCATGGAGATGAATACGCGCATCCAGGTAGAGCATCCGGTTACGGAGATGGTCACGGGGATAGACCTGATTAAGGAACAAATCCGCGTGGCCAGCGGAGAAAAGCTGAAGATCCAGCAGGAGAATATCCAGATAAAAGGCGCGGCGATCGAATGCCGCATAAATGCCGAGGACCCTGACAGCAACTTTATGCCTTGCCCCGGGAAGATAGACCAGCTTATCCTCCCTGGAGGGCCGAATGTGCGCGTGGATACCCATATTTACTCCGGTTACGAGGTCCCTTCTTATTATGATTCCCTTCTGGCCAAGCTTATCGTTTGGGGCAATAACAGGAACGAGGCGATAAAGACTATGCGCAGGGCACTGAGCGAATTTCACATCAGTCCGCTTAAGACAACCGTTCCTTTTCACCTGAGGCTTATGGACGATCCTTTGTTTAAAAAAGGGGATATCTCTACTCATTTTGTTCATGACCTTCTGTTAAACGATACAAAGGAGGGAAAATGATCCGTGACGAATCGAGGAATGAGCTCGGGGCAGTGAGGATACACAAAAACGTGATTGCTTCCATTTCGTCTATTGCCGCGATGGAGATAGAGGGGGTCCGGGGCATCGGGTCCGGGTTCCGGAACAGCATCCTGGAATTGATCGGCAAAAAATCCTTCCTCTCCATAAAAGTTGACATATCCAAGAATGAAGAGGTTAAAGTCGATGTTCCGTTGATAATAAAATACGGTTACAATATTCCGGATACCGCCAGCAGGGTGCAGGACAACGTCAGGCAGGCGCTGGAAAAAATGAGCAATCTTTTCGTGAAAGAGATTAATGTGAGCGTTCAGGGCATAGAAAGGGGGTAGGGAATGAAGTTCTTTACTGTTCTGGGGATTATGTTTTATGCCGTAATAGTTGTTCTGATCGGGTTAAGTTGCGTAGTCTTTGCTTTGAATATACTCCTGCCCCAGGATATCAACAGCCTTCTTGTCTACGCCCAGGCCAGTTCGAATACACGCGTGGCCATAGGGCTTTCCGGGCTCCTGCTCATACTTATAAGTTTTTCTTTTGCGCAGATCATTCTGGGAAAGTTCCAGAGGGAAAAGACAATAGCTTTCGCCACTTCCAGCGGGCAGGTTACCATTTCGCTTTCTGCCGTGGAGGACCTGATACGCAGGCTCGCCGGGGTCATCCCGGAGGTAAAGGAACTAAGGCCGAACGTGGTGGCCAGCAAAAAAGGGATCGTGGTCGATATGCGCATCATCCTGCGTTCAGAGGCAAACATCCCCGACCTCACCTCCAGACTCCAGGACCTTACCAAATCCAAGATTCAGGAGATTCTCGGGCTTGAAGAGCAGGTAATTATCAGGATACATGTGGCCAAGATAAGCCATGATGAAAAAGACAACCGCAGAAGGAAGGAGTTTGACAAAGAAGAACCTTCGGGAATTCCTTTCAGCGGATACACCAGACCATAAAAAGAGGAGAGAGTAAATGGAAAAGATAGGTATTTTGACCGGCGGAGGAGACTGCCCGGGCTTGAATCCGGTTATTCGCGCCGTGGTGCGCAAGGCCCTGCTGGAAGGCTACGAGATAGTGGGGATAAAAAACGGATGGAAAGGGCTCGTTGAGAACGACACTATGCCTTTGAATATCAATACAGTCTCCGGCATTCTCCCCAAGGGGGGGACTATTCTCGGCACCAGCCGGACAAATCCCTACAAGAAAGAAGGCGACCTTGCCAGAGTAAAAGAGAACTTCAAGAAAATGGGGCTTTATGCGCTTGTGGCGGTAGGGGGAGAGGATACCCTGGGAGTAGCATCAAAACTGGCGAAAGACGGCATCGCCAATATTGTCGGGGTGCCCAAGACGATAGATAATGATCTTTCCGCTACGGATTATACCTTCGGTTTCGATACCGCCCTGAATGTGGCTACCGAATGCATAGACCGCCTTCATACTACCGCCGAGAGCCATCACCGCATCATCGTGGCTGAGGTCATGGGAAGGCATGCCGGCTGGATCGCCATCGAATCCGGTATTGCCGGGGGCGCAGACGTGATCCTTATCCCGGAAATCCCCATAGACCTGGATGAAGTGTGCAGGATTATTACCAGCAGGCATGAGAGGGGCAAGACTTTTAGTATAGTGGTGGTTGCCGAAGGGGCGCAGTTTAAAGACGGCGCAATGGTTACTCAGGAGCAAAAGCTGGATTCTTTCGGCCATGTGCGGCTTGGCGGGATCGGCGAGAACCTGGCCGCGCAGATAGAGAAAAGGACGGGTTTTGAGACCAGGGTAAGCGTCCTAGGCCACATACAAAGAGGCGGTTCGCCTACAGCTTTCGACCGTGTCCTGGGTACCCGCCTGGGGGTCAAGGCAGTAGAGCTTATCAAAAACAAGAAATTCGGCAAGATGGTGGCCCTTTCCGGAATAAAGATAGTCGATGTCCCGCTCGAGGAGGCCGTAAAGGACTTGAAGACGGTGGATATGGAGCTTTACGATATCGCCAAGGTATTTTTTGGGTAAGCGGCATAAATGCGATTTCCCCGGAGGAGAAAATGCGCGAGAGGATCAAGGATATACTTTTAGAGAGCATTCAGGTCAAAGAAGAGATTTTGCGTAACCAGATCGAGTCCATCTTCGAGATCTCCCAGCTTATGATCGACTGCCTTAGGAAAGGCGGCAAGGTAATCGTTTTCGGAAACGGAGGATCGGCCAGCGACAGCCAGCATATCGCCGCTGAACTCGTCGGGCGTTTCAAGAAGGACCGTTCCGCCCTGGCCGGTATCGCCCTTACCACGAACACCTCGGTGATTACTTCTCTGGCCAACGATTACGGCTACGATGTGGTTTTTTCCAGGCAAATAGAGGCTATCGGCCAGAAGAACGATGTTGCCATAGCCATATCTACCAGCGGCAAGGCAAAAAGCGTCGCCCTGGGCATCAAGCAGGCGAAAAAAATGGGGATAAAGACTGTTGCTTTCAGCGGAGGAGACGGCGGAGAGATCGCAAAACTTGCGGATGTATCCTTCCTGGTTCCTTCTAAAATAACCGCCAGGATCCAGGAGGCGCATATAACCATTGCGCATATAATATGCGAAATGATCGAACAAGAGCTTTGCCAGGAACAAAAATAGTTTCCCTGCCCCTGCTGAAGCGCCACGTGGCGAGGCTGAAAAAGAACGGGCAGAAGGTAGTTTTTACCAACGGCTGTTTCGATATCCTGCATTACGGCCATACTAAGTACCTGCAGGATGCCCGGCTTAAAGGCGATTGCCTGGTAGTGGCGGTAAACAGCGATTCTTCTATAAGAAGCATCAAGAGCGCAAACCGCCCGGTAATCGGCCAGGCTGACCGTTTGAGGGTAGTGGCGGCTTTGGGATGCGTGGATTTCGTGGTTTTATTCAAGGAGCGCAATCCGATCAGGCTGATCAAAGCGATCAGGCCGGATGTCCTGGTAAAGGGTTCGGATTGGAAAAAGAAAACTATAGTCGGGGCAGACTTCGTGGAAAGCTACGGCGGCAAGGTGCTTACTGTCCAGCTGGTCAAAGGGCGCTCGACTACTGCAATCATTGAAAAAATCGTCAGGGGTTTTGCGAAAAAATAATCTTTTGAACGTATCCCGGGTTATCGACGCGAATCTGAACCGCGCCAAAGAAGGGCTGCGTGTTTGCGAGGAAGTAGCCAGGTTCATGCTGGATGACCGCAGGCTGACCGGGGCGCTCAAGAAGGCAAGGCATAAAGTAGACAGCGTGCTAAACGGGTCTTTTTGTTTTTCCGCCCTGGTGGGCGGACGCGACAGCATTTCGGATGTGGGCAGGTTTAATTCGCAGGGTGAGTTCAAGCGCAGGAACGGGAAGGATATTTTCCGCGCTAATATGCAGAGAGTCAAGGAGTCGCTGCGCGTGCTTGAGGAATTCAGCAAGCTGGAGGATGTCGGGGCGGCCCTGGGGTTTAAACGGCTCAGGTACGAGGTTTATGAAATCGAAAGGTCTTCTTTTAAGAAAATCTCTTCTCTACCTGATCCTGGATAGGCCGGTTTTCCCGAAAGGGGTTTTAGGGAGCGTCGGGATAATCCAACTTAGGGATAAAGTTTCGAACAGGCGCCGGGTTTTCGAACAGGCGGCCGGGCTCGCCCGGTCACTGGCGAAAAGCAGGACGTTTTTTATCGTAAATGATTACGCGGATATAGCCCTGCTCTCCGGGGCGGACGGCGTGCATCTGGGCCAGGGGGACCTCCCCTTGAAAGAGGCAAGGAAGATGATGGGGAAGGGAAAAATAATTGGGGTTTCCTGCCATAACCTTTCCCAGGCCGTCAAGGCGCAGGAGGACGGAGCGGATTACATAGGCATAGGCCCGGTGTACAGATCCGCTACCAAGCCGGAATGCGAAGCCATAGGGATCGGGGAATTGCGCCGCCTGAGAAACAAGATAAGCATCCCCTATTTTGCGATAGGCAACATCAACCGGGAAAATCTGGGAGAGGTGATTAATGCCGGATGCGGCAGGGCGGCGGTATGCCGCGCAATACTCGAAGCTGGCCGTCCGGATGCGGCTGCAAAGAATTTATTTTCCATACTGAACCAGGCAGTTATAAAATGACTCAACTCGAATACGCGAAAAAAAACATGATTACCCGGCTTATGCGCAAGGTGGCGCGTAAGGAAGGGGTGGATGCGTCTTTGCTCATGCGTTTGATTAGGCAAGGCAAGGCGGTAATCCCCCTGAACAAGAACCATAAAATATCCAGCCCGTGCGCGGTAGGCTTGGGCCTTTCCACCAAAATAAACGCCAATATCGGCACTTCCACAGACGAATCGCGCATAGGCGAGGAGATAGACAAGATTAAAGTCGCAATAAAATACGGAGCGGATTTCCTGATGGACTTGAGCGTGGGAGGGGATTTGCTCAAGATGAGAGAAGAGGTATTGAGGCATTCGAGCGTTCCCGTGGGCACGGTCCCGGTTTACGAGGTGGCGGTCAGGGCGCAAGATAAAAAGGGGAGTTTCATGAAATTCTGCGTAGAAGACATATTGGATGTGCTTGAGGAACAGGCCATCCAGGGCGTGGATTTCTTTACTATACACAGCGGCGTGACCCGCTCGAGCCTGAGGGCGCTTAATAAGCAGAAAAGGTTGATGGGGATCGTCTCGCGCGGCGGGGCGATTGTCGCCAGCTGGATGAAGATGAACGGCAAGGAGAATCCTTTCTACAGCCATTTTGACCGCATACTCGATATTGCGAATAAATATGACGTTACTTTGAGCCTGGGGGATGGGCTCAGGCCCGGGTCGGTTATGGATGCTACCGATAAAGCCCAGATCGCAGAGCTTAAGATACTCGGCAGGCTGGCAGAACGCGCAAAAGCCAGGGGGGTGCAGGTTATGATAGAGGGCCCGGGGCATGTGCCTATAGACCAGATCCGCAGGAATATCATTTTGGAGAAAAAATATTGCAATCAGGCCCCTTTTTATGTACTCGGGCCTTTGGTTACGGATGTTGCTCCGGGTTACGACCATATCACTTCGGCGATCGGAGGTTCCCTGGCGGCAGGATTCGGCGCCGACTTGCTTTGTTATGTCACGCCGGCTGAACATCTGCGCCATCCGGACGTAAATGACGTAAGAGAAGGCGTAATCGCTTCGCGTATCGCAGCGCATGCAGGAGACCTGGTCAAGCGCAGAGCATCGGCGGAGGCCTGGGATAGGGATATTTCCCAGGCGCGCAGGTCAAAAGACTGGAAAAAGCAGATTCTTTTGTCCATTGACCCGGAAAAGGCCAGAGAGTATAGGTTGTCCAGCAAGCCGAGCCTGTCCGATGTGTGCACGATGTGCGGCAACTATTGTTCTATAAAACTTATGGAAGACTGCGAATTAAAGCGGTCTTGAAGCATGGTCAGCTATGCGGGTGTAATTCAGTGGTAGAATGGCAGCTTCCCAAGCTGCATATGGCGGTTCGATTCCGCTCACCCGCTTTTAAATTTATGTCCTATTGCAGAAGATCTTGCGGCGCTGTGGCACTGTTGTTAATCTGGGCGGTAGGTGGGCTTTCCGGCTGCGCGGGGGTTTCGACTTATACCGGGCCCAGGGCGCCGGTTTCGGGGCAGCAGGCGCCGGGGATACGGCATAAGGTTGAGCCAAAGCAGACTCTTTGGAGGATATCTAGGATTTATAATGTGGAGATAGAGGATATCCTTAAGGCGAACAATATCCCGGAGGAAGCCACCATAGAGATCGGGCAGGTGCTGGTAATACCGGTAAGCCGGCAAAAGGCATTTAAAGAATCACCCGCCGCCTACGGGGATGAATTCATCTGGCCTCTGAAGGGCAGGGTTATTTCCGGTTACGGGGGCAGTTACAGGAATTTGATCAACAGGGGGATCGATATCCAGGTCCCGGAGGAAAGCGGCATAGTCGCTTCAGGCTCGGGGAAAGTTGTATTTTATTCCTCCTCTTTGGGGAATTTCGGCAAGACGATAATTATCGAACACGCCAACGGATTAAAGAGTGTATATTCAAGAGTGTCGGAATTCTTCGTAAGGCCGGGGGACACCGTGCAGAGAGGCTCTGCGATAGGCAGGGTAAGCCCGGTACATAAAGGAAAGAGCAACTATTTCCATTTCGAAATTAGAAAAGGGCGCATTCCGCAGAATCCGTTATTTTATTTGCCATGAGAAGAGACAAATTTTTTGACCGCCATAATTATTTGGAGATACTGCAGAAGAGGATAAGCAGCCTGAAGGAAGGCTACCGCCAGAATATCGCCATTATCGGCGAGGAAAACGTAGGCAAGACAAGCATCGTCTATAAGTTCTTGGACAGGTTTAACGACCCGATGATCATCACTGTCTTTTTTGAAGTGAGGGCGGAGAGCTACCAGGATTTTTCAAGGAGGTTTATCGGAGCCCTGCTCTACAACTTCCTTTCCAACAGCGGATTCCCCCTGAAAGAAGACCTCGATTTCCTGCTGGATAAGGCATCCGCCTACATACCGAACACCGCAGGAAAAATAAGATCCATACTCAGCGACTTGTCTAAGAGAAAAAAAATCAATATTATCACCGATTTGTTCGGCCTGCCAGAATCCATCCATCAGGAAACGGGGAAGTTCTCGGTGCTTTTCCTCGATGAATTCCATAATCTCGAGAGCATGGGGGTAAAAAACCTGTACCGCGATTGGGGAAAGCTCCTTATCCTGCAGAAGAACACTCTTTACGTCATAACCAGTTCGATGATCTTCAAGACCAGGGTGATACTTTCCAAACAGCTTTCCCTGCTTTTCGGCAATTTTGAAGTAATCAACGTCGAACCGTTCGATATACATACAAGCGGGAGGTATCTTGATTGTTATCTCCCTGGGCTGAAGGCATACCCGGGAATCAAGGATTTCATAATCAGCTTTACCGGGGGCTACCCCCTTTACCTCGAGCTCGTATCCAAGGCGCTGCTGGGAAGAGTGGAGGGGCGCATCCAGCTTGCCGGGGAGAAGACGGACATCCGCGCCTATCTGGCCGATACCCTGGAGGATATGCTTTTTGATACCTCGGGAGTACTCAACCAGAGGTTCTCCAATTATATCAAGCGCTTCCTGGATTCCTCTGCAGGCAACGATTATATCTCTATCCTGTATTTGATTTCCAGCGGCAGGAACCGTATCAAGGAGATATCCCATATATTGCGCAAACAGAACAAAGAGATGTCTTTAAGGGTCAATTATTTACTCGAGCTTGACGCAATTACCAGAAGTGGGGATTTCCTCAGGGTAAATGACCGGCTGTTTGCCTATTGGATGAGGTTTGTCTACAGGGAAAAGATGCGTTCTTTATCTTATGATGCCAGGAACCAGAAAGAGAAGTTCCGCGGGAGCATCGAAGAGCTTATCCAGGAGTTCCTTTCCCAGTCTCAAAAACCTCTTGTCAGCAGGGTTTCCGAATTGATGCAGATGTTCGAAGACGATACTATGCAGTTTGAACGCAAGAAAATCCGCCTTTGCCATTTCAGGGAGGTAAAACCGCTGAATTTCAATTACCGTTTTTTGAAAAGCGGCCTGCTGGGGCGCTGTAGCGATTCCCTTTGGATCATGGCGATCAAGCCGGATACTCTTACCGAACAGGATATAGCGGATTTTTCCAAGGAATGCAAGAAATACCACCATAAGTCGCAGCGCAAGATAATCGTTACTTTGAAAGAGGTGGATCCTAACGCCAGGCTGAGGGCTCTGGAGGAAAAAGTGTGGACCTGGGATTTGAACAGCCTGAACCAGATTTTTGATTTGTTCTCGAAGCCGAGAGTCATCGCCTGATGTTTTTTTCGGGAAGGAAGGAGAGCGCCGGATGAAAATAGGGGTTATTTCCGATACGCATATCGCCAATAAGGCAGAGCATATACCGCGGATCATACTCGATGTGTTTAAGCAGATGGATATGGTTATGCACGCCGGGGATATGGTGGATTTGAAAGTGGTCGACGAGCTGCGTTCAGCCTGCCCGAAGGTGGTAGCGGTGGCCGGGAATATGGACCATGATGCGGTAAAGAAGAAGTATCCGGTCAAACAGATTATCGAGGTTTCCGGGCACAAGATCGGGCTTATGCACGGCCACGGGGCCCCTTTGAACCTGGTAGGGTTGCTCAAGGATTCTTTTAAGGATGATAAGCCGGACGTGGTTGTCTTCGGGCATTCCCATAAATCGATGAACGAGTTTATTGAGGGGGTGCTCTTTTTCAATCCCGGGAGCGCAACGGATTTTACTGCGGAATATAATTCTTACGGGATAATCGAAATAAACGGCGGGGTTAACGCAAGGGTAATAAAGATTTGATATGCAAAGATTATGGGCTCCCTGGAGGAATAAATATATAGTTTCCGCGCGCAAAAGCAGGGGGTGCGTCCTTTGCCGCGCCGTATCCGGCAGGCGTATCCCCGGAGAGCATTTGATTTTCAAAAGCGCTTTAAGCGCGGTTGTCCTGAACATATACCCGTATAATAACGGTCACCTGCTGGTTTTTCCTTTGAGGCACGTGAACGATACGGCCCGTTTGCGCGAGGAGGAATTCGTTGATTTGTTCGAATGTCTGAACAGGGCGAAGGGGCTGTTAGATAAAGTCCTGTGCCCGGATGGTTACAATATAGGTTTTAACCTGGGGCGCGTCGCCGGAGCCGGGATTACCGGGCATTTGCACATGCATATAGTTCCGCGCTGGAACGGCGATGTGAATTTTATGCCGGTTGTATCCGATACAAAGATAGTATCCCAATCACTCGCCGAACTTGCTAAATTACTGAAAGATGCCTGCAGACGACATGAATGACTTTGAAGAGGAATTTCTTGCCCTTTATGCGGCAAAAAGCCGCAATTCCCTGGGGAGAAAATACAAGGAGCAGGAGCATCCTTACCGTTCCTGCTACCAAAGAGACCGCGACAGGATAATCCACTCGGCGGCCTTCAGGAGACTTGAGTATAAGACCCAGGTCTTCGTTAACCATGAAGGGGACTATTACCGTACTCGTCTGACCCACAGCATAGAAGTATCCCAGATCGCCCGTACTATTGCCTGGGCCTTGCGCCTGAATACGGATTTGACCGAGGCGATCTCCCTGGCGCATGACCTGGGGCATACTCCTTTTGGGCATTCCGGGGAGGAGGCCTTGAACGACTTGATGTCGGATTGCGGAGGTTTCAACCATAATCTCCAGGGCCTGCGGGTCGTGGATTACCTGGAGGAGAGATACCCGGAGTTTAAGGGGTTGAACCTCAGCTGGGAGGTGAGAGAAGGTATAATAAAACACTCTTCTGTATTTGACATAGCGGTCAAACTGAAGGAATTTTTCCCGGGCAAAATGCCTTCTTTGGAGACCCAGCTGGTTGACGCGGCGGATGAGATAGCTTACGATAACCATGACCTGGATGATGGTTTGACTTCGGGCCTGATAAAGGAAGGCGATCTTGACGGCCTTGAAATCTGGGACAAAATAAATCGCAAAATCAACCAGAAGTATGCTAAAATTGATTGGAGCAGGAGGAAATACCTGGTTATCCGCGCCTTGATCGATCTCCAGGTTACCGACCTGATTTGCAATACTAAGGAAAGGATCTGTCGTAGTAAGATAAAGGATTATGCGGATTTGCGCAAGATTGACCGTAAAATGGTTGATTTCAGCGATGAGGTCAAGGAATTGAGGAAGCCTCTCAGGAAGTTCCTGATGCAGAGGCTGTATCACCATTACCGGGTAATGCGCATGAGTATCAAAGCCAAGCGTTTCATCAGGGAGTTATTTTCTGAATATGTCGAACGGCCGCAGCAGCTGCCTTATGACCTGCAGGACAGGATCCCCAAAGAGGGGGTAAAAAGGGTGGTCTGCGATTATATTGCCGGGATGACCGACCGTTATGCGTTAGATGAATACAAAAAATTATTCAACCCCTACGAAAAAGTATAGGTTTTTGGTATCTGCGGTTCATAGCATCTATCGGTTGCTGAATTCAACTTATGACCTCAGGGAGCTGACCTGCCGCATGGGCAGGCTGTTTTGCCAGTTTTTTAACGCGCATTACTGCCTGGTTGCGCTTTTGGATGAAAGCAAGAAGTATTCCACCGTCAAGTGCTTGATCAAGGACAACAAGAAACTGGTCGTTGACAAGAGATGCCGGATATCCGGGAGGATGGAGGAAAGGATAATCAGCACTTCTTCGGCAGTAAGAAAGGACCGCCTGCTCGGCGTGCCTTTGATCTGTGACGATGTGGCGGGGGTGATCATTGTCCAGCGCCCCAGGAACGGCCGCCCGTTCGATAAATTCGACCAGGAGATGCTTATGAATATGGCCGAACAGGCGGTTATCGGTATCAAGAATCTCCAGCTTTATGATGAACAGCAAAAGATAGTCTTCGGCAGCATTAAATCGCTGGTGACCTTGTTGAATACGCGAGTCCCGAGGGAATATACGCATTCCCCGAATTTCAGCAAGCTGGTTTGCGCTTTGGGCTACGAGGTGCACCTCCGGGAGAAGCAGATCGAGAGCCTGAAGTATGCCAGCCTTCTGCATGACACGGGAAAGGTGGATATTCCCTTTGAGATATTGACCAAGACTACAAGGCTGACTTCGGAGGAGTACGATATCATCAAGAGGCACCCGGTAAAGGGGGCCCAGATACTGCGCCCGCTGCAGATTTTGCGGCCGGTCATCCCGATCATCATGCATCACCATGAAAAATACAACGGTACCGGTTACCCGTCACACCTTAAAGGCGAGCAGATCCCTTTATGCGCCAGGATTATGTCGGTGGCGGATGCCTTTGAGGCAATGGTTTACGGCAGGCCGTACCGGCAGAGGATGGATATAGATTCCGCCGTCAAGGAGATAAAAAAGAAGAGCGGCACTCAATTCGACCCGAAGATAGTAGATGCGTTCCTGAGGGTGATCAAAAGGTTCAATAAGCGGATTTATCTCCAGCAGGATAAGGTTCAACTTTAAGATTATGGCGGAAAAAGAGGATTACCTGCAAAGCGAATTGTTTTCCCAGGATACGGGCGCCAGGCAATACAGGCCCAGGTCCGCAGGAGCGGGTTCTTTATTTACCCGTATCCGCGGGCACGAAAAAGTCCTGCTTTCGGCAATGGCCCTTGTGCTCCTGAGCATACTTTCTTTTTCCCTGGGAGTGGAAAGAGGGAAACGCCTTGCCTCCACCAGGGCCGTGCAGGAACAGCCCGGTTATACGATCCAGGTTGCCGCCTTCAGAAACAAAGGGCTTGCTTTGCGCCATGCCCGGGCATTGGACAAGAGCGGTATCTCCCCTCTGATTTTTGCCAAAGGGGATTATATTATTTTGTGCGTAGGTAAATTTTCCAATCAAGAAAGCGCGCAGCCTTTGCTGAACCAATTGCAGAAAACCTACGCAAGCTGCCGCATAAGGAGGTTATAAAAATGTCGATACACCCGTCGTTAGTAGTTTCGGAGAAAGACAAGCTGTCGCGTTCAGTGTTGAAGAGGACCGAACGCATAAGGCAGATGCATGAGAAAAATAAGTGGAAGGAAGGCGATGCGGTGTACGGCCTGCCGAAAATCAAGACACTTAAGATCAAGATAAAGAAGGAAAAAGCCGTAAAGGCAGACGGCGCAGCGGCTCCCGCTAAAGACGCCGCCAAGGGCGCGGAAAAGAAATAATGCAAAAGGCGCCTTGCGTTAAATCCCGGCTGTTTTTCTCCGCAATCTTCCTGGCGGGGGTTTTTTTCCTTGCGGGAACGGCCCTGGCGGAGGATTTCACGGTGTTTACCGGCCAGATCAACGCGGAGAGGGTGAATGTAAGGGCAGACGCTACCGTAGGTTCTCCCGTAGCCTGCGTGCTCGATAAAGGCGATTTGGTAGAGGTGCTTTCGGAGGCTCATGGCTGGTATAAAATCCGCATGCCCAAGAAGGCCGATTCCTACATAAAAAAAGAATTGGTCGAGTGCATCGACAAGACCCCCGGCGAATGTTCCAGCGGTAAGGTTACGGGGAACAGGGTGAATGTGCGCGTAAGCCCCAATTTGTCCTCCTGGATAGCGGGGAAGGTCGATAAGGCTACGGCGGTAAATATCAGGGGTGAAGAAAACGGCTGGTATAAGATAGAGCCTGTCTACCAAAGCTATGCCTGGATTAACAACAGGTTTGTCGATAAGGAAATAGTCGTCTTGGAAAAGGCGGCAAACGGATGCCCTGTTTCGCCTGCGCAAGGGGCCGAGGATGCATTGTCAAAGCCTTCCCTGCCTGTTTTCGAGGGAGTAGTCATGCCTTACGGGGTGGTGCTTTGGCGCAAAGCCACCCATAAATTGATAACCGATGACAAGAAGATTTACTTGTTGAAAGGCAACAAGAAGAATTTGAACGACCTCAATTACCGCAGGGTAAAGGTTTCCGGAAGGCCGACCGGGGAAGGGGGCAGGTATCCGGTAATCGAAGTGGATATCGTAGAGGTGTTGAATTGAATTTTCCCTCCTTGCTCATTTCTTTTGCGGTTTCTTTTTCCCTTTTGCTTGTTTCCATGACCGTGCACGAGTTTGCCCACGGGCTGACCGCTTACAAGCTGGGTGATTCCACGGCCAGGTTTTCCGGCCGGCTTACCCTGAACCCCCTGGCGCACATAGATTTTTTCTGGACCATCCTGCTGCCGCTGGTATTATTCTTGTCCAGCTCGGGGAGTTTTGTCTTTGGGGCGGCCAAGCCTGTACCGATAAATTATTACGCCTTGAAGAATCCCAAGAGGGACATTATCTGGATCGGCTTGAGCGGCCCCGCTGCCAACATCCTGCTCGCTTTTATCGCAGCGCAGTTTTTAAAATACTTTTCTTTGCCCGGGATTACGGCCTACCTGGTTTTTAACCTTGTTTTGATCAATGTAGTGCTGGCTTTATTCAATCTGATCCCCATACCGCCGTTGGACGGTTCGCGCGTATTGATGGGGTTATTGCCGGATGAACTGTCGAGATATTATGCCGGGCTGGAACGTTATGGTTTCATAATTCTTTTTATTCTTATCTGGCTGGGGGTATTCGACCATTTTCTCTGGCCTATGGTAGGAGCGGTGGTAAGATTACTGGGGGCATGATGGGCAGGATACGGGTCAGGCTGAAAGAGAGGTCATACGATATACTTACGGGCAGCGGGGTGCTCGGGCGTTCAGGCGCATATCTGAGCAGTCTCAATATAGGGAAGGACGCCTATATCATCACCAACAGCCTGCTGAAAATAAAATACGGAGATATCCTGGCAGGCTCGTTATCGGCCAAGGGGTTTAACGTCCGTTTTAAGACAGTTCCCGACAGCGAAAAAAGCAAATCGCTAAAGACCGCCTGTCCATTGCTGAAGAATCTCGCCTTTTTTGACAAGAACAGGAAGGTGTTCATTGTCGCTTTCGGAGGAGGGGTAATAGGCGACCTGGCTGGGTTTATCGCCGCGGTGTACAAGCGCGGCATTCCCTATATTCAGGTCCCTACGACTCTTCTGGCGCAGGTGGATGCTTCTATCGGAGGAAAAACCGCGCTCGACCTGGATGCAGGGAAAAACCTGGTCGGGGCTTTTTACCAGCCTAAGATTGTCTTGAGCGATACCGGCTTACTGAAGAGCCTTGCCAGGCGCCAGATCTCTTCTGGGATGGCGGAGGTGATAAAATACGCGATAATCGGGGAAAGCGGGCTTTTCACATACCTGGAGAAGAACCGGGATGCGGTTTTTTCTTTCCGGCCTGCGGCCCTGGAGAGAATAATATCTTCCTGCGCTAAGATCAAGGCGGGAATAGTGGAGCGCGACGAAAAGGAAACTCTGGGGTTAAGGACGGTCTTGAATTTCGGTCATACCATGGGGCATGCAATTGAATCCGCCTCCGCTTACAGGACTTATAACCACGGCGAGGCTGTTGCGCTGGGGATTATAACCGCCTGTGATTTGAGCAGGAGGATGGGGCTTATCGGGGATAAGCTTTTCCTGCGCATAAGGAACCTTATCTCCGCTTATCACCTTCCCGTAAAACTGAAAGGCGTATCTTTGCATGAGGTCGTTAAGGCGCATTATCATGACAAGAAGTTTAGCGGCAAAGAGAATAAACTGGTGCTTATTCGGGGCCTGTCCAGGCCGGTAGCGGCAAAGAACGTCCCGCTTGCCTTGATAAAACAATCGCTTTCCAGTATTTTTTAGCCTTTATTACCCGTTTCCCCCCAACCGGAAGACATCTGTAAGGTATTGACATATTTGCGAATATGTGATATATTCACTCGTCGGTAACAGAAAATGACCTTAATTCAATGAAAGGAATGGTTTAAATGGCAGGGGAAACTAATGAGGCTAAACCTAAGGCGGAAAAACAGACAAATTGTCCGGCCTGCAATAAATTAATCAAAAAACTCAAGAGATATTACCGTGACGGTAAATTTTACTGCACTAAAAAATGCTGGAGGGCTTTTATCGCCAAGTCCAAGGCAGAGGATTCTCAAGAGAAGGAATAATGAAGTCAGTAAAAGAACGCAGGGTTCATCCACGCCTGGAGCATAAACTTCCGTTTAGTGTTGCGGTAAACGGGTATGATTTTTCTACGATTACCCATAATATCAGCTGCGTAGGCGCTTACTGCCACCTGGATAAATATATACCGCCCTTTACCAAGATTTCCGTGAAGTTAAGCCTGCCCTGCAAGGATAAGAAAAATGATGATATGATGGTGGAGTGCAAAGGGGTGGTGGTGAGAAGCGAGGATGAGGCGGACGGTGGGTTCAATATCGCCATATTCTTCAATCAGCTGCGCGCGGAAGAGCGCAAGAAGATAGCTTCTTACATGAGCAGGTTCCTCCCCTGACAGCCGGGCGGGCCGGTCTAATTGGTCAGAATAAAGAAGTATAATAAATACGCAAAGCTTATTTCGGGCTTCATCTATAAAGATGAGGCTGTTTTTATTGGATCCCGCGATTTATTGAAGAAGAGGTTCGGGCGGATAGATTTTCAGTCGGAGGCGCTGGATTTTACCTGTACCGGGTATTATGAAAAAGAAATGGGCGCGGGGCTGAAAAGAAGGTTTGTCTGTTTTTCGCGTCCTGTCCCCATGGAAAGCCTCTACCGCATAAAACTCTACACAAACAGGATTGAAAAGAAATTTATGGCCTCCGGGGCCAGGAAGGTGAACATTGACCCCGGATACCTCGATTCGGCGAAACTCGTTCTGGCTTCCACTAAGGATTATGCGCACAGGGTTTATCTGCGCAAGAATATATTTGCGGAGATAGCCTTGAGTTTCCGCAAGGACAGTTTTTCCCCCAATGACTGGACTTATCCGGATTACCGCAGCGAGGAATATATCGCTATTTTCAACAAAATAAGAAAATTACATACGCGCTGATGCCCAGGCACCCACTTTATCTCGATGCCTTGTCCTGCGGAAGGCTGCAAGAGTCCGAATCGGCACTCTTTGAAAAACTGCAGTCATGCGGGATATGCCCCCGTTGCTGCGGTATAAACCGTTTGAAAGGGGAGTCCGGCTTCTGCCGTACCGCTTTGCTCCCCAGGGTATACAGTTTTATGCAGCATTACGGAGAGGAGCCTCCGGTTTCCGGTTCGCGCGGCAGCGGGACAATTTTCTTCAGCAACTGCAATATGGGGTGCGTTTACTGCCAGAATTATGAATTCAGCCAGATGGGCAAAGGCAGGGAATACTCCTTCGATGAACTCGCCGGATTGATGCTTTCGCTGCAGGATAAAGGGTGCCATAATATTAACCTGGTGACCCCAACGCATATTATCCCGCAGATACTCAGGTCTTTGCGTATCGCCGCGGGGAAAGGCCTTAAGATACCCCTGGTGTATAATACCAGCGGGTACGAATCTGCAGATACGCTCAAGCTGCTTGACGGGATAGTGGACGTTTATCTTGCGGATATGCGTTATTCCGACAGCGCAGTCTCACGCAGGCTTTCTTTATCGGAGGACTATCCTTATTGCAACCGCGAGGCGGTAAAAGAGATGCATCGCCAGGTTGGCATAGCGGAATTCGACGGGCAGGGGATCATCCTGAAGGGGCTGATCATAAGGCACCTTGTGCTTCCTAACCGCATGTCGGGAACCGAAGAGGTTATGAGATTCATAGCGGAGGAGATATCGGAGGATACCTATGTCAGCCTGATGAGCCAGTACCTTCCTTACTATAAGGCTGCCGGTTATCCTGAGATAAAAAGGCGCCTTGAGCCCTCCGAATATAAAGAGGCTAAGGATATACTTGAGAAGTACGGGTTGTTAAACGGATGGGTCCAGGAGTCATACGGTTCGGAACGTTTTGCGGGAGTCAATATCAAGCCGGTTTAGAATGAATATACCCGGAAGGACGATAAATTTCATAAAAGAAAATATTTTCCGTAAGGACGCCTCCGCGCACAAGATTTCTTTGGGAGTGGGTTTGGGGGTCTTTTCCGGGCTCCTGCCCGGGACCGGCCCTTTGGCCGCCTTATTCCTGGCTTTCCTGTTTCGGGCAAACCGTGCCGCGGCGCTGGCTGGAAGCCTTTTTACCAATACCTGGTTGAGCCTGTTGATTTTTTTCATAGCGGTTAAGACCGGATCCCTGGTTTTAAACAGGCCCTGGCAGAATGTCCTGGATAATTTACTTGCTTTGAAAGGCAACCTTTCCCCGGGGGCAATATTTAAATTTTCTTTTCTTGATTTACTGCTGCCTTTGATTACAGGATACCTGATCGTAGGCCTGCTGCTGGGGGCAGTTTCTTACGCCCTGGCATTCATCGTGGCAAAAAGATATTTCCATAAAGTTTAGCTGCTGCAAAATAAAAACCCCGGCATTTTCACGCCGGGGTTTTTATCAGGTTCCTGTTTTGCTTAATCTCCGTATACGGTGGTAGTGTACTCTCCGTAAACGCCCAATATGTTCTTTGCGTCGTAATCCACGTATTTTATCGTCTTGATGTTGCCGTTAGAAGCAGCCGCTTTTATGCTGCAGTCTCCGGTTGCTACCAGACCGAGCACGGAAGTCGCTTTCGCTACCCCGGTTTTACTGTAGGACATCGCGCCTTCTCCTGCGGCTACCGGGGCTTTGACCTCGGTATAGACCATTCCCATCGGGTATGGCGTAGCGCATCCGCCGACAAGCAGGGCAAAAAGGGCGGCCATGAATAAATAACCAGTTTTTTTCATAATTCCTCCTTTCTCCCGTATTGTATCAAAAATTCATCTTAAAGCAAATATTTTAAACTTGCTAAAACAGTGTTTAAGGTTTAGAATATATCAACAATAACGGAGGGTTTGATGAAAAAGATAGTACTGTTGAGGCATGGAGAGAGTGTTTGGAATAAAGAAAACCGTTTTACCGGATGGACAGATGTGGATTTGTCCGAGAAGGGGATAGAGGAAGCGAAAAAAGCCGGGGCTGTGCTCAAGAAAGAAGGTTTTGTTTTCGATATGGCTTTTACTTCTGTGCTTAAGAGGGCAATTCGCACCCTTTGGCTTACTTTGGACGGCATGGATCTGATGTGGATACCGGTGTATAATTCCTGGAGGTTGAACGAAAGGCATTATGGTTCCCTGCAGGGGCTTAACAAGTCCGAGACCGCGGCCAAATACGGGGAAAAACAGGTGCTTGTCTGGAGAAGGAGTTATGATGTGCCTCCTATGCCCTTGGAAAAAAACGACCCGCGTTATCCGGGCAACGATCCAAGGTATGCCTCGCTTAAAGAAAAAGAAGTTCCTCTTACCGAGTGCCTGAAGGATACGGTAAAACGCTTTCTTCCTTATTGGCACAGGACTATTGCCCCGGAAGTAAAAAGGGGCAGGCGGGTGGTTATCGCTGCGCACGGCAATTCGCTGCGCGCGCTGGTTAAATACCTGGATAATATTTCCGAGGAAAAAATAGTCGGTTTGAATATCCCTACTGCTATGCCGCTGGTGTATGAATTGGAAGATAACCTTAAGCCTATCAGGAGTTATTATTTAGGGGATCCCGAGGCTGTGAAGAAGGCAATGGAAGCGGTGGCCAACCAGGGTAAGGCTTCCGCGTAAGAGGCTTGGGACGGGAGGCGGATCATGGGAGTGGAAAAAAGCGGGGAAAAATACAGGTGTAATATTTGCGGCAATGAGGTGCTTGTCGTCAAGGCGGGCGGAGGAGAGCTCGTTTGCTGCGGCAAGGCCATGGAAAAAATAGAAGAACAGGAATAGAAAGGGGTTTTTATGGCTAAATCGATCAAAGGCACAAGGACGGAAAAGAATCTGCTTAATGCTTTCGCGGGAGAGTCGCAAGCGCGGAACAGGTATACGTATTTTGCTTCGGTAGCGAAAAAAGAAGGTTTTGTGCAGATAGCGAATATCTTCAGCGAGACCGCGGATAACGAGAAAGAGCACGCCAAGGTGTTTTTTAAATACCTTGAAGGCGGAGACGTGGAGATTACCGCCTCTTATCCTGCCGGCATGATCAAGGACACGAAGACAAATCTCGAAGAGGCTGCGGCAGGGGAGAATCTGGAATGGACCACTCTTTATTCGGATTTTGCCAAGGTCGCAAGCGATGAGGGGTTTTTCGAGATAAGCCGTTCCTTCGAGCAGATAGCGAAAGTTGAAAAGTTCCATGAGGCAAGATACAGGAAACTGATCAATAACGTAGCTAATGATGAAGTATTCAAGAAGAGGGGTCCGGTTAAATGGCACTGCGCCAATTGCGGTTATGTTTTTGAAGGAGCGGAAGCCCCTGCGGAGTGTCCTTCATGCAGGCATCCACAGGCATTTTTTGAACTGCTTGCGGAGAATTATTAATATCCGGCGTTTGCGTGCGTCCGGGTTACCCCGGAGGATGGCGCTGGTCTTGTTTTCTGCCTGGGCGTTGTTTGCCGGAAGCACGGTGTACGGGGAGGCATCGATGAAGATATCCAGTCCTGAATTTGAATACGGATCGGCGATTCCCGCTGAATTTACCTGCCAGGGGAAGGGGGTAAACCCTCCTTTATCCATTGATAGCTTGCCGCCGGAGGCGAAGACGCTTGTATTGATTGTCGATGATCCCGATGCACCGGGAGGAGATTTTGTGCATTGGGTAGTTTATGATATTCCGGCTGCCGGGAGAATAGATATAGAAAAAGATTCTGTCCCCGGCAGGCAGGGGGTCAATTCGGCGGGGCGCCTCGGATATATAAGCCCCTGTCCTCCTTCGGGCACGCATAGGTATTTTTTTAAGATTTACGCACTGGGTAAAGAGCTTGCTTTAGGGGATGGATTAAGCAAGCGCGATATAGAAGAGGAAATGAAAGGGAATATCCTGGACAAGGCCGAATTGATGGGGCTTTACCGCAAAAAATAGTTCAGCAGGGGATCTTGTATATGGCAAATTTTTCTTTTGATATTGTTTCGGAAACAGACTTGCAGGAGATCGACAATGCCGTCAACCAGGCGGTAAAGGAACTCGGGCAAAGGTATGATTTCAAGGGGAGCAAGTCTTCTCTCGCTTTTGACCGCAAGGAAAAAATCATAACCCTGATTGCGGATGATGATTTTAAATTGCGCGCGCTTACCGATATCCTGGCTACCCGCCTGGCAAAAAGAGGGGTGTCGATCAAGGCGGTAAAATTCGGCGTACCCGAAAAAGCGTTTGAAGGTTACCTGCGGCAGAAAGCCGATATCTGCATGGGGATAGACAGGGAAAAGGCAAAAGAACTGGTATCTATAATAAAAGGGCTGGGTTTAAAAGTGCAGTCTCAGATAGAGGGCGAAAAAATAAAAGTCAGTTCTGCCAAGAAGGATGATTTGCAGGCGGTCATCGCGCACCTGCGCGGAATTGATTTTTCTTTGCCTTTAGGGTTTTGTAATTTCCGCTGAAATTTTATTTTTTATTTTTGTCTTTTATGTTATAATGTTTTCATTATGCGGGTGCTCTGCGATAAGAAGAAAGGAAGCGTTAAGATGCGTTTTCTGACAGTATCAATCACAGTCTTCTGTTTCCTGGCTTTGAGCCAAGGCTTGGCTTTAGCCCAGCAGGATGCCATGCTCGCAGTGGCCGAGGAATTTCACAAGATCGATAAAGATAAAAGCGGCAAGCTTAGCCCGGAAGAGATGCAGTCTTACCAGGAAGATAAGTTCGGGGAACTGGACAAGGACAAGAACGGTTACCTCGATATTTCTGAATTATCCACCGATCGTACGGGCACTCACCGCATTGCCGACAAGAATATGGACGGCAAGGTTACCAAGAAAGAGTCGGATTCGCAGTTCAGGGAATATTTCCAGCAGATGGATAAGGACAAGGATGGCCAGGTTTCAGAAGCCGAATATACCGATTACTGGAAATTGATATACAGATTTTGAGCCAGATTTTACCTAAGGCGCTGTATCTTTACGGACAAGATGTCACCGGAAAATAAAAACCAGCAAAAAGGAGGTAAACATGGCCTGTGGCTGCAAAAAGACCAAAAAGAAAGTAGCGAAAAAAACAGTAAAAAAAGCAGTAAAGAAAGTGGCAAAAAAGAAAAAGAGATAAGTTTTTCGGAAAAAAGTTGCGGGGCTGGATATCTTTCCAGCCCCGTTTCTTTAGGGGCTTAGATGAAAAGCAAGGTATATTTCATCCGTTCGGATAAGGCGGATGATCTCCAGTCGGTAAATAAGAGGCTGCATCTTTTGCTTGAAAACAGCGGCATACTCTCTCCCGTGGCGAAGAGCGGCAGGGTGGTGGTGAAAGTGCATTTTGGGGAGGAAGGTAACACCGGCTATGTCAGGCCGGAGCATTTGCGGCTGATATGCGACAAGATCTCAGCCTGCGGCGGCATGCCGGTGTTGTCGGATGCGAATACTTTGTACAGGGGGAGGCGTTTGAATTCAGCCGACCACCTGAAACTCGCCTACGAGCATGGTTTTACGAGGGAGGTATGCGGGGCGGAAGTGGTTATTCCCGACGATACCAGAAAAGAAGAAACGGTTTCTGTAGAGATAAACCGGCAGTTTATCAAGGAAGCGAAACTCGCGCGTATTTTTGTGGAAAGCGACGCCCTTGTGGCGGTAAGCCATTTCAAGGGCCATACCCTTACCGGTTTCGGCGGAGCATTGAAGAACCTGGGCATGGGATGCGCTACCCGGGAAGGGAAGCTCGCCCAGCATTGCGATTTGGCCCCCGTGGTGCGCGTTGAAGAGTGCATAGGATGCGGAGAGTGTAAGCGTATCTGTCCGGTATCCGCGATATCCCTCAGAGACGGCAAATCGGTGATAGACGCATCCAAGTGCATAGGATGCGCCAGTTGCGTGGCGGCCTGCCCTACCTTTGCCATGTTCATCGACCTTCATGCCGGCGACAAGGTAAAATACAAAATGGTGGAATACGCTTCCGCTGTCCTCAAAAAGATGGGCGGGAAGATAGCGTTTATAAATTTTGCGCTCAAGATCAACAAAGAGTGCGATTGCTGGGGTATGGAAAATCCGCGTATCGCCCCGGATGTGGGGATATTCGCTTCTTATGACCCGGTAAGCGTGGACAAGGCAAGCCTGGATATGGTGAATAAGATTTGCGGAAAGGACATCTTTAAGGATACCCATCCCGACCAGGACGGGATGAAACAGCTTGAGTACGCCGAGGAGATAGGGTTAGGGAATCTTGATTACGACCTGGTAGAGCTTTAACGCGTTATCAATACCGGAGGCTAAGATGGCAGATAACCTTCAAGGAAAAGAACGCAGGATGTCCGACCGCATCGACGCCGCTTTTACTCTTACCTACAGCGTAGAGAAATCGTATACTTTGCATATCCGGCTTGGCTTGGTAGACAATGTGGATGCGGTGATGCTGAACCTGAGCGATTCCGGCATGGCGATCATCACGGATTACGATATTCCTAAAGGGGCGCAGCTTTATATAAAATTCGATCTTATAAATATGCGTTTAAGCGGAGATGACCGCTGGAAGTCTATGAAGATAACCGGGGAAACCGTCTCCAGCGTGAAGATGAAAGACGAGAATTACAGAGTAGGCATACGTTTTATGAAGATATCGGAAGAGGACAGGCAGTCTATCGGCAATTTTGTTTTCCGCAACAAGATACCATCGGCTTAAAAATTTCTAACCCGGCGATAGGAGGACGCGATATGACAACAAACGGTAGAAATAGGAAAAAAGGTTCAGCGCTTCTTTTCGGGGAAAGCATAACCGAAAGAATACGCAGGAGGGCGCAGGAGATTTACGAGAAGAGGGGGCGTATTCAGGGCAACGATTGGGCCGATTGGTTCGAAGCGGAGAGGCAGATAAAAGCCGAACTTGACAGGAAAATTTTTTAGCGCATTGGAGTAAGGAGGTGGTGATGAGGGGTTATATATTGTCCGCTTGTTTGTTTCTCGCCGCGTTCTTATGTTTCCCGGCCCATTCAAGGGCAGAGATCGGGGATGGGGATACCAGGTGGGGGGCTACTCCTTTGCATAAGCTTGAAAGGGGGGTAATCAATCTTTGCACCTGCCCGCTTGAGCTTCCCGCCAGCATGGTCAGCGTCGCAGATGAGAAGGGGGAGATTTTCGGGTTTGTAATAGGGGCCGCCGAAGGGGCGGTTACCGTTTTGTTCAGGGCGGTCTCCGGGGCCTATGACACGCTTACTTTCTTTATTCCTTCGTATAGCAGGCCGATCATGGAACCTGAATATGCCATAGAGAGTTTCGAGGAAGCCATGAGGTAGGAGGCGTTATGAGCCAGTTATTGTATATTGCAGTGGGCGTTACGGCTGGAGTATTGAGCGGCATGCTTGGGATCGGGGGAGGGATAATCCTGATTCCGGCTTTAATATTTATATTCGGGCTGAGCCAGCTCCAGGCGCAGGGTACGACACTTGCCTTGATGGTGCCTCCGATTGGTCTTCTTGCCGCTTTACGTTATTACCAGTCCGGCAATGTAAAGCTGGGAATGGCGGGTTTTATCTGCCTGGGATTCTTTGCCGGCGGGCTTATCGGGGCGAATTTGGTGCAGAATATCCCGGAGCATTTGTTGAGGAGAATATTCGCCGTATTCTTATTCCTGGTCTCCCTGCGCATGTTTTTCGGAAAGGCATAAAAGCAAAAGGAAATAGATGAACCTGCTGCTGTTCCTTATCGTTATCGGCGTATCGTTTATTATAGTTAAGATCGGGGCGCTCGTTTTCCACCTGACCGGGCTGCCCTGGCCTCTGGCCACATTCCAGGCATTGTCGTGTTTTACGGGAACAGGATTTACTACCCGGGAATCGGAATTGATTACCAATAATCCCCAGAGGCGGAAGATTGCCTCTGTTTTGATTATCCTGGGCCATGCCGGGCTGGTTACCCTGATCGCCACATTCGCCAATTCATTAAGGACGGACCTGGTAACCATATACAGAATTCCTTTTGTCAATTCTATCGTCCCTTCTTATTGGGTGCCCTGGGTAAACTTGATAATCATTATCCTGGGGATATATGTCATATATAGGGTTGTCGTCAATTCCAGGCTTGCGGTGAAGTTAACCGCTATACTCAAGGAATACCTGGTTAGAAAACAGGTTATCCAGCCTGTTTTCTTTGAGGAGCTTATCGGGGTATCCGGCGGTTACGGCGTTTCCCGCATAGAAATTTGTCCTAAGAGCCCGGTTTCGAATAAGAGCATCGGGGAAACAGGCTTGCTTAAGTCCAATATATTTGTTTTGGCTTTGGAGAGGGGAGGCGAGATAACCCCTAATCCTCCTGCGGATATTAAAATTATCCCGGGCGATAGTTTTGTTTGTTTTGGCAAGCTAACCGATATCCGTAAGAAATTGTGCGCGGCAGAGGAGGAAGGCAATGTTTGAAAGGATGATAAGGCATAAATATTTTTTTCACATCCTGGCAGTCCTGGTTATCGTTGCGACAACGGCTCTTTTTATCATTTTCAGCGGCACCTCCAATTGATTTATCGGTAAACAGGCCTCTATAATTACCGGATGAATAGAATCGGTCCAATAATCCTTCTCTCAATCATTCTTTTATCGAAAGGCGCCATGGCTGCCCAGGATAAAATAAAAATATTCGATGTCAAATCCGGCAAGACCATTGAAGTCGACAAGATAACCAAAAGCGATGCCGAATGGCAGAAGATCCTTACCCCGGAGCAGTTCCGAGTAATGCGGCTGAAAGGCACTGAAACCCCCTTTAAAGAAACATGCCCTATTCCTCCTGAAGGAGAAAACGGATTTTACCAGTGCGCAGGATGCGCTACGGATTTATTTAAATACAGTGCTAAATTCGAATCGGGGACTGGTTGGCCAAGTTTTTGGGAACCGGTATCGGAATTAAATATAATATTGAAAGAAGATAATAGTTTTGGCATGAAAAGGACGGAGGTCCTATGCGCGCGCTGCGGCGCGCACCTGGGGCATGTTTTTAATGACGGCCCCCAGCCGGCAGGGAAGCGTTATTGTATTAATGCCGTAGCTTTGAAGTTGGCTGAGTTGCCGGTTTTGTCCGGGACCAGGCCTGTTTTAGAGAAAGCCGCCTTCGCGGCAGGCTGTTTTTGGGGAGTTGAAGCGGCATTTCAGCAGGCAAAAGGAGTTGTTTCTGCCGTATCCGGGTATATGGGCGGCAAGACTAAAAATCCCACATATGAAGAAGTCTGCACAGGCGAAACCGGGCACGCCGAAACAGTCCTGGTTGAGTACGACCCCGGCAAGGTTTCCTATGAACAGCTTTTGAGCCTTTTTTTCGCCATGCACGATCCGACTACGCTTGACCGGCAGGGCCCGGATTCGGGTTCGCAGTACCGTTCGGCAATTTTTTATTACACCCCTGAGCAGGGGAGGGCTGCGGAGAATTTCAAGGAAAAGCTCCGCGATTCGCATAAATTCAGGGATCCGGTTGTGACCGAGATTTCACCTGCGGGAGAATTTTATAAAGCGGAAGATTACCACCAGAAATACTTCGAAAAACGAGGCGTAAAGCCTACCTGCCGCATCCCCTTATAAAAGACCACAGATCGAAAATTTCATAAAAACCCGGGGCTGACAGCCTGGGGGTATGGCAATATCCTGCGGTAAATATATTTTTTTCTTGACAATACACACAAATGTGTGGTATATCTGTAGGCATGGAAATGAAGCCGTATTTGACGCCAAAGCAGGAGAAAGTGCTTAATTTTATCCGTAAACGGATAGGGGAGAGGCTCCCTCCTACTATCCGCGAGATAGGGGAGGAGCTGGGGTTTAAATCTACGGGCACTGTACGCGACTATCTTAAGGTCTTAATACAGAAAGGGCTGGTGAAGAGGATGAATAATAAGTCCAGGGCAATAGAATTGACTGAACGCGCGTCTTTCAAGATTCCGATAATCGGCACGATTACGGCCGGCAAGCCGAATCTGGCTTATGAAGAAATCCAGGGGTATGTCGATGCCGATGATCTATTCCTGGGCCGTTTGGGTTTTGATGATGTTTTCGCTTTAAGGGTCAAAGGCGACAGTATGATCGATGCGGGCATACTTGAAGGCGATGTGGCGGTGATCAAGAAACGCCCCAATGCCGACAATAATGATATAGTTGCCGCGTTATTGGATAATAATGAAGTTACTTTAAAGAGGCTGAGAAGCCGCTCCGGCAAGTTCCACCTGGAAGCAGCTAACCCCAATTACGCCCCGATTTTCGAAGAATTCAAGGTCATAGGCAAGCTTATTACGGTAATAAGGAAATACTGAGCAATACCAGGGTAAATACGAATGAATCAGAATAGTTTTAGCCCCAAAGCGCGCTGGGACAGGTTCGAACCGGATGGCGGCTTTGATCCGGATATCCTGAATGAGCGCATAGACGTCCTGGCCTTGTTCAGGGGCGCCAGGATATTTCCCAGGAGCTTTAAATGGCATGACAAACAATACCGTATAGAAACCATCACCTATAACTGGCAGGAACGCATAGGCCAGGCTCTGGTCAGCTACTTTTCTGTGGTCTGTGCCGGGCAGATCTACCAGATATCTTTCAATAATTCCACGTTTCGCTGGCAGCTCGACAAGTTAATTCAGTAATCTTAATACCATATTATGATTTTACATATAGATATGGACGCTTTTTTCGCTTCGATCGAAGAAGCGGTAAACCCCAGGCTTAAAGGCAGGCCGTTGATCATCGGGGCGCGCGCAAGCAGGATGAATACCGTAGTTTGCGCCGCCAATTATCCGGCCAAGGCCCTGGGGATCCACTCAGGAATGCCTACCAGGAGAGCTTATAGTATTTACTCCAAGCTGGAATTTTTGCCTGCCGATCAGGCTAAATATATCTGGACTTCAGGGCAGATCCTTGAGCTTCTCAAGGGGTATAATTTACCTTTAAACTACAGTTCAATCGATGAATTCCAGATGGACCTCTCCGGCTATCCCGGCCAAAACCCGGTAAGTTTGAGTAAAGAAATCAGGGCGCAGATATATGCAAACTTTAACATTACCGCTTCAATCGGCATAGCCAAAAACTGGCTTTTGGCTAAACTGGCATCCAAATTAAATAAGCCGGATGGAGTGGCTTTAATCGATGATTCCAATTTCGAGCAAGCCTTGCGCAAGGCCAGCCTGGATAAGCTCTCCGGTATGGGAGGAAATTACGGCCGGGAATTGACCGCCCGGGGCATAAAAACATGCTGGGATTTATACCTGAACTTACCGGGATTTTTTGATGATAAACCCGGTAAGTTTGAGGAAAATCCCGGTAAATCCGGTGAAATGCCCAAGAGCATAAGCCATTCATATACCCTGAAGCGGGCATCCTTAAACCCCGAGGTTATCGAATCATGGATCAGGCTGTTATCCGAGATGATTGGCTCTAGGCTCAGGGAGCAGAATTTAACGAGCAGGACAACACATCTTTGGCTGGACAAGCCGGAAACCGGCTGTTCGGGAGCCCAGAAAACATGCCATATAGAGACAAATGACGGCTATGAGATATACCGCAGAGCGGTTAAATTAATGCCAAGGATATGGCCTAAAATGGCTAAAATCAGGGCAATCGGGGTATCCTGCGGAGGAATCTCCAGGGCAGTTTACCAGCCTTTGCTTCAGGAAGATTTGAGGCGCAAGGGGCTTGTTTATGCCCTGGATAAGATCAATAACCGCTTTGGAGAAGGGGCAATCTTTCCGGCAATCACTTCTTTAGCCAGATAATAATTTCTTCAATAAACATAAAAAATATAAGTATCCTTATATAGAAACTTTCCTTAAAGTGACAGCAAAGAAGAATAGCGGTAAGTTTGAGTAAGAGAGAAATGCGTTTTCCACAGCTAAAAATTGGTATTACCCAACCCCTTGTAGTAACAGTTGTTAGATACAGTTACGCAAGATTATGAAGTTAACATAAGATATATTATAGGAAGTACAGCTATGGCGGGAAAAAGGCAAGTTTTAAGCTTTTGAGTGTGTTTTTACGGGTTGATTTGATTCGGGATACTGCTATTCTGGCGTGAACTTATTATGTATTGCCCGCCCTGTATCCTTATTGTTGATCCTGTAGTGATTGCCTGGGCGATTAATTTGTGCGCTTTCCTCAATATCCTGCTGAATGTCTGTTGGGATATGCGCATGGATTTGGCAGCCTCTTTTTGCGCCATTCCAAGGTAATCAGACAGCCTTATGGCCTCGAATTCGTCTATCCTGAGCCCTATCTCATCCGGCCTGCCCGGCCTTCCTCTTGGGCTGAATTGGCTGATTTTTGGGTCTATTTTTACGATCCGGTATTTACTTGGTCTTCCTCTTGGCCGCATTTACTTATTCTTACCCGGATTTAACGCCCGGTTTATTGTGAGTAGGTACTAACAATCAATAATGGGTTATTATGAGTATATACCTGTAATTCTATATTTTATAGACTTTATCTCTGCGCCTGACCCTTGAGCATACCTGGAACCCTATTACATCCCCGGTTTTTGCTCTTTTTATATCGGTTCTGTTTATTTGTATGGAGTCTATTGTTTGGGTAAAGTTTGTGGTATGCCCTTGTACTTTTATGCTCTCTCCTATTGCCAGGGGCTTCTTGAGTTTGATCACCGCTGCCCTTACATGCGGGAAATAGTGTGTAACCAGCCCGATAAGATTACCTTCTTTTTTTACAGAAGCGGGTTTAGCCCTGGCTGGTTTCTTTGGAGCAAGGCGTTTCTTCAGGGACTTTTTTATGGGTTTTTTAGTCTTTTTCCGGGCTTTTTTTATAGTCTTTTTTGCCGGTTTTTTGCTGTTTTTCTTCTTTTTTAAAGCCATGACGCACCTCCTTTTATTGTTTTATGGAAGGAATTTTGGCGGACGGCTTTTAGAGGATCACTTTTTCGGATATTCCGCTTATCAGCGGTATACGGCAGTACTGGCCTAGGGCAGCCTGCATAATGCCCCAGATAGATGCCAGGAAGAATACGGCATAGCCGAATACCCCGATGAGCAGGCCCAGTAAAGGGATTATCGATAGTATGAAAGCCGCTACCTCCATAACAAAGAGCACCAGGCCCTGTTTGGCATGGTAGAGCGCGAACGGATTGTCTTTTTTCAGTACCAATGTGATTATGCAAAGAAAGGAAACATAGGAGATTACCGCAAAGAACTTGCCTTCGCGTATCATATTCTCATCGTGGGTCTTTGTCATGGGCGTATATCCTTCTTATTTTTTTACTTCCAGTAGAGAATCCATGGTTCCGTAGGGATTGACCTGCTTTAACGGGTTGCCGGGGTCCTCGGACCAGTTGCCGTCAATTACGAAACGGTACCGGTATTTGCCGGAGTCGAGATTTATGCTTTTGCTCCAGAGGCCGTTGGTTTTTTCCATGCGGCTGTTTTCATCGAGTTTCCAGCCGTTGAATTCCCCTGCAAGGTAGACTTCTTTTGCCTCCGGGGCGTTAAGCGAAAGCGTTATTTCTTTTATTTTCGGGAGGGTTTCTTTCAGGATCTGGTTCATGCGTTTTTCCAGCTTTTCCACCTCTGGGTTACTTTCCGTTTCCGGCGGTACTGTTTCCTGGATGATTATTTCCCGGGAAAGGCTGAAGTAATCTTTGGCCCCCCGGCAGTATTTGTCATAACCGAATACATGCAGACCTTCATTTTGCGCTTCTTTAAGTTTTACGTTTACGTGTATTATATTGGAGAACATCCTGTTTTTGTAGCTGCTCTTTATTTTGTCGAGCATTTTGAAGGAATGCTGAAGGCGCGAATCGAAGTTGGTTACCAACACGCGGAAATCTACATCGTGGTTCAGCCTGTCGCGCACCAGCTCGATGACGCTGGTTATCTGGCTTAAGCCTTCCATGGAGAACCTGCTTGCCTCTACCGGTATGATGATTTCTCTGGATGAGCGTATGGCGTTAACCGTGAGAATGCCGAGGTTAGGCGGGCAGTCTATGATGATATAGTCATAGTTGGCTTTGAATCCGGCGAGGATATCCGAAAGCCTGCTCTCCCGGCCGATCTCCCCACTCAACTCCTGTTCCAGCGTGCTTAATATTAGGCTCGAAGGAGCAATATCGAAATTGACGTCTATATTCCGGATTATCTCTTCCAGGCGGCATTTCTTGTGCACGATCTTGGAGAGTACATTATATATGCTTAAATCGGAATTTATATTCAGACCGCTGGTGGCATGCGCTTGAGGGTCAAGGTCGATAAGCAGTACTTTGCGTTTGTTCGTCGCCAGGGCGGCGGCCAGGTTGATCGATGTGGTTGTTTTTCCGCACCCGCCTTTTTGATTAGCTATCGATATGACGCGCATGATTTCCCCTCCTTGAATTATCTTTATCTGACCACTCTTATGTTATCTATATAAACGACACCGGATTTTTCCTTTGCGTTCCATTCTTCCACGCTGAAGGAGAGCGTCTTCATTTCGTTCCAATCGCTTACCTGCGCAAAGCGCTTTAAATCTATCTTTTGTTCCGCCCATTTGTCTGGTATGTCTTTTATGTAAACTTCGCCTTTTTCATTGAAACGGTTAGTGAATTCTATTCTTAATGCTATCGTGTCCCGGGAATTCAACTTCTTGAACGAAAAGTAAAGTTCTTTGTATTTGGAAAGATTCAGCCCGTTGAGGTTCAGGGAGAAAGATTCTTTTTTCGCCGGGTTGAAATTGAAATTCAGCTTTGCTGCATCCTGGTATAAGAATAAGGCTGTCTGCGCCTGCCGGTTGCGGGAAAAGGGATTGGAATAAACGGCAAGACTCCCCAGTCCAAGGATGGTAACTATTCCTGCGGCCATTAACGGCTGGAAGGATTTTGTCCTGGTCTTTGTCTTGCGTTTTTTCTTCGATGATTTAGAAGAGGCATCCAGGTAAATATTCGCCAGATGCTCGTAAATTTCCTTTTTGTCCATTTGAAGTTATTTTATAACACAAAAGTCAAATTGTGTCAAGGGTTTAAGGTGCTTTGCAGGTAAATGTTATATCAGCGTTGGTTTTGGCTGCTGGGGTGAGATTTTGATTTGGCTCAAATCACACTGTAATTCGGTTCCGGGTCTGCCCGCTTCGATTAAAACCAATACATTTTCTAATTCCGTATCCGTTTCTATAACGCGATCCTCCTCTATGCGCATAATGTCCGCGATACAGCCTAAAATTTTGTTCATTTGATCCTCTATATTCTGTTTTAAGCAATTGGCCAAGACATATTCTTTAATGCGTTCGGTTGAAGGAATGATGTTACTCTTGATCATATTTTGGATATCGCTCCATTCAGAATTAAGGTTGATATTGCTCAACCTGTTTAAGTCGGCATAACTTAATTTAAGCACTCCCGCATTTATCTGCTGGTTAACGATAGGCAGGATGCGGAAGTCAATCCCCCCTACTTCTTCCGCTTTATCTTCGTGGTTGTTTAATGCCGGAGATTTCGTAAATTTAGAATCAGTACTTTGGTCGATACGGCTGCTGCCGGAGGTTTCTGTGGCATTATTCCGGGAGGAATCTTCGGGTATCCGGGGAGAGCCGGGGGAACGGTTATCGTTGTCCGTAGGCGCGTTAAATTTAGCTAATGTAAGAGCGGCCAGATACTTCATTGCTTCGGCAAACGTACCGATAGAATCATGGGTAAAATTGAGCGGTTCGGTAACATAGATCTGGCCTTTTGCCAATTCCGGAGAAGCTGAATCCATCAGGTCTTCTAGATAGTGCGCCAGCTCATGGATGATTGTATTCATGGAGCTGTTAAATTCCCCCTGGAGGCTGACTTTGTTTATTCCGCGGGCCAGGTTTCTGTTTAGGTATATCGCCCCGTCCATAAAAACCCCGGCAAAAGCTGTCCCTTCTACCAGCCCCGCGTGGATAATTCCCACCTGGCTGGTTATGAATTCCACCAGCTTCAGGAATTCTTTTTCTCCCGCGGTATAGTCAGCCGGGTCAACAAGATACTTTTCAGGTTCTTGCATCTGGTTGTGTCCTTGTTGTACCATTTCGGCTTTCCCGACTTTTTTATCAAAGTAGGGTACATTTTTTAATGCGGGTACGTTTGAAATGCCTAACTGCTGGCGTTGACTTTCGGCTTTTTGCCGGTCGATCTCCCGTTGGATTGCGATTCTCCGTCCGATCAGACTTACGAGTTCCCCTTCAACAGGCACATCCAACAATATGATGAGCTTGACGAATTCCTTTTTTTGGTCCAGCCGGCCTGCCGGCGGCAGGAGTTTTCTTAATTCTTCGTTTTCGATTTGATCGGTCTTATTCTGGTTTATCTTTCTTGCGATCTCGACGACGGTCCTGTCCGCCGAGACATTTATGGAATCCCAGTAGTCGTCATTCGTTTCCCAATCCAGGGGAAAACCTTCAAAGACAAACTGCGGGTTTGTCTGGTTTAGGCTTTTATAGGCGATCGCCTTGTAGAAGGCTATGGCGACATAACGCTGGATCAACGGCAGATATTCCTGCTCGTGCTCGAAGGCGCTGCGGTTACGGATAAGCGGCAGGGGTATCTGAATATTTATCCCTAATTCTTTGATATGCCGGAGCAGACCCTTCGGGACCAGCTCCATGAACCGGTTTATCTCTTCGTCGCTCAAGCCGCGGACCCTTAAGCCTGCGGCGTCCAAAATCTGCAGAGGCATGTCTTCGGTTGAGATTATGCGGATAGGGCCGAAACCGGTCCGCTTCGACCCTCCGGGTTTAATAAAATTTAGCTCGACTTCGCTTAAAACCTCGGTTTTCACCTCCAGCCTCCGGCGTTCTCCTTCTTGAGTAGTAAGGAAAATATTAAAATGGCCGTCTTGGCTTAAGCCTGTAAAGGTCCTCCATGTTTCCTCAGCAAGCATCTGGTCCAATTCAGGGATAGTATTCTCGAGCGACTTGATCCGGCGTACCGTTACGCCTTCTCTGATCCCGGGATCGGTTATTTCTCTGATCCCGGACAGATGAACCGCCCGGGGGTTAGCGGAGGAATCGCGGCTCACGGTAAAGATAAACATATAGGCGCGCTCTTTATTTTTAGTGATGATCTCGACCTTGTCCGCGCCCTCGAAAATAGTGTATTTTCCCGTACCGAAGAACCCGGACATCTCAACCTGTTCGCCTTCGGCCTTGGTGGATTTGGGAATAAGCAGGGTCGCCTCCTTGAGCGCCCCAGTTCCGTTGTCGCGGGCCTCCTCGACATATTCTTGAATTCCTTCGGCATCCTGTTGGATGTAAAAACTTACCTCCAGCTCGCCGTTTCTATCACAGGTTGCGTCGCGGGAATTCTGCGCGATCTCCCGGGCATACGCCCCGGCCTCCCCCTGCACCTTGACATTCTGGATAATATCGTTTTCCAGCGCGTCAGACCGTTCGGGCAGGTCTTCGATATGCGACAATAAATATTCCATGTCCATGACCGTATCTTCCGGGTTGCTTTTCTGGCGGGCGGCCTCAAGGTTGATAATTTGGGATATTTCAACCCCTTCTCTCGGAAGCGCGATATCCTCACCGGAAGGCAAGGACTCTTTTGCCTTGGTCCTCACCGGTTTGACATCATGGCTTAAAAAAACCACGAAGGGTCTTACTTGGCCTAACGTATGTTTCCCTTCGGGGCTGTCCAGAAAAGAGATTAAGGCCGGCAGCTCCGCCTGTTTAAAGGCCCGGCGCATTTGCGCAAGGAAGGTCTTCTTTGCCGTATTTAGGCGCTCATTGGATTCAGAGTCCGAGATCAGGAGTTTACTCAACTGCCGGATCAAGGTAGACTGATATTCAGGCCGCCTGTTTAACTCGGACAGGAAAGTCATTATCTTATTTGCCTCTTCGATACTCAACGGCAATAAGGAGGTTTTGTTTAAGTCTGCCATAAACTGACGAATAACGGGAAGGTTTTTAATCTGTTCCTGTCTTTTTATCTCCCAGCCCAAGCCCAGGATATGGAGGTCAGCACTGTTTAAGGCAGGTCCGTTTGAAGTAAAAATATCCAGATTGAGGTTGAAAGACAGGTTAAGCAGAGCTTTAAAAAGGTTTAGGTAATATTGGTCTTGGATATACGCGTCTTCCTGTCGGATTAACTCTGCCTGTTCAGAACTTAAGAATTTTTCGGTTTCCTTTTGTATATGGGCTGTTCTTTCAACCAATTGATCAAACGGCAGGAAGGTGAAATCCGCCGGCTCCCCTTCGGACAAGGACTGTTGGAATCTGGTGCGGATTTCTTTCTCTTGCTTACGGTATAATTCCTGGAACAAAGATTCAAACCGTCTTTCGATCTCCGGCCTGAATTCTTCCGGGATAAGTTCCAGGAGTGGTTTATACAGCGTTTTTGCTTGTTGAATATAGGCGTCGCGCCTGCTTAACACCTCTTTATTCCAGGCATCAAGCATCTCCTGTCTGTTTTTAGTTTTATCCGGCGAAGGAGATTCCGGCGAAGGAACAGGGCTCTTTTGATTTAATGGTGTTGTTTCAGCCAGCAATCCCGCAATATGAACCAGAGCGCCGGATTTATAAAAGTTCTCCGGGATAGTTCCTGCTGTTTGGAGGGCTCTCTCGATATCCCCTGTCTCAGCCAGCGATTTTGCTATCTGGGCCAGGGCTTGGGATTTATAAGAGTCCTTCGGAATAATTTTCGCTACCTGGAGGGCCCTTTCGACATCCCCTGTTTTGGCCATGGATTCTGCTATTTGGACCAGGGCGCCGGATTTATTAGGGCTATCTGTAATAGCTTCTGCTGCCTGTAGGGCTTGTTTAAGAAGCTCTTGAGCCCTTTCGATATCCCCTGCCTCAGCCATGGATATCGCTATCCGGGCCAGGGCGCTGGATTTGTAAGAATCATTCGGGATAGCCTCTGCTGCCCGGAGGGCCCTTTCGATATCACCTGCCTCAGCCAGCAATTCCGCAATTTGAATCAGGGCCCCGGATTTATAATAATCGCTTGTGATAGTCTCTGCTATCTGGAGGGCTCTTTCGATATCCCCTGCCTCAGCCATGGATTTTGCTATCTGTGCCAGGGTGCTGGATTTATTATAGCTGTCTGGGATAGTCTCTACTATTTGGAGGACTTGCTTGAGAAACTCTTGAGCCTGTTTGATATCGCCGGTCTTAGCCATGAATTCGGCTATCTGCGTCAGGGTATAGGCTTTATAAGAGTCCTCCGGGATAGCCTCTATTATCTGGAGAACCATTTTGATATTTCCTATCTCAGCCATGGATTTTGCAATCTGTGTCAGGGCGCCGGATTTATAATAATCGCTTGTGATAGTCTCCGCTATCTGGAGGGCTTTTTCGACATCCCCTGCCCTAGCCAGAGATCCTGCTATCTGGGCCAGGGTGTTGAATTTATAAGAGTCTTCCAGGATGGTTTTTGCTGTCTGGAGGGCTTGTTTAAGAAGCTCTTGAGCCCTTTCGATATCCCCTGTCTCAGCCAGCAACCTTGCGATTTGCGCCAGGGCGCCGGATTTATAAGAGTCCTTCGGAATAATTTTCGCTACCTGGAGGGCCCTTTCGATATCCCCTGTTTTGGCCATGGATTCTGCTATTTGGGCCAGGGCGTCGGATTTACAAAAGTCCTCCGGGATAGTCTCCGCTACCTGGAGGGCCATATCGATATTTCCTGTCTCAGCCAATGATCCTGCTATCTGGGCCAGGGTGTTGAATTTATAAGAATCTTCCGGGATAGCCTCTACTGTTTGGATAACCTGTTTGAGAAGCTCCTGGACCTTTTCGATATCGCCTGTTTTGACTATGGATTTTGCTATTTGCAGTAGGGCAAGAGATTGAGTATCGTTCTTTAAAATAGCTTTTGCTGTTTGGAAGGCTTGCTCAAGAAGCTCCCGCACTCGCTCGAAAGATTCATCTTCTGTTTTTTCTGTTTTTCTGATATCGCCTATTTTTGCCAATGATGCCGCTATCCTGGCCAGGGCGCTGGATTTATCAGAGTCCTCCGGGATAGCCTCTGCTATCCGGAGGGCCGTATCGATATCCCCTGCCTCAGCCAGCGATTTTGCTATTTGCGCCAGGGCGCGGGATCTATCAGAGCTGTATGGGATGGTTTCTGCTACCTGAAGGGCTCGTTCAGTGTCCCCTAGTTCAGCCATGGATTCTGCTATCTGGGCCAAGGCGTGGGATTTAACAGAGTCCTCCGGGATAGCCTCTGCTGCCCGGAGGGCCGTATCGATATCCCCTGCCTCAGCCAGCGATTTTGCTATTTGTTCCAGGGCGTGGGATCTATAAAGTTGGTCTTTGATAGTTTCCGTTGTCTGAAGGGCCTGTTTAAAAAGTTCTTGGCTAGCCTCGATATCCCCTGCTTTGGCCATGGATATGGCTATTTGGGCCAGGGCGCTGGATTTATCAGAGTAGTCCGGAATAGCCTCCGCTATCTGAATAGCCCTTTCGATATTGCCTGCTTTGGCCATGGATATGGCTATTTCTATTTGCGCCAGGGCGAGGGATTTATAATAGTCGCTTGTAATAGTCTCCGCTACCTGAATGGCCCTTTCGATATCCCCTGCTTTGGCCAGCGATTTTGCTATTTGTTCCAGAGCGCCAGATTTATAATAATCGTTTGGGATAGCCTCTGCTGTTTGGATAATTCTCTCGATATCCCTTGCCTTGGTCAGCGATTCTGCAATCTGTACCAGTGCGTTTGATTTAAAATTATCGTTTGGAATAGCCTTTGCTATCTGGAGGGTTCTCTCGATATCCCCTGTTTTGGCCATGGATATGGCTATTTGGATCAGGGCGCTTGATTTATAAAATTCGTTTGAGATGGTCTCTGCTATTTTTATGGCTTGTTCTCTGTTGCCTGCTTCAGCCATGGATCCGGCTATCTGGGCCAGAATATCGGATTTATCAGAGTTCTCTGAAATAGTTTTTGCTATTTGGATAGATTGTTCGAAAAGATCCTGGGCCTTTTCGTTATTACCTGCCTTGGCCATGGATATCGCTATCCTGGCCAGGGCGCCGGATTTAAGATAACTATTTGTAATACTTTCTGTTATCCGGAGGGAGCGCTCAAATAGTTCCCGCATCCGTTTGGAAGACCCCTCTTCTGTTTTTCTGATATCGCCTATTTTTGCCAATGATCCCGCTATCTGGGCCAGGGCGTGGGATTTACTAGAGTCCTCCGGGATAATTTCTGCTGCCTGGAAAGCCTGTTGAAGAAGCTCTTGGGCTTGCCTGGTATCCCCTGCCTCAGCCATGGATATGGCTATCCGGGCCAGGGCGCTGGATTTATTAGAGTTCTCCGTGATAGCCTCTGCTATCCGGAGGGCCGTATCGATATCCCCTGCTTCAGCCAGCGATTTTGCAATTTGCGCCAGGGCGCGGGATCTATCATAGCTGTATGGGATGGTTCCTGTTACCTGGAGGGCCTGTTCGGTGTCTCCTAGTTTAGCCATGGATTCTGCTATTTGGGCCAGGGCGTCGGATTTACAAGAGTCCTCCGGGATAGCCTCTGCTACCTGGAGGGCCCTTTCGATATCCCCTGCCTCAGCCAGCGATTTTACAATTTGGGCCAGGGCGTCGGATCTATAAAGTTGGTCTTTGATAGTTTCCGTTGTCTGAAGGGACTGTTTAAAAAGTTCTTGGCTAGCCTCGATATCCCCTGCTTTGGCCATGGATATGGCTATTTGGGCCAGGGCGCTGGATTTATTAGAGTCATTTGAAATAGTTTCTGCTATTTGAGTGGCTTGTTTGAAAAGTTCCCGGGTTTGTTCGGTATCGCCGGTTTTAGCCATTGATTTTGCTATTTGCATCAGAGTGCTGGATTTATTAAGGCTGTTTGAAATAGTCTCTGCAATTTGGATGGTTTGTTTAAAAAGCTCCCGGGTCCCTTTGGTATCTCCTGCCTTAGCCAGCGACTCGGCTATTTGTTCCAAGACAAAAGATTTATAAAAACCATCCTCGATAGTTTTAGCCAACTCGAGGGCTTGCTTGAGAAGTTTCCGGGCCCCTTTGGTATCTCCTGCTTCAGCCATTGCTCCTGCTATCTCCGCTAGGGTAAAAGATTTATAAAAGTCATCCTGGATGGTTTCAGCCATTTCGAGGGATCGCTTGAGAAGCTCCTGGGCCCCTTTGGTATCTCCTGCCTGAGCCATGGATTCGGCTATCTGCATTAGTGCCTGGGATTTACCAGAGTAGTTCGGGATAGTCTCTGCTACCTGCAGGGCTCTCTCGGCATCCCCTGCTTCAGCCAGCGATTTTGCAATTTGCGCCAGGGCGCGGGATCTATCAGAGCTGTTAGAGATGATTTCCGCTGATCGAAGGATTTGTTCAAGAAGTTCCCGGGGTTGTTCTTCGAATCCGCTAACATCCGCCTTTTCAGGCAGATCCGGCGGGTGTCTCAAGAAATCATCTATCGCTTTTTTATCCGGCCCTTGTTCGGCTTCAGTAAATTCAGGATAGGCCCTAAGTCTTATATTCTCTTCCGCCTTGGTTATCTCGTAGGATGTTGCGACTTTTTCTGAAGTGACGATGTTAACCAGTTCCAGAAGCTGGCTGAATTCCTCCGTTTCTTTTTGATCCAGGCCCTTGAGTCGTTTCTTAGCCAATTCCAGCAATCTTGCGCCAAATTGTAAAGGGATAACGACAAACTGTCCGTTGACGATAAGCGGGATCCTCTCCTTTTCTTTTAAGGTAAACCAGGCCGGGTCAAAGGCGGATAAGGCACGCAGGCTTTCTCCGGTAAATTGCGCAGTCAGGACCGGCAGGCTTACCTCTTTGCCGTCTACCTTCCGGATTACCTCCAAACCGGGGATCCTCTGGGCGCCGAATCCCCGCAGGCTTACTACCCCCTGCCAGGCGAATATTTTTTCATGCAGGAAAATCACTTTTTTCCCGGTAGGGATGGTTAACTGGTTGAACTGTTTATCGTGCGGCAGGATCAGGTATCCGGTTTGCTGTAATTCCTGGATCAACCCGGCAATCTCCTTGCGTATCTGCGCGGCGATCTTGGTCTCGATAATGTATTTATAATTACTGTTTCCTCGGATTAAACCGTCCAGGCCGGCCATAATGGTATTTATTATTTTTAGTTTTTGCGTGCTCGAAAGAGCCGGGTGGTTGGCAATCTCGCGGATAGCGTATTCTACTGCCAGGCAGAAGTTCGAGTCGGTACTGAGCGGAATTTTAACCTGGTCGCGCGATTCAGGCACGTCCATAAGGTTGCCGAATTCAAGCATAAGACCGCCTTCAACCGTCGCCCCTGAAGCTATATCCTCCGTATCGATATCTATTGACTCGATCACTTCGTGATTCCTTGTGAAAGACACCCTGTGTGGCAGGCTGGGGTCGTGTATGACTTCGACCCGTTTCAGTTCTTCCCTGGCTGATTCTCCGCTGGGGGACGCGGGGTGTTTCGTTCCTTCCTTGGGTACGAACATCCGGGAAAGTGTTTCTGCACCCATGCCTTTGCCGTTATCGCTGACCGATATCGTATGCCGGCTGACCCTTAGATGGACGAACTTGTCTGCGCTTGCCCCGGAGGTATACCTTGTCTTTCCGGCAGGAACGATCACTTCCTTGGTTTCGAATCCGTTTACCTTCTCGGCTGCGTTTTCGCCTATCTGGATTGTTATCCTGACGGAGGCAACAAACGGGAATCTGCGCCGGATGCCTTCAATAATGCTCTTTTGGGAGTTGTTATTTTCGACGCCCTCCTGTTCTCCTAAAGGAAGGCTGTCTTGAACAGTAACCAAGACTACGGTACCATGCGTGGCGCCGGCGGGAGCGGAATTTTTAAAATCATCCATTGAAACCGCGCGTATCTGGATATAATTCTGGCCTTGGGCATCTTTAAGGATGGTTAAATGATAGGCCTTACCGTCTTTTGCCGTAAAAACATCGATGCGGTCTTCGCCATTGGGTTTAAGCCAGTCGATTATTTGTTTTACGCCTTTTCCGAACTGGCCTATCGTCAATCCGAGAGCATCCAGGCTGTTGGCAACAGCTTCATATACGCCCTGGGTTTTAGGGTTACGGTTTTGGCCGGTTACAATCACCTGCAGCCTGGGGTCTTCATACGTCCCTGAGTTTATGCAATCCAGTATTTCCCCGGTGTATCCGTTTTGGGCTAATTGCTTATACAAGAGGATATAAGCTTTCTGCTTGGCTTTATTTCTTTGTTCTGGGTCCGGGATGCTCAACCAGTTTAAAACTTCGAGGTGCTGTGTTTGAGGGAATAGAATGTTTACCAGCTTGCGGAATTCTTCTTCGCTGAGTATTTTCTCGGCTAACCGGTTTTGGGCATGCACGAAATGTTCAAGGTCTACTCCCGAGAATGCCTGGTTAGGATCGGAGTATTCGGATGCCTGCTGGTTCTTTCTGACTGTTTTCGGGTCCGGGGTTGAGATAATGCGGCCCTGTTTATCAGTTGTTGTCTTAGAGGTAACAGAAGAAGCGTCTGATTGCGGTGCGGACGCGTTCGCCATAGGGGAATTTCCGGCTGGCAAACCGAAAGGCGAAGACGCCCCTTCTGTTATCGTTACCTTGGTATTTGATGGATTGGCTGCATTCTTGCCGGCGGCTGAGACTCCTATAGTAGTAGAGGTCTCCGGGGACGGGGTATGTTTGATATCGCCGGAGATAGTAATAACTTTAGTTGGGCCTTTTGTCTTTTCGCCGGGAACGCCGGGCGCCGGGGGCCCCGGCGGTATAGGAATATCACATACGAAACCTCCGCTGAAGTAGCTCCTTATTACCCGGCCATAAGGAGTAGCGAATTGCTGCCGGATATTATATTCACCATTTTCAAAAGATTTTTGGTAAGCCTGAAAATAGGCGGTTTTCGACCAAGGGTTTTTGGAGGTTAATCCCTGGAGGTTCTTTTTGTTGATGAAGGAGGAGTAAGAGCTGCCCTTATTATTAAACCTTTCTTTAAACCACTGGGCCAGGATTAAAGAATAATAAACCTGTCTTAATTGTGCATAGCGCCTGGAGGTATTCACTTCTTTGGTAAGTTCGGGTATGATTAGATCCCTGATTAATTGGCTTGAGTATTCATTTAATTCTTTGAGCCGGCTGTCTTTGAACTGGTATTGCTGATATCCGATAACCGAAGATTTGGAATTGAGGCAATCCTGTTCCAGCATTACCTTTAAGGTTGCCTTATAGACGTAGGCGCTGTCTTTTGTTTCGCGGATGATGATCTCGCCTGGGACTATCCAGGGGCGGTTTAAGGTAGGGATAGTAATATTTTCATGACCTAACAATTCTTCTGCTTTTTTATAAAGCTTATTCCAGTATTCCCTGCCTTTAAGAGTTTCGGGAGAGGTAAACTTGGCGATGTCTTTTTTAAGCTGAAGGTCTGCCTCAAGAAGCACCTTGCCGACATCGGTTTCAGCGAGGAAGGGGTCAATGATTTTGTCTTCTGAATCTGGCCTTAGGTTTACCCAGAAGGCGTCATTAGGCAGGGCTATACCGATAAAGAAATAATTAAGCAGGATCTTGGCAGCAGCTTCTAATTTTGGCTTGTCGGAATTTTTCAGGTCGCCTTTGTCCAAAAGAAGCCTGAAGTTGTTTTGATTTAGGTCATAGCTAAGGGAACGTAAATGTAAAGGCCGGAATTTATCCTGGGTAAGCTGATTACTAAAGGTGGCAAGACGGCCCGAAATATCCAATACGCCGGCAATTTGGGCAAAACCGGTTTGTTCAAATACAAGACAAAAACATAACAAAATGCTTAAAATTCTGCTTTTCTTTAGCATTTTAACCTTGAGAAGAATTTTGGCTGCCAGCCGTAATTATTTTGACAGTTAGAATATAATATATATATAGGTAAATTCAATGGTTAAATGGAGGTTTTGGGAAAACGTTTTCTTGAGAAGGATTTTTGTCTTTAGCCTTAAGCCAGAGATGGAAGCAGGATGTATTAATCAGCAGGACTTTTTGATAGCCAGTTCTATAAGTATGTGATCCCAGTTATGCGCGATAAGTTCCCGCCGGATATCTTCTGCGGAAAGCCCGCCCGCTTTTCTTGTTTTTACAAATACCGAAAGTATTTCCAGGTTATAAAGCTGGATTTTATTTAAGGTGTCTTCTAAAGGCCTCTCTTCTTTCTTCAAGTTGAAGATAAAAGCGGCGGCAGCTACGGCAGCGGGGACGGCAATCAGGGCAAGCGACGAGAGGAATAACCCGTTTCCGCTTTTCCCCAGCAGATAGGCGGCGCTGCACCAGAATACATCGAACAAGTAATGGGCTACGAGCAAGGGGATTATCCCGAAGCGCATGAATACCGCGCCGTAGATTATGCCGATAAGCGATACTTCTATTATGCGGAACCATACTGGGAAAATAGCGTAAGTCGTGTGCCCCATTCCCCAGAAAAGGGAGGTAAGCAGTATGGCCAGAACGGTGCTGCCCAGGTATTTTTTTGCCAGGCTTATTCCGAAAAGCCGGAAACTTACCTCTTCCCCGAAACTTGCGCTCGCAGCAATCACCAGGGCGCTGAATATAGGCAGGTATGCCGAAGAAAAATAAGCCATTGTGTTCCAATCCCTCCATACCCCGAGGTATTTCTGGCCGGCGAAGAATGCCGCCGCCTGCGCCCCCAGGGCGATTATCCATACTAAGTATCCGAGCGCAACCGGTTGGACGATCGCCCTGCTCATCAGCCCGGACCTTGCATAAGCGAAAAAGGAGATATATTTTTCCCTGCCGAATACCTCGCTGCATAACCCTTCTCCTGCCAGGGCGGGCATGATGAAGCCGATCACCAGGAACATGGTATTAAGCAGCCATCTGCTGAAGGTCATGCCGATAAAAGAGCTCAAGCGCGCGCTGGAAGGGTAAGACATGAATACATTTTGCAGATTGTTGAAGAAATCCGCGCTATTTATCAGAAAAAGGAGTATCGCGATAAAATAAAAAATATTTTTCGTGGAAGAGGTGACTACGCCATACCTCTTCTTTAGCACCAGGCTGATCGATATGGCCAGGAATATGAACAAGATGATATAAAAAATATTGTGCAGGTATTCGCCGAGGATGAATTGTTTTTCGACGTATCTTTCGAAACTCTCCGGTATGTCGAACTTGTGCCTGCGGAATTCGCATACCTGGTCTGCGCATACGGTTATTTCGGTAAGCAGCTTTGCCCCTCCCTGCCCTCCCTTCCAGGGGATATATATTCCTTTTTGCTCCCAGGAGAACAGGTATTCTGTCCTATTTTCGTAGCGTTTTGTTTTCTCCTCATGGAAATCCAGCCTGCCGGCATCCATCCCGAAGTTTTCCTTCAAGAAAGATTCCGCTGTTTTCTGGGCTTCTTCTTTGCCGTAGTCCGGAGCGTATTCCGTGTCTTTTATTATCCGGGTGAATCCGGTAACTTTCCCGGAGCGCGGGCTTACATAGACCAGGTACCCCTCTTTCTGGGATTCCTTGAAGAACCTCACTATCCAGGAGAAGAGGTCGAAATCGTAGTTTTTTATAAATCGCTCTTCTTCTTTTATGCCGGATACATGCTGCATATAGCGGTTGAATTTTTCATCGGTATCGAATACTATGGAGCGCAGGTAGGCGCCGGTCCGCTCTCCTTTTTCCTCGAGGTAGGATGAGGCTTTGGCCAGGGCCTGCTGCTTATCGAAGGCGAGGCTTATGAAGGCAAAGCGAGGGTATTCGATACGCAGCCAGAGAAGAAAGAAAAATACTGCAAGCAGGGAAAATATGCACCAGTCTTTAGCTTTTATATTCATATCAGCTCTTCAGGTAGCCGGGGGGTTCTTTTTTGATAATTTTGTAGAAGTTGGATAAATGCAGCCGGAAAAGCCGGTCGAAGGAGCCGTCCGGGTCTTCTCCTGCCCACCAGAACCAGTCGCTTCCTTCAAGTACGCGCATTTGTTTCAGGGCAAGGCTGTCTAAGGGGTTTTCGGCTTTTTCCAGGGCGGCCCTTGCGTCGGCAAGCCACTCCCAGCATTTTACTTTTTCCGGATTGCCTATCCATTTGCCGAATTCACCGTATATCCAGGAACCCGCGGCAAGCCTTTTGATTTTATTTTTAGGAGGGTTTTTTTTCAAGTATTCGCTTACCGTGGTAGTCTTGACGAATCCGCATTCCGAGATCCTTTGGTAGAAGAGTTCGAGGAAGTCATGCCCGTCGTTGCGGAAGAACTCCCAGGCATTTTCCCCGTCCATGGCTATAGTGACCAGGATGTCCTCGTTTTTGAATGCCTTGTGGATGTTTTCCAGGTGCCCCATGAAATCGTTTACCGCATCGGCTTCTTTCATATTGTGGTAGTTAAAGCCGATCAGGTCTGAAAGGTTACGGTCGCGGAAGACGATATGCAGTTCGGATTCGTCCCGTTTTAAGATGTGCGGCTGGTAGAGGAGCCCGCTTTTGCGTTTTTTCAGTTTCAGAGATTTAAAAAGTATGGCTTCGTCGGTAACTATCCATTTTATTCCGGAGTCTGCGATAAAAGGCAGGATATGCTCGCTTACCGCTTCTTCCGAGGGCCACATTCCTTCCGGGGGCGCGCCGAATCTCTGCCGGTAGAATTCTACAGCGCTGTCAATTTGCTCTTTTGCGTCAGGAGGGTAATTGAATACTTTTTTCGGGAGTATGGTCTTTTTGTTAGCCTCTCTGGCGATGTTTGTGTTGTATAAGAGCGGCAGTATGGGGTGGTAGTAAGGGGTTACGCTAATTTCTATCTGCCCTCTTTCTTTGAACAGCCTGTATGCCGGTATTATTTTTTTGAGTATGGAGATTTGGCTATCCAGGACGATGCGTTTGTCTTCTTCGCAGTAGAATCTTTCCTTGGCGCATATTCTTCTTAATTCCGGCATCCCGCTGCGGAATGAAGGGTCTATCCAGGCAAGATTGAAGTATATCTGCAGGTCGAGATAGTCCTGCACGGAGAATTCCTCTCCCCTTTGTTTCTTGAAATAAAGTTCGTAATAACGCGGGAAGGTGGCGATTACCTTGTCCCTGTTTATGGAGAAGAAGTTTTGGAGTATAAACTCCCTGTCCTGCTTATCCAGCCGTGCGGCGGGTTTTTCGGTAAGCAGGGTGAATTTGTCTTTTACCTGGTTATTGTTATAGTCTTCGATTTGTTCGAATAAAGACGGAACCACATTAAAGGTTTGTTTTATCTGGGGGAACTTTTCAAGTATCTGTACCATGTCCAGGTAGTCTTTTACTCCGTGCAGCCTTACCCAGGGGAGATTGCTTTCCCGGGTGAGCAGGTTCTTGTAGTACGGCTGGTGCATGTGGAATATAAAAGCCAGATAAAGCATTTATCGATAAGGGAACCAGGTTAGAAGTTATTAAAAAACCCTCGGGAGATCGCTCTCCCGAGGGTTTGGTATTTCTGCATACCTTTGGTTAAAAGGTAACCTTCATGCTTCCGACTACTTGGGTGGCATCGCGCCTGTTGTTCTCGGCAAACGCCTTTCCAGGATTGAAATAACCAAAAGTCAAGCCGAACTGGACATCTTCGGTATAGTCATAAGTACCGGTGAGATCCAAGGCAGAACCAAGGTCATCATTACCAGTCATGGTATAGCTATAAGCTGTCCCATTGCCATCTACCTGGGTGCTGCTCATAGAACCACTTGCCCCTTTATTCCTGCGGTAATAACCGTAGTTTAACAAGACAGTGGTATCTTCGGTAGGTTTCATGCTGCCTCTTAAGTTGATTACTTGCATGTTGCTGAATGGCAGTATGGAGTAGGTTATGTTATTCAATACCTGATCATAATACATGCTGTCCCAGTTTCTGTTTGTATTATCATCAGATTTTTTATCACCTGATAAGTAAGTATAGCTTGCCCCTACGGCAGGGGTAAACTTTACATCGGCAAAAGTATAATCAGCCATTGCCTGTAAAGCCCAAGCCTTCATATTCTTTTCATTGTTTTGTTCCCTGGTTCCAAACTGGAAAGCCGCTTCCAATGATGCCTGTAAGTTATCTATCGGTGATCCGCTGATTAAAGTACCTATGGTTTTAATGTTGGATCTTACGCTGCCGGAGTTTACTCTGTCTAACAAATAGACTTCCGTTTTTAATTTGCTGTTTACATCGTAAGCCACGTTAATTCCGTAGAGGTCGCTATCATCGTTGTTTTTATTAGCGCTCTCATCGATCTTGGCAAAGAAAGCATCGATTACCAGGGGATCATAATTCAGGGTAGCCCTGATAGCATCAAAAGACTTTCTTAAGCTTAAATCAGACGGTACACCGTTTAATACATTGCTGTTGTAAGTTCCGGAACATCCTATAAGCAAAGCATTGCCAAAACGGATCTCCTGGCGACCTACGGTAAGGGAAAGAGGAGAATAAAGGAACTCTTTCAATGTTACATACGCCAAGTCCAGATCAATATCCGTGTTGGTGTTAGATTCAGTATCCCAATTTCTTTCGTTGATCAACCTTACGGTGGCCGCGACATTGTCGGTGAGGTCCGCATCCAATCTTACTCGGGTCTGGGTCATCCACATATTCTCATGGTCTTCTGAGTTTCCGTCACCACTACCCTTGTTTTTCCTGGTAAGATCAAAGTTGTTTCTGGCAGCGCCGGTGAAGAGAATGTCGCCGCTTACCTTCACGTTCTGCACCTCTGCGTAGGCAGGGCTGAAGATCAACCCGGCTACCAAAGCAAGCGCCAATGTTAAAATCAAGCGTTTACCCATTTCTTATTCCTCCTTTTTGTTAACCTGTTTTTTTGTATGATTAACTGGGTTAATAAAATTTATCTCCCAGGATAATTTTCACAGGTTACTTATAGTTATTCTACTCACAACTCTATAGTTGTCAAGAGTTTTTTGTCCAGGCCGACGGTGTATTAAAGTTTTATTTCACCGGAGATTTGGCCTTTTTTATCGCCGACTGGGATTTCGGGCCGAGCGAGATTGTCAGTATCACGCTGCTTCCTTTCGGTTCGATGCTGATAATGCAGGTCTCGTTGTCCCGGTCGAAATTCATCAGCCTCTGGCCGTATTCTATAAGATTGACCAGGTTCCAGTTGTACATGGCCATCTGTTCCTTATAGAAATTGATCACCTGGTCGGCATTGGCCTTTCCCTGGTATTTCAGTACTCCTACCCTTACTCCCGCGCTCTCAAAAGAGTAGGACTGTTCGGGCAGGCTTCTTAATCCCACAGGGACAGGGACGTCGCTGAATTTCAACAGCGCCTGGGGTTCAAGCATTCCCGGGTTAAGGTTTTTGTTGTCTGTGCCTGTTGAGATAGTCGAACATCCTGCGAGCATAACAACGGCTAATGCAAAAACGGCAGATGGCGCAACAGGGGTTAACTTTTTCATTTTACCTCCTTGCCTGCCTGCCGGCAGGCTTTTGCGGTTAACATCTTTTTTACATCGTTGTCTATTTTTTCGATTTCCTCCCGGGTCAATCCTGCCCGTAGCGCTGTCTCTACCAGGTCCTGCGGGCTGATTATGTCTTCCGGTGAATGGCTGTCGTTGTTCAGGACCAGCTTTGCTTCATATTTCCTGGCCTGCCTGACTACGTGCGCATTGGTCTGGTTGTGCCCGCGGCGGCTGGTTATCTCGAGGAATACCCCGCGCTCTCTGGCTAATGCGGTATCTTTGTCGGAGATAAGGCCTGGGTGGGCGAGGATATCGATATCCGCTTCGATAGCCATGCGGTTGGTATTTTCAGTTACCGGTTCCACCGGGGTTTCCCCGTGGGCAATTATGATCCTGGCCCCCTCCTTCCTGGCCAGCTTTGCCAGGGGTTTGAATTGCTGCGGAGGCAGGTGGGTCAATTCTATTCCCGGGAGCACTTTGATTGCGGAATCTTTTGGCCAGCGCCGGCAAAATTCCCTTACCGATTTAAGCACTTGTTTGATATTGCTGTAATCCGCATGGTCCGTGATTGCGATAACGGAGTATCCCTTGTCCCGGTAGCGTACGGCCACCTCCGAGGGAAGCAGATCGCCGTCACTTAAAAATGTATGCGCATGCAGGTTATATCTGTACATAATGAGTTTTCATGCCCCTGGCAGGAATCGAACCTGNNTGCTCTATCCTTATGAGCTACAGGGGCAAAATTATTTTTCATGGAACTTCATTAAAGAGAATACCGGGTATCCTTTGAGTTTCTTCCTTCCGCCAAGGTCGATCAGCTCTATGACGAAGCCTATCCCTATGATCTTGCCTTTTAAATGTTTCACCAGCCTGGTCACTGCTTTTATCGTACCGCCGGTAGCGAGCAAGTCGTCGATTATCAGCACCCGCTCTCCCGGATTGATCGCGTCTTTATGGATCTCCAGGGTGTCCTTGCCATACTCCAGTTCGTAAGAAGCGGATATGGTCTTATGGGGCAGTTTACCCTCTTTCCTTACCGGTACGAATCCTGCGCCGATCTTGTGCGCCAGCGCCGATGCGAAAATAAAGCCCCGTGCTTCGGCCCCTACTATTTTGTCAATCCGGCTGTCCTTGTATTTTTCCGCAAGCAGGTTTATCGATTTACGGAAGGCGTGTTTGTTTTGCGCCAGAGTGGTGACATCGCGGAAGATTATCCCGGGTTTAGGGAAATCGTATATGTTCCTGATGTGCTTTTCCAGGAGGGTCGTGTTTTTCATAATTCCTTTTCCTGCCCGATGACGAATTTTTTGAGTTTTTTCAAGGCAGTTTCCTCGATCTGCCGGATCCTTTCCCTGGATACCCCCATTTTCTTGGCAACCTCAGCCAGGGTCTGCGGTTTTGTGTTGCTTAGCCCGAAACGCATGTCCAGGATTTCTCTTTCCCGCGCGGACATTACCTCGAGCAGGTTATCCACTCTTTCCCTGTCCAGCAGGTGTTCTATTTCAGCGTCGGGAGGGGTGGCGTTTTTGTCCTCTACCAGCTCGGACATCTGGTTTTCGCTGTCTTCGCCTATGGGCGCCTCCAGCGAGGATGTAGTGCTCGACATCCAGAAATTTATCTTTTGCATCTTGTCTTTGGGGAGGCGGAGTTTCTTTGCAATCTCTTTATCCGTGGGCACGCGTTTCAGTTTCTGGCTCAACCGCTCTTTGCATTTCTTCCACTTACCGATCAAGTCATTCATGTAAACAGGCACGCGGATTATTTTTCCCTGTTCGCTGATGGAGCGGGTTATCCCCTGTTTGATCCACCAGGCAGCATAGGTGGAAAAACGGAACCCTTTACGGTAGTCGAACCTTTCAACCGCTTTCATCAGACCGAGGTTGCCTTCTTCGATCAGGTCGAGAAAAGGGGTGCCCATATGCATATACCTTTTGGCGATGTTGATTACAAGCCTGAGGTTTGCCCGGATCATCTCTTTCCTGGCTATTTCGTCTCCCCGCCTGATCTTTTTGTTCAGATCTATTTCCTGTTTGGCGGTCAGGAGAGGGATTTGCCTGACTTCCTTAAGATACGTTTTTAGCGCTTCCATAGGATTATATATGATAGTCCGCCCTCCCGGGAATTCCCGGGAGGGCGACTTGTTTTTACTTTAAGGCAGCCTGTGCCGCAGCCAGCCTGGCGATAGGTACCCGGAATGGAGAGCAACTGACATAGTTCATGCCTGCATTGTGGCAGAATTCTATGGATCTGGGTTCTCCTCCGTGTTCCCCGCAGATGCCGATCTCCAGTTTTTTGTTTGTCGACCTGCCTTTGGAGATGCCGAGTTTAATTATCTGGCCTATGCCTTCCTGGTCGATGCTTTGGAACGGATCTTCGGGAAGGATGCCTTTTTTCAGGTAATCCGGCAGGAATCCTCCGATATCGTCCCTGGAGAAGCCGAAGCCCATCTGAGTCATGTCGTTTGTCCCGAATGAGAAAAACTGGGCGACATTGGCGAGCTTATCGGCGACAAAGGCGGCTCGCGGGATCTCGATCATCGTGCCGAAAAGGTGCTTGATGCTCTTGAGCCCGTATTTTGCCAGCACTTCTTTGTATATTTGTTTGGCTATGGCAAGCTGGTCCTCCAGCTCTTTTACGTCGCATACTACAGGGATCATGATTTCCGGATAGGGATGCTTGCCTTCCTTGACCAATTCCGCTGCTGACTCGAATATGGCGCGTATTTGCATCGAGCTTACCTCGGGGTAAGTTATCCCCAGGCGCACCCCGCGGTGCCCCATCATCGGGTTGGACTCGTGCAGGTCTTCCGCCCTTTTGGCCAGCTCCTGCATGTCTATGCTCAGCTCTTTCGCCAGTTGCTCGAGTTTTGACTGTTCGCGCGGGACAAATTCATGAAGCGGCGGGTCAAGCAAACGTATGACTACCGGGAACCCGTCCATGGCGGCGATGGTCCCCTTGATGTCTTTTTTTACAAAAGGGAACAGTTCATCGAGCGCGTTCTGCCTTTCTTCCTGCGTTTTGGAAACAATCATCTTGCGCAGGAGAAAAAGAGGCTGGTCGGAATTTTTACCGTAGAACATATGTTCGGTACGGAACAGGCCGATACCTTCGGCTCCGAACTGGCGCGCCTTCTTGGCGTCTTCCGGGGTATCCGCGTTGGTGCGTATCCCCAGCTTCCTTACTGAGTCGCATATTTTCAGGAAGCTTGCAAGTACGGCGTTTTCTTCTGAGGCATCCATCATCGGAAGCTTGCCTTCGTATACGTTGCCTTTGGTGCCGTTCAGGGTTATCCAGTCGCCTTCTTTAAGCGTTGTGCCTTCCACGTGTATTAATTTGTTTTCTATCTCCACGTGAAGAGCACTGCATCCTACGATACAGCATTTTCCCCATCCGCGCGCAACCAGCGCCGCGTGGGATGTCATTCCGCCGCGTGCCGTGAGTATGGCTTGAGCCGCGCGCATCCCTTCTACGTCTTCGGGGTTTGTCTCTTCCCTCACCAGGATTACTTGTTTTCCATTTTTCGCCCATTCAACCGCATCGCCTGAAGAAAAGACGATCTGTCCGCATGCCCCTCCCGGGCCTGCGGGAAGCCCTTTTGCCATGGGCTTGACGCTTAATTCCGTCTTGGGATCGACGATCGGATGAAGCAGTTCATCGAGCTGGGCGGGCGTAACTCTCATTACCGCCTGTTCTTTTTTGATCAGTTTTTCTTTAACCATGTCCACTGCCATGCGTACGGCAGCCGGGCCATTACGCTTGCCTATGCGGCACTGCAGCATGAATAGTTTACCCTTTTCGATAGTGAACTCGATATCCTGCATGTCGTGGTAATGTTTCTCCAGGCGGTTTTGGATATCGTAGAGCTCCTTGTATATCTTCGGCATAGCCTTTTCGAGAGTAAGCAGCTCTTTGTTGTGGCTGCTGGTGGAATATTCGTTGATCGGGGCGGGAGTGCGGATGCCGGCGACGACATCTTCACCCTGCGCATTGATCAAGTATTCCCCGTAGAACTTGTTTTCTCCGTTGCCGGGATTGCGCGTAAAAGCGACCCCGGTTGCCGAATCGTTTCCCATATTACCGAAGACCATAGTTTGTACATTTACCGCCGTGCCCCAGGCATCCGGGATGTTCTCGATCCTGCGGTAGCTGATCGCGCGTTTTCCATTCCAGGAGGAGAATACCGCTCCGATTCCGCCCCAGAGCTGTTTCATCGGCTCATCGGGGAATTCTTTTCCCAGGACTGCTTTTATCTTGTCTTTGAACTGCGCGCAGAGAACTTTCAGGTCGTCTACGTTCAGGTCGGTATCGCTGGAGTAATTTTTAGATTTTTTCATCTCCGCCATTATTTTCTCCAGCTGCTTGCGGATACCTTCTTCCCCCTTGGGCTCGATGCCTGCGGCTTTTTCCATGACTACGTCCGAATACATCATGATCAGGCGGCGGTAGGCGTCGTATACGAAACGGCTGTTCCCCCCGCTTTGCTTGGCCAGGCCGGGTATGGTTTTTTCAGTAAGCCCGACATTCAATACCGTCTCCATCATCCCGGGCATGGATTTTCTTGCCCCCGAGCGCACTGAGAAAAGCAGGGGATTTTCAGGGTCTCCGAATTTTCTTCCCATCAGCTTTTCGACTTTTTCCAGGGCTTTCTCCACCTGGGATTTTAATTCCTTGGGGTATTTCTTTTTATTCTGGTAATAATAGGTGCACACATCGGTAGTGCAGGTAAAGCCCGGAGGTACTGGAAGCAGTAACTTCTTGTTTCCCGCCATCTCTGCCAAGTTGGCGCCCTTTCCCCCCAAAAGGTTTTTCATGCTTTCGTTACCGTCCGCTTTTCCCCCTCCGAAACTATAAACGTATTTCTTTGCCATTACTCCCAACCCCTTCCTTTCTTGATGGTCCCTTTTCCGCGGGCGCCGGTCGTTCTAACCGACTTCTGTCTCCCCGGCAGGGCCATTTGTTAATTTTTCTTCCAAATAGTCCTTCAAATTTTCCGCTTCGATTCTTTCCTGCAGCATGGTGTCCCTGTTGCGCACCGTGACTTTTTTATCTTCCAGGGTCTGTACATCCACGGTTACGCAGTAAAGCGTGCCTATTTCGTCCTGCCTACGGTAGAGTTTTCCGATCGAGCCCGTATCGTCGTAAACCGCCACAGTGCGTTTTTTCAGGTCTCGGCAGATGCGCCCGGCGAATTCGGTTATCTCCGGCCGATTCCTTAACAGCGGGAGTACGGCGACTTTTACCGGGGCAAGTTCTTTGTCAAGCTTGAGCACCAGGCGCTTGTCATCTTTGACTTTTTCTTCGCAATAAGCGTCTACCAGGAAGGCCAGCATTGCTCTGTCCACTCCTCCGGAAGGCTCGATTATATAGGGGAAGAATTTTTCTTTGCTTTGGTCGTTAAAATAACGCAAGTCCTTCCCGCTGAACCGGGCGTGTTGTTTTAGGTCGAAATCCGACCGGTTGGCGATGCCTTCCAGCTCGCTCCAGCCGAAAGGGAAATTGTATTCTACGTCCGTGCAGGCGAGGGCGTAATGGGCAAGTTCTTCTTTTCCGTGCTGGCGCTTCCGCAGGTTTTCTTTTTTTATGCCAAGCTTAAGATACCAGTTGAAACGGTAGTCGATCCATCCTTCGAGCGCTCTGTCCGCCTCTTCCGGCCTGACGAAATACTCGATTTCCATCTGTTCGAATTCGCGTGTGCGGAAGGTAAAATTCCCCGGGGTTATCTCATTGCGGAATGATTTGCCGATCTGCGCTAGTCCGAAAGGAAGCTTGGGGTGGCGTGAATCGAGGATGTTCTGGAAATTGGCGAACATTCCCTGGGCGGTTTCCGGACGCAGGTATATTGCGTTGGAGCTGTCTTCTACCGGGCCCTGATGTGTCTTGAACATGAGATTGAAAGGCCTTGATTCCGTGAGCTCCCCCGAGCATTCCGGGCAGCGCAGCCTGTCTTTCAGGTCTGCTGTCTTGAAGCGCCTCTTGCAATTTTTGCAGTCGCTTTTCAGGTCGAAGAAGTTCTCTATATGCCCGCTGGCCTCCCAGGTCATCGGATGCATGAGGATGGCCGAGTCCATACCCAGTATGTCGCTGCGCTCGTGGACATTGGCTTTCCACCAGGAGCGTTTGAGGTTATTTTTTAACTCCACCCCGTAAGGGCCGTAATCCCAGGTATTGGACAAGCCGCCGTATATCTCGCTGTTTTGGAAAATGAATCCTCTGCGTTTGCACAGGGAAACTATCTTATCCATAATGTTTTCTGCCATAGTCTTTTATTTTTAGCATAAAGTGCCTTAAAGAGCAAGAAGATTTTACCCTTGCGTTCAGGCCTCAATCCTCGGGCTTCAGCGAGGATATTATGGTAAATACTTTGTTCAGGTCAAGCCGGGCGGGAACATCCTTTATGTATACCTTGAAGAAGTTGTCCTGCGCATCGAATACGCTGCAGTCGAAATAATTGATCCGTTTCGTCATGGTATAGTTGATAAAGCCGGTCTTGTCGCCCAGTTCGAATCTTATCATCCGGGATATGTTTTGCGGTCCGATATCCGGGGTGATTATGCTCTTTACGATTACGAAAAAGGCGTCCGGGATATTTTTTATCTTGGTCAAATTTGCCTGCATTATTTTCTGGATGAATTCGTAATTATTGTTTACCCCCATTTTTTTCACGTCCGGATAGAGATTCAGGAAGGCCCTGGGTTCCTGCCTTAACAGGTAAATTACCGCTTCCTCCCCGGCCTTTCTCCTCTTGTAATATCTCCTTTTGATCAGCTCTTGTACTACGCTGAATCCTTTTGGTATAGATATGGAGAGCTTGGGGAAGCTTTGCGGCACCAGGGTTTCGTAATACTCCTTGTCGATTTCGGGGATAACGGTTTTTTCATCCGGTTCCATGCATAATATGGGGATACTCCTGCAGTCGCCGATACCGTAAGATATGTATTGGCGCAGTATACCGATGCCGGCAAGCCTGATGATGAACACCAGGCAGAAGGCCAGGGTCACGGCTATAGCGGCGATATTTTTTATTTTGTTTTTCATTACAGGAGTTTCCTGAATTCCTCTTCTTTTATGGAAAAAGAATATTTCTCGCTGGGGAATACCCCCTGGAGCACTTCTTGTTTAAATTCCTGGGCTGCCTTGAGTATGAGCGGAGACAGGTCGGCATATTTCTTTACGAATTTAGGGGTATAGCGGTTAAATAATCCTACTACGTCATTGATTACCAGGACTTGGCCGTCGCAGTGCACCCCAGCCCCTATGCCTATGGTAGGGATCCTGATTTTTTCGCTGATTAATTGGGAAATTTTGTTCGGCACGCACTCAAGGACTATTGCAAAACATCCTTTTTCCTCCAGCTTCGCCGCCTGTTTTATCAGCTGCCTGGCGGTTTCGGCATCCTTGCCCCTGACTTTGAATCCCCCGATTTTATCTACTGTCTGGGGGGTCAGCCCGATGTGCCCCATTACCGGTATCCCGGCTTCCACTATGCGCCCGGTAACATCCGGGCAAGCGTCGAACCACTCCAGCTTTACCGCACGGCAACCCGCTTCATCGATAAACCTTCTGGCGTTTTTCACGCATTCATCAGGGTGCAGCTGGTATGATTCATAAGGCATATCCCCTACCACAAGCGCATTCTTTACAGCCCTGCTGACCGCTTTTGCGTGATGCAGCATTTCCGCCATTCCTACTTTTGTGGTGGAGTCCAGGCCCAGCACTACGTTAGCCAGGGAGTCGCCAACAAGGATCATGTCTATTCCCGCCTTGTCGAGCAGTTCCGCCATGGGGTAGTCATAGGCGGTAAGCATGGTTATTTTTCTTTTGTTTTTTAATGCGGATATTTCTGCGCTATCCATTGTCACCCCAGCCCGGGAATGAACATCTGGGCTATCTTAAAATAAATGATCAAACCCACCACGTCCACTACGCTGGTGGTTATCGGACCGGCAAGCACTGCAGGGTCCAGGCCGATCTTTTTCGAAAAAAGCGGGAGGAATACGCCTGTTGCGATAGCGAGCATGGCGATAAGCAGCATGGTAATCCCCACTACCGCCGACAGTATAAAATCCCTTTGCAGGAGGAGCGCCCTGCCGAAAGCTACCGTACCGACAATCAACCCCATCAGGAAAGCGGTTTTGAATTCAAGGCGGACGACCCGGAAGACGTTCTTGATATTGACGTCCCCTGTGGCCAGCCCCCTGATGATGGTAATGGATGTCTGCGCCCCGGCGTTTCCGCCCGTATCCAGGAGCATCGGGATAAAAAAGGCAAGCGCCACTACCGAGCTCAGCGTGGCTTCGAAGCTCTTCAGCACCGTGCCGGTAAGGAAATCGAACACCAAAAGCAGAATCAGCCATCCGCATCGTCTCTTGATCAGGTCTGCGGGGGTGGCCTGGGAGTAGCTGATGATTTCGCCTCCCTCTGGGTTCATCTTACCTATTTCGTAAATTTCTTTTGTGGTTTCTTTTTCTATTGTTTCGACTATATCGTCAACGGTGATTATCCCGATAAGGGTGTTGTTTTCGTCTACCACCGGCGCATCGAACAGGTCGTATTTTTTAAAGAGCGCGGAGACATTGTTGACATCGGAATCGGCATTTACCTTGATCAATTCCGCCCGGTTCATGATTTCTTTGATTATGATGTCAGGAGGGGCCTTGAGCAATTCCTGCAGGGGGATTACCCCGATCACCCTGTGAAGCTCGTCCGTGACGAAAAGCGAATATATATTTTCCCTGTAGTCGCTGCGCAGGTTTTCCTGAACATGCAGGATGGCCTGTTTGGCGGTCATCTCTTTTTTTAATTCCACCAACTCCGTGGTCATCAAACTGCCGGCGGTTCCCTCCTTGAAATCCATGAGCTCTTTGATGTTCAGAGCCTGTTCCTTGTTTGCCAGGAGAAAAAGCTTGCGGAAGGCCTTCTGGGGCAGTTCCTTGAAAAGGTCCGCCCGTTCATCCGGGGCCATCTCGTTGATGATCTGGGAGACTTCCTGATTGTCCAGGTTGTTGATTATATGCGTCTGCTCTTCGAAGGGCAGGTTTTCGAAAAGCTCAAGGGATTTTTTCGTGCCGAGCAGTTTGAAGATTATTATTTTTACGTTAGGCTCCAGGCATTTCCATCCGTCTGCCAGGTCCATTGAGTTTATCGTCTTGGCGAGCTTCTTGATGCCGGCGGCGTCTTTCTTCTCCAGGAGCTCTTTTATCTCCGGGAGAAAAAGGGAAAATACGCTTATCGGTTTACGCGTTGGATTTTTCATTCTTTACCTGCCTGTTTTATGTAAAATTCAGAGTCGGGAAATTTGTCTTTCAGTATTTTTCCGCCGTCCTCCCCGAGAACGAAAACGGCAGTGGACAGGGCATCCGCGTTAAGGGCGCTGTTTTCCACTACCGTGACTGAAGCGATTCCCGAATTTACCGGATAGCCTGAACGTGGGTCGATGATATGGCAGTAACGCTTGCCGTCTTCAAGGAAGAATTGTTCGTAGTCCCCGCTGGTGGCTACCGATTTATTTTTCAATTCAAGGGCGCCGGCGAATTCCTTCCCGCGTGGGTTACGGATGGCGATTTTCCAGGGAGAACCGGAATTATCCCCCATGGCGTAAATCTGCCCGCCGGCATTTATCAGACAGTCTTTTATCCCTTCCCGCCTGAGTTTCTCCGCCGCCAAATCGATGGCGTAACCTTTGGCTATCGCCCCAAGGTCGATTTTCATCCCCTTAAGTTTAAATTCTACCACATTATCATTTTCATGCAAAAGGATTTTATCGGATCCGGTTATTCCCAGGGTTTTCTTGATCGAAGCTTCCTGCGGGATTTTTCCATGCATGTCGGTAAATCCCCACAGGTCGGCCAGGGGCGCTACGCTTATGTCGAACGCTCCTCCGCTGGCCCGCCAGAACTCCTTAGATTTTCCGATGATAAAGAATGTTTCCGCGCTTACTCTTAATTTACCTCTGCGGTTTAATCTGGCTACTTCGCTTTGCGGAATATACTTGCTGAGTAATCTTTCTATGCGTCCGGCTTCGTCGAAAACTATCTTTGCGGCTTTTTTATCAGGAGACGTCACTTCCCAGAAGGTGCCCATAAGCACGCGTCTGTTCCGATAGTTTCTGTTTTGGGCGCGGGCTTTCCCGTCGTGAACGAAGTTCCAAACGAGCACCGAGGCCCAGCCTGCGGCCAAGAGCAGGGAAAGTATTATGCGTGTTCCTTTTCCGAATGCCATCTTATTTTTTATTTATTTGAAAGTAATAGCTCGATTCTATAGTCTTTACCAGGTCAGTAAGCAGCCTGTTGGTGGGAACGGTTATTCCCAGCTCTTGGCCTATGCGTACGATCGCCCCGTTGATAAAATCTATTTCCGTACGCCTGCGGTTGAGTATATCCTGGAGCATGGAGGAGATATTCTGCGCTGTGGATTCGCATACCGTCTCCGCTTTGGCCAGCGGGTCATCATAGACGAGCTTGATGCGTTTTCTTTTTGCTACCTTCGCGGCTTCGCTGACCGCCTCTCTGAGCAGTCGTTTCGTCCCCTCGAACTCGGTAAGTTTCCCGTTGGGCAGCCTGGTTATTGCGCTCAAGGCGTTTATGCCGGAATTGACGATAAGCTTAGACCAGATTAGACTTTTTATGTCCCGGGAAGCCTTGGTTTGCAGCCCGGCTTTATTGAAACTTTCGCGTATTTGGCGTATTTCGACCGGGGTCTTGCCGGAAAGCGTGCCGATAAGGCTCTCCCCTTTCCCGCAATGCATTATCCTGCCTGTTTCTATCAGGGTTGAGGCTTCACTGGTCACTCCCCCGATTACCCTTTCTTCCCCGGCCAACTCCGAAATTATTTCGATATTCCCCAATCCGTTCTGCATGGTCATTATTTTTGTGTTTTCCTGGAGCAGGGGTTTTATCCGCTCTATGGCTCTTTTCGTATCGAATGATTTTACGCAGATGAGCGCAAGATCCGCCTTTCCGATTTCCCTGACATCCGAGGACGCTTTCGGTCTTGCCTGCCATGTTCCGGAAACCCCGTCCAGGCAGATGCCTTTGGAATTTATTATTGTTGCTTCGTCCTTGTTGCCGGTTAACAGCCAAATATCCTCTTTTGACCTGGAAAGGAAGGCTGAAAATAGGCTCCCCATTGCTCCTGCCCCGATAACGGCTATTTTCATATCGCCACCTCCAGTTTGTTAAGCATCTTTTGGCTTTTTAATTCCTTGCCCAGGTGGAAATTCAGGAAGGAATTCAGTATCAGGTCGAGCTCTTTCTTTATTTGGGGGTTCATTCCCAGGTTCAGGCTGGAGTTAAAGGTATTCCTTTCGATATGCAGCACCGTGGCTATGGTCCCGCGGAATATCGATCTTCCTGCCGGGTCTTTTTGCGCACAGCGCGGGCAGAGCAATCCTCCCAGGGAGAGACTGAATCTTGCCTGGCCGCTGATTGAACTGGAACAGGAGACGCAGGAGTCGAAATGCGGCTTGAACCCCGACAGGTTAAGCATTTTTATCTTGAAGATAGTGGAGATTTTCCCCGGGTTGTAGTTCGTGCCCAACTCCTTAAGGCTTTCTACGATAAGGTCGAACACCTCCTCATTCTTGTCTTCCGGCTGCATCAAGGAGGCGACCAGTTCCATCATCAGGGCCGCCTGTCCGGCGCGTTCTAGGGAGGAACGTATCTGGGAAAAGTCGTTTGTTTTATCCGCCTGCGTCACAAGGTGCAAGGCGGAGTGCGTTTTCCGGTAGAAGACTATTTCATTCAGTGAGAAAGGCTCGAGGTTGGAGGCGAATTTCTCGGGATTGGTGCGGATGCCTTTGAGCAGCCCGCTTATCCTGCCGAATTCCCTGGTGTAGAAATCCACGATTATCGATGTTTCCCGGATATCCTGTTTTTTAATGACGACGGCCCTTGCTTTGTCTATTGACATATTCTTTTTCCTTTTTGCGCATCAGCAGCTTTTGTTTTTTCGTATGGTCATCGAATCCCAGCACGTGCAGGATTCCGTGTATCACGTAAAGGATTAATTCATCCTCTTTTTTTGTCCCGAATATGCCTGCGTTTTCTACGGCCGCCTCCGCGCATACAGCGATCTCGGCCAGGAGCCCTTCCTTTTTTTTGTTTCGGCTTAGGCAAAAGGCCAGGACATCTGTGGGGGAATCGACACCCAGAAATTTATTGTTCAATTTCCTGATCAGGCGCTTATCGGTAAAGCATATATTTATACAGCCTGGCCCGCATTCCTTCTCTTCCTGTAAAACAACCCGTGCGGCGCGGAGGATTTTTTTCTTATCCACGCGCAGGCATTTTTGAAGATTGTTTATGTTTATCAGCATCTGGAAGACGGGAGAAGTATGTTTTCTAGGAATAATTCACGCGGCTGTGGTATATGCCACTTAGTATTTTGGTGAAAACGCTGGATATTTTTTCCAGGTCTTTCAGAGTAAGGTCGCATTCGTCAAGTTGTCCGTCGATAAACTTATTGTTTATGATCTTGTGTACCACCTCTTCGATTTTCGCCGGAGTCGGGTCTTTGAGCGCCCGGGTCGCCGCCTCCACGGAATCGGCAAGCAGCACAACCGCCGTTTCCTTGGTGTTGGGCTTGGGCCCGGGGTAGCGGAAACCCTCTTCCGTCACCTCCTGGTCCTCTTCTTTGCCTTCCAGGGCTCTCCTGTAAAAATAGTACACCAGGCTGTTGCCGTGATGGCGCTGGATAAAATCCCAAAGCGCAGGGCTTAAGGAATGCTTTTTTGCCAGCTCAAGCCCTTCTTTTATATGGTTCATTATGATCATTTTGCTCATTGTCGGGGAAAGCGTATCATGCAGGTTGTTTTTTATCTGCTGGTTTTCGATGAAATACTCCGGTTTCTGGAGCTTGCCTATATCATGGTAATATGAGCCTATGCGCGCCAGGAGCCCATTTGCCCCGATGGCGTTGCAGGCGGTATCCGAAAGGTTGCCTACGATCAGGCTGTGGTGGTATGTCCCGGGAGCCTCAAGGATCATACGCTGGAGTATGGGGTGGTGCGAATCCGCCAGCTCCAGGAGGCTGATATTGGTCACCGTCTGCAGCAGGTATTCAAAAACAGGAAGCACCCCCAGGACCACAATGCCGGAAATCAGGCTGCTCAGAAGGAGCATTATGTAGCGTTCGGGGGAATTGATCCACAGGTATTCTATAAGTATAAGGCTTGCCAATTGGATCAGCCCGGCGATGAAACCGGCGCGGATGACCGTAGTGCGCTTATGGGCTTTATTGACCAGTAGGATGGAAGAGACGCAAAGCATTATGAATATGAACCAGGCCTTGAAAGGCTCGCTGGTCAGCGAAGCAAGGGATACGGATGTTGCCAGGGACAGGAAATAGGCGACTTCGAGGCTGTCAAGAAGAAGCACGCTGAGCATGGGGATGAGCGATACGGGTATCACATAGAAAGGCATTCCGTGCATCAGCATGGTTTGCCCGATAAGAAAAGAAATAAGGAAAAGGAATCCCAAGTTGAGCAGGGATGCCTTTTTTACCTTGGAGAATTTTTCACGGAAACAAAGGTAAAGGATAACCAGGAACAGGGGGATTGCCGGATTGATGCGGATTGCCGCCGAGAAAAGAAAGACGAATACGCACAGGCCGGCGAGAAACAAATTGTGTCTATTTAACAGTTTTTTCATATGCCTCGATTATCCTTTGCACCAGGGCATGCCTCACTACATCGGAGCCGCTGAAATAAATGAATTGTATGCCTTCTATACCCTTGAGTATGCTTTGTGCCTGGATCAGCCCGATGGGCCTGGCATTGGGCAGGTCGCTTTGCGTCATGTCTCCGGTGATTACCGCCTTAGAGTCAAACCCCAGCCTGGTAAGGAACATTTTCATCTGCTCCGCGGTGCAGTTCTGGGCCTCGTCGAGTATGATAAAAGCGTCATTCAACGTTCTCCCTCTCATGTAGGCCAGAGGGGCTACCTCGATTATGCCGGTTTCTATATATTTTTCTATCCGTTCGGCCTCCATCATATCGTAAAGGGCGTCATAAAGCGGCCTTAGATAAGGGGAGATCTTTTCTTGCAGGTCCCCGGGAAGGAACCCCAGCGATTCCCCGGCCTCGATAGCCGGTCGGGTGAGGATGATTCTTCTTACTTCCTGTTTTTTTAGCGCTTCTACGGCGCAGGCCATGGCCAGGTAGGTTTTTCCCGTGCCTGCGGGCCCGATGCCGAAGACAATGTCATAATCCCGGATCGCCTCTACGTATTCGTTCTGCCCGGCGGTCTTGGGGCCGATAAGCTTCCCTCCCGCCGTGTGCGTTATCCCCGCATCCAATCCGTTCAGCCTGCGGTCAGAACCCTTTTTTACTGCCGAGAGCATATAGGAAATATCCCCTTCCCCGGGTATTTCTTTTCCGGAGCGCAGGTCGTCCAGGATGATCTGCGCCAGGCGAGAAGCCTTTTTAATATTTGTCTCGGTCCCGCTTATCTTAAGATGTTCCCCGCGCAGGGTGAGTTTTACCTTGAATTCTTTTTCTATCTTCTTGGCATGGACATCGCCCGGTCCGAAAAAACACTGGGCTTCATGCTGGGAATCGAATTTTAAGGTTTTATCCATTAAATGCGTTTTTTATTTAAGGTTTTCTTCCGGTTCGAGCAGTTCCGCCGTTGCGGTCTTCATCTGGCTATCTACGGGTATTTTTAAGGTTTGCCCAACATAGAGTTTATCCGGAGAACGCAATACGTTTTTGTTCGCCTTGTAGATCATGGGCCATTTTTTGGTAGTGCCGTAGAATTTGCTCGAAATCTTCTGCAGGGTGTCGTTTTTATCTACGGTGTATATTTCGAAAGTCTCCTCTTGCGCGCTTTCCGTCAAAGTTTCCGTCTCTTGGATAAATGCCGGTTCCTCTTCTCTTTCTGTCATGGAAGGTGAAACAGGCGCCGGCATCATCGAAGAAGGGCATTTTGCCTGGGCTTGTTTGGAGACGCCGAGTTCTATTTCAAATACCCTGGTGGTGCGGGTGGCTTTCCTGTCCCCGCTGTCCTCGGGAGGATTCCCCATTAGGTATCCCCGGTTTCCGGATGTCGGAGAAAGGTCCTGGTCTACCCTGTCGCGGGTGAGGTTATAAGTCCTGGCTACGCATCCGGAGATGATTAACGATGAAGCCAATAAAAAGATTGCCGGTAGTTTGTTTTTACCCATTTTTTCCTCCTTGATTTGGCCGGTTTTCGGCCTGACAGTTCAATTTTAATTCCGCTAGTTGCCGTTTGTCCACCGATGACGGCGCGCCGGTCAAAGGGCAAAACGCGGTAGATGTCTTTGGAAAAGCAATGACTTCCCGGATGCTGTTCTCCCCGGAAAGCACGGTCAAAAGCCGGTCTAACCCGAAAGCTACCCCTCCATGCGGGGGCGCCCCGAATTGAAACGCTTCCAGGAGGAACCCGAAACGCCTGGAGGCTTCTTCCTGGTTTATGCCGATAATATTGAATATTCTCTGCTGGAGTTCCATGCGATGTATCCTTATGGAACCGCTCCCCAGTTCCGTGCCGTTAAGCACCAGGTCATAAGAGCGTGATTTTATCTTTCCAGGGTCATTTTCCATACCCTCAAGGTCTTCTGCGACCGGGGCGGTAAAAGGATGGTGTTCGCTTTCCCAGCGCTTTTCTTCATCGTTGTATTTGAAGAGAGGAAAATCCGTTATCCAGCAAAAAGCGAAATCATTATTGAGTTCGTTGCGCAGGTCCGGCTTGTCGGATTTATATTTTTCCATGGCCTGTTCATAGGTAATCCTCGGGAAAGGAGTGACGATGTTTACCCCTTTAAGCTCTTTTACTATTTTTTTCATCAGCCCTTCCGAAAGCGCGAATATATCTTCTTCTTCGATGAAGGACATTTCTATGTCCAGCTGGGTAAATTCCGGTTGGCGGTCGGCACGCAAGTCTTCATCCCGGAAACATTTGGCGATTTGATAATATTTTTCCATTCCCGCGACCATGAGTATCTGCTTGAACAGCTGGGGAGACTGCGGAAGCGCAAAGAACTGCCCCGGGTTAAGGCGGGACGGCACAAGGTAATCCCTGGCTCCCTCGGGCGTCGATTTGGTAAGCACCGGCGTTTCGCATTCTATGAATCCTTCGCAAGACAAATAGGAGCGGATCGCTTTGTAGAGTTCGCTGCGCATGGCGATATTGGAGAATACTTTTTTCCTTCTTATGTCAAGATAACGGTATTTAAGGCGCATCTCTTCGGTTATCTCCGCCTCTTCCTCTATCTCAAATGGCGGGTTGATGCTGGGGTTGAGTATCTCCAGTTCCCTGGCAAGGATCTCGATTTCGCCGGTAGCCAGTTTTTTGTTTACCGTGCCCGATGGGCGCATATTTACAGTGCCGGTCACTTTGATTACGAATTCATTTCTCAGTTCCTGGGCTGTTTTATACGCCTCTCCGGATTCCTTGGGAATGAACACTATTTGAGTGAACCCGCTGCGGTCCCGGATGTCTATGAAAATCAGTTTGCCGTGGTCCCTCCTGCGCGCCACCCATCCGCAGAGAGTTACTTGTTTTGTGTTATCTTTGGCATTAAGTTCACCGCAGGTATGCGTTCTTATCATTTCAATTCCTCGTTTAAGTTTTCTATTTTTGTTTCTTTCTGGGTTCCCTGGGTCATGTCCTTGACCGAGATGTTTCCGTTTTCCAGCTCATTGTCACCCAGGATCAGGACGTATCGCGCGCCTGCGTCGTTAGCCCTGCGCATCGAAGCCTTAAGCGATTTGCCTAGGTAGTCGGTATCACATTTTATCCCGGATGAGCGCAGGCGGTCAAGTATCTTTATTCCCGCTGTTTTCGCTTTGTCTCCCAGCGCGACCAGGTAAACCGGAGCAGCCTTTGTTTCTTCTGTCTTTTCACCCGGAGAGGCAAGGATCAGCCTTTCCACGCCGAAAGCAAAACCTATTCCTCCGGCATCCGGCCCGCCAAGCTGGCTCACCAGGTTATTGTAACGCCCTCCGGCGCCTATGGCATCCTGGCTTCCCAGGCTTGCATGGGTAATTTCGAATACCGTACGGTTGTAGTAGTCTAATCCGCGTACCAGGCGCGGTTCGACGGTAAAATGTACGCCCAAGGAGTCCAGGCCGCTTGTTACTTTATCAAAATGCTCCCGGCATTCCGGGCAAAGAGTGGAATGCCCCGTATCGATCTTGTCCACTATTTTTCGGCAATTCTCGTTCTTGCAGTCAAGTATACGCAGCACATTGTTTTCCAGCCTCAAGCGGCAATCCTGGCATAAGTTATCTTTTTCTTTTTCCAGGGATTCTTTCAGGGAAAGCGAGAGTTTTTCCTTGTCCCGGCTGCACCCCAGGCTATTGATCTTTATGCTGTATCCGCCAATCGAAAGATTGTCGAGCAGGCGCTTGGCCATGCCGATGATCTCCGTATCGAGCGCGGCATCCTGCGAGCCGATCGCTTCGCATCCGATATGGTGAAACTGGCGTAGCCTCCCTTTTTGCGGGCGTTCCATTCTGAACATGGGGCCGATATAATAGAGCTTTACGAATCCTTCCTCTTTATCCAGGTTATTTTCTATGTAGCTGCGCACGATCGAAGCGGTTCCTTCCGGGCGCAGCGCGTACAGGTCTTCCTGGTTATGTATGAGGAACATCTGCTTCTGCACTATTTCCGTGGAATTGCCAAGCGTGCGGTTAAAAAGCGCGGCTTCCTCGATGAGCGGGGTGCGGATTTCCTTGTAGTTATAGAGCGAGAATGTTTCCCGGGCGGTTTTTTCAATCGCCTGCCATCCTCCCGCCTCTTCAGGCAGGATATCTTTAGTCCCGGGTATCCTTTTAAACATGCTGTTTGTCTGTTTTTTTTGAATAGGGGTTATTTAATTTTTTGCTTCATTTCCAGGCCGGCTTTGAAGATTACTACTTTTCTGGGCGGGACGGGAATGACCTGGTTGGTGCGCGGGTTTCTTCCTGTGCGGCTCCTTCTTTGTTTGATCTTGAAGACGCCGAAATTGCGCAGTTCGATCCTCTCTCCCCTTACCAGGGCTTCAACTATGCAATCAAAAGTCCTCTGTACGACTTCTTTGACATCTATTTGTTTTAAGTTTGTTTCGTCAGATACTTTTAAGACGATATCTTTTTTGGTCATCGAGCACCTCCTGTATCTAAATATAATAACATCAGAAAGTTACAGTGTCAAGCAAAATGAAAGTCTTGATTCTTAGAGCACCAGGGAGAGCCTGTTTTCTCCCAGGAGCTCGTCAAGCCTGTTTATCAGCGATTCGGACGGGTTTACGTAAAGGCTTTCCCCCACTACCATCTGCACGCGCGATTTCGACGGTGTATCCAGCCTCAGGTATATCGGGATATTCCCCCTGTGCTCGGAAAGCAGCTCTTTGAGCGATTCAAAGATGTTTTCTTTTACCCCGGACAGGTTGATGCTCATCGCGCTGATCAGTTTGTATATTTCTTCGAAGGGGAAAAGGTCCTCTACGATCAGTTTGGGAGTGTCTTCCGTAAGGTTTAACGTGCCGCGAACATGGGCGATAGTATTAGGCATGATATAGCGGCTTATGCGGGAGAACGCCCGCGGGAAAACCAGGGCTTCTATCGCCCCGTCCAGGTCTTCGAGTTTAAGTATGGCCATCTTTTCTTGTTTTGCCCGGGTAAGCGTCTGTTTGATCTTGGCGATCAGCCCTACGATTTTTATCGTATCCTGGTCTTTATGCTCGTGCAGTGTCGCGGTAGAGCATGAGGCGAAACGCTTGAGTTGTTTGGCGTAGCGTGCCAGCGGGTGCCCGCTTACATAGAAGCCGAGCATATCCTTTTCGAAGGCGAGCAGCTGGGGTTCCGGCCATTCCTTGCAATCTACGGTCTCCGCCGCCGAGAGCCTGGCGAAACCGTTTCCTCCTTTCGCCGGCTGGTCGAAAAACGAGAGCTGCCCGCTGGATTTTTCTTTTTGCGCCTTCTGCGCGCGGTCCAGTGTGGTTTCCAGGCTGGCGAACATGCTCGCCCTCGAGGTCTTGAATGAATCCAGCGCGCCGCATTTGATCAGACTTTCCAGTACCTTGCGGTTTGCCAGCCTGAGGTCTATGCGCGAACAGAGGTCCTGGAGCGAAGTGAATTTGGATTTCCGGCTGGAGCTTACGATAGACTCCGAGGCCCCTCTCCCTACGTTTTTTACCGCCAGAAGGCCGAAACGTATGCTTGTCGGGTTTTCCACATTGAAAAGCACTTCGCTTTCATTTATATCGGGGGGCAGGACATTGATCCCCATCTGCTGGGCTTCGTTTACGTACATGACGATTTTATCCGTATCGTCCCTTTCTGAGGTAAGCAGGGCGGTCATGAACTCTACGGGATAGTTTGCCTTGAGGTAAGCGGTGCGGTATGATATCAGGGCGTAAGCCGTGGAGTGCGATTTGTTGAACCCGTACCCGGAAAAATACTCGATCAGGTCGAAGATTTTTGTTGCGGTCTGTACTTTTATGCCGTTTTTAAGGCAACCGTTTACAAAATTGACTCTTTGTTTTTCCATTACCTCGGGTATTTTTTTCCCCATTGCCTTGCGCAGTATATCGGCCTGGGCAAGGGAGAATCCCGCCAGCGCTGAGGCTATCTGCATTATCTGCTCCTGGTAGACCATGATGCCATACGTTTCCTTGAGTATTGGTTCCAGCCTGGGGTGTTCGTATTTTATGGGCGTGAGCCCGTGCTTGCGCTTCATGAAGTCATCGAGCATTCCCGAGCCTATAGGGCCCGGCCTATAGAGGGCGAGAAGCGCGATCAGGTCTTCGAAACGTTCCGGCATAAGTTTTTTCAGCAGGTCGCGCATGCCTGAACTTTCAACCTGGAACACGCCGATAGTCTGGCTTGAAGCGAGCAGCTGGTAGGTTTTAGGGTCGTCCAGGGGGAGGCTTTCTATATCTATGTCTATATTGCGGGTTTTTTTGATTATCTTGAGCGTTTCGCTTATTACGGTGAGGGTCTTTAAGCCGAGGAAATCAACCTTGAGCAGGCCGATTTTCTCGAGCATCCCCATGCTGTATCCGGTGGTGACCTGGTCATCTCCGCTTTTGAACAGCGGGGTATAGTTTTCCAGCGGGATGTCGGAAATGATTACCCCTGCTGCGTGCACGGAGGCGTGGCGGTTAAGCCCTTCCAGGGGCATAGCCGTGTTTATGAGCTTGGTAATCTGGGGGTCGTTCTTGTAAAGGTTGTCTAATTCGGGTTCGCTTTCCAGGGCTCTTTTCAGCGTCATATCGAGTTCGGCCGGGATCATCTTGGCTATGCGGTCGACATCACCGTAAGAGAGGCCCATGACCCTCCCTACGTCCCTGATCACTCCTCGCGCCTGCATCGTACCGAAGGTTATGATCTGGGCGACATTTTCCCTGCCGTATTTACCTGTTACATAATCGATGATCTCCTGCCTTCTTTCGTAGCAGAAATCTATATCGATATCCGGCATCCCCATGCGTTCAGGGTTGAGGAACCTTTCGAAAAGCAGCCCGTATTTCAAAGGATTCAGGTCGGTAATCCCGAGGAGGAAGCTTACCAGGCTTCCTGCCGCCGAACCTCTTCCCGGCCCTACCGGTATGCCGAGTTTTTTGGCGTGCGAGATAAAATCGCAGACAATCAGGAAGTAGCTTATGAAACCCATATCCTTGATGATCTTGAGTTCGTGTTTAAGCCTGTCTTTCGCCTCTTGTGCGCCTGCCAGGTTTTTTTCCTCCATGCCTTTTTCGCAGAGTTCAAGCAGGTAGGCTTCTTTATCCTTGCCGTCCGGAGGGGTGAATTTCGGCAGGTGCAGCTGCTTGAAATTCAGTTCCAGGTTGCAGCGCCGGGCGATCTCCAGCGTATTGCTGATCGCTTCCGGATAGTCGCGGAAGGCTTTTTTCATCTCTTCGGGGGATGTGAAATAGAACTCATCGGTCTGGAAACGCATGTGTTTCGGGTCGTCAAGGGTGGATTGGGTTTGAACGCAAAGCAGCGCTTCGTGCGCGGCGGCCCTGTCCTTGGTGGGATAGTGTACGTCATTTGTAGCTACCAGCGGCATAGCGAGTTCCCTGGCGATCTTTGCCAGGCCTTCGTTTACGATCTTCTGTTCCGGGATGGAGTTTGCCTGCATCTCTAGGTAAAAATTGCCTTTCCCGAATATGTTCTGGTAAGTGTCGGAGGCCTTAAGTGCGTCATTGAAGCGTTTTTGCTGCAGCAGCCCGGGGATTTCCCCTTTCAGGCAGGCGGAGAGCGCGATCAGCCCTTTGGAATACTGGGAAAGCACTTCTTTATCTACGCGAGGGCGGTAATAAAAACCCTCCAGATAACCTATGGACACCAGTTTCATCAGGTTATGGTAACCGGTTTCGTCGCGCGCAAGCAGGATGAGGTGGTTTGCCGCATCCTCTATCCCCGAACTTGTCTTGTTGTGCCTGCTTTGCGGGGCGACATATACCTCGCAGCCGATAATCGGTTTGATTCCCGCTTTTTGCGCCTCGATATAGAATTCGATGGCCCCGAACATATTGCCATGGTCGGTTATGGCCAGGGAATCCATCTTGTAGTTTTTGGCTATAGAAAGTATCTCCGGTATGCGGCAGGCCCCGTCAAGAAGGCTGTATTGAGTGTGCAGGTGTAGATGGATGAAATCGGAATGAGGCATCTTTTATACCAGGATTTAAAAAAAGGCTTATTCCCATTCGATGGTAGCCGGAGGCTTGGAACTGATATCGTAAACTACCCGGTTTATGCCCTTCACTTCGTTTATGATGCGGTTGGATATCCTGTCCATTACCTCATAGGGAAGCTTTACCCAGTCTGCGGTCATGCCGTCGAAGCTGGATACGCAGCGGACGGCAACGGCGTTTTCGTAAGTGCGTTCATCTCCCATAATCCCTACGCTTTTTACGGGGAGCAACACGGCGAAGGACTGCCAGATTTCACCGTAGAGCCCTGCCCTGATTATTTCCTCGAGCACTCTCTTGTCCGCTTCGCGCAGGAGGTTAAGACGTTCTTCGGTGACTTCCCCGATAATCCTTACCGCCAGCCCGGGTCCCGGGAAAGGCTGCCTTTGGATTATATTCTCCGGGAGGTTCAACTGTCTTCCTATCTCCCGGGCTTCGTCCTTGAATATCTCCCTTAAGGGTTCCACGAGCTTAAGGCTCATCTTAGCCGGCAGACCGCCTACATTATGATGGCTTTTGATTTTCCTGCTCGGCCCGCCTGACGGGGATACGGATTCTATCACGTCCGGGTATAATGTACCCTGCCCCAGATATTTGGCCCCTTTGGTTTTTTTTGCTTCTTCTTCGAATACTTTGACAAATTCATCCCCGATGATCTTGCGTTTTTCCTCCGGGTCGGTAACACCTTTAAGCCGTTCAAGGAAGCGCCTGCTCCTGTCCACGTAAGTCAGGTTAAGATGGTACATGTCCTTGAAGACGCTTTTTACCTGTTCCGCCTCTCCTTTACGCAAAAGTCCGTTGTTGATGAATATACAGCGCAGATTCCTGTTTATCGCCTTATGGATGAGGAGCGCGGCGACCGAAGAGTCCACTCCGCCGCTTAAGCCGAGCACCACTTTGTCCTTGCCGACCATCTTTTTTACGCCTTCTATCGATTCTTTGATAAAAGACTGCATATTCCATCTGTTTAGCGCCCCGCATATTTTAAAAAGAAAATTACTCAGTATCTGGTTCCCTTTTTCCGTATGCGTAACTTCCGGGTGGAACTGCACCGCAAAAATTTTTCGTTTCTGGTTGGATATCGCCGCGATCGGGGAGTTGGCGGTATGCGCGCTTCCATGGAACCCCTGGGGCATTTTTGTCACGAAATCACCGTGGCTTGCCCAGCAGGTAAAATTACCCGGCATACGGCTGAAAAGATCGCGGTTGTCGTCAATAAAAAGCTCGGCCCTGCCGAACTCGCGTTCACGGGTATGTTTTACTTTTCCTCCCAGCATTTCACAGATAACCTGCATGCCGTAGCAGATTCCCAATATGGGGATTCCCAGCTTGAAGATATTCTTGTCCGGGTAAGGAGATTTCTTATCCACTACAGATGCCGGGCCTCCGGAAAAGATAAGCCCTTTCGGGTTCATCGCGGCTATTTCTTTTGCCGGGGTGTTGTAAGGGATTATTCTCGAAAAGACCTTGTTTTCCCTGACCCTGCGGGCGATTAGTTGGGTATATTGAGAACCGAAATCCAGTATTAGTATTGTCTGCCTTGTCATTTAGGCACCTCTTGAATTATTTTATTTTCCCATGCCCACTTTTTGTCCTACCTGGAAAATTTTCCCTTCCGTCTGTATGGAAGGCGCGATGATAATCTCCACATCATGCATTTCCCTCAAGGTAGAAGCGCCGAGCGAACCCATGGAGGTCTTTAATGCCCCCAGGATATTTTGCGATCCATCATCGACTCTTGCCGGTCCGACCAGAATCTCTTTGAGCGAGCCGGTAGTCCCCACTTGTATGCGCGTGCCGCGCGGTAAATTCACGTGGGATGTAGCCATGCCCCAGTGGAATCCCCTGCCCGGGGCTTCCGTGGCCCTGGCGAAACTAGATCCGATCATTACCGAATCGGCCCCGCAGGCGAAGGCTTTGCATATGTCCCCGCCGCGGTTCATCCCCCCGTCGGTAATGATGGGTATATATTTGCCTGTACGCTTAAAATAAAAATCACGCGCCCCCGCCGCATCCACGGTAGCGGTAACCTGAGGCACCCCGATTCCCAATACCCCTCTTGTGGTGCAGGCGGCTCCCGGACCTACTCCGATAAGCAGCCCGCTTGCCCCCGTATCCATAAGCTCGAGAGTAGTCTCGTAAGTTACGCAGTTTCCTATGATAACGGGTATTTTGAGATTTTTGCAGAATTTTATCAAATTAAGGGTTTTGTATTGGGAAGAAACGTGTTTTATCGAAGTTACCGTGGATTGCACGATGAATACGTCTGCCCCGGCCGCGATAGCCAGTTTCGAAAAACGTTCCGCGTTCGCGGGGATACAGCTGACTATTGCCATGGCCTTGGCTTTTTTTATCTCGCCCACTCTTTTGGTAACAAGTTTTTCTTTTATGGGAGTGGTATAAACAGTCTGGATGAGCTCGGTTGCCTTTTGTGGGGTAGCTTTGGCTATTTCTTCGAGCACTTCATCGGGATTTTCGTAACGGGTCTGGATGCCGTCCAGGTTCAGCACTGCCAGGCCTCCCAGGCGGGACATCTCCACGGCGAATTTTACGTTCACTACGCCGTCCATTGCTGCGGCAAAAATAGGTATTTTGAACTTTTTCCCCGCGAATTCGAAGCTCGTGTCTACTTCGTTTGGGTTAACGGTCAAGCTCCCGGGGACAAGGGCGATCTCATCGAAACCGTAGCATCTCCTTGCACGTCTTCCTATACCTATCCACTCTGCCATTTTAAAAGCCTCCTCATATTAAACTTATTGGTTTATCTCAGGTTACGGTATTTTGGCCTTTTATAGGGAAAAATCTGAAAAGGGATAGAAAATTTTACACCGGAAGGGAGTTTTTGTCAATATTTATTTTCCGCAAGGGCAGCGTTCAAACAAAACGGCCGGTCTTAAGACCGGCCGTTTTGTTTGTCTTTTGTTCAGGAGCGGATTAATACATCCCTCCGCCCATTCCTCCCATACCGCCTGCTCCCGGCATCGGAGGCATTTTTTCCTCTTTTTCCGGCTTGTCCGTGATCAGGGTCTCGGTAGTAAGCAGTAACGCGGCTATGCTGGAAGCGTTCTGCAGGGCAGAACGGGTTACCTTTGTCGGGTCGATTACCCCGGCTTCGAGCATGTCAACGTAAGAATCCTGGCTTACGTCGTAGCCTATATTGGTTTTTTCTTCCTTTATCCTCTGCACTACAACTGAACCTTCGAGTCCGGCATTCTGCACGATCTGTCTTAAAGGTTCTTCTATGGCGCGTTTGATTATGCCGCAGCCTATTTTCTCGTCACCGTCAAGCTTTAGTTTATCTAAAGCGGATATGGTGCGGATCAGGGCTACCCCGCCTCCCGGGACAATGCCTTCCTGGGTTGCTGCGCGGGTGGCGTGCAAGGCGTCTTCAACGCGGGATTTCTTCTCTTTCATTTCCGATTCTGTGGCTGCGCCTACGTTGATTACCGCTACGCCGCCCGAGAGTTTGGCAAGGCGTTCCTGGAGTTTCTCCTTGTCATAATCGGAATCCGTGTCGTCTATTTGTTTCTTGATTTGGGCAATCCTGGCTTTTATTGCCTGGTCTTTCCCTGCGCCTTCGACGATAGTGGAATTTTCCTTGTCGATCCTTACCTTCTTGGCCCTTCCGAGGTCCTCGATATCCACATTTTCAAGCTTGATACCCAGGTCTTCGGTCAATGCTTTGCCGCCGGTAAGTACGGCGATATCCTCGAGCATGGCCTTGCGCCTGTCTCCGTATCCTGGAGCCTTGACTGCGCAAGCGACAAAAGTCCCTCTTATTTTGTTGACTACCAGAGTGGCGAGCGCCTCTCCGTCCACTTCTTCGGCTATGATTAGAAGCGGTTTGCCCGAACGGGCTATTTTTTCAAGAAGCGGAAGTATATCCTTGATCGAGGATATCTTCTTCTCGTATATAAGGATATACGGGTCTTCAAGCAGTACCTCCATCCTTTCGGCATCGGTTACGAAGTACGGCGAAAGATACCCCTGGTCAAACTGCATGCCTTCGACCACATCCAGGGTGGTGGCGGTGGATTTCGCCTCTTCCACGGTAATTACCCCGTCCTTGCCTACTTTATCCATGGCTTCCGCGATCAGCTCGCCAATATTGTTGTCAGAGTTAGCGGCTATGCTCGCTACCTGGGCAATTTCCTTCTTGTCTTTTATCGGAGTGGAGAGTTTTCCCAGTTCGTCCACTATTTTCTCTACCGCTTTTTCAATCCCGCGTTTCAATGCCATAGGATTTGACCCGGCAGTTACATTCTTCAGCCCTTCGCGGTAAATCGCCTCTGCCAGCACGGTTGCGGTGGTAGTGCCGTCTCCGGCGATATCGGAGGTTTTTTCCGCAACTTCTTTTACCATCTGTGCGCCCATATTCTCAAAGGCGTCCTCGAGGTCCACCTCTTTGGCTACAGATACGCCGTCCTTGGTAATCGTGGGTGAACCGAATTTCTTGTCGATAACTACATTGCGCCCTTTCGGCCCCAGGGTTACTTTTACCGCGGCGGCCAATTGTTCCACGCCGCTCAGGATCTTCCGGCGGGCATCATCACTATACAACAATTGTTTTGCCATACATCCTCCTCTTACTTGTGTTTCTATTATTTTGTTAGCGTTAAAACTGACCTTACTTTATGATTGCCAGGATATCATCCTCGCGAAGGATCAACAGCTCTTCGCCTTCCTTTGTGGTAATCTCGTTTCCCGAGTATTTGCCGTACAGCACTTTGTCCCCCACTTTCACTTCCGGGGCCTGTATGGTGCCGTTATCCAGCATTTTACCTTTGCCTACCGCCACTACTTTCGCCTCCTGCGGTTTTTCCTTAGCCGTATCGGGAAGGACAATTCCCCCTTTGGTTTTATTCTCGGCCTCTAAAGGCTTGACCACGATGCGATCGCCCAATGGTTTGATCTCCATTGCAACACCTCCTTAATGTATGTTGGTTTGTTATTCTTAGCACTCTTTCCTTTAGAGTGCTAATTATAGACAAAAAAATTTTGTTGTCAAGAGTTTTTTATCAAATCCTGAACCATTTCTTTCTTGCTTCGGGGGAAATTTCATTTACTATCCCTTCCATTTTGCAGTTTTCCCCTGTAAGGGAAAACTCGTCATTTTTATAGACAAAGTCAAGGGTATAAAAGCTGGTGACTGTGTAATAATAAAGCTTTGAATCGCTGATATTCGGATGATGGTATTTTTCGGCGTAAAGATCTTCTTTGACTTCCACCGTGGCCTTGTAGGGCGAGGTCATCGAATCGGTCTTGATCACGTCGCTGTCCAGGACGGTGTATTTATAGCCGCGCAGATAATAATCGTAGCGCACCGGAGTGATCATGTATGTCCGCGCCTGCTTATCCCAGTCCTGTTCGATAAAAGTGCCTAATTCGCCGTCCCTTTTCTTCTCGGCGGAGTCAAGCCAGTTTTCCGTAGCCTGCCCGAGGCGGAAGTTAAGCTGGGCGGTTAATTCATCTTGTTCGTTTTGTCTTTGCGCCTCGTAATTTTTCAGGGCCTGTTCGATTGCGGTTTTTGCCCCCCGGGTGCTATCGGTATCGTTATTTTCCTGGCAGAATGCCTGGCCGGGAGAAACCAGCAACCAGGCGGCGAGAATGAGGATAACCGGGTTAAGATCGATTTTTGCCGTAGTATTCATGGATAAAATTTATCCCTTTCAGGGTTAATTCTTCAATTATACTGACCGGGCAGGGAAAATATTTTTTGATCAGCGCCATCCCCCCGCCCGTTCCGATAACGCGTGTCCGGTTTCCCGTTTCTTTTTTTATCCTTCTGATAAGCCCGCCGCAGGCATCGGCAGCTCCCAGCACTGTCCCGCTTAACATGCAGCCTTCGGTGTCTCTTCCGATCAGCGAGCGCGGCCGGGAAAGTACGGCATCCGGCAGCATGGCCGTACCGTTTTTTAATGAGGAAAGGGACATCCGTACCCCCGGTAAAATCATCCCCCCCAGGTATTCATTTTTACTCGAGACTATGTCGAGAGTGATCGCTGTGCCTGCGTCTATTACTATCAGCGGCGGGCGATAAAGCAGGCTTGCTGCGTAAGCGTTGACCAGGCGGTCCTGGCCCAAGTTGGAACCTTTGCGGTAAAGACTCTTTAACGGTACGGCGATGTCGCTGCCTATGAGAAGCGGTTTTACCCCGGTAGCCCGGGATACCAGCCGAAATACCGTTTTTGCGCTTTTTGGGGCTACGCTGCATGCCATACAGGAGGAAACAGGCGGCAATGTTTTGAGCTTCTTATCCAGGGACGGCCCGAAACCGGGCGCCAGCGGTATATCGAAAAATGAAGCCGCTCGCCTGTTTTTCCCGAACAACCCGCAGGATATATTGGTGTTTCCTATGTCTACTGCCAGCAGCATAATTTTTCAGGTTTTTTGCCTGCCCGGAACGGAAAGTTTTTTTATTTTATCCCTTAATTCCGCAGCCTTTTCGAACAACAGGTTGCGCGCGGCAAGCTCCATTTCATATTCTAACTCAGAAATATACTTATGCAACTGATATTCTTCTTTCGGCTCGCCGGTCAGCCCCTCGACAAACTCTTCGTTTTCCTCCAGCGTCTCTATGCCTTCCCTGATCGCTTTTTTGACCGAACGCGGGGTAATTTTATTTTTGCGGTTGAATTCAGCCTGGATCTTCCTCCTGCGGCCGCTCTCTTCGATCGCCTGCTTCATGGAGTCGGTGGTCGTATCGGCGTACATGATGATTTTCCCGTTGATATTGCGCGCCGCCCGGCCGCCTACCTGTATAAGGCTGGTAACCGACCTTAAAAAACCTTCTTTGTCCGCGTCCAATATGGCAACCAGGGATACCTCCGGCAGATCAAGCCCTTCGCGCAGAAGATTGATTCCCACGAGGCAGTCGAATTTCTTTTCCCGTAATTCCTTCAGTATTCTGGCGCGTTCGATAGTCTTGATTTCGGAATGCAGGTATTTTACCTTTATTCCTTTTTCGGCCAGGTAATTCGAGAGGTCTTCGGATGTCCTTTTGGTCAATGTGGTAACCAGCACCCTTTCCTGACGGGAAGCCCGCTTTTTTATTTCGCATATCAGGTCTTCAATCTGGCCCTGGGCAGGCCTTACGCTGATTTCGGGGTCAAGTATGCCCGTAGGGCGGATAACCTGTTCTATTATTTTCCCTCCGCTCAGGCGCAGCTCGTAATCATCCGGCGTAGCTGAAACGAATATTATCTTCCTGGCCAGCCGGTTGAATTCACTGAATTTCAAAGGACGGTTATCCAGGCATGAGGGAAGGCGGAACCCGTATTCCACCAGGGTTTCTTTTCTCGCCCTGTCCCCGGCAAACATCGCTCTTATCTGCGGGACGGTAACATGCGATTCGTCGATGACTGTAAGGAATTCTCCTTTGAAATAATCCATCATCGAGTAGGGGCGGCTTCCCGGGGGGAGGCCGCTCAGGTGGCGGGAATAGTTTTCTATGCCGTGGCAATAGCCTATTTCTTTAAGCATATCCAGGTCGTAGTTTGTGCGCGACTGGAGGCGCTGGGCTTCAAGCAGTTTGTTTGCCTTGCGCAGGTATTCAAGACGGCCGTTCAATTCTTCCCTGATCGTCAGGGATGCTTTTTCTATCTTGTCGGTAGAAACGATAAAGTGCTTTGCCGGGTATAACGCCAGGCTTCCGGTTTCGCTTATGCTCTCTGCGGAGACGGGATCGAAGAAGGATATCCGCTTAATCCTTTCTTCCTCCAATTCCACGCGTACGGCCTTTTCGCTGTAAGAAGGGAATATCTCCAGCACGTCCCCGCGCACCCGCAGCCTTCCCCTCTTGAATTCATAATCGTTGCGTTCGTATTGAATGCGCAGGAGCTCTTTTATCAGCTGTTCCCTCGGCATAAGCGCCCCTTTATCCAGGAAAAGCAAATGCCCTTCGTACTCCTGCGGCGAGCCGAGATTGTATATGCAGGATACCGAGGCTACCACGATTACATCGCGGCGGCTCATCAACGAGGTGGTCGCGCTCAACCTGAGCCGGTCAAGACGCTCGTTTATCGAGGAATCCTTTTCTATATAGGTGTCCGTGGACGGGACGTAGGCCTCCGGCTGGTAGTAATCGTAGTAACTTACAAAATATTCTACCGCGTTGTGCGGAAAGAAATCTTTTAATTCGGAGTAAAGCTGAGCGGCAAGCGTTTTATTGTGGGATATGACCAGGGTCGGCATGTTTACCCTGGATATTACATTAGCCAGGGTAAATGTCTTCCCGCTTCCGGTAACCCCCAGGAGCACGTTATAAGGTTTTCCCGCAAGCAGGTTTTCGCTTAATTCGCGGATTGCCCTGGGCTGGTCTCCGCAGGGCTTGAATTTGGAAATTAGTTCGAACCCCATGCGAAACTAAACTATCTCCAGGCTGATGTCGGCCGATTCAAGGGAATCCGTAAGTTCCCCCACCGAGATTATATCTACTCCTGTAGAAGCGTATTTCTTTATATTGCCGATATTTATTCCCCCCGAAGCCTCGAGCTGTACGGGCGATCCGGCGCGTATCCTTACCGCTTCTTTCATTTCTTTAAGCGTCATATTGTCAAGCATGATGACATCAGGTTCGTATTTGAGGGCTGTCCTGAATTCCTCCAGGTTCTGGACCTCTATTTCGACCTTGCAGCGCGCAGGTATTTTTTTCAGGAAAGGGTATATCTCGGATACCTTGAGGTGGTTATCTTTGACCAGCGCCATTTCGTCGAGCCTCATCCTGTGGTTGTATCCTCCCCCTATGCGCACGGCATATTTCTGCAGGAACCTTAATCCGGGTATAGTCTTGCGGGTATCGGTGATTTTTGTCCTGTAGGGCTTGATTTCCCGCACGAAGCGGCTTGTTTTTGTAGCGACTCCCGAAAGCAGGGAGAGCAGGTTCAAGGCCACTCTTTCTGCGGCAAGTATGCTGGACGCTTTACCCTTAACCTCCGCTATGATTTTATTATTTCCGACCCTCTCCCCCTCTTTTGCCATCTTTTTGAACTCCAGGGAAGGATCTACCGCCTTGAATACTTTTTTGGCCGCATCGATGCCGCAAAGCAGGAAACTCTCCCTTGCTATTATCTCTGCCTTTGCTTTCTTCCCCGCGGGCACGACAGATTTGCTGGTAATGTCGCCCCTGCCGGTGTCCTCGGCTAAAGCCTTTTTGATCAGGGAGGCAAGCTCTTTTTGGTCAAGAGAAGGTTTTTCCCGGGAAGGGAAATATTTAACGCAGCCCATTCTTTATCTCCTCGAGCTTGAGTATTTGCTCCCGCATGCTTTTAACTTTTTCCTTCTCCGCTTCTACTACTTCCGCCGGGGCGCGGCTGGTGAAATTCGCGTTGGAGAGCATGGCTTCCTTATTTTTTATTTCGCCGGAAAGCCTGTCTATTTTCACCTGGGTTTTCTTTATCTGTTCCTCCGCGTTCACCATTCCGCTTAAAGGTATTATAATATGCATATCGTTGAGCGTGCGCGCAAATTCGTTCTTTTGGGGGGAATACCCTTCATCCAGCCGCAGGTTACGCGCTTTGGACATGATTTTTATATATTCTGCCAGGGGCAGTATTTCCTTGTTTGTCTGCGCGGAAGAAGCTATTTTTATTTCGATCAGGCTGTTCGGAGGTATTTCAGTTTCCACGCGCATATTTCTTACGGCGTTGATGATATCGAAAGCGGTCTGCATGCGCCGCTCGTCCTCTTCGCTGATTATCTGCGGCTGCATGTGCGGCCATTGCCGGTTGGCGATAAGCCCCTCCGCTCCGGGAAGCTTCTGCCAGATCTCTTCCGAGATAAAAGGCATGAACGGGTGTATGAGGCGCAGGTACTTTTCCAGCACTTTATACATTACCAGCTGAGTATCCTTGTTTTTTATCCCGGGCTTTATCAGCTCCAGGTACCAGTCGCAGTATTCATGCCAGAAAAAAGAATATAACCCGTTCGCGGCTTCGTTGAACCTGTATGCGCAAAGGTCCTCTTCGGTCTTTTTGAGCGTGGAGTAAAAACGGCTCAGTATCCAGCGGTTTACCGTATCCAGTTTTTCGTTTTTAAAGAACACACAGAGGTCGGCCTTCGCTTTTTCTTCTTCCAGGTTCATGAGCACGAAACGCGATGCGTTCCAGAGTTTGTTGGCGAAATTGCGCCCTTGCTCGAACCTGTCTTTGGACAAATAGACATCCTGGCCCTGGGCGGTTATGGAAATTATACTGAAACGCAGGGCGTCAGCCCCGTATTCGGCGATAACCTTCAACGGGTCAATGACATTCCCCAGCGATTTCGACATTTTCTTTCCGTCGGTATCGCGGACGGTGCCGTGGAGGTAAACATCCTTAAAGGGTATCTGTTTCCTGAACTCCAGGCCGGCCATAATCATGCGCGCTACCCAGAAGAAAATTATTTCCGGGGCGGTGGCCAGGGCATCCGTAGGGTAGAAATATTTCAGGTCGCGGGTTTCTTTCGGCCAGTAAAATGTGGCAAAAGGCCAAAGCCAGCTGGAAAACCAGGTGTCCAGGACATCCTGTTCCTGGGTAATTTCGGAAGAGGCGCATTTAGGGCATTTGCCGGGCTTGCTTTTGGATACGATAATGCCTTCTTTCCCCCTGGAGCGGCAGTTGGCGCAGTAATAAACGGGTATGCGGTGCCCCCACCATATTTGCCTGGAAATGCACCAATCCTGGATATTCTCCATCCAGGAAAGGTATACCTTTGTCCAGCGCTGCGGGTAAAATTTGATCTTTCCGTTCTTGACCGCTTTTATCGCGGGCCTGGCGAGAGGCTTCATCTTTACAAACCATTGCTTGGAAAGGTATGGTTCTACTATTGTCTTGCAGCGGTAACAGTGGCCAACGGAAAGTTTATGTTCCTGGATTTTTTCCAGGAGCCCGGCCTCCTTAAGGCTTTCGACCACCGCCTCCCTGGCCTTGAAACGGTCCATCCCGGAGAATTTGCCCGCCGCAGAGTTCATTCTGCCGTCCGGGGTCATCACGTTGATGAATTCCAGGTTATGTTTCTTGCCCATACGGTAATCGTTGGGGTCGTGGGCCGGGGTAACCTTTACCGCGCCGGTGCCGAACTGCATATCCACGAGATTATCCGCGATGATCTTTATCTCCCGGTTCGCCAGCGGGAGAATAAGGGTTTTGCCTATATAAGGCTTGTAACGTTCGTCTTTGGGGTTTACTGCTACCGCGCTGTCTCCGAGCATAGTTTCCGGACGGGTGGTAGCCACTTGTATGAATTTCTCAGGGTGGTCCTTGAAAGGGTATTTGAAATAATACAGGTTTCCGTCCATCTCTATATGCACGGATTCTTCGTCGCTTAAGGCGGTTTGGCAGCGCGGGCACCAATTGATTATATACAGCCCCTGGTAAATGAGGTTTTTCTTGAAAAGCCTGACGAATGCCTCATTTACGCTGTCCGAATAAGCCTCATCCATGGTGAAGCGGGTGCGCCTCCAGTCGCAGGAAGCCCCCAGTTTCTTCAATTGCGAAATAATCGTCGAGTCGTTGCGCTCCTTCCACTCCCAGACCTTTTCGATGAATTTATCCCTTCCCAAATCCTGCCGTTTTAACCCTTCTTTGGCAAGGGACTTTTCCACCACATTCTGGGTGGCGATCCCCGCGTGGTCGGTGCCGGGCATCCATAGGGCGTTAAAGCCCTTCATCCTTTTGTAACGGATAAGAATATCCTGTATGGTATCGTTGAGGGCATGCCCCATATGCAGCACCCCGGTTACGTTGGGCGGCGGGATCACTATGCAGTAGGCGGGCTTCTGGCCGGAAGCGTCGGCGGAAAAAATCCCCGCTTCCTCCCAGGCCTTAAACCATTTTTCCTCGGTTTCCCGTGGATTGTACTGTTTGGGCAGGTCTTCAGGCATCTTGTTTATCCTTAAGCAGCTTATACTCCACGCTGTCGACCAGGGCCTGCCAGCTTGCCTCGATTATATTTTCGTGTACGCCTATGGTATTCCATACGTCTTTTTCATCCTGCGATTGGATCAGGACTCTTACTCTGGCGGCGGTTCCTGTTTTTTCGTCAAGTACTCTTACTTTGAAATCAGACAGCTTCATCTTGGCAAGCGCGGGGTAAAAATCCTTCAATGCCTTGCGCAGAGCGTTGTCCAGCGCATTGACCGGGCCGTCTCCTTCGGCCGCGGTATGCTCTTTCGCCCCCCCTACCTTCAGCTTGATTACCGCTTCCGAGGTTATCTTGTTTCCCGAGCGTTTTTCGATTACCACTTTAAACCCTTCAAGCTCGAAAAATTTCTTATATTTTTTCAAGGCCTTCTGCATAAGTATGCGGAAGGATGCCTCGGCGGCTTCGAACTGGAAACCCTTATGCTCCAGAGACTGCACCAGTTCGAGGATTTTCTTCGTTTGAGGATCCTCTTTATTCAAATCGTATTTTAAATCCTTTGCCCGCAGGAGTATGCCTGTTTTTCCGCCCAGTTCGGATACCAGGATCCTGCGCCGGTTGCCTACCTTTGCGGGGTTTACGTGCTCGTAGGAAAGAGGGTTTTTCATTACCGCGTTTATATGCATTCCGCCTTTGTGCGCGAAAGCGGAATCCCCCACAAATGGCTGTTCTTTTTTTACCCGCATATTCCCGATCTCGCTGACAAAATGGGAAAGATGGGTGAGCTGTTTCAGGCTTTCATCGCTGACGCAATCGATCCCCATCTTGATCTTCATATTGGCGATAATCGGTATAAGGTCCGCGTTACCGCAGCGTTCCCCGTAGCCGTTAATCGTCCCCTGCACGAGGGTGGCCCCGGATTCTACCGCAGCCAGGGAGTTGGCCACCGCTATCCCCGAATCGTTATGACAGTGTATCCCCAGTTCTATCCCGGAAAAAGAATCCATGTTACGGATTTCCGAGATTACCCCGGATATCCTGCTGGTCAGCGACCCTCCGTTGGTATCGCAGAGGCAGATGCACTTTGCCCCTCCGTTCCGGGCGGCGGAAAGGGTTTTTAAAGCGTAGCCCTTGTTCGCCCAGTAGGCGTCGAAAAAATGTTCGGCGTCATAGAAGACCAGGAGGCCGTTTTTTACCAGAAAACCGACGGTATCTTCGATCATCGCCAGGTTTTCTTCAAGCGAGGTCTTCAATACTTCGCGTACATGGAAATCCCATGTTTTTCCGACTATGGTAATAACTTGCGCCCCGGACTTGACAAGCGCTTTAAGATTGGCGTCCTGCCCTGCCGAGGTGTGCGGACGGCGGGTCATGCTGAAAGCGGCGATACGCGAATTCTTCAGTTTGCTCCCCTTTATCCGGGAAAAGAATTCCCGGTCTTTTGGGTTGGAGCCCGGCCAGCCGCCTTCTATAAAATGAATGCCTATCTTGTCCAGCTCTTCGGCTATGCTGACTTTATCCCTTACCGAATAAGATATACCTTCGGCCTGGGAGCCGTCCCTGAGTGTAGTGTCGTATATTTTTACATTTCCCATATCAACCTCGCTTGGATAATCCGAATTCTTCATGCAGTTTTTTTACCGCCGTTTCCGCGAATTTTTTCTTTATCACGCACGATATGCTTATATCCGATGTGGAGATCATCTCTATGTTGATCCTGTTATCCGCCAGTATGCCGAACATCTTGGAGGCAACGCCGTGGTGCGATTTCATTCCCACGCCGACTATAGAGACGCGGGCTATGTCTTCGTCGATCTGGATATTTTCCGAGCCTATTTTTTTGGCCGCCGCCCCGGCAATCTTCACTGCCTTTGCGCAGTCGTTTTTGGACACGGTAAAAGAAATATCGGTCAGGCGCGTGTGGCTTACGTTTTGCACGATCATATCCACGCTTACCCCCGCTACGGCAAGCTCCTGGAAAAGCTTTACCGCCACCCCGGGTTTATCGGGAACCCCGCAAAGCGTAATCTTGGACTGGTTCTTGTTCAGGGTTATCCCGCTTACTACCACATCTTCCATCATTTTTACCTCCTTGATGATCATCGTCCCGGTTTTCTGGGAAAACGACGAGCGTACGTGCAGCGGAACGTTGAATTTCTTGGCGACTTCTATGGAGCGGGCTTGCATGACCTGGGCCCCCAGGGAAGCCATCTCGAGCATTTCATCGTAAGTAATCTCTTTTATCTTGGCGGCTTTTGGTTCGATACGCGGATCGGTAGTATAAATACCTTCTACGTCCGTGTATATTTCGCAGGAGTCCGCTTCAAGTTCTTTTGCCAGGGCGACTGCGGTCAGGTCCGAACCTCCTCTTCCCAGGGTGGTAATGTCCTGGTTTACGGATATCCCCTGGAATCCGGCGACGATAACGATATTCCCCTTTTTCAGCTCTTCTTCGGTTTTATCCGCGTTTATTTTTATTATCCTGGCCCGGGTGTGGCTTGAATCCGTGATAATGCCTACTTGGGCGCCGGTAAAGGAAATCGCCTTGCAGCCCAATTTATGCAGGGCCATTGCCAGCAGGGCTACGGATATCTGTTCTCCGGTAGAAAGCAGCATATCCATTTCTCTTTCCGAAGGATCGCTGTTGATCTTTCCCGCCAGTTCCACCAGCTCGTCGGTAGTATCCCCCAGGGCGGAAACCACCACTACCAGCTTTACCCCCTTTTTATGGTATCCGGCCACTCTCTGCGCAACCTTTTGAATGCGTTCCACATTGGCCACGGAAGAACCGCCGTATTTCTGGACAATCAATTTATTGCGCATCGTTTTTCTCCTTGGGTGGAATAAAATATTCCAGAAGCCTGGCGCCGTTCTTAAAATACAAACCGGATTTTTCAGCCTCTTTTTCGTTATAAGATAAAGCCCCTTTAGCCGGGATATCCTGGCCGAAAATGGCAAAAGGCACCGGCACCGCAGTATGGGTTTTCAGAGAAACCGGGGTGGCATGATCCGGCAGCACAAGCATGCGGCAGTTGTCTTCTTTCTTGCAGTAATCAAGGAACCTGCCCACTATTATCTGGTCAAAACGTTCTATGGCGGCAAGTTTTTCCCTTAAATCGCCGTTATGGCTTGCCTCATCTGGAGCCTCAAGGTGCACGAATACAAAATCATTCTTTTTAAGCGAGTCGATGCCCGCCTCGGCCTTGCCTTCATAGTTTGTATCGTAATACCCCGTGGCTCCGGGTACGTTGATTACCTGCAGGCCGAGTATGCGCCCTAATCCTTTAATCAGGTCCACCGCGGAGATTACGCTGCCGGAGAGTCCGAATTTATCCGAGAATTTAGGCATATTCGGTTTTTTCCCCTGCCCCCACAACCAGATCATGTTTGCCGGGTTTTCTTTCAGGTCAAGGCGTACCGCGTTGATTTCGTGGTTTGCCAATATCTCGCGGGATTTGCGCATAAGGTCTATAATCTCCTCTGCGTTATCCCCTTTGGGAAGGTTTTCTTCTATGTTTTTCCCCGAGATGTCGTGCGGAGCCTGGCATTTAAGGTTTTCCAGTTTTAATTCCGCGCCCCGTTTTATCAAAAGAAGGTGCCGGTAGCTTACTCCCGGGAAGAAGCGTATCCTGTTGCTTCCCAGTTTACGGTCGAGAAGCCTGATCAGTTTTTCCGCTTCCTTGGTTTTTATATGGCCCGCGCTGTAATCGATAAGGGTATTTTCCCCCGCGGTAATCAGGTTGCAGCGGAAAGCGACATCGTCATCCTCGAGCTCTATTCCCAGGTTTGCCGCCTCCAGCGGGGCTCTTCCCGAGTAGTACTCTTTAGGGTCGTATCCGAGTATGGAAAGGTTGGCTACATCTGAGGCCGGGACCATTTTTTCCGGTATGGTGCTCACCTGCCCGATAGCCCCGTTCTTGGCCATAAAATCCATATTCGGGGTACGCGCTGCCTCCAAAGGGGTACGCATGCCCAATTCTTCCAGCGGAGAATCCGCCATCCCGTCCCCCACAAGGACAATATATTTTCCCATTTTAATTTCCGTTCCTAGATGCGAGCATTCTCATGACTGCCCGGACAAGGCTTCCGGCCATCGAATCCTTATCCAGAAATGGGCCTTCCTTCCTGGCGCCGTCGAGTATGTATGCCTTATATTTTTTCTTATTTGAATTTGCTACTACTATGTCCAATCCCGCCTTTTTCATCAGGATCTCGCCTTCTCTTACCAGTTTTTTCCCGGTTAAGTCCGGTTCGAATTTAAAACCAACCGCGAGCGGGTTACCGGGGTAACGCTTCAGCCCGTTTATCAACTTTTTTGTCGGCAAAAGCTCTATCTTCCAGCTCTTCAGGCCTGAACTGGTTTTACCCTGCACTTTCTTTTTAGGCTTGTAGTCTGATACGGCCGCACTGTGTATCACCGCTGAGTATACGCCTTTAGAAAGCTCCTTGTGCAGAAGTTTTTCGATTTCGGAAAAATAGCGGAAACGGATTATCCTGACCCCCGGGTATCCGGAAGGTACCGGGCCTGTCGGGCCCAGGAGCAGCGTAACCCTGGCCCCGGCCGCGCTCAATTTACCGGCCAGCATTAATCCTGTTTCTCCGGAAGCGAGGTTGCCGATTACCCTGACTTTGTCTATGGGTACCCAGGTGGGGCCTGCGGTAATCAATATGTTCTTGTCAGTAGCCAATTTCTTTCAGCACCGATTTCAAATCCGCACGTATGACCTTGGGAGGCCTTACTGTATTTATCGCCATCTGCGGGTCCTTCAATCCGTGCCCGGTCAATATGCAGACTATCTTTTTGTTTTTTCCGCGGAAATACCGCTTTTCTGCCAGCTTTAACAATCCCGCTATTGAAGCCGCCGATGCCGGTTCGGCGAATACGCCTTCTTTGTAAGCAAGTATTTTGTATGCTTTTATTATTTCCGCATCCGATACCATATCGATCAGCCCGCCGGATTCATCGCGCGCATCTACGGCTGACTTCCAGCTCGCCGGATTGCCTATGCGTATCGCCGTAGCAAGGGTCTTTGGGTTCTTTATCGGCCTGCCCCTGACTATGGGAGCGGAGCCTTTTGCCTGAAAACCCAGCATTACCGGAAGCCTGGCGCACATCCCCGCATATTTATATTCTTTATACCCTTTCCAGTATGCGGTAATGTTTCCCGCGTTGCCTACCGGCATGACCTGGAAATCCGGGGCATCGCCGAGGTAATCGCATATCTCGAAACTGGCGGTCTTTTGCCCTTCTATGCGGTAAGGATTAAGCGAATTTACCAGCTTTACCGGGTATTTGGCGGTAATCTCCCTGGCCAGATCAAGGGCGTCATCGAAATTCCCCTTTACCGCCAGGACTTTTGCCCCGTGGATAAGCGCCTGGCTTAATTTTCCCAGAGCGATCGCTCCTTCCGGGATAAGCACTACGCATTTTATCCCGGCGCGCGCGGCATAAGCCGCGCTTGAAGCGGAAGTATTCCCGGTTGAAGCGCACATGACCGCAGTGGCTTTCTCTTCGCAAGCCTTGGATATGGCCAGGGTCATCCCCCTGTCCTTAAATGATCCCGTGGGATTCAAGCCTTCGTATTTCAGGTATACCTGTGATTTGCCTCCCGCCAGGGAGCTTAAATAAGGAGCGTAAATCAAAGGGGTATTGCCTTCGTTCAGGGTCACTACGGGTGTATTCCTGCTTACCGGGAGCAATGCCCTGTACCTGTGTATTATTCCTTTATATGCTTTTTCCCGCATCAAACCCCCTCGATCCTTATGGCTACCGATTTATCTTTTATCTCCTGCAGCTTATCTATCATTTTCAGGGCCAGGCGCATATTCTTTTCTTTTACCTCGTGAGTGACCATTACCACGGGGACTACGCGCGACTGCAGCCTTTCTTTTTGCGTCACTGAGGCGATGCTTATGCCGAACTTGGAAAGGATCCCCGATATTTTTGCCAGCACGCCGGGTTTGTCTACCGCCATTATGCGGATATAATACCTGTTCTCGAATTCGTCGATCTTGCGCAGCCCTTTAATCGAGCTGTCCTCTATGGAGTTCAAGGTGGGACGGAAAAGCCCGGCTTTGATATCCTGGGTCAAGTCAACTATGTCCGAGACAACCCCTGAAGCTGCGGAAAGCTGTCCCGCCCCGGGGCCGTAGAACATCAACTCTCCGGCCAGGTCGCTGGTTGCGTAAATCGCGTTAAACACTCCGTCTACGGAAGAAAGAAGATGCTCGCGCGGAAGAAGGGTAGGGTGCACGCGCACTTCCAGTTCATCCGCTTCCTTCTTTGCTATGGCCAGCAGTTTTATTTCATATCCCAGGTCTTTGGCGTAGGCGATATCCGCGGAAGATATCTGCGAGATGCCTTCGATGAAGATGTCCTTTAAGGCGACTATTTTGCCGAAAGCCAGATAAGTAAGCAATGCCAGTTTATGCGCGGAATCGACCCCTTCTATGTCCAGGGTGGGGTTCTTTTCCGCAAAGCCCTTGTTTTGCGCTGATTTGATCGCCGAAGACAGCGAACAGTTTTCCTTCGACATCTGCGTAAGCACATAATTGGAGGTCCCGTTTACAATCCCGAAAACGGAACTGAACTTATTTGCCACCAGGCCTTCTTTTATCGATTTTATGATCGGGATGCCGGCGCCTACCGAGGCTTCGAAGTATATATTTTTGCCGCGTTCTGCGGCAACCGCGAAGAGCTCATTGCCGTGTTCGGCAAGCAAAGCCTTGTTGGCGGTTACCACATGTTTGCCTTTTTTCAAGGCGCCCAGAATAAAATCCCTGGCGGGATCTATCCCGCCGATAAGTTCCACGACTATGTCGATCTGGGGATCATCCAGCACGTCGTTTACATTGCGGCTAAGGCAGTCTTTATCCAGGCGCACATCCCTCTTGGCGAGAATATCCTTATCGCATATTCTTTTTATGAGTATCTCGATACCTATTTTCTGGGCGATAAGGGATCTTCTCTGCTGCAGTATTTTTACCACTCCGCAACCAATGTTGCCCAAGCCGATAAGGCCGATATTTATCCTTCTCATGAAATTACCCTTTCTTGCTCTTGATGTAGTATCCTACCGTATCCCCGATTACCTTGCGGTGCCTTTCGTCTATGGCCAGGAAGGCCAGGCGCGTATCGTAAATCATATCTTTGGTGATCTCTTTCGACTCGAGGACTTTACCGATGATCATGATTGAGTCCGGGTCGAAAGGCAGGCGGATTTCAAGCGCCAGGTTCGTCCCCGGGGAAAACAAGCAATTTGTGGTCAAAAGCATCCCCCCGAGGCTGAGATTCTTTGTCTGGGTAATATCGTTATCCCCGTTGTTCTCCATTACCCTGTAGGATACGATAAAACGTCCTTCCGCGCGGGGGTTTTTCCTTTTTTCCGGTCCGGAATAAGTCATTTTACGCGCCCTCCTTCTTGGAATTTCCCGTTTCGTTCCTGGCCAGCCATTCGACGTAATCGCCGAGCAGTTTGTCGTACTCTTCTTTGAGTTCGATGAATTCAACCCGGGTGAGGAATGTCCCTGCCGCCGCCCGGGAATCAGCGATTTTGAGCTCTTTGGATTCTATAACCTTTCCCCGGATGCGCAGGGATTCAAAAGGACGGGAAGGTATCTTGACCATGAATTCCACCGTCCCCTGGCAGGGGTAGGCAGAGGTGAAAATCATCCCCGTCTTGCTGAAATTCTGCGTAGAGGTCATATCCCACTTTTCGACTTCTCCCCGGGAATCCAGCCTGCCGTAGCAGATCATCAGTTTTTTATTTACTCTTGCGGCTTTTCTCCTGTCATTTTCCGGGGTATCCCCGTTTCTTGCCCCGGAAGGGTCAACAATTCTCTCGATGTACCTTTTTACGGATTTCTTCTGCGTTTCCCCGATTTCGATAAATTTAAAACGCGTCAGGAATATCTTTCCGATGAATGGTTCGCATGCAACAACCTCCGCCTTCGCCTCTATCCAGTTCTGGAGATCGGAAGGAACCTTGAACATCAGGGATACCTGGCTGCCCGCCGGGAATTCCCTGCCGGTATCGAAAAGAACGCCGTCCTCGCTTATATTCTTGATGAAAGAAACATCCCACCCGCTGGCTCCGCCATCCGGGGAATATTTGACCATCAGGGATTTAGCTATGCGAACGGCTTTTCTTTTCTCCTGCATAGTTTTGAATTAAATTCGGGGCGACAGGACTTGAACCTGTGACCTCTTGAACCCCATTCAAGCGCTCTAGCCAAACTGAGCCACGCCCCGTAAATCTACTCTTCCTTGTTTTTTCTCGCCATCAGGTCGGTTACCACCCGATGCGGGGGTTTATTGAAATAAAGCAGGCGGTATACCTCCCTGGTTATAGGCATATCCACCTTGTATTTTAAACTCAGGCAATAAGCGGATTTTGCGGTAGCCACGCCTTCCGCTACCATCTGCATTTTAGCGCAAACCTGGCTTAATTTCCTGCCTTTACCGACCTGCTCCCCTACGAAACGGTTCCTGCTTTGTCCGCTTACGCAAGTGGTAACCAGGTCTCCCAAGCCGCTTATCCCGCTGAAAGTTTCTAATTTTGCCCCCATAGCTTTTCCCAGCCTGGATATTTCCGCCAGCCCCCTGGCGAGTATCGCCGCTTTTGTGTTGGCGCCAAAACCAAGCCCGTCGGAAACTCCGCAGGCTATAGCGATGACATTCTTCAGGCTTCCTCCCAGCTCTACGCCGACCACGTCATCATTGGTGTATACCCGGAGCTTGCCGGTACTGAATGCCTTCTGCACCGCCTTGCGTATCTTTACGCTGCGGGAGGCTGCGACTACCGTAGTCGGTATGCCTTTGGCCACCTCTTGCGCTATGCTCGGCCCGGAAAGCACCGCGAATTTTACCGGCCCAAGCTCTGAATGCACTACCTCAGACATCCTTTTTCCGGTTTTGAGTTCTATGCCCTTGGTTACGCTCAAGAATATGATGTTTTTCCTGGGCGTGCCGCGAAGCCGGCTCAAGACGCTGCGCATATATTGAGAAGGAACCGCTAACACCGCGATATCCTTGTCTTTTACCGCACAAGCGATATCGGAAGTTATCTCGATCTCTTTCGGGATTCTTATCCCCGGAAGAAACTTGGGGTTAAGGCGGCTGGAAGAAAGCTGTTTTGCGTAAGACTCGAAAGCGCTCCATAAAGTAACCGCATGCCCCTTTTCGGAAAGCAGTATCGCCAATGTGGTCCCCCAGCCTCCGTCCCCCAAAACAGCTATGCGCAATTTACCGGCATGTCCCATATCCTTTAAGAACCTGCCTTTCCGGATTTTACCTCCTGGGCGATTTTCTTGAAAGTGGTTATAATCTGGGCCACCGGCATATTTTTGCCGATATATCCGGAACAGCCGAATTCTTTGGATTTATTTATCAAGTCTTCGTTGTATCCGAACCCCGTAATCATGATCACGGGCAGCTCCTTGTTCGTTTCCCTGATGTTTTTCAAAACCTCCAGCCCGCTTATCCCGGGTAACTTGATATCCAGGAGCACGATATCGAAGGGATTTTTTTTAAGTTCCTCCAGTGCCGCCTCACCGCTTGCGCAGGTAGTTACCCCGCAATCCTCTCTTTTAAGCAGGTCATTCAAAAGATCTCTTACCGGAGTTTCGTCATCGACAACCAATACCTTATAAAGCATAAGAGCTCCTTTTTTAAATAAAGGGCAATTCGATAGTAAATACGGACCCTTCACCGGGGCGGCTCTCCAGCCCGATACGCCCGTTATGGTCCTTTACAATATTATAACATATTGAGAGCCCCAAACCCTTCCCTTCCGTTTTGGTAGAGAAAAACGGCATAAATATATCCTTCAAATGCTCGGGAGGAATGCCTGACCCCGTATCCTTTACCGTGACCGTGGCAAAGCCGCCGTTTCCCCTGCGGGTGGTTATTTCAATCTTGCCGTTTTTGGATATGGACTGGTAGGCATTTATCAAAAGGTTCAGGAATACCTCCTGGAGCTGATGCAAGTCTCCTCTTACCGGAGGAAGGCCTTCTTCAAAATCCTTCACCAGGTCTACCCTGGTATCCGGCAGGTTACTGTACCGGGCGAAAGGGATTATGAATTCTATCGCTTCGTTTATGTTGACCGGCTCAAAAACCTGTTTGGATTTCTGGGAAAACTTCAATATCCTGTCCACGAGCTTTTGTATGCGTTCAGCCTGTGAACTTATCAGGCCCAGGTTTTCCCGTTCCTTTCTCCCGAGCCTCTCTTTCGCCAGCAGTTCGCAGCGCCCCAGGATGACCAGGAGTGGATTGTTGATTTCATGCGCCATTCCCGCCGAGAGTAATCCCAAAGCGGCCATTTTCTCCGACTGGAAAGCCTGGTATTCCAGATGCCTGCGTTCGGTGATATCCTTTGCCACGAAGATATAGCCGGAATGCTTCTTTTCCGAGTCAAAGAACTTGTTTACTGTTAGGACCACGGGGATAAGCTTGCCTGTTTTCGGGCTGAGCGCCGCCTCTTTTTCATACCTTCCGGAAAGGCCGATTTCTTCCAGGATCGAACTAAAGCCTTCCATCTGCCCGGAACCCCCGTGTAGTATATCCACATGCCTGAAAATTACATCTTTCTTTTTCCAGCCGAGCATGACTTCCGAACCAGTGCTGAAATAAGTTATATTCCCTTCCAGGTTCGTTACGTATAAGGCGTAATCCTTGAGACTGAAAAAGATGTTCTTTAGCGTGCTGTCGATGCTTTTTACGGAATTTGCCGCTTCCCTGATCCTGGTGACGTCATGCCCGGTAAGCAGGCTCCCTTTCACTCTGCCGTCTTCGGAAACGACCGGAGAAAAATTCCAGGAGATTATCCTTTCTTTTCCGCTGCCGTCCAGGATTATCCCTTCAAAATCCTTTTCGCGCTTATGCCTTACGCATTCGTCCAGGACGGCCTTGAACATCTCCTGTTTGATCAGCCCGCCGTTCCCGCGGAACAATATCTTTCTCCAGTCCCCGCCGGCGATATCTTCGCTTTTTGACCCCGTGATCCTCTCGGTTTTTTTATTGCAGAAAACGATATCCTGCTCTGCGTTAAGGTAAATAAGCATTACCCCGCAGTTATCCAGGATGTCCAAGGGAACCTTATTTTCTTCTTTTCCAGCCGGTATCATAACCAGGTTTATTTAGCGGGAGAGGGGAATCGAACCCCCATATATAGCTTGGAAGGCTATTGTTCTACCACTGAACTACTCCCGCGGATTTTTACCCTTCTTGTCCGAAAAAACGGAAAGAATATGGGCAGGAGAGGATTCGAACCTCTGAAGCACAGGTGCAACAGATTTACAGTCTGTCCCCTTTGGCCGCTTGGGTACCTGCCCTTTATCTTGTAAAAAAGCCGGCGAGAGGATTTGAACCCCCGACCCATTGTTTACAAAACAATTGCTCTACCAACTGAGCTACGCCGGCATCACATGCTTTTTTTCAAGGCGCCCGGAATCATGTCGATGATGTCGGAGGCAATCAAACCCAGCTGGGTCTTTTTATCTTCCGCCAAATCTCCGGCCAATCCATGAATATATGTAGCGTATTTAGCGGACTGGAAAGCGCTTAACCCCTGGGCGAGAAACGCCCCGGTGATCCCGCTTAAAACATCGCCGCTTCCGGCAGTAGCCATGCCGGGATTACCCGTATGGTTCAGGTAAAAATTTTTATCTCCATCGGTCACGACACTACAGTGCCCTTTGAGCACAATTATACTATTATAATATTTAGCGCACTTTTTAGCAACCAATTTCCTATTATTCTTTACGAGGCGGATATTTATGTCAAAGAGCCTGGACATTTCTTTTTCGTGGGGAGTAAGGATAATTTCTCCCCGGTGGTTCTTAAGTATGCCCGTAAATCCCGCCAGGGCATTGAGCGCATCGGCGTCGACCACCTGAGGTTTTTGCACGGCAGCTACAATCTTTCTTGCCAGCGCGCGCGTTGAATTATCCGACCCCATCCCCGGTCCGATGATAAGCACATCCGCCTGTTTCATGAACTCCCGCACCGCGGAGAATGCCTTTGCGCTGAAAGCCCCGTCCTTGTTCTCCGGAAAAGGCACGCTGATCAGTTCTTTTATTTTCTTCCCGATCAGCGCCCGGTGCACGCTTTCTGGAAGCCCCAGCGTAACCATTCCCGCTCCCGAACGCAAGGCTGATTCCGCGCAAAGCAGGGCCGCTCCCGAATACCTGCGCGAACCGGCGAGCACAAGGATATGGCCGTAATCCCCCTTATGGGAGTTTTTCTTTCTCAGTGACAAGCGCGCTGGCAACCGCATAAGTTTTGACATGCGAAATCGATATCTGTACGGATATATTCCTTATCTTCCCGTCCAGGAACATGCAAACCGGTTTGCCTGTTCCGTCATTTTCAATTTGTATATCCTGCCAGGATAATGAAGGCTCTCCTATGGCTTTAAAAACAGCTTCTTTTGCCGCAAACCTTCCGGCCAGGTGTTGAAAAAAAGAACTTCTTTTTTTGGCGTTTTCGATCTCCTTGCCGGTAAAGACCCTGTTTAGAAAATCGTCTCCCCATTTTTGTACCGCGCTGCGGATCCTTCTTACTTCGGTTATATCGACTCCCGTGCCCGTAAACATCATTTAATCAGCCGTTTCATATGACTTACTGCATTATGCAGGCCGGAATACAACGATTCGCAAATAATCGAATAGCCTATGTTGAGCTCGTTTATCCCCTCTATACATGCCACTTCGCCGGCGTTTGCGTAATCGAGCCCGTGGCCGGCATTGACTGTAATTCCCAAGGCGCGGGCGTAACAAACGGCACGGCGCAATTCACCCAGCATCCTTTTCTTTTTCGCGGGGGCGGATGCTCCAGCGTAGCCTCCGGTATGCAATTCGATTATCCGGGCTCCCGCCTTGCGCGCGTAATCTATCTGTTTCTTGACCGGATCGATGAACAGGCTGACGCATATGCCGGAATTCTCGAGCCTGCGTACAACCGAAGAAATATTCTTCAGGTTATCCGCTACGTTCAGGCCGCCTTCCGTGGTAAGTTCTTTCCTTTTTTCCGGCACAAGGGTAGCCTGGTAAGGCTTGACCCTGCAGGCGATCCGCACTATCTCTTCCGATATCGACATCTCGAGGTTGAATAATGTTTTTATGCCTTTGCGCAATGCCCGCACGTCGCTGTCCTGTATATGCCTGCGGTCTTCCCGCAGGTGGGCAACTATGCTGTCCGCTCCCGCTTCTTCGCATATCCGCGCAGCCTGCAAAGGATCGGGCAGTCTTCCCATGCGGGCCTGGCGCAGAGTGGCCACATGGTCTATATTTACTCCTAGCTTAGGCATATCAGGATTTTTCCCCTTTTACATAAAACCATAAGGCTATCGCTAATGCAAGCGCGATCAGCTTTAACCAGGGGTGATTCGTAAACAGGTGCATGAAGCGGGAAAAGATATTCTGCTTATTTTTATTCATCTTTTTTCGTCCTGATTAATTCCTTGATTTTCGCTTCCAGTTCCTGCCCTCCAAGGTCCCTGTAGAATTTTCTGCGGTACACTACGGATATATCCCTCCTTTCTTCGGAGACGACTATCAATATGGCGTCGGTCTCTTCGCTTAAGCTGAGGGCCGCGCGATGGCGCGTGCCGAAAACGCGGTTTAACTCCTGGCTTATCACCAGCGGGAATATGCATCCCGCTGCGGATATTCTTCCGTGCTGCACGACCAGGGCCCCGTCATGGAGAGGGTTGTTCGGGGTGAAGATCGCTTGTATCAAGTCGGCGGAAACGCGCGCGTCTACCGTTTCCCCGCTTTGGATATAGGAAGCGAGGGAATCATTTTTTTCGATGGCGATCAGCCCACCGATCTTGTTTTCCGCCAGCTTTTCCGAAGCTTCAACGATTTGTTTAACGAAGGAATCCGGGTTTTCATCCCTTACCATATTCCTGAAAATATTGCGTTTTCCCAGCTGGGCAAGGCCCTGCCTTATCTCAGGATGAAAAATGATCAATATCGCGATGACGGATATGCCAAACAGTTTCTTTAACAGCCAGTCCAGTACTATAAAATCAAACCTCTGGGAAACCAGGAATACCAGCAGGAGCACGATCAGCCCGCGGATAACCTGGAGGCTTCTTGTGCCGGCAAAAAACAGGATAATATGGTATATAAAAAACCATAGGATGATTACTTCGATTACCGGTTTCCAGTACGGGAATAAACTATGCATAGCTGCCTTTCAAGGCCCGGCTCATCTCCAGGGCCTGCTTCACTTCTTTAACGTCATGGGCCCTTATTATGTCGGCCCCGTTCAAAGACCCTATTACCGAAGATACCGCTGTTCCGATTACCCTTTCTCCCGGAGGCGCTTTAAGGGTCTCCCCGATAAAAGCCTTCCTGCAGGGTCCTATAAGTATGGGTTTCCCCAAAACCCTGAACTCCGCCAGCCTGTTTATTATTTCCAGGTTCTGGGCGGTATTTTTGGCAAAACCCAGACCGGGGTCTATAATTATTCTTTCCGGGGATACCCCGGAATCTTCTGCCCGAGCTACTGCTTCTTCCAGCTTTCTGGAGATATCCCTGATCAGCATGCGGTAGCCGGTCATTTTCTGCATGTTATGTGGGGTGCCCCGCGTATGCATTATCACAACTGCCGCCTTGTTCCTGGCGACCACCCCGGGCATACGGCTGTCCCTGAAACAGGAAACATCGTTTACTATCTGCGCCCCTGCTTCCAGGGCGGCGCCGGCGACTTCCGGCTTCGAGGTATCTATCGATACGGGGGCCTTTATCCTCTTCGCCAGCTTCTTTACCGCGGGAATGACGCGCGAGAGTTCTTCCTTAAGGGGGACGCCTCTTGAACCTGGCCTGGTGGACTCCCCTCCCAAATCGATAATATCCGCTCCGTCTTCAATCATGCCTTCTGCCTTTTTGAGCACATCCTCGGGTGAGGGGGCGCTCCCTCTACCGTAAAGACCGTCTCCGCTGAAGGAATCGGAAGTGAGATTTATAATCCCCATCAGGAGCGTATTTGTCCGCAAGTCCAAAGAACATTTTCTTAAAGGGACGACAAACCCTCTTTTTGCATAACCGGCGATCCCTTTTTCGATATCTTCTCCCAAGCTATGCAGGCCGAAAGGCTGTGCCTTTAATTTTTTCGTCAGCAAGCTCAGTTGGTCATGCCGGCCGATAATCAGGCAGTCTGTTTTCTTCTTTCCGCCGCAAAGCGCCCTTCTGGGCACGGCGACATCCCCTCCCAGGGAAAGCATTTCTTGTTTTAAAATATTGGCTGCGATACAAGGCAAGGGGTCAGGCTGTACCAGGAAGGTGCCGGCTTTAGCGAGCATGATATTCGCCCCGTAGGGATCGACACCGATATTGCGCATGATTTTTTCGGCTTCGCCGCTGCCGTTAAAATCCATAATTCTCATTTTTATCTCAGCTTAAATCTTTCTTTTCTATACCGAGGATGCGCTTTACTTCTTCTCCGCTCAAGACTTCTTTTTCCAGCAGGGTATTGGAAAGTAACTTTAATTTATCCTGGTTGGCCCTTAACAGGCTCAAGGACTTGTTATAGGCATCGTCGATAATCACCTTTACTTCTTCGTCTATCAGCCTGGCAGTTTGTTCGCTGTAGTTCCTCTCTTCCATCATGTCCCGCCCGAGGAAAACAAGCCCTTCCCTTTTGCCCAGGGTAAGGTTGCCGAGCTTTTCGGACATTCCGAACTGCATGACCATGCGCCTTGCCATGGCCGTAGCGACCTCAAGGTCATTTTGGGCTCCGGTAGTGACTTCATTCAGGTTTATCTGTTCCGATGCCCTGCCCCCGAGCATCATGGTGATTTCCGCCAGGAGCTCTCTCCTAGTCCAATAATGGCGGTCCTCCAGGGGAGGCGTAAAAGTATATCCTCCCGCCAGCCCGCGGGGTATTATGGAAACCTTCTTCAGCGGGTTGACTTCAGGCAGGAGCAGGGAAAGCAATGCGTGCCCGGATTCATGCAGGGAGGTAATCTCCTTTTCTTTCTTGGAAATAATATGGCTCTTTTTCTCCGGGCCCATCAAAACCCGTTCTACGGATTTATCCAGGTCGGATTCCTCTACCGCTTCTTTATTGCTGCGTGCTGCCATAAGCGCGGCCTCATTGCAAAGGTTGGCCAGGTCGGCCCCGGAAAATCCCGGGGTTTGGCTTGCTACGGACTTAAGGTCAACCGAAGGCGAAAGCTTGATCTTGCGGGTATGCACCTTCAGTATCTCTTCCCGGCCTTTTATGTCAGGCAGGTTGATGATTATATTGCGGTCGAAACGGCCAGGGCGCAGCAGCGCCGGATCAAGAGTGTCCGGGCGGTTGGTGGCGGCAATGAGTATCAACCCCTGCTGGGCATCGAAACCATCCATTTCTACCAGCAGCTGATTTAAAGTTTGTTCCCTTTCGTCGTTGCCCCCTCCTATCCCGGAAAAACGCAGGCGGCCTACCGCATCTATCTCATCGATAAAAATGATCGCGCCTTTGCCTTCGACCTTTCCCGCCTTGCGTCCTTGCTCGAAAAGGTCTCTTACCCTGCTTGCCCCAACCCCAACAAACATCTCCACGAAATCCGAACCGGATATACTGAAGAACGGGACGCCCGCTTCTCCCGCTACCGCGCGGGCGATCAGGGTTTTTCCGCATCCCGGAGGGCCGACCAGAAGCACTCCTTTCGGTATTTTACCGCCCAGCCTTTGGAACTTCTTCGGGTCTTTCAGGAATTCGATTACTTCCCGCAATTCCTCTTTTGCTTCATCCACTCCGGCGACGTCCTCAAAGGTGGCCTTCTCGTTATTGGACTGGATCTTTGATTTCACCTTCCCGAAACTCATAATCCTGCTGCCAAGCTGTTCTCCCCGGGCGGCCATCATCCACCAGAAAAATATAAGAAGCAGTATGGGCCCCAGGTTGAAAAGCAAAGAAACCCAGAAGGTGCGCGCCGGCTTGACCTCGAAATTTTTCAGGTTCTGGCGCATCAGGGAAAGCATTTCCGGGTCATTGTCCGGGAGGTTCACGAAAAACCTGGAATTATCCGAAAACTCACCCTGCAGCACGGTCTCGGTTTTTGTCGCGGATTTGATCCTGTCCGGATTATCCCTTATAGTGCGGAAGAATTGGCTGTATGATATTTCTTTCGGGATACCGTTTACCGGCATATTGGTAAGGCTGTTTGCAAGCATAACAAACAAAAATATTATTAAAAGCCACCCGAAAGGCGAGCGCTTGAACAAATTGCCTTTTTTTTGCTTTGATTTATTTTGTATTGGCATCAGTTTCTCCGGCTTATGCTGCGTTTGGTGGAGTTGGAAGAAAATATTATATATTCAAACGTATGTAAAATCAAGTATTTTATGGATTTAACGCTTATAGAAACGGATGGATGACGCATTTTTCCGCGCGGATACCCCCTGGGGGAGATCCACTATCGAACCGGGCGGGCGGCTTGTGACCAAATCTTCCAGTTCCATGATATGCCGGAAGGTTATCCTGCGCGTGTCTCCTTTCAAACGGGCTATGCACTGCCTCATATTCATGCGCAGGATCGAAGGGTGCATGCGCATCAGCTTTTTGGTATCGAATGCCAGCTTCCCTCCTTTTGCGGCCTGCGCGGCAGCCCGTTCGAGGTAGTCGTAATCAGAGGAGGCGTTTTCCGCCAGGCTTGACAACACCCCGGAAATATTCCGGTTGTATTCTTTTTTCAACAGCGGGATGAGTCTGTGCCTGATCCTGTTGCGCATGAAAACATCTTCCAGGTTGGTGGAATCGATGCGGGGCGAAATATTCCTTCTCTTTAAGAAAGCTTCTATTCTCTTACGGCTGACCGCCAGGAACGGACGGATAAAGGTCACTCCGCGGATGGTGCGTTTAAACGCTATCCCGGAGAGGCCCGATAAACCCGCCCCTCTCAACAGGCGCATTAAGACTGTTTCCGCCTGGTCGTCAAGGTTATGCCCCAGGGCCACCTTCCCTGCTTTAAGCTTCAGGGCAGTGCGGATAAAAAAGTCCATCCTGGCGTTCCTGCAGGCTTCTTCAAGAGAGCCTTTCTTTTTGCCTGCCCGCCAGCTAAGCTTCAGGCAGGTAAAAGGAATGCCGAGCTTTTTCGCCCAGGATTCCACAAAAGCGGCATCCTTGCCCGAATCGCGGCGCAAGTTATGGTCTACATGCGCTACGTATAGGACAAGCCCCATTTTTTTCTTCAACGCGGCAAAAGAAAGGAGCAGCGCCATCGAATCAGGCCCCCCGGATACCCCCAAAAGCACCTTATCCCCGCGTTTTACCAGCGAACGTTTTTTTATAGCCTCCTCCAGCTCTTTCATAGTTTTTATTTTACCATAAAAAACAAGGCGTGTTTACCAAAATATGGACTATCTAAGTTTAAAGTTGACTTTTTGATGAGGCAAGTGTAAATTATTGAAAATGAGCGGGCGTATCGTAACCCATAGCGAAAGAAAAATTGTATTCAAGAATTTCCTCTCCCTCACTACCCTGCAGGGGGTAAATTATCTTTTGCCGCTGGCCGTACTCCCGTACCTGATCAGGGTGATCGGGATAGGCAAATTCGGGCTGATCGCATTTGCCCAAAGCCTTATCCAGTATTTCCTGATCATCACAGATTACGGATTCAGCCTCTCCGCTACAAGAAAAATATCCATCAGCAAGGACTCCCCGGAACAAACAAGCGCCATATTCTCCTCGGTAATGACAGTAAAACTACTGCTTGCCGGGGCCTGTTTCCTTCTCTTGTGCGCGATCCTCCATTTCGTGCCGAAATTCAAATGCGACTGGCAGGTTTATATGTTGAGTTATGGCGCGGTGGTGGGAAATACGCTGTTTCCGGTATGGTTTTTCCAGGGCAAGGAAAAAATGGAATACATTACCCTGATCAACGTTGTGGGGGGGATAATTTTCGCCCTCTGCGTTTTTTTCTTCATAAAAAGCCCGCGGGATTTTATCCTTTTGCCGGCATTCAATTCTTTGTTTTGCCTGGTGAGCGGGGTATGGGGCCTTTATATAGCCTTCAGCCGGTTCAACGTGGAATTCGTGGTGCAAAGGTACAAGGATATAAGAAACGAATTGAGAACCGGATGGAATATTTTCATATCCACGGTTTCCATAAACGCCTATACCACTACCCGTACTTTCGCGGTAGGGCTGCTTACGAATAACGCCATCACCGGGTATTTTTCGCTTGCCGAAAGGATAGCGAATTTCATCCAGAGTTTTCCTATGGATTCATTCTCCCGCGCGGTATTCCCCAGGATCAGCAAGGTGTTCGCCCGCAACAGGAAACGGGCCCTGGCAATAATGAAAAGGATACAGCTTGGGATAACTTCCGGTTTTGTGGTCAGTCTTCCGATAGCCTATTTCCTCTCCCCCTGGATAATCCGGCTTATCTGCGGAAATGCCGATATGGAAGCGGTAATTACCTTAAGGCTGCTGCTTATCGCCGTATTCTTCGTGGGGGCAAACGCCTTCAGGGTGCAGTTCCTTCTCGTGGCGGGAAAACCCGATTTTTACGCCCGCATCCATGTGGCTGCCGCCCTTATAGGCTCTCCGCTGATATTCCTACTCATAGAAAGATTTTCTTACCGTGGCGCGGCCCTGGCTACAGTACTCACCGAAGCCGGGGTTTTCTGCGTAACTCTCTTTACGATTATAAAACTGCAGAAAGAAATTCTTAAAAGCTAAAAAACAGCCCGGCATGTAAAATACCGGGCTGTTTTGTAATGGTGGCGGAGAGTGGATTTAAACCACCGACCAAGCGGGTATGAGCCGCGTGCTCTATCAGGCTGAGCTACTCCGCCATAAAAGGCTTATTTTTTTCTGTAGGCATCCAGGTAAGAATCGCAATAAATATTCTTATTCAGGATAAGTTCCGCAGTGATCAAGGCATCCATAAGGGCGCTATCCTTAGGATCAAGTATAGCAGAATCCAGGCCGTATGCAACCGCCATGGTCAAAAAAGTCCTGTTGATCAGATTCCGCTGACGGCTCCCCTGGGAAACATTGCTTAACCCGACGGTGGTCCTTATCCCCGGGGAAATAAGCTTGAACTCCGCGATAGAATCAAGTATATCCTTCATCTGGGCCTGGGCCACATTTACCGGAAGGACGATTGGATCCAGATAAAGCCGCTCCTCGGGCAGGCCTTTTTCCTGGCAATCCGCGACGATCGCCGCGGCCATCTCAAGACGCCTGTCCTTATTCTGAGGGATCCCGCCTTTATCGATAGTTATGCCGATCAGCCAAGTTTTGTATTGTACCGCAAGAGGCACCGTTATGTCCAGCTTTTCTTTGTCCGCCGTAGTGGAATTTATAATTACGCCGTTCTTGGCGGCTTTCAAACCCTCTTCGATTACGCCGGCATTGCTCGAATCGAGGCAGAGGATTTTATCCGTTACCTCCTGGATGGTTTCCACCAGCCAGGGCATATCCTCCCGCGGTTTTTTGGAAAGCGGCCCGCAGTTTACATCCAGGGCGTCGGCACCGCAGGCGATCTGATCCAGGGCACATTTCTGTATTTCTTTTTTATCGCGTTCTTTGATCGCTTCCCTTATGTTTGCATACATTCCGTTGATCAGCTCGCCTATAATAAACATAACGTCTCCTTTAGTGGTCCGAGTTATTTCCCCCGAAAAGCACGGAGATATGCCCGAACACCCTTTTTGCCGCCTCGGGATGGCGCATAACCAGGATGTCCGCCCCGGCCTGGATAAGGCTTGAGGCGGTGATTATCTCCCAGATTACCCCTTGTTTATCTCCCCCCTTGGCTTCCTTGGCTTTCCAGCTTTCCTGTCCGGTAAAACAAATAAACGGGGAAGAAAGAGTCTTGTCCCCGGATAAAGCGGCGATCCTGCCTCTTTCCATAATGGAATAGGCATATTCAAGGCCGTATCCCAAAGCCCCTATAGTAGGATTTATGACGATCCTGTCCAGGGCAAACCCCATATCCGAAATCAGTATATTCAATTGTTTGGCAATATTTATGTCTATCGGGCTCTCGGCAATAATGGAATGCCCGTCCGCCAGGGCGCTTGCCGCCAAAGTTTTATAGTTTTCCTGTGTCGCGCATCCCAAAAGACAACGTTCGCTCTTTGCCGCTTCCGAACAGGCAGGCATGACGAGATTATCCTTTGCGTCGTCGCCGCTCCCGATGATAATCAAGGGGACGCTCACTTTTTCTAAAAGCGAAGAAACGAAACGGGCGCATTCTTCGGGGCTTTTATCCCCGCAATCCGGATGCGCCCCCTGCAGCCTCAGGCATAAAAGCCGGGCGCCGAAATCTTTCACGCACATTTGCGCCCATATGAGCGGGTCTTCCGGCGCCTTTCCGTAAGAGGAAACAAGCCCCTCGGGCCAATCCTGCGGCGGGATATCCCAGATTTCGAAGGCGATTACCGGACGATTGGGTATGTCCCCTTCTTTAAACAGCAAGGGAAGCGACTTTTGCCCCCCGATCCTTACCGTATTCTTCCGGGATCCTCCGTCTTCCGCGCAGGCGCCGATAGAAACGGAATAAACCCCTCCGCTCCATTTTTCAAGGATCTCTTCAATTTCCATGCTGCTCTTCCCCTTTCGGCTTATCATGACGGCTCTTTCCGGAGAACCTCGATAGATCCGTATGCGGAAAAAACAATGCCTGCCCGTATTCATCCATATATTCCGGATCGGAAGAAAGGTCGAAATAAGTTATCCTGGAGGCAATGGCGCGGGCCTCGCACATCTCGCAGGAGGAAAGAAGCGCCCGGGTAGCCCCGGATAAAGATGAATTGCCTATAAATACAAAGCGCTCTTTTTCCACATCCGGGAGCAATCCTATGCTGACGGCTTTTTCTATATCGAGCGAAGAGCCGAAGCCTCCGGAAACAAAAAACTTTGAAACATCCGCAAGATTCAAATCAAGATGCCGGGCCAGTATCGCAGCAGCCGAATATATTGCCGCCTTGGAACGCTTAAGGTTGTCTATATCCGCCTCGCTGATAAAAATATCGGCCCCTGTTTCCTCCTTTAAACAAATGACAAACTCCTTCCCCGCATCCCCGGGACGGATACGGCTGCCTTCCGCCTTTATCCTGCCGTTCTTATCTATCAGCCCTGAATCAAGCATGGAAGCCAGAAGGCTGATATACCCCGATCCGCAGATGCCCTTAGGGCTCCCTTTCCCGATAACGGAATACGAAACATTCAAATCATTCTTATTTACGGAAACACTTTCTATCGCTCCGTCTTCCGCGCGCATTCCGCATGATAATCCGCTTCCTTCGAAGGCCGGCCCTGCGGAAGCCGCGCAGCCGACCAAGAAATCCCTGTTCCCAAGAATGATCTCTCCGTTAGTCCCTATATCTACCAGCGCACACAAGGCATTTTCCCGGTACATGGCGCAGGAAAGCACGCCGGAAACGGCGTCCCCTCCCAGATACCCGGATACGCCCGGCAGGCACACGAGCAATCCGTTGGAGCCTATCGTTATTCCCGATTCCCCGGCTTTTGAGAAAAAAGGCAACCCTGACGGCTCCAGGCAAGGTTCCTTGCGTATCTTCGAGGGATCCTTGTTCAGGAGAAAATGGATCATTGTGGTATTGCCGGAGCACACAATGCAAGAAACGTCCTCGAGGTTTATCCCCCCCCTATCGGCCAATCCCCGGATTATCCGGTTGACCGTCCCGCAGATGGATTCATGAAGGATCCTTAAACCCTCCCCCTTGCCTGCAAAAACTATGCGCGTTATTATATCCGAGCCTAAAGAAACCTGCATATTGTAAGAGCTTCCGGAACATGCGGTCTTTCCGGAATTTAAATCAACCAGGCGTCCGCAAACCGTAGTCGTGCCTATATCGAAAGCAAACCCGTAATTTCTCGATCTTGAATCCCCGGGTTCCGTGCGTATGACCTCCGCCTTATCTTTTGTTACGGCTAAAGTAATGGTTGTCTCTTTGGAGAGTATCTGCGGTATCCCGCTTACCTTTTTTTCGTCGGCCAGGGCTTTGTGCAGCTCTTCGATCAGACCTTGTTCCAGGTAGACTTTTCTGATAAAAGATTCGGCGGCGATAGGCCTGCCCTGCGTTTCGTCTCTTATTTCCGGCTCGAAATAGATATCATCCTTGGAGGGGAAACCCGAGGCAGAAGGTATCTCCACTTCCGCATCGCTCATAACAGAGGTAAGGCAGGCCAAATAGACCCCTTTGTTTTTTTCCTCCTCTGTCAGTAAGCTGCTGGCCTTCGAAAACACTTCCCCTTTTTTAAGGATAACCCTGCATTTGCCGCATACGCCGTCCCCTCCGCAGGAAGCGTTAAGCGGGATGCCTGCGGACAAGGCGGCAGAAAGTATGCTCGCGCCTTTTTCTACCGATGTGGATTTGTTCGCGGGATAAAAAGTAATCTTCATTTTTTGCATTTTAGTTCAAGTTCTTCAAAAAAGAGGAGATTCCTGCGGCTTCCTTGGGGCCGACAATCACCTTGAAACCGCTTTTTTCCTCCAGCTCTCCGCTTAAGACGGCAACATAACCCGGGATAATCAGGTTTTTATGTTTTATCATCTTCTTGATTCCGGAATTTTCCAGTGAATCGGAAATGGCCTGCGCAGTGAATTTTTCCGCCGCCCAGGCCGTGAGCACGGACATCCCTTCGGTATCCACGCTTATGATATACGAAGGTATTTTGCTTGCTTCGACCTCCCCCAGCACCGTATAGTAAGTCAAAGAAAAATTAGTTGTCACCAGAACCGGAGAATTTTCTCCCGCCTCCCCTACCGGATAAAGCCTGGGTTCGATCTGCAGGGGTTTTTGCGGATCGGTATATATATTCTGCCTCAGGGTCAGTACCGAAAGGGCCTCCCAGGATTGTATTCCCTTGAGAATTATCACGCTTGCATATTTGGTTATATGTACCGCCGCTTCGGCGGCTTCTTCGTAAGGGTCGTCATTTTCCGCCATTACGAATTCGGGATACCCCAGCGCGCGATTAGCTTTTTTCAAAGCCTGCCTGCGGATCTGGGTAGCATCCCATATCTTTTCGCTTAAAGGTTTTCTCCCCGTATCCAAAAGAAGCGCATCTACCCCCAGGGAGACAAGCTCTTTTGTTACATAAGACAGCTCGTCCAGGCTTGGGGCAGAGACCACTACGGGAAGCCGGAAATCTTTTGCTATGGATGCGATTTGCGTAAAGTTGTCCTTTGTCGCGCAATACAGCAGGGGCTTGCGCTCCGAGGCTGCGGATGCCGCCTGCCTCAGGGACGCAGGAGAAGAGCCCATCAGCACAACCGGCAATCCGGTGGAATCCATCACTATTTCCGTAGCCCTGACAAATCTTTTTTGGTCCGAGTTCTGTCTTACGGCCACCATGTTTACATCCAGAACCTGCCCTACGCGTTCGAACTTCAATGAATTTATTTTTTTTACGCGCGATGCAATCTCCTCGTCGGACAGGCTGTCTTCTATGACAAAGCCTATCCCGCATGGATTGCGGAATTTCTCTTCGTGCCTGAACATTACCGTCTCTCCCCCCGCCTCGAACCTGTCTTTTCCCTCTCCCAGGATAAGAGTCCTGATTGCGGGCTGGGATTGCTCCTCGAGCAGTTTTTTGGTCTGCTCGGAAATAAACGGGCATTTGTCCGCGCTCATTGTTTTCTTGGCCAGCTGCATGGCAAAAGCCAGGCAGGTGGATAAGCCGCAGCGGCGGCAATTGGTCTTTGGCAGCAACTTGTAGATATCCAGCCCAGAAAGGGGCATAATCTTACCTTCCGTTTATTAAGCCGGCGAAATAACCGGCACCGAATCCATTATCTATATTGACAACAGTAACCCCGGGAGAACAGCCGTTCAACATGGAAAGCAGGGCGGCAAGCCCGGAAAAACTGGAGCCGTATCCGCAGCTGGTAGGAACCGCAATAATAGGCACCTTTACCAATCCGCTTACCAGGCTGGCAAGGGCTCCCTCCATACCGGCAACGACTATTATTACTTTTGCCTTCCTTAATTTGGGCAGGTGCCTGATCAGCCGGTGCACCCCCGCAACTCCGACGTCGTAAAGCTTCTCCACCCGGTTGCCCGTTATGCGCAGGGTTACCGCCGCTTCTTCCGCTATCGGTATGTCGCTGGTACCTGCAGAAATAACCAGGACTTTTCCTTTGAGGCTCTTTCCCGGCCCGGCGGTCAAATACCCTATTTTTGCCAGAGAATCATATTTTAACGCGGGAAGGGATTTCTTAAGAAACAGGAAGGAATCTTTGTCTAATTTCGTCAGGATGAGGTCTTGCTTTAATTCGACTGTCTTTACGGCGATTTTCTCGAGATAACGCCTTTCTTTACCGGGGCAGAAGATTACCTCAGCCAATCCCTTGCGCCTTTTCCTGTCCGTGTCGAGTTTTGCAAAACCCAAATCGCAGAAACCTTTTTTTGCCGGCATTTACAGGCCCCGGTAGATGAAAAAACCGAGTAAAAAGATTAAAACCCCGGCCAGGATATAAAAATCGTTGAAATAAAAGAAGTCGCGAAGCTTGTCCAGGAATACCCCTTTCTCCCTGGGCTGGCTGCCGCTCTGCGCATGAAGGGTTTTTTTGTATGCCTCCACCTGGTCCTGCCTGAACCTGAGGTAAACCCCCCCTATTTTATAAGCGGGAATAGCCCCTTTTTGCGCCAGGTCAAGCACGTCTTTTTCAAAAACGCCGAGCAAGGAAGCCACGTCGCGTACCGTAAGCAGTTTTTCTTCGGACATTCTTATTTTCCTATTTTACCTGAAGCGACCCAGTTGTCGATCGCCTTTCTTTCGAATTTCCACTCGTCCCCGTCTTTGTTGCCCGGCACCCTTCCCGAATTAGCCCATTCCATTACCGAATTGAGCTCTACCTCGAGATACCTGGCGAGCTGCTCCGGGTTAAGAAAATCATGCAGCATGGAGCACCTGCCTTCCAAAACAGCCCCTTCGGCGATGTTCAATTTGGCCGGATAGATATCCCCCTCGACCACTGCCTGCGGCAGAAGAGTCAGCCTTTCCTTGGCGGTGATCCTGCCCCTTACCTGTCCGCCGACGATAATATTATCGCCCACGACATCCGCTTTAATGGAAGCGGTCGCCCCGATAGTCAGGTTGCCGCGCACATCCAGGTTGCCTTCGAACTTTCCGTTGATGCGCAGATTTACCGGGTCCTTAAAAGAAAGGCTTCCCTGCATTTCGGCATCTACATCCAGAACCTTTTCTTCAAGCTTCTTTTTGAATGCCATGCGCCCCCTCCTTTTTGATAAGTTTAGGGTTATTTAGAATGCGGTTTTCTATGTAGCGCAATAAATGCAATACCAGCAAAACGAACGCTGTGGTATATATGGATACCTTGATGAAACCAACCCCTACAGCCAAGCCGATCGCCGAAACCACCCATAAGCTTGCCGCAGTAGTCAGGCCTTTCACTCTTTCCGGTTCGCGTATGATCGTGCCGGCGCCCAAAAAGCCTATGCCCGTGATCACGCCTGCGGCGATCCTTGCCGGATCCAGTGCGACCTTGTCTTTATATATATCAAAAACATACAGTGATGTCAACATGATAAGAGACGAGCCTAATGCCACCAGGATGTGCGTACGCAGGCCGGCATCCCGGCGGTGCACCTGGCGCTCCAGGCCGATCAATCCGCTTAAAATAACAGTCAGAGACAAACGCGCGATCATTTCAAGATCGGTAGGCATCAACCCCTCCTTGGTTTTGCGGTTTTTCTATAAAGACGGTAAGCAAGCCCGGCAACCATAGCCCCGTTATCCATGCATAATCCGTTTTCCGGGAAAAAACAATTCACCCCCGCTTTGCGCGCTGCGGCGGACATTTTATCCCGCAAGAATTTGTTTGCCGCCACACCTCCTCCTACCAGCAGGTATTTTGACTTCATCCTTGAACAGGCAAACAGCGATTTTTCGACCAGCACCCCGGTAACGCTGTCCTGAAAAGAAGCTGCTATATCCGCACGGGAGTAACCGTCTGCGGGGGTTTTCTTCTTCATGCGGTACATTACCGCCGTCTTGATCCCGCTGAAACTGAAATCAAATTCCCCCTTTACCCCGGAACACGAAAAACGGATCTTTTTGCCGTCGCCCCGCAAGGCAAGTTTTTCTATCAAGGGGCCTCCCGGATAACCCAGGCCCATAATTTTAGCCACTTTATCGAATGCCTCCCCGCAGGCATCGTCCCTGGTTTGGCCAAGGAGTTTTATGGCGGAGAAATCTTTCATATAAAAAATACTGGTGTGCCCTCCGGAAACAACGAGGGCAACGCAGGGAAACCGTATGCCTTCATGGCAGAGGAAATTTGCGTAAATATGGCTGTGCACGTGGTCGATTCCGATAAGCGGTTTTTTCAAGCCTGCCGCAAGCGCCTTTGCGAACGCATTTCCCACGAGCAGCGAACCCGGCAGCCCGGGAGACCTGGTCACCGCGATAAGGCCGATATCCTTCTCTTTGGCCCCCGCGCTTCTCATCGCCTCCAGGTATACCCCCGCTATACTTTCCAGTTGAAGGCGCGAAGCTATTTCCGGGATGACTCCTCCGTATCTGCTGTGCAGTTTCAAGCTGGAAACAACGGTATTCGCCAGGATAGCCCTGCCGTTTCTAACTATCCCCACCCCCGTCTCATCGCAGGACGTTTCCACCCCTACAACTATCATTTGGCAATCTCCGAAACGAACACGAATTTATATCCTTTTTTTGCCAACTTTGGCATCTCTTCTTTCAAAACAAGCAGGGTGTTTTTGCGGTCATGCCCTATGCCTAAGGCTTTGCCGTTTTTTTCCGCCAGCGACTCCAGCCTGGCCACCTGGGACCTGATATAATTCATATCATCCTTATTGTCGAGGAATACGTCCCTTTTTGCAAAACGCGTATTTATCCGTCTTGCCAAAACGGGGCAAACCGAATCAGCGGTAACGTAGCTGTCGAGAAAATACAGCCCCCTGCTTTTTGCCTCTTCCAGGATCATCCCGCTCACCCGGGAATCCTCCGTAACAAGCGACCCCATGTGATTCGATATCCCCTCGGCAAAGGCTACGGAAGCAAGGTCCTGGTCAAGTATGCGCTTCAACTCTTTTTTATCCGCGTTAAGGGTGATTGTATCTTTCTCAAGCCGGTATTTCTCTCTTGGCTGCATAGGCAAGTGCAGTATTATCTCAAAACCCGACGCCTTCAGGCGGCTTGATGCCGCGTATGAATTCTTTAAATTAGGCAGCACTGCGCAGGTCAAAGGGTATTTTATCTCTTCGGCTACGGGAATATTGTTCAGGCTGTAGCCCCAGTCGTCTATTACAACGGCAATCAGGCCTTTTGCAGGGGCCCTGGAGGAAGGCGTATCCTTATGGAAAAAGCGCACGACGGCAAGGATGGATATTATGAAAAACAGAAAAAGGGCGATGTAAAACAGCGGGTTGGCGCGAAGCTTCATTTCCTGTCTGATTGTTTGTATAATTCTATGGTTTTCAGGGTATCGACAGCGCGCGATATCTGCCTGTCAGCCTTGTAATCGAAAGCGCCGGCAGCAAAAATCGAACCCGGCATTTTCTCCGGGGCTTTCCTGCTTTCTACCGAAGGCTGTTCTGTGGAAACTATAATATCCGGAACTATGCCTTTTTCGTGGATTACCTTGCCTGAAGGAGTAAAATAATAAGCGGTAGTAAGGCGTAAAGCCGAACCGTCTCCCAGAGGGATAACCGTTTGCACCGAACCCTTGCCAAAGGTCTTTTCTCCGATAAGTATCGCGCGTTTATAATCCTGCAGGACCCCGGCGACTATCTCGCTTCCGGAAGCCGACCCCCCGTTGACCAGGACCACCAGGGGCAAATCCAGGACCGCGTTCTTGCTGTCGGAGATAAATTCCATCTCCTGGTCTTTTTTTCTTCCCTTGGTGTAAGCGATCATTTTACCGGACGGAATAAATCTCCCGGCTACCTTTACCGCAGAGTCCAGCAGGCCTCCGGGGTTGTTCCTCAAATCCAGGATCAACCCGCTGGGTTTCTTGCGCATCAGCGAATTAAGGGCGTTATCGAATTCCCGCTGAGTGTTATCGCGGAACTCGGTAAGCCGTATATATCCTATTCCGTCTTCCAGGAACAGGGAATACTTCACGTCTTTAACCCTGATCACATCCCTGACAATCTTGAACTCCAGGAGCTTCTTTTCCGAATCCCTCAATACGGTAAGTTTTATGGCCTCTCCCGGCCTGCCCCGCATCTTTTTTACCGCTTCAGGCAAGGTAATTTCCCTGGTCAGTTCTCCGTCAATCTTTACGATATGGTCATTGGCTTTTATCCCGGCTTTCCAGGCAGGCGTATCTTCAATAGGCGTAATTACCGTCAATAAACCGTCTTTTAAGGTTATCTCTACTCCCACTCCCCCGAATCTCCCCTCTGTATCCACCTTCAGCTCATTATAGGTATCGGGGTCCATGAATTGGCTGTGCGCGTCAAGCGAAGAAAGCATCCCCTTTAAAGCACCGTAAATCAGGTCTTTCGGCGTCTTATCCTCTACGTAATCCTCATGTATGATTGCCAGAGAATCGGAGAATAAGCCGGCCTGGCGGTAAAGCTCGTCGCGGTCTTTTTTCTTCCCGGAAGAAAAAGCGCCTCCGGCCCAGGCCAGGAGGATGCAGGCAAGCAAAAGACACACGAGGGTGTTTTTACGCATCGCCGATCTTTCTCCTGATTAAATCCCCTACTATCTTGGGGTTTGCTTTTCCCGAACTTTTTTTCATTACCTGCCCAACCAAAAACATCAGGGCGTTTGTCTTGCCGGATTTGAAGCTATTGACCGTCTTTTCGTTTTCTGCGATGATTTGGCAGACCATCGATTCGAGCTCCCCCGCATCGGATATCTGGAGCATATTGTTTTCCTTGATAATCTCGGAAGCCGGCCTGCCGGAATCTATCATTTGGGTCAAAACGGACTTGGCGGAAAGATGGGATATCGATTGGTTATCCACGAAGGCCAGGAGGTTCACCAGTTCATCCTTGTCGATCTTAAGCTCATGCAGGCTCCTCTTGCGCGCGTTGGCCTCGGACAATAACGGGCCGATCAGCCAGTTTACCATGGATTTCTTGTCTTTTTCGGGGTAGAGTTTTATGCATTCTTCGGAAAAATCCGCCCCCTTCCTGGAAGCGGTAAGGATACCCGCTTCATAAGCCGATATACCGTAGTCGCGCATAAAACGACCGGCTTTTTCTTTGGGCAGTTCCGGCAAACGCGAAGCTGCCAGGGAAACAGTCTCCCGTCCGATAACAAAAACAGAAAGGTCGGGATCTGGAAAATAGCGGTAGTCATTCGCTTCTTCCTTTGTGCGCATCGAAGAAGTAACCCCTTTTTCCGCATCCCAAAGCCTCGTCTCCTGGGCCAGTTTTTCCCCTGCCTCCAACAACCCGGTCTGCCGGGCGACTTCATAAGATAAAGCGTCTTTTACGCCTTTAAACGAATTCATATTCTTAAGCTCTGTTTTTACTCCCAGCCCTGAGGAGCCTTCGGGGCGCAGCGAGATATTCGCGTCACAACGCAAAGATCCTTTTTCCATATCGCAGTCCGAGACGTCAAGATATTCTATTACGTTTTTGAGGTTAGTCAGGTAATCGAAAGCCTCCTGCGGGCTGTTTAAATCCGGTTCGCTTACGATCTCAAGCAAAGGCACCCCCGCGCGGTTAAAATCGACCATGCTTTCCTTGTCCCCATGGATTAGTTTTCCGGCATCCTCCTCAAGGTGTATCCTGGTGATGCCTATGCGTTTTTCGTTACCTCCGCTCGATATATCCAGATGGCCATTGCGCGATAAAGGCAGGTCATACTGCGAAATCTGGTAATTCTTCGGCAGATCAGGATAAAAATAATTTTTCCGGTCGAATTTCGTACGCTCCTGTATTTTGCATGAAAAGGCCAGCGCCACTTTTATCGCATAGCCCAGGGCCTCTTTGTTATACACCGGAAGAGTGCCCGGCATCCCCAGGCACACAGGGCATACGCATGAATTCGGAGTCCTTCCGAAATCCGTGGGACAGGAACAAAAAGCCTTGGTCCTGGTATTTAACTGCAGGTGCACCTCTAATCCTATAACCGTCTGGTATTTCATAATTGCGGTCTGGCCTTATGCCACTCCGTATTCCGCTCGAAAGCGTGAGCAACCCTGAAAATCATCTCTTCGTTAAAAGGCTTGGCCATTACCTGCAGACCTACGGGCAGCCCTTCCCGGGTAAAGCCGCAGGGTATGGAAATCGCGGGAATACCGGCCAAATTTACAGATATGGTATATATATCGGAGAGGTACATCTTAAGCGGGTCCGACGCCTTTTCCCCTATCCTGAAAGCCGGAGTTGGCGACGTGGGGGCAATAATGCAGTCGAAATCCCCGAAAGCCGTATCAAAATCTTTTTTTATGAGAGTGCGGACCTTCAAGGCGCGCAGGTAGTAAGCGTCATAATAACCGTGCGAAAGCGCAAATGTTCCCAGGATTATCCTGCGTTTTGCCTCTTCGCCAAATCCTTTAGAACGCGTTTTTTTATACATATCCATAAGGCTTTCCGAAGGCGCCCGGTAACCGTATTTTACCCCATCGAACCTGGCCAGGTTAGAACTGGCTTCAGCGGTGGCAATAATATAATAAACCGGTACCGCGTATTGCGCATGCGGCAGGCTTACCTCTTTCAAGCACGCCCCCAGGGATTCCAGTTTTCCGGCGGCCTCCTTAACGGACAGCTTGACTTGCTCGTCCAGTCCTTCAACGAAGTATTCCTTAGGCATGCCTATTCTCAGCCCTTTTATATCCATGCCGAGCGATTTAGTGTAATCCGGGACCGGATAATCGACGGAAGTCGAATCATTGGGATCGTAACCCGATATCGCCCCGGTCAGGATTGCCGAATCCTCCACATCCTTGGTAATCGGACCGATTTGATCAAGGCTGGAGGCAAAAGCGACCAGCCCGAAACGCGAAACCCTGCCGTAAGTAGGTTTTAAACCGACTACTCCGCAAAAAGAAGCGGGCTGCCTTATCGAGCCTCCGGTATCCGAACCCAGGGCCCAGATCGCCTCGTCTCCGGCTACCGCAGCGGCAGAACCTCCGGAAGACCCCCCGGGCACAAATGCCGTATTCCATGGGTTGCATGTAGGGCCGAAACAGGAATTCTCGGTAGATGAACCGAAGGCAAACTCATCCATATTGGCTTTCCACGGGAAGATCCTGGCTCCCGCAGATTTCAATTTTGCGATTACCGTAGCGTCGTAAGGGGGATAAAACCCGGAAAGGATCCTGGAGCAGCATTCCGTGGCCAGCCCCGTAGTGCAGATATTGTCCTTTACGGTTACCGGAAGCCCGCATAACGGGCCCGCGCATCCAACCGCCTTCTCGTCCGCCTCTTTTCCGGAATTGCCGGTCCTGGGGTAGGCCCTTACCTTGCTGTCGATCTTCCCTATCCGGGCATAGATAGCTTCATCTATATCCTTGGGGGAAAGACGTTTTTCTTTTAAGGCTCCGAGCAATTCATGTGCCGTCAGTCTGTTAGCTTCCATATCTTATTCGATTATTTTGGGGACAGTGAAAAAATTCCCGTCTTTGGCCGGGGCATTCCTCAAGGCCTCTTCCGGGGTCAAACACTCTTTCGGAGAATCCTCGCGTAAAACATTGCTTAAAGGGAGAATGTGGCTGGCGGGCTCCGCCTCCTTTACATCCAAAAGGCTCAATTTGTCGATAAACACCAGTATCTCCTGAAGCTGGGAAGAGAGTTTTTCCAGCTCCCCGGATTCAAGTTCCATGCGCGCCAGATGCGCTACATGCTGAACAGTTTCTTTATCTATGGACATCTCTTCTCCTTTGCTAAAGTATTTTAGCATTTTTACTTTAAAAGTCAACAGGATAGAGGCGGCTTTTAAGTTGACAAAACGGATAAAATCTGTACAATGCTACTATTAACTATTTCAACATGGACAAGATGATTTACAAGCCGCAAACAAAATATTACCTGGACAAACAGGGCTGCTTCGTTATCAAGGATTACAATCACGCAAAACCGTTTGCCAACTTCTTCCCCGGGATAGCGGGAAAATACGGTATCCCCATGTGGGTATTCTATGTTAACCGCGCCCAGTGCATCTGCAGCTTTGGAGTAAAAGACAAGGACCAGGCCATACTGGAGTTCTTCCCCGCCAACAAAGCATGGCAGATGGTCCCTGCCCAGGGATTCCGCACTTTCATCAAACTGGCCAAGGCAAATAAAACCGTTTATTACGAACCTTTCCGGGATTGCCCTGCCAACCTCGAATACAAAACAACCAATTATATGAGCATTGCCCCAAGCTGCCTGGCGATAGAAGAAGAAAATCCTTCCCTGGGGATTAAAATAAGAGTTGAATATTTCAATATACCGAACGACGCATACGCCGGGCTTAGCAGGACGGTTACGCTCGAAAATCTCTCCCGAAAAGATATCTCCATGCAGGTTCTGGACGGCCTTCCGCAGATAATTCCTTTCGGCACGAATAACTTCTTCTTGAAGAAACTCGGGCGCACAATAGAGGCCTGGATGAACGTGGAGAACCTTGATAAAAACGTTCCCTTTTACAAGCTTGCCGTGGACCCGGCGGACAGGCCGGAAGTGGTGCATATAGACGGAGGCAATTTCTATTTAGGTTTTGATTCAAAGGGAGGCAAAGCCGCGCTTATCCGCCCTATCGTAGACCCGCAGGCGGTCTTCGGGGCCTCTACGGATTTTTCTTATCCCGCTGGCTTCCTGAAAAACGCCGTTTTCCATTACCCTAAAGGGCAGATTTCCCGAAGCAAGACCCCCTCCGCCCTTCTCCTGGTTAACGCAAAACTGAAGCCGAAAGAGAAAAAAACTTTTCATGCTATAACCGGCCAGGCGCGCAACCTGAAGACGCTTTCTGCCCTGGTTCCGAAAATAACCGCACCCGGTTACATAAACAGGAAACTTTCGGAGAACTGCGCTTGCATAGACAGCCTTACCGGCGGCATTTTAACCGAAAGCAGCTCTATGAAGTTCGATCTCTACGCAAAACAGACATACCTGGACAATATTATGCGCGGCGGTTACCCGGAGGTATTCGATACAAAGACAGTTTTCTATTTATATTCTCGCAAACACGGCGACCTGGAAAGGGACTATAACAAATTCCAGCTCCAGCCCACCTACCTTTCCCAGGGTAACGGCAACTACCGTGACATAAACCAGAACCGGCGCAGCGACTGCTGGTTTAATCCGGAAGTAAAGGACGACAACGTTATATTCTTCATGAATCTGCTCCAGGCGGACGGATTTAACCCCCTTGTGGTCAAGCCTGACAGTTTTATCCTAAACGATGCCGCACGCCTGCGCATTTCGCTGAAAGAAACGGCTCCGCAGGAGGAAATAGAAAAAATCGTCTCTTACCTGGCGGAAAAAAGATTTACCCCGGGAGAACTTATCTTTTTCATAGAAGACAGCGGTATCAGGCTCAAAATGCCTTATGACAAGCTCCTGGGCATAGTATTCTCCTGTTCCTCCAGGATACGCGAGGCCGAACACGGGGAAGGTTTTTGGACAGACCACTGGACGTATAATCTTGACCTGATCGACAGCTACCTGGGCGTTTATCCCGAAAAATTCAAAGAACTGTTTTTTGAAAAAAAATGTTTTACTTTTTTCGATAACCCCGAGACGGTCAGGCCGCGCAAGGAACGGTACGTGCTCTATAACGGCAAGCCCCGTCAGCTCCATTGCCTGGCCTTGAACAACCTGAAAAAAGAAATGCTGCGTAAGCGCGCCGAAAACCCGAATGTATTAAGGATACAAAACGGGAACGGCAGCATATACTATACCAGCCTTATCGTAAAACTCCTTTGCCTGGCGGTAAATAAGCTTGCCTCCCTTGATCCTTTCGGCTGCGGCATAGAAATGGAAGCCGGAAAACCCAATTGGTTCGATTCGCTTAACGGCCTCCCCGCTCTCTTCGGATCTTCGACCTGCGAGACCTTCGAACTCAAAAGGCTGTTAAAGGCAATCCGTAAAGCCCTTAAGGAATTCAGCGGAGACGGAGTTGAAATAGCGGAAGAAATAGCCTCTTTCATCATGAACCTGCGCATGGTCATGCCGGAAGAAGGATTATCCTACTGGGATAAGAGCAATGCGCTCAAAGAACAATACCGCTTTGAAAGCCGCCTGGGATTTTCGGGAAAATTGGTAAAAATGTTCCCGGAGGACCTTCTTTGTTTCGCAGAAGAAGCCCTCAAAAAGGTCGAATCCGGGTTAAGGCGTTCCTTCAACGAGAAAAGCGGGACATACTGTTCTTATTTTATAAACGAAGTTACGGAATATGAGCTTATTGAACACTCCGATACGAATCCGGAATTCAGCGCCTCAATTTACGCCAAAGAACAGCATATAAAACCCAAGAAATTCAAGCAAATCCCCGCCCCTCTTTTTCTGGAAGGGCAGATGCACGCCTTGAGATTGTCGCAAGACCCCGCGCAGGCGCGCAATATCCACAAGGCGGTAAAGAAAAGCCCGCTTTTCGACAAAAGCCTGCGCATGTATAAAGTGACGTCCTCCCTGCTCCCTATGCCTGAAGAAATAGGCAGATGCCGGGTTTTCACCCCCGGCTGGCTGGAGAATGAATCGGTTTGGCTGCATATGGAATATAAATATATCCTCGAGCTGCTCAAAAACGGGCTGAATGAGGAATTCTATTCGGAATTCAAAAACGTGCTTATCCCGTTTTTGAACCCTGAAAGCTACGGGCGCAGCACCCTTGAAAACTCTTCCTTTCTGGCAAGCAGCGTATTCCCGGATAAAAAACTGAGAGGCAACGGTTTTGTGGCGAGATTATCCGGATCTACCGCCGAATTCCTCCAGATATGGCTTGTTATGAATGCCGGGACCTGCCCGTTTACGCTTGGAGAGAACGGGGAACTTTCCCTTTCCTTCAATCCCCTGCTTCCTTCCTGGATGTTCAAGAAGAACGGGGAATATTCTTTTAACTTCCTCGGATGCGTGCGCGTGACCTGCCTTAACCCGAAAAGAAAAAATACTTTCGGGAAAAACGGCGCGAGGGTAAAAAGAGCCCTGCTCTATTCAGGAAAAAATCCCCCTGTGCAAATCGATTCCCCGTCTATCCCCTTCCCCTACGCAGAACAAATAAGGTCGCGCAAGTTCGACAGAATCAAACTTATCCTGGAATAAAATCATCTAATTGTTAAAACCCGGGTTAAAATTTACGGCGGTAGTAAACTCTTATGATATGCTGCGTATCGAGGGTAAGCATGCTTCCTCCGTACGGGTCGAGAGAAGCGATGTTGCCGAGCGAGCTTGTGTCGCCCACCCCGTACTGCATGCTGAATTCATCGTCCTTGGAAGGCATATACCTGAATTCCGCAAAGAAATTGTGGTGGCCGACCACGCCGTCCGTAAGCACGTAATCGGAACCGTTATAAACTATATCCTTGCATCTGGAATAAATATATTTGAATGACATGCCGACTTTCTCCACCGGCATATAGGTTATCTCCATGCCCACGTGGTTCATGCTGTCATTGATTAAAGATGCCGTTTCGTATTCGTTACGCGTATAATCTATATATATCTCCATATTCTTCATGGGCAGGATTCTTAATCCGGTTTTAAACACATTGTAATACTCATAAGGAGCCTGGGGGAAAATCCCCTGCCCGTAAAGAAAAGGGTTGACGTAACTGTAATATTTTCCGTTTTGATAATAGCGCCCCCACAGGGAAGTGTTGTCCCTGAGGATATTCTGGGGGAAATTACCGTAGGCCAAAGTATAATCGTTGGTCCTTTCGTATATCCCGTTCAGGCTCAACCACTCGAAGAAATCATAATTCAAGCCCAATGATCCGGTTTTTATCGAAGGGTCTTCGCCGTCGGGCACCGCGCTGTTCTCGTAATACTCTCCCGTATTGCCGTCATAGACATACGGGTCTACGCCGCCGGTGGTCTTGGGCATCTTCTGGTAGATCCCCAGGGCTTTGGCGGTAAGTTTGTCGGTAATCTTCCATGTGGCCTCGTCGCGTACCACGTTTTCCACAAACTTCCCGTTCACATCATGCACATTGCGGACATCAAACAGGTTGCTGAACCTGTCCTCCAGGAACATCTCCACGCGAAAACCGACAGTGTCCCTGCCTATATCGATGCCGTCTCCGATGCGGCTCGAGTTAAGCTCGTCCCAATTCGTGGAGTTTCCGTTCAAGCCTTCGGAATAATAACTCATCGGCCTGCGGAAATGTATATGCCTTGACCAAAAAACATCCTGGCGGGTATTGTGGAAATCGGAAAGCGCGGAATCGAACCCCCGGTCCATGCGCGCGGCATAAATCTTCCCTTTTACCAGGAACGACTCCTCCTTATCCATTTTTATATCATCGTAACCGTATTTAAGGTCCATGAGGCTGGCGCGCGGATACCTGGTGATAAAAGAAAAATAATAGGCGTTACCGCGGGATTCGGTTTCGTACTCCGAGTTATTCATATCGTATTTCGACTTCGATGTCAAAACTTCCGCCTGCGCCTTCATGCCTTCGCTGATTTCATACGACAAGTCAACGCCCCCCACGAAGTTCTGGCTATCCAGCTTTTGCGGGTCGGTCTTGAAACCGGTGCGGGTAGTAAAGGTGCCGCCCAGGACAAGATTATCGGCAAGTTTATGTTTAAGGCGGCTTGCGGAAATTATATTATCCACTTCGTCATAATCCTGCCAAAGGGTCTTGGGCGTAGCTACGGTGGTATCGAAAACAGTCCCTTCCTGCGGCTGCAGGCTGAAAGAAAAGCCCCTTAAAGCGGTAAGGTACTTGCCGGTGCTGTCTTTCGAAATAAAAGAAAGCGAATCATCCCAGTATCCTTTCGTAAAACTTGAGTCGTTTGAATGATAAGCCCCAGGGGTATAAGAACGCAGCCACTTGCTGTCTTTCCACCAAATCCCATGGTTGGATATGTTCAAGGGGTCATCGGAAGTATAAGCCTGGTCCTGGTAGGCCATGGGGAAAGCGCGGAATTTGACCTGATCGTTGGTATAATCCAGCCATAACTCGCGGATTGGCTGGAATTGCATATCGATGTCGGATTCGGGAACATTATAAAGGTTCCCGTACTGGTCGGCTATAGTCATCGCGTCTATGCCGCCCTTTCTCGCCTTGATTTCCGGCAGATTGATTGCCGCCCCGGAAAGGCTGCTGTAGTAAGTATGGCTTAAAGTGTAGCCGGTATTCCCCCAGTAAAGGAACTGGATATCCGAAGTATCGGAGCCATCCGTTACGGTCATCTTGCTGCTCTTGCCGGTATAGCTCCACGGGTCGGCGGTAAGGTTCATATGGAAATTGAAACCTTTTTCGTTTTCCGTGTCCAGGTTCACGCTGAGAGATTGGTAAATTGCCGGATCGTAAGTATTGAACCTGTTGTTATAAGCCGCGCTGGAAGTCATACGCCAGCTCATGAATTTTTCATTGAGGTCGAAATTGGCGCGTTTCCAGATAAAATCATCCGAAGTCGCGCCGAAACTAAGCTGCAGTTCTCCGCTTATTCTTAAAGGCCCCGCTTTTATCCCTTCTTTTTTACCGCCGCCGGCATCATTTGTTTTTGCCGCCTTGGCCGGAGGGGCTGGCTCCGGAGGGGGTATCACCTCGCTTTGCTGGTTTCCGTTTAAAGCCATCTCCATAGCCTCTTCCTTGCTCATGGCTTGCTTGTCCGGAAGCCGGGCTTCCGCGCTCAGCGGTTCCCCTTGCTCCTCCCCGCTCCCCGGCAAAGAGTTTCCTGCGGCCTGGCTCTCTTCCACTGCTAGCGCACCATCTTCTTTATTGCTGTTTGAAGGGCCCCCGAAAATCCTGCCGATATATTTCTTTGCTACCGCGTTACCCGGGTCAAGAGAAAGCACCTTGGTAAACTCCGCAAGCGCGTCATCCACCTTGCCTTGCACATAATATGTCTTTCCCAGCTCGCAAAGGTAGTCCACCTCCATGCTTTGGGCTGAAGCCGGGGCGGCGCATAAAAATAAAAGCGCCAAAGAAAACAGCGCCTTAATGCAATATCCTGAAATGGCTTTTTTCATAATTGTTAATATTATAGCTTTTTCATATTCAATGTCAACATAAAATATGGGGTAAAACCGCTTTAAGGAAGGAAAATCAACCTACGTGCTGGTTTACGTTTTCTGTTGCGGTTAATTCTATGTTCAAAGTGTGGGAAAAGACAATAAGAAGGAGCTGGCCCCTGTTTACCGCGAGAAGGCTGCCCTTGACTTTGCAGAAAAAACGTTCTTTTTTTTGTGCAGTATTTCTTTCTTTCAGCACATAAAGATAGGGAGCCGGCTTTTCCACTCCCGCATCAGCCTGCTTGACCAGGCAGAAGAAATGGCGCCTGACCACGCTGTGCACCCCCTCCTTGTCCATGATCTCGGAGCTGGCGATAACCCTGCGCCTTTTATCGGCTGAAGTAAGATTTTTATATAATAAATCCCTCATTTTCCCTCCGGGAAACTCCTCTTATTAATGCAAAACAATTATGCAACCAAAAAAAACCCATTTCAATAGGAAATGGGGGTAAAAAGAAAGCGTTTGCCGGAGTTATCCGGAAGATTATTTAGGAGGCCTTTTAAAATACAGGCGGGGTTCCTTCCCTTGCAGGATCCTGGAAATGTTGGCCTTATGGCGAAAAATCACAAAGACGGAAAGCAGCAAGCTGAAGGCAAAAAGAAACACTGTTTTCCCGAAAAAAGCCACGCATAAAGGTAAGACGAGCGCGGCCGCTATCGAAGACAGAGAAACAATACGCGTTAAAACAAAAACAGTAAGCCAGGTGAAGATCAAGATCAAAATCACTACCCCCAGCCCCGGAAGCCTAAGAGCTAATCCCAGGAGCACGCCGAAGCTGGTAGCAATTCCTTTTCCTCCTTTAAAATTAAGGAAAATTGTCCAGATGTGTCCAGAGATGGAACATAACCCCATGATAATACGTAAGTTATACTCCTGGAATAATAAATCCCTTCCTACAAATAAATCGCCAAGAAAAGAAACGGCGATCAACCCCTTAAGTATATCCAAAAACAGGACAGCAGCACCCGGGCCTCTTCCCAGTGCGCGCAGGGCATTGGTCGCACCAACATTTCCGGAACCTATCTTACGGATATCTATGCCCTTTAGCGCCTTACCAAAAAGGTAGGCAGTGGGAATAGAACCTAAAAGATAGCTAAGAATTAATGCGGCGATTGTCCAAAGCATAAAGCACCTTGAATCCCCTCTTTACATAGTCTATCCCGGAAACAACGGTAAAGACTACAGCAATCCACCATAAAACCGAAGCGGCATGAGACTGCATCAATACGCAGATAACGGAAAGCATCTGGGATGTAGTCGTAAGCTTGCCCCACCTGGTAGGGTAAACATCCAAAGATTGTTTTACCATATATATTACCACCGCCCCGATAATGATTATCACATCCCGGGATATCACTATAAAACTCACCCAAAGCGGGAACTTCAGCCCCATCCTGCTTATGGGGGATAAAAATATGAACGCGCTCATCAGGAGAAGCTTATCCCCCAATGGGTCAAGGATCAATCCGGCCTTTGACTGAAGCTTGGCGCGCCTGGCGATAAAGCCATCCAGGCCATCGGAAATAACCCCTAAAAGGAATATGGATAGCGCCAGGTAACGGAGGAATTGTTTTTCGGGTGTATAATAAACGAGGCAGGCTACAAAGAAAGGTACGCTCAGAATGCGGAAGGTGGATATTTTATTTGCGACATTCATTTGATCGCTCTTATCCGGTTAAGCGGCCAATAAATAAACATTGCCTTGCCGAGCAGGTACTTCTTGGGGACAAAACCCCAGTAGCGGCTGTCTTTGGAAGAAAGAGAGTTGTCCCCTAATACAAAATAACTGTCCCCGGGCACCACTATCTTCTGCCCCTCTGCGGCAAAATCCCCGCGGTTGTAATAATATGTCTGCTTGAAGATCGAGCCGTCTATAGGCTTATCATCGATATATATGGAACCGCCTTTTATTTCCACTGTTTCGCCCGGCAGCCCCACAAGTCTTTTTATAAAATCCTTGCTCCTGTCCTCCGGATAAATAAATACTATAACGTCCCCCCTTTCAGGCTCCCTCAAGGCAGGAAGAGCAATATTAAAGAATGGCACTTTTGCCCCGTATATGAATTTATTTACCAGTATCAAATCCCCCTCCTTCAGGGTCATGCGCATGGACCCTGTAGGGATTTTAAATGCCTGGACCGCAAAGGTCCGGATAACCATGGCAAGCAGGAAAGCTATGATAATGGATTCTACCCAGTCGCGTAAAATTGATTTTGTTTTTTGGCTCATATTTTTAGGACCTCCAGGAATGCCTCTTGCGGTATTTCCACCCTGCCGAATTGTTTAAGCCGCTTCTTTCCTTTTTTCTGCGTATCCCAAAGTTTTCTTTTACGGGTAATATCCCCTCCGGAGCATCTGCTGGTAGCGTTCTTTCCCACCGGCCTTATTCTTTCCGAAGCGATTATCTGGCTCCCTATTGCGGCTTGAATATTTACCTCGAATAGCTGCCTGGGAATCAGGTCGCTCAGCTTCTGCACTAAAAGGCGGGCGCGCGAAAACGCCCTGTCCTTGAACATCAATGATGAAAAGGCATCGCAGACCTGCCCGTTAAGGAGAATGTCGAGCCTGACCAGTTTTGTGGGAAGATAATCTTTGAATTCGTAATCCATCGATCCGTATCCGCGGGTAATCGACTTTATGCGGTCATAAAAATCCACGATTATTTCGGAAAGAGGAACCTGGAAAACCACCTTTACCCTGTCTTCGCTTAAGTACTCGTTGGAGGTAAATACTCCCCTGCGCGATTTCGCGAAATCGCAAACAGCTTCTATCGAATCGACCGGCACGATCATTAAAAGGCTGGAATACGGTTCCTGCGCTTCTTCTATATCCTGCAAAGGGCAAAGCTTTGCAGGCGTATCCACCTCGATAACCCTGCCATCCTTGGTTTTGATACGGTATACCACGTTGGGGACGGTAAGTATGAGGTTCAGGTTATACTCCCTCTCCAGGCGCTCCTGGACAATCTCCATATGCAGGAGCCCGAGAAACCCGCAACGGAACCCCGTACCGAACGACTGGGAGGACTCGGGCTCGAATACGAAAGAGGCGTCAGAAAGCTTCAGTTTATCCATTGCGTCGCGCAGCTCGGGAAAATCAGCCGGATTGACCGGGTATATCCCGCAGAAAACCAATGGTTTGGGCTGCCGGTAACCCGGCATTGCCTCCAAACAGGGGCTCTTGGGGTCGGTAATCGTATCCCCGATGACCACCTCACGCGGGTCGCGCAGGTTAGCGGTAAAATACCCTACCTCGCCGCAGCTTAAAGAATCGACCTGGGAATATTTCAGGTCCTTGAAAACGCCCAACTCCTCTATCTTGTATGCTTTCCCGGTATGGAACATGCGGAGCGCTGTCTTCTGGGTTATTTGCCCGTCTATCACTTTTACAAAAACCACCACGCCCTTGAAAGAATCGAAGCGGCAATCGAAAATCAGGGCCTTGAGCGGGGCGCTCTCGTCCCCTCCCGGGCTGGGGACTGTTTCAATTATCCTATCCAGTATTTCGGTTATCCCGCGCCCCTCTTTTGCGGAAGCCAGGATAACCTCCTCCTCTTTAAACCCCAATATGGACTCAACCTGCGTCTTTACCCTGGGCAGGTCGGAAGAAATAAGGTCTATCTTGTTTATCACGGGAATCACATGCAGGTTGTTTTCCATGGCCAGGTAATAATTGCCTACCGTCTGCGCCTCTATCCCCTGGCCGGCGTCAACCACAAGGACCGCCCCCTCGCAGGCAGCCAGGGACTTGGAGACCTCGTAAGTAAAATCGACATGGCCGGGGGTATCGATCAAATTCAGGATATACTCCTTATTGAATTTCTTGGAGAAATAGTTCAGCCTTACCATGGAAGCCTTGATCGTAATACCTCTCTCCTTTTCAAGTTCCATGTCATCAAGCAGCTGGTCTCCCCTGTGGCGGGAGTCCACCGCGCCGGTAAGCTCCAGTATGCGGTCTGCCAGAGTAGACTTGCCGTGATCAATATGTGCAATTATAGAAAAATTCCTGAGGAGGGACTTATCCATTTACTTTACAAACTCCAGCATCTTGTCGACCACTTCCGTTATGGAAAGCTCCGAAGTGTCTATGTAGATTGCATCCTCTGCCTTACGCAGGGGGGAAACAAGCCTTGTGGAATCTATTTTATCGCGGTTTGACAGATCCTTGGCTACATCCTTCTCCGCGATAGCCGTATTAGTCGTCTTTAATTCCTTAAAGCGCCTTTCCACCCTCACTTCGCAAGAAGCATCGATAAAAAATTTCTTCTGGGCATCAGGAAAGACCACTGTGCCGATATCTCTCCCCTCCAGGACGCAATCGCCTTTTCTGCCCAGCCTTCTCTGCATCTCTACCAGGACATCCCGCACCCCCTTAATCTTGGAAACATCGGATACTACCTGGGTTATCCTCGGCTGGCGTATATCCAAAGACACGTCCCTGCCGTCAAGCAGCACGGACAAGGAACCATCCGGGTTAGAGCGCAAATCTATGGTTGTGGTTAATGCCAGTTCGTTTATCCCTGCCTCATCCGAAGCGGGAACGCATTTTTCGATAGCTTTCAAAGTCAGCGCCCTGTACATCGCGCCTGTATCTATATAAAGAAAACCGAGTTTCTTGGCGAGTATTTTCGCCACAGTGCTTTTCCCTGCGCCCGCAGGACCATCAATAGCTATGATCATCCAGCTTCCCCCTTTTTACGCTTGCCCGGGATAAAAACTTCTTCAGCAGTTTTCCGTCCTTTTTCCTTAATGCCAGTTTTAAAAAAGCAAGCTTATCCTGAAAAACAGACAATGAAGACAAAATATTCGCCCGGTTGCTTAAAAATATGGAAGCCCATAACCCCGCATCCGAAGCTGAAATACGCGTAGAATCCTTAAGCCCCCCCGCCCCCAGGCTAAGAAACCTGTCCGGAACGGAAGAAATCAGGGCAAAGGCGACCGCGTGGGGCATATGGCTGGTAAAAGCCACCACCCTGTCATGCTCGGGAGGAGACAGCCTGACCACACTGCTCCCCAGCCCTTTCCAGAGGGCACTTACCCTGGATAATGCATCCTTTTTTGTCCCCGGGGCAGGTGTAATTATACAAACCGCCCCCTTAAATATATCTTTACGGATATTGGCTATCCCTCTTTTCTCCGAACCCGAAAGAGGATGGCAGCCGACAAAATTCGGAATCAACCTGCCCGCTTCATTCACAATCTCTTCTTTTGTGCTGCCTACATCGATGACTACGCAGCCCTTTTTTACTTTCTTGGCTATCTTTGCGGCTATTCCGAGTATCGTATCAACCGGAGTGGCTAATACAACCAGGTCCGCCTCTTTTACCACATCCAAAGACTCCCCTATTTGGTCTATCGCGCCAGTTTTCTTAGCGGTAACGGCATTCCTGCGGTTCCTGCTCAACCCGTAAATACAAGATACCATCCTGCGGTCCTTCAGCGCCTTGCCCAGGGAACCGCCGATCAATCCCGTCCCTATGATTACCGCCTTATCGAATACCTTCATTTGATTTTTCTCCCCACAGAAGCGGCAACAGCCTTAAGTTCCGACATAAGCTTGGAGAACTTTTCGGGAATCAGCGATTGCTCTCCGTCCGATACCGCTTCCTCCGGCCGGTTATGCACCTCGATAATCAACCCGTCACAGCCGGCAGCCACGCCCGCCTTGGACAAATCCGGCACCAGGCCCCATTTCCCCGCCGCGTGGGAAGGATCTACTATTATCGGCAGGTGCGACAACTCCTTGGTAACAGGAATGGCGCTTATATCCAAAGTATTACGGGTGGAGTCCTCAAATGTGCGTATCCCCCTCTCGCAAAGAATTACCGAAAAATTCCCCCCGCTCAGGATATACTCTGCGGACATGAGCATATCTTTGACACTGGAGGCCATTCCGCGCTTGAGAAGGACCGGCTTTTTAGTTGCCCCCACCTCTTTCAAAAGGTTAAAATTCTGCATATTGCGGCACCCTATCTGCAGGATATCGACAAAGCTGGCGACCATATCCACATCCCTGCCGTCCATAACCTCGCTTACCGTAACCATCCCCAGTTCATCCCCGGCCTTCTTAAGCATCTCCAGCCCGGATTTGCCAAGCCCCTGAAAGCTGTAAGGCGAAGTCCTCGGTTTGAACGCTCCGCCGCGCAATACATTGGCGCCGGCTTTCTTTACCGCCTTGCCGATTTCAAAAAGCCTGTCGATATTCTCTATGCTGCAAGGGCCGGCCATAACCACGAGTTCTTCGCCGCCGATACTGACCCCTTTTCCCAGGTCAATAAGGGAATTCTCTTTTTTGAACTCGCGCGAAACAAGGCGGAAAGGCGAAAGGACAGGAATGACTTTTTCCACTCCCGGAAACGCCTCGAGAGGGGTTATGCGCAGAGTATCCTCCGGCCCAATCACCCCGATAATCGTCCTCTCCGAACCTTGAGATACATGCGGGGTCAATCCCAGGGCTGTAACTTTATCGATAATGTGCTTTACCTGCGAATCGCTGGCCTCCGGTTTCAATACGATAATCATCTGTTTTTCTCCTTTAACACCTTCTTCAAGACCCGCACAAACCTTTTGTTCTCCGTTTGAGTGCCTACGGTTACCCGGATAAAATTCTTCAGATTATACTGTTTCATATCCCGCACGATCACCCCGAACTTTAGCATCGACTTAAAAACCTCGAGGCAGTCCCTTCCCGTATCTATAAGGATAAAATTCGCCACCGAAGGAGTGAAGCCGAGCCCCATCCCGGAAAGCTCTTTATAGATGAATTTCTTGCCTTCCAGCACCGCCCTCCGGCTTTTTTTAAGGAAATCCCTGTCGTCAAGGGCCGCAACACCGGCGGCCTGAGCCAGCATGTTCACATTGAAAGGCTGCCTCATCCTTTCCAGGTAGGAAACCGTATTCTTATCCGAAACAGCGTACCCTAAACGCAGCCCGGCCAGGCCGTAAGCCTTGGAAAAAGTCTTCAGGACAATGACCCTTTTCTTCTTTCTCAAAAGCCCTATTGAATCAGGGTAATCGTTTACATCGATAAAAGAATCATAGGCCTCGTCGAATACTACCGTTACCGAATCATCAAGCGCCTCGAGAAAATCCGCCACTTCCTCCCTGGTCACGTATGTGCCGGTAGGATTATTGGGATTGGCGATAAAGACAAGCTTGGTCTTTTTGTCAACCGCCCTGAGTACGGCCTCCAGGTCATATTTGAAATAACGCAAAGGGACCTTTTTAATCATGCGCTCGTTAACCTGGGCCATAATCCCGTATTCAAGAAAAGTGCAGTCCGAAGTAACGATATTCTCTCCGGGCTCCAGGAAAGTCTTTATAATTATGTCTATAAGCTCGTCCGAACCGTTCCCGATGACAAAATTATCCGTCTCGAGAGAATAATGCCTGGCAAGCTTCTTTTTCAGGTAGAAACTCTGGGAATCCGGATAACGGTTGATCTCCTTGAGGGCTTTGCTTATCGCGCTCACCGCCCTGGGGGAAGGACCTAACGGATTCTCATTGGAAGCCAGCTTGATCACTTCTTTGAGGCCCAGCTGCCTTTTCGTTTCTTCTATCGGTTTCCCGGCGACATAAGGATCCACCTTTAACACGCTTTTACGCACCAATTCTTCCACGGGTCATTCTCCTATGGGGTAAGAACCCAGTATCTTTAAAAATGTACATTTGGTTTCCAGTTCCTTTAAAGCCTTTTTTATCCTGCTGTCATCCTGATGTCCGGAAATATCGGCAAAAAAATAATATTCCCAGGCCTTCCGCTTGGAAGGGCGGGATTCTATCTTGGTCAGGTTAACCCCGTATTTCTTGAAAGGAAGGAGCATCTCATAAAGCGCCCCCACATGGTCCTTTATGGAAAAAATAACCGACGTCCTGTCGCGCCCAGTACGCGCAGCCACATTCTTTCCTATTACCAGAAAACGGGTGGCGTTCTTCAGGGAATCCTGGATATCCGAAGAGATTACCTTCAAACCGTATACTTCGGAAGCAAGCATGGAAGCGATTGCCGCGCTGTTCTTTTCCTTTCTTGCTAACTCTGCCGCACGGGTAGTGCTCGATACATCGATAAGTTCGGGCGCGGGAAGGTTTTTCCTCAGCCATATACGGCATTGGCCGAATACCTGCGGATTGGAATAAATCCTGCGAATACGTTCTTTGGGGCAGTTGGACAGGAGGTTGTGGGATACATTCAGGATCACCTGCGAGCATATCTTGAGTTCCGAGTCTATCAGCATATCCAGAGTATGAGTGACCGCTCCTTCGATAGAATTCTCCACCGGGACGACTCCATAATCCGCAGCTCCCCTCTCCACCTCAAGGAACACTTCCGGAATGCTTGCGCATGCGACAAAATCCATCCGCGAACCGAAACGCTTCAAAGCCGCCAGGTTGCTGAAAGACGCCTGCGGCCCCATATAGGCTACCTTAAGCATCTTTTCCAGGGCCAGGTTAGCCGACATTATCTCCCGGTATATAGACTGCAGACCTGTTTTATCCAAAGGCCCCTTATTCAAAGATGCGATCCTGCGTAAAACATCCATCTCCCTTTCAGGAGAATATATGCTTTTGCCTTTTTCGATCTTCTCTTTTCCTATCTTCTTGGTTATTTGCGCGCGCAGATTCAATAATTCAACCAATTTACGGTCGAGAGTGTCTATTTTTTTACGCATTTTACTGAGCATGGTCAGGCCTCCTGGCTTGTCTCGGGTAAAGGTTCTATTTCGTTTTTTTCTTCCGCCTCTTTGGCCATAGCCGTAAAATCGTCCATCTTGGGCAAATCGGCCAGGGATTTAAGCCCAAAGTGCTCCAGGAACTGCCTGGTAGTCCCGAAAACAAACGGCCTTCCGGGAACCTTTTTCCTGCCGCAAATACGAATCATGTTCTTTTCCAAAAGGCTCTTCATCACCCCGTCTACATTCACATTTCTCAAAGACTCGATCTCCGCCTTGGTCAGGGGTTGCTTATAAGCAATGATCGCCAGGCTCTCCAGCGCGGGCTTGGACAACTTTTCGCTAAGGCGGCATTTGAATAGTTTCTTAAGGAACGGGGAAAAAGACGTGGCGGCGATCATCTGGAAACCGCCCGCAATTTCGATTATACGCAATCCCCGGTTCTGGGCTTCGTACTCCGAGCAGAGCTCTTCTATGGCTTTGCGCACATTCGCGCCGTCGGAAATATCCAGGACTTTCTTGATCTGTTCCACTGTTATCGGCTTATCCGAAGCGAATATCAGGGCCTCGATTGCCGATTTGAAATTGTTTTCTTCCATATTCTCACCCGCGGCGTTTTTGTTTATATACCAGGTTTAAAAGCTCCTCCGTGGTAGCTGCACCCTTATCCGACTCCAGCGCCTTCTTGATCATGGCAGAGGCCTCGGGCTTCTTGTACTGGAGCTGGAGCAGCACATCCAATGCCTCCTCGGATATATCCTTGGGGACAGTCTTTTCCCGTACGCTGCCGTCACGAATCAAGCCGAATTTACCGACCTTGTTCTGAAGCTTGGCGATGATTTCCTTGGCCCTCTGCTCGCCTATCCCGGGCAGCGATTTTAGAAACCCTAAATCGCCCTCATCGATAGCCCTGGCAATCGACGAAATCGGTTTATTCAAAGCCCTTAATGCCGCACGCGGCCCTATTCCGGATACGGTAATAAAAATTTCAAAGAAGTCTTTTTCCACCTGGCTGAGGAACCCGATGAGCACGGGGATGCTTTTCGCCTGGTCTACCTGGTGATAATGATAGGTCAGGACTGTCACGTCCTTTTTCTCTTCGGGGAATTCGTCTATGCGCTGCATGACGCAGGAGGGGATAAGCACGCTATAGCTTATTCCACCCAGGTCGATGACCAGGTAATTCTCCCCTTTTTCGGAAATGGTGCCGGTTATCTTTGAAATCATAATCTTGACTTTATAATGCTGCTGTGGGCTATAGCCAGCGCCAAGGCGTCGGTAACATCCATATAGCGCGGCAAAACCTTAAGCCCCAATACGGAAGCTACCATATTCTGCACCTGGGATTTTGAAGCCAGCCCCTTGCCCACTATCGCTTTTTTTATTCTCGTTGCGCTATATTCAAAGAAATTTATTTTTTTGCTTGCGGCGGCCAGGCAGATAACCCCCCTCGCCTGCCCCAGGATATACGAAGTGGCGGGATGCCGGTAATGGGAATAAATCTTTTCCAGCACCATGCAGTCCGGCTTCGTATCTTCTATCAATTTTGTTACGCCGAGGTATATCTTATACAGGCGCCGGGAGACGTCCTCTTTCACGGAAGTCTGGATTATCCCCGCTTCATGCAAGACAAGCGGCCCTTTTCCCGCGCCAATCACCCCGTAACCGGTAATGGCGAGAGCCGGGTCAACCCCCAGTATAATCATTCTTCGGAAGCTGCCTCCTTCATAATCTCTTCCGGTATGTCGAAATTGGCATAAACCTGCTGCACATCGTCATGGTCCTCAAGCGCCTCCACCAGGGCCAGCACCTGTTTTGCCTCGTTTCCTTCAACTTTGATCGTAGAAGAAGGGATCATGGTCAACTCCGCATCTTCCCATTTTATGTTCTTTTCCTGCAAGGCCTGTTTTACCTTTTCGAAATCCTGCACGGAAGTGTATATTTCATATACATTATCCTCGTGCTTCATATCTTCGGCTCCCGCATCCAGGACAATATTCATAAGCTCGTCTTCCTTGATCAGGTCTTTGGCTACGGAAATATACCCCTTCTGGGTAAACATCCAGCTGACCGAACCGGCTCCGGCCATGTTCCCGCCCCTTTTGGAGACAATATTGCGCAGCTCCGCGGTTGAGCGGTTTTTGTTGTCCGTGAGCGAATCGATGAGTATGGCTACGCCCCCCGGCCCGTAAGCTTCATACATTACCGCCTCATAGACCACCCCGGGGAGCTCGCCCGTCCCCCTCTTTATCGCCATTTTCACGTTATCCGAAGGCATGTTTGCCTCTTTTGCCTTCTGCATTATAGCGCGCAGGCGCGGGTTGCTGTCCGGGTTTCCTCCCCCGTCCCTTGCTACCACGGTCAGTTCCTTGATAATCTTAGTAAAGGTAGCCCCCCTCTTTGCGTCGGCTATCCCCTTTTTCCCTTTATTTGTCTTCCATTTAGAATGACCTGACATAACCCCTCCTCTGACTTTAATGAATAATGTTCATTCTCTTTTTTAAAAAACAGGCAGGATAAGCCGGGTTCTGTATAGATGCCTGCAGGCTAAACGCATCATCAGTGGCTATTCCTCTCAACCGGAACGTTACCGTTCCGGCTTTAGCAGCATACCCGAGATTGTCTCCCGTAAAAACGGAAGGCGCGCCGGACAGGCGCTCATCTCCTATTCTACATTGCTCCGCGCAGAGATTGCCGCGTTTCACCTCGCCTTGCGCCTTACGGCGTAAAGCTACTCGTCTCTGTGGCTCTGATCCGCTTGCCTTGCGGGCAAGGACGGGTATTACCCGCTGCGCTGTCCTGGGGAGCCCGGACTTTCCTCCCTATCTAACGATAGGGCAGCCACATCCTGCCTGTTCAATAAACTATTCCCCCCTTTAACTTCTTCTTTACTGCTTCCGTAGCCAGCTTATCGGCTAACGCATTCTTCTCCCTGGGGATATGTTCAATGGAAAAATTCTCAAAGCCGCTTATGAGGCGCATCGCACGCTCATACAGGCTTATCAAGCCTTCATGCCTTACTTTATAAATTTTATTTATCTGCCTGGCCAATAACTGGCTGTCGGTATTTACTTTTACGTTACCGGCCTTAAGCAAAAGGGCCTCCTCCAAAGCGTATATCAGCGCCGTGTATTCGGCTATATTGTTTGTCGTCTCACCTATATAGCTCGATACGCTCTTCAGCAATCCGCCGTCAAGGTAGATTGCGATACCTATCCCGCTATGCCCCGGGTTGCCCTTGGAGGCTCCATCTATATAAATTTCAAAACTACGGCTCATTCAGGAATGTAAAAAATACGGTTGCACACTTCGCAAGTAACGATATGCTCATACATCTTGATCGAATTGATCACCTGCGGCGGCAGGGACATATGGCAGCCGCCGCAGGAGTTATTGATTACCCCCACTATAGCCAGGCCGTCGCGGCTGGAAAGGATTCTTTCGTACTCAGAAAGTATCTTGGCGTCTACGCCCTGCACGGCTTGTTCTCTTTGAGCCTGCAGCTGTTTTAAAATATCGTCTATTTCCTTCTCGCGCGACTCGACCGCCTTTTTCTGCTCGAGGAACTTCTTTTCTTCTTCTTTAAGCCGGTTTTTTTCTTCCTCGACTTTCACCTTCAGCTTATCCGAATCCTCGAAAGAAACAAGGATCTTCTCCTCGATCAGGGATCCATCTGCCTTGGTATCGGCAATCTGCTGCAGCATAGCCTGGAATTCCTTGTTCGTCTTAAGCGAATACAACTGTCCCTGCAGTTTTTTCACCGCTTCCGCGTTAGCCGCCAGCTCGAGCTCTTTTTCCTTCCTCTGTTTCTGTAATTCCAGGGATTCTTTTTCGAGGTTAGCCAGGTTCTGCTTTTTTGCCTCGAAAGCCTCCTCTACAGCCTTAACCTCCAGAGGTTTACCCGCCTTTTCATTATTTAAAGCGTAAATCCTGCTGTCCAGCTCCTGTAATTTAACTAAAGCGGCGATCTGCCCTTTTAAATCCGGCACAGACAATTTCCTCTCCCATAGTTAATAAATTGGGCGATAGAGGACTCGAACCTCTGACATCTACAATGTGAATGTAGCGCTCTAACCAACTGAGCCAATCGCCCGCTAAGAAATGACCCGGCTCAGCTGCAGCCTTACCGCGATCAATCGTTTTATTCACTGGGCCCACAGGGACTCGAACCCCGGACCAATTGATTATGAGTCAACTGCTCTAACCGACTGAGCTATGGGCCCCAAATTAATATTATATGATACTATTTTTAATGTGTTTTGGCAAGATAAAAAGGTTTTATTTTTCTTTTTTGACAACGGTAAGGAACTGGCTGACTATCCTCGGGTCAAATTGCGTTCCGGAGGCCTTTTTAATCATTTCAATGGCCTTGGACTTGCTGAATGCCTTATGGTAGGGACGGTCGCTGATCAACGCCTGGTATACATCGGCTATGGCTATTATCCTAGCCCCGATGGGGATATCCTCCCCTTTTATCCCGCTCGGATAACCCTTCCCGTCCCATCTTTCATGGTGGTAGAATATGAACGGTATCAGGGCATGCAGGAACTGGATCGGCCTGATAATGTCTGCGCCGATCTGGGGATGTTTTTTTATCTCATCGAATTCCTTCTTGTTGAGCTTCCCTTTTTTCAAAAGGATATTCTCGCTTACTCCTATCTTTCCCAGGTCGTGCAGCATGGCGGCCTGCTTTATCAACTCTATATCCTCGCGCGGCAGATCCAGGCACTTGGCGATCTCCGTAGCGTAATGGACTGTATTCTCTACATGCTCCCCGGTATAGTGGTCTTTCAATTCGATTGTCTTGGCAAAGGCGAAAATCGATTCGGCAAGCCCCTGCTTTGACTGCATAGTCAGCTTATCGATCGCCTTTTTCAGCACCTTCACCCCGGCCTTCTTGAATATACCGCCTTTCCCTGATAGTTTTCTTGCATCCAGAGTAGAGTAAGCCCGGTTGCCCCCCTGTTCTTTGGCTTTCTCCAGCACGCTGCTGGCGAGATTGACAAGATCGGTGCCGCTTTTAGCCCTGTCCTCGGGAAAGGACACCGCTGCCAGGCTCAACTTCAGTTTTACCCCATGGGCTTTATTGCCGAAATTGATAAAGCTCAATGATTCCAACAGCCTTTGTGCCATGCTGAAAGCCGAATCCCTGTTTAGGCGGGGAGAAATGATCAGAAACTCCTCCCCGTCGTAACGAATAAGGGTATCGTATCGTCTGACCATGCGTTTAAGGTGGGCGGAAAGCTGCTTTAACACCACATCCCCGAAGGCAATGCCGTAGACATCGTTTATCGACTTGAAATAATCTATATCGAGCATAATCACCGCCAGGCTATGGGCAAACCTCCGCGTACGGTGGAATTCGACTTCCACCATATCCTGGAGGTACCTGCGGTTATACAATCCGGTTTGCGAATCCACCAGGGAAAGGCTCTTGAGCTTCTTGTAGGATTTAAGGAGCTCCCCGTGAAGTTTGGTTTTTTCCGCCTCCGCTTTCTTATGCAAAGCGACTTCCTCGAGCAGGTCGGATGTCCTTTCTTCAACTATCTCCTCAAGGTGCTCCCTGTAACGCCTAAGCCCCTCTTCGATCTTCTTCCGCTCGCTTATATCGACGTGCACCTCCGCGACCAACCATTCTCCATGTTCATTCTGGAAAGGAATGGTGGTAACGGCGGAAGGACGGTTCGCCTCCCTGACCAGGGTTTCCTGGCTGATTACCGTTTTTTTGGTCTTGAATGCCTTTTCCACGGCGCAGTCGGGGCAGGGTGATTTACGGCCCATAAAATAATCGTAGCATTTCTTACCTTGCCACGGTCCGTACAGCCTCGCCCATTCCGGGTCGATATACCGTATGCAATAGTCCTTGTCTATAATATCCAGCCCCGTCTTGGTTGCCCCCAATATAAATTCAATCTGCTGGCGCAGCTGCTTAGCCTGGAATTCGGCGGCCTCTTTAGACCTTACTTCCGCCTCCAGTTCTTTGGTGCGGTGGTCAACCAGAAGCTCGAGTTTCTCGCGGTAAACCTGCAGCTCGAATTCATACTCCTTGTTTTTCGTAATGTCGCGGTTGCTCGCCCTGCGCCCGAGTAACCTGCCCTCCTTATCGTAAATAGGAACGCATGCATGGCTCACCCAGCGCGTCTGCCCGTTACGGTTGACTATACGGAAATTCATCTCCAGCTTGGAACTGTTCTTCACCGCTTCATCGATCTTCTTTTTCACGGACCCCAGATCTTCTTTATGCACTATCTTGTCCAAAAGCCCGGGGTCGGAAAGGAATTCCTTCTGGGAATATCCGGTTATCCTTTCGCAGGAAGGGGACATATAAATGATCTTATCGTCCATTCCCTGCCAATACTCCCAATCGTAAGTGAAATCAGCTATCGTGCGAAATCTTTCTTCGCTTAGCCTTAAAGCCTCCTCCGCCTTTTTCTTTTCGGTGACATCCCTGGCATACTCTATAACCCCGATAAGTTTATTGGTTTTTTCTTCGATCATAGGGAAGCTGTAAAGGTCCAGATAGCCTATAAGCTTGTTGTTCTCGTCATGAAAAGAGGCTACCTTGAAAGCGGGTTTCAAAGTCTTGATCGTTTCGCGCACCGGGCACTCCTCGCAAGGTTTGCTCCTTCCGTGAAAAGCGGCATAGCATTTTTTGCCTATCATGGGCATATTATGCTTATGCCATCTCTCCTTCGTGGGGTTGACGCGCAAGACATTCATCTCCGGGTCCAAAACACTCAACCCGTCCTGGATGCTCATAAAGACGCTATTCAGGAACCCGCTTGCGGCGAGCAGCCCCTCTTCGGCCTTGGCGCGCTCCTTGATCTCCTTCCTCAGGTTTTCGTTCAGGCTGGTCAACTCGGCGGTCCTCACCTTAACCCTTATCTCCAGCTCGGAACGGATATCCCTCTGTTTTTCCTCTTCTTTCCTGCGTTGAGAAACATCCCTGGCTATGCCGGTAGTCCCGATTAAGTTACCCTGGTCGTCGAATATAGGGGTCTTCACTGTTTCTATCCAGACCTCCCCGTTTTCTTTATTCATCAGCCTTTCTTCTATGCACTTTTGCTTCCGGCTGTTCATTACCTCCCTGTCGTCTGAACGGTAGCTTTCAGCCAGGTCCTTGGGCCAAAGCTCCAGGTCTGTCTTGCCGACTATCTCGTCCACGCTGAAACCGCAGGCCCTGGCAAAAGCGTCGTTAACCACAATAAACCTGCCCTCGGTATCTTTCAGCCAGGCCATATCCGGGATATTATTCAAAACGGCTTTTTGGCGCAATTCAGCATTGCGCAAAAGCCGGGCTACGGCCAAATCGTGTTCCCGTTTAAGCGAGTCCATTCCCTCGCTCTCTTTAGCCTGTGAATCCGCCTTACCCATCCCGGTATACCCCTCTTTTACTTATGTTTACCCAAACAAAAAAGCAGGGATTATGAAAATCTCTGCTTTTTAGGTTCGAAACTCCAAACATATTATTTCTCCCGATTAAAAATGCTTGCACCGTATTTTGTAACCTCGTCCTCCGGTATACTAATACTCTCTTTGATGCGCCAAAGTCATATCCATAAAAGTGCGCAGCCTGCGTGAACGCGACGGATGGCGTAGCTTCTTCAGGGCCTTTGCCTCGATCTGCCTCACCCTCTCCCGGGTAACCCTGAATACGTTGCCCACCTCTTCAAGGGTACGCGGAGAGCCGTCCTGGATGCCAAAACGCAAGATAAGGATTTTTTTCTCCCTTTCGGTAAGCGTGCCCAGGGCTGAATTCATTTCATCCTTGAGCATCGAACGCACAGTCTCGTTAGCGGGAGAAACCGCTTTTTTATCCTGGATAAAATCCCCAAAATGGGTATCCCCTTCATCGCCTATAGGCATCTGCAGGGAAATCGGCTCCTGGGCTATCTTAAGTATTGCCTTGATCTTGCCCTGGGGAAAACGCATTTTATGCGCGATTTCCTCGGGAGTAGGCTCTCTCCCGTTTTTCTGGACAAACACTCTCGAAAAACGGATTATCTTGTTTATCGTCTCGGTCATATGCACGGGGATTCTTATCGTGCGCGCCTGGTCGGCAATCGAGCGCGTGATCGCCTGGCGTATCCACCAGGTAGCGTATGTAGAAAATTTATACCCTCTCTTGTATTCGAATTTTTCCACGGCGCGCATAAGCCCAATATTGCCTTCCTGGATCAAATCCAGGAAAGAAAGTCCGCGGTTTGTATATTTCTTCGCTATGCTCACCACCAGGCGAAGGTTAGCCTCGACGAGCTTCTTCTTCGTGCGGCTGAATTTGAGGTGCGCTGATTTTATCAGTTTCAGCTGCTCTTTGGTTTTAGCGTAAGGTTCTGCGATTTGTTTCAGGATGTGCGATTTGCGCTCATTCTTGAGCCTTCCGGAAGAACGTTTCAGATGATCCAGCTCCCTGACCATAAGACCGAGTTTCCGCACCGCCGATTCGATTACGGAAGTGGTAAAATTAAGCTGAAGGATCAGGTTTATCGAATTATTCTCGCTGCGCGAACGCTTGGTTTTCGCCACAAGCCGTTTAAACCTTCCCAGGACATTATTCTTTTTTATCTTGATGTCTTCCTTGGTCACTTCTTCCATATTGACCTTCTCCGCGAGCACGTCTTCGGCCACGGAAAGGATTTCGTTTCTGGCGAATTTTGTGGCTAACACCAGGCGCTTGAACCTGTCTTCCGCCTCTTCGATTTTCTTTGCCAGCTCTATCTCGTTCTCCCTGGTAAGCAGGGAGATAGACCCCATCTGCTTAAGGTACATCTTTACCGGGTCATCCAGGGGCATGAAGCGTTCCTCGCTTTTAAGATGCTCGCTTAAAAGCTCCTCTCTGCCCTGCGCAAGAGAATGCTTATCCTGCTGTATGCGGCCAGACAAACCGGGCTCTCCATCCCCCTCCACCACCTGAATATCCTCGTTACCGAGCAATTCGAAAAGGTGGTCTATGGCTACCGTGCTGGAGAAATCCTCGGGAAGCAGGTCGTTGACCTCATCGTAGGTAAGAAACCCTTTACGCTTGCCAAGGGCAATAAGTTTCTCCATATCCTTGGTAGGCTGTTCTCTCTTTTTCATCGTTAATCGCCTTTCTTTAACAAATTATGGAACTCCCTAAAAAGCACCCCGAGCCTTTCCTTGTCCCCGACAGACTGGGCGTCCTTGATCTGCAGGTGCAGCTGCTCCCTTTTTGACCTCAACCTTTGAACCTTGATACGCGTAATACAATCCCTGACCGCCTTTTCCCTCTCCTGCCCAAGCAGGTCGGGCATGAACATAGACTCGCAGACAATCTGCCCGGCGGTATCTTCGCCGAAATAATTCATCAGGACGCTGGGCTCGACATTCTTTCCCTGGGAGCACAAATCGTGCATCAGGGAAAATACTTTGGCCGTACGCTCATCCGCAAAGTCGCTCGGGGAAAGCTCCTGCATAATTCTTTCGGCTAATTCCTTTTCCTCAAGCATAAATTTGATTAAAAGCTTCTCTGCGGGGTGTATCTTCACAACGCTCCTGGCCGGAGGCTGCGCCGAATCGGCATCATGCCGGCGCGACGGAGGCCCTGCTTTTAATTTTTTAAGCTCTTCAAGCACTGATCCTTCGGAGACCCCCAGTTCTTCGGAAAGACGTTTAATATATTCCGCCCTGAGTATGGCATTCCCTATCTTGCCGATCGTAAAAAGCATTTCTTCGGCAATCCTGCTTTTACCGTGGGCGTCTTTTATGTCATGCCTGTTCTTTAAAACCTTCAATTTAAAATCAAACAGGCTTACCGCATTGTTTATTTTATCCCTCAGGCAGTCCGGGCCGTCCCTGCGTACCAGTACGTCGGGATCCGCGTCTTTTGGAAGCGGGACCACCTTAACTGCCATCCCTTCTTCGACAAACATATCCAGCCCTCTTAACGTGGCCATCTCCCCCGCGGAATCGCCGTCGTAAATCATCACTACGTTATGCGTATATCGTTTTAAAAGCCTGATCTGGTCTGCGGTAAGCGCCGTACCCTGGGAGGCCACAAGGTTGTTTACCCCCTCCTGAAAAGGCAGGATGAAATCCATATACCCTTCCACGATAAGAGCCAGGTCGTTTTTGCGTATGTGGTCCTTGGAAAGGCTCAAACCGAACAGGTTCTTGCCCTTGGTATAAACCGCTGTTTCGGGAGAATTCATATATTTGGGAAGAGAGCTATCCATAACCCTCCCCCCGAAACCGATCAGTCTCGAACGAATGTCAAAAATAGGGAAAATAACCCTGTTGCGGAAACGGTCATAATACCCGCCTGAATCCTTGGGCAATATAAGCCCGGCTTTTTCCATCAGGGATAAAGCTACATTCTTGGACCTTAAATACGTAATCAGGCCGTCCCACCTGGAAGTAGCGAACCCCAGCCTGAATTCCCTGGCAGTCTTGGGCTTTATGCCCCTGCTTCCCAGGTAAGCGCGGCAGGCCGCGCCGGATTCGCCATACAGGTTGCCTTCGTAAAACTCCAGGGCCAGCTCATTGACCTTGTACAACCGCTCGTTCAGGCTGGCCTGCCTCGAAGGAACGGCGCTTTCCTGCGCGGGAAGTATCACCCCGGCTTTTTTTGCCAGGGCCTCGACCGCCTCCGGAAAATCCATTCTTTCGTGGCGCATCAGGAATTTAAATGCGTTCCCGGATTCACCGCAACCGAAACAATGGTATATCTGCCGGTCGGGAGAAACCGTAAAAGAAGGGGTCTTTTCGTGATGGAAAGGGCAATTAGCCTTGAAATTGCGCCCCGCTTTTTTCAGCGGGATATAGCTGGAGATGAGTTCGACTATATCTATCCTGCTGAGTATGTCTTCCAGTATGTTTTCCGGTATCCGCATCGCCATTTTAACGCCTCTTGATCCTTGTAAAACCCGAACACTCAACAACTTTTAATTCCTGCTTAAAATGCCTTTCGATTCCGTCGAGAAGAAGATTCAGCCCGAGGACGTCGCTGGAGATATGCCCGGCGATTATCACGCTGAGATTCGCCTCCCTGGCTTTCTTGAGATGCTCCTCGCTCGAATGCATGGAGATCAAAGTCCTTACCCCGGCCCGGTAAAGTTTGTCCATCGCTTCTTTAGGCCCCTCTGTCCCGCCGGTCATCTCCAGCATAATCTTCCCTGTCTTGCGAGCCGGGTTACCCAGGACCACTCGCGGGCCGACCCCAAACCTTTCCGCTATCCTGTATTCCGGAATAGCCTTTAACGCATTGACCGCCTCCCCCAGCGTGCGGGAGGAGATACAGTTCTTTTTGAAAAAATCCTCGAGGAAAGCATGCACCTGGTTATCCGCGGGAGTATGCAGATTCATGAACGGCAGCCCCAGGATCTTCGCGGCATCAACCGCCCTGTTATGGTTCTGGGAGAGTATCCTGCGTTCGACCTCGCGCCTTCTCTCCTCAATAAGCCTCGAGGCTGTTCCAGCAGGCAATCCCGCCTGCTTCAGCAGGTCGACCTGCAAAGAAATCACCTCATGCAAATGCGCATAAGAGCGGCCTTCGGGGTGATGCGCGATTACCAGGTCGAGCTTATCCTTCTGGCGAATACGGTCAGCCAAAAGTATCTCACCGACCTCCACGTCGATCCCCACCATTACGCTGGACACCTGCGTATCCGGATCGCCGCACAAGATCGAAGAATCAGCAAAAGACTTGATTCCTCCTTTGCGTTTCCGCGGGTCAGCGCACCTGCCCAAACGGACCGCCTGGCTGTAAAAATCAATCAACTTCATTTTTTGGCAAAATCGTTTTTGGTTTCCTCTACGACACTGTTAAGCCTCTCGCGGGAGGAAAATTTGGAAAAGACTCCGTTCCACAATATCTGATAGGTATTTGCCGAAACCACGGAAAACCTGTCGCCCAAATAAGAATGTTTGACGGAACCGATCATGTAACTTACGCTTGAAATCATCAGGATGTAAATCAACAGCCCTACCGTAAAATACCATCTGAATATCCCGAGGATAAGCCCCCCGTACCTGTTTACGTTAGGAAGCGCCTCCATCTTTATGAAATGCTGAAGCGCCCCGCGCAGGAGGGAAAATACAAGATAGACAAATACTGAAAGCAGGATAAAAACAATAAAATCGGCAAACTCCAGCGGCATGGTATCGGAAGCATAATGGCGGCGCAGGATATCCGAAATTGACGTATAATAATGAGAAGATATGAATATTGCGGCTACAATCCCTAAAAGTTTAAAAGCCTCCGCAATTACCCCGGACTTAATAGCAACGTAACATATTCTAAATAATACAATTAGGATAATTAAATCCAGATAATTCATCTGCTGTATGATGCCGGCGAGCATTTTCCCTCCATTTTATAAAATAATGAAAAGTATAACATATATCTGCCTGTATTGTCAAGGAAAGGGCTTTCTTTTACCTCTTGAACCAGGCAATCGTCCTCTTTAGGCCTTCTTCAAGGGGAATTGACGGTTTCCAGGAAAGGATTTTCTTTGCCCGGGTTATATCGGGGCGGCGCTGGCGGGGGTCGTCAACAGGAAGCTCCTTATGGATTATCCTGCTCTTGGAAGGTATCATCTTCAGCACCAGTTTCGCAAGCTGCATAATCGTAAATTCTCCCGGGTTGCCAAGGTTGACCGGATAATTTTCTTTCGAAAGCATAAGGCGGAATATTCCTTCAGTCAAGTCATCGACGTAACAGAAGCTTCTCGTCTGCCTTCCGGTCCCGTAAACGCTCAGGTTCTTATTGTTCAACGCGGAAAATATGAAATTGGGAACCACTCTGCCGTCGTTATGCCTCATCCTCGGCCCATAAGTGTTAAAAATACGCACAATCTTGCTGTCCAATCCGTGCACGCGGCGGTAAGCCATGGTTAAAGCTTCCGAGAAACGCTTGGACTCGTCATAACACCCTCTCTCGCCTACCGGGTTCACATGGCCCCAGTAGCTTTCGTTCTGCGGATGGACAAGTGGATCCCCGTAGACTTCGGAAGTGGAAAAAAGCAGAAAAACGGATTTCTTCTTCTTGGCCAGGCCCAGGGCATTATGCGTACCCAGGGAGCCCACTTTTAAAGTCTCTATCGGATGTTCCAGGTAATCCTTGGGGGAAGCCAAAGAAGCGCAATGCAGGACATAATCCACCGGGCCGGGGATATCTATGCGCCTGGAAACATCGCACAGCTTGAAATCAAAATCCTTCGCCTTAAGCAGAGGCCTGATATTGCCTTCGCAGCCGGTAGCGAAATTATCCAGGCATATCACGGAATATCCATTCTCGATAAGTTTCTCGCACATATGCGAACCGATGAAACCTGCGCCTCCGGTAATCAGAACCTTTTTCTTACGCATGGCTCCTCCAGTAATCAATAGTTATTTTCAAGCCGTTCAGAAAATCTACGGCCGGGGCAAATTTAAGAGACTTTAACGAATTGCTTATATCCGCAGACATCCTGAAGATATCTCCTGCCCGCTTCTTTTTAAATTCAGGGCGGATATGTTTTTTCAATATCCTGTTAAGGGTAGAAACCAGGTTAAGCACGGTTATATCCCTGCCCCCGGCTATATTAAAAATACCGCAACCCTGGCGGGGGAATTTTACAGCAAGCATATTCGCCTCCACCACGTTCTCTACGAAAGTAAAATCCCTTGATTGCAGTCCGTTCCCGAACACCGGTGGGCGGCGGCTACGCAGCAGGCAATTGATGAACTTCGGGATAACCGCCGAATACTCGTCGTCAAAAGGCTGCCTCGGTCCGAATACATTGAAATAACGCAGAATGACTGTGGGCAGTCCGGAGTGCATGCTGAACATCCGGCAATAATGCTCTCCCGCAAGCTTTGTCAGGGCATAAGGAGAAATCGGGGCAAGGACAGAATCTTCTCTTACAGGGAACTTCTTTACCTGCCCGTATACCGAACTTGAGGAGGCAAAGACAAAGCGCTTGACTTTATTTGCCCTGGCAGCCTCGAGCATATTCAGGGTGCCTCCGATATTCACCCGGTTGTAGGCGCCGGGGTTCCTGAACGAACAGGGAACGCTTCTCAAGGCAGCCTGGTGCAGGATGAAATCCGTATCCCGGGATGCCTTGCGGCAATCCTCAGGAACACAGATATCCCCTTTTACAAGGTCTATCTTGCCCTTCGAATCTTTCAGGTTAGAGATGCGGCCGCTGGAAAGATTATCCAATACGCGCACATAATGCCCGCGCCTGACCAGGGCGTCGACAACATGCGAACCGATGAAACCGGCGCCCCCGGTAACCAAAAATCTGCTCACGCTCCCTCCGCTCATTTACAGGCGCTCTACCTTCTCCTTGTGCGCCCCTTTAAAAACATTCCTGGAATCGAATATCATCCTTGAGCTTTCAAGAAGAATCCCGTAATCCAGGGATGAATGGTCGGTGGCAATGAGCACGCAATCGAACTTCCTGATATTCGCGGGGCTTAAAACTGCGGACTTCAGATCGATCCCTTTCAGTTTCAGGAAAGGGATAAGCGGATCGGAATAAGAAACAATTGCGCCATGCTTTTTCAGGCTGAGTATCACGTCTATGCTCGGAGATTTACGCAAGTCCTTGACGTCTTTCTTGTAAGTTACCCCCACGACCAGTATCTTTGCTCCGGCGATCCTCTTGCTCCTTTTTGAAAGAGCCAGCTCTAACCTTTTTACGACGTATTCCGGCATGCGGTTGATCATTCCGGAAGCCAGCCGTATGAAACGCGAATGGAAACCGAATTTCTTGGCCTTCCAATGCAGGTAAAGCGGGTCCTTGGGAATGCAATGCCCTCCCACTCCGGGCCCCGGGTAAAACGGCATAAAGCCGAAAGGCTTGGTAGCAGCTGCTCCGATCACCTCCCAAATATCTATATTCATTTTATGGGCCATCATGGATAACTCGTCGATCAAACCTATATTGATCAACCTGTAAGTATTCTCCAGCAGCTTGACCGTTTCCGCGCAGCGCGCGCTGCTTACCGGCACGACTTTATCTATAATAATCCCGTACACCATGCAGGCCAGGCGCCCTGCTTTAGGATTTAAGCCCCCCACAACCTTGGGGATCTTGTTTACGGGGAAACGCTTGTTGCCCGGGTCGATCCTTTCCGGGGAAAAACAAAGATAGAAATCTTTCCCGTGTTCAAGCCCCCGGGAACGGAATATGGGCAATATCTCTTCTTCCGTGGTTCCCGGATATGTAGTGCTCTCCAGGATGACAAGCGCTCCTTTTTTGATATTCAAAGCCACATCCCCGACCGCTTTTTTTATGAAAGAGATATCCGGACGGTTCCTGCCTTTCAAAGGGGTAGGCACGCATATCAGTACCGCATCCGCTTCTCCGATATCCTTAAAATTTCCGCTTGCATTAAAACAGCCTTCGGAAACGAGCCTCCCCAGTTCCTTATCGCTGATATCGCTTATATACGAAATCTTTTTCCCTATGGAGCTGAGCCTGTCGCGGTCGATCTCTATGCCGGTCACCCGGACGCGCTTCCTGGCAAAAGCCGCGGCCAGGGGAAAACCCACGTATCCCAGGCCTACAACCGCCAAACGCAAGCTCCGTTTGTTTATTTTAACGCGCAGGTTCCTTATCTCTTTATCCATTGCCTTTACCCACTCCTATATATGAGAACCCCAACTTCCGCAACGGACGCGGGTCGTATATATTCCTGGCGTCGACCAAAAGCGGCCTGCGGAGCATCTTCTTTAATTTTACAAAATCCAGCTCTTTGAACTCATTCCACTCCGTGGCGACAATCAGGCAATCCGCCCCTTTGGAGGCATGGTACAGATCTTTGCAGAAAACGGCGTTTTGCAGGAGGTCCTTTGCCCTGGACATTGCCTTGGGGTCATAGACCCTTACCCTGGCGCCGTCCTGCAAAAGGGAATTGACCAAGTCCACGCTCGGGGCGTTCCTTAAATCGTCCGTATCGGGTTTAAAAGCCAGCCCCAGGACGGCTATAGTTTTATCCTTTACGATCCATAATTCATCCTTGATTTTCTGCAGTACGAACTTTTTCTGCTCCTCGTTCGTATTCCTTACCGCCTTCAAAATCTGGAAGTCATAGCCTATCTTCTCGGCTATGCTGATAAAAGCCTCCAGGTCTTTGGGAAAACAGGAACCCCCGTAGCCTATCCCCGCGCGCAGGAAATGCCTGCCTATGCGGCTGTCCAGCCCCATCCCCTGGGCGACCTCTTCCACGTCCGCGCCGACTTTATCGCAGATTCTGGATATGGCGTTGATAAAAGAAATCTTTGTCGCCAGGAAGGCATTGGAGGCGTGCTTGATCAACTCGGCGGATTTTATATTGGTAAACAGGATCGGGCGGTTAAGCGGCTGGTAAAGGCTGGACATGATCCTCCTGGCCTTGGAGCTCTCCACCCCCAGGATGATGCGGTCGGGGCGGGTAAAGTCGTTTATCGCCGACCCCTCCCTGAGGAACTCCGGGTTTGAAACCACATCGAATTTATGCCCTTTTTTCACGTAAGTAGCGATGGTCTTCTTTACCCAGGCGCAGGTCTCCACCGGCACGGTGGACTTCTCCACGATCAGCCGGTAGCCGTCCATATTCTGCGCTATGCTGCGGGCTACATTTTCTATGCCTGTCAGGTCGGCCTCGCCGTTTTCAAGGGGAGGGGTCCCTACGGCGATAAAAATAACCTCGCTGCCCCTGACGGCAGACCTGATATTCGAGGTGAATTTCAGCCTTTTGTTTTCCCGGTTTTTTCTTACCAGCTCCTCCAGGCCCGGTTCGTAGATAGGAACCGCCCCTTTATTCAAAAGAGAGACTTTTTTTGAATCGCTGTCCGCGCAAATAACATTATTCCCCAGCTCGGCAAAGCAAGTTCCGGTAACCAGGCCGACGTATCCCGCCCCTATGATAGAAATGTTCATTTAATCCCCCGGTATAAAGTTTATTGGGAACCGGATTTCTTCTCGCTCATCGACTGATCGAACCCGAATTCGTTCTCGGGGAAGGCCTTGAGCCTGAAGGTAAAGAATATGGTCGTCCCGGTATCCTCTTTCTTGTTCAACGCCATATCCAATTCCCAGCAGTGCAGGTCCCTGGTAAGGCCGTATTCCTGTTCCTGCCATCCGCTGTCAAGGTAAGAAGTCTGCTTGAAATTAAAACGCTGGTACACCCTGAATCTCCATTTCGGGGTTAACTTCCAATTAAAACCGAGCGTGGCCTCGTTCTTGCCTTTTCTCTCATAACGCTGCCCGATGCTCAAAGAACGCCCCTTGCCCAGATCAAAAACAAGGTCATAGTTAGCCAAAGAAAAACTCCCGTAATTCACATTATCATGGTCCGAATGTTCATAGGTCGCCTCGCCTTCCAGGCGCATCCAGGAATAAGGAATTATTTTCAGCTTAAACAATACGTCGGAAAGCTGGCTTTTCAGCTCGTTCCCAGTATTGGTAAGAATGCTGTTTTGCCCGGTTTTCGGATCGAACACATATTCGGTGGTAATAAGCAAATCCACGAAATCCACGCTATTGCCGTCGCGTTTCGTCTGCAGTTTATTGGACAACCCCAATGAAGCGGTGTTGCCCCGGGTTATCGAATCCACCCCGTCTATCTGCTTGATGTTGCTGACGGGGATCGTGGGGGCATGCGTATACAGATAGCCCACGGAAGGAGTGATTACATGGCGCAGCCCATTTATATCCAGCCCGAGAAAATCGCTCTTGACGTTATAAATACGGTAGAACTTCGTGCTCACGTCCGCCCCTCCGTAAAAGATCGTCCTGATAATCCCGCTCTCCCCGTTTTCGCCCTTATCGTAAAAAGTCTGGCGGCTCGAGACATAGGGACGGAACTGGAGAAAAGCGATCTTGGTGGGCAGGGAAACGGTATTAGTGGTATCCAGCCGCGTAGAGGTTACGTCATCTGCGGTTTTGGGTTCGGTATCCGCTTTCTTGTCGTAAGAGCCGAACTGCGTGGAGTTCTCGAAATACAGCGGGGTCCCCTCCAGCTGGAGGGCCGGCAGGCTGTAATTTATCTCCGGCATCTTGTCGACCTGGTCGAACCAGTGGTTGGTGCGTTTCTGCATGAGTATATCGATGCTGGAATAATTAAAAGAGTGGTGAAAGAGCGCGTAGCTTAAAGGTTCGGAATCCTTTTCATATTCGCGGAAAAAATAATCCTTCAGTATGTTCCGTTCCGGATCGTATTTTCTTCTCTTGTCCCCGATTTTATAAAGTTCTGCTACCAAATTAGTCTGGGGGTCGATATCCCATTTATGGCGCCAGCGCAGAAAATAACGCTGGAATTTATCCGGCGCCCCGGGGGATTTGCTGTCACCGTCTTCATCGGTATAATAAAACTTGAAATCCCCTCTCCCGAAAGGCCCGCGGCTATAATTAAGCCCAAACCCCTCCCCCCAGCCCAACTTGTTGCGGTAATCCAGGAAAATCCTGCCGTTCAGGCTTTGCGTAAGGTTGTAACGCCAGGCGCTCAACATATAAGCCCCCCAGTCCTTGCGCGTCCCCGGCTCCAGCTGCACATGCATTATCGGTTCTTCCATGGAATAGTTGAACTGCGGCAGGGATATGACCGGTATTGCGCCCAGGTATAAAATTACCTTCCTGGCGCGCACCTTATCCCCGGGAAACATATTGATTCTCTTCGAGGCTATGCGAAAATGAGGATGGTCCATGCTGCAGGTGGTAAAATAGCCGTTCTTTGCCACGAACTCTTCATCGCTCACCTTCTCTACCGTCCTCGCCCTGCCAAAATAGGGATTGGCGCGGAAATTAGCATCATAGATTATCCCCGACTTGCTGGTGAAATCGTAAACTATCCTCTCCCCCGTAACCACGCCCTTCTCATCCTCAAGCCTCGCGTTGCCCTCGGCGGTAGCCTCCTTAGTCTGCATATTGACCTTCAATTTGTTGCAAGTAAGCTTGGAGCCTTTATATATTACCTCTATGTTCCCCGTAGCGGTCACCTCTTTGTTATCCGCAGAATATTCCACATTATCCCCGTTTATAATTATAGGGGACTCCTTGCCTTCTTCGGCAGGAAGCGCCCGCGGGGCAAAAACCAGGAAAAACAAGGTAGCCGCGAGGATAAAAGTATTCGGGGGAAATCGTTTATTTGACATTACCGGCCTTGGGAATTTTTTTATAATCTTCCAGAAACTTGCTTAAACCCGCATCCGTCAGGGGATGCTTAAGCAGTTGTTCGATCACTGCAAAAGGAATCGTTGCTATATCGGCGCCGATCAAAGCGGCCTTGGCAACGTGCACGGGATTGCGCACTGAAGCAACTATTATCTGCGTTTTGAATCCGTAATTATCATATATCTTTTTTATGTCCCCGATCAAGCCTATGCCTTCCTGGGCGACATCATCGAGCCTGCCGATAAAAGGCGAGATGTAAGTAGCTCCCGCCTTTGCCGCGAGCAGCGCCTGCACGGGGGAAAAACAAAGGGTAACATTGGTCTTGATCCCCTCCGAAGAAAGTATCTTTACCGCCTTCAAGCCTTCTTTTATCAAAGGTATCTTGATTACGATGTTCTTGGCGATTTTCACCAGTTCGCGAGCCTCATCCGTCATACTAGAAGCTTCCACGCTGATTACCTCTGCGCTGACCGGTCCGTCGACTATCGCGCATATTTCTTTCAAAACCTGGGTTGGATTACGCCCTTCCTTGGACATCAGGGTGGGATTGGTTGTCACCCCGTCGATTAAACCGAGGCTTGCAGCCTCCGCTATATCCTTCACATTCGCCGTATCGATGAATATCTTCATTTAACACCTTCCTTTCAGAATCCTATCCCTCACCAGGCAGGCGGCCCCTATCATCCCCGCATCGTTACCCAGGCTGGCCCTAAGCACCTTGACTCTCTTTGCCTGCACGCTCATCGCCCTCAGGCGGATATTCCTCTTCACGCTCTCCAGGAGGACTTTCCCGGCTCCGGCAACTCCTCCCCCGATCACCACGGCGTCAAGATTGAGCAGGTTTACCGCTCCGCTTAAAGCCAGACCTATCCTTCCTCCGATCTTTTCCCAAAAGGCAGCGGCGGCGGTATTCCTTGACTTGGCCATCAGGCTTAATTTTTCAAGAGTGATCCCCGGCCCGAATATCCTGCGCGCATCCTTCAATATCCTGGAATTCCCCACATACGCTTCAAGGCATCCCCGTGACCCGCAACCGCAAACCGGACCGCGTTCGTTAATGGGGATATGCCCTATCTCTCCGGCCGCATTATCGCTCCCCCGGTAAAGCGAGCCTCCGATGATCAATCCGCCCCCTACCCCGGTGCCGAGAGTGATGCATAAGGCGTTCCTGTAACCTTTCGCCGCTCCGAGTTCATGTTCGGCAAGCGCCATAAGCTTGGCGTCGTTATCGATAAAAATCTTCAATCCCGTCTGGCGTTCAAGCAGCTCTTTAAGCTTTACCTCTTTCCACCCTTTTATGTTGGGAAGGAAATGCACCAGCCCCCTGGATGCGTCTACCGGCCCGGGAAGGCCGATCCCCACCCCTGCTATATCCCTTCCTGACAAATCAAGCTTTGCGATAAAATTATTTATCGAAAAGGCTATCCCGCGGATAAGTCTTTCTTTATCGATAAAACTCTTTGTGCTGAAAGAACTTCTGTCCTTGATCCTCAATCCGCTGTCGAACAGGCAGCATTTAAGGTTCGTTCCGCCCAAATCTATGCCCACAATCAGTCGTCGGTTCATGGGTGGTATTTTATATTAAAAAACCCGTCCTTTCAAGGAGATTCTGGCAGTGCGGGAGGATGGCTTTACGAAGGATAAAAACATACCTTGTTCTTCCCGGTCTCTTTAGCCAGGTAAAGCGCCTGGTCCGCCATCTCGATAAGCTCCTGCATTTTTTCGTTATTATCGGGACATGCCGATATCCCTATGCTCACGGTAACCCTCAGCTCTTCGTCATAAGCCTTGATCACGGAAGATTCTATGGCCTGACGGATACGCTCTGCGGCAAAACCCGCCTGCTCCTTGTCCGTTTCCGCAAGCACGACCGCAAGCTCTTCCCCTCCATAACGCCCGATAAAATCTATCTGCCTGATCATCTCGCTTATCTTCCTGGATACCTGGCGCAGTATAGCATCGCCCACCAGGTGCCCGTAACGGTCATTGAACTGCTTGAAATTATCCAGGTCAATCATCAAAAAACATAAATGCAGTTTATTCTTCCTGGAACGCTTGAGCTCTTCGCTGAAACGCTCGAGAAAATACCTGCGGCAATACGCCTGGGTAAGGGCATCCATAATGGCCATGTCCTGTATCTTCTTGTATAAATGCGCCCTTCTCAAGCCGATAAGGAGCTGCTGCACCAGGATGCCGAATTTATCCTTGTCCGATTCGGGGACCCCTTCCACCGCCAGGTATCCGGCATCCTGGTTTTCGGCGGTATTCAGCGGCATTACCATAAAATCGCCGTATTTGATCAAATCGGCGTCATTCTTGATATAATGGCAGCTCTTGAAATTTATGTGCTTGGCGAGGTTGTCCCTGAAAACAGCGAATATCTTTTCCTCATCCAAGCTCTTGCAGATATCCTTAGTAAGCTCATACAGCGCCAGGGTATCGACAAAAACCTTGTTCAATTTTACATTCTTCGAATCAAGGTCTTTCTTCCCCTGCTCCAGCCTCTCGAACTGGGAAAGAAGCAGGCTGTACTCCTGGTCCTTCCTTTTCGCCCTCCCGGCAAGTATCTCGCGCAGGAAGGTTATCCAGCAGAATGTAATTATGAAAAACAAGGCTATGTGGAGCATACCCGGTTTCTGCCTTTCTTCTTGGCCTCGTACATGGATTTATCCGCCATTTGTATCAGCTCATCCTCGTCTTTGGTATCCAGCGGCATACAGGCCACCCCTATGGAAACGGTGACAGAGGTATTCTGCCGCCTTAAGAGGATCGTCTCGGTCTGTATCCTGCGGCGCAGCTCTTCGGCAACCTCCAAAGACCTGTGTTTGTCCAGCCCCGGGAGCATCACCAGGAACTCTTCTCCCCCGAACCGGCATAATAAAGGGTTAAACTGGGCGAGCGTCTCCTTAAGCAGGGAACCCACCTTCTTCAACACGAAATCCCCGGCGATATGCCCGAACTTGTCGTTATACTGTTTGAAAAAATCTATATCGACCATGAACATGCATATGCGCTGATCGAGGCGGTTGCACCTTTTCGCTTCATCCTTGAGCCTGCCGATAAAATACTGTTTTGAGTATAACCCGGTAAGGTCATCATGTATTGCCAAATCCTGGGTCTTCTGGAATAACAGGCTGTTCTCCAGGGCTACCGCGCCCAGCCCGGAAACCAGGGAGAGGAAACGCAGGTCATCCTGGTTAAAGGACCCCCTTTTGTCGCTTTCAAGCCTCAATATCCCGAGAAGCGAATGGTGGCTGATCAAGGGTGAGCTGATAAGGGAAAGGACCGGGCGCATCTCCTGGCTCCTTACCGTATCCAGGTCAAAACGGAAATCGTTTTTCAAATCCTCGATGATCAATTCATGGGAATGCCTCAATACCCAGTAATCGAATATGTCCCCCTCCTTGGACAGAATGACCATCCCGCTGTTTTCTTTCACCGAATGTATCAGGTTTAATTTCTGGCTGCGGCTGTCCAGAAGATAAAAAAGAACCGTCCCCGAAGAATTCGAAATCAGGGAATAAACCGTGGAACTGAGCACATTGACCAATACCTCCAATCTCAGGCTGCGGTTCAGGTCCTCGATCACTTTCTTTAAATTGTCATAACGGGTAATCTTGAATTTAAGGGAAGCGCCCAGCTCCAGTGACTTTCTGCTCTCCGCATTTATCACATTGATCCGCTCTCTGGTTTTTTCTATGTTCGACTCAGAGAGGAATATTTTTTCGGAGAAGAAGCGTATCAGGAAGAAAGAAACGGTCAGGTTCAGCGCCGCGAAGGCGAGAAAAAATACAGGCTGTATTTTATGGTGGAAAAGGAATATATCTGCCGACAGCCCGACAAGACAAACCAACAAAGCTAAGAAACAAGCCTGTTTACGGAAATTTTGTTGCCGCATATACCCCTCTAAGTAACCCCGGGAGGGAATTTAGACGATAGTCTCTTCGGTGCCCTTGTCGAAGAAATGGACTTTGCTCATATCGAAGACCACATCCATCTCCTGGTTGACCTTCGGCCGGTCATGTGCGCCGACACGGGCGATAAAGGTATGCCTGCCCGTATTCAAATAAAGGTACACCTCTGAACCCATCGGTTCGAAGACTTCGCAATTAACCTTTACGATGTTCTCGGGAGGAGCCTCGGACACAAACAGCTTATCGTAGATGTCCTCCGAACGTATGCCGAAAAGCACATCTTTGCCGACATAAGGAAGCATTTTCTTGTACATATCCTCGACGACCTTGACCTGTATCTTACCCTCGTCGAAATAAAGCCTGCCCTCTTTTTTGATTATCCTGCCCTGCATGATATTCATAGGAGGGGAACCGATAAAGCTGGCTACAAATTTATTCTTGGGATGGTCGTATACGTCTATCGGGTCATCCAGCTGGTTAAGCACCCCGTCTTTCATTACGGCGATGCGGTCCCCCATGGTCATGGCCTCCACCTGGTCATGGGTAACATAAATAATGGTGGTCTGAAGCCTTATGTGCAGTTTGTGGATCTCCGTGCGCATCTGCACGCGCATCTTGGCGTCAAGGTTGCTCAGGGGCTCGTCAAACAAGAAAACCATGGGCTTGCGTACGATCGCCCTGCCCACGGCCACTCTCTGCCTTTCCCCCCCGGAAAGCTCGCGCGGCTTCCGGTTAAGCAGGCGTTTTATCCCCAGGATGTCCGCGGCCTCGTTGACCCTCTGGGCGATCTCCTGCTTGGGTATATGCCTCAGGCGCAGGCCGAAAGACATATTCTCAAAAACGGTCATATGCGGATACAAAGCGTAATTCTGGAAAACCATGGCTATATCTCGGTCTTTCGCCGGGATATCGTTTACGCGCTTGTTGCCTATAAATATATCCCCCGAACTTATATCCTCAAGCCCGGCGATCATCCTCAAGGTCGTGGACTTGCCGCATCCCGAAGGGCCGACCATAACCATGAATTCTTTGTTCTCGATACCCAAGTTAACATTATTCACCGCCATTACGTTTCCCGGAAAGATCTTACAGACATTCTTTAAGCTTACCTGAGCCATTTTCCTTTACTCCTTAGTATGGTGATTATATATATTCATTATATAGGCTCAACCGAAATAATCAAGTAAACGGCTGAGATTTTCTTTCATGTTCTTGCGGTGAACGATCATATCGATAAGGCCGTGCTCCAGGAGAAACTCGGAACGCTGGAACCCTACCGGCAGTTTCTGCCTTATGGTCTGCTCGATTACCCTCGGCCCGGTAAAGCCTATCAAGGCCTTGGGTTCAGCCATGATTATATCCCCTACTCCTGCGAAAGAAGCCATTATCCCCGCCATAGTAGGATTGGTAAGCACGGACACGTATAGAAGGCCCGCTTTGCGGTGGTAAGAAAGCGCTCCGCAGGTCTTGGCCATCTGCATGAGGCTGAACATCCCTTCGTACATACGCGCCCCGCCGCCCGAGCCGGAAACTATGATCACGGGAAGCTTACTCTTGGTAGCGAACTCTATCGCCCGGGTTATCTTTTCCCCCACCACGGATCCCATAGACCCCATGATAAAACGGGAGTCGGTAACCGCGATCACCGCGCGTATTCCGTTGATTTTTCCTTCGCCCGAGACCACGGCATCCTTTAACCCGGTAGCCTCCTGGTCCTGCTTGAGCTTCTCTTTATATGTCTTCGGCCCCTTGAAATCGAGGGGATCGGCAGAAACCATATCCTTGTCGAACTCTACGAAAGTGTCCTTATCGAAAAGCAGGTTCATCCTTTCGTATGCGGTCAGCCCGAAGTGATAGTTGCATTTTGGGCATACCCTGAAATTTTCCTCGAGAGTCTTGTTGTAAAGCGTCTCCGAGCAATCCTCGCATTTGGTCCACAGCCCCTCGGGGATCTCCTTTTTCTTTACGCGTACTATGGTATATTTCGGCTTGCCGAATAAGGCCATCTTCGCTAAATATCCCTTTCTTCCAGTTTATTGATTGCCAGCCCGGAAAGCACCTTGGGATAAAAATAAGTGGATTTCGGAGGCATCTTATTACCACCCAGGGCCACGTTGATAATCTGTTCTATCTTCACGGGATTCAGAAAAAAAGCTATTTTCATCGGGTCGGCATCCACCTCCCGGACAAACTCCTCCGCGTCCGGCTCATACCTTACGTTCGGCAGGTTGTCCAGGTCAAAATCGAGGATATTTTTCAAGACGAGGTAATTCAGGATCGCCACATCCAGGGTCCTGTATTCCTTCGGCTTATCGGAAATAATCCTGTCCAGTATTTTTATATTCTTCAACCTGAGCAGGAAATATTTTCCGTCTTTATAGACGCCTATAAGGTGCTCCGAACAGCCGGCCTTTTCCAGGAGAAAAAAGAAACGCACTTTATCCTTGACCTGGTCAACATCGAAGTATTCTTTCGCCCTGGAGATAAAATCATTCAGGTCCAGCTCTTTGCCGAGAGTAAAAAGACGGTGGATGGGTGAAATGGAAAGCCCCCGGGAATCGGTATTTGTAAAATACGACATGCAATAATTAAAATCCTCTTCGCCGGAAAAGTTCTGGCCCAGTTTCTCGCGCATGAGATTGCGGTAAGCGCACGATACTTCGTAACGGTGGTGGCCGTCGGCTATAAACATATTCTCGCTCTCCATGCTCGATTCCACCATCTCAAGAACCTCCGGGTCATCCAGCCTCCACAACCTGTGGATCGTCTTTTCGCCGTCAACAACCTCGATAAAAGGGCGCTTGCTCCATATATACTTATGGAAAAGACGCTGGATAATCCTTTTCTTATCCAGAAAGATAACAAAAATCGGGCTGAGGTTGGCTTTTACCTGTTTGACCAGGTTGAAACGGTCCTGCTTGGCTTCCGCGTGGGTATTCTCATGCCCGAAAACCGCCGAACCTTTCTCATCCCCCAGCCTCAACAAGGATATGAAGCCATGGCGGGTCTTCTTTTCCCCCCTGATAACGTACTGCTGGCTGTAAAAATAAATCGCCGGCTTTGCGTCACGGACAAGTATATCGTCTTTTAGCCATTCCCGGAACAAAGAAGCGGCATTGCTGTACTTGTCTTTTCCCGAAGAATCCCTGGAAAGCAAGATATGGATAAGGTTATAAGGCGACCTCTCCCGGTAAGACTCCTGGGCCGAAGGAGAAATAACGTCGTATGGAGGACACACGACGTTATTGAAATCTTCTATACGCTCCGGGTTATATACTAACGCTTGGAAAGCTTTTACCTTGCTCATTAAAAATACATTAAAGTTTGGTTAAAACAATATGTAGAGTATTTTATCATATAAAACAATAAAAACAATGATTTTAAAGCTTTTTTAATCAATGGCTGGAACAACCGGTGCAGCCCTGGCCGGCTTGGGGGCAGGAAACAGGCTTACTATCCCCTGAAGGGACACCCGCCTTTTTGTAGTCCGTAGCGTAAAACCCGGGGCCCTTGAATATAAACCCCCCGGTACTGCTGATAAGCTTCCTCACCTTCTTGGAGCACTTGGGGCATTTTGTCACAGGCTTGGCTTTTATGCTCTGCAAAACCTCGAATCTATGCTTGCATGATAAACATTCATATTCATAAGTAGGCATACAATTCTCCTTTTGTCTTACCGGAATGTCTTCTTTATCCTTTCACTGAAGCTGTCTTTCGGGTTATCTGACTCCCCGCCGGCTTTGGCAAATTCCTCGATCAATTGCCTTTGCCGTCCGGACAGCTTGGTGGGAATATCTATGTTCACTTTAACCAGCTCGTCCCCGATATCGCGTGAATGCAGATCCGGGAATCCTTTTCCCTTAAGGCGGAATGTCTTTCCGCACTGGGTTCCCGGGGGGATCTTCATCATCATCCTTCCGTCCAGCCCCGGGACCTCCGCCTCCCCCCCGAGTATGGCCTTGGTCAAGCTGATATTCACCGAAGTCGAGATATCATTATGGTGCCTTTCAAAGATATCATGCGGCCTTACCTCGATCACAACATACAGGTCGCCGCGGCTGGCCGTTCCAGCTTCGCCTTCCTGGCGTACGCGCAGCTGTGACCCCGTGTCCACCCCGGCCGGGATCTTGACCTTTATCTTTTTAGTGACCCGCATCCGGCCTTCTCCGTGGCACTCCGGGCAGGGGGCTTGTATTATCGAGCCTTCCCCTCCGCAGCGCTGGCATGTCTGCGCGAGCTGGAAAAAACCGTTGGAAACCACCGTCCTTCCGGACCCCTTGCAATGGGGGCAGGTGGTCTTCTTCGTTCCCGGTTTCGCCCCGCTGCCTGCGCATACAGAGCATATTTCATAACGCGGCACGCTGATTATTTTTTCAACCCCGGAAAAAGCCTCCTCCAGGGAAATATCGATAGTTATCTGCAGGTCCCTGCCGCGCTTCCTTCCCTGCTGCCCCTTGGAATGGCGGGTGCCGAAAATATCAAATCCAAGATCGCTGAATATCTCTTCGAAAATCCCCCCTCCCGAAGAGAATCCCCCGCCCATGCCCCCAAAGATACTGCTGAAATCCGCGCCTTTGAATATATCCTCCTGGGCATACCTCTGGTCAATCCCTGAATGCCCGTATTTATCGTATAAATCCCTTTTCGCGGAATCGGAAAGCACGGCGTAGGCCTCGGAAACCTCCTTGAACCTCTCTTCAGCCTCTTTTTTCTCTTCCGCAGGGACCCTGTCGGGGTGGAACTTCAAAGCCATCTCGCGGTAGGATTTTCTTATATCCTCCGCGGAAGCATTCTTGGGAATCCCCAGGATTTCATAATAATCACGTTTTGCGGACATCTACGCACTTCTTTCTATGGACTTTTGGAATACGGACCCCATACAGGGTTTTTCCGTATACTTATTTTTTGTCGTCTTCTTCCTTGTACTCCGCATCTATAATATCCTCCTTGCCGGGCTGCGAAGAAGGGGCATCCTGCTCAGGCTTTGCCTCCTTTTCCCCTGCCCCTGCCGAAGCGGAAGATTGCTTTGCGTCTGCCTGCTGCTTGGCCGCCGCCTGCTTGTAAATCTCCTCGGCAAGCTTATGCGAAGACTTGGTCAGGTCGTCCATCCCTTTCTTGATCCTCTCCACATTCTTGTCTTTTACCGCGCCTTTTAAGTCGTTAAGCTTTGCCTCTATATCCGCGCGTTCGGCCTGGGTTACCTTATCGCCGTAATCCTTGAGCGATTTTTCCGTAGCATAGACAAGATTGTCGGCCTGGTTTACCACCTCGACCTCTTCCTTCTTCTTGCTATCTTCAGAAGCGTACTTTTCGGCCTCGCGCACCATTTTTTCTATCTCTTCTTTAGACAGCTTTTTCGGGGCGGTAATCTTAATGGACTGCTCCTTGCCCGTGCCAAGGTCCTTGGCGGAAACGTGCACTATGCCGTTAGCGTCTATATCGAAAGCAACCTCCACCTGGGGCACTCCGCGCGGCGCGGCGGGAATACCCACCAGGTCAAACCTGCCCAGCTCCACGTTGCCCTCTGCATCGGCAATCGGGCGTTCCCCCTGGATAACCCTGATAGTAACCGCGGTCTGATTATCCGCTGCCGTGGAGAAAACCTGCGATTTGCGCGTAGGGATAGTAGTATTTCTTTCTATCAGCTTGGTGTTTACCCCTCCCAACGTCTCGATCCCCAGGGACAGCGGGGTCACGTCGAGTAAAAGCACATCCTTAACATCCCCCTTGATAATCGCCGCCTGGACCGCAGCGCCAAGCGCCACGCACTCCATAGGGTCTACGCCGCGCTCTATCTTCTTGCCGGTAAAATCCTCCACGAACTTCTGCACTATAGGCATACGTGTGGGGCCGCCGACCATGATAATCTTGTCCACCCCTTTATCCGCAAAACTAATCCCTTCTTTCTCGAACGACTCCTTGGCATCTTTTAAGGCGTTCTCCAGCGGGATCCTGCAGCGCTCTATTATAGGAGCAACCAGCTCCTCCAGTTTCGCCCTGTTGATGCTCATAGTCAAATGCTTCGGGCCAGAGGCATCCGCAGTAATAAAAGGAAGGTTGATGTCTGTGGTAACCGTGCTGGAAAGCTCCACCTTCGCTTTTTCCGCCGCTTCACGCAGCCTCTGCATAGCCATCTTGTCGTTTTTAAGGTCTATGCCTGTCTCCTTTTTGAACTCCTTTACGATGTGGTCGATCAAGGCGTTATCCATATCCGTCCCGCCGAGCTGCGTATCGCCGCTGGTGGCCATTACCTTGAAGCCGCCCTCTTTCCACATCTCCATTATCGTTACATCGAGAGTCCCACCGCCCAAATCAAAAACCAGTATCTTCAGCTCTTTCCCCGCCTTCTCCAAACCGTAAGCCAGGCATGCGGCTGTAGGCTCGTTTATGATCCTGAGCACCTTCAATCCCGCTATCTCCCCGGCATCCTTGGTAGCGGTTCTCTGGTTGTCATCAAAATAAGCCGGGCAGGTTATGACTACCTCCTCCACCTTATCCCCCAGATAAGCCTCCGCGTCCTGCTTGACTTTTTGAAGGATAAAAGAAGATATCTGCTGAGGAGTATATTCTTTTCCAAAAACATTGAACTTGTAATCAGAACCCATTTTGCGCTTAGCCGCCTGAATCGTGCCTTCGGCGTTTATGGCCGCCTGGCGCCTTGCCGGCTCGCCCACAAGCTTCTGCCCGTCTTTAGTAAAGGCTACGAAAGAAGGGAAAGCCTTGCCTGAGGCCACTCCCGCGCCTTCGGCCGAAGGGATAATTACCGGTCTGCCGCCTTCCATCACCGCAGCAGCCGAATTGGATGTACCTAAGTCTATTCCGATTACTTTTGCCATGTTTTCCTCCTTATTGCTATTGCTGAAATTTATTTTTTGGAAACTTTCACCTTGGCGGTCCTGATTACCCGCTCATGCATCAAATAACCCTTTTGCAACACCTCGACTATAGTATTCTCGGGAAGGTCCTTGTTTTCTACCTGCATCAAGGCTTCATGGTAATTCGGGTCAAATACCCGCCCTTCTGCATCGACCGGTTTTACCCCGTGCGTCTTAAGCAGTTCATAGAGATGCGCCAATATCATCTCTACGCCTTTCAGGAAAGCATCGAGGTCCTCGTGCTTATCCTCTGCCAGATTGATAACCCTTTCCAGATCGTCCAATATATTGAGCAGCTCCAGGACTACCCCCTCGCTGGCATACTTAAAAAAATCCTGCTTTTCTCTCTCCAGACGTTTACGCATATTCTCAAAATCCGCCTGGGAACGAATCATCCTATCCTGCAGCTCTTTGGCTGTTTCAAAGGCATTCTTGAGTTCGGCGTACTCGGATTCCTTAATCGTCACCATGCCGTCATTCTTGGCATCCTTGGCTTCTTTATGGCTTTCCTGGTTGTCTTTCTTGTCTTCCGTCTTCATATCTCGTTAAGCACCTCCGTTAAAACGTCGGAAATATACCGCATGACCGGGATAATGTGGTCATATTCCATGCGCATCGGGCCGAGTACGGCAAGCCTCCCGGAAGGGCGGTCATTGATCCTGTAGCTGGTGACTATGAGCGAGCAGTTCTCCATCTCCGGAAGGCCTATCTCCCCGCCGATATAAATTTTTACCTTATCCGAAAAATCGCGGTTGACGATATCCAAAAGCCTGCTTTTATCTTCTACCAGCCTTACCAGGAGCCTTATCTTGTCGATATCCCTGAATTCCGGCTGATCCAGTATGCGGCTTATCCCCTTATAGAACATCTTGTCCTGCCACTCCAAAAAAGAGACTATGCCGGCATAATGGGTAATCTCGGAGATCACCTCGGAGGTATTCTCCAGAGCATCATCCAGGCGGCGTATCTTTTTCTTGCATTCTTTGAGGATACTCTCCTTCTCCTCGTCGAGAAGCTCGATTTGATTGATGAGGAAATCCACATAGTAACGGTACCCCCTATCCGTAGGCACCCTCCCCCCGGAAGTATAAGGATGTTTTAAATACCCGGACTCATCGAGTTCGGAGAATATATTCCTTATGGTAGCCGAACTCAAATCAAACTCTTCGGCCATATCCTCGGAGGCTACGGGAACCGCGCTCCTGATATAACGGCTGATTGCCGAGTTCAAGATCATTTTCCTGCGGGAATTATAATCGATATTACGCACGCTTCTCCTCTTTCATAAGCTCTTAAAATTTACGCTAAGGGGTAATTTTAGCACAAACTGGCGCTTTGTCAATAATATTAGCACTTAAATCATGAGAGTGCTAATATCAGGTTAAAAAAATCAGAACTCTTTCTCCAGTATGATTTTCACGCCATGAATGTTCACGTGTTTCTTCTCCATCAAATAATGCACGTATTCGAGTTTTTTCAGGTCTTTGAATGAATACAGGCGGTTCCCTTTACCTGCCCGCTTAGCGCGCACCACTCCCGCCTTATCCAGCTGCCGCAAGGTCCATACAGGTATATCCACCAGCCTGCACACCACCCCGATCACATACACCGGGTCTTCCGGGTCTATTTTTACCCTATAAGGCATGCCCCTCCGCATGGAAAGAGTATAACACAACTAATACATATTGTCAAGTAGAATGATTATTATAATTAGATAATCTAACAGATAATGCGCATCTCGCCGTGCCTGTTGAGCTGCTCGAAAAGGCTGCGCGGCATCCTGAGGCTTATGCTTACCCCCTCCTCGAGATAGTCTATTTTGTCTATCCTGGCCTGGCGGTAAAGCATATCCACAAGCTTCATCGAGGAATGCGGTACGAGGACTTTTAAATCCGCGATCATTCCCGAAAAATACTCCCCCATGCGCCTGATCAGCCCTTCCATATTCTCGCCGGTCTTTGCGGACAGCACCACAGCTTCGGCAAACTCGTTTTTTTGCAGTTCCAACCAGCTCCTGTCGCAAACCAGGTCGACTTTATTCAAAGCTGTAAGGAAAGGCTTGTCGGACAGTCCAAGCTCATCCAGCACTTCGCGTACCGATTCTTCGTGTTCATGCACGCGCTGGTCGGATATATCAAGCACATAGATGAGTAGATCCGCTTCCTTCACCTCCTCCAGTGTGGCCTTGAAGGCCTCGATCAGATGATGCGGAAGCTCATGCAGGAACCCAACGGTATCTGAAATAATAACATCCTGTCCGTTTTCCAGCCGCAGGGCTTTCGAGAGCGGGTCCAGCGTGGTAAAGAGTTTTTCCGATACCGGCTGAGACGATCCCGTCAAGCGGTTAAGCAAGGTGGATTTTCCCGCAGAGGTATAACCGATAAGCGCCACTAAGGGCAGGCAGCTATTCTTCCTTCTCTTATTGATCGTACGCCGGTGCGACCTGAATGATTCCAGGTCGCTCTTTAATTTCCCTATCCTCTTCCTGACCTGGCGCCGGTCGACCTCGAGTTTCGTTTCTCCCGGCCCTCTAGTCCCTATGCCGCCGCCTAAACGCGAAAGCATAATCCCTTTGCCTGTCAGGCGGGGAAGAAGATACTCCAGTAAAGCGAGCTCCACCTGGGTCTTTCCCTCGGGGCTTTTGGCCCTCTTGCTGAAAATATCAAGGATCAGCTGGGTGCGGTCTATGGTCTTCCTACCTATGACGCCCTCCAGATTACGCTGCTGGGTGCCGGAAAGGTCATGGCTGAAGATCACGGTATCGGCATTCTCATCCGCGGATAAGAGGGCGATCTCCTCCACCTTGCCTCTTCCTACGAGATAAGCAGCGGACGGCTTCTCGCATACGCAAACAAGATGCCCGGCAATCCCTACACCGGCCGAGGAAACAAGCTCCTCAAGTTCGGAAGAAACATCCTCCATGCGCCAGCGCCGCCTTTCGCTCTTTATTTCTATACTTACCAAAACAGCTCTTTCCATATCAATCCCCGTCTTTCAAAAGAGAATAAATCCTTCCGGCGATACGCTCCGGTGCATCCCTCCTGCCGGCTTCAACCCAAATAATGCGCTTATCCTTTCTGAACCAAGTAAGCTGGCGCTTGGCGTAACGCCTGCTGTTCCTTTTGATAAGCTCCTTGGCGCTGTCCAAAGAAATTTCGCCCTTAAAATAACTTTTAAGCTCCCGCAACCCTATGGCATAACGCGCGGTCCTGCTCAGCCTGCGCCCAAGCAGACTCTTGGCCTCTTTTAACAGGCCAAGCGAAAACATCTTCTCCACTCTCGCGTCTATCCTGGCATACAGGTCATTACGATCCATACTCAAACAAAATATGCGCACGGTATGCGTATCCGCCAGCCCGTTGCGCCTCTTTTGCAGGGCGGATATGGGATGGCCGGTGCTCTCGTACACCTCGAGAGCGCGCACGATACGTTTTTTATCGTGGAGATGTATCTTCTTAGAGGCCTCCGGGTCAACCTTGGCCAGGCGCCTGGCCAAGATTCCGCCGTCCAATGCCTCCAGGCTTGCGCGCAGCCCGGGCAGGGTTTCCCGTTCCTCGAATATGCCATCGACAAGAGAAGAAAGATAAAGGCCGGTTCCGCCGGTAAAAAGCGGTGTCCTCCCCCTGCTGAAAATTTCCTTCACGGACTTCAAGGCCAGACGCCTGTATGCGGAAACGTTCCACTCCTTTTGCGGGCTGACTACTCCCAGCAAATGATGTTTAACCGATTTCAACAAAGCCCTGCGCGGGGCTGAGGTAATTATATTCATATCCTTGTATATCTGCATTGAATCGCAGGATATGATTTCTCCTCCTATCTTCTTCGCCAATTTCACCGAGACTTCGGTCTTTCCGATCCCGGTCGGACCCACCAAGAATACCACCATGTCACAAGGCACGTTCCGCCCCTCTCAGCCTGCTTTCGATAAAATCCTTCTCCCTGCGCTGCCATTTGCGCACCTTATTTTGAGCCTCGATCAGCATCTTGCCGGACATTTCGGAATCTCCGGATTTCTCATAAGCGTAAGCCATCTCGAGGTAAAGCCCAGGGTCGTCGGGGACATAACGCAGGCCCTGCCGCAAGATATCCAGCGCATCGTCCCAGCGCCCAGACCTGTTATACATATACCCGAGATTGTAATAAGCGTCCGGATAAAAAGGTGCCTCTTCCAGCACGCGTTTAAATAACCGCTCCGCCTTTTCATATTCGCCCAGCTCATAATATACGGCGGCAAGGGAAAACAAAACCCTGGGGTTTTCCGGATGCAGGTTTAATGCCGAATTAAGCTCCTTCAGTGCTCCGTCGTAATCTTTGTCCTTTGCAAAATTTACCCCGGAAAGGAAATGGCCCCGAAAGGAAGCCTCTTGGGAGGATGCCGAGGCATTACGCAAAGCAAGGTGCCTGGAGAACAAGAGCGCAAGTGCGCACAGAAGTGCGATAACGGCAGGTTTGAAATATTTCTTTTGTTTTAAACCCTCCCAGAATACGCAAACCGCCAATCCGGAAAATACCGACAAAAAAGGTACCATCATTATCCGGTTTTTGGAGATAACAAAGAAAATCACCGTGTTCAGGGAAAACCCGACGACTGCCAGGCATAACAGCGTCTTCAGGCGCGATCCCGGGGCAAAAAACAATCCTGCCAGGGCAAGCGGCATAATTAACGCCAAATCGCTCATCTGCCCCCCAGGCATACCCCCTCCCCCGGAAACGATTTTATACTCCGGGTCGCATATATTCTCCTCCGGGGAAAAAGTAAACAAGATTTTCTTTAAAAGCAGGCGTCCGTACTTGCAGGGACTCTTTGAAATAAAAGACCATGATTTTCCCAGCCAATAACTGCATACCTCAAAAACAGAAGGGTCCTTCCCCTCGTAGAGCCCGGCTTCTCCGCGGGCCTCCCTGTATAAAGATTCCTGGTTTGGAGTGAAATGTTTCGGGAGATAATAAGAACCTGCAGACTCGGGATTATTCCCCAGGTAAAAATTAAAACCGGCATTCCGGGAAAAGAACGCCGGTTTTCCGTCGCTCGCAAAATTCATCCCGGTGAGCAAAGCGGCAACCAGGAGAAAACCCGCGCAAAAAGAAAAAAACATTTTTAGCCTGCCGGGTAATCCTGGCGTAGCCCCGCTTAACGCCCAAAACAACCCCAAAAAACCAAAAACCAGAATGCCCCCCTGCAGGGAAACGCATATGCCGAGAAACAACCCGCCCCAGAAAAACAGGCGCAAAGAACCGTTTTTTCCCAGCAGTAATATAAAGAGAAAAAACAGCGAATTCAAGAAAATGGCGGGCGAAGTATAAATAAGCAGGTTATCGTAAAATACGAATAGCCCGTAGAAAACACATAATAAACCGGCCGCAAACCCTGCTATCCTGCTGCCGCATAATCTACCGATAAAATAAACCAGCACGCAATTCAACGCCCCGAGGATATTTTGCGCCATATAGGCCAAGGCCAGGGAACCATGCCCCAGCTTGAGGAAAAAGGCCAGAATGTAAGAATAAAGCGGCCAGCTTATAAATATCTTCCAGCTCAAGAAATCGCCGCTGTTTATATCCAGGGCGCGTAAATAGTAAAAATAACTGTCGGAATAAGGCAGGAGCGGGTATGCCTGGGTTAAAGAGTACTGGCGCAGGTACAAAAGCCGGAACGCCATGGCAAGCGAAAACAGTATGAGAATAAACGCCGAATCTTTTCTGGAGACGGATATTTTAGAATCTGGGAATAGGCGATGAGGCATAACTTTAAGGAATGACCTTTGTAGGGTGCCCCTGCCGGGAAAGCCTCTTGCCTATGCTCGAAGCCTGCTCACGCGAACTAAATTTCCCCACCCTTACCCTGTAACCTCCGGAAGAGCTCTCTACGTAAGCCGGGTACCCTGCAGCGAAAAGCTTGTTTTTCAATTTAAGGGCGTTTTTCTTGTTGGCGAAAAAACCTACCTGGACGGCAAAACTTTCCGGCTCATTCTGCAAAATCCCCGCCGCAGAAAAGGCGTCTTTAGAATATCTTAAATCGAGGCTCAAGGGGAAATCCCTCTTCAGCTTAAAAAGGTACTCTTCAGAACGCTCCTTCTCCAGCCCCTTGTTAGCCAAACGGCTCAAACGGAATAATACGCTTGCCTTGAGGCTTGTCCCTGGGTAATCCTCCAGCAGTTTCTTATACGCATATTCGGATTTACGCAGGCGGCCCTCGAGTAAATCCACATCCGCCAGCGAGAATAAGGCGCGCTCCCTATTCCTGCTGATTGGATTGTTCGCTACCCGGCGGAGGCATTCTTCCGCCTTGCCCAGGTTGCCTGCCTTCATATAGCTTAATCCTAAAAGGTAATTTAAATCGTCGGCGCCCTGGATATTGAAATACCCCAGCTGCGCCTCCGCCTCGCTTATCACCCTATGGTAGTTCCCTTTCAGAAAATAAATTTTCACGCTGTCCAAACCGGCAGCCATGAGAAAAGAAGGAAAAGACAATACGCATAAAATAAATATGCCTGTTCTTGCCATCAGCTTGTGCATTACCGGCCCCTCAATCTATTGGAAATCTCTCTCTGTAAATCAAGAATGCGTTTATGCCTGTCTTCCTTTTCTTCCTGGGTAAGGGAATCGGCCAGTTTAGAAGACTGCGTATTCGGCCTGGGGGAATATTTGAATATATATGAAGCGTTAAACCCGACGTTCTTGAGCAAGGCACAGGTCTCCTGGAAATCCCCCTCTGTTTCTGTGGGGAAACCTACGATAATATCCGTAGTCAATGTACCCCCTGTAACGATTCTACGATAAGAGTCGGTTAAAGCCAAGTACTCTTTTACGGAGTACCCGCGGTTCATAAGCTTGAGTATCCTGTCCGAACCGGATTGCACCGGAAGATGCAGGGATTTCTCCAGCTTCTCCAGGTCCCTGATGGCGCGGAAAAATTCTTCATTGGCGTCTTTAGGGTGGGAGGTGAAAAAATTAAAACTCTCCAGCCCTTCCAGCGCGTTTACCTCTTCAAGAAGCCCCCTGAAACCGGAATCCCCCTGGCAATAAGCGTTTACATTCTGCCCCAGGAGGGTAATCCTGGATATACCCGAACCCAATGCCCGGAGGATCTCCTCTATAACGCTGGACTGCGCGCGGTGGCGCAATGGCCCGCGCACATACGGAACAATACAATACGAACAAAAATTTGAACAGCCCTCGGAAATAACCACGTAAGCATGACTCTTGTCCGCGCGGAAAGAAGTATGATAGACCTCATCCGGCCTCTCCTTGGCCGCAGTCTCCCAGACCTTCCGCTGGAATAACCCCTCATCCTGGCTCTGTCCTAAAGCAAGAAGCCGGTCAAGAATCGAGGGTATTTTGCCGATATCCTGCGGCCCCACCACAAAAGAAATCGCCGGGTCGCGCTGGAACGCCTTGTCTTGATAATTCTGCGCCATGCACCCGGCCAACCCGATAATCTTACTGCCTTTATAACTCCCGATCAGGCTCCAGACACGGTCCTCGGCATGCTTGCGTACGGAGCAAGTATTAAAGATCACGACATCGGCGTCTTGATCGGAATCACAGACCCGGTAACCGGCACCCTGGAGAAGCCCGCAGATAATCTCGGAATCCCGGACATTCATCTGGCATCCGAAGGTACGCAAAAGCACACGTAGCTTCTTCGGGCTTTTGCCTCCGGAATCGCCTGTATTGTCGTCTTTTCGTTCGTTTTCAACCATTTCATCCCCTCTTCATAGCAAGTCTTCCAAGGCTCATTCAACTCAAACTTCACGATTTCCTGATTCTGGATAGTAATCGACTTAAAGACAATCCGCATGAACGTCTTTATAAGGTAGTCCAATTGGTGATTGTCGCTTTCGGGCGTACTGCGCAACCTTAAAAGGAAATCCTGCGTCGCTTTCACCAAATTGACGGAATTGCGCTTGTCCAGAATCTTAAGATGAATGGCCTTGATATCCTGCTTTAGTTTTTTCTCCTCATTACTTAAAAGCTCGGCTCTGTCCTTATAAAGCCCCATATTTATTTTGTCTTCTGAAAATAATTCGTATATAGCCCTTTGCTTCTCCACGTTCTTTTTAAGAAGCGCTTCCTTCTCCTCCAACTGCTCCATATATACCCGCTCCGGCTCAGAAGCGTTAAGCCGAATCATGTCGCCTAATTCTTCCAGCACGTGAAGATTTTTTCTAATAACTTCAACGATATCCCAGACCTGCTTATTGATAGCATCAGCAGTCACGGATTTATTGTTGCACTTAATATACCGAATCCCTCTAGACGAACATCTATACCACGGACGCCTCATTTTGGTGCGGTGATTAACGATATGCGTCATCCCGCGATAATTACCGCCGCATTCATTGCATTTTAATATACCGGAAAGATGATAAACATTATTCCTGAATCTAACTATGCCATTAGTGCGGTTTCGCTTGAGAAGCGTGGAAGCCTCGTCAAACTCCCTTTGCGAAATAATCGGCTCGTGCGTATTCGGGACCTCGATGATCTTGGAAGGATCATTCTTGATATAGCAATATCCCTTTCCCTCGCCATTTTTAGTCTTGATCTTTGTATCGTAACGCCGCTTATTCCAGACCAGCATTCCCAAATACACTTTATTTTTAAGGATATCCGAGATGAATTTAGTATAAAACTTCCCGCCCTGCCGCGAAGGGATACCAAGCATGTAATAATGCCCGGCAATCTGCGAAGTGCTCTTGCCATTTATATACATCGAGAAAATTTCTTTGACGATTTTCGCTTCTTCAGGGTGGACTTCCAGTTTCTTGGCTTCCTTATTATAACGATAGCCATACGGCGCGTAACGCGCTCCCTGCCAATGCCCCCGCTTAACACCTACAACCATACCCGGAAAAACGCGCTCAACTAAACGATTACGCTCAAATTCCGCGCAACTGCCAAGCATTTGAATCGCCATTTTGCCCGCGCTCGATGTAGTATCAAACGGCTCAGTCGCTGATTTATAGCCAACACCCAAAGAATCAATCTCCTCAAGCAATCCTAACAGATCCTTGAGCCGACGACTTAAGCGATCTTGTTTATACACCAAGACCAAATCAAACTGCTTATTGCGGGCATCGAAGAGAAGCCTCTGTAATGCCGGTCTATCCATATTGCCGCCGGAATAGCCGTCATCCATATAAACATCCCGGCCCGACATACTGCAAAAAACATCCCAGCCGAAGTTCTTCGCATATTGCAAAAGATACGTTCTCTGCACCTCCAGCGAAAATCCTTCGCGAGCTTGATCCTCTGTGCTAACTCTTGTGTATAACGCTACCCTCATTAGTATCCTTTAGTGTCTCCCGCCATTCTTTAATCTTGGCGATACACTCGTCCGTAAACACGGGCCAGTCTTTGTAGTCGCGCTTGGGCTTAACCCAACCCTTGCGGATCCAATTGATCATGGTCTGCCGGTGAACACCCAGCTTTTTTGCCGTCTCTGTCATGGTGTAAGTTTTCATAATTGGCACCCTCTAAGATTAGTGCCCAGTATACCGTATTATACAACCCTATACAAGGGTTTTCTTCTCCGCGTCATACGAGGACAGGAACATTTTTGACAACAACTCAATGCCTTCAAAAAAGGATTTACGCGCCTCCTGAATCTCAATGCTGGATAGGCCGCGGCCTTTTAGCTTTATCTCTAAAGCATCCCAGCCCCTAAGGCTAACCGCCTGATCATTATTTGTGCGTACATCCTTGCTCATTTTCACCGCTACCCATTAGGACATTAGGACATTTTTCGTGTCGTATGATGTCCGGTTTCACTGACATACTGACATAACTCGTGTCAGTGAATGTCAGTCAAAACACCCCTCAAAACCATCGAAATACCCCAAAATTGACACTTTTTCCGCAAAGAATGCCTGTTTTGAGCCTTCCTGACCACATTTTGACGCTCTCCGGATAACCCCATATGACATGACATCACTTTTTCAAAATTTTAGATCACTGACAAACTGCGCCTCGCCCGACCCTCACCCGACACCGGCTGCCAAGGACCCGTAAACAAAATGCGTGCGGAGGAGGGCGGAAGGTGTCGCCCTCTGCCAGACGCATTTATCTGGCAAAACTTTCGCGATGGAAGAAGTTAACAAGAACATCGATCCGGTTCCTCCGCATTAGATTGTTACTCAGCAACCAACTCTACCTGCTCCACTGGCTTTGCGGGCTCAGGCCGATATTTTTTCATAAGGTTATTAATCTCCTGCTCGAGGTCGAAATGCGATACCCAGTGATCCCTGACACGGATATCCTCCTCGATATCTGCCGTTGTCGGCCTGCGAAGCTCGGCGATACCCTTTTCTTTCTCAGCATGAAAAATACTGTGCGGCTCTGTTCCTAAACTGGGGCTAAACGCGGGGTAATCTTCCAAATGCCGTCGGGTAGTCTCTGGATGACCGTAGATAGCAAATGCTAAGGCAAACAACCGGCCCTTCGCCTTCCACAGATCGAGGATCAACGTCTCCTTCTCTCTGTTCATGGCTTTACGGTCTTCGATGAGCCTTTTCATCTCTTCGTCCCGCTTCTCCGTCAACGCTTCCTCCATTTTCGTCTTGAGTTTAGCGAGGCTCTCGGCAACGACATCGAGATTGATATTGCATTCCTCCAACGCCAAATCCGCTAGCTTCACAGCCTCGGGATTAATCCTCTCGCCGCACATAACCCGGCTTCTGATTTCTTTTGCTTTCTCTTTAGCTTCAGTTTTTTCCTGCTCGCAGAGCTTCTGCTTTTCTTCAAGCGCCACAATCTGCTCGGCGATCTCTTCCGGCGTGCTTTTGCCCTTTAACACGTTTAAAAAATTCAGTTTCATTTTTCGTTCCTCCTGTATTTGTTGATTTGAATTACTATTCTTCTGCCTTGGTTTTTACGTTTGCCTACATCTTTCACCTCCCCTTTTTCTACCCTCTGAACGTTGTGAACATTGACTACTCTTATTTTTCTAACTGCCTCTAATGACCCCCTACAAGGGGCTTTCCCTCTTTCTCTTTTCTTTTTTAGAAAAGGAAAGAAACGACATTCACAATATTCATGAATCCCACATCCTCTTGTAGATTATGAGGATAATCCGTGACCAAAGCTGTGAACGTAGCCCGTCCACAGTCACAATGGTCACACCTTTAATACGGCCTTGGATCGTCTTCATCACAAAAATCCTTTCCTTGTTCACCTTCATTCACGCCTTCGTTCACACTGCCTTTAAAAAGCGAATTACCCTTTATCCTGCGTAAGATAACCAGCTTCCTGCCGGTACCGGCTTCACGCTTTTCCGGACGTAAAATATCAATGCCCACACTGCGCATAACCGGAGCGATGCGCATAAGCTCTGAACCAAGTGCCCGGGCGTTGCCGGGTAGCGTCTTATCAAAACCGGTTTCCGGCTTAATGCTCTCAAGCAGTGTGGTCGCAGAACCCGCCCACTCGCCTCCGTTTGACTCCACAAGATAGACCAACTTTTGCGCGAATGTGCTCTCTTCTGCGGTGTCCTCCCATTTATGATCAACCGATTGCTGATACCGCTTAAAAAATTCCTCCCGGGAGAATCCCAAATGCTGTGACAACGCCGCACCCCACTGCGCGAAATCCGACATCCTAAAACGCTCATGCCCGGACACACCGTCAATAACTGCCATTGCGTTTGAAATTGCCGAAAAGAAACCGCCGAGAATACCGGGAAGCGAAGCCCGCCATTCGTAAGCGATGACTTTCTCCGGCCTTGTCTCTTTTAAGATTGGTATATCGAAGATAACTGAACGGTCTAATAGATCCGGACGGCATATAGCACTGCCGATACCGTTTAAAACGAAACATCGGCGATAGGTCCTGATGAATTCCTCATCATTGGTGTAAAGCGATCGCTTCATATCTCCCTCGCCTGTTACTGCCCGGCATAAAAAATCACTGAACCACTCAGACACGCGAGAAAAATTGTCGAAATTATTCAACCAGTGTTTATCCGCGATCATCTGCGCCTGCTCTAAATCCTTAGGCACAGAAATGGACATCACCTTGGAAGGATCGCACAGGCTTTTAATCATCCGGGAGTTGTTAGACTTTCCTGTTCCCTGCTCGCCTATCTGCACTGGTATGACATGAGGAATATCGGGAATAAAGAAAGTCGCTACCGCCGTCATGAATAGACAAGCGTCATCTTTATTGATATTGCAAAACTCCAAAAGCTTTTTAGGATCAGAGCCCTTGACCGGAAAAACCTGCTCTGCCTGATGGGGGTATCGCTTGAATATTGGAGGCAGGAAAACAACTTCCCATCCATCTTTAGTAATAATGACCCCGCGCCAGTCTTGAGTGGTCAGGTCATAATAAATAGCCCCGTTATGCCAACCGACACGGTTATATAGCTCAACCTGCCTTCCGCCTTCGCACTTCGCCTCAATCTGAACTTTCGCCTGCTTTATAGCTTCGCTCCCGGGCGGATGGCCGAAGTCCTGCCGGTAACGCAGAGCGCAGTAATTCCTGAAGCGGGAACTGCTTGTCTGGCAAACCTCAAGATGTTTATCAAACGGAAGAACAACGTAAGGATTACCTTGTTGGTCGCGCAGATATTCGCTAACCGTTTCTTCACAGTCACGGGTGATAATTTCGCCTTGGGTAAGTTTCTTCTGCTTCGGAGATGTTGACGCCTCAAATACATTTTCGGTGTCTTGGACGGCCTTCTGAATAACGCTTTGCCCGTAAGTCTTGCCGTCACCAAAATGTTTCTCATCCCACTTCGGCCGCATAAGCCCCGACTGCCGGAACAACGCATCCATCTGCCCGGCGTCTTTGCTTGTCCAAAACGCCAGCTTGTTGCACAACGCCAGATCCGCCTCACTTTGAGAGGGATAATCGGTCTGCCACTGGCCCGAATAAAGCCGCTGAAACCTCTCCGCGTCTTTACTCTTGGCGATCAAGGTAAGAATGTCGTCTGCGGGCCCTTTATCCACAAACCGGCTGAATATATCTTTAAGCGCATCAGTGCACTCGTTAAGCTCAGCCGGATAATTTTCAAGGCGGTTGCCGGTAACGGTAAAGAATCGGCCATTGGTATAAATCTCCAAGCCGATCTTGGAAATTTTGCAGGCCCGGGCGATCTCGCCTTTACAAAGGATATGAATACCTGTGCCGCTTGGCGAATATTCGGAATATGAATTAATCGCCTTGAGAATCTCAACCGCATACGGCGCGATTGATCCGTCTTTGACGCAGTGGTCAATATCCACGCCCACATACGGCGGCTGAAACATAAAGCCAATGCCCGCGTAGTTACGCTGAATCGCCAAATCTAAAGCCATTTCAAAATCAGTCCATGTTGCAGGATCGTTGCTTTTCGCAGGCGCGCCGGTCATAACATTCATCGGAATCTTGTCAACACGGCCATTGTTCTCTCTGGTGACATAACCCACCCACGCCTTTTGAGACCTAATCTCGGCGGGAATAATTGAAGGCATCTTGTTAAAATCTATCATTGCTGTTTGCATCGCCACGTCCGTATTTGGTTAAGTATTGCCCGGAGTTTACTGTCGTTATATGGCACGCGACAGGTATAAAGCCACATCTCGACCTCTGAGGCGCGAAACATAACTTCCCCGCTTGGTAGCCTAAAATGCGGGATAAGCCAATTCTTCACCAGATAGTCAATCTGGCTCCGCCTTAGATTGAGATGAGTCATAAGCCGTTCAACAGTCAATAAGCCTTCCATGTGATATCCTCCTCGCGAATTTCTTTTCTACTTGGAGTTTATCACTGGAAAAATCATGCCTTCCCAGCTTTACCCAAATTTGCTCAAATTTTTACATTGATTGTGCGTAAAAAAGAAAAAACGCCCTAAGGCGTTTTAGTGGGAATTACTGCTATTTTTGTTTTGGAAATACTACTGAGAGGAGTCTTGATCGTCAGCGGTAGGAAGTTCTTCGGCGGCGATCTGCCATTTGCTTCCGATCTTGCGGGCTAATAACTGATTATTCTCAAGCCAGTTTTGCATGGTCTTACGGCTGATATTAAAAACCTTGGCCCAATGCGTGATTGGATACGGGCTTGACCAGCCGCTACGCGGGATTAATTTCGGTCTTATTCTAAACTCAGAAGACATTATCCTGTTTCTTGCACCCATAATACGGTGCATCATCCCAAGTTGCATATCTTTCGTCTTTTCACACCATTCATTGTAGCCTCCGGGAAGCCACGTTGGAAGCTCAGGGATAACCGGTGTTTCATTCGGCCCGAATAGATATTCTATAATGGGGATAGCCGCTTGATTGGCTTCCTGATAAAGATTTCCCAAGTCAGGCTTTTTTACTTTATGCTTCTTTAGCGTTTTCTCATACTTGTGGAATACATCATCTTTTGTCAGCCAATCATAGGAATCGATTGATGAAAGACCGAGCCTTTCAATAGTCAACACCCACTCACTGGAGGCCTTCTCATACGCTGACCACTTTTTCCAGAACTCCGTAACGCAATCGAGTTTATTCTTTTTATCCACAACGGATTATCCTAATCATTGTTAAAATGACCAACATCGCTTCATTTAATCAATACGTAAAGTGCTGTCCTTAAAAATATTTTTTTCTTCATTCTGGTTCAGTTTTCTAAAAACAAATAGGTGTTCATGCATGATTAAAAGGAAATCCTTGTCCTGCGCGCTCCAGTATCTGGTAGTCGAACAATTGTGTTGTACTTTTATAACATCTTCTTTGAGTAGGAATCCGGCTTTTAAGAAGCGTCGCATAACAGAAAATGCCAACGGAACATAATGCCTGCGTCGGCGAGTATCTCCGATGAGGATGGCGCAATATTGAAGGCCAATTTACTCAGTCAGCTTTTTCTATATCTTTTTCCTCCTCTGAAACACGATTATCTTCACCGCATTGAATAGACAGGACAAGCGGCCCCTTTGCAAAATTCATACAAATTACACCCTGCGAGTCAACAACACCGTTTATATCGGTATCTTCCGATAACTGCCAGCCACTATTTTTTAATGTGGCTAATATTTTCTTCGCCTCTTGAATATGATTTTTATCGAGCATTTTCTTCCTTATGCTCCAACGGCGTAAGCCGATACTTGCCACGACCGATGAATTCCAAATACCCTTTATCACGTAAAATTTGCAATTGCTGCCTGATCTTATCCTTGATGTGTTTATTGCCAGGATAAGCTCTCTTTAATTCCTCTTCAAATTTATAAACATCATCTAACAAAAAGTCTTTTTTGTCTAAACGGTCGATGCATTTCATAACCGTTAATGTCCACCCTCTCGATTCAGATCGGGAAGATTCCCTTAAAAATAGAGTCCTCCGCCATTCAGCCGACACCTTGTCTTTTGGCGAAACCTGATGATCACGTATAAAATATATCTTCCCGGCCTCAGGGATAGAACGAAGCAGAATATTGCAACCAACCCAATGGCTCCGCCTAGCCTCAGGTGAGAGCGGTTTTCTCATCTCAATAATATCGGCCGTAAAAAAATGTTTTGGGATTACCAAAAAATTTACAACCGCCCATGATGTAATCGAATAATTCAAAAAGAAAAAATTTGGATTATTTAGATCTTTTAGTCGCTCGAGCATCGTCTCATAAGCGCCATCGACTACTTTATCTCCGATTTTGTCTTTTTTGCTCTTTAACTCAAATTCCTCTCTACAACTTAGGCAAAAGAAATCCGCGACAGGCCTGCTATTCGGAAATTGCCTAAGAGAAAGCCCACAATTGGGACAATATATCTCTCGCTCAACCCAGTTCTCGGTAAGAACTCTGGCCTTCTGAGAAGGACTTTTGTATGCCGCCGATAGGCGCTGATCAAGATCGAGGTTCATATTGGATAGCCGTAGCCAGTCTCCTTAAAACCGAATAAATATGATCACAATCCTCACCGGCTTCTAGCCAGTTTTTCTTTTCATCATCCCAGCAATAATCCAAGACACGCCTAATATCATCTTCCACCTGCTCATTCATTATTATTGATCGCATAGGCCTCGTTGATCACCTTTTTTCTTTTGATGCCGAAGAATCTTTTAATGCCCGCTCAATTTCTTTAATTGTCGGCAAACTTGATTTCAATTCCTTAGGTAATGCCCGTGTAATTTGATATTCAGACACCCCGATGGCTTTGGTTACGCCTTTCAAAGCATATTCGGCAATAATCTGATTCTTATCCTGACACAGGATAAGTCCTATCGTTGGCCTATCTTGTTCATGACAAAGTTGGGCGTCTACCACATTACAATAAAAATTCATTTTTCCCGCGTATTCTGGTTTAAATGGCCCCCGCTTGAGATCTACGACAATGAAGCACCGCAAACGCAAGTGGTAAAATAAAAGATCCAGATAAAATTCTTTCGCGCCTATGTTCAAGAGATACTGTCGGCCTACAAATGCAAAGCCCTGCCCTAACTCAAGGAGGAATTTCTCAACGTGTGCGAGAAGGCCCAACTCAAGTTCTCGCTCATGAAAAGGTTCCGATAAAGTAAGAAAGTCAAAGATATACGGGTCCTTTAAACTTTGCTCTGCAAGATCCGATTGAGCTGGCGGCAATGTCCGCGAGAAGTTATGAATCACTTTTCCAGAACTTCGATGAGCTGCTGATTTAATCATTGCGCTCAATCTATCGCGACTCCAGCCCTGTTCTATCGTCTGCTGCATATACCACAATCTATCATCAAGATCACTTACTTTCTCCATGAGAAGCACATTATGAAACCATGGCAATTTTGCAGCAACCTGCTGCAAAATTAAAGAATGCTTCTGACGAGCTTTATTTTTTGCAGCACCCTGCTGCATAATTAACGGCTTCCCATATTCCCGGGCAAAGCGAATCATATACCCAATATTTCTCTCCGAAAAACCCTTTACCTCTGGCATTTCATTCCGAATATCCCTGGCTAATTTAGGAATAATTGCCGCGCCCCAACCAGCTCTTGCTTGACGTTCAATAATGGCCCGTCCGATATCCCAATAAAGGACAACCATTTCATTATTGACAGCGAACGTGGCTTTAACTTGTGCCGACCGAATACGCTCTTTCACCGCTTTTAAAAAAACAGGATAGTCGGAAGGCAACCCTGATAACTTTTTAACAGATAGTGAATTACTTGATGGCGACATCTTTTTTGTCATAAATCATCCTCTAAATTAGGAATCGTATGGACTACTACTCCCTGAGCCTGAAAATCATTTCCCGCCACAATAGGTTTATGATTTTTATTCGTCGACCGTGGTTTTAATACCACCGTATGGGCAGAAGCCGAATATTCTTTGATTGTAACCTCATTATCGACTAAAGCAACGATCGCCTCTCCGTTTTCGGCGGTTCGTTGTTTCTTAACCAGAATAAAATCCCCATCGTTAATTCCTTTTTTATTCATAGAATCACCCTTGGCGCGCAAAAGGAAGTATTTATGCGGAGGTTTAGCGAGTTTCGTTGAGACAGGAAATACAGCTTGAATATTCTCTTCAGCAAAAATCGGCATTCCACATGGGGCCGTACCCACCAAAGGGATATCAATCGTTTGAATATTAGCCTTATCCTCAAAATCCCGGACGATTTGTAAAGATCCGATCGGGCTCCTACGAAGAATACCCTTCGAGATGAGTTTATTAACTAACAGAGAAGCAGATCGAGGTGAGCGGTATCCCAGCGTCTTCATCAAATCGCGCAATGAAGGACATCGACCAAAATTAATTATCGAGCTTCTTATTTCTTTTAGGGCAATATTTTCTTTATCTGAAAGCGTTAATGTTCTCATGTATACAATTGTATACAATATGAATAAGAAGTCAATGATTTTTTGCGAATTTTATAAGACAAATGTCAGTAGTGCCAAATGTCCATTTGCCAGCAAATATTAAATTCTCGTGGGCATTTTCATGTCCATCCATGTCCATCAAAATGCCCTTTTTCGGCCTTCCCGGGAGTCCCTAAAACACCCCTAAAATCGCCTATTTCCCGTCGCTGGACGCTCATTTTGGCCGGGTTGACCACTTATGCCCAAACCCCAAAAGTGATGGACATGGACATCGATTTTTTTAACCACTATCACTGGCTCCTTGCGCCTCGCCCGACCCTCACCCAAGCCCCCTTCCAAGGACCCAGTGCCACTTAACAACATATTTCGTAAATACAAGAATCCTCCCGCAATAAGGCATTACGGAAGGATTCTTGTAAAAACATTACTTCTTTCTCTTTTTAGCCTTCTTCTTATTTGCGACCTTATCCCCCATCGGTTCTCACCCCCCTTCTATTTTTTAACGCTTATAATATCAAGAGAGAGCTTCGCCGTTCGCTTCCGGTTGATAAATGATTTTTTCAACCTGCAGTTTCGCAACACCTGCAGGCACTTTCCATTCAATAATATCCCCAACGCTATATCCGAGTAATGCCGTACCAATCGGCGCTAAGATTGAAACTCTCCCCTGACTAGCATCGGCCTGATCGGGGAAAACCAATTGATACGTTATTTCTTCTTTTGTGTTTAAATCTCGCAAATGAACTTCCGAGCTCATCGTGATAATGTCCTGCGGAATATCTTGAGATTTTATGATTTTGCCCCTGTTCAGCTCAGCTTCTAAATCCTGCAAATACTTCTCTTCTTCTTTTTTAAATTGTCTCGCAACCATTATCAATTCCCGTAATCTTCTCATATCATTATCGGTAATATATATAGTTTTACTTGTCATTTTTACCCCCTCCCTTTTTATCCAACAACACGGTTGACATTCATTACAAAAAGAATACCTTGTCCCGGCTCTTTTAAGTTACCATGTTTTTCCAGTACTTTGATGAGTTTCTCTCTGTTAACATCCAGCGTCAGAAGAATTAAAATCTCTCTAGATGAACCAATCTGCAAACCAATTGTGCGTCTACCAGCTTCTGTACACAGCCCCTTACCGGAAAGCACAGTAGCGCCAAAAATCCCAGTGTCTTTAAGGACTGGCATTATTGCCTTTATTTTTCCTTTCGGAAGAATAGCCACAATCAGTTTAAGCATCCCGAACCTCTTTCTCTTCATCATTTCATATCCCCTTTAACTTGTTTTAAATATCCAGCCAATAGATCTCATCGACCAATCTGATATGTTCTAGCATCTTCCGAAAGTTTATAAAAACCACGGCTCAAACCGTAACATTAAATTTTATGCCAAATTATCATTCGGATTACGGTATAAGCCTGAAAATAATCGAATTCAGCAATAGGCCTCCAGTGTTTTTCTGAGATTGCAGGAGGCCCATTGATCCATGAAGGTTTATCGTCCCTTTCGTTTTTTACCTTTTTTTGATCGCCACATAATCCCCATCGCCATTCACCTCCTTTCAAGGTCAATGTCGGACAGATTATTAAACGTTTAATACTTCTTTCACCCTTCGTTTAATATATTCCATATTAAAAGGCTGATATACCCACTCTTGCACCCCCAATTCAATTAACTTCTCTTTGCCTCTGATATCTTGTAACGATGACACCACAATAACGCAGGTCCTTAAGCTCATCTTTTTGATTTGCCGCATTATACTTTCGCAATACTCAATCGTCGTTGTAACCCCAACAATAACCATATCCACGCGCTTTTGAGCTAACAACTCAAATATTTCCGAATGGCTGGACAGAGAAACCGTATGATAGCCGGATTTTTCCAGAAGCTCTCTAAGGCCCCGGCCGGGATCATAGTATTTTTGAGCGATCAAAATGGTCAGTTTCGTTCCAATTTTATAGTCCTGCCTCTGTCTAAATAACCGGATTAAGACGCGCCACACCTCTGACATCCTCAATGGTATAAAAAGCACCTTGATCAAATTTCTTTATTATGCCTAAAACGTTATCTAACAACTTGCGCCGGACAATGACAAAAACAATCTTCACCGGCCCCGCTGTCCCCTGTCCGTCAATCGTCGTTGCGCCGTATCCTTTGGAACGAAAATATCTCAATAAACTAGCCGGATTTTTATTCGTTATAAACTGGACAGCTAAATTGCCTATGGCGATTTTTCGTTCGATTGTAATACCTACAAAAGTGCCCATACTAAAGCCGCCCGCAAAAGCGATATAGCTGATCGGGTTATTCAAATTCTGCATAATTTGCGATATGCCGATAAGCCAAACAAGCATCTCAAAAAATCCAATAATAGCAGCTAATGCCCTTATCCCTCGGCTGACAAAAATAATCCTGACAGCAGCCATACTGACGTCTGCCGCCCGCGCGAGAAAAATTAAAATAGGAATCAATATTGGAACAAAATCATTTTGCGGAATAACAAAAGACATGTCTAAAATACCTCCTTTTTAATTCTCGCTACTTAACACTGGCTAAGTTATTTTTCCCTTATGGACTCCTGGAATCCTATAGGCCACCCAGTTTTAAATTGATAAAACACACACCTTATAAAACTACCACGGCAATGTTCTTCCTGTCGTTTCTCACTGGGAGAAAAGGCATTACTCGATACTCCTTCGCAAAAATTATTCCTTTCTTTCGATATAAAATACGGACACATGATTAATTTCCTCTGCCAACATTAAGAATGCGCTCAACTTTCTCTATGAGGATGCTGACACCTTCCGCTTTATCAAAATAATCGTCCGCTTCTTTGATTAAAGACTGCTGATCATCTTTCGGAAAGACGCTAGACACTATGATTTTTACTGGAGGGGTTCTTCCCTTGATTCTTTCATAAACTTCCATGCCGATTTTCTTGGGAAGCGCGATATCAAGAATGACTAATCCAATACCCCGCTCTTTAGCAAACAATTCAAGTCCCGACTCTCCGTCTTCGGCTTCCAGAGTGCGGTATCCAAGATTCTCCAATTGGTTACTGAATAACTTTCTTATTTTGAATTCATCTTCGATAATAAGTATCGTGTTTAACGGCATTAAACTGCGCGCAACTTTCTTGATTTTCTCAAGCAAAATATCGACACCTTGAGCTTTGTCATAGTACTCTGCGGCATCTTTCATTATTTCCCGCTGTTCTTCAACAGGATAAACGCTCGTTACAATTACTTTTATGCTCTTATGAAATACCTGCATAAGATCAAACAATACGCTTCCATAAACATGAGGAAGGTTGATGTCCAGCAGGATAATATCAAAATGTTTTCTAAGTAAAATTTCGCTGGCTTGCACGGCGTCAGAAACGCTTACCACTGCATACCCTTCGCTTTCAAGCAATTCCGCATGTAACTTTCGCACCTTGTCCTCATCTTCAACTATCAATATCCTCATCATTTAGAATTCCCGTCTTTTATTCGTTTAATAAGCAGCAGTAAGGCTGGGAAAGCGTAAAATTGCGAATAATTCTCAAATCTTGGCAATATTCACAGTGTGCGTAGCAATATCTCTTACGCTCTGAATAATAAATAATAAAACAGTTTCGCCTCTCACCGTCGATTCTGCTGTTTTATTTGTCTCTATTAACTCATCCTGTCTACGGCTGCATATCTTTTTTAGTGTCAGGCTTGTTAAAACAGTTTTCTTCGCTAACGCCGTGTCTTGTTTTAAAAATGAAATGACCGAATCCCAAACTATATTTTGAAAAATTATAGCGAATTGAGAAATATTGATTTTATCCTTGTCAGGGATATTTGTATTCAAGCTTAATAAGCTCTCCGCAATACCGGCGGTTAAGTCCGTAATTTGTTTTAATTCGCTACTAATGTTTATGCTTGAAGAGATGAATTTCAAGACACTGTCCTCGGGGTGATATTGTCTAACGATATTAGTAAAATATTCTTCGTAAGCGACGCAAAGAACCCTTATTTTTTTGTTATTATCTATTATCTCTTGCGTATTCTCGGCATCAAAACGCATCAGAACGCCAGAAATGTTTCTTATTGCCTCCTGCGTCAAACGGCAAATTTGAAGTAAATCATCGTTTAATTTCCGAAGTTCTTTCTCAATGGCTATCATTAAAACATCCTCCGTATTCATCCAATAATTGCGCAATAACCAAACTAAAATATTCATGCCTCATCACTTTTTGATCCCCGCACGGATTTGATAATAATGGACTTCATTTGTAATTGATAGAGTGGGCAATTCATAAATTTACCGACACAATATTGTCTTTTGCGTTTGATGTTGGGGCGAAATAAACCGTCTCCGTAACATCCGCAATGACCAATCGGTCTTGTAGCAACAAAATAAGGACACATGATGCATTTCCTCTTAATAAGCAGCAACCCCTGGCCCCTGTAAAATTGAGGCTGCGAGAAAATGTTAAACAATCTCAAATCGTTGAATATTTTTTAAGCCCCTTAGCTGCTACAAATGTATCAAAAAGGGGATTAACGAAAGGTTAAATAATAATTAAAATTTTTAATGATTATTCGTGAGGATTCGGAGGGATATCGCCGGCAATTCGAGGCAGGTCTACGGTAAAAACAGTGCCTTTTCCGATTTGACTGGACACCGTTATTTCACCTTGATGAAGTTTTGCTATTGATTGTGCGATGCTTAACCCTAATCCACTGCTGGGAGCAGTATCTTTTATTTTCTCACCAATCCGAAAGAACTTATCAAAAAGTCGCGGAAGGTTTTCTTGTTCGATGCCGATACCGGTATCAGCGATGGAAATTCTGATGCGATCAGTTTCAAAATGGGCAACAATATCTATTTTCCCATCCTGCGGCGTGTATTTTATAGCATTATCAATAAGACTTAAAAATAAACGCCGAAGATTTGGTTCATCCGCATTCACCAACGCCGTTGTGTCGGGAACTTGAGCATTGACCGCTATATTCTTTCCCGTGGCTAAAATCTTGGCCTTTTCAAACAACACTATAACAAATTGACTTAAATCCAAAGGCTGTAGCTGCAAATCGTTGGAACGATAATTGACGCGAGTCAACAATAAGAGGTCTTCAATGATCTTAAACATCCGTCGCGTTTCTTCTAAGCTACCGATAATAACTTGCTTATACTCTTCTTTATCCCGTTCCTTTTTTAGGGCAACTTCCGCCTCTCCTCTCATGATTGCGAGAGGCGTTTTTAGCTCATGGGCAATATACGAACTCGATTCGGTGATATAGGCAAAGGCGGCTTCAAGGCGAGAAATCATGTCATTGAAAGCCTTAACTAAAAACTGCGTCTCTTCACCGGCATTCTCGACCTTAACTCTTCTGCTTAAATCCTCATGAGTAATGCCCTCAGCTACCTCGGCAACTTCCTTGATTGGTTTAATAATCTTTCCTATTGAAATCTGGCTCATTAAATAACCCAGCAAAAAAACCGGAGGTAAAGGCATTAAAAGATAACAAATCATTTCAATATTCCGAAAATTGGGACGAAGCAAAAAAAGAACAGTATAATAACCCCCTAAAAATACACTCAATAATATGATGTATAAAAAACTGCGTTTAAAGCTAACGGTTTTGAAACGCATTATTCCTCCCTTATCGTGTAACCTTTACCATGAATGGTATGAATAAGCGGTTTCTTAAAATCTTTATCTATCTTATTACGTAAAAAACTGATAAATACATCAATAACATTGGTGAAACTATCGAAATCCTCATGCCAGACATGCTCAGAAATCGTTGTCCGGGTAACAACATGATTGGCATTAAGCATTAGGTATTCCAGAAGCGCGAATTCCTTACTGCTGAGCTGAATTTCTTTTCCCGCTCTTTTAACGTTATGACGTAATTGGTCTAGTTCTAAATCTCCAATTTTTAAAATGCCAGTCTTATCATCCCTATTCCTTCTTAGTAATGCTCCGATCCTAGCCGAAAGCTCTTCGAAATCAAACGGCTTCGCAAGATAATCATCCGCTCCGGAATTTAATCCTAAAACCTTATCCCTCACCTGATTTTTTGCGGTAAGCATTAAAATGGGCACGTTGATCTTCTTTTTTCTTAACTCTCGGCATATAGTGATCCCGTCTATATGCGGAAGCATGACATCAAGAATAATCAAATCATACGGGTTTATTTCCGCCAGAAACATGGCTTTCTCCCCATCGGTCGCCACATCAACAACATAATTCTCTTCTTTCAGCCCGCGCTCAATAAAATTAGCTATTTTTATTTCATCTTCTACTAATAATATCCGCATTATTTGCTCCTAAGAATTTATTCTTTTAATCGTGCCAAAGCACATTGCAAAACAGAAAAATCTTCCGCATTTGCCAGCACCAATAAAACATCGCCGCCCTCGATCACGGTTGACCCGGACGGAATAACAAATTTGTCGTTGCGCGAAACAAGCATGATCAGGCATTTCACCGGAACATTCAATTCCTTGATCATCTTGCCAATAGCCTCTGAATTATACGGCACGATAACATCCGTCAGTTCCGCGTCAATGCCTTCAACTTTCTCAAATTCTATAGGGTATGCTTTCTTGTCAGGCAAAGGCACATCCAACTTTAGCAGTTTTGAAACCAGAGGAATTGACGTGCCCTGAATAAAAACAGAAGCAATGACAATGAAAAACACGATATTAAAAATTGTCTCGGCCTGAGGAATGCCTGCCGCGAGCGGAAATGTGGCCAAGATGATCGGAACCGAGCCCCTCAATCCTACCCACGAAAGCATGATCTTTTTCGGCACGGCGAATTTAAACGGAAGTAAGCAGAGAAAAACGCTCAAAGGCCGGGCAATAAACATGAGGACAATCGTAACCAGCAACCCTGTTCCGATAAGCGGAACCAAGTGAGAAGGATAAACGAGCAAACCTAAAGTCACGAACATGGCAATTTGGCTGATCCAAGCCAAACCGTCATGAAATTTCATAATGGATTTCTTATTAGGAAATTCCGTCTGCGCTAGACCGAGCCCAGCAAGATAAACCGCAAGGATCCCGTTTCCCTTTAAAAGAACTGCAATAACGTAAGTAAACAAGATCAATGAAATTGTTATAATTGGATAAAGGCCTTCATAATCTAATTTAAGCCGCTTGATAAAGAAAACGATGGCCTTCGCCATTAAATAACCGACAAGCGCCCCCATCCCCATATCCAGAACGAATCTCGGAATCAGCGAAACGAGCCCTGATCCTTTCACGGTCAAAAGGCTCAAAAACCCCATTGTCAGAAAAATAGCCATCGGATCATTACTGCCGGACTCGAATTCGAGCAACGGTTTCAATGGCTTCTTCAAACTTATGCGTCTTGATCTTAGAATAGCGAATACGGCGGCGGCGTCTGTAGATGAAACGATAGATCCAAGCAACACACCGTCTAATAGAGAAAATTTGAGGACATAAACAGCAAACAACCCCGTAATAATTGCCGTAACCAATACTCCAAGAGTCGAAAGCACGATCCCCGGGAGAATAATTGGTCTTGTGTCTTTCCAGTTAGTATCAAGCCCGCCTGAAAAGATAATAAATATAAGTGCCAAAATACCGATCTGCTTCGCCAGTTGAGCATTATCAAAATAGATCTTGCCGATCCCTTCCGATCCGGCAAGCATCCCAACCGCCAAAAATAACAACAACACGGGAACCGCGAACTTGTCCGATATCTTGCTCGAAACAACGCTCACGAACATTAAAACCGAAGCCCATAATAAAATAGTTTCAAATGCCATAAGTGAATTCTGTTTTTACCTTAACCAATTCAATTTTTTTGCATAACTTCTTAATCAATCTGCACCTATCAACGCCTCCGCCAAATCCGCCATGCTGTGTCTATAAGGTAGACAACGGCCATCCGAAGGTACGCAAAAGTATACGCTTTCCCTTCGGGGAACCTTCGCCTTCGGCTCGGTTTCCTCGGTGCTTTTCTTCGCCTTTTTTGGCGTCATTTCTCTCTTTGTTTGACATTTTACTCCTTCTTTCAAACTGTCATCCTGAGGAAGGCCGCAGGCCGACCGAAGGATCTCATCCTTAGCCAGATTCTTCGCCTTCGGCTCAGAATGACGGACTTTCAGTGCCTCGTCATAGCACATCTTCCACGGCTGATTAATATCAACCTTAACAATTTCCTGATTTTGAATATATATCCCTTTAAATATAATCCTCATAAACGTCTTTATAAGGTAATCCATCTGCTGGGTGTTGGGATTACTCCTCAATTTCAATAGAAAATCCTGCGTGGCTTTCACCAGATTAACCGCGTTACGTTTTTCAAGGATCTTTAACTGGATCGACTTTATATCCTGTCTGAGCTTCTTCTCCTCATTCCTGAGAAGTTCAGCCTTGTCTTTATAAATATCAATATTGATCTTATCCTCTGAGAAAACCTCATAAAGCGCCTTCTGTTTTTCAAGGTTCTTGGCCAACGCCTTTTCCGTATCTTCCAACTGCTCGATATAACACTGTTCAGGCTCAGTTGCGCTTAACTTGATCATGTCCCCCAGTTCTTCGATAACATGCAAATTTCTACTTATCGTATCAATAATATCCCAAACCTGTTTGTTGATCCCATCGGCCGTAACTGATTTATTCTTGCACTTAACATACGATACACCGACAGATGAACAGCAATACCACGGCCTACGTTCCTTCGTCCTGTGGTTCTTCGTTAAAGTCAACCCTCGGTAATTTCGCCCGCATTCATGGCATTTTAAAACACCGGACAGGTGATAAACATTGTTGCGAAATCTCACGACTTTATTTGTGCGGTTTCTATCAAGCAGTTTCTGCGCCTTATCAAACACCTCTTGAGTGATGATCGCTTCATGGCAATCCTTCACCTCAATAATCTTAGACGGATCATTATTCACATACTTGTATCCCTTACCCTCGCCATTATGCGTTTTCTCTTTTTTCTCATACCGCTTTTTATTCCACACCAGCATGCCCAGATACGTCTTATTCTTGAGAATCGATGAAATAAATTTGGTATAAAACTTCCCGCCCTGACGTGATTTGATGCCTAAATTATAATAATGCCCGGCGATCTGAGACGTACTTTTACCGCTAATATACATATCAAAAATCTCTTTAACGATCTTCGCTTCTTCGTCGTGGACTTCCAGCTTCTTGATCTCTTTATTGTAACGGTAACCATAAGGAGCATACCGTGCGCCTTGCCAGTGCCCACGCTTAACTCCCACAACCATGCCCGGGAATACGCGCTCAACCAGACGATTGCGTTCAAACTCCGCGCAACTGCCCAACATCTGTATTGCCATCTTACCCGCGCTTGATGTGGTATCAAACGGCTCAGTCGCTGATTTGTAACCGATCCCTAACGACTCAAACTCCTCAAGTAACGCCAAAAGATCCTTTAACTTCCTGCTAAGCCTGTCCTGCTTATAAACCATTACCAAATCAAACTGCTTATTCTTCGCGTCAAACAAAAGCCTCTGCAAAGCTGGCCTGTCCATATTTCCACCGGAATAACCGTCATCCATATAAACATCTTTACCGGACATCGTGCAAACAACATCCCAGCCAAAGTTCTTGGCATACTGCAAAAGGTAATCCCGCTGAACTTCCAGCGAAAACCCCTCCCGCGCCTGATCCTCTGTGCTGACTCTTGTGTATAAAGCTACTTTCATGTTCTCCTGCTCTGTCATTCTGAGGCCCCGCAGGGGCCGAAGAATCTAATCTTTCAAAGTCCCCCGCCATTCTTTAATCTTCTTAATACACTCATCCGTAAACACCGGCCAATCCCTGTAATCGCGCTTCGGTTTGATCCAGCCTTTACGCACCCAATGGATCATAGTCTGGCGATGCACCCCTAAAATCTTTGCCGTCTCTGTCATCGTGTATGTCTTCATAAGCAAGTTGTCATCCTGACCCTGAACGAAGTGAAGGGGAAGGATCTAAATAATACTTTCATATAAATCCTTCCACTCCGGGTTATTCTTTTCAATTAAAGCGATCTTCTTTTTCCTAAGCCATCCTTTAATCTGCTTCTCTCGTTCTATAGCTGTCATCATGTCATCCGAAACTTCAAAATGAACCAATTTATGCACATTGTATTTTTTGGTAAATCCATCGACCATTTTATTCTTATGCTCATAAACCCGCTTAACCAGATCACTCGTTACACCTGTATAAAGAACCTTATTATGCACATTCGTTAAAATGTAAACGTATCCTTGTTTTTCTCTCATCTTCAGATCCTTCGGTCGGCTTCGCCTCCCTCAGGATGACGTGCCGTTCATTGAAGGCCAGTATACCTCATTATACAACCTTATACAAGAGGATTCTTCTCCGTATCATAGCAAACCAAAAACATTTTCGATAAGACCTCTATCCCATCATAAAACGATTTACGAGCCTCCTGTATTTCCGCGATAGACATACCCCGGCTTTTGAGTTTTTCCTCTAAAGCCTCCCATCCCCGCGAATTCTCCGTAATTGTTCTATTCTTCTGCTTCTCCATCATGACCTTTACGTACACCGGCAAATTCGTCGATAATATCGGCTATCGCCTCATAAAGAAGCGTTTCAATTTCCCGAGGTTCTCTCATCGCTAAACGAGGCGCCATTATTGTCGGCAATGCTAAAAATGACCGCTTAACTACCATGATCCTCTCAATTCTTCCCTTCTCAACTTCATCTCTTGGCAAGACCTCGCCTAAAGCCTTTTTTAAATCAATCTCTGACAAAAGAGCCTTGTTCTTCCGATATTCAATATCCCATTTTTCCTTCTCGGTATCCCGCACATCCCGATAACTCTGCTGAGTCATTCGCCATGCCTTAATTTCCAAAAGATCGTAATGACCTTCGGGCGTCACAGGCATTCCTTCTTTCGCCCAGTAGTAAACAGTCCTGACAGACACATTCAAAGCCTTGGCGACCTTCTCTTTGGTATCCACAATACCGTTAGGTAAATCAGATTCCGCCTCAAGCCTTTCAAGTTCTTTAAGCTCTGCTGGTGTTAGCGGCGTACCGCTATGAAGCTTCTCATACAGATATAAGTGCCGCTTTTTCCGTGCTATCTCCACGATATTGGGTTTCTTGTTTTCCGCTGTTTTATTCTCTTCCATACTGAAATCCTCCGTTTCAAAATTTGCAGGTTATTAACCCCTGATTCAGACCTTAAAATCTTTAAATACTCCTTTTTCTATAGGGAAAATACACTTCTCCCTTGCTTCGCCGCTTCAATCTTATTGAACATGCAACCTAAAAATTGAAGTTAATATCACTGACAGACCGCGCCTCGCCCGACCCTCGGCAAACCCCCGTGGTAAGGACCCATTGTTTAAAAGATGCCGGAGTTACATGTAGTCGCAAGACTACACTCCTGCCCTCAGGCGACGGAAAACGCGCGTCCACCCAGAATCCCGGTTTCCATTTCTTCTTTTTCTTTTTTCTATACCAGTTGTAGTAATACATTTCTTATTCTCCCTTTCCGTCATGCGCCGAATGACAGAAATGACAACTTTTCCCACACTTATTTATTTTTTCTTTCCTGCTTTCATCCCCTTCCACTCCTCCATCCCTAAACACAATTAATGAATATTCCTGTCATTCTTGTCATAGTTGTCATTAATAAGGCCGTCCGGAAATATCCACTTCACCCTCTCTGCGAAGCCGAATGCCTTTCCACGTCCTCGCGGAACTACACCTTCCTTTATTAACCGAATCATATTGCCGGATTAATTCACGGCCGAAAGTGATCTTGCTAAGCGGCCGATACCCGCTATCCAGACACCAGTTGTTATATGCCTGATACAGATCATCCTTGCTGATATCATCATGCGCATCGAGAACACACATCTCCTCGACAAAGATGATCACGTTATTGTTCTCCTTGCGATACTCATCTTTTACGTTAAGCATTGAGGCGCTTTCCTCAAAATATCCACGATCCCTTAACCTCTTCAGTCCGTTAAGCGCCCACAAGAAAATGCCATCAAGCTCACTTGAAGCGATCTTGTATTTAAGTTTATGATCACGTTCTTCTTTATTGAATTGACGGTTAAAAGGCAGGATTAAAAGACGGCGGTAATACCCTTCGCTCTTATCACCCACGCGCGGCATATTGTTTGTCGAAAATAGAAGCTTGCAGTAAGGCTTAAACTGAAAAGGCTGTCCATACTTCTCATCAGCCGAAATCGTATCGCCGGTAACGATGGCCTTGAACATATTGTCATAGACATTCGTCTTAGCATTGGTCTCAAGGCTGATATTGACCAGCTTGTCCCGAAGCCGGGCGATATAGTGCGAATCATTAAACTTCTCAAGCGCGATCGATGAACAATTTTCTTTGCCGATAAGCTCCTCAAGCACATACAAAACAACACTCTTGCCGTTCGCTCCCTCGCCAAATAAAAAGAGTGCCTTCTCATAATCATTTTCCCGCGTCAGGCAATACCCGAAAAATTCCTGCAGTAACTCAATACGCTCCGCGTCATTTTCAAATATCTGATCCAGACTCTTTTTCCATACCGGACAGTCGGCATCATCCTGATACGTCACATTAAGCTGATTAATGGAATACACATCCGCTGAATGCGGAACAAGCCGCATATTATCAATGTCATAAAGCCCGTTTTTGACATTCAGAAAAGAAACACCATTAATAATGTCCGGCTTAATAAATGTCTCGGTCTTTAACGCCACAAGCACATTGCGAAGCCTGCTTGCCGAAAACATCGCCCCGCAAACATCCTTGATCCATTTCTGCACCTCTTCGATAAAAAGCGACCGGTAACAACCGCTTTGGTATTCATAATATGTATCCGCGAAATTAATCAGCCTGTGCTTCTCAAGAATGGCGTCCGCCACTTCATTGGAGTTTATCTTCTTAGGTGTATATTCTGATGAATTGCCCGCGCTGTAAACATCACGGCAACCGGCAATAGCTTTAGCGATAGTATCCGCACCGTACGTCCTGCCGTCACTGAAATGCGCTTCATCCCATTTCGGCCGCATAAGACCCGATGAACGAAACACAAGATCCATAAGCCCGGCATCTTTACCTGTCCAGAACGCCAGCTTATTGCAAAGCGCCAGATCCGCTTCACTTTGCGAAGGATAATCCGCATGCCAATTCCCTTCATACAGCCGGAAAAACGCGTCCTTATCTTTACTTCTCTTGACCCTGTTCAAAATCGTCTTAACGCTCTTGCCCTGTTTCTCTGTTCCCTGAACCTCCGCGAAAACCCGATTCAATTCATCCTTACGAGTCTCAATGGAGCTCTTGCCCGCAATAATCCGTCCGGTGATCGTAAAAAACCGGTTTTTCGAATACATCTCAACATTACAAGAGCTGAACTTGCGTTCACGCGCGATCTCACCCTTACAGATAATATGTGCGCCCTTGCCGCCGGGAGAATATTCCGTATAACTGTTTAATGTGGAAATAATCGTTCGGGCGAGTGATGACATACCGTCGTCAGTCATGCAACTGTCTATATCAATCCCGACATACGGCGAAGTGATGGCAAACCCTATCGCGTCCAAATTAAGCGCCTCAACTCGCTCCAATAACTCATCAAACGAACACCATGTGCTTGAATCATTACACTTGGCAGGCCCGCCGGTTTTGATATTTATAGGAACTTTCTTCGGCTTTTTCCTGGGTTGAGGCAGAAATTTAAATCCAACCCAGATAGAAAGGTCTTTTAACTCTTGAGGGATATTATCAATATCCCACCTTTTCTCTTTTCTTCTCTCTTCGTTCATTTCTCTACACTCCGTTTTGAAATAAAAAGTCTTTAACTTTGCGGTAGCACTGAAAAAGTTCTTCTTCTTTAGAATTATTAAAAAACTTATCCGCGAGCTTCTTCGCCTTCTCGCAATCCTCGAATAGAACACGCTTTTGACGGCCGTAACCCGAAAGCGCCTTCATCACACAACCCTTCTGAACTAAATACGCGGCCAGATATATGTTTCCCGCTTCAAAATACTTCTCTTCCATTGTTCTCTACTCCCCACTATAGGTATTACGTTTTTGGCTTCAGAATTTCGCTTCTATTTTGAGTTTATCAGAAGAAAAAATGAGCCTTCCCGGTTTTACCCAAGATTGCCCAATTTTTATCAAAGACTAAGCATAAAAAAATGGAGACAGCCCAATGAAGGACCATCTCCATAAAAGAAATTATTCAGATTTTTTTGCTATTTAGGAATAAAAGGAATCAATCAGAAGGAAGAATCTTTGTCATCCGAAGCGGGAAGTTCTTCGCAGGCGATCTGCCATTTAGTGCCGACTTGGCGGGCTAGGATCTGGTTATTCTTAAGCCAGCTCTGCATGGTTTTGCGGCTTATATTGAAAACTTCAGCCCAATGAGTTATTGAGTGAGGATTTGACCACCCGCTTCGAGGAATCAATTTTGGTCTGGTCTTAAACTCCGAAGATAATATTCTATTCCTTGCCCCCATAATACGGTGCATCATATCAATGTCCATATCTCTCGTCTTTTCACACCACTCGTTATAACCGCCGGGAACCCACGATGGGAACTCGGGTATAACCGGCGTCTCATTAGGCCCGAATAAAAACTCCAAAATAGGTATAGCCGCCTGATTAGCTTCCTGATGAATCTTTGCTAAATCAGGCTGTTTTACTTTATGCTTCTTGAGTGTTTTCTCAAACTTATTAAACACATCATCTTTTGTCAGCCAATCATAGTGATCGGTCGATGAAAGTCCAAGGCGGTCAATAGCCAGCACCCACTCACTGGCGGCTTTTTGGTATGCCATCCACTTCTTGGCAAATTCCGACACACAATCAAGTTTACTTTTCATTTTCATTATGAAATTCTTCCCATACAGGCTTGAGGAAATGAACCCCGCGCCTTCCATATGTCGAACAAATAAAATCAGCGTCCTTTGCGTCACCTTTAGTAAATATTCTTCGAACAATTAGCTCTACATCTTCTTGTCTAAACGTAGGCGTCATATTTTCTAAGATTTTTTTAAAAATACGTCCTATGCGTAGAACACTTTCATCATCATCGTATTGCGCCAAGTATTCAATAAAAAAAGTAGATCTATGCTGTCGATCGACATGAGGCGCGCTCAAAAGCAGCCATTTTTCTTCTTCTTCACCAATTCTATCTAAAATAATTGTCAATTCTGCCATCCTGCCAAGAAAATCCTCATATTCGTCCTTAAGGTTATCTTTTACAATATCTGGGTTATTAAACGTCCAGCGCCAGAATTCCAAGATTTTATTCTTATGATCTTCCGGAAGTTCTTCTTTTGAATCCTTATCTGCATCTTTTTTACGTTTAGTCCGTCCAGTAATAGACCAAAAAAATCCGGCTATTTCCATCCAGCGATCAGGTTTACCTAGTTTTCCAGCATCCATTAAAACCTTCCAAAACAAACTCTCATCTCCGTCATCATTCTTTTCGCTTAGAGATTCTCCCAAGTTTAAATAGCCTACACAAATATGCTCAACAAGCCGTTTATCGACACGATCATCAAACACATTACAAGATATGCCTTTTTTATAATTTTCTCTCATGAGATCATATAAATCCTTATAGACCCGCGCACCTGTTAAATAACCCTCCATGAACATTTGCCATTGAAAATCAAAAACAGTTTGCTTGGAAAAATAATTTATCTTTGCCTTTGCGTAATCAGCATCTAAATAATTAATTTGAGGCAAATAAGACCCCATCCAAATATAGCCGTCTATACCTATGGGCAGAAAACGTTCAAATTTATCATTACCCCAGTTTTCCTGCTTTTTCTGGGTAGCCCTTGCCACCCTCAAGGAAAATGAAAGATAATTCATAACTGTTCTTCCAAGCGTAGTATTTAATACATACGTCAATGCGTCACGTTGCGTATCCGGCTGAGCCTCACCTTTTAGAAACGGTATTATCAGATCAAAAACTTTCTCAGCTTGATCAAAATATTTAGCATCAAAGGCACGTTTATCATCCTTAGAGCCATCTGCAATCAAGTCTGATAGGCTCTCGATAATCCATAAATAACGACCTTTACCGCTATCCTCTCCTTGAGCAGAAAGGGCTTCTTTAATAATTAACTCTTTTCCCCTGCTTAAATAAGTAATACAAAAAGCAAAATATTTCTCCCAAGCTATATCTTTCCCCTCATTCCAAGCGTCTTTGATTCCCCGAATGATTCTGTGTAAGTAAAAATAATCTATGTCGATACATTGTTGCAAAGCATCCATAAATTTATCAGGTTCATCTTTTACCGTAGACTGCAAAACATCAGCTAATCCTTCTTTATCCGGCTCTCCTTCAAATGTCCCATGCCAAAAATCGGCCCCTTTGAATTCATTCAAATACTTAATAATTTCAGCAACGGGCATCTTCAATATTTCTTCTTTTGAAAGGGGAGATTTATGTGTTACAAAGCCACCCTTAAATGTCGAACGCTCAGGCATATAATCTTTCCCATCCTTCGGGGCGGCCTTATCTTTAGCTTCTTCATACAAGGAAACAAAGTCTTCATTATCCTTGAGGGGAGAAAGCCATTTAAATTTCCAGTAAAAGGTAAGTTTTTCTCCCTCTTTTAAGTAATATTCAGGAACGGCATTAATAAAGACCTTTATCCTGCTCTTGATTTCATCATCAAATTCTGAATTATGATGAAGTAGAACATCATATAATTCGACTTCCAGATCAGACTCCTCTAAAACATTTGGTATCAGTTCGAATAGTTTCTTTAAAAGATGATGACAATCTTCCCAATACATATCAACACATAGAAGAATAAACCTTTCAAATATAGGAAAATCGTATTTAGGCTCCAGAAATAATTCCAGAATCTCCTTTGCCTCTGCAATATCATTTTCACATTTAGATAGCAAAATCTTCTTGAAGATAGTCGTTAAAACTTCTTCTGCGCTACTGGCGTGATCGCTTACGCCATTAGCCAAAGAACGACACCATATATGCGAATAATCAGAAAATAGACCTTCATAAATCCCCTCAATCTTTTTAATGAATTTTGCATCTTTTTCCCAATCTACCCCATCAGGTAGGTTTTCCTTAATTCTGTCAAACATCTCTTTCTTATCAGATGACTCAAGCTCAAAGCTTTTTATTATGTCGTTTGGAGCTTCTTTATGAAGCGCCCAGAAATCAGCTTCCCGATTTGTCTTCTTTAATTGATCTTCGGTGTATTTGCTTATTACACAAGAATAAAAATTGTCTTTAAATCCTAAGGGACGCGATTCATCTTCTATCCTTCCGACCCAAATTCTATAAACCTCGTTCTCTGATATTTCAATAGTGGCATAATAATTTTTCTGCTTAAATTGTAATGCTAACCTGAGCTGATCTGCTATCCCAAGTAAAACTTTAGAAGAACACTTCTTGCCAATTTCATCACCATGTTTATTGAAAGCTTGGTTTATCCAGTAGGCATCCCACTCCATTCTCGCATCTTCTCGCTTGGTTATTCCCCGAACATTGCCCCCCGATTTGATTTGCGTTATCGCATCTATAATAATATTTGCGTATTCGTAGTCAGGCCCGTAATCATCATTAAGAAATTTTGGCAATAATTTTTCGCCTATATCGCTAATCGTTAAGTCCACACCCATAGAGTGATCTGTCCAGATTTGAAGCCAAGACTTAAACTGATCTAAGGATAAAGATTTTTTTATTTCTCCTGAGGGCAAATTATTTGTAATCTTTACGCAGTACCACCAAATATGGTAGTTATCAATTTTTTTCTGTGATGAAGAAAATTTAACTAGATTATCTATAATATCGATTAATTCTTTGACATACTCTGTCGCCTGAGATGATTGTTCAGAAACTCTTTCCAAGTAATCAAGAACATTCCAAAACAAGGCATGCCCATCATCTGAATAAGCTATTTTTTCGGGGTTAAAGTAATCCTCTTGCTTTAATGGATTAAACCATTTAAGGGACTTCACCCGCGCAAAGAAATAGCGCGCCTGATCGGAATCAGTTTTAATTAAATACAATACTTGTTGTTCTTCGGCATTAAGAGTGCTCATAAATTCCTATCAATGATTTTATTAAATTCATAAAAACCATCGCCTTCTTTATCTTCAAAAACTTTCCTCCATGACGATAATATCTCCTCGAGTTGTGCATAGCCATTGGCGTTAATTGAATAAGGTATCACCGTCATGCTTATCTGATCAAAATACATTTGCTCATATTCATAAAGCTGTTCCTCCTGCTGAAAGAATGGCAGTAAAACATAGAAGTGATTAACTAGCTTTTTTAAAGAGTTACTCCCCTTGCTGTATTTCTGAATCATAAAATCAATTATTTCCATTTCATCTATGCCATAGCCAATGAAAAGAAAGCAATTTTTGTCATCGAAAAATGCCTGTTTTAAGAAATCTCTAAACGTTCGGTCATTATATCTGGCAAGGTACTCGTCAACGGTCATAACCAAACTATTTTCATCTTCTATAGTGCCGTGAAGATGAATGATATTTTTAGTTTTCAGCCGATACTTGTTAGGGTCTGAATGGATATTCCCGGAATCAAATAATTTTGAAAAATGGAGATCAATGTTTGTTGTGATAAAACTTGCATTCAATGAAAATAAGTTATTCATCAAATCCGGAAGTTTATTCTTCTTTGCGGGTATTACTTCTAAAGTTTTTTTTAGCTCGGAAAAATATTTATCTTTTAAAATTCCTTTCGCAATTGTTATCAATTTTCTCGGAGCGGTTGAATATTTCGTCAGTAAAGTATCTTTAACCCAATAATCAATATCTCCGCTTTCATAACAGGAATTGACCAGAGAGAACGCCATATCCTTCCACCGATGACAACCCCAAAGCGCAGAAAGGCCAGCACCTACAAAAACTATCAACCTCTCGTTCTCTTGAGCATCATATATATGTGGATATTTTTTTAAATCAGGAACAAGCTCAATTCTCATCCAAAATACCTCTGCATAAGCGCGTTGAAGTGGTTGTCCATTTCGTCTAATGACGCGCGCATTTTTTGTTTTGTTTGCTCAACCTCATCCATAATAAAAGCAAACTTATTCTGCAATTCAATAGGCGGAATCTGTAACAATAAAGGGCGCAATGTATCAAGATTTATATTTGCCCTCGCTGTCTCTGGTGCTCGAGTAACAAAAATAGGTCTGTAAAATCTCAAAACATATTCAATATAACGATTTGATGCTTTTTCCTCATCAACCGTAATACCGATAACGCTATCTGGAGCATAAGCGTCGATGCCTAATATTGTTGTTGCCCCAATTGTTGCGCCGACAATAGCTATTGCAATTGTCCCTTTAGGCAAACATTTGCTAACCTTAATTCCTCTGTCGTTCAAAGTTTGCGTATATCTTGAAAGCCTGTATTCTGAATTGCTTATATCTCCTGTCTGGATGAAGGGATAGTCACCGTTATAATACGACGGATCATTTCTTGGACGAGGAGAAAAACGTCCCCGATAGACATCAGCTACTTTTTCCAAAGGCTTTCGTCCCCATTTTTTGCCCTCAATCGGATCGCCGAACATATCGGAAAAAACAGATTTGAGATAATCATCGAGCAATGCAAGTTGTTCTTTGCGTTTTTGGCGCAAACTATCGGCGTGATCTAAAACCGAAACGATTTTATCTTGCTTTGAGCGAGAGACTTTAGGTAAATTTATATCGGAAATATACCCCTTAGAAATATGTTTTAAGCCCGCTCCTTTAAAGCCTTCTTCTAATATGCGGATATTGCCAAATAAATAATGGTAGACAAATTTTGCATTGATATCCTTCGTTTTAGGTTGAGCAACTAAACAATCCGTTGAAACTGAAAATTTGCTGTCTGCAAAATGAACACTTGCATTTCCGCCTGTACCAAATACTAGGCTTTCACCGTCAAACAAAGCATTATCAACATATTTACTTAACTCAGCACTCGATGTATAAAAGGGAAACAGCCCGGACTTTTGACCGTCTCCGGCTTTTATTTTAGATTTTTTCTGAAATTCGAATACATCTGAAAATTTATACATTCTTTACCATATCCTTAAGAGCCTCAATATTGCCTGAAATTTCTTTCTCTAAATTCTCAATCTTTCCTAAAATCACTTCCGGCTTATCGTATTTCGGCGGTGTGTATTCAATTTCCTTGTAACGGTTAATGCTGAGATCGTATTTGTTATCGATTATTTCTTTAACCGGAACAAAGAAGTGCTTGGCTTTTCTGTCATCGTTAGGGTTCTTGCTTCGCGCTTTCCATTCCTTCACAATATCCGGGAGATCATTACTGTCTATTCGATCCCGCTTATCGTCTAGTGAATAGCCATCTGACTGCATATCATAGAACCAAACCCGCTCAGTTGTCCCGCCTTTAACAAACACAAGAATCGCAGTGCTAACACCGGCGTATGGTTTAAACACCCCTGAAGGCATAGACACAACCCCCTGAAGCTCGCATCCATCAATTAACATCTTGCGCAAATCTCTATGAGCTGTTGATGATCCGAAAAGCACGCCGTCAGGAACAATAACAGCCGCGCGTCCGCCGATCTTCAAAGAATTGATTAGCCTGTTTACAAAAAGAAGTTCTGTCTTTGTTGTTTTGAGCGAAAGGTTCTCATTAATATCACCTTTGTCGATACTTCCTTTAAACGGCGGATTGGCGAGGACCACATCATATTGATTGTCCTCGTTGTATTTCTTTGAAAGTGTATCCACACGTTCAATATTTGGATGGGTTATCCCATGAAGCATAAGATTCATTAATCCGATACGCACCATCGTGGTATCAAAGTCGTATCCGTTGAATGTCTTTTCCCTGAGTGCTGTCCATAATCGCTCGTCTGTTAACTTATCACCGAATCCTCGCTCGAAGCCGTCCTCATCTTTTGTTAATTGATTCTTACTTGTATGGGTAGTCAAAATATACTGATAAGCCCCAAGCAAAAATCCGCCTGTTCCGCAAGCAGGGTCCCCGATAGTTTCTCCCAGTTTCGGAGCAACCAGTTCACACATCAGTTTGATAATATGTCGTGGCGTACGGAATTGACCGTTCTTGCCTGATGAGGAAATCTCAGAAAGCAAGAATTCGTACATATCACCCTGAGTATCGTGGAAAGTCTGCCCGGCTTGCGTTTGTTTCTCAATCTCATCATAAAGCGCGTCAATAATGCTGACTGCTTCCACAAGAAGTGACGGCTTCGGAATAATAAAGACTGCATCAGCCATATATTTGGCAAAGACACTGTTTTCTCCGTTTATCTGTTTGATAAAAGGAAATACGTTTGTCTGAACATGAGTGAGCATCTCTCCGCCTTCAAGCTGTTTGAAGTGGCTCCAACGAAGCGTGGCTTTGTCCAATTCATCTTTTGATAATGGCGATGTAAACTTGCCTTCAAAGACTGACGCATATTTTTCGCCTGTCCATTCAGCGTCTTTTTTGAGCTTAGAATCTATCTCATCAAGACGGCGCATAAATAAAAGATACGATATCTGCTCGATGGCCGTTAATGGATTGGCAATACCACCGCTCCAAAAACTATTCCAGAGCTGGTTGATTAATGACTTCATTTTTGGCGTTAACATAAAACCCTCTCTTTTATGACGCTATTTTCTGTGTAAGACCTAAAATCTCGTCAATTTCTTCCGGCTTAAAGATGCCTCTTATCCCTTCCGGATGAAGCTGTGTAAACGGCACATTGATAAGGTCCCTCTTTTGCACACTCCCGCGCTGAAGAATGAAAGTCTTAAGCGTCAAAATAAACTGTATTTGTTTCTCTCCAAAATTATTGTGTTCTTTTAAAAATTCATCGAACAGGGTTGCGACTGTTTCGTTGAAAGTCGCAATCTCCTCAATGCCTAAAATGTGCTTGATGAACTGAACGAACTTAGCGCTCTTATTGTCGTAAATCTCTCTCAAAATATATTCGGTCACATGGGGATAATGCTCTTTAAGAATGTCCGCAAGTTCCTCAACTTCTTCATCTGTTACATCCTCACCGCGTGAAATCTTCTGAAGCATAGGATTAGTTTTTACAAGCTCCCTGATAAAATCTTCAACTTTCTTCCTATACTTATCCACACTCATACGTTCATGCTGAGGACCGAACTCAACAGTTTCTTTTACTGTAAGAAGATCTTGAATATTCAGCTTCTTTTCAGGTGTTTTCTGCTTCTGGCGAAACTTCATAAGCGGAGCTAAACGCTCTATCATCTCATCAAGATCGTCATCTGTCGCGGTCACCCAAAAATGATTAGTCTGCACTTTTTCGATCCAGTCCCTCTGTTTTTCAACTACATTAACCGTAAGCGGTAATTCGCTAACCTTTTCGATAATAGTTTCCTTAAGGGTGTCGTACCGTTCTTCATCCCCGGCAAGTTTAGCTATCTGTGCTTCAATGCCATCCAATTCAAACCGCATTGCTTTAAAATCCGCATCAGATAAAGCGCGCATAAGCGGGCTTATGTGCATTCGTAAATATTCAAAGCTTTCATCAGTGACATTTATCCAAAAATTATCATCGGAAACAGCTTCAAGCGCTTTCTGATTGTCTAAAATAATGACTGAATTCTTTGGCAGTGCGTCAATGTTTCCCCGAACCTGTTTGATTGTTTTTGAAGCAATTGTTTCATCCTGTTTTTTCTGAGATACGAATAATTTATCAATTCGTGCTTCAAATAGCCGTACTGGTAAAGGTCTTGTGCCTTTAGGCTCTTTCCCTTTAGGAGTCATTTTGAAATATTCAAAATTCTCCCAGCAGTCAATGATCAAAAACTTATCTTTTTCGGGGCACCATGCTTTTATGTTATCGGGATCAAGAACACGCGTACCTCGTCCGATCATTTGCCAGAATTTTGTATATGAAAAGACAGGCTTAGCGAATACAAGATTGACTATTTCACGAACGTCAATTCCTGTATCAAGCATGTCTACGCTGATAGCGATTCTAGGCATATCTTTTGTTTTAAACCTGTCCAGAATACCGCCTTTACCATGAACGCCTTTGACATCTGATATAATCACTTCCGCAAGCTGACCTTTATATTCTGGATAAAGAGAATTGAATACTTCGCATAAGCGGTAAGCGTGCTTTTTCGAGATCGCGAAAAATACGGTCTTACCGGGCAGTACGCCATTTGGATCTTTTATGCTTTCTTCCATAAACTCGCGTACAATGACAGCGTTTGTACCCTTGTTAGTAACCTTCTTCTCAAGTTCCGTACCTTCAAAACTGAATTCGTCCGGATCTTCACCTTCCTGAAGAAGTTTCTTCTTCTCTGCTTCTGCAATAGTCTCGCTGTTAATTCCTTCCTGCTGAAATTTGGTGCGCAGTTTTAAAACCTCAAAGTCCGACAAATACGGTGGAATATTTGAAATCGCTTCTTCATATGAATAGGCAAAGGTGGGCAAACCCTCTTCGCAATCAAAAAGCTCAAATGTATTATGATCTATGGCATCTTTAGGTGTAGCGGTAAGCCCCAGCTGAACAGCGTCAAAGTAATCAAATATGTTCTTATACACGTTATAAATTGACCTGTGGCTTTCATCCGCGATGATCATGTCAAAATAATGCGGATTTAACGGACAATCTTCCTGCTGAATCAAATTAAGCATAGTCGGATATGTCGTGCAGTAAATCCTTCTATCCAATGCGAATTTTGTCTCGCCTGTTTTGGGCCATACAGGAGCATTCGGCAAATGATCCTTAAATGCCTCAAGCGCCTGTTCCCGCAAAGCAATACGGTCAACAAGAAACAGAACTTTTTGCGCCCTGTTAGTGCGCATAAGAACATCCAAAAGCCCCATACAAGTACGCGTCTTTCCAGTACCTGTTGCCATAACTAAAAGAAACTTCCTGTGTTTCTTTTCTATACGCTCAAGGACTGAGCGAATAGCCTGTATCTGATACGGCCGTCCGGCAATGTCCGTGTTAATAAGTTCACTTGAAAGGATTTTATTGTGGTCATGCAAAAACCGCATGCGCTCTAAGTCGGCAAGCGTAGGAAAACCGAAAACTTTTCGAGGCGGGTAATTTTCAGTGTCCCAGAAAAATATCTCATAGCCATTGGTGTAAAATACAAACGGCATGGGTCCACCGTTAGCCTTTTGAATTTTCTCTGCGTAATTACGCGCCTGCTCTTTGCCAATCTCTGCATCAACAGATGTTTTCTTGGCTTCGACGACTGCGATAGGTTTTCCGTCTTTTGAAAGCAAAGCATAATCAGCAAATAGGTGCCCTTGATAAGGTGTTTCGGGTTCACGAACTCCTTGAGGCAAACCCACCCAAATATCAAGCTCTTGCGTTACATGCACAGGATTGCTGACATCCCATCCGGCGAGTTTAAGCCTCTTGTCTATTATCTCTTTTCTTGTCTGCGCTTCACTTTTTGTCATTCTTCACTTCTCTATTCTTCTCTTAAATTAACCTATAATCCGTCCTACGTGAGTACAAAGTCACTGCACTTAATGCGAATCTCTTTAAGCTCCGTCAGTACTGCCGCCAAATCAAACGATTCACCGCGAAACGTCAATGTCTGCGTTAAAGGATCATACGCCCTATGCTGATTGGTAGGTACGTTTCCCCAGATTGACTTAAAAGGATCTACTGCCAAATCGCTGTAGACCGCTGAGGATTGCTTTTTAAACCAATCCTCTATTCGCTCGTCATAGTGTTCAAAATGATTGCGGAATTTGCGATCAAAAAGAATATTATCCTCAGAGACTTTAAGCAACTCTCGCAATCTTTCTCCGCGTCCCGCATATTTCTCTTTCTGTGGCCATAAAATCTTCGATACGTTTCCAGCCGCCACGAGAATCGATTGAATTGAACTCCACACTTCAATCTGATCAAAACTTTCCTTGCTCGCCGATAAGCGTTTAGCGGCCAATTCCGCAATCTTTGATTGCAACACAATCTCGCCTATAAACACCATCTCAGCAAGCGCCTTTTGAGACCCATTATCTACGAAATTCATTGTTTTATCCTGTTAATTTCTCTTTCAACTTTCTTTAATTTTTCCAGAATACTGTCAAATGACGGCGGATCCTCAAAAAACATTTCCTGCATTTGACGGTAATCTGTTTTTAACTGGCTTTTTTGATCTTCCCGAGGTGACAATCTCAAGCCCCCGGGCTTGGCTTCTTCATAATGCGCCCAGTTTGCCTTAAAGAATAATGCCTTATGCTCAGACACATCTTTGAGCAAGGCTATTTTCTCCAAAGATTTCTTATATATTGGCGTATCTGCCATGGCGAATAAATCATAATAATGCCGTGACATTCGAGGTGGAACATTCTTACCTTCCGGATAATTATGAATCATATGCAGGATTGTCGCCTTTTCCCAAAAGGTTCGCTCCGCGGCCAATACACGCACCGGCGCGCCTTCAATGCTAACATCACCGGAAACATTGGCAACGTATGGAGCAACAGTCATATTTTCAACCGGCCAATGGTCAGCTCTCGATCCAAATTCTATTTTGACGGCGGACTTAACATAACTTTCCACGCTACTGGTCAAAGAATGCGGAAAGGTAAATAAAACCGTCTGCCCTAAAGCGTCTTTGGGGTCTAGTTCAAGTCCCCATGATTTTTTGTCTGTAAGAACCTTCGCAATGCTCTTTTGTAATTCAGGAATAAGCGTGCTGGCAATTTTTTCTTTACATGCAAGCTGAAGCCGTTCAAGCCTTCGCTGATTTTCTTTATTGCTTTCATCTTTGTCAGGTTCGATAGAGGCGTCGCTCGATAAAAAAGTCCTCTCAATTGACACATCGACATCTTCGGAAAAACGTCTGATGACGTCGTAACATTTTGAAAGCGATGTGCCGCCTTTGAATGTTAAATGCTCTCCTGATTTCGGTAATGAAAAAAGGATTTTAAGTATCCAGCATACCCAAAAATCCTTCTCAATTAACTGCGGCATTACGTTCAAGTCTGCCGCGGCTACCTCAAAGTAAGCGCGTTTATCTTTATCACTTAATTGTATAAATTTATCCATAACCCTCTCATTTTTGTAATTGTCTGAATATGTTGCCTATCCACACCGGCGCAAACCGCAAATCTTTCATAAGTTGTTGTTTATCCTCAGAAGATAACCTTTTATCAAGCATGTCTATAATATGGTCATCCACATGATCCTGCCCTAAATACCGCAGAGCCTGAATAACCAATCCACTTATACGTCCGGCCGTAGCCATATTTTTAGGGGTTGTTCTTTTTAACACAATCTGCTGTTTATTGATCTGCACCATGCGATTAGGGCCGTCTGTCAGAAAAACAATCTTTGCCGGAACCTGCTCCGTTAATCCCAAGAGGTTAGCGGCGTACGCTCCGGAAGGCTGAATCTTCAAGCTATCCCTTCCGGCCAAAGCTTGAGCTATCCGCTCATAGTTTGGCGGAAGGTCTCCCAGCGTTGGGTGCTTATCCGGGTAATCGTATAGGCCACGAGCTAAACGACGAATCTCCCCTGACTCTGCCAAACGCTCCAACGCTTTTGCCACAGTCTTAGGATGGCCTAAATCGAGAAAATGACTTTTCGTAAAGACAAACCCTCGATTCTTACCATATATCCGCTTTTTTATCTTATCTACTATAGTTTGCATGAAAATCTCCTGTTTTCTATGTCGCAAATAATATATACTTTTTGCGACATCTTGTCAAGCTGATTTTTAGGGCTACTGGTCATTAACAGCATAATGTTCACTAATTAGTGAACATTATCAAAAAGTGAACATTAAATGGCTATAGAAATATAATGTCCCCTGGCGAGTGGACATTTATCACCAGTGGACATTTAAGCAGGGCTTTACACCCCTTTACATTTCTGACGGATTGGGCGTTTTAAATACCAAAAATGTAGCGTTATCACTGCCGGTATTCTTGATGATCATCGGCGTTTGAAAGGCGACCGGTAATAGATCGCCTTCCTTAACCTGATTATCTGCACCGTCAAGATTAACCGATAAATTGCCTCTTACAACCAGAAGATGAACATTTGAATTAGCATTATGCTGAGGAACACTCTGCCCGGGCTTTAACGCTATCTGCATTACAAGAAGATGTTTCTCATCAACAACCTTGCGATTGCCCATCTTGTCGTCATTATACGGAATATTTTCTAAAACATTCATAAGTTAACCTCCTAACGGGCTTCCATCATAGCCTTAACATCATCCTCAACAGTGCTTATCGGCTTGATGTCAAACTTTTCGATCAGAACCTTTGCAACATTCGGGGATATAAACGCAGGCAAAGTAGGCCCTAAACGAATGCCTTTTACTCCAAGGTGTAACAAAGCTAATAGAACAGCAACAGCTTTCTGTTCATACCAAGCAATGTCAAATGAGATCGGAAGCTCATTGATATCATTAAGCCCGAAAACTTCCTTCAGTTTAAGGGCAATAACAGCGAGCGAATAAGAATCATTACACTGACCAGCGTCTAAAACTCGAGGAATTCCATTGATGTCGCCCAGAGGCAATTTGTTATAACGGTATTTTGCACAGCCCGCAGTTAAAATAACCGTATCTTTAGGCAGAGCTTCTGCAACCTCCGTAAAATAGCTTCTCGGCTTTTGACGGCCGTCACATCCAGCCATAACAATAAACCGTTTTATTGCCCCTGATTTAACAGCTTCGACAACTTTATCTGCCAAAGCAAGAACCTGATTATGAGCGAATCCGCCGACTATCTCACCGGTTTCAATTTCCTTAGGCGGTTGACATTTCTTTGCCAGCTCAATAATCCCGCTGAAATCTTTTTTACCACCTTCGCTTCGGTCAGGTACATGCTTAACACCCGGATAACCAGCCATACCGGTAGTAAATATTCTGTCTTTATAGGAATCCTTTACCGGAATGATACAGTTTGTCGTCATCAGGATGGGGCCATTGAAAGTTTCAAAATCCTGATTCTGATGCCACCATGAACCGCCGTAATTACCCACGAAATGATCGTATTTCTTGAAAGCAGGGTAATAATTTGCCGGAAGCATTTCACTGTGGGTATATACATCAACACCTGTTCCTTCGGTTTGTTTCAGCAATTCTTCCATATCCTTCAAATCATGACCTGAAATGAGAATACCGGGATTATTCCTGACTCCAAGATTTACTTTTGTTATTTCAGGATTGCCATAGCTCTGAGTATTAGCTTTGTCCAGAACAGCCATAGCCTTTACTGCGTTTTCACCAGCTTCAAGCACGAGTCCTGTCAACTCATCAGCGGATGAATTATTAGCGATAGCCGCAAGTCCTTTATACATAAAGCTAAAAATAGATTCATCATACTGACCCAAAACAGAAGCATGATCCGTATAGGCGGCTATTCCTTTTAACCCGTACAAAAGCAATGACTTCAATGATCGGATATCTTCGTTATCACTGTAGGAAAGAGGGCTTACCTCTAACGACTTCTTGATAAAATCTTCTTTTGTATCTGCCGACCATACTGCCGAGTCATGCAAGCCGTCTTCTGAAATCTGCACCTTGCCTTTAACTTCATCACGCAACACAAGAGCCTTCTTAATAAGATCTGCGATCCTGTCCTCATCAAAGTTTGCGTTAGTAATCGTTGAAAAAAGAGCCTGACAGGTAAATACGCCGTATTTTTTATCCAGAGAATCCGCTTTCTCCGCATAGATAGAAAGCCCTTGTAAAGCATAAACCAATAGATCCATTAAATCTGAGGATCTTTCATCCTTACCGCAAACACCCTTAATCGTACAGCCGGTATTTTTTACGGTTTCCTGACACTGAAAACAAAACATTCCCATAGTTTCCTCCTTCTTTTAGAAAACTTTTATGTTTTCTTTTTGAGTTTCTGTATTAATTTGCCAATGGTCAATTTTTCAAATTCTTTACCAACCATATTTTCTATCCGTTTAATTTCTTCCCTTAAAACACAGGTCTTTCGATCAGGGCAAATTTTCTGCCTGAACATGCAGTCCGATAATTCAAAATCACCCTGAAAAACTTTTATCAAATCCATTATGCGTATTTTTGCCGGACTCTTGATTATTCGGACACCGCCGGATACGCCTTCTTTTGACTCCACAAATCCAGCCTGTATTAACTTCTGCAAAATAGCTCGCAGGAAATGGTAAGGAATATTTAAAGTTTCGGATATGTTCTTAGCTGACAAAAAATTATCTTTCTCTTTTGCCAAAAGAATCAATGCCCGAACCGCATAATCTGTATCTTTAGTTAAAATCTTCATAGCAATCCTTTGAATTGCCACTATTTTAGTAGAAGTTTAATGTTTTGTCAATGTATTTATTTAAGCTGACTTGAAGGCTCTAATGTTCGCTACTCAGTGGACATTTATTTGTGGTAAAAGGTATGCAAGATTTGCGGCGTGGGTGTTCTATAACATAGAACAGTTGTTCTACAGTCTAGTACGCTTAGGAATCTTGTCTGTTTTGAAGTGTTTATCTATCCAGCCGTTTTTGACCTTATCCCGGCTATCGAAGTGCTTAACATAGGGCTTTATATCCAGAAGCGGCGTACCGTCTAAAATATCGACTTCCGTAAAAGTGATGATGTTCCCTTTGACGCTCTTTAGTTTCACGATCGAAAATCCGATATGATTCGGCCGGTGCGGACTGCGTATGGCAAATATCCCATGTTCGGCATCTTCCAGAAAAGGTTTGCCGGTTAACTTCTCCTCTTTTGAGCGGTTGAAATGATAAATCAGGATAACATGCGAAAACCCCTCAACGTCTCTTAATCCCGCTTTATATTCAGGAAATATTCTGGCGGTGCCGGTAACTCCCCTTTTAAACTTCCCCTGAATAGGCATGCCTTTGGGTTCTTTGTACGGCGTATTAATAACACCTATGGGTTTTATTGTAATAGGCTTCTTCATTAAAACGTCACGACCTTATCCGACTCCTTCACGATATTGTACATGTCCTGCATGGTATTGATCGGACACATTTCTGTACCGCCTTGATTCCGTAGTTTAATACAGGAACCACAGGCGTAAATTTTGCCACCTGATTTAGCAAAATTCTCTGCCTGTTCAACGGTATTGAATTTATCGGTGCCGATATTCTGATATTCAACACCCTTACCCATGAAAAACACTTTAACCTCGTCACCTTGTCCGAGAGCAAAATTACCGTAACGCAAAGCGTTCCAGCAAGTCTCAGCGTCATTGCTGGCAATAACAATTCCTATTTTCATATCTCAACTCTCCTCATTTTTTAATTAAAACCAATAGCATTTTAAATTTTTCTATTGCTTGCACGGAATGCGGTTCGTTAGCGGGCATGATTATCATCTCCCCTTCTTTTACGATATGCGGCTTCCCTGATATCTTAACCTCCGCTTGGCCGTCAAGGACGTTGACCAAGGCATCAAATGGGGCCGTATGTTCACTTAAACCCTGGCCTTTATCAAAGGCAAAAAGCGTGACTGTACCGGATTCCTTTTTAATTATTTCTTTGCTTACGATAGATCCATCTTGATAATTAACCATTTCTTTAAACGATAACACTTGCATATGCGGTGTCCTTTATTTTTTTTCGTATTGCTCCACGACTTTGGTGTATTTTTCATGGATCATTTTCCGGTCAAACTCCCACATCTCGTTAAGCATGGCATCCTTTTCAGCATCGGTAAAATAATCCATGCAGGGCAGGAAAAAGTGCTTGTCCTCTTTCTCAATGTGCTTGGGATAGAATTTAACCAGAGTTTCAATGTTTGATACTATCTCTTTTAAAGCCCCGTTATCGCCATGGGCATATTTTTCTTTCGCCTCAACCAGATTCTTAACATTGTTCCTGCCCATTTTATGCTCTTCGATAAGCTCATTCATAATTCTATTATGCTCATCGGAGATTTTCTTTTTGGCAAGATCCCTGAATAAGATGTCCTCCTCTTTACCATGATGGCATCTGTCAGCGTATATCCGTATAAAATCCACGGCGGTATCAACAAAGGCAGGATCGACCTTCCCCTCTTTACTTATATTTTCCAAGTTAACCCGCATTATCTTGATCATTCGCTCTATAAGCCTGTGTTCTATCATTAAAGGTCCTACTGGCATCATAATGAACACCTCCTTCCGATTATAAAAGCCCTTGGGATTTGAAGATGTCTTGAACGATATTCTTCGCGGTTGCTCCGGATGAGGTCTCCCCTCCGGTAATATTACAAGCGAATACGTATGTTGTATCTCCACTCTCAAGAAAACCTACAAACCAGCCCATATTCCAATTGCCATCAGAGTCCATGCCTGATCCGGTCTTGCCGTAAAGCGCGCCTTTCTCGGTTTTCTCAACCAGCATAACGTCTCGCAGTATTGCGATATTATCCTCAGAGAACGGAAGTTTGCCATCCAAGAGTTTATTTAAAAGAGCGGCCTGTTCATCAGCACTGATCTTAATTGATGTGGTATCCGGTCGTGGAAGCCAGAAGATATCGATCCCGGCTGAAATATCCTCTGAGCCATACCCAATCTTATTGATATAGTCCTTCATCCGGGCTTCGCCGATTTCCCTCGCCAAGATCTGATATGCAGGAACAGCCGACACCCGGAACGCTTCCCGAAGTGTTAAGTTCTGATTCCATCCATCAATAAACCGCTTAACGCCATCCCATTTATACCACGGCTCGTCAGCCCCTTTGATCAACCCAAGTTCAAGCCCGATCAGAGTATTGTATATTTTAAAAGTCGAACATGGAGAAAGACGGCGCGCGCTAAGCTCCGGATCAATGTTAACCGTCTCGCCGGTTGAACGGTTATAAACCACCAGTGCGGCGTCATATCCCTGCAAAAGCGATGTATCCACATCCAAGGCGAAGGAAGTCGAACCCGATAAAAGAACGCTAAAAACGAATGTTATGATTTTTATGACTTTCATTTTTTATTACTCCACCAGCGCCGCGGCGAGCGACATCATAAGCCCTGAACAAACCCCACAGTATGGAGCGGGGCGCGTCGAATGGGTCGACTTACTATAACCCGGCCATCGGCCAACCGAATGATCTCAGGAACACCGTATTCTTTTTAACTGTCTTATTTTCCATTAGTTACGCAAATTTATAAATCTCTACCTTTTATGATTTTGAGCCAAAATGTCACGCATATTCATCGGTTACTAACTGAAAACTACCCCTTTTAATAATCAGCCGATAAATCAATCGCAGACCTAGAAACTTCACAGCCATAAGTATGCTGCCGTAACACCATTCCTGCAAGCTTGAGCATCTCTTGAGATGATCCTGGGAATAGCTTAACTTTCCTGACCGTTTTATTGGACAGCTTAACTCTATATTCATCTTCTCTTGAATTATCTATTAATCCATGAGAAGCACTAATAAAAAAAGTATCACAAACAATACGAAATTCTTTCTCAAATGTAAACGCATTATGTTTCAAGAATAATCCACCCATAGCAGCTATATGAGGAAAGTTATTTGCATACGACGAATCTTTATCATAGAAGGAAAAATGAGCTAAAGACAAATTATTAATTCTTTCTCCGGGTTTATTATATTCGACAGGTCGAGCTATTATTACCAACGATCTTCCCTGATCTTTATAAAATTGTTCAAAATCGGATTGGAGACCTTCAAAATTAACTTCGAGACAAACACCTCTGTTCCCATACAGCTTCCACATAGCCATTGACTCTTCTTCAGAATTATGCCAACAACTTACGTAAATCCATGACTTTGCTTTCTTAATATTCTCTAAAGAAGGCATCTTGGGAATACTTGTAAGATCTTGATCATTAAAAGAAGGATTCCCCATTTTAATTTGGTCTTGAATAAATTTATTGCACATCTCTGTCTCTTGCCTCTCTGCAAGAATATCCCAACAAAGCTTAGGTAATCCTTCCCATGGATCAGCAAAAAAGTTTGCAGTTGGTAAATATAGCCCCTGAGAGCATAAATCTACAAAATGTTCGAAAGTCATATACCGAGATAATATCATCAGATTACTCACTTGCTTTCGGCTATCTTCTAATCTATTTTATAACGCAAAGGCAACAAGTAGATTAATTCTTATTGTATATCTCTCAAAAACGGCACAGCCGTAGCGTAGAACTGCATCCATTTGACAGCCGAAAGTTCTAATATAGACTCGTTCCTTAACCATAATGCAGTATTATAACAAGGGCTGGGTGAACAAGAAAGGATTTTTGTCAGGCAAGAGTACCGCGGACCAACACAAAGTTTGATTCATGGCAGGTGCCGGACGACTGCGACTGCCGAAAGAAAGAGATTCTATCTTATTGTGATTATTTAAACCACTCTCTTGTTTTAAGACAAACTCGCACCAACATAAGCATAACAGGTACTTCTATTAATACTCCCACGACGGTTGCAAGTGAAGCACCAGATGACAGACCAAACAGTATTGCTGAAGTGGCTATGGCAACTTCAAAATGATTGCTGGCGCCAACTAATGCGGAAGGAGCAGCATCTCGGTAAGGCAGTTTTAACCATTTAGCCACAGAATAGGTTATGGCAAAAATAAAACAAGTCTGTATAAAAAGAGGTATGGCAATAAGAACAATTATCTGAGGTTGATTAATTATCAGCTCTCCTTTAAACAAAAACAATAAAACAAGCGTCAGTAATAATGCGCCTATTGAAACCGGTGTTAAATAATGCAGAAACTTTTCCTCAAACCACTTCCGACCCTTTTTCGCAATAATAAATTTTCTTGAATAGTAACCCAGCAATAGGGGCAAACCTACATAAATCAATACTGATAAAACGATGGTTTGCCAAGGAATTGGCATTTTATTAACCCCAAGAAGCCATCCGCCAAGAGGCGCATAAAGAAAAAGCATGGTCAAAGAATTAATAGCGACCATAACAAGTGTGTGGCCGTTGTTGCCTTTGGCAAGATGACCCCAAATCAATACCATGGCGGTACACGGCGCTATACCAAGTAAAATACATCCGGCGATATAAGATCTGGATAATTCAACCTCTACCCCGCCTTTTACAATCTCCATTCCCGGGAGCCACCCTTTAAAGATAACGCCTAAAAACAACCAAGCGATGGCAAGCATGGTAAACGGCTTTATGCACCAATTCATAATTAAAGTGAGAATGACCGGCTTGGGAGTTTTGCCCGCCTTAATAACCTCGGCAAAGTCAATTTTTACCATAATCGGATACATCATGAAGAAAAGACAAATAGCGATCGGCATGGAAACCTGATAAACTGAGATCTGGTCAAGCATAACAGCGACCTGGGGGAATAACTTGCCAAGCGCTATCCCGACTCCGATACAAAGAATGACCCAGGCGGTAAGATATTTTTCAAAAAAACTTAACCGTCTTTCTTCGTTAATGGCATGCTCCATTTACTCTCCTTCCTAAAACAACTTCAAAATATAAATTCCTGAATAATACAACCCTACGAGAATAAAAATCACTCCGGTAATCCTACGGGTATATAATTCCAGCTTCGTTATTCTGTTAAACCAATGACTCATCGATGTCACTCCAAACGCAATAGCGACAGCGAATGCCAACACCGGAAGCCCCGTCCCTACTCCGTAAGCAAACGACAATATTATCCCGCTTTTACTATTAAGCGCCAATGGAATAAGACTTCCGAAGAATAATGCAGCCGAGACCGGACAAAACGCCAAAGCGAATACAACTCCCAAAAGAAACGCCCCCGGTGCACCCGACTCCACAAGTTTATTGTGGTGTTTTTGAGGCAGTGCCACACCGGGCAATTTTATCGTGATAACTTCCAGCAAAAACAAACCGGAAATTATCAAAAGCGGGGCTAAAGACTTGGCCATGTATTTTTGTAGAAACTGCGCCACCTGTGGCACATTTAAAAAAGAACTGATGATGATCCAGCCGAGAACCGCATAAGCGACCACTCTTCCCAACGTGTAAGCCAGTCCTGAAATAAAAACAAGGACCGGATGAACGATCTTCTTTGAAAGAAAAGACACCGCCGCAATATTTGTGGCTAAAGGGCATGGGCTGATTGACGTCAATATCCCCAGCCATAGAGCTAAGCCTAACGCGATTAACGACTCCATTATTGTGCGTCCTTCATAAATGCGTCTAATACGCCAGTTACGTAATCAATAAACTTTTGCTTATTGCCGGCAAACTCCCAGATCTTATCAAGATTTTTTGATTTAACTTCCTTGCCATCTTTGACCAATGAAAGAATAAGTGATTTGGTATACAGTTTATAGTCACTCACAAAATGTTCATTGCCCTGATCTTCAACATTAACCGCCTTAAACTCAAGTTTTTCGGAAGCCAAGGCGTCCTTGAAATTTGTCTCGACAGCTTCCCTTGAGTATCTCTCCATATTCATACATGTCGAACACCGAAACAAACCATGGAAATAATATACTATGACTTTTACCTGCGGGCTTGATTGGGCAAAAGCAAAAGAACCGGCGCTAATTACCGCAACAATCGCAAGAATCTGAATTATTTTCCTCACATCCGCCTCCTGAAAGAATTGCTTTGATTTCATTTTTATTAAGAACTTTCCCAAATGAAACCACCTTACCGTCAATAACCAATCCCGGTGTCATCATAACACCGTACTCGGTGATCTTGTCAATATCCGTAATCTTACCGATCTCGGCTTGAATATTAAGCTCTTTAACAGCCGCCTCAGCGTTCGCTGTTAACTGTTTGCATTTCGGGCAGCCCAGCCCTAAAATCTCTATTTTCATTCGTCACCTCTTTATTTAAGAACATTATTTCTTATCGTACCTTCAACCCGTTTCTCCTTTTCATCAGTAATTTCTTCGATCTTCACACAACAACACGAGGGCTTCTTCAGCTTAAATAACTTCAAAAACTTCGAAAGTTTCTCCCTTTTTTCTTCTGACATCTGTAATCCTCCTTATATTAAACTAACCAAAAATCCCGCTAATACCGCTGTCAAAAACACCACAACCATAAAGATCGCCACTAAACGAACCTTGAAGATACTCGCAAGCATGCTCATTTCAGGTATGCTCATTCCTGCTCCGCCTATTATCAAAGCGACCACTGCTCCCATGTTCATGCCTTTCTGGATCAAGGCCAATCCAATAGGAATAACTGTCTCTGCCCGGACATATAAAGGGATACCAATAATCGCGGCCACAGGAATAGCAAGCGGGTTATTGGGTCCAGCTATGCGGGCAACAAAATCATTCGGGACGTACCCGTAAATAAATGCGCCTATGGCAACACCAGCAACAAGATATAAAAGCACACCGCTGAAATCAGTCCAGGCACCGGTAAAGGCACGTTTCAGTTTTTTGCTGAATGTCAGAAGTTTTTCACGTTCCTGATGGCCTCCGCTAATTCGGACATTCTTGGCATACTTCGCTAAACCCAATGCTTCTAATAACGAACCAGAGACCACTGCTACAATAAACGTCACCACCCCATATATCACGCAGACTTTCCAGCCAAGCAAAGTAAAAAACATACCGAGGATAATTGGATTCAATAAAGGGGAGGCCAGAACAAACGACATAGTAGCGCCAAACGGGACATTGGCCCGCAACAACCCAACCGTCATAGGAATTGTCGAACACGAACAAAACGGCGTGATCGCCCCCATCGCGGCTCCGAGGAAATTGCCGAGCCATCCTTTATGAGAAAGCCAGCATCGAACCTTCTCATCAGATACATACTCAAATATTAATCCCACGACTGTGCTGATACCCAAAAACAGCAGTGTTAATTCGGCTAAAATAATAATAAAAAACCTCAACGAGTCCACGAAAGTATTCATCATCTTCTATCCCCCGTCCTCTTCATTATTGATCATTTAACTGCCGCCCCGAAAATCATACCGCTGATAGTCGCCATAACGACAACAAGACCGACATAAACAACTGTTTTCTTGGTTCCTATAACCCCACGGATCACGAGCATGTTTGGCAGGCTTAATGCCGGGCCCGCAAGTAATAAAGCAAGCGCCGGACCTTTTCCCATCCCCGCTCCTATCAAACCCTGCAATATCGGCACTTCAGTTAAGGTTGCAAAGTACATAAACGCCCCAACTATAGCCGCAAAAATATTTGATAACAGGGAATTGCCTCCGACTGCTTTTGCGATTATGCATGACGGAATCAGCCCTTCATGATCCGGTCTTCCCAACAACAATCCGGCGATAAGAACACCTGCCAACAAAAGGGGCATGATTTGCTTGGTAAATGTCCACGAACTTTTAGTCCAATCCTTGATTTCATCCTTCCTAAACCATTTAAGAAGCATAACTCCTATCATGACAAGAAATCCGGAAGCCAGATACCATTTTGCTGCAAATACAGATGCCCATATCCCTGAAGAACCTGGGTCTTGTGGTCTTGCCCAGTTCGCAAAGACTAAGAAGCCGATCATAGACGCAAAATAAAGACCATTTTGAAAAAGAGGCCGCTCCTCTTTTATTTCTCCGGCAAACAGTTCATCCCCCGTTTTCCGCTCTCTTTCTTCTCTTAAAAATATAAGATGCATCAGCAAGCCTATGACAACACTGAATAATATAGCGCCGACAGCCCTTGCTGCTCCTAATTGCCAGCCAAGAATACGGGCGGTCATGATAATTGCCAATACATTGATCGCCGGGCCGGAATAAAGAAAAGCTATAGCAGGCCCTAGACCAGCGCCTCTCTTATATATACCCGAAAATAACGGTAGGACCGTGCACGAGCATACCGCAAGAATCGTCCCGGAAACAGAAGCAACGCTGTAAGCGAGAATCTTATTTGCCTTTGACCCGAAATATTTGATGACCGATGCCTGGCTAACAAAGACAGATATCGCTCCGGCAATAAAAAAAGCAGGTATAAGACAAAGAAAAACATGTTCCCTCGCATACCACCGCACTAAAGCTAATGATTCAAAAACAGGATTTCTGAGAGGCAACAATTCAACCGGCAGGTAAAAACATGCTAAAAACGCTGCCAGCATCAGCAAAAACTTTTTTGATTCCTTCATCTTCATCTCTATATTCCAATCCGGTTATATAATTATTCTAAAAAATATTATCTCTTGCAGCAAAGCTTTTTCCGATTAGCCTTCCTCGCCTTCTTCAAATCTTCCTTAATTATTGTTTCATCATTCAGCCAGCTTGATAAAAGCCCAGACAGGCTTTTCGCATAGTCATTTCTTGTGCTGATAAAGTAATTCGTCCAAAAACCATCCTGTTCGCTCTCAATAAATCCGGCTTTAGTAATCTTTTTCAACTGCTTCGACATCGCAGGCTGAGAAACGCCTAGAATATAAGCAAGTTCACAAACACACATCTTTCTCTTTTCCAGCAGCTTCAAAATCCTCACCCTGTTTGTGTCAGCAAGAGCCTTAAAGACCTTATCTAAAGTTTTCATTACCCTATCTTTCAGCTAATTAACCAACTGGTTATATAATATATCTTACCATTTTAAACTCATATGTCAACTTATTCCTTAGCATAACCATCTCCACAGCCTTTAATATCAACGGGCATAACATGATAAAATTTTTCCTTATCTTTTCTCATCTCTCCGCGATAACAAGCATCTCAAAATCTTCAGGAGTTAATTTATCTTTCCTTGAATAAGCCCCGAGCTTGGCTCCAAAAATCTCTATCTTCTTATATCCGAGCGAATGGAGCATCCAGGTGATTTCGCTGGGGACATAACAGCGCTCATTGCACTCCAATACTTTTTTGTTTCCCGCGTCGTCTTCGAATTCAACGCGGTTATGGTCGCGGAAAGTCATCAAATCGAAGGATATGCTTTTGCAAACCGAACCTCCTTCTTTACCCGACGACTCATAAAAATCCTTTACCGAATGGAAGAGCGGAAACAATCCGTTCAACGCGGTGAATATAAGCTTCCCGTTATTCTTCAGCGACCTGGTTGCGCTCTTGAGTATTTCAAAGTTCATCTCATCCGTTTCCATCAAAGAAAAACCGCCCTCGCAGAGCATAATTGCCAGGCCGAAATCGCCTTTAAAGGGAAGGTTTCTTGCGTCATGCTTTTCGAACTCGATCTTCACTCCCTGCTCTTTTGCTTTCTCTCCCGCCCTCTTAAGCTGTGACTCGGATAGGTCGATCCCCGTTACATGGTATCCTCTTTTTGCCAGCTCGATAGCATGGCGGCCAGTACCGCAGCCGATATCCAGGATCTTCACTGACTTATCGCAGCCTATCTCCTGTTCAATAGAATCGCATTCCCCTGATGTGCCGTAGACATAGCACTCCTGGTCATATTTATGCGCATAATTCTCAAACAATAACTCATACCATTGTTTCATTTTTTAATATCTCCATTGCCCGAGGAAAATTCCCCGGGCATCTTTGTTATATGCGTTTGAATATGTAATTTCTCCAGTTATGTTCATAAAGACTCTTATCCAGATACCCTTCTTTTTTAAACTCAAGGCCCGTCTCTGATACAATAGGAAGCAAGCGGCTTTTCGAATAACAGTAAACCGTCCTCCTTAAGTTATTCCCCTCTACCTCCAAATTGCTCCAGTCTTGATTAACCCCTTCCCCGTCCTGAACAATCATAAGGAAATACCCGCCATTTCTCAGCATATGGGAGAGTTTGCCGATAACAAGCGGCAATTCATGCTGGTTTAAATGTATCAACGATCCGCTGGCAAATATGCCGTCGAATTGTCCTAATCCTTCGTCAAGGCTGCGAAAATCCATAACTTCAAATTCGCATTCCGGGCAGCGTTGTTTGGCGATGCGGATACATTCACTGCTGTAGTCTATACCAATAGCCTCAGCTCCTGCCGCTTTTAACCTCTTTGTTTCATGCCCCGGTCCGCATCCCAAATCCAATACCCGGGGGTTTTCGGGCAGCAGGGAAATAAGTTCTTTTATTGTCGGCAGCAGGATATTATTCCCGTACCATTCTCCTGCGGTTTTCCCGGCCGTTAAGTCGTAAAATAATTTTGTATTATCTTTCATCTGTTTGCAGCACCACCTTCCAGATATCGCTGGCCCGAATCAATAAAATTATGCTTCTTTAACTCATCGAACATTGCCCCGGCGATAATCGAATGGCCGAGCTCGTTCGGATGGCAGTCGTCATTGGAATGGCCTCTCAATTGCAAATCCTGGGGAGGGATATTTTCCTTTTTGTAATAAGAATTCATATAAAAATAGTTGAAGCCGAAGGACTGGGCGATAGAGGCGAATTTGAAGTCGTTCTCGCTCTCCCGGAAAAAAGAAGGATGTATGCAAATCAGGAAATCGAACCCGTATTGTTTTTTAAGCTTATCGATTTCCTCAAAGCCCCTGTATATGGATTTCATATCCCCGTATGCGCCGTCATGCAAGCCGTATACTTTCAGCAGGGCCTCCCTGTCCCTCCTGGCGCTGTGAAAAGAAGATATGAGAAAAAGGTATAGTTTCGACCTGAAAAGGACATCCCTTTCGAACCGGCGTATTAAAGAATTCCTGTTGTAAATATACCTCTTTATGACATAAGACTGCTGGCGCTCCGAAAGTCCGTCATAACAACTGATGAACATCGGGTCAAGCCCCGGGATCGGCTCATTGTCGTTAAAAAACATATTCAACACAACGATATCCGGCTTATAAAGGAGCGCCTTTTCCTTCAGCGTCTCCACCTCAGCTTCCAGGTTATACCCGACCACGCCAAAATTCATTACCTCATACCTCAAGGGAGATTTGTTCTCCCGCGATTGCTTATTCAGCAAGGCCTCCAGTTTCTCGGAAAAATTTTCCTGCGGGGCAACGAAGACGCCCTGGGTAATGGAATCGCCCAGCATCGCGATCCTGACCAGGCCCTTTGGTTTTTCCAGGCTAAAATCTGCGTCGCAAAAACCCTGTTTATTGGTCTTGATCCTGCCCTTTCGCATATCGGGTATATACTCATAGACCATCCCGGGATTTTCTACGAATCTGATATTGTGGCCCGGCCAGCGGATAAACTCCGGGACAAGGTTAAGCTTGCCTATAATGTACTCTGACAGGCATAAGCCGGTAACGACAGAAAGCAACAAGAGAGCAAACTTTTGTAAAAACTGCTTTTTCCCTGTATTTATTGGATTAGGCATCTGGCTGATTAATTTTCTTAAGCTGCGGGCTTATTTATCGATATGCAATTATATCATACAAGAAGTCAGGAGGCAGGTTTAAATTACCGGTTACTGAAAACCGGGCGGGACAGAAAATACTGGTCCGTAAATTGTTTTTTTAACTCTCCGCCGGCCATACCTGAAAAACTCCAGTCCTCCTCTTTATCCATATTAAACAGCACGAAAGCTTTTATTTTACGCATAAGCTTTATATCACTCATAGCTTCCCTGATCCATTGGGCCTTATCCCCTCCCGAGCCTGCAGAACTGAATTCAGAGATCAATACCGGCTTATTCAGGCTTGCCGTAATCTCACTGTAGCGTCCTTCAAAAATCTCCCTGAAACTCATCCATCTGCTCCAATCCCTTGAATCCCCCCAGTTATATCCGTCTATGCCTACATAATCCACGTACCGGTCTCCCGGATAGTACAGAAGAAAGTTATTGTTTTCTAAAGGCACGTCTTCGGCGTTAATAGAAAACACCCACCTGACATTACCCGCCCTCTCCTCGTCAAATATCCCCTTAACATATCTGTATATGGCAGTATATTTGTCTCTGCCTATCTTAACCCCCGACCAGGGATACCAGTTGCCGTTCATTTCATGCGCGAAGCGTAAAAATACCGGCTGCCCTATATTTTTAAGCCTCTCCGCAAATCTCCTTAAGTAATCATCCCATCTCCCGCCCAATAAAGCGTCATAATCGATTCCCTGCTTATTTTCCGCGTGCCACGGCTCCAGGGTGATGAATAAAATACTGCCTGACGAATAAACATCCCCGATAACCTCCTCGTCAACATAATGCCCCCAATCTACAAAAACCATCAGCAGGTATGGCTGCCTGCCGAATTCACTCTTGAATCTGGCAATATCCGGCTTTAACGGCCTGTCCGCCAGGAAAGCGCCTATGAGGCAAGAAGAGGTATTGGTACGCAGTATATTTACGCAAAAGACTGCCAGTAAAACAGTCAAAGAGGCGCAAAATGCAAAGGTGAAAAAAAAGCTTTTTTTCATACCTTATCTTTCAAAAAAGGAACATACTGCATATCCATTATTCTTATATGGTCCAAAAACCAGTCCCCTATTGTCTCCTTTACCATTTGCGCCAGATTGCTGGTTACCCCGTTTCTCTTCGTCTGTTCCTTGATTGCCACGATATTCTCAAGAAACCTGATATGGGCATTCTTATGGGGTGCATACTTGGAATAATTGTTTTTAAGCATCAAATCCTCTTCCGTGCTCAAATGGTGTTTGACGCAAGCATCCATCGCTTCCAAAATAAGCAGCATCTCCTGGGTCTCTTTAGCCAGGGCTAACGCCTTAAAAACATTGTTGAAATTTTCAAATAGCTCATTGTGCTGCCCGTCTATCAAAGCTATCCCTGTAGTTACGCTTATATCCAGCTTGTACAGCTTATACAGGCCCATCGCGCCCTCCTGTTTATTGTTTTATTACATTCTTCCGCAGTTCAAAAGCGAGCTTCTCCAAAGCGGTTTTAAGGTTATCCAGGGACTTTGCCGCCCCCGAAAGATCCCCGCCTTCGCCGATCTTCTCGAGAGCGAAAGCCGCCTCGTGCGCAGCCTGGGCGCCGAAATTGGAAACGGCTCCTTTAACAGTATGAGCAATAAACCTTATTCCCGCCGCGTCATTCTTTTTAAGCGCCTCATCCAACCCCTGCACCTGCTTGGGGTACTCTAACAGGAATATATTAACTATGCGCTTCAACAGCTCCGGATTATTTGACCCGGCATGAGACAACGCCTTCTCCGCATCGAAGGTTTCCGGGGGACTTTTTACTTTCCCTCCCCCTAATACCTTGCTTAGGACTGATGATAGCGCCTGCATCTTCACCGGTTTTGAAATATAATCATCCGTTCCTGCCTCAATACACTTTTCACGGTCTCCCTTCAGGGCATGCGCCGTCATGGCAATTATCGGGATATGGCCGGAGCCTGTCTTCTCCATTTCCCGAATACGCCTTGTGGCTTCAAATCCGTCCATCCGCGGCATCTGCATATCCATCAGGATGCAGTCAAAAGGCCCTTTCTTGGCCGCCTCTAAAGCCTCGAAGCCGTTTTCAACAATAACCACCTCATGCCCAAGCTGTTTCAGCATATCGGAGGCAACTTCCTTGTTGATGGCATTGTCTTCCGCCAGTAATATTTTTAACCCTCCCGGGCCATCCCCCGGGCTGCTTTTATGCGCAGCCGGTTCTTCGCCTTTTCCTGCCCCGCCGTCAAAAACCTGCATGATACCGTGGAGCAATTCTGAAGGGGTTACCGGTTTAAACATAAAATACCCGATGCCTAATTCGGTAGCGCGGATACGGTCATTTTTCTTCTCACCGCTGGTAAGCATAATAACCTTGAGCTCTTTCATCCATCCGGAGCGTTTCAGCAAACCGGCGATTTCGAACCCGTCCATCTCCGGTAGATGATAATCCAAAAGAAGCAGTGAAAATGGCTTGCCCCCGCGCTTGGCCTCCTGGAGGATATCCAGCACGTCCTTGCCGCTTTCCAGCTCTTCAGGCGCCATATTCCAGCCCTTGACATACTGTGAAAAAACAAGTCGGTTAGTCGCATTGTCATCGATAATCAAGACGCGCTTGCCGTCCAGGTCAATATTGACCTTATTCCTTTTTGGCGCAAATTCTTTATCCAATTTAAACCAGATTCTAAAATGAAACACGCTTCCCGCGCCCGCGCCCGGTAAAACAGGTACAGGAGCGGGGCTTTCTACCCAGATCTCCCCTCCCATCATCTCTACAAACCGCTTTACGATGGATAGGCCGAGGCCCGTCCCCCCGAATTTACGGGTAGTGGACATATCCGCCTGTTCAAAAGGGGAAAAAATCTTTTTTTGAGCTTCTTTTGATATTCCTGTTCCCGTATCCCTGACAGAAAAATATACGCAACAAGCCTCATTTTTTATCTCGGCGGGCTCGATCTTTAGCTCTATCTCCCCTTTTGAGGTAAACTTCAGGGAGTTATTTACCAGGTTAACCAGTATCTGCCTCAACCTGTAAGGATCCCCGGTAAGGTTCTCGGGCAGGCCGAGAGCGATATTCCAGATAAGCTCTAAATCCTTATCCGCCGCCAAAAAGCCTATATCTTCCCCTATGTCACGAAGTGTTTCGTGGATATTAAAAGGGATATTTTCCAGCTTGATCTGCCCAGCTTCTATCTTGGAAAAATCAAGGATATCATTGATAATGTTAAGCAGTGCTTCGCCGGATGACTTAATCCTTGAAACATATTTTCTCTGCGCTTCATCCAGGGCCGTCCCGGAAAGAAGCTCGGTCATCCCGATAACCCCATTCATAGGAGTGCGGATCTCATGGCTCATATTGGCGAGAAATTCGCTTTTCGTCTTGTTGGCGCTTTCGGCCAACTCCCGGGCGTTCCTTAACTCCAGTTCATTTTGCTTGATGCCTGTAATATCATGCATAACCAGGATAAAAAGCGATTCCAGCCTGCCAATAAACAGATTGACCGGAAGAATCGTATTATCCCTGGAAACAACGATGCGCTCGCCTTCGCCTCCAAACTGCCCATTACCGGATAATTTGTTTTGTTGGGGCAAAACATCGGTATTTAAATCCGTAAATAAGATATTTACCGGCTTATCGAGGATCTCCGCCTCGCTGTACCCCAGCATTTTTTCCGCAGCTTTATTAAAAGAAGTAATAGCTCCTTTCGCGCTGACGGTAATTATCGGATTCGGGGCGGTATCGAGAATTGCCTTTATGCGCGCTTCGCTGTTACGCAGGTTTTGCTCAATTATCTTTCTTCCCCCGATCTCCTCCTCGAGGGAATCTTTGGTAGAAGCCAGGGCCTTGGATCTTTCCCAGAGCGTATAGGTAAAATAAACTACCGCCATAATCATCAAAGCGAACAACAAGCTTATCAGCAGGACAATCAACGGCATAGGCGAAGAGCCTTCGTTGATAAAATCCTCCGTAGGGCATATATTGACTAACCAGGACAGATTATGAAAATTCAAATTCCCTTCTACGTGCCACTTCTCGGATGCCTTTCCCCCTTTGCAAAAGGAAAATATCCTTCTGCCTTCTTCGTATATATCAAGGCAATTCTTCCTGAAAAATTCTTCCGGTATAACCTGCCTGATAAAATCATCTACCTTAAATACGGCCGCGATATAGCCGTCGAATTGCCTATTGCGGTAAACCGGGATAAACCCCAAGAAACCTTTTCCCCCCTGGAATAAATCCACGGTCTTGCTGAAAACGATCTCCTTTTTCTCCATAGCCGTATTCATGGCTTGGCGCCGGGAATATTCAAGGCCGAGATTGCGGCCTAAGGCGTTTTCGTTCCCTTCATAGGGGACAATCCTTCTGACACTGCCAAACTGATCAACCCACTCTATAGCCTGGAATGACTTAAAATCCTCGACATAATTGCCGGCGTCCTCATCCCATTCATTTTCAGGCACTCCGCCCCGGGCAGACCAGCGCTCGGCCATCCTTTGCAGCGCCGTAGTATAAAGAGAACCTTTATTTACAATCGCATCTTCAACCAATGCCAGGTTCTGCTTCACGACGCTCTGAATATGGCGCTGTTCATTCAAGTATGCCATCTGCCAAAGGATAAAGGAAATAGTCACAAGAGAGATGCCTATCGGGACAATAGACCATTTAGGAAGCAGAAACTTCTCCCCTCCCCGCTCCCCTTTTAAAGCTATGATTATCACCCCCAAAGAAAGCATCAGGAAGCCAAATGAAGTGTGCATAGCCATGCGTGTATATATCTCCCAGATATAATTAGTCTCCCCTGGGGAAAAATAACTAAAAAGGGTAAAAGCGGATATGCCGAAGACCACAGAAACCAGCGTACCTGAAAAAAGGTATCGCATGCGGTAACGCCCCAAAGCCATGTTAATAAGGGACAGGGAAACCAGGAGAAAAGAAAATGAAGTGCTTGGGGACATGCGCCCGGGATGAAAACTCTTTACCCCGGTAAATCCCTTAATAAATAACTCATCAATCCCCAGGTTAATATTGAATTTATACTGATAAAGCACAAGCGCGGAAATAAACAAAACCGCCGCCGCCATGGTACCCGACGCGATATTCTTCTTCGCGCATATCAACAAAATGGAGGCGCCCAGCAAAAAAAGGCACAAAGCCGTGTTGAACTGCATAGGCGCCCAGGAAGGCATGAGCCGGATAACGGATACGTTCTTGAATAACCACCCCACCATGACGAAAAGGCCTAACACGCAGGTCACCAGGCCAAACGCGGCAGCGACAGGACAAAGAACAAATTTCTTTTTGGATTCCATACCTATCTCCTTTTAGGCGGTGATCATATCCCGGATCTTTTTTATGAGCAGGTCCAGGTCGAAAGGCTTGATAAAATATTCATCCGCTCCGTTTTGGATGGCTTTTTCCCTTTCCTGCTGGCTGCTTAAAGAAGAGAGGATGATTATGGGGATATTTTTGCAATCATCATCGAACTTGAGCATGCGGCACACTTCGAAACCGCTTATCTTGGGGAGCATAAGATCGAGGATGACCAGGTCGGGCTTCTCCTGCTTGGCCTTATTCAACGCCTCCTCTCCATCGGCTACGGCAACAACCTCAAAATCGTTGATCTCCAGGCGCATAGCCAGCACCTGCTGCGAAACCAAATCATCTTCAGCGACCAGTATTTTTTTCATGCCTCCCATAGTGACCTCCCAATAAGTTAACTTTCAGGAAACTTGCCTTTTTGCTCGCGTATGAATTTAAAAGCGCCCGCGTTTTCGGAAGCTAAAACCTGCAGCTTGCTGAGAACCGCCTTATTATCCACAATATTCATCAGGTCGGTATAAATAACGATATTGCTTCTTAAAACATCTTCCAGCTCTTTAAAATAATTCTTATAGTCCTCGTTAGTAAACATTACCCGCCCCCTCGCTCACTTCTTTTTTTATGCCCTTTAAGATATCGACATGCTCCCGCTGTTTGACAGCCATCTCCTGGAAACGGTCAAGGATACCGTCGCGCTCCTTCTGCTCCAACCCGCTGAAAAACAAAGCCGATGACACATGTCTGTTCAATAAAGGCACGAGCCTTTCCTCCTGCTGGATGAGTTTTTCCACCTGTTTCAAAAGCTTGTCTTTGCCGATCATTTCATAACCTCCTTTAACTGCCGCCTTGCAGACTCGGATGCGGTAAGCACGCCAACTGTAGTTTCGAACCCCTTGCGCCAAGCGCTTCGGCCCGACCAAACCACGACGCCTTCGAAAACGAAGGAACTGCCGCCCTTCTCCTTGATTTTACACATCAGCTGGGTACCTGCATCAATGCGCTCAGGCAAAAAAACCGTAACGCAGATGCGCCAGGCAGCCTTATCCGTAACCGGCAGATTTTGCGCGTTGATTATATTATAACTAAAATCCGTTCCCGGGTACAGCCTCTTCCCCCTGATCCTGCCGGGCTCCTCTTCGCTAAAATAAAAGATGGAAGAAAGCAGCAGAAAATGATATAAAGCCCAGAACCCGTTTACCAGCAAAGCGGGCTCATGTTCGTAAACCAGCCGGTTTACCGCCCAAACCACAGCGATAAAATTCAACAAGAGCATGGCTATCTGGGGTAATAACCACCCCGGGGAAGGCGTATGCCTGCCGTCTTTGGAAGTGACCTCAAATACCACTCTTTTCCCTATTAAGGCAAAAAATGCCGCCCGCATATACACCGGGAATGTCACCGCCGCCAGCAATTGCCCGCTGAACAGGCTATTGCTCCTGTAGTTACGCAGCCCCAATGCCATATAAAAAACGCTCAAGGAAAGAACAATATAAGGAATAAAGGTAAGGAAATATATGCCCGGCATGGCGAAGAACGAGGGAACTTTGAAAAGAATGTAAGCAATAGGGCATATCATCAGGGTAAAAAAAGCCGCTCCCGCGAAATAGTAAGAGCTGGAAAGAAAATACTCCCACCATTGAAAAGGCGAAAGAGAAAAGGGGTTTTTCAGAAAATACCAAAACAGCCTTTTGAACATGGAAAGCGTCCCGGTCGCCCAGCGGAATTGCTATTTAAAATACTCCTGCAGGTTCTCCGGCCCCATGCCGAAAGTATAGGTATGAGGATAAAAAAGCGACCGCCACCCTTTTATGTGCAGTTTGACCGAAGTGGCGAAGTCCTCGGTGACGGATACCTCATCCAACCCTCCAACCTCTTTCAAGGCGGCAAGGCGGAATATGACGTTAGTCCCGCAGCAGAACATCGCGTCGCTTACGCTTTTGCCTTCGCAGATATATTCGTAAAATACGGACTGCTGGAAGGTGGATGCCTTGGCGACCCTGCTCGCTCCAATGTTGGAATAAAACTGGGGAGTCTGGATAAAGGCCAGCTTCCCGTCTCTTTCCATTAATGATACCAGGGTACCCAGGAATTCCGGTAAGGGGTTCTGGTCTGCGTCAAAAAGAACTACATATTTCTGGGATAACGTCTTAAGGCAGTCATTAATGATCCCCGCTTTTGCTCCGTGACGCGAACCGCTTCTAAACAAAGAGAGGGCCAGCTCTTGGGCCAGCTCTTGGGCCTCTTTCCTGTATGTTTCTTCGGAGCTGTCGTCAAGAAAAAATACCTGCTTATTCTTATAGTTTAAGGCATTGATGGCCGAAAAAGTAGAGCGCAGCACCTCCCGGGGCTCATGCCTTGCCGTTACCAAAACGGCAACCTCAGGCTGCGCGGGCGAGGTCAGGATTTCAGAAGCCCTGCCGGCTTCTTCCCTTTTGTCTTTTGCGGTAAAAACCTTAAATAGGTTAATAACATAACCCAGCGAATGGATGAGTACAAAAAATTCCCCTGCGATAAGCAGGCAGGCAAATATTCTGTCGACCGGAGGGTACCCGTAAGACAAAAAAACCGCTATCCGCACTATAATATAAATCAAAGTGAGGATCGCCGCAAAAATGACGGCAAGATTGACCAATAACCCCGGCCCCATCCTGTTCATATCAGAAATAATACCTCATAGAAGCAGTGATATTCTTGTCTTTATAGACCCCTGAGCTGGATTTCTCAACCGAGCCCCTTATGTTAAAGTTAAGCCTTTTGCTGATATCCCAGTTGAATTCCGCGCTGAACTTGTTGCCTATGACATTCTTGGAATCCACCGTAAACTCATAGCTCAAATCATAATAAAGATCGTTGGCGCCGAAGAAAATTTCTTCCTTATTCAGGAAATGCCTCCAGTTGGCCTTCAATGAATTGACGGAAAAACCCTTGGGGGAAAAATACTCCGTTTTCTTCTCATCGAAATTACGGTAAAAATACTTGTACCTCAAGCTGAATCTCCTCGGGTCGAGGCTAATCAAGTAAAGCATCTCCATACCGGGCTCAACTTTATAGTTCCCATCCGAATAACGGGAATAGAGAAATTCTGCCTGTGATTTGAGGCGTTTATTGATATCGAAATCAAACCTTTGCAGATAATTATCCGCATAATAGTTGTCACGGATAAGCTGGCTGGTATTCTCGAGCTGTTTGCGCTCAAAGGAGGTAAACGAAGTGACAATATCGGATATCCTGTAACGCAAGCTCCCGCCAAAAACCTGCAGCGGGTCAATGCCCCGGTTATAAGCGATCACTCCATAATATGCGTCCACGCCCCAATCCGGCGCCCGCAGGTAAGAAAACCCGACTTCCGCCTTATTCTCCAGCACATCCGCAAAATCGGAAAACTTCCTGTAACTCAGCCTGTACCCGGCCCTGACATCCAGATTGTAATTACAGGGGGCGCTGGCGTAAGTAAAAAACGAACTTCTGTTGATGTCCTCCGACCTTGAAGGGCTGTCTGCCTCGAAAAACTCATACCCGGAATCAAGGCGCACGTGCCGGGAGAGCAATTCCGCCTTCTCCAGGCCCTCCCTGGCCCTGAAGTGCCGGGGGGAAATCCCAAGTATATCTTCATACCGGCCTTCGGCTTCCCTGAACATCCCCTGGTAAGAATAGAGCTGGGAGAGGTCAAACATACCCTCCACATTACCGTTATCCTCCTTGATCAATTCATCGTAATTCCGGATAGCCCTGGTTACGCGGCCATCCCAATAAGCCCGCTTTGCCCTCATCTCCAAATCTATGCCCCGGTCGTAAGAATTTTCCAGCGCCTTCCTGTATTCCTCCAGAGAATCAGAGTATTTTCTCTGCCAGCCAAGGATACGCGCCTTTTGCACCCTGGCCCTCTTATCCTCCCCGCGCTCGAGTATTTCATCATAAAGCGCTATGGCGCGGTCATACTGTTTATCCCAGGATAAAACGTCCGCCAACTTTCTCTGGACCTCGGTATCGCCTTCCTCATCCAGTATCTGCGCATATAAAGCCGCCGCCTGTTCGAATTTTCTTTCATAGGCTGATATATCGGCAAGCAAGACCCTTGCCTGCATATTCCGGGGGTCTTCGCGCAAAATAGCATTACAGGCCTCTCTTGCTTTTTCATACTGGCCGTCGCTTACATAAGCCCGGGATAACAGTAACCTTATATCCTCTTGGCCCTGTTCGCCCTTCGACAATACAGGGGAAAAAAGAAAAAGGAAACATAACCCCACGGCAAGACACACCCTGCTCTTCACTCTCCCTCCTCTCTTTCCTTTAATAGGCCTTCATATATACCGGCAGCTTCCCTGGGATTGCCGGAATATTGCAGGGCTTTTGCAAGCAGCAACTTGACTTCCCTGTCGGCAGGATACTCCTCTGTCAGCTGGGTTAAAATATCCCTTGCTTTATCAAATTGCCTATTCCATATATAAACCTGGGCAAGCTCTTTTTTAATTCCGGGGCTATCCGCCGCCCTGTCCAGCTCATTATAAATATTTATCGCCTGCTTATATTCCCCTTCCCAGGCATAGCTCCGGGCTAAAGCTGTTTTCAGGCTGTCGTCTTCCCGGATGGCTAAAGCTTTTTGCAAAAGCCCTATTGCCCTCTTCGTGTCTCCTGTCCACTGGCAAATATACGCTAAATCCACCAATGCGTCTATCCGCCCCGGATCAGCGGCAAGGGCATTTTCGTAGAAAAATACAGCCTTGCCGTATGCGCCTTTTTCGAAATATCTGCGCCCTGAATAATAATTTATATCTGATTTTTGCGTCTTATGATAAAAGAATGTTACAGATAAGGAGAGAATAACCAAGACAGATATGAACAGTGCAATTCTTTTCATCTGTTTATATACAAGTCAAGTACTGGGTTATAGGAAATGCGATTGCCGCTATCCCGCTTTAAGCATATATTATCTCATATAACACATTAAGCTACAACAAGTTATATTTAAAAATAATGCTCTTGCTGCGCCATTGCCTGATATCAGGCGCTAAAATAATTATGCCGTTTATCACAACTGCCTGGAATATTCGTAAACGCGCAAAGCTACCCTGGCTATAAACCTTTTCGAAGGCCGGCTGGTCGAATTAGAATGCCCGGTCAATACGGTAACGAGGAAATCCCCTTTATCGGTAAATACTATCCCTGCGTCATGGCAGACGCTGCGTTCAAGCCCGGTCTTGTGCGCTACGATGGTTTCCTTGGGCAAATACCTGGGAATGCGGTCATTCACACGTTGAAGCTTGAGGAAAATCAGGGATTCATCCGATGCCTGTTTATCGACAAGCTTCCCTTCATAGATCAGCTCCAGCATGCAGGCTATATCCTGCGCAGAAGTGTAGTTTTCAACCCCTTTATCCCTCGAGGCAAAATCGGCTATCCTGCGCGAAATATTCGTATCTTTAAGGCCGAAGCGCCTGAAGGAATCGTTAAGGTATTTTTCGCCGAGCATGTCGATAAGCATATTCGCTGCGGTATTATCGCTCTCATAGATCATCAAACCGATCAGCTCTTCATTGCTGAAAGATGTGCCTGGCCTTATTCTTTTCAAGGTCCCCGACCCGGAAGTCTTATCCGAAACCTTCAACAGCGAGGATTCCCCGAGGTCCAGTTTATTCTCCCTGGCGGCGAGGAAACAAGAACCCATAATCGGTATCTTTACCATGCTGGCTGAAGCAAAAAGTTTCCTGCCGTTATAGGAAAATTCCCGCCCTGTCCCGAGGTCTTTGATTATGACGGCCGCATCCCCTTTAAAACGGGATATTTCCGATTCTATTTTATGGCGCATCTGCTCCCAGGCCCTCTGCCTTGCGCCTCCCTGCCCTCCGGGCCGGTTTATGCTCAAATAATAATTCTGCCCAAGATAAAAAAACAGGACAAGCGAAAAGACGGATAAAACCGGAAATAATATTCTTTTATTCATCCCCTGAGATTAAAAAACGGCTGTTAAAGATAAGCCCCGCACGCCATCGTGCGGGGCTTAAAACAACTGAAAACAACAATATTACTTTTTGCTCGCTTTATCGATTAAATCGGATACGAATTTTGCCGCTATATCCTTACAGCCGAGCCCGAAGGCCAAAGCGAACCCTAAACCGAGAGAGCCTAAAATAATACCCACGGTAAGCTCGGTGATGCGTATGCCGATATTAAGCTGCTCCAAACCCACGAATATCGCGAAGATCATCACCACTACCTCAACCACCTGCCCAAGGAATTTCCCCTGGATAAGCCCGGCATTATTGGCAGCGGTAGTCACTATATTCTTCAGGGCTGTAGCGGCAAACATACCGACAATCAGCATGAATACCCCGGCTACCACGTTGGGAATATACAGCACTATCCTGTTCAGTAAATCCGCGGCTACGGTAAGGCCTATGGCGTTAATTGCCACCATCACCGTAATCAGGATACCGAACCAATAGCAAATCACTCCTATCAAATCCGAAAGAGAATAAGTAATGCCTCCTTTACCCAGTATTTTGTCTAATTCAATACGGCTGGAAAGCGCATCAAGTCTTACCACCTTCAGTCCCTTGCTCACTACAGTTTTAAGCAATTTCGACAGCAACCAGCCGATTATCAGGATAACGATAACCAAAAGCACGTTAACCATGAATTGGCTGATCTGGGTAAGCACATTCCTGGCTGGCTCAAGTAACACGACTTGCCAACTACTCATAGCTCCCTCCTTTTGTATGTGGATATTTTTTTAACATTAACACGATTAAGCGGTTATGTCAAGTTCAAAAATCGAGTCTCATACCGTCATGGGCGGCAATAACTTCAACCCCCAGGCGCTCAGAGATTCTTTTTGCCTGGCAAGAAGGGCGCGCCTTGAGCATATCCATGCCAAAATGGGTAAGCACTGCTTTTTTTGGCCTGATCCTGCCTATAAGCTCCGATGCATCCTCCAGGCTCATATGGTCTATCCCCTGGCGCGCTCGGCGGAAGACAACGGGAAGGATAATTACGTCAGTGCGATAAAAATCCGCCAATCCGTCAAAATAACGCGTATCCGAAACCAGCCCCACCGTAACCTTGCCCATATTGAATTTCAATCCGTAAGTTTCGCATGGATGTAGATGCCGCGCTGATACAGTAAAAGCAAAATCTCCCGCCTTGTATTTGCGTCCCGGCTTGATTACCTGCACCCTACCGGGCAGCCTGGCCGCATGCGGGAGTATAACCGGATGATCCCCCAGGCAGTCAGAAGGGCAAAAAACCGCCCCTTTCCTGCACGACCCCCCGCAGGTCATTGATTCAATCATAATATTTATGTCGTTGGCGTGGTCTAAATGCCGGTGGGTCAGGATAAGCGCATCCAGTTTTTCCGGGTCCATTTTAGGGAGGCATTCAAGACAACGCACGATGCTTCCCGGCCCGGGGTCAACCAGGACATTGGTATCCCCCAGGCAAATCCATATTCCACCCGAAGCGCGCAGCTGCCGGAAGGTGACAAAACGCGCTCCTGCCGTCCCCAGGAATTTTATAAACATGGACTTGTTTTTATTCACTCCAGCCATTTCTTTTTCAACTCCGCGTTAATCGCCTCCATCGCAGAACACGATATATCTTTGCTGTCTTTATCCGCAGCGGAGCGCGGCGGGATATTCCTGCCGGAAGAGCCGATAAACCCTTCCACGCTGCTGACCTGCGCTTTTAAAAGCTTCGCCGAATAACGCACTTCCTTATCGTCGGAAACAACAACGATTTCCTTGCGCAAGGCGGATTTTTCGACTATCCTCTTTATCGCTTCATCCGCCTCGATCCCGCGCGAAAAGACACAAATCAGCCCCTCCCCTTCGGGCATCCTCTCTCCGGCCGGGGGATAACCGTCGAAAACAAGCACAACGCTGTTTTTCCTGCTTCCGGACAACCTGTTGCCCCTGATAAAATCTGCCAGGCGGGTCTGTATATTGCAGGCTTTTCCCGGGCGGGGTTTAAAGCCGGGATGGTTGATCATGTTGTAGGCGTCTACGATGTACCGTAAGGACATAAAATATCCCCCCTATAGCCCCGTAAAATACTACGAAGGAAAATGAAAGGATGGAAACTGCCAAGGCCAGCTGCTTTATCACTCCCGCCTTGGCGAAATAAAACACATACAACCCTTCCCTCAACCCCAGCCCGCCCATCGAAATCGGCAGTAGGGTAATTGCGTTTATTATCGGCACAAAGATCAAATAATAAAATATGTTTATTTTTACCCCCAGGGAAAGGCCGATAAAATAAATGCTTACCGGGAAGATAAGCTGTATGGCGAAAGAGATTGCGATATTGCCGGCGATCATCTTCTTATGATTGCGGAACACATGGATCTCCCGGTGCATATCCTTTATCGCCTCCCTGATCCTGCCCGCCCCGGGCACGGAAAGAAAACCGGATATTTTCTCATAGATGAAGCTGTTGAATAAGAGCAGGAGCACGAGAAGCAGAATGAGCACTATCGCAGAAACGGAAATAAGCACGACCCTGTCGCTTACCAACGACCCTCCCAGCAGGAAAGCCGGGATAATCACCAGGGCCATTCCTATATAGCCGCTCAGCCTGTCCAAGAATACGGATGCGATCACCTCTTTCGCCTTACGCGTATGCGATACCAGATCCGCGGTTCTCACCAGGTCCCCGCCTATGGTCGAGGGCAGGAATATGCTGAAGAAAACGCCTCCGCAAAAACAGCTTATAAGCTTTTTCAGGGGGATAAATATATTTACCGCTTCGAGCAGTATCTTCCAGCGCCAAAAGCTCATTACGTAAGATAATATAAAAAATGCGAATCCCACGCACAAAAGCGCCCTGTCCGCGCTTTTTATATCCCGTAACAGGGAATTAAAATCTATTTTATTGAATTTGAAAAGGATAAAAAGAAGGATAAAACTTGTCGCGATCCTGAGCAATACCGATAGAAGCTTCTTGAAACCGTCTATCTTATTCAAGTTCTTTTCCTGTCAGCTTGCGGTAGGAATCCAGGTATTTATCGGTGGTCTTGGAGACTATCTCTGCGGGTAATTCGGGAGCCGGAGGCGCCTTATCCCAATCCAGGGTCTCGAGGTAATCCCTGACAAATTGCTTATCGAAGCTGGGCTGGGACCTGCCCGGCTCATATTTCTCGAGAGGCCAGAAACGGGAAGAATCCGGAGTCAATACCTCATCGATAATAATCATCTTTCCCCCGAGCATGCCGAATTCGAACTTTGTATCCGCGATAATTATCCCTTTGCCCAGGGCGTATTCGCTGGCCCTCCGGTAGATATCTATGCTCGCGCGCTTTAACTCTTCGGCCAGTTTACCGCCTACCAGCGATTCGACATAAGCCTGGTCCACATTTTCATCATGCCCGACATCAGCCTTTGTGGAAGGGGTAAATATCGGCTCGGGAAGCTTTCCGGATTCCCGCAACCCCTCGGGGAGGCGGATAGAACAAACTGACTGTTTTTGCCTGTACTCTTTCCAGCCTGATCCGGAAAGATACCCTCTCACCACGCATTCAACCGGCAGGGGGTCTGTTTTTAAAACAAGCATGGAACGCCCGCGCAGAATCTTCTTGTATTTATTTAATTCAGGGGGGTATTCTTCTACGTTCGCGGTTATAAAATGGCTCCCGATCAGTTTTTTGATAAAATCGAACCAGAAAACCGAAATACTCGTTAGCACCCTGCCCTTTTCAGGGATGCCCGAAGGGAGGATCACGTCAAAACATGATATCCGGTCGGTAGAGACAATTAACAGCTTATCTCCCAGGTCATAGACATCCCTCACTTTTCCCCGGCGGAAAAGTTTTAAATCCTGGAAATCGGTTCTTAACAAAAGATTATCCTTCATATTTCTTCAACCTGGACATCAAATCATGGTATTCGCACCAGATCTCTTCCGGCAGGTCGCTTTTGAACTCCCCGAAGAACTTATTGATCCCCTTCAGCTCATCGAGCCAATCGTTCTTTTCGACCTTCAACAGTTTTTCCAGGGATTTTTCCGGCAGGTTGAGCCCGGTCATATCTATATCAAAAGGATACGGTACATAACCTATCGGGGTCTCCATTGCGTTCACCCTGTTATTACAGCGATCCAGTATCCATTCCAGTATCCGCAGGTTCTCGCAAAAACCGGGCCAAAGGAACTTGCCGTGCTCGTTTGTCCTGAACCAATTGACATGGAATATCTTCGGGGGCTTATTCATAAGCTTGCCCATATCCAGCCAATGCCGGAAATAATCCGCCATGTTATACCCGCAGAAAGGCAGCATAGCCATAGGATCTCTGCGCACCTGCCCTATTTTTCCCACCTGCGCGGCGGTTAACTCCGAGCCCATGGTCGCCCCTACAAAAACCCCGTGCTGCCAATTAAACGACTGATAAACCAGGGGAGCTACGTGCTGGCGCCTCCCCCCGAAGATTATCGCCGAAATAGGGACTCCGTGATGCTGGTCCATCCTAAAAGAAGCGGTAGGGCAATTAGCAACGGGAGCGGTAAAGCGCGCGTTTGGATGGGCTCCTTTTACCGGATTGCCGTTTGCGTCCTTCATATTAGGCTTCCATGGGTTGCCCTTCCAGTCCACCCCCTGGCTGGGTATGTCCCCGTCCGCGCCCTCCCACCAAACGGTATTATCCTGCTTTAAAAGGACATTGGTATAAATAGTGCCTTTTTTAATCGTCTCCACCATGCTCGGATTGGTCTTTGAGTTCGTCCCAGGGGCTACCCCGAAAAATCCCGTCTCGGGGTTTATCGCCCAGAGAGAACCGTCGGAATCAACGCGCATCCAGGAGATATCATCCCCCAGGGTCCAGATCCGGTAACCTTTTTTCTTAAGCCCCTCCGGCGGGACCATCATCGCCAGGTTTGTTTTTCCGCAAGCGCTGGGAAAAGCCGCGGCTATATATTCGATATGCCCATTGGGTTTCTCGATCCCCATGATCAGCATATGTTCGGCCATCCATTTTTCCCTTTTTGCGGCATAGCTGGCTATGCGCAAAGAAAGGCATTTTTTCCCCAAAAGGACATTCCCACCGTAACCGGAACCCACGCTCCAAATGGTATTGTCTTCCGGGAAATGCAGAATCAGCCTCTTGTTGATATCCAGCTCGGCCTTGGAATGCAGGCACTTTGTGAAATTCTCGTCCCTTTCAATCTGCCTTAAGACCGCTTCCCCGCAGCGGGTCATAATCAACATATTCAGCACCACATAACGCGAATCGGTAACCTCCACCCCTATTTTGCTGAAAGGCGACCCTACAGGCCCCATAGAAAACGGGATCACATACATAGTCCTGCCGGACATAGCGCCTTTCAATATCGCCCGGGCTTTCTCGTAGGCCTTATCCGGGGCCATCCAGTTGTTGTTCGGCCCGGCATCGTTCTTCTTCCTGGTGCAAATAAAAGTCAGGTGTTCCGTACGGGAAACATCGTCATGCGCGGTACGGTGAAGGAGACATCCCGGAAGCTTGTCCTGGTTCAAGCGCACCATCTCCCCGCTGGCCACGCTCTCCTTTTCAATAGTCATCTTCTGTTCTTCCGAACCGTCGATCCAGACAATGCGATCCGGGCAGCAAAACTTGCTTATTTTACTCACCCAGTCGATTAATTTTTTACTGGTAGTGGGAAAATTCTCCATTTTTATCTGCTCCTGTCCGCGATGAATTTGTACGCGGAATCGGCCGCCACAGCCCCATCCCCGCACGCGTTTATTACCTGATAAAGGCTCTTCTTGCGGCAATCACCGCAAGCAAACACCCCTTCAGCCGATGTGAGCATCGCTTCATCGGTAATTATAAAACCTGCTTCATCCATATCTATTTTTCCTTTTAGAAACTGGGTTTCCGGCTCGTAACCCACGCAGACAAAAACTCCGTCGCAGGCAAAATCAATCTCTCCTCCGCTGATAAGATCTTTTATCCTTACGGATTCTACGCTCTTTCCCCCATTGATTCCGTTAACCAGGCTGCTCAAAATAAAATTTATCTTTTTTTCTTTGCGCATCTTCTCCTGAAGTATCTGGGAGGCGCGCATCTCCTGCCTGCGGTGGACCACGCTCACAGAATCTGCAAAACGCGTCAAATACAGCGCCTCTTCCGCCACGGCATTCCCTCCTCCTACAAGCACCACTTTTTTCCCTTTGTAAAAAGGCCCGTCGCAAGTGGCGCAATAAGACACCCCGCGCCCCGTATACTCCTTTTCTCCCGGCACGTTCAATTTACGGTAATGCGCGCCCGAGGCAATAATCAGGGCCCCGAAAGAGTACTCGCCCCCCGAAGTTATTATCTTACTGCCGGAACAATCCAGGCCGGTAACTTCATCGTTCTCGAACTTTATCCCCAAATCCTTAACCTGGTTTTCCATGCGCCCAATCAATTCGACAGTAGTCACCCCTCCGGGAAAACCCGGATAATTTTCGATAGCCTCGCTCATCAGTATCCTGCCGCCAGTTGCCATCTTCTCGATAATAAGAGTATCCAGACGGCTGCGCCCAGCGTATAAAGCAGCAGTAAGCCCGGCCGGCCCTGCCCCGATAATAATCAAATCGCGCTTATTGTCCATGTTTTCCTATATCTTCAGTTTGGCATCTGAAACGGCGGACTTCGCCGCCGCAAGTTTCTTTTTAATCCTGGCCCTGCTTAAAAAAGACGCGTAATCCACGATAAGTTTGCCGTCCAGATGGTCTATCTCATGCTGGAGCACGCACGCAAAAAGATCCCTGGCGTGCAGCTTGACTTCCAGGTTGTTTTCGTTAACCGCCTCAACCCAGACCTCCCTGGCGCGCCTTACCTTGACGCACGCCCCGGGCACGCTTAAACACCCTTCCTGGATAGCCTGGTTCCCCTGGCGTTTGATTATTTTCGGATTGACCAGTTTATGCAACCCGTCCCCTATATCCACCACGATCATCTGCGAACTCACTCCAAGCTGAGGAGCTGCCAGGCCGATACCGGAATTGATGTACATCGACTCGGCCATGGAATTAAGCAGCTTCCTGGTATCATCGGTAACCTCTTTTACCGGCTTGGCCTTTCTTCTCAATACGGGATCCCCGTAAGTCTTAATTTTTAATCTGGTTTCTGCCATCTACTTTTATAATTTTAGGTTTGTTTTGCCCGGCAAGCTGATCCTCCGCCAGGATATAAGAGAGTATTATCACCTGGTCTCCCGGACAAACCCCTCTTGCGGCAGGGCCGTTAAGACAAATTATCCCGCTTCCGGCTTCCCCTTTGATGACATACGTCTCTATCCTGTCCCCGTTGTTCAAATTGAGCACCTCCACCTTCTCGTACTCAAGCATGTCCGCCGCTTTGATCAGATCGGCGTCAATGGTAATACTGCCCTCGTAATAAAGGTTAGCTTCGGTGACCGTCGCCCGGTGTATCTTCGATTTTAACATAGTTCTCAACATCTTATCTCCTTATCAACTTATAAGTCTGGCGGGCGATCATCAATTCTTCATTGGTCGATACGACCAGGACCCGGGGCTTCTTCTTGAACAAAGAGAATAAACCGCAACAGACTCTTTCTCTTATCATAGACTGGTTTTCTCCGATCCCCGCAGTAAACACCAGGGCATCCAAGCCGCCCAGGACCGACATATAAGCCCCGATATATTTCCTGATTTTGTAAATAAAGATATCTATCGCCAGCCTGGCACGCTTATTCCCCGCTCTGGCCTTAAGCTCTAAAGGGCGCATATCATTACTCACCCCGGATATACCTTTAAGCCCGCTCTCCCTGTTCAAGATACGCTCCATATTCTGGGCATCCAGCCTTTCTCTCCGCATGATATGAGTCACCAAGGCAGGGTCTATATCCCCGCAACGGGTACCCATAACCAGCCCTTCAAGCGGGGTAAAACCCATACTCGTATCTACAGACCTCCCCTTATCGATAGCGGTAATACTACACCCGTTTCCCAAATGGCAGCTTATCAGCTTTATTTTGTTCAAAGGCCTGCGCAGAATCTTTGCGGCTTCCATTGCCACATATTCATGGCTGGTGCCGTGAAAACCGTATTTTCTTATTTTCAGCCTCTGGTAATAATCGTAAGGCAGGCCGTATACATACGCATAATCCGGGATAGTCTGGTGGAAAGCCGTATCAAATACAACCACTTGCCTGACCCCGGGAAGCAATTTCTGACAGGCGTTTATACCGGCCAGGTTTGCCGGGTTGTGCAAAGGGGCGATCGTACTGCATTCCTTGATCCCGTTTATCACCTCGGGAGTGACCTTAACCGGCTTCTTAAACCTCTCGGCGCCGTGGACTACCCGGTGGCCTACCGCATCGACAGAGTCCATTTTTTCCAGGATGGTCTTCAATCCGGCAAAATGATTCTCGAACTTCGAGCCAGATTCACCTATATGTTCGATGTTCCCCTTTGAGATCAAAGATTCCTCGGGCATCTCAAAAAGCTTGTATTTTATGGAAGAGCTTCCGCTGTTGATAACCAGGATTTTCATTATTGTGCCCTTGTCGCTGAAACAGCCACGCTGTCGACTATATCCTGCGCGAAGCAGCCGCGGGACAGATCGCTCGCCGGTTTGTTCAATCCTAAAAATAAAGGCCCTATAGCCCTGCACCCGCTGAGCCTTTGGGAAAGCTTATAGCTTATATTGCCGGCCTCGAGATTCGGGAAAATTAACACGTTGGCCCGGCCCTTTATCGGGCTGCCGGGGCATTTAATCGCCGCCACTTCTGGGACGATCGCCGCATCCGCCTGCAGCTCCCCATCGGCAAGTATATCCGGGGCCTGTGCCCTTAGAAGCGACAAAGCTTCGGATATCTTTTCCGCCGATTTCGTCCTGGCCGAACCTTTTGTGGAATAACTCAGAAAAGCCACGCGCGGGGTAATATTCAATACCTTGCCCGCCAGCTCCGCAGCAGTCAAGGCGATGCAGGATAATTGGCGCGCGTTCGGGTCAGGGATAATTCCGCAATCCGCATAAATAAAAGTACCGTTTTCCCCGTATTGGTTACCCGGTAAGTCCATAATAAAACAGCTTGAAGCAATGGTAAAACGCTCATCAAGCCCTATGCATCTGATACAGGCACGCGCTACATCCGCCGTAGTATGGGATGCGCCTGCGACCAGGCCGTCCGCCTTCCCTTCGCGGGTCATCATCGCAGCATAATATAAATTATCCGAGAAAAGTCTTTTTACCTCTTCCAGGCTGATATCCTTAGACTGGTAAAGTTTGTAATACTGGCCTATATAATCATCGAGCTTGGCCTTATCGACCAAATCAGGGGTCAGCACGATAGACTTGGCTATTTTTTCCTCCTCGACGATACGCGCCGCCTCGGCAGTGCGTTTATCCTCGTACTCCGGCAGGACTATGGTCATCAGTTTTCTCTTGGCCAGGTTACGAATACGATTGAGCGCATCCATATCAAATTCCTTTCAAAATTTTGTCAAAATTCACGTTTTCTTTTATCAATTTTATCGCGGTATCGATCTTCTCCCTGTCATAGGGGCGGATCTTTACCGTAAGGTCATGCACGCATGTAGCCACGTCATAAGTATCCGACTTTGCCAGCAAAACAGGTATCCCCGCCTTCTCCAGGAGGCTCATAACCGGCAGGGCCGGCATAATCCCCCCGGTTAAGATCATCCCACATATCTTGAGTTTATCGTTTTCCGGCTTGTCAAAAGAATTCAATCCGCAAACAATCATATCTTCGCGGTCCCCGGGAGTTATCATAAGGCTATCCTCACTGATATACCGTGCCGCGTCGCGCGCCTCCATTGCCGCTACGATCACCTTGGCCACGGAACGTTCCAGATACTCCTTGCCGCAAAGCACCTGGAAATCAGTTTCCTCCAGGATTTGTTTAAAGGTGGGCCGGGCAAGCAAAGGGCTAAAAGGCAAAACCCCTAAAACATCTATGCCTTTTCTCTCAAGCCCCTTTCTTACCAGGCGGCTTATTCTGTCAAATTTGTCCGGCAGGACTTTATTTACAATCACTCCCAGGACCTTGACGCCTTCCTTCTCAAAAAGAGCTTTATTCAGGACGATTTCGTCGATCGGCCGGCCTACCCCGCCGGAAGATATGATGATTACCTTAGAGCCCAAAAGCTTTGCTACCGAAGCGTTGGAGTGGTCGAACACCGATCCCACTCCCGCATGCCCGGTGCCTTCGATTACCACCAGCTTCTGGTTTTTGGAAATCCTTCGGAAGGAGTCTTTTATTTGCCCGGATATATTTTTCTTATCCGGTTTCGCGATATACTTTTCGGTAAAACCCTTATCTACCGCTATAGGGCTCATATCCTTAAGCCCCGACTTGATGCCGCAGACTTCCTCGATGAGCACGGAATCCTCATCGACCTTCTGCCCCTCCTCCTCAAGGTATCTCTGACCGATGGGTTTTATAAAACCCACTTTTCCGAATTTTTCCTGCAGGTTCTTTATTATTCCCAAAGAAACCGTGGTCTTGCCGTCATTCTGTTTGGTGGCGGCGATGAATATCTTCTGCATTACAGGTTTTCTTCTATCTTCCGCTTTAGGTCTGCCTTGCTTACGGCTCCCACAACCTGATTTATAACTTTACCACCGTTAAAAAATATCAACGTCGGTATGGACATTACCCCGTATTCGGTGGCAATCCTGGGGTTGGCATCCACATCTATCTTGCCTATTTTTACCCTGCCTGAATAATCCTTGGCCAATTCGTCTACGTGCGGAGCGATCATTTTACAGGGGCCGCACCAACTGGCCCAGAAATCGACTAAAACCGGCTGCGTAGATTCCAGCACCTCTTTCTTAAAATTGGCATCCGTAAAATGCAGTGCGCTCATAGTTGAGATCCTTTACTTTAAAGAGTTAATAAATTGGCAGGCTTTTATAAAGTATCACAAACACGGGGCAATTGCAAGATTTTTTAGGTTAAGAGGGGTGATTTAACGGTCCCGGGAAGCCATTATTTTCAATTGTTCGGAATAATACCCGCACGTGAGAGAATCGAGCGAAGCGGTAAGCTCCTCTATCCTTAATTGCTTATCGAACCTTTTCTTTCTTTCGTCTATAGACAGGCCGTCCAGCTCGGACTTGGCTCTCAACCGTTCGAAATAGAGCTTGTTTACCTGGTCAAGGATATCCTCCCTTAATTCCACCATAAGCCTGGAGCGCACGTCAATACTGGTCTGGGCTTCATTCCATATCAAGTCTCCCAAATCCCAAGTCAAGGAAATATCCCAGTCTATGCTCCCCCTGCCCCGGCGCAGGCAATCGTCTTCAGGCCTTGAAGAAGAACCGCTCTCCCAGTGCCAAAGGTCGGTTGAATTACTGTCGATGCCGACGGCCAGCTTGGGCAGCAGCGCCTTTTTGGCCGCTAAATCCCTCCAGGAGGATATCTTCTCCTGGCTTACCTCGGCATATTTTATCGCAGCCTTTTGCACATCCCTTATATCCGGCTCTTCCTCAAGATACCCCTCTAACAGGACGCTGCCCCCGTATTTTTTTGCGGGCTTTCCGCAAAACAACCTATCCTTTGAAGCCGCGTATATATAACCGTTGTCCTTGGCCGCATAAATACAATTCAACTTACCCGAAGGAAGCCCCACGGAAAACTCTGACCAATGCCCCGCCTCAAACACGAAAATACCGGTGCCCGTAAGCGCAAACAGCCTTGAATCCGCGGAAACCTCCAGCGCCTTCACCACACCATCCAACAACCCGTGCCCGGTCACTCCCGTCCAGCTGTCCCCATGATCCATGCTCTTATAAATTCCTTCGCTGCAAGAAAAATACGCGCAGCCGGGTATATTAGGATCGATCCGCACCGAACAGGCGCCGAAAGCGCAAATATCCTCATCATCTCCGCCCTCTCCAAGAGTTTCTTCTTCCCTATTCCCGCTCCTGCTCCTTACAAACACACGTGACCAGCTGCATCCTCTGTCAACCGACCTAAATACGCCTCCCGGCGAAACAAAAAACACCTCTTCCCCGTTCGTAACGATATCCAACACGGGATCTTCGCCCGACCCCGTATTTATCTTTCCCCAGCTTTTCCCTTTGTCGTTACTTACAAAAAGTCCGCGGGCGGTTCCGGAAAAAATTCTTCCCCGGGATGCAGATACACTTATGCATTTCTTTTCCATTCCCTCCCTGCCGCTAAAAATCCTCTCCCTGTGTTTACCAAGGCTGCTCAAGCGGTACAAACCGTCATCCGTAGCCGCATAAAGAACATCGGGATATTCAATATCTATTTCCAGATCGTTAATCATCCTGGAGCCCCCTCTTAAAGATACTGCTCTCTGCCAACTCTCCCCTCCATCTGAACTTTTCATAATATCTCCGCTTCCGCATCCCGCAAAAAGCACCATGCCCCCGGAAAACGCCAAAACTGTATTTATCTCCTTTTCCCCGCATATCGCCTCCCAGGAGACCTCATCCGCTTCAAGCGTCCCCGCCACAAAAATCATCAACGCCGTCAAAAGCACAAAAACCTTTGTCCTCATTCTGCACCTCCTGGCATAATTGACGCAGAAAGAGGAAAGAATCTAACCAAAAAAAACGCCCCTTGAAAGGGGCGTTTTTACCGGAAGCTGTATTTCCTGTTACCAGAGCCAGGCCTTTATCTTCTCATCAGCCGCGCTCCAGGGGTATTCCGGGCGCATGACCGGCTTATCGTAAGGAGAAAAGGGGAAAGTTACCGTATCGTAAATTCCTGAAATTACGCGCACCAGGCTTATCGCTACCCCATTCACCAACCCGCTGGTCAACCCTGCCGCGGGATCCTGTTCCTTGGAAACCTTGGCCACCTCAGCGGGTATCTCCATCCAAAATGTCGTCATATTTATAACCCCCCGTTCAAGTTTCTCCACAGGAGTATCATCATCGCAAGAAATATCATCCCTGTCGATCTCGCCCGAGGAAAAATCCAGGAAATTCCCGCTTTCTCTCTCCAGGTCATAACAATATCCCGGCACGGTACAAACAAAAAACAATAACATTATGTTTATAATCAAAACGGACTTCTTCATAAACTCCCTCCCTTTTTTGTCTTAACCCCGCTCAGCTGGACAAGCAGGCTTTTCTTAAAGGATTCCCAGGAATTGACGCCCTCCCCGCTTATCCCGGTATCCATGGCAAAACCTATCAATGCCCGGAGTATATCGTTATAAGATAACTTATGCCCGGTAGTAAACAGGGCGTCCTTACCGACCTTATCGAGAAAGTCAACTTCCCGGCGGCCAAGCATCGTAATTACCCTATGCGTCAATATTCGTTTATCCCGAGACTGCATATTCCCCCTTTTGCCTGATTTTCAGCGGCGGACACCGAATAAAGGCATGCCCTCGAATATTCGAAGGGCCTTAAGGAAATTCATATGCCTTTTATGCTTCTTACTGGTTTTTGCCAAAACCTTATGCAGAATTTTTCTCATCCGGATCTCCTAAGCTGTCACCCGTAAACAAAAAACCCTAAAGGCTTTCTTTAGGGTTTCCCGGCAGCTCCGCTTTCCTGAATCAGGACCGGAAGCTTTGCGCCCCAGCATTACTGCTAGTTAGCCTTTGTCTATGGTAAAATACCAAATTGTCAAAATGTCAAAATGTCAATTTGCATAATAATTATGCCATATTTTCGGGCTTTTTTCAAGAGCGACTCAACCCAGTTTCTTCAGCAGGACCCCGGCCACTTTCTTTCCGGCCAAGAGCATTCCCCCGAAAACAGGCCCCATGCGCGGGGCGCCGAATACTGCGTTGGCGCACATTCCGCAGGAGAATAACCCGGGGCAGATTTCTTTGGAATTACCCACAATCGTGCTCTCCCCCGCTTCCGCCCACATTGATTTCTCGCCTTCCACCCTGCCTGTTCTTGTCCTTAAACGCATGCCTGACTTCTTTTCCACTATACGCGCTACCTCGGCGGGATGCCCGGTGGAATCCACCACAACCTTAGCGCGCATGACTATCGGGTCTACATGCAAACCGGCAATCTCGACGGCGCTCCAGTTCAATACAAGCCCGCCCACCTTCCCATTATGCACCATAACATCCTCTACGCTCATAAGATTGAATATTTTTAATCCTTCCTTTACCGCCCTGGAACAAATCGTGGAAACAGCCTCTATGGAATCCGCGACATAATACCCCTTTTCATAAAGCCTGCTCCTTATGCCGAACTCATCGAGCATGGCCCTTGCTTTCTCCTGCACTACTATCTCGTTAAACATTATCCCGCCGCCCCACATTCCGCCCCCCACGGAAAGTTTTCTTTCAAAAAGGACGGTTTTTATCCCGGCTTTGGCCAAATAATAGCCGCACACCATCCCTGCAGGCCCCGCACCCACTATAGCTACATCGCTATCCAAAGCTTCTAACAGTTTATTTTTGTACGATTCGATTATCGCCCTGGAAATCTTTATTTCATCAAGCTTCATCTTCCTCCTCCTCTCAAACGGCAACATGCGCATTCCAATAAAAAACCCTCGCGCCGGTGCGCAAGGGTCAAAATACAAAAAATACGTTTATCCCTCCGCTGGCATTACCCAGATCAGGTTATTAGGGTCATCTGCTCTCTGCGCAGAACTCTCAGACCGCCAAACGGTCTCCCCTTTTTTATTATTTTATCACAATAAGGCAAAAATCAAAATAAAAGTTAAACTTTCGAAATCAGGAATATGCCTGTTTGCGCAAACAAATTAGGAAAAAGAAAAACCCTTCTCGACTGCCCGATATAAAAACTCTTTTCTATGTTTATATCCTTCGAACGGCAATAGTCTTTGAAATCGGTTATACTCAAAAAATGCAGGTTTGGAGTCTCGTTCCATTGATAAGGCAGGGTACCGGTTACCGGGGTTTTACCCAAAAAGAACATTTGCATCCTGGATCTGTAATAAGCAAAATTGGGGAATCCCGCGATGACTTTCCTACCTACGCGCAAGGCGTCAAAAAGCACTTTATCGACATGGATGATCTGCTGGAGGCTTTGATTCAACACCACATAATCAAACGATTTATCTCCGAATTCGGATAAACCGCTGTCCACGTCGCCGTGAAACACATTCAGCCCCTTGGCGACGCATTTGTATATTTCCTGCTCGTCTATCTCTATGCCGTGTACATGGGCATTCTTCTCTTTTGCCAAAAGATACAATAAATCCCCATTCCCGCAGCCAAGGTCTAAGACCTTAGATTGAGGCGTTATCAAATCCATTATTAGTTTATGATCCAGTTGAACGTCCTTACGCGCCATAATCACCTGTCACCTCATATGCGTAAAATATCTTCTTAAGGAAATGCTTGATTAAATAAGTTTCTTCGTCAACCTCAAGCAAAAAAGCATCGTGGCCGTAACTGGAATCTACCTCGCAGTAAGTAGTCTCCACTCCTGCCAATTTGCATGCCCTTACTATCTCCTTGGATTGATAAGCCGGATACAGCCAGTCGGACTTAAAAGAAATAACCATAACCTTTACCTTGATCCCGCGCAGGACATCGTCAAAGCGCCTTCCCCCGGAGGCGTCGAAGTTATCCATCGCCTTGGTGATATAAAGGTAGGAGTTCGCGTCGAAGCGCTTGACGAAACTGTCTCCCCGGTAGCGCAGATATCCCTCCACTTCGAAGTCTGCGGTAAACTTAAAATGCTCCCCGGCATCCTTCTTGTCCCGGCCGAATTTCTCAGCCATGGATTTATCGCTCATATAAGTAATATGCCCGATCATCCTGGCTACCGCCAGCCCCTGAGAAGGATGAGGCCCGTCATAATAGTTACCCGATTTCCAATGCACATCCGCCATTATCGCCTGGCGCCCTACCTCGTTGAAAGCAATCTGCTGGGGAGAATGCCTGATTGTAGTCGCTATAGGTATTGCGCTGCGCAGCTTCTGCGGATAACGCGACAACCAGGAGAGCACCTGTTGTCCGCCCATCGAACCTCCCACTACAGAAAGAAGCTTCTCTATCCCCAACTGATCTACCAGGCGTTTTTGCGCATTAACGATATCATTTATCCCGATTAAAGGGAAATCCAGGGCGTATGGTTTCCCGTTCTTCGGATTAGTGCTCGCTGGCCCGGTAGACCCCTTGCATCCTCCCAAGACATTCGAACAAATTACGAAATATTTCTCCGTATCAAAAGCCTTCCCAGGGCCTATCAGGGCATCCCACCATCCCGGGTCATCCTTACCTTCATGGACGCCTGCGGCGTGCGCATCTCCGGAAAGAGCATGCGTGATAAGCACGGCATTTGTTTTATCCTTGTTCAACAAACCATAAGTCTCGTAGGCAATGGTCACCGGGCCTATCTTCTCCCCGCTTTCCAGCTTAAGGGAGTCAAAAGTAAAAAAACGTACCTGGACTGCACCCAAGGTGCCGCGCCGTATCTCTCTGCTGTCATTAATCATGTTTCCGCCTCTTGAAAAAGCCAAGTGGTCAAATAACGTTCTCCTGTATCGGGAAGAATTACCACGACAACCTTGTCCCTGTTTTCTTTTCTCCGGGAAACCTCCAGGGCCGCCCATAAAGCCGCTCCGCCCGATATTCCCGTAAGAATCCCTTCGCTTTTAGCCAGCAGTCTGGCAGTAAAACCGGCATCTTCATCCCTCACCCGGATGACCTCATCGATCAATTTAGTCTTCAGGACTTTAGGAATGAATCCGGCGCCGATCCCCTGGATCTTATGCGGCCCGGGATGTCCTCCAGACAAAATAGGGGAAGATTCCGGTTCAACCGCTATTGCTTTAAAGCCCGGCTTCCTTTTCTTGAGGACCTCCGCAACCCCGGTTATCGTACCGCCCGTGCCTACTCCCGCTACTAAAATATCGACTTTCCCGCCGGTATCTCTCCATATCTCCTCCGCGGTAGTCTTACGGTGGATCGCCGGATTGGCAGGATTGTTAAACTGCTGCAGCAAGACTGCTCCGGAGATACTCTTCGCCAAATCCTCTGCTTTCTTTACCGCCCCCTTCATCCCCTCTATTCCCGGGGTAAGAACAAGTCTGGCCCCGAACACGGAAAGCAACTGTCTTCTTTCTATGCTCATTGTATCCGGCATCGTCAAAATCAGTTTATAACCCTTCGAAGCCGCCACAAACGCCAAGGCTATACCGGTATTCCCGCTCGTAGGCTCAATGATCGTAGATCTCTTCTTCAGCAACCCTTTTTTCTCGGCATCCTCTATCATTGCCGCCCCTACACGGTCTTTGACACTCGAAAGGGGATTAAAAGACTCTACTTTAGCTAGTAATCTTGCCCGGCTTCCTTTGGAAATACGGCTTAACTTAACCAGAGGAGTATTGCCTATCGTTTTGGTAATATCGGAAAATATCTTCCCCATTTTTTCTCCGCTTGGCATGACCAGAAAGCGGCTAACTCTTGCTTAAAGCCTGGTCTATATCCGAAATAATGTCATCTATATGCTCTATGCCTATGGACAGGCGTATAAAATCAGGGGTCACGCCCGCAGCCAGCTGTTCTTCCGGGCTCAACTGCTGATGCGTGGTTGTGGCCGGATGTATCGCCAGGCTTTTTGCGTCTCCTATATTGGCAAGGTGCGAAATAAGCAACAGGGAATCTATAAATTTCTTTCCTGCCTCGGCTCCTCCTTTTATGCCGAAACCAACAATCCCCCCCGCCCCCCTGGAAAGATATTTGTCCGTCCTCTCCTTTTCCGGGCTGTCCTCCAACCCTGGATAGTTAACCCAAGCTACCTTGGAATGTTTCTTAAGGAACCTGGCAGCAGCCAGGGCATTCTCCGAATGCCTGAGCATCCTTAAAGGAAGAGTTTCCAAGCCCTGCAGGAAAAGAAAGGCGTTGAAAGGCGACAGAACAGGCCCCAGATCCCTCAACAGACATACGCGCGCTTTTAAAATATAAGCTATATTGCCCCGGGAGGCGAATTCTTCAACAAAATTGATTCCATGATAACTCGCCTCCGCATCCGCGATAAGGGGGAATTTTTCTTTTTTCCAGACAAACCTCCCGGAATCCACGATAACCCCGCCGAGGCTGGTACCATGGCCCCCGATAAATTTGGTAGCCGAATAAACTACTATATCCACACCGAAATCCACCGGGCGTAAAAGATAAGGAGAAACGGTATTATCCAGAACAAAAGGAAGCCCGTTTTCATGCGCCGTCTTCGATATCGCCTCAAGGTCCGCCACGTCTAACCCGGGATTCCCTATAGATTCCGTATAGACGGCTTTGGTCTTGGTGGTTATTGCGCTTTTAAGAAGATCGATGTCTCCGGGAGGCACAAACCTGACTTTTATACCCAGGCGCGCGAAAGTATAATGCAAAAGATTATAAGTCCCCCCGTAAAGATTATTCGTAGAAACGATTTCGTCTCCTGCCTGCGCGAGGTTAAGCAGGGACAAGGCGATTGCGGACTGCCCGCTGGAAACCGACAAAGCCCCTACGCCGCCGTCCAGGAGGGCCATCCTTTTCTCGAATACATCATTGGTAGGATTGGAAAGGCGCGCATAAATATTCCCTTCTTCCTTAAGGGCAAAAAGGTCGGCGGCGTGCGCGGTATTTTTGAATTGATAAGAGGCAGTCTGGTATATGGGCACTGCGCGGGCTCCGTTTACAGGATCCGGATCCTGCCCCCCATGCAAAACCAAACTTTCCGTCTTTAATTTAGAGTCTATTTTGCTCATTTAACCTCCCGGTACCGCTAAATCGAATAAGTAAACCCTTCCCCTTTGGAATTTATCTGTTCTACCAGGTCGCCGAAAGTAACGTTATCGATAATATCCGAAGTAGCCTTGGAAACTTTACGCCAGATCTCCCTGAAAAGACACCTGCTCAAATCGCTACAATTAGTATACCCTTTCTCTACGCAGGAAATCGGTTCAATCGGACCTTCGATATAACGCACCACCTGGCCCAGGCTTATCTTAGACGGCTCATTGGCAAGAGAATATCCACCGGCATTTCCCCTTTTACTGCCCACAAACCCGCCTTTTTTTAAATCCAGAAGAACCTGCTCCATGAATTTTACCGGGGCGTCTATTCGCCTGGATATATCGTTTATGGTAGATACGCCCGTCTCGTAATGAATAGCAAGGTCCAAAAGGGCTTTCAAGGCGTAATCTGTCTTATAAGTAATCCTCACTTCCGCTCCTTGTCTACTATCTCTATAAACATAGTAGAGTATAACTCAATAATTTATTTTGTCAAGGCTTTTTTTAAATCTTGTCCATCCCGGCAAGTTCATTCCTTATTTCAAGATATCTCCCATAATCCAGGTCCCTGTATATCTCCTGAGCCGCGCGCAGGTAACCTCTCGACAGGTTTTTTCTGCGTTTCTTCTTGAATAACAAGCCCAAGTTATAATTATTCTCTGCCAGGAGCAGACGGTTTCCGGTTATCCCGAAAAACTCAAGCGACCTCTTAAAGTTATATTCGGCTTTAGATGCCTCTCCTATCTCCAGGTAAAGTTCACCGATTTTATTATAGCCTAAAACGATATTCTTCCCGTGTCCCTGCTTTTCGCTGATATCCAGGCCTTTCTTGTAATAACTTAAGGCCTTGTAAAACTCCTTCCGGGAAAAATAGACTTCTCCGATATTAAGATAACAATACCCCATCCCCTCCTTCAGTTTCAGCCGGCTGAACATCCTTAAACTCCTCAAGTAAAACTGCTCCGCCGCCTCATAATCCCCTTTACTGGCGAAAACCTGACCGAAATCAAAGTAATCACAGGCCAAGTTCTTATTTCTCTCGTAATTCCCCGGATGCTCCAGATTGATCGCCGTACTCTTGGCCAACAGGCCCAGGGCCCTGTTCAGCTCTCCGCGGTCTATATACCATACCGCAGTTTTCCTTAAAGCCACAGCTTCATTGGCACTGTCTTTTAATTTACGGCTCATCTCTAAGGCTTTGTCATACAACTCCCTGGCCTTGCCATACTGGAGATTGGTATGATAAAACCACCCGAGCTTGATATAAGCCTTGATAAGCTGGCTGCCGTTTCCCAGCCTGTCACTTTCAAATATATATTTATAGTAATACTCCAACGCCTTGTCTTTATTCCCCAGGCGGCTGTAAGCGTCGGCAATTATCTGGTAAATCCCCGGAAAGTTACGGGTTCTGTCTGCAAGCCTTTCCCCCAGAGTTATGGCAAAAACATTGTGGCCTCTGCTATATTCCTGCCTGGACCGGGAAAAAAGATATGCGTCGGAAGGATTGAATCTTATAAAACAAAATAACAATAAAACAGTTCCGGAGATGGAGAGTGCCGGGAACAGGGCTTTGTGCGTGATTTTCTTATAAGCCGGCCGGATCTTTTCTCTTTTTCCCCCGAGCCCCCGGGATCCCAAAAATACAAAACCCGGATCACCGTAGAGAAGATAGTTTAACCAATGCAGGCTTTCCAGTCCAAAATCCCTTGACAGCTTCAACCTGGACAACAACAATGCTCCTCCCACATTGGCCCCCGAAATCAAATGCGCGTAGAATTCGCGGGCAAAAACCAGGCTCGGGCTGTCTTCGATCCTGCGGATAGCTCCTATATAATGCCTTACCCCGGAAGACAGAAATGCGCTGGCCATGCTATACCCCTCTTTTTGGTATTCGGAATCTACCGGCCCAGTATGGATCCCCGCGGAATGGCAGGCATTAGAGAAAACTAATGCCGGCATGCCGGATCCCTGCCCCATCCTGAGTATTTCTTCCGCCTTGAATATTCCGTCGCTCAAAACCCATCCGCTTTTATGCATATCCATTTTGTCAAACTCGCAATGCCCAGAAAAATGCAGCATATCGTAATCGCATATATTCTTCTGCACATATTTTCTGTCTATTCCGCCGGACTTAAAATCCACCCGCACCTTTCCTGCCCTGCTGGCAAATTGATTCTTTATGTTCAAACCTTCCAGATAAGCCGATTTCAAATCTGCGTTCGGATCCGCAAGTACCAGCATCCTCAACCTTTCCGGAAGCTGGCGGTAATGCACCAAACCGGAATCACCCCGGCTGCGCACCAGCCTGCCTATTCCAAACTTAAGGCAAAGAAACTCTTCCCCGTCAAAAATAATTTCCCATGGAAAGCAAATCAACTCCTCATCCAGGGAAAGAGTAAGTATGCAGGACCGGCTGTTTTTGAGCCTCTCCTTTACCGGGCGCGAAAGCATATGGTCCCAGAATAACCTGCCTGTTTTTTTCAATAATTTAAGCTGGGTAAACTTGGAATGGGCATCCCTGGCAGGGCGGTTCAAAACCGCGATCAGTTCCGAACTCAGGCTTTTTAGTTCCGTAAAAGAAACATCTACCAGGGTGTAGTGGCGCAAGGTGGGAGTAGTGCGATTATGCCCCAGGAACCCCATGCCGAGAGCCCTCTCCTGCTTGAATACCTCGAGGGTCAGCGATTCGCACAAGGACATGGGCCTAAATCTGCACCCTCATATCAAGCAGAGCGGCTAAACACATACCTCTGGATATTTCGATCCGGTAAACCCCGGGAGTGATATTATCAAAAACGCTGCTTCCCGAATCAACGGCATAAGATTCCAACTCCCTGCCCTCTTTTAGAAGGGAAATACGCAATTCCCTGCCGCTTTTCTGGCTTCGTTTATTCAAAATGTTTACCGCCAGACTAAAGACCTTTCCTCCTCTGTTGTCTATTTTTGCCAGAATTCTCAGATCCTTCAGATCCTTGATTATGCTCAACTCTTCGCTGAAATCGCTTATTTGACGGCTTCGCAGGAGAGGGGCAGGAACCAGCTCCTGGCCTACAAGCACATCCCCGTTTGTCTGGATAATCTCTATAACCTTCTCCTTCAATCTAAGAAAGATACCGAACACATTTTCTTTTTGTATTTCGGAGGAGACCATCGACTCGATTTTTTTCAACAGGGAAGCGGGAACGTCTTTACTTAAATGCGGCTCTATCTTAAACTGGGCGCTTAAGCGTTCCGAACACAGGTCGCATTTAGTGATATGTTCCATTATCTGCCGGGCCTCTTTCATGCAAGATTTCCCCTCCATAAAACATACCAGATCTTCTTCATCCGGATGGTTCGCTTCAGCGGGAAAAGATGCTTTACGCCGGCGGTAGGCCCCCCTGGCTGCCTCTTCAAATCTCTCCAACATAAACAATTCCTCCCTGAATAATAGACGGATCAACGAAGAGAATCTAACTGAAAACCTTTCCTGCTGAAACAATCCTGCAGTTTCCGGAATATTCTCACTTTGCGCATATCCACGGCTCCACGGTTTATCTTAAGGCATTCCCTTATCTGCTCCAGGTTAAGGCCTTGATTGAGGAACAATTCCAGAAAGTACTGTTCGGATGAACTTAAGGAGCCGATGCAGTCGCTCAGGGCTTGGCGCCTGTCACTGTCATTCAGCAACTTTTCTGTATCTGCGGAAACATCCACCAGGGCATCCTTAAAAACAAGCCCCCCTTCCCTCTCTGCATCGATCGAGAGGGCAGGCTTGAGTTTACGCAGGTAGTCTATAGTAAAGTTAATCGCTACCTGCCTGAGCCAACTGGCCAAAGTGCAGCCGTTCCTGCCTCTATAGGTTGATAGTTTCCTGCAATTATCTTTAATTAATGAATAGAACAGCTCTTGGAAGACATCCTCAACCTGTTCCGCCGCGAAAGTAAAGCCCTTTATGTGTAATACGCTGTAGATGTAGTTATAAATCAGGCGGGAATAGCGCAGTAAGAACTCATTCCAGGATTTTTTGTCCCCTGAAACACAAGCCTGGACAAACCTTAAATCGTCCATGCTTGTAATTATACCACCAAAACAGTTTTGTCAAACAAAAGAATTCGGAGGCCTCCTGTTATGAGGCCTCCGAATATGAAAGAAGCTTGGAATATATTACTTGATAAGAGAATTACTTATGATGAAAGAGGCAAAAACTATGGAAACCATAGACATAAGCTTGATAAGTATATTCAAGCTGGGCCCCGAAGTATCCTTGAAAGGGTCCCCTACAGTATCACCCACCACGGTCGCTTTGTGCGCTACGGAACCTTTGCCCCCATGGTTTCCCTCTTCGACAAACTTCTTGGCATTGTCCCAGGCACCTCCAGAATTAGCCATCATGACCGCGAGCACAAAACCCGTAACGGTAGCTCCTACAAGCAACCCGGCAACGGCATTAACTCCTATCAACAGGCCTACCACGATAGGCGCAGAAATTGCCAAAAGCGAAGGAGCGATCATTTCGTGCTGTGCAGCCGCAGTAGCTATACTCACGCAACGAGCGTAATCCGGCTTGGTTTTGCCTTCCATCAGCCCGGCAATTTCTTTAAACTGCCTGCGCACTTCAACCACGATCTTCCCCGCCGCCCTTCCCACTGCCCTCATAGTCATGGAGCAAAACAAGAAAGGCATCATCCCCCCGATAAATAACCCTACCAGTACCGGAGGATTCATCATATTCGCATTTATATCCTTGCCGAAAAGCAGAGCCTGGTCCTTGTACGCGGCGATCAATGCCAGGGCAGTCAAAGCCGCAGAACCTATAGCGAAACCTTTTCCGGTAGCAGCAGTAGTATTGCCTAAGGAATCGAGCGCATCCGTCCTTTTTCTTACCTCGGGAGGAAGATGGGACATCTCCGCGTTTCCTCCCGCGTTATCAGCAACAGGACCATACGCGTCTGTAGCGAGAGTAATACCCAGGGTAGAAAGCATCCCTACGGCGGAAATCGCGATCCCGTACAATCCGGCGTTGAAATCACCCGCTCCCCCAGCAACAAAAAAACTGGACAAAATAGCCACCCCGACTATTATCACCGGCAATGCCGTAGACATCATACCCACGGCCATTCCTCCAATAATAACAGTAGCCGGGCCCGTCAAAGAGGCCTCGGCTATCGAACGGGTAGGTTTAAATCCGCTTGAAGTGTAATATTCAGTGCAAAACCCAATCAGCACTCCGGCAACCAGGCCTGTCAGAACAGACCAATAAACCCCCAGGTGCTCAACGCCTAAAGTATACTTTACCAGGAAAAATGATACTATCGCAATTATAAAAGAACTGACAAAAACCCCTTTGCGTAACGCAAACAGCAGCACCTTTTGGCTTGCCTGCTCTCCGCTTTTTACGAAAAAAGTACCGATTATCGAAGCGAGTACGCCTACCGCAGCCATAACCATAGGAACGGTAACGCCAGCAACCCCCAACCCCGCAGCCACGCCTAAAGCTGAAGTTGCCACGATCGAGCCCACGTATGATTCATAAAGATCCGCTCCCATCCCGGCTACGTCTCCCACATTATCCCCCACGTTATCCGCGATTACGGCGGGGTTACGCGGGTCATCTTCCGGGATGCCGGCTTCCACCTTTCCTACCAAATCCGCCCCTACATCCGCGGCCTTGGTAAAGATTCCCCCTCCTACCCTGGCGAAAAGAGCCATGGAGCTGGCCCCCATACCGAAACATAACATAGTAGAAGTGATCGCCGCAATTTTATCAGTGCCTAACGGTATCGGGTGGCAGGAATAATACCAGTCCAGAAAATAATACCAGACGCTCAAATCAAGCAGCCCCAACCCCACTACAGTCAAACCCATAACCGCGCCGCTGGAGAATGCCGCGCGCAGACCCGAATTCAGGCTCTTGGACGCCGCCTGGGCGGTGCGGCTGGAAGACTGGGTGGCGATAGTCATTCCAATGAACCCGGACAATCCGGAGAAGAACCCGCCCGACAAAAAAGCAAACGGTACGAATATTACCAGGTAATTCTTCATGGCCATCGCCAGAAGCAGAAAGAATACAACCACGAAAAACAGGGAAACTCCAAGGTACTGCCTCTTTAAATAAGCCTGAGCCCCGATACGTACTGCCTGGGCAATCTCTCTCATCTTATCGGTACCTTCATCCATCTTCAATATGCTCAAGGTCAAATAAAATGCGAAACCTAAAGCCATAATCGATCCCAGGGGAGCCAAAAGCAACAAATCAAAATTCATTTTTTCTTACTCTCCTTTCAAAAACCGGCAATTTAACAGTTGTCAGCTATTCTTAAAATTTAGGGACTATGTTAACATAAACAAGTTGCTTGTCAACAAGATTCGCACCTATTTATTCCCATCCTGTTCGTCCACCACGGAACCTTCGACATCGACTACGTTGGCTTCTTTTTCGGCGGCCGCTCCGCCGCCCGGGCTTGTATGCCGGCGTAAAATGTTAATGACGGAATACGTCTTAAAAATAAACACCCCCACCAGCACCAGTTCTATCCCCAGCCAGATATATACGGACTTAAAAATGACGCGCCCGAATATGAGATTAAAAAATATAAGCATGGGAAGCAGGCATCCTGACTGCCCATGGAAAATAACACCCGGCATCAGAAACTCCCCCAATGCAGTATATCTTTAAGCGGCCGCTTCTGAGGGGCACCGGCTTCGACTCCGGCAGGATACCCAAGAGCAACCAAACTGACTAATTTCATGCCTGCAGGAGCCTTTAAAAAGGAACATACCCGGGAAGAATAAGGCTTCTTGTCTCCGGCTATCCAACATGAACCCAAACCCGAATCCGTAGCAGAAAGAAGTATATTGCAAGTAGCTGCGCAGCCGTCTTCGAGGTAATATTTGGTATCTAAGCAGAAAACCGCAATGCATGCGGGAGCCTGCTCCAGGAATCTTCCGTTATCCGCCATACCTGCCAATTCGCACAACGCGGGCCTATCGGTAACCACTACGAACTCCCAGGGCTGTACATTCCTGGCCGTAGGGGCAAACCTGGCGCTGTCCACTATATCCTCAAGTAGCCGCCTCTCTACCGCCCTGAGGCAAAAAGACCTTATGCTGCGCCTGGTGCGCAATAAATCAAGGCCTTGCATCCCCTGCCCCCTCTTCGGAAACGGACAACTTCCCATTTAATTCTTCCGGTATAGCACGCGGCCTTAAGTTTTTATCCACGCATACCAGAATAGTCCTGGCTTTGACTATAAGCCGGCTGTCCTGATTATAAATCTCGTGCAGGAATTCCATGCGTACACCGCTAGAGCTCCCCACCCGGGTACGCACCTCTAAATCATCCCCGTATACTGCGGGGGATTTATAATCGACCTCCTGCCGCGAAACAACAAACATTATCCCGGAATCGGCAAGCTCTTTGATAGAATGCCCCCGGGAGGCAAAATATTCAGTCCGCGCCTCTTCCAGGAAATCAAGGTAATTTGCATAATAGACCACTCCGCCGCAATCAGTATGGTGATAATAAACATGTATTTTCATATTAACCCCCACTATAATCCCTAACTAAGAATTGTCAATACATTCTCCGATAAAACATCCTTTATGCATATCCTTAAGCCTTGCGGATACGAACGGCTTATTTGAACGGCTAAATGGCAGCAATACCTTAAGATAATTATCCGTCAACCCTTCTGCGCCTCCGGCCCGCCCGTTGAGCGGCCCTTCCAGCAGGACCTCGAATTCCCTCCCGAGAAAACCGCGCATAAAGCCATCGCGGCATTCCTCGGCTGCCTTTTCCAGTTCAAGGCAGCGGCTTTTTACCGCAGGGGCTCCCACCTCCCCCCTGAAACCGAACGCCTTCGTTCCGGGACGCGGAGAATACGGGAATATATGGACTTTTAAAGGCTTTATCCTCCTTATCAGCCTGATGGTATTCAGGAAATTCTCCTTTGTTTCCCCCGGAAAACCAACCAAACAATCGGTAGTTATGGAGACGTCCGGAATCTTCTCTCTGGCCCTTTCGACAAGCCTCCTGTAACTGCAGGATGTATACTTACGGTTCATCATCTTCAGGACCCTGTCGTCGCCGCTCTGCAGGGGGATATGCAGATGCCTGCACAATTTCTTACTGCCGGAAAAACGCTTGAGCAACCCAGGGGAAACGTCTTTGGCTTCTATCGAACTTAATCTTATGCGCCGTATCCCTTTTATTTCTTCTATGCGGCCGACAACTTCTCCCAGGTCGATCCTTCCGCCCAAATCGCTGCCATATTGCCCAAGACAAATGCCGGTTAAGACAATCTCTTTGTACCCGTGCTCAGCCAGGCTGCCCGCCTCTTTAAGTATCTGTTTTATGGGTTTACTGCGCTTCCTGCCCCTGACCAAAGCCACTTTGCAGTATGAACAGAAATTATCGCATCCGTCCTGTATCTTGAGGAAGGCGCGGGTACGCTGGTTGAAAGCGGTTATCCCTTCCGGAAAAAATGATTTCTTCGCGATCAACCCCACCCCTTCGATAGCAGCCAATGTTTTCCAATCCTTTTCCGCCATGCACCCTGTGACGATAACAAAAGCCCCTGGGCTGGAATGTATACACCTGCGGATGAGATTGCGTGATTTTTGGTCGGCCCCGGAAGTTACAGTGCAAGTATTCACCAGGAAATAACCGGCGGAGGAATCTGAGAAAACTTCTTTAAATCCCCTCTCCAGGAATCTCTCCCTTATGCTCTGCGTATCGTACTGATTTGCTTTACAGCCGAGAGTGATAAACCTGATGGTCTTCTTCCTGGCGGGAAAGGAAAATCCCGGGCGGGAAACTTCAATTCTTTTCATTTAACCTGATGAAGCTCGCTACAGCTATGGCGGCGGTATCCACGCGCAGGACATTATCCCCCAACGAAACAGGCAGGAAACCGGCTTTTTTCGCAGAGGATACCTCGGCGGGAGTAAAATCCCCCTCCGGGCCGATCAAAACAATAATCCTTCCCCTCTTCCCTCCCACCACGTCCTTGAGCAATTTCCTATCCCCCTCAAGAGTAGGAATTATCTTTAGGTCAAAAACACGGGAAGAAGACAATACGTCATCCAGCGAGCTAACCGGTTCTATCTTTACGAGCCTTGCCCGCTGGCTCTGCCTGGCGGAGCTTAAAGCTATCTTTTCCCAGCGTTGCAGGCGATACGCCTTTTTTTCTTTATCCAGCCGCACAATCACCCTCTCGGTCTCAAGGGGGATTATGCATTCCACCCCCAGCTGGGTAAGCTTATCCACGATATCGTCCATCCTTGCGTTTTTGGGGATAGCGCAGGCGATCGTTATGCTCGCCTCGGGACCGTCGCGCATCTTCTTCCCTCTCAAAAGCAGACGCACATTCTTATCCCCGATCTCCGAAACCACCCCGGGATATTCACTTCCCGAGCCGTCACAAACCACTACAGGCTCCGATACCCTTACCCTAAGCACATCCTTCAGATGGTGCACCTGGACAGGGTCGTTCAAAACAAGGTTTTTCTCCCCTTCTTTTATTTTATCTACGAATAAACGGTTCATTATCCTCCGTCCTTCTCGGAAAACACCTCTGCTTTAAAAATATAAAGCTCCGTATCCTTATCCCTCCAGGCGCCTTTATCCAACCTGGCCTTATGCTCGCAAAGATTATCGAGAAACTCCTCCTTGCTCCATCCTGTTTCCAGGGCAACCTGCGGCAAGAATACTCCGCTTTGCCTCCCCTTGCGCACAAGCACGCCGTCCCTGCCCAATTCTATCTCTTCTGCTCCGTTAACCTTCTTCAACGGGGAGAGAACGGAGATCTCTATAGAAACACTCTTCAAATCCTGAAGAGAAAGCGGCGCAAAACGCGGATCGCCTACCGCCGCCTCAACCGCCATATCCCTTACGCATAGATAAAGAGGCTGGCTGGCGCTAAGGCTTCCTATACACCCCCTGAGCTCGCCGTTTTCTGTCAAAGTGACAAAAGCCCCCATATCCTTATTCAATAGCGCATCGTTTTCGGAAATTTCCGCTTTTTTCCCCGAGCGCAAATAACTTTCTATGGAAGAACGCGCAATTGCCAAAAGGCGGTTTTTTTGCCCTTTATCCAGCATATCCCCTCCGTTTGATTTATACACGGTCACGCTCGCGTATCCTACGGTCCAGCTACCGTCTGCTTTCTCTCCCGTAACCTCCGCAGAGTTGGTATGATTCAATATCTCCACCCCGTCACAGGCAAGCTGTTTTGCCGTATCCAGCGCGATGACCGCCGAAAATCCGCCGCAGGCCTGCGCCTTTCCTTCCCGCAGGGCATAATACAGGCCTTCGGGATCCATTCTATCGATCAACCCCAAAGTGAAATCATCCGTTTCCCGCGCCTCCTTCAAGCTGTAACCATGGTAAAGGTCCGAAGAGACTACGATCAATACGTCTTCACGCTCCCCTATAACATCTTTAAGCGCGGAGGAGATGCTTTTACAGGTATTCAAAGAGCAATCCCCGGTAATCACCGGCACAATCTTGGAACCCGGCAGAGTTTCCTGTAAAAACGGGAGCTGCACCTCCACCGAATGTTCCCCTGCAAATGCGGATTCATCGGATGAAATATCGGGTGATTTTTTAATCAGGCGGGAAGAAAAATCTTCATCCACAAGCAAAGCCCCCAGGGGAGTCTGAAAAGAACCGCGGGGAAAAACGGCCGCGCCGTTGAATGATCTATGGTGGCTTGTCCCAAGGATAACAACCGTCCTATATCCCCCTCCCCTGACAAGGCTGTACCCGTAGGCTGCCACCTGTCCGGAATAGCCGTAACCGGCGTGAGGACAAATCAATGCCCTGACTCTGCCTTTGGGCTTTACGGAATTGGCGCTGGCTAAAAAACCCTTTGTCATCCGGGAAAGCTCATCCCCGGAAGAAGGATAAAACTGGCCGGAAAAATCAGATTGTTTTACGGAAGCAAAGCAGCTCGGACAGGATAGGAAAATAAACGCCTGCATAAGGAGGGATACTTTACATAACATAACATTAAATTCCGGCATGAGAAGAGTCAAAAAAGAATTTACTGAAAGTGGTGCGTATTGGAGAAAGTTAGA
>DJVT01000014.1:0-69296 GCA_002441305.1 Candidatus Omnitrophica bacterium UBA6249
TCGCCGCCCAGACCGCAGCATGCGTGTACTGTCCCCCGTTCTCCCTCACGCCGGGAACATATCCTTTGATGTATCCCGGGTTCGGGACAGCCGTATTAAAAGGAGGGTCGAACAATCTCACGAGCGCGTGTTTTCTGTCGACAAGCCGGCGGTCCACCTGATCCATGGCCTTTCGGGCCCGTTCCCCCCGAGCCGCACCCGAAAGGACCGCCCAGGATTGCGGGATCGAATCGATGCGACACTCGCTGTTTGAGGAAGAACCCAGAGGCTCCCCGTTGTCAAAATATGCCCGGCGATACCACCGACCGTCCCAGGCGTGCTCTTCGATATTCCGGGAGAGCTTCTCCGCTTCCGCCAGGCAGAAATCCGCAAAAACCTTATCCATACGCCGCGCCGCCAAAGCCGCCATCGATTTTAAAACGTCAAAAAGAAAAAACGCCAGCCAGACGCTCTCCCCTTTTCCTTCGCGCCCGACGAGATTCATCCCGTCGTTCCAGTCCCCGCCCCCCATCAGAGGAAGGCCGTGAACGCCGAAATTCAGGCCTCTTTTTACGCTTAAAACACAATGGTCGTAAAGCGTCCCGGCGCCGGCGGAAACCCTCGAGACATCGTAATAAGATTCTTCTTCCGGCTTAAGCGGGGGCCCTTCGAGGAAACTTACCTTTTCATCAAGGATCCCCGTATCCCCGATCTTTTCGACATACAAGCACGCCACATAAGGCAGCCATAAGTAATCATCCGAACAGCGGCTGCGGATCCCGCGGCCAAAAGGAGGATGCCACCAATGCTGCACGTCCCCCTCCACAAACTGGTGCGCGGCGAATTTCAGTAATTGCTCCCGGGCCATCTCCGGCTTCGAATGGACCAACGCCATCACATCCTGAAGCTGATCCCGGAATCCGAATGCCCCGCCGGATTGATAGAAACCGCTGCGCCCCATCAGGCGGCAGCTGATCACCTGGTATTCCAGCCAGCCGTTAACGAGAAAATTAATCGAGGCGTCCGGAGTTTCCGCGTATACCACGCCCAGGAGGCGTTTCCAGTATTCCCAGACCCTTTCAAGTTCATGGTGCGCCGACTCGACGCCTGCGAAACGCCGGACAAGATCCCGCGCTTCATCCGCCGACCTGCCGGAACCGAAAGTAAAAACGATCTCTTTTTCCTGGCCGTCATCCAGTTCGAACTTAACCTGCGCGGCGACGCAGGGATCGATCCCCGCGCCCACTTTTCCGGAAAGCCTGTCCATGCGCATCGCCAGGGGCGAAGCCATCGTCCCGCTCCTGCCGATGAACTCAATGCGGTCCCCGGTCACGAACCTCACCGGCTCGCTGACATCCAGAAAAACCGCCCGGTCCGGAAATTCTTTATTATAAGGATTACGGGCAAGAAGCGCGCCGCTTTTGGGATCGATCTCGGTCAAAATATGCATATGGTATTTATCCCGGAAGGTGCCCATCACCAGCTCGCAATAATCCGTCGCGGAAATATGCCTGCGCCGGCCGGAGATATTCCTGATTTTTAAGGACGAAAATTTAACCTGGTCCTCCAGGGAAACGAAAATCGTTAATTCGGAAACAATCCCGTTTTCGGTATGCTCAAAAACGCTGTAGCCGAACCCGTGGTGCGAGGTATAACCGGTCCTGCCTTTGGCCGGGAGCGGGGCCGGCGACCAGAATCTCCCGCTCTCTTCGTCGCGGATATAAAGCGCTTCTCCGGAGGCATCCGAAACGGCGTCATTTTTCCAGGGCGTTAAACGGAATTCATGCGCGTTCTCGCTCCAGGTATAGGCGCTTCCGCTTTCAGAAATCACCGTGCCGAAGTTTTGATTAGCCAGCACATTAACCCACGGGGCGGGGGCGGCCTTTGACCGGGAGGTCGTAATTACATACTCCCGGCCGTCCCCGGTAAACCCTCCCACGCCGTTAAAATAAACCAGGTCGGAGCGCTGGGGATAACTTTCGGGCTCTTCTTCGGGATCGTCTTTTCTGGCCGGAACAAACGGCAGGAAATTGGACTTGGGCTGGGACATGTCTTCCAGTTGTTCCGCCAGCGTCCCCCCGCGGTCGGAGATGATGACCCGGGCGACCGTTTGCATCAGGACGCGGTCTTCATCCGACATCTGATCGGCGCGCCTTAAAAAGATCCCACCGTCGCACCCCGTCCTGTTTTTGGTATTAGCGTCGATCAACCCGTTGATTTTTTCTCCCAGGCTGTCGCGGTAGATCGAGCTGTCCTCATTCCAGATCAAGAGATCGACCGCCAGGCCTTTCATCAGCCAATAGGAATGCGCCTGCATCATCTGCACCACCAGGTCGATGTTGTCCTGGTTCTCAATGCGCACCAAGACAATCGGCAGGTCACCGGAAATGCTGTAGCCCCAAAGGTCGGGCTGGCCGCGGTTATTCCGCCGCAGGATGCTGGCGCCCGCGCGCCAGGTGGAACTGGCGTATAAAATCGCGCTTGCCAGGCGGCCGTAAAGCTGGGCGGATGCCTCCGTGGCGTTGATCTGCTGCAAGGCGACCTGCCCCTGGGTCCAGGCGAGGTTAAAAACACGGTCGGCAAGGTTCCGGTCCCGGTATTTTTCCATGAGCGCCTGCGCGCACTCCCGGCTCTCGCATATCCCGGTCACATAATCGATCACCGCCGATTCATCCGGCTCCAGTTCAATGCGGCTGCGGATCGAAACGATCGGATCCAGCACTGAACCCTCGCTGTCAGAAAGCTGTCCGGCCCCCTGCATCGCCGCGGGATCCGCCAGGGTGCGGCCCCGCCCGATAAAATTACCGCGGTCCGTTTCATATGAAGCGCCCGCCACCGCGTTGGCGTGGACCGCCATTAAATGCAGCATCTGGGGGAATATTTCCTTATCCGAGCGCGGGCGGCGCCGGCAAAGGATCGCCTGATGGGACTTGATAATTTCAGTCTGCACAAAGAGATTGCTGAATGCCCGATGGTCTTTGTCGCTTACCGGATCGTTTAAAACTACTTCGGCGTAGCTGGTCACTTCAATGATGCGCTTGTTGCGGGAACGATTGGTGAGCGTCACCCGGCGCAATTCGATGTCATCCTCCGGGGAGACCGCGATCTCGGTATGCGTCTCGATCTGGTAATCCCGGCGCTTGAACTCCGCCCAGGCCTGGGAGAACAAAGCTTCATAGTTCTTGGGGCTTTTCTGCGTAGGCTGATACGCCGACGACCAGAATTGTCCGGACTCCACATCCCTGAAATAAATAAATGTCCCGTCGTTATCCAGGGCCGCGTCCTCGCGCCACCGCGTCACGGCGAGATTTTGCCATCTGCTGTAGCCCCCTCCGGCGTTGGTAACCATCACATGATAGCGGCCGTTAGATAAAAGGTGGACTTCAGGCACCGGGGTCCGGGGGGTCGTAAACACCCTCAAGAGAGTTTCCTTATCACCGAATTTCCGGAGCATCCCGGTTACTTCAAAATCATAAAGGAAAGGCTCGGCGACCGGAACGCGCTCCTGAAGAAGAAGCTCGGCCGATTTAAACATCGGCTCGGAGAGAAACCTTCTTTGCATCGGGCGGCCCAGCAACACGTAAGCCAGGGATAATAAGCTCATCCCCTGATGATGCGCCATGTAGGATTTCACGACCATCCGGGTTTCATCCGGGGCAAGGCGCGCGGGGGTATAATCGATCGCTTCGTAAAGCCCGTAAACCCCTCCCGCCCCTTCTTCTGAAGATAACCGCTGGAGGTTCTCGCAGGCCTTCTCCGGCTCCACCATCAGCGCCAGCATCGAGGCGTATGGAGCCACTACCAGATCCTCCGCAAGGCCCCTTTTAAAACCCATATCCGGGACACCAAAGGAGTGATACTGATACACCATATTCGTGTCGATCTTATTGTAGCAGGACTCCGAGATGCCCCAGGGGATGTTGTTCTTATCCGCGTACCGCATCTGGCCGCTGACCGCGGACTTGTAGGTCCGGTCCAGCAGGCTCCCCGCATAAGCCGGCATCACCAAAAGAGGCATCAAATATTCGAACATCGACCCGCCCCAGGAAACCAGCACGGGATCCCCTTCGCATTTGGCGATCATCCGGCCGAGCTTGAACCAATGGTCCTGGGGCATTTTTCCCTGGGCGATGGCGACAAAACTGCAGAACCGCGCCTCCGACGCCAGGAGGTCATAACAACCCCGGTCAACCTTGTGCTCGCCAACATTGTATCCGATCGAAAGAAGGTGCGTTGCCTTATCATAAAGAAACCCGTATTCGATGGCGGAGATCTCATTGCACCGCAGCACGATGTAATCGATCGCCTTGATCCTTTCGGCAGAGCGCGTCCCGGCGTCCCGGATCGTGTCGCGAAGTTTTAAAAACCATTCCAGGGCCCTTTTCGACTCATCATCCGTAACGGGCATCGCCCCCGTAATCTCCTCGATAAGCGGGACCAGTTTCTGCTCGATCCTGGCCACTTCCCCGAGCGCGGGAATCTCATCCAGATCCCGCAGGGCCTCCCGGAGCCGGGCGAGCCGCTCCTGCTGCTTCTCATCCCCTCCATCCCACATCCCCGGCATCTCCGGGGCAAGCAGGATCCAGGGAGCGATAAAGGACAAATCCTCTAAAAAGTCGTAACACTGCCGCTCGAAGGTGCGCGCCCATTTTTTCCCTTGCTCGTAACGTTTATGATCCAGGCCCGTCAAAACTTTTGAGATATCCGTTGAAACCTGGCGCAGAAACATATAAACTTCCGAAAGGAGCACGGGGGAAAACCCGCTCTTTTGCTGAAATTGCCCGATCTTTTCGGAAATCCCCTTAAGGGAAGCGGCAACATTGGTTTTTTGGCCTTTCTCAAGCTCCGCCACGCTTTGATACAATATCTCCAGGGTATCCCTAAGCCCGTCGAAGATCTTGGCCGAAATTATCTTTTGAGATTTCATTTCCGCCAGACCCGCGCGCAGGACGATAAGATGCCCGGCAAGGTTCCCGCTGTCTACCGACGAAATATAAAGAGGCGCCAGGGGCTTCAGCGTCTCCGTATCATACCAGTTGTAAAAATGCCCCCTGAACTTTTCCATGAGATTCAGGGTGTCGAAGGTCTTTTCCGTCCGGTGGAACATCATCCCCATCGAAAGATAGCCAAAATCATAAGCCGTCAGATTCGCAAGCAGCAAAAGGCCGATATTCGTGGGAGAGGTCCGGTGGGCCAGCATGCTCACCGGCTCTTCCTGAAAATTATCCGGCGGCAGCCAGTGGCTTTTCTCGGTCACAAAATTCTCGAAGAACGCCCATTCCCTCCGGGCAAGCTTCCTTAAGAAAAGCTTCTGCGCTTTAGAAAGCAGGATCTTGCGGGCGGGGGCGGGCTGGCTGATCCAGTAAGCCAGCGCGGGGGAAATAATCCAGAGCCCCAAAAAAACCGGGGCCAATACGCCTAAACGCGCAAACAGCAGCGGGAAACAAACCAGCAGCAAAACGGCGGCAAGCGGCGCCGAGAGCATGCTCTTATAGTAACCCGAAACGCGGTTAGACAGGGAATCCTCTATTTCAAGAAAAGTCCTCCATTCCAACAAACGCCTCCGCGACACCAACATTCTCCATAAAGTCCTTACAATGGCGTCCAAACAATAAAACGCCTCGTAGAGCAGAAAAACAAAAGAGAAGAAAAAACGGAGGATATTCTTTTTAAATGAGGAAAGCACCGAACTAAAATGGGTCCGGAATGTCAGATGCTCGGATTTCCTCACCGCCTCCACCAGGGACATCGGAAGGAGCGGAAAACCGATCAGGGCAATCACGGAAGCCGACCATACCCAGGAGGACTGGAAAAACATCCATCCCGATAACAATAAAACAACTGTCGCCGGGGAAACAAGGCTGCGCCTGAAATTATCCGCGATCTTCCATTGCGAAAGAAAAGAAACCGGGTTCCTGACTTTTGCTCCCCCCGGGCCGCGGAATGAAGAAAACAACCAGGGGGCGATCTGCCAGTCCCCGCGGATCCAACGGTGCCTGCGGCTGGAATCTTTAAGATACCCCGAAGGATACCCCTCGTAGAATTGAACATCCGTCACCAGGGCCGAACGGGCATAACACCCCTCCAGGAGGTCATGGCTTAATATGGAATTTTCCGCAAAACGCCCTTCCATGGAACTTTCAAAAGCATCCACATCATAAAGCCCCTTACCGATAAAGGACCCTTCGAAAAAAAGATCCTGGTAAACATCGGAGACCGCTTTGGTATAAGGGTCGATCCCGGTGTCCCCTCCGAAGATCTTCACGAACAACGATGGGTTTTCCCCGGGATAGCTCGGTTCGACCCGGGGCTGGAGAATCCCGTATCCGGAAATAACGCGTTGTTTTTTATCGTCATAGACCGCCCGGTTAAGAGGGTGCGCGATGACACCCACAAGCTCCCGCGCCGCGTTACGGGACATCCGGGTATCGGCGTCCAAGGTAATAACATATTTTACGCCCTGAAGCTTCTGGGGATCCCCAAGCACCACGCTGAACCGCCCCTCTCCTTTTCCGCGGAGAAAAGCGTTCAAGTCCCCGAGCTTGCCGCGCTTACGCTCATACCCCATCCACATTTTTTCCCGCCCATTCCACCGGCGGGGCCGGTGAAGAAGGCAAAAAACATAATCTTTCTGCAGGCGGTATTTATGATTCAGCTGTTCGATCCTGTCCCTGACCCGGCTCAAAAGCGCTTCATCCTCGGGCATCGTCTCCTGCGGCGCGTCGCAAAAGTCCGTAAGCAGCGCGAAATCCGTATTCTGGTCGATATTCGCCAGATACCGGACCTCCAACTCTTCCAGAAGCAAATCGATTGTCCGCGCGTCGCTGATCATGCAGGGGACTACCACCAGCGTATGCGCATACTCCGGAATTCCTTCCGAAAAATCCATACGGGGAAGATTCTGGGGGCTTACGAGCATCATCGCAAGCCAGTTCACCAGCGAAACCGCCGTCTGGCTTACCGTAATCAAAAGCGATACCGCGAATAAAACGAGCCACGGCAAGCTCATCTCCTCCCCAGGATTTATCCAGTAAAAAATACCCGCGCTCAAAGCGAGAGTCGCGAAAATAATGGCTCCGAAAAATAAAACGGACGGCCAGAAAGTTTTTTTCACCTGCAGATACTGGCCCCAGGATAAACGCAGGCCCAACTCGCGGCAAAAACGCTCCAGCCCCCGGTCAATGAGGTAAAAACCTACGTGCGCTTCGGCGTGGCGGGGCCCCTTTTCCGTTTTGGCCTTCCCGGCGATCCGGACCGCCCGCGAGGCGACCTCCTCTTCTTTAAGCTTGCTTCTGGAGGAAAGCTGCTCAATAACATGCCGGTAGCGGTCGCGGGTCGCAAAAGACATCAGGCGGTAATCCCCCGAAGGGTCCTGGCCCAGGACTTTTTCGACTACACTGAGCGCCTCGACAAAATCATGCCAATCGGTAGTCCCCAAAAGGCGTAAACTTCCGATCGTATTGGCAATCGAAACCTGGTCCGCCGCTTGTTTCTGGCTGATCGCCCGGATAATCCTGTCAAGGGTCTCCCCCTGTTCCGAAAGTTTCTTTTCCAACCAGGTAAAAGGAAGATTAAGCGCCTGGCTTTGGCCGTGCAGGCGCCGGGTGAATTCCGCGACAAAGGCATCCGATAATAACAAATTGGCCCTGGACATCGCCGCGATTTCAAAGATCACCCCGTCGGTATCTTTGGCCGAAACCTCCAGGATGCGCGTCGCCCAATAATTCGCCTTATCCCTTTCCGTCTGCGCCACGATCAGGCGGGAAGAAACGCGCCTTAAGTTCTCGATCAGCGCCAGCCTTAACATGATCGGGATAGCCCAGAGTTCGCCGAGCTTCAGGCAGCTGACGCTTTGATAAGCCGTGACAAATTCCGTAAGGCCCTGGCTGTCCAGCCGCCCGTCGCCGTGAGAGACAAGTTCCATCGCCAGCTCATAAACGCGCGGGTAACCGGCAAGCGGGCCTTCGGAAAGATAAGGTAATTCGCGGATGTAATTTTCGGGAAGGTATTTCTGGGCAAGCCTGATCTGCTCCTCAATGAGGTAATAATTATCAAGAAGCCATTCCCCAGCGGGGGAAATCTTGCGCTTGGTTTTACCGGTCTCATTGAGCAGTTCATGGATCTCGGCAAGGACCTTTTCATTCTTCTTCAGCCGCAGTAAGAGCCTATTCCTCCCTTTTTTGTAGCTTACCGAGTGCCCCTGGGCGAGGTTTTTGGCGTGCGTTTTAAACTGTTCGATACTGAAAAGTTCGGCGCGAAGGGGCGCTTCCTCGGCGCCGCTATTTGAAGCCAGAAAAGCGCTCAGACGCATTTTAAGGGGAAAGATATAATCTTGGAGAGGCTTTAAAGGCAATACAGGCTCCTGATTTTAAGGCCGGGGGGATTCCAAACGGCGAAGGTATAAAATCTTAGGACGACACTTCCCTAAGAAATTATTATACACTATAAACGATATTTCGGTTATATAAAATTCACGGCGGCGTTTATGCCCTCCCGGAACGCCGCGCAACGGTTCACATAAAATATAACCGCGCTTTTATCCTGAGGAAAGATTAAGCCGCCTTGGCGGGAAGCGGAGGAAAATCCTTGTAGATTAAATCGTAAGTTTCGATCTTCGACCTGATGAAATAAGGATAATCCAGGAATAATTTCTCCAGCAGCGTGCCGCGCTTGTATCCGGAGACCCCTCTTTTAGATGCCGAAACAAAATCAATGATCTCCTGCGCGTGCCTGGAATCTATATCTTTTATCTGGTTGAGCGCCATCTTCATGGGCGACGTGGGAGAACGCCATAAGAAAGTTATTATCCCCTATGGCGGTCTCTTTCTCCGGGGAACTTGAGGAATTTATCGTAACGTACTCGCGGAAAATGTTGTTCTTGCCGATAATAATCCTGCCGCCGCCGCATTTAGCTCCAACCATCTGCGCGAACCCGCCAATCACCGCAGACTGGATTTAGCCTATTTCACCCCTCCGTAAACCGAGAAATAATACCACTTATATATCACATCAATATCCTTAAACCCGGCTTTGGCAAGCGTCTGCATCTCTTTCATCAGGCTTGCCGGCCGGTCTTCTCTCTTGTGGTTATTGAGCATACGTTTTATCTCGGCGGGCGAGCATCCTTTACGCAAGAATTCCAACCACTTCTCCATATACATAAGCTGTAAATACCTGTTTGAGGCCAGGGTTATATCCGCGTTATAGAACACGCCGCCTTTTTTAAGGCAATCGTAGATCTTCCTGTAAAACGCCTTCTTGTCGCCTTTCTCGAAATGATGCATGACCAGGGAAGATATCACCGCGTCGTATCTGCCGAACTTGAATTCCCGCAGGTCGGCGACATGGAACTCGATGTTTTTACACCCTTTCAGCTTGGCTTTTGCCAGACTAATCATCTGTCCGCTTAAGTCAATGCAGGTAACATGCGCCCGGGGATATTTTTTCAACAAAGCCTTTGTTATGTTGCCGGTCCCGCAGCCAAGGTCTGCCACGCTTATCCGTCTGCCCTTAGGGAATGGCAGCGACGAAACCAACGCCTCGATCACCTCCGCATAACGCGGGGCGAACCTGGCAAAATTCTTGTCGAACACCGCGGCTTCCCGCTCAAAATGCTCTTTTATCACGCTGAACCTGTTCTTCATTTTCACTCCAGTCATTTGTCTGTAACCATGCGCCATCGATGATCTTGGGTATCCGTTCGTAATCCGCCGCCCTGGCGGGGACTAAATTTAAACATATCACGGCTCTTATATTTGCAATGGGTTTACCGGCAGGGGCGCGTCTTAACTCCTCAATCTGCCCAGGAAGAATGAACCGAAAAAGAAGATGAAATTGACCATGACGATAGTGCCTCCCGAAGGATAATTCAGGATATAGGAGATGAAAATACCGATGATCACCGAAGCGATCGCAAATATCCCGGCCAAGGCGATTGCGCCGCGGAAACTGCGCATAACCTGCAGGGCGGATATCGCAGGCAAAACAATCAGGCTGGAGACCAGCATCGTCCCGACAATTTTTATCCCCAAGACAACGATCAGCGCGGTAAGAATAATCAGAATCTTATTGACCATTCTCACCTTTATCCCGGAGACGTGCGCGTAGTCTTCGTCGAAGGTAATCGCAAACAAATCGTGGTAAAAAAGCATAGTTATCAGAACAACCAACAGGGAAATACCGACGGTCATCCAGACCTCCAGAGAGCTCACCGAAAGGATATTCCCGAAGAGATAACTAAAAAGATCGACGTTAAATCCTCCCGCGGTAGAGGCGATAATCACCCCCAGGGCAATGCCGAATGATGAGACAAGACCGATGGCCGCATCCCCGTACATCCCCGCCTTTTCGCTCAGGCTCAGAATGGCGAGCGAGGCAAGGGCAACCAGAGGCACAGAAACCACTATGGGCTGGGTATTAAGCAGGAGGCCGATGGCAACTGTGGCAAAACTCACGTGGGCGAGCCCGTCTCCAATCAGGGAGAACCTGCGCAGAACCAGAAAAATCCCCAGGAACGAACACCCCAGGGCCATAAAACATCCGGCGATGATCGCGCGCTGAAGAAAGGCGTAACGGCAAACCTCCTGAATCTGTGAGAGTATATCCATCATATCAATGCCTGTGGCAGATAACATGCTGCCCTTCTCCGAAATAATCCGACATCTGCGGAGACTTGCAAAACTCTTCGAAGTCCCCGTAGAATATAATCCGCCTGTCCAAATAAAGCAGTTTTGAGGCGTATTTGCCTATTGTCCCGGAGTCATGTGAGATAAGCAGGACGGTTACGCCGTGTTCCTTGTTAAGCCCGCGCACGACAGAATAGAACGACTCCCTTGACTGCGGATCAAGAGCAACGGTCGGCTCATCCAGGATCAGCAGCCCGGGATGATGCACCAGGGCCCGAGCCAGCAAGATACGCTGCTGCTGCCCCCCGGAAAGCTTGCCGATCGGCCGGCCGGCAAGGTTGGCCACCCCCAGTATTTCCATCGCCTGATGCGCCGCCTTATAGTCCTCCCGCGCAAGGCGCTTGGGGAACTTCTTGCAGCAATACACTCCCGAGACAACAATCTCTCTGGCTGTCGCCGGAAATCTTTGGTCGAGAAAAGACATCTTCTGCGGCAGATAACCGATATGGTTATTACAGGTAAACTCGGACAGCCCCTTGCCGCGGAAAAGAATCTCACCTTCGGAGGGCACTAACCCGAGGATAGCCTTGACCAGGGTAGTCTTTCCCGAACCGTTAGGCCCAACGATACCGATATAATCCCCGGATTCGATGCCGAAGGAGATACGCGCAAGCGCCTCTACCCCCCCATAACGCACGCTAAGATCTTTTACTTCAATGATATTTAACGACACTCCAGCCCCGCCTTTAACTTTTTGAGGTTATCCTCCATGACATCGAGAAAGGTCACCCCTTTTTTCAATCCGTCTTTACTGAGATTATGCGCTCCGTGCAGGAGCTCAAGCCTGGCGCCTGTCTCCTGCGCGATTGCCCGAGCAACCTTGGGATCAAGCAGTTCTTCATAATAAATATATTTTATCCCGGAGGCATTCAGCTTATCGATCAACTCCGCGATCGCCCTGGGGCTCGGCTCGGCATTGGGAGAAAAACCCTCATACGGAGAGTCGTACTCCAGGCCGTAGCGCTTCGCAAAATACCCGAAGGCAAAATGCCCGCCGTAAATAATCGTCTTATGTTTGGCGGTAGCAAGCGTCTCCTTGAACCGGCGGTCAAGATCCGCCAGCTTGATTTTGTACTCCCGGGCGTTTTCCAGGTAAAAATCATTATTGGCCGGGTCCTTTTCTGCAAGGGCGCCGGCAATATTATCCACCATTATCTGCGCGTTGGCAAGATCAAGCCAGATGTGCGGGTCCTTGCCCCCATGGTGATGATGTCCTCCTTCCTCCTCTTCGTCATGGTCATCTTCATCGTGGTCTCTTTCGTCCATCAGATCTATTCCCCGGCTTGAATCGACTACAACAAGTTTCTTGTTGGAAACGCCTTTTAACAGATCCTCTACCCACGGCTCCATGTACCTGCCGGTATAGATAAACACATCCGCCTTGTTGATCCTTACTACATCCTGCGGCTTCGGTTCAAAGGCATGCGCCTCGACACCCGGGGGAAGCAGCAAAAAAACATTTACCTTCTCCCCGCCGACCTGCCTGGCAAAATCATAGGTCGGGAACAATGTCGTAATAACCTCCAGCCTGGCCTTATCCTGCTGGGCAAAGGCACAGGAAGTTCCTATAAAGAAGATAAACAAAACACCTGCCAGCCTCCTGAACATAAACCCTCTCCTTTTATTTAGAAATCAACCTGCGCCCTCATCCCCCCGATAAAGATACCGCCGGTATTATCGGCTACATCCTTGCCGAACGGATTCCAGATATACTGGAAGTCCGGGCTGACAGACAAATGGTCGTTAATATGTATCCTGTAATATGCCTCAAGATGCCCTTCTGTCTTCGCACGCAGGTTATTGGCCTTCTTGTATTCGTCGGAAGGCATGACCTGACCCACGGCAAAAGCGAAAACATCATTATCCCTGCCCCAGGCCGAACCTTCTACCTGAAAACCCGCACTCCAGGACTGCTCCAGGGAGTAATTCGATCCGTCTGAGGCGGTTATATCCGGATTATATACATCCCCATCCTGCCAGCCGTAACGCGTAAAGAGCGTCACGATATTATTGACCTTCTGGTCAAAACTCAGGCCGAAGCCGTAAGCTGCCTCCTTGTTCTTTGCGCTATCCGTCCATTTAGTGTGGTTGGTATTGTTATTCCAGGCGTAAAAACGGTAGTTGCCGGGGAGCTTAAAGAAATTCGTCTTGAAAGAAACCTGCCCTATATTAAACAGGTTATCCCCGATCTTCTCCCAATCGCTGTTGCCGTCGAAGACCCCATACCCCAATTCCAGCCACTCCGCAGGAAGATAGGCCAAACGGATACCGCCGGTATTATCGGGAAACTCGATTACCGGGGAGTTACGGAATATCCTGCCCAGAAATTGCGTAGTCTCGTCATTGGCTGCCTCGTTCTGGTCAAAATATGCCCCCGGGTCAAGCTTGCCGAAGGTCACGGCGACTTTATTGTTGAATAAATTCTGTTCATACCAAAACTCCGTTACCTCGACCTTGGCGTCGCTGTCCCCGGCGTCACGGTTGACGTTACTGTATAAGCTAAGGTTTTCCTCCAGGCCCGCGCCCTGCCCCGCCTCAAGATGCACAAATGCCCTGCCGTTAACCTCTCTGAACTCTTTGGATAAGGTGACATCAGCCGAATAAGAAGCATCGGCCCGGCCTTCTTTCCCGGTCTGTCCGTCCCGGTAATTGCTATTGTTAGTGCCCTGGACGATCATCGTGCCGCCTATCCCGAGCTCAAGATCCTCCATCAGTTCAATCGGCTTGCTGGGGACACGGTGGAGTTTCTCCTCGAAGCGGGAGAGCTGTGACTCATACTGGGAGATCTTCTCCTGCTGCTCGGAAGACTCCTCTTTCTGCTTGGCAATATAAGAATCCTGGTCGGCTACCTTCTTTTCCAAGGCCTCGATACGGGCCTGCATCCGGCGGAGCGTCTCCTGGATATCCGCTTCATCCGCGCAGGAAACTGCCGAGAGCATAAAGATAAAAACTGTAAGTATGCCAAGAATCATTGCTGAACGCATCTTTCCTCCTTTTACAAACAGAACTTATTTCTGTTTCCTGTTTAAAAAAAATTTACCCCTTGGAGCAGGCGGCGCATACGCCGTTTACCTGCATAAAGTGACTGATCACTTTATAACCCTTGATCTTTTTCATATCCTTGATCGCGCAGTCCTTTATCTCATCCACCCTGCCGCATTTGATGCATGTTATATGATGGTGATGATAATCCCCGTGCGCGGCCGAACAAAGGCCGTAATGCCTCCTGCGGTCAAACTGCTGTATCCTCGTCAGGATGCCGCACTTTACAAGGCTCTCTAAGTTACGGTATACGCTGGGCAGCCCGCAACGGTCGAACTTCTTCTTGAGCCTGCCCCATACATCCTCGGCTGTCAGATGGCTGTCGCAGGCCAAAAAGAGCTTGATGATCGCCTGCCTGCGCGGGGTAAGTTTGAACCCGCCCTCTTTTAATCTGTTCAAGTATTTATCCATGCGCTTTTTTCGTAAATAGAAAATATTTCTAATTAGTTTACCAAAGCATGCCTGCCCTGTCAATGGCTAAGACCAAAAAATCCCCGGCAGAAATAATCTGCCGGGGAGATAAGATAACTTATTCCTAAGTTGTCTCAGATATCTATCCCGAAAACATTCCTTATGACCAAACCGATGGAGAAGTTGATTATCGCCGCGCCCAGGCTGATGCAGCCCATCTCCAGAAAACGCTTCCTGAAATCAAGCCCCTTGGAGACCGATATATAAAAAGTAAAAATGAATATCAAAAGAAGCATATCGAAAATAACCAGGGCAAGGCAAAGAAATATATTCTCGAACAGAAAATAAGGCAGCACAAGCAGTACAACCGCCCCCACATAGGCAATCCCGGTATACACACTCGCCTTGAGGGGATTTTTGTCTGTCTCCTCCTGCTTGGTGGAAAGATACTCCGAGGCCGCCATGGATAATGAGGCGGCGATCCCCGTGATCAAACCCACGATAGCCACAAGCCTTGTCTTCTGGAGCGCAAGGGTAAAACCCACCAGGGCCCCGCTTAGCTCCACCAAGGCGTCATTCAGCCCCAACACCATAGAGCTGACATATTTGAGGCGCTCTTCGTTAATCAGACTGATCAGCTCGTTCTCGTGCCTATTCTCATCCTTTACTATCTGTTCGAACTTGGGAGAAATGTCCTTCAGATCGCCGTCATAGGTATCCTGGACAAGGTCTTCGCCTTTTTCCATGAGCTTGAGCCCGAAATTCAAACCGAAAATACGGGAGACAAAAACGTAGAAAAATATCTTGAAACGATCGGGCCGGACTTCGTCCTGTGTAACGCTTTTAAAGAATTCATAGTGGGCGAACTCCTCGGCGGATATGCGCTCTAGGATGCCGGCATGGTCTTTTGACTTCACGATGGCGGCAAGCTTCTTATAGATTATATGCTCGGTGAGCTCGCTCTTCTGGGCCTTAAGGACTCTTTTTTTTAGACTTTTCTCCAGCATCGTTCTGCCTTAATTTATGAAGTTAATACTTCAGGATAACTGCACTTTGACTTGTTCGCGCAGGCGGATAAAATCGCTTGCCGCAAGACCGAGAGTTTCTATGGGAGGGAATACTTTTATTGCACAGGTTCTCTTGGTTGTAAACCTCCAGCTTCCTTTTGGGATAGCGTTTCTCGTCCCTTCGATTAAAACAGGCAGGATAGGGACCTTTTCTTTTATGGCCAGCTTGAACGCCCCGTTCTGAAATTCGCCTATTCCGTCATTATCGCTCCTGGTCCCTTCCGGGAAAAATACAACCGAGACCTTCTTGCGCAGCCATCCCCCGGCTTCTTTATAAACTCTTTTAATGCTCGATAGGTTGCCGCGCTTGAGCCTTATATGACGGGCAAGCCTCATATTCCAGCCTAAGATCGGGATCTTGAAAAGGGCATCCTTGGCTACCCATTTGAACTGCATCTTCGTCTTGTACATCAATACAATATCGGCCAGGCTCTGATGGTTGGACACAACGACGTATGTCCTTTTGTGGTCGATATTCTCGAGACCTCCGACCTGCACATCCCAATAAGGATTGAAAGCTATAAGGGCATCCGCCCACCAGAAGCACTGGGCATGGACAATCCTGCGCTTTTTATCAAATGGATAAAGTATCAACGATAGGAAAGCCATGACCAGGAATAATACTATGATCAATGTAGCCCCCACTATCCATATGCCGATCGAAGATATCGACTGTTTCATAATCCCAACCCGCCCCCCTGCAAAATTGTGTTTCTGACCTGAAAAAAGACTCGGTTAAAACAAAAGGCCCGTACTAAATATATTATAGCCGGGCCTTTTGCTGTTTAGGTTATAATTTGACTACGTTAACAGCCTGATCGCCTTTGGGCCCTTTGGTGATTTCAAATTCCACCTGCTGACCTTCAGCTAAAGACTTATATCCCTCACCTTGAATTGCGCTGTGATGCACGAATACATCGTTGCCGTTTTCAGGAGTGATGAATCCATAACCTTTCTGATCGCTGAACCATTTCACTGATCCTTTTGCCATTGTTTGCTACCTCCTTCCCCTTTAAATTATAGTAAACTGTTAGAAATCTGCATCACTTTTCCCTCTATAGACATGAACTTCTAACAGGCAAACAATGACCGCAAATAAAAAACCGCAAGGTTAGATCTCCTAATCCTCGCGGCCTAAGACTTCTAATCTTTTTAACTACACAGTTAGATTACCACATCTGTGTTATTTGTCAAGCAATCATTACTGAAATTACACATTGCAATGAATTATGAAATTTAAGGGAAGTACTAATATGAAACGAATGGCAACCGCACGGTATTTATAAGCATATATTACGGTATATTTATAGCCAATATAAGAACAATTGTGCCTTTAGAGAGATAGTTCCCATCAGAGTTTGTCCGTTTTGTCCGACCCTTTTCAGGACTAAAAGATAGCATCCCTTTTAACTGGTAAAAACCAAGTTCAGGCTTTTTGCGCTTCCGGATCCCAAAACTACAAGCATCTCCCTTAACACCGGATCAGCCGAATCACAGCTCTGCTCTTCCATCCTTAAGATATCCGAAATACAGGAGAGCATCTTTCCAGCATCGCTATCCAGGTTACCGCTAACATAACTTGCGGCAAAATATTCCTTCAAACGCTCAGCCGAAGGAGTAATCCCCGAATTGACCAAATGCTCTATATCCAACCACTCCTTAACCAGGTCTATCCGCTGCAGACCGACACGGGGCATTAACTGTATGCTGGCGGTCAAACTGTCCATGGAACGCGTAACGATAGGAAGCGAACGGAAATCAATGCCGCCGGGAGCGGTTGGAGATAAAGCTGATGAGTCTCTTCGAGAAACAAACTTCGGAGAATTATCGTCTTTACTCACACACCAGACACTTCTCTCGCCGCCGTAATCACTATAAACCCCTATGGATTGCATGGAAAAATGGCCAGCTTTTTTTAAATATCTCCAAATATTCCTTCCTTGGTTAGGATTAAAAGATTGTTTAAATTCGGAAGAATTCTCCCTCCTGCTATATAACTCTTTATCATCTGACCCGATAAAGATAAACCCGTTACCCGGAATAAGTAATTTCAGCATCTCCGACGCAGTATTCTCCGTAGCATAATAACCCGCTCCGTTGAACGTCAATACGTTAAACCCTCCCTGTATTTCCTCCGGAATAAAATCTTCTTTCATGAGATCGCGATTAGCATAGACTATGACTTTTCTCTCGACCCCTTTGTAAACAAATACCGCCTCGAATTTACCTTCCGAAAACTCACGGAACCGCAAGGTATCAACGACCGACTTTCCTGTTTTAGGATCATATACCCGAGAAAGGTTAATCCGGATACCATTTTGAAATTCCTGGAAATTGAAATTTGCGCGGTCCGCTCCGATCAAAGTACCAAAATCAGTCTCAATGAGTGGAATAGCCACATCAATGCCTACCATCTGCATCAGCCCTGTTCCTCGGTCACACTTTCTGTTATCCGGAAAACCAATGCCGATATAATAAACTAGCGGCGGACTACTCAATTTGGATTTCAAATAATTACGGTGTTTTACCAGCACTGCCGCTTCAAACCACATCATCTGCGCAACCACAAGTTCCCACATAAAAATTTCTTCTCCGGAATTATTAACAACCCTAAGATTAGGATTACCGGAGAAATCGAAATCGTCTCTTTTAGAGAAACGCTCATCCTCGATCCCTTCGTCTATTGAGCTCTCGGACTCCTCCGCCTGCCTCTTGACATCATCTATTTCCAACCCATCCTCAGCATTAACTTCTATTTTCAGATTATCATACCTATCCATGCCGGGAGCAACAGGTAAAACTGCCTTATTCCCAGCAGTTCCCACCGGCATAGCCAATTCCCGGGCGAATTGACTATCTTGCGGAACCAAGATCATCCCTCCCGAGAAATAACTCCTAACTGACTGCCCATAAGGCGTATATACCGGTTCTTTGATATTGTATTGACCCTTAGCGAAGTTATCTTTATAGGCGTTAAAGTAGGTATCGACTGAATACGGAATGGGGGTCTGAAGATTAGTCAGATCCATTCGGTTAATCAATCCGGCATACGGAACATTCTTACCCTGATTTCTGGCTTTAAACCACTGAGCCAAAATAAGAGAATAATAAACCTGCCGGAGAGCGGCATACCTCCTGGAATTGTTGATCCGCCTGGTCAACTTGGGAAGAATTTCTTCCCGGATAAGCTGAGATGAATATTCATTAAGTTGTTTCTGTCGGGGGTCTCCGAAAGAATAAACCGCATCGCCTTTTAAATAATCCTGCTCCAGCATAACCTTCAGCGAGGCCTTGTAAATGTAGGCCGAACCAGTTGACTCGCCGATAATTATTTCATCCGGGACAATCCAAGGACGGGTTAAAGTCGGGATAGAGACATTCTGACTGCCGTAAATTTCTCCCGCTTTCTTATAAAGCTTATCCCAATACTCCCTGCCTTCAGAGGTAGCCGGACTAGTGGCTTCAGCGGTATCCTTCTTTAATTGCAAATCTGCCTCCAGAAGAATCCGGCCGACTTCGGTTTTAGCCAACAATGGATCGATAATTTTATCCGGAGAGTCCGGCCGCAGGTTAACCCAAAAGATATTATCAGGCAAGGTAACGCCGGTTAAAAAATAGCTGAGCAGATCCCTAGTGGTGTCTTTTATTTCTTGTGAAGAAACATCCTTGGCGTCTCCTTTATCCAGGACCAACCCCAGTTTATTATTAACGATGCTAAAAGATACCGATCTTAAATGCAGGGGCCGGAATTTATCCGGCGAAAGCGCGTTACCGGTGAGAGTAAAATAAGAAACAACATCCAGCTCAAGTGCAGCAACCTGGGCAAAACCGGATTGCTGAAAAACAAACAAGCCGCAAAGAATAATCGATATAATTTTTAAACTCTTTGCTCTTTTCATCTTAGCCTACCGGGCTTTGAGTTAAGTATGCTATATAAATAAGGAAAAACAAGGCTAAGCCAACGAAAAAAGAAAGCGTTTTCTTACAAAAATAGCAATGGGAACCATTTCTTTTAAGGAAAATGATATTTCTAAAGATAAGGTCAATTATTGCAGTTTTACCAACGGGAACAATTCCCTAACTCTTTAGCTCCCTAGGACATAAAAATAGCGCTGATCCTATCCAAGAATCAACGCTATCATTCATTTGCCTCTCCCGTCGAGGGGGATATTACTGGGATCCCTGACGGGACTCGAACCCAGGACTTAATCCTACTTAATTAACCCTCCTTCAATTTAACTTTACAACTCTCAGAATTCTTGCTCCGCGTTTAAAACTAGGAACCCTGATCCTACAACCTATACCTTTAGTTCTCCTTCCTTTAAAATATCCCTGCATTTCAAACAAACTATCAATCTTTCTTTTTTCTCCTTTATCACTTTGAAAAATGTTACCAAGTAATTGTGTTGTAGCTTATTCCCGCATCTCATACAGCTTTTCATTTTAGCTTCTCCTTTATTTGCCCTTATGGATGAAACCACACCTACATAGCGCTATCTTTTTAAGAACTACCGCATTTTTTCAAGGAAGCTGCTTTTTTACTGATCTGGCCAAATTGCCTGAGATGAACATGACAGTATATTTCGTGGTTATAAATGCTTAAAATCTGCTTGCAGTGAGGAAATTTACACTTTCTTCCTTTACAGGAGGTTTTTATTTTTTTGATATCTATCCTTTTCCGACTATCCAGCACATAGCATTGTTACGATCAGTCCATTCGCGGATAATCCTATACCCCATAAAACGAAAGAACGCATTACGGAAATTGAATTTAAAAAGAAACGCAAAGAACTTAGAGAAAGAATAAATTCTGTATAGGCGCTTAAGACATTAAGCTGCAGCTGCCTGGCGGATAGCATTCTCGGTTAAAAACTACGTGCTGGCCGTCATAAAGGTCCCAGTCGGTATTAAAAACCTCTTTTGTGCTATAAGATCATCATAGACCTTTGTTCCGGGAAAAGGCGTAAGCACCATCATCTGTATAGCATCTATCTTTTGCTTGATAGCAAATTTAAGAGTTTCCCATATCGTTTCTTTACTATCGTCCTCTCCACCCAAAACGAACATCCCATATATTTCTATCTTGTTTTTACGTATGGAGCGGATAGCGCGTACGATATCGTCAATGGTCTGATTCTTTTTATAAGCCTTAAGCGTCATAGGATTTATCGATTCAAACCCTATACAGACGGTACTACAGCCAGCTCTATCCATGAAATTCAATAGATAGCTTGCTATAAACATTAGCTTTCTGGGCGCGAGGTTCGATAAACACTATCTTCATATTATTTTATTGCGCTTTTATAACATGTATATTGATGGCGCACGGGCCCTTAGGACTGTTCTCGATATCAAACTCTACCTGCGTATCTTCGCTGAGGTCAGAAAGTTTTGTATCAATTAGGCTACTCTGGTGAAAAAATAATTCCCTTCCGTCCGTATCGTTGATGAACCCAAATCCCCTATCGCTTATTATTTTCTTGATCTTACCCGTATGCATAATTATCCTTTCTTCCTTAATAAACCGCTTTTAAAACCAGGCGATTAAAAGAAAAGTCCCGGCTCTTTATGGATGCCGGGCCTTTTTGCTGCTTTCAGGTTATAACTTGACTACATTCGTAACCTGGTCGCCTTTAGGGCCTTTGGTGATTTCAAATTCCACCTGCTGGCCTTCAGCTAAAGACTTGTATCCTTCTCCCTGGATCGAGCTATGATGAACAAACACATCATTTCCATTTTCAGGGGTAATGAATCCATAACCTTTTTGATCACTGAACCACTTTACTGAACCTTTTACCATTGTTTGCTGCCTCCTTCCCTAAGAATTATAGTAAACGTTAAAAATCCCTATCATTTTCGCATGCTAGATATTGATTTCTAACGAAGCAAACAATGACACCAAAAACAAAAAACCGCAAGGCTAGATTTCCTACTCCTTGCGGCTTAAGACTTCTAATCTCTACTATGATAATAGTTTAGCACTTATTTGCCATTTGTCAAGTTATTATTACCTGCCTTGTTTCTACGCTTGGCAAAACACTCCTTGCAGTAAACAGGGCGATCCTCTCTGGGCTTGAAGAAAACTTCACACTCCTTTTTACAATCCGAACAAACTGCCTTATTCATCCGCTTGTAGTTATTGCCGTAACCCCCGTTGCCGAAACCTTCTCCGCGATATGCCATGATCCCTCCTATTTATCCACCCCCTGTTTCCTCTACCATTGTTATCGGCGGCGTTATCTCAAGATTATTCTTTTACAGTTTTTGCAGTTCCTGCCAAAGAACCAGATGCGTCAATTCTCAGCTCCGCCATCAACTCTTTAACAGAAACGATCTTATCTACACGGAAAACATTACTTCCGCACATGGCAAACCCTTTATCCATTTCTCCTCGAGAGGCATTGATCAATGCCTTGGCAATACAGTAATTAACCTTAGTTGGGTTGCAAGTCGCCAGGCAATGGTAGTCACAACCAAAGTCGATTCTTTCTCCAGAACTTATCCTTCTGACAAAATCATTATTAATTACTCTTCCCGGCATTCCCACCGGGCTTTTAATGACGACTATGTCTTCTTTTTTGGCCGCGATAAAGGAATCCTTGTAAGCCTGCGCAACATCACATTCATAAGTGCAGACAAAACGTGTGGCCACCTGCACTCCGGAAGCGCCAAGATTAATCATATCTGCGACATCCTTTCCGTCAAATATTCCTCCAGCTGCGATAACCGGAATATGTCCCTCCCGGTCAAATTCGCGCACTACGTCAATAACTTCCTGAAATATCTTGCGTAAGTTAAAATTCCGGTCATCGGCCAGTTCCTCCAGGCTATAACCAAGATGCCCTCCGGCCAAAGGGCCCTCCACAACTACGGCGTCCGGAAGACGCTTATATCTCCTAAGCCATACAGTACAAATCAAGCGAGCTGCCCTGGCTGAAGAAACAATCGGCACAAGCTTAGTGACATTGTTGGTAACCAATGAAGGCAGCTTTAAAGGTAGCCCGGCTCCGGAAATGATTACGGGGATCAATTCTCGCTGAGCGGCATCCACAAGATCAGCGTAATTACTTAAAGCGCACATAATATTAACTCCAAAAGGATTCCTCGTCAATTCTCGCGTCTTGCGTATAATCTTAACCAGGGAATCACAGGAGCGGCGCTTGAAATCGGCCAGAATTCTATCGTCTTCTCCGAGACCAACCGCGGCGATGACACCCAGACCTCCTTCGTTTGAAACAGCAGAAGCCAGCGACGAAGAGGAAACCCTTACCCCCATTCCGCCTTGAAAAATCGGAGTCTCGATTGAAAGCTCGCCCATCTTTAACGGTTTTAATCTACTCATGTTTAACTCACCTCAAAAAATGAAAAAGCCGTAAAGGTTAGTTTCCGCCCCTTTACGGCTTTAGATCTCTAATCTCTATATATAACCTATTTTATCTTGATATAGCTTACCATAGAAATATAAAAAAAGGTAGTTTTCATTAACTATATTTTGCTCCAAAAAACTGGATGCTTTTCAAAAATAAATTGATAAAATAACGCTCGAATAGAAAAACCTTACCGTATGTTCTTTTGGCGCAAAAATTGAATATGAGAAATGGGATACCTGAGAAGATTATACTTACAATAGGCTCCTACCTTACTATCTATCCCTGGTAACCCTGAAAGGATTCGTGCTTTTCTATTTAATGTACCATTTCATCGCTGAATATTTCACAAATATCACCGATAACACCATTAAATAGCGACCATTAAATACGAGAGAAATTAGCCTATTTTAGAGAAATTCTCTCTGAAATTTGCTATCTTTTAGGTCGGAAATTTGATCCCAGAATATTTTAAAATTCTCCGACGGGAATAACGCCCCATCTCATAGGAACATCGACAGATAAAAAAACACCGGCAAGTTACCCCGCCGGTGTATTAATGTATATCATTGTAGTACAAAGAGATACATTAAAGAAGGGTGGCTGACGGGGATCGAACCCGCAAGCCTTCTGAGCCACAGTCAGACGCTCTAACCAGTTGAGCTACAGCCACCATAATTGTATCAGATCGAAAAATTTATTGTTTCTCCGGGGTCTGCTTGTTCATTGCTTCTTCGAAAAATTTCTTTACCCCGTTGCCCAAAGCGACCATGCCGTCAACCGTAGCCTTGGTCAAATCAGAACCGCTTTTGATCCCGCCCTGCAAAAGCTTGCCAGGCCATAATAACATATCCTGAGCCCTTAGCCCAGCATTAGTTCTGGCCTGCATAAGCTTGCCCTCAAAAGCGGATTTTATATCCTCAAACCCGAATTTGGGATGATCCATCTTCGTATGCAATGTAAAATCCAGGACTACCTTGCCCTGGTTCATCGCCTTGAACATATCGAGCACGGCATCGGTAAGCCTCTCCGCCTTCTGCTGGGGCTCCTCCGGCGGGCGCGCCTTGCGCACTATATCGGCCAGCTCCAGGTGACATTGGGCGGAAAGGTCATTGTTCTCCCCGGTGATCTTGCTGCTGAAATTAAGCTTCGCCTTTTCGATGCGCGCCTTCTCCAGGTCAACCCAGGTCGAGTAATAAGGATAAAAAGCGATGGCATCGATATCCTCTATGGACAAATCGGCGGAAACATCTTTTTTATAAGAGTTCATCCGGCCGTACAGATATATCCTGCCGTCGGGTTCACCGGACTGCCAGGGCAGGCGGCCGGAAAAATCAAAACTTGCGTCGTTGTCAACGGGATACGTATACAGGTTGCGTAAATTAACGTCTATGTTCTTGACTATAACCGTAACCTCGCGGGAATCCGCGGTATGATCGATAAAAGTCACCTCTCCCGACCGTATCTTCAGGCTTTTGATTATCAGCTTGAACCCGTTTTCCGCCGGCTTTGCAGGGGATTCTTCTTTACCTTCCGCAATATCTGTTTTCTCAACGGCCTTGTCAATCTCCGGCTCCTGTTTCGGTTTCTGCGCCGAAGATAAAGGCACCGGCCTGCGCTCGCAGGATATCTGGGGATTGACTATCCTCACCTTGTTCAAGGCGAGCCTCCCGGTCAACAAATACGGGATGCTGGGGGAAACATATATGTATCCTATCCTGGCCAGGCCCTCGACGTTAAAATCGAATATCTCCAGATTTAACGGCGGCTTGATATCTATCTGGCCTATGTCCACCCGGCGGCCAAGCGCCTCGGAAAGCCTGCCGGCGATAATCCCTTTTGCCTTGAGAATAAGCACAAGGTAAGCAGAGCTGAAAGAGAATACCAGTATCGATATGATTATAAAGACTTTTTTCCAGTTTTTCATTAAAACAACCTGCGTAATTATATGCGCCTGGGCCGAATCGAACGGCCAACAACCGGCTTAGAAGGCAGGTGCTCTATCCTATTGAGCTACAGGCGCATATCTACTTGACCAACCGCTTATCAAAAAACGCTTTACTTGCCAAATTATCGGGGCGACAGGACTTGAACCTGTGACCTCTTGCTCCCAAAGCAAGCGCTCTAGCCAAACTGAGCCACGCCCCGGGTATTCTTCCGCCGGGAAAAAGAAACAATAATTATATCAATTCACCGGAGACTTAACAACACATTTCTCGATAACCCGCCTGGCTTTCTTCAAGGCGTGGTAACGATGGCTCATCTTATGCTTGACCTTCTCCCCTAATTGGGCAAATGTCTTTTTGTACTTGGGGATATAGAACAACGGGTCATAGCCAAATCCCGCGCTGCCTTTAGGTTCGAAGGCGATCAGGCCTGAGCATTTCCCTTCTACTACGCCCAACACGCCGCGTTTGTCCGCCAGGGCTACGGCACACACATAATAAGCCTTTCTTTTCTTGAAAGGCGTATCTTTCAGTAATTTCAACAGCTTAATGTTATTCTTCAGGTCGCTTTTATCCCTGCCGGAAAAACGTGCAGAATATATCCCCGGAGCCCCGTCCAGGGCGTCAACACACAATCCGGAATCTTCGCCCAAACAAATCTCTCCGGTAAAACGGGCAAGTTTCATTGCCTTCTTTACGGCGTTCTCCCGGAAGGTCTTGCCGTCCTCTCTTACGCGCGGGGCATCGGTAAAGCTGTCCAGCGAAAGGAGTTTTATGTTAATGCCTTTCAGGATATCCTTTATCTCGGACAGTTTTTTCTTATTGCGGGTTGCGACTACCAGGCGGATCATTTGAGCAGTATATCCCCCACTAATTTCCTTTGGATGTCAAAGAGTTCCCCGATGCCTTTCCTGGCAAGGTCCAGCATGGCATCCATCTTCTCCTTCGAGAACGGGTTGCGTTCAGCCGTGCCCTGGACTTCGATGAATTCCCCCTTGCCGGTCATTACCACATTCATATCCACTTCCGCCTTGGAATCCTCTTCATAGCACAAATCAAGTATCATGTTGCCGTTGAATATGCCGACGCTGGTGGCGGCGACATAATCCTGCACGGGGACTCTCTCGATCTTGCCGTCCTTCTTCAATTTCTGCAGGGCATCGACCAGGGCGATAAAACTCCCGGTTATGGAAGCGGTGCGCGTGCCGCCGTCCCCCTGGATCACGTCGCAGTCAATCCAGATAGTGCGCTCCCCTATATGCTTCATCTCGGTAACCGAACGCAGGGACCTGCCGATAAGCCTCTGGATCTCGTAGGTGCGCCCGGAATCCTTTCCGCGGGAGATGCGGCTTCCGCAGGAGCGCGGGAGCATGCCGTACTCGGCGGTAACCCATCCGGTACCCGAATTCCTCAAAAACGGGGGGACTGTCTCCTCTACGGAAGCGGTACAGATAACCCGCGTATTCCCCATCTCTATCAGACAGGATCCCTCGGGATACCTGATGTAATTCCTGGTTATGCTGACCTTCCTGATCTTATCCAGACCGCGCCCGTCTATCCTGGCCATAAATATTCTCCTTTTATCCCTCCGCAGGCTAAACAGCGATGCGCTGCGGAGATTATTCCAATTATTCGTTACTTGTAAACACTGTTTCCCATGGTATCGATTGCGACAATCAAAGGAAAATCCTCGACCTCCATCCTGAATACCGCCTCCGGCCCCAGATCCCCATAAACTGCCACACTGCGTTTCTTGACGCAGCCGGATAAAAGCGCCCCGCAGCCGGCGTAAGTCAAGAAATATACACCTTTATGTTTCCTCAGCGCATCGCGCACTTCTTGCGAACGCGCGCCTTTGCCGATTACCGCCCTCAAGCCGGATAAGAGCAATAAAGGCGTAAACGCATCCATGCGGGAACTCGTGGTCGGACCGCATGAGCCGATTACCCTGCCGTAAGGCGTATGCGTAGGGCCGCAGTAATAAATACAGGCGCCTTTTAAATCTATGGGAAGCCCCCTGCCTGCTTTTACCGCCTCGGCCATTCTCTTGTGCGCCTGGTCGCGCGCAGTATAGATCGTGCCGTTCAAAAGGACCTCTTCCCCCGCCTTCAATGAACCAAGCATATTTTTCCCGAAAGGGACGGTCAGCCTTCTCATAATACGATAGAGGCGCTCCTTAACGCATGACAGCTGATATTCACGCTCACCGGCAGACCCGCAATGTGAGTGGGATAGATCTCAACGTGCACCGCCAGGGCGGTACACCTGCCTCCCAGCCCCATCGGTCCGATCCCCGTCTTGTTTATCGCATTCAACAGGTCATTTTCCAATTTTGATTTTTTTGAGGATACCCTGCGCAATAAAGCCTTCTTCGCAAGGACAGCCGAATAATCGGCCGTGCCGCCGATGCCCACCCCGACCACATACGGAGGACAGGCATCCGGGCCCGCGTCTTTTACGGCACCGACGATGAAATCCTTGATCTCCGCAAGAGACGCCGTAGGCTTAAACATCTGCAGCCTTGACTTGTTCTCGCATCCGAAGCCTTTAGGCAAAAAGGTTATTTTCACCTTGTCCCCTTTTACTATATGCGTATGGATCAGGCAGGGCGAAAACCCGGAGCCTTTCCTGTCAAGGGGATGGGCGACTATGGAGTTCCTTAAAGAGTTTCTTTTGTAACCTTCCTCGATGCCCTTGTTAACCGCTTTTTCCAAGCTGCCTTTTAAAAAGACATCCTGGCCGAGATCGATAAAGACTATGGGAAAACCCGTATCCTGGCATATGGCCAGTTTTTCCTTCCTGGCGCAGGCGGCGTTATCCAATACCGCCTTGAGGATTTTCTTCGCCCGGCTGTTCCTTTCCTCCAGGAAAGCTCTACGCAAGGCAGAGAGCACGTCGGCGCGCAAGAAAAAACTTGCCTGCTTGACCAGGCCGGCAACCGCCCCGCTTATCTGGGAAACATTTATTTTTCTCATTTGCTTTTGTATTCCCGGCGCACGGTAGTGGTAATCCCGCCGCGGGGATTGAATACACATTCGATCCTGGCCCAGCGCGGCTTTACCGCCTTAACAAAATCCTCGAGCATCTTGTTGGCCAGGTGCTCATGGAATATCCCGATACTGCGGTAGAATATGGTATACATCTTGAATGATTTGAGCTCGACGCACAGCTTGACCGGGGAATATTCGATACGGATAACCGCGAAATCCGGGAGCCCGGTCTTCGGGCATATACACGTGAACTCCGGGATATCCAGATGGATCACATACACCTTATCCGGGTATTGATTCTTCCATACCTCTATCTCCGGGGTCTTCAAGCTTCTTACATTTTCCTGCAGGCCTTCGTAACTGGAGTTTTTCATTTATCTCATCCCCACTATTCTATGTATCTGCGGTATGACGCATGTAGTGACCTTCTCCCGGATGCAGATATCCTTGAATTTGGATAATTTCTCGTTCAGCGAACCGTGGTTTTCGTTGCTGTTCGGCTGGAGGATCAATACGCTGGCCGGGCTGATATCCTTGATCAGCTCGAGGGCCTTCTTCAAATCCTCCTCTTCGGTGCTATGACAGATAATCGTCTTAAGGAACACCTCTTTACGCTTGGCGATCCTCAAAAAATCCCTGTGGCTGCCCCAGTATTCCCCCAGCCCGGTGGAGCTGGGAAGTTTAAGGTCCATTGCCACGATATCGATATGCTCGATCAGATCCTCCAGCTCTTTGGGAAGGGTCCCGTTGGTCTCCAGGTAGTGCCTGTGCCCGTGACTGCCCGTAAGCTTGAGCACCTCTTTAAGGAAATCCTTGTATAAAAGCGGCTCGCCTCCGGTAAATGAGATGGAGTGGTACCTCTCCTGGTAAAGCTTTATCTCCTGGAACAACTCCTGCGGCTCATACTCCATGAAACGGTCGGGCTTAGTATCGCAGAACCCGCAGTTCAGGTTACAGTCGAAAAAACGCACGAAGATCTGCCTCTCCCCCAGGTAAAGGCCTTCCCCTTGCACGCTGTCGAAAATTTCGGATATTCTCGCTTTCATGATTTCACCAGCGGGTCCTGTATGCCCGCTTCCTTAAAACCCCGCGCCCGGTAATGGCAGCTGTCGCACCTCAGACAGGGAACCTTTCCCCCGCGGTAACATGACCATGTCAACCCAAAAGGCACTCCGAGTTTTGCCCCTTCCAGGATAATCCGTGACTTATTCATCCCGATCAAGGGAGCGGCGATGCCGATCTTCGCGCGCGTACCCGCGCGCAAGGCCTTGCCGAAGGCCTCAAGGAACTCCGGGCGGCAATCAGGATACCCGGAGTAATCCTGGTCATGCGCGCCGATAAATACGGTCCTTGCCCCTGTCGCCTCCGCAAAAGAAGAAGCGTAACTCAGGAATATTATGTTCCTCGAAGGGACATAGGTCGACGGAATCCCCGCCGCTGGCTTCTCCGGGATCTTGATCTTGCGGTCCAAAAGGGCCGACCCCTTCCAGGGAAAAGCTATTTTGACCACCCTGCTGGGACATCCGGCTGACCTGGCTATGCGGGCTGCCTGGATGATCTCTTTCCTATGCGACTGCCCGTAATCAAAAATCAGGCAGCTACAAAGATACCCCCTGGCCCTGGCAATATATAAAACCGTAGCGGAATCCAGCCCGCCCGAAAGAAGAACCACCGCCTTCCTGGATGCCTTACTCTTCATAGGTAGCGGCACTGGTGGTATTCTCCCAAACGGTTACGCTTTTAAGAAGGCTAATCCCGGTCTTGAGCTCATCATAAACATACCTGGCTATATTCTCCGACGTGGGATTAACTTTCTTGAAATGATCGAGCTTGTTTAAATATTGATGGTCCATCCTGTCGAGCACGTTATTCAGTTTCTTCTTAAGGTATTTGAAATCAAGCAGCATGCCCGTGCCATCCAGGTCCCGCGACCTCACGGATATCTCCACGCGCCAGTTATGGCCGTGCAGCTCCTCGCATTTGCCTTTATAGCCCCTTAAGTTGTGCGCGGAACTGAAAGAACTCTCCACTTTCAAAGTATACATATCCGCTCTCCGTAAATTCTTCTGCCTCTCAAACCGACCCCATCTTTTTCACGTTCTTCAGCCTGCTGCCCAGGAAACTCTGCGCCAGGGAAGTGAACCATTCCGGGTTATCGCTTACGTAAAAACTATGCCTGCCCCCTTTGCCGCGGTTAAGCATATCTTCGTTTACCAGGATCTTCTTCACTTCGCAGGCGACCTGCTCCGCCGAATCGATCAACACCACCCCTTTGCCCAGGACCTGCTGGATCAAGGGCTTGAGCAGGGGATAATGCGTACACCCGAGTATCACCGTATCCACACGCGCATCCTTAAGCGGGTTCAAATATCCTCTGGCCACGTTCAAGACCACCTCTCCGGAAAAACATCCCTCTTCGACAAAAGGCACGAAGAGAGGGCAGGATGCGGTAAACACCTTGGCCTCCGGGGCAAGCTGTTTGATCTCCGTCTCATAGGTGCGGCTTTTGATCGTGCCCTTAGTCCCGATCACGCCGATGCGCTTGTTCTTGGAGGCATAAACCGCCTCCCTTACCCCCGGGCTGATCACGCCGATTATCGGGGCGCGGAAATAATTCTTTATCACGGGCAGGGCAAAACTGGAAGCCGTATTGCAGGCGACACAGATAAGTTTTACGTCCTGCTGAAGGAGAAAAAGTATATTCTCGATGGAAAAACGGATGACCGTCTCGCGCGACTTGATGCCGTAAGGCACGCGGGCGGTATCTCCGAAGTAAACTATATTTTCATTGGGCAGCTGGCGTATCAACTCCTTGACTACGGTAAGCCCGCCTACGCCGGAATCGAAAACCCCTATGGACTTCATCTTTCGGAAACCTCCACCAGGGACATATCCTGGGAATACCTCCTTAATCCCTCGAGTATCCCCTCCGCCAGCCTCTGGCGGTATGCCCCGCTTCTCAACAATCTTTCCTCTCCCGGGTTGGAGACAAAACCCACCTCCACCAGGACTGCGGGGATATTCGCGCCCCTTAATACCTGGTAACGCGCCCCCTTGACCCCCAGTATGCTCACGTCCACCGCCGAACCGATGCCCCTGCACAAAGAGTAAGCCAGGTCTATCGACTCAGCCCGGTTGCTCGCATAAATCATATCCCAGACTATCGACTCAAGGTCCTGGGACCTCCTGGCGAAAACCGAATTCTTGAGGTGCAGAGGGACATTCCTTGCCGCATCATGCGCGCGCTTCAGGTCGCTCACGGACGGCGAGACGTAGTAAACCTCGAAGCCATTCAGGGAACGCGAACGATTAGCGTTGGCGTGCAGGCTGACGAACAGGTCGGCATCCGACTTGTTGGTAATGCTTACCCGCGTAGGAAGCGGTATGAACCTGTCGCTTGAACGCGTCAATACCGTACGCACGCCTTCGGCCCGCAGGAGGTCGTTTAACCTCATGGCGATATCGAGATTGACGTCCTTTTCCCTCAAGCCCCTCTTGCCTATGGCCCCGGGGTCCTTGCCTCCATGCCCCGGGTCGATAATTATCTTCTTCAGTTTTATCTTTTCCTTGACCGTCTTGCGCTGCGCGGAAACGGACAAGGGAAAAAGGATATCGAAAACCTGCTCTTTGAACTGCCTTGGCACCACAACCGTGCCGTAATGGAAATCCACCGGCGCATCCAAATGCATGGCGCTGTCGTTTACCAGGATAATCTCGTCCCCCGCGCGTAAGGTGATACGCTTGGAGTCCTTATTCAGGTAAACGGTATTTATCAGCGTATCGTATTTCAGCTCCACCCCGCGGCTTTCGCATAAACTGATCAAAGGGTAATAAACCGTGCCCTTTATGGAATACGCGGGTATGGTGCCGGGGGAAGACAGCGTCGCGCATCCGGCGCAAAGCGCGGAAACGACGAAAAAAAACACGGGATACAAAAACAGCCTGGCAATAGATGTCTTCCTGCGCATTTCCCTGGCTTTCTGCCGAATGCTTGTCTCCCGTAAAGGCTCATCCCCTGCACGGGCGGAATGTTATTGGTGGAGGTGGGCGGAATTGAACCGCCGTCCTTAAGTAACCGCATAGAAGCCGCTACATGCTTAGCCCCGCGTTTTAGCTTACCCTTGCAGCTCCCGCAGGGCAGGATCTGCAAATAGCAGTCTTTTAAAATTTCGCTCCGGCTGCAAAGGCGAACAGACGGAACTATCCTACTTAGGCCCTAATCCATCCCGTAGGCAGGACGGTTAGAGGCTCCGGACTTAATTAAGTCCGAAGGCTGGTACGAACATAGGCCTCGCCGTGAAAGACGGAGCCAATGTTCCTAAACGTGACACTTGCGTGTTTGCGTTTAATTTTTGTAAGGAGTTGTTAACGCGGCTAACCTTACCTCCGCGGCATGCTGCTTTTATCCGACTATCTTAAGTCGAACCCTTTCACCCCCGGTTATGAATTCCTGTTTTTTATCGCGCGGCGGAGCTCAAGGTCCGTCTCCCTGCGCTTGATACTGTCCCTTTTATCGTAAAGCTTCTTTCCCCGGCAAAGGCCAAGGTCAATCTTGACAAACCCCCGGTCATTGAAATACATCTTCAAGGGCACCAGGGTAAGCCTCTTTTGGGCCAGCTTTCCGGCGATCCTTTCGATCTGCCTCTTGTGCAAAAGGAGCTTGCGCACCCTGTCCGTTTCGACGTTCAGATAGCTGGCCTGCGTGTAATGGCTGATATGCGCGTTGTATAAAAACACTTCGAGCTTCTCGATGCGCGCGAAGCTGTCGTTCAAATTGACCGAACCGGCGCGCAGAGACTTTACCTCGGAGCCCTTGAGCTCGATTCCGCACTCGAAAGACTCAAGAACCTCGTAATCCCTGTACGCCTTGCGGTTAGTAAGGATAGATTTACTCATTTTAGCATAGCTGCGTATAAATACAAACTCAAAAATAAGGGTATGGTCAGGAGCCCCACTACGTGGCTGAAGAATATACCCTGGCTGATCAAGGCGTCCTCCCGTTTATAATGCCTGATAATTACCGACAGGGAGGTGGCCGAAGGCATAGCCAGCTGCATCACGACAAACACCCCAAGCAGCTCGGGGAGACCGAGTTTAAGCGCAAAAACAATGCCCGCCGCAGGGAGAATGAGCATCTTGCCGAGAATGATCAAGAAAACCGGGAGCTTATCTATCTTTTTGAGCTGCACCAGGGCGACATTGCCACCTACCACGAACATGGCCAGAGGCAGGGTGCAGTTGCCCACCATCTCAATGGGTTTTGCCACTGCCTGTGGGATGAATTTGTCCAAACCGAAGAATACCAGCGCAAGGGTAGAAAGATTCGCGATCACCGGGGGGCTGAACACGCTGCGCATGCGGAACCTCGCCTCCTTCTCGTAAGTAAGCATATATATGCCGCAGGACCAGGCTACCAAATCGAATCCCAGGAGAAAAAGAATGATGAAAATGAACATGCTCCCGGAATCCTTCCCGGAAAAAACCGAGGCGGCAAGGGCCAGGGGAAGATACCCGGAATTCTGGAACCCCACCAGGCTGAGAAATTGCAGGCGGTGTTTTTTCAGCCCGCCGGCCTTGATCAAGGCCCATCCGACGAGCAGGCCGAATGCGGTAATCGCCAGGCTGATAAGGGGAAACATCCACCAGTTCGGATAAAGTGCGAAGCTGAAATTCTTGAGCAGCTGGGTAAAGATCAGGGCGGGGAAAATAATCTGGATCACCAGCCTGCTTAAGGCCTCGAGCCCGGCATGCGAAAGCGCGCCCCTGCGCACAAACAGGTAGCCAAGCCCGCCAAGGAAAAATATCTGGGCCATCGCCGTGCCCGTAACCCTGAAATAATCCAAAAACATCCTCTCCCTCCCGCCTTAAAGATAATTGCGTAAATGATTATTATAACAGCAAAAAAATACCCCCGCAATCTCTTTATACGGGCTCTAAACAGTTGACAGGAAGGGCAGGCTAATATATAATTGCATATCTCATTAATGCGGGGGTGGCGGAATGGCAGACGCGCTGGTCTCAGAAGCCAGTGACGCAAGTCATGAGGGTTCAACTCCCTCCTCCCGCACCAAATCTAAAAACACACATCAAAGGTATTCGACAGTTACCAGTTTACCCATCTCTTTCAGCTTCTCGGCGATCCTCTGGACGATAACCGACCGGGGGAGCACCCCCATCTGGCGGAATATTATGTTACGGTGCCCGGAATTAACCGCGGTGCCCACGAGCATGTTTATCGCGTCCGCCGAACGGACCAGCGTGCAGAATCCGGAGACGCAGGAATCCTCCTCGTAGGAATCCGGGTCAACCCCCAGGATATTGCAGGCCTGGTTCAGGGTAAGCACCCCCTCCGTTACCAGGTCGATACCGGAAATCTCATACTGCGGCGGCTTATAATAGGCATCCGAGATCTGTTTGTTCTTAACCTGGATGCCCAGGCACCGGGCGGCGATATCCGCGGTAGTAGATCCGCAGATGATCTTGGAGCCTGGCAGGCGCATGAAGCGCTCGACAACCTTACGGTCAAGCTGGCGGTCCGCGGGAGGGCCGGTAAGGATATGCACCGTCTTTGCCCTGCGGCAGCGCAATAATACCACCGTCGAATCATCGCCGTATGTCGGGCCCGAATACTGCCGCACTTTATCGATAATCATGCCCGGTATATCCTCCGTATTCAGGCACCGGGCGCAGGCCGAACGGATAAAGCTGGCCACCCCCTCCTCCTGCCAGCCGAATTTGAATACCCTGCCCATCCCGGCCTGGGTCACGCCGTCGCTGAAAAGAAAAAGGCAGCTCCTCGTGTGCAAATGAAAATGCGATTCCGCGATAACCTCGCTTCCCAGGGTGATAAAACGCCGCTCCACCAGTGAGGCCGCCGACTGTTCGGCTATCACGGCAGCCGGCATCTCATAAGAGATCATCGCCGCCTGCCCGTCGTTAAGCATGCGGCAGACGCAAAAAGCGGAGAACGGGATATCCCTGGTCCTGGCTTCGTGCATGGTCGCCACCACCCTCTCGCATGCCTGACGCAGGGAAAAACCCAAACGCAGCAGCTCCATGATGCGGTTAGCGCACATCACCGCGGCGATATGCGCCTTTATCCCGCTTCCGATACCGTCGCAGAGAATCACGGTAGTGGCTTCCTCGCTGCGTTCGGAGAGCAAATAATCCCCGCAGACTGCCCCGGAGGACTTATTTACCTGGGCAACGGATATGCCGACATACCTCTTGTTATGGCTGGCCTGATTTGTCTTTATCATCTTCGTTCATGATCATCATAAGTTTGTTTACCAGCTCTTCCCCTTTGGCGGTGCTTTCCCCCAGGAAGCGGGCGATATTCTGGGCTATGCCGATCTGGTGCTCGAGCAGTTCTTTTGCCTGCTGGACAGTCTGGTTCTTGATCTGGCGCAGCCTGCGCTCGCTGCCGCGTATATGCGAGACATCCACAAAAATACCTACGTACTGCCTCTCCTGGCGCAGGGCATAGATAAGCTGGTGGCAGGAAAAGGAACGCTGGGGGAACTCCACGGTCTCGGCAAGGCACTCCTCTACGCCCGAGGCCACTTTTTCGAACGAAACGGGGTCCATGACAAAAGAGATATGCCTGCCTACGGAGGTATCGGAACATCCGAAAAATTCCTTAAAGGATTTGTTCATGCTGAGTATCCCCAGGTCGTGGTCAAGAATCACTATGCCGTTGGGGCTTGTTTCGATAATCCTGTCGGTCTTGCGCTCGGCCAGGCGGCGCATATAAGGAATGCACATCTCCGCCTCCGCCATTCCCTGGATAACGGCGATAGCCTTTTCTCTGCAGCTGTTATACCCGCAGGCGCCGCAATTAAGCTGCTGCGCGGGATCGGATTTGCCCGTCTGCTCAAATACCGCCAGTATCTGCTCTTCGCGCACAGGAACGCAAAAATCCCCCGTTTTTTCGAAACTGGCATTCAACAGGCGCCCGTCCTCGACCAAAGGGGTCTTCTCCTTGCAGTGTTTACGGCAATACTCCAGAAGCTCCTGCCTCCTCTTGAATACATTATCCTGCGTATCCATTCCCGGACCGTTTATGCACCCCTGGCTGCAAAATAGAGGTTCGATAAGCAGGTAGCGCCCGCTTTTCGGCACGGCCTCGAGGATTTGTTTTACCTGCTGGGGCCCGCTGACCTGGACCACCTCGACCTGCAGGCCGTCGTCATCTATCCCCGCGGTCTTGAGCAACCCGCCGGGGAGAGGGAAATAATTTGCGTTCTCCGCAGGAGGCTCGTCGAAACGGCTCTCCTCGCAGGAGGCAAGGTCTATCCCGGAAGACTTAAGCCAGTCCTTCAGTTCGATGAATGTCAACGCCGCATCCACGGCGTTTAAATTTTGCGGCCACTGCGCCTCCGATTTTTTCGCCACGCAGGGGCCGATGAATACAGTCTTGACCCCCTCCCCCAGTTTATCCTTAAGCATGCGGCAATGCACCACCATGGGAGAAGCAACCGGCACCAGATAATCTATCAGGTGCGGCTGGTATTTCTGCACATAATTGACAAGCGCGGGGCAGGCGGTAGCCACGCACGGTCCGTATTTGTCCTTCACGCACTTATAGGTGGCATGCGCCACCTGATAAGCCCCCTGGGATGTCTGCCCGACATAGCTGAACCCCAGCCGGCGCAGGGCCGAGGCCAGGCGCTCCCTTTGCCACTCGTTGAATTCCGAGGCGAACGACGGGGCAAGGCTCGCCGCAACCTTGGCACCTGAAGCGATCATCTGCTGCACAAATTCCACATCCGAACGGAATGTCTTTGCCTGCTGGGGGCATTCGCGGATGCAGGTGCCGCAGGCGATGCAGCGCTCCTGGTCCACATACGCCTGCCCGTGATGCATGCGGATAGCCTTTACCGGACAGGCGCGCACGCAACGGTAACAGTCGCGGCAGCGCGCGGTCAGAGTAAAAACAATCTGGTTCAATCCTGCGTTCTTCATAATGCCTTCTCGACCCTCTCCCTGACTTTTTCGAAAGTGCAATGTTCGATAGTCTCCCCGCCGACCTTGACCACCGGACCGCGGTCGCATCTCTCGAAACAAAAAGACGCCTTAACCTCAACCTTGTCCCCCAGATCGTTCTTTATGATATACTCGAGCAGGCTGCGCAGAAGCCCCTGCGCCCCCTTGAGGAAGCATCCCGTACCGAAACATACGTCCACCTCCACTTTTGCTTCGCACGCGGATTCGTTTATAGTGACCCCTTCGTCGAAAATACGCTTGCGCGTCTTATAATGAGTATGCAGAAGGCCGTGCGCCCGGGAGCTTCCTATCTCCCCGAGGAAATTCTTGTACACCTCGGCCAGGTAAGGATTATCCTGGGATTTATGCAGTTGGAGCATCTTGTCATTGTCGTAAAGCCCGCGGGCGCGCATCTTCTTTACGTGCGGGTCGCGGTAAACCGGCTGCCCCGCCCCGCCGACGCATCCGCCGGGGCAGGCCATCACCTCTACAAAGTCATAACTGGCGGCCCCGGACTTGATTTTTTCGATAAGCTCCCGCGCATTCTTAAGCCCGCTGACTATGGCCAGTTTGAACTCCCTGCCGTTCAAGGTCAGGGATGCCTGGCGCAGGCCGCCGTCCCCGCGCACCATATTGAACTCATAGTTATCGCTTTTTACGCCGGTTATCCTCTCTCCCACAAAACGCAGTACCGCCTCGCTCACCCCGCCCGAAGCGCCGAAGATAACCCCTGCCCCGGTCTTAAAACCGAACGGCAGGTCGAATGATTCCGGCTCAAGGGCGTCGAAACGCAACCCGGATTCCTCGATCATCCGGCAGAGCTCCTGGGTAGTGATCACGTAGTCCACGTCGCGTATGCCTTCCCGTTCGAATTCCGGACGCCTGGCCTCGAACTTCTTGGCGGTGCAGGGCATGATCGAAACAACGATTATATCCTCACGCTTAACCCCGCTCTGCGCGCTGAGCATCTCCTTGCTCAGGGCCCCGAACATCTGCTGGGGGGAACGGCAGCTGGAAAGATTGCCGAGGAGCTCCGGATAATACTGCTCGGCAAATTTTACCCAGGCCGGGCAGCATGATGTAAACTGGGGAATTTTCTCCCCTTTATTAATACGTTCTATGAACTCATGCCCCTCTTCGATAACCGTCAAATCCGCGGTAAAAGAAGTGTCATAAACCTTGTCGAAACCCATCGCGCGCAAGGCGGACACTATCTGGCCGGTGGATGTCGCCCCCGGCTCCAGGCCGAACATCTCCCCCACTGCCACGCGCACAGCAGGGGCGATCTGGGCAACGACCATGCGCCCGGGGTTATCCAGCTGCTTCCAAACATCCTCAACCTCGGATTTTGGAGTCAACGCCCCCGTCGGGCAGACCCTGCTGCATTGCCCGCAATAGACGCATTCCACGCTCCCGAGGTTTTTGCCGAAACATGGCATCACCGCGGATTTCGAACCCCGCCAGGCAAAATCAATCGCCCCCACTGACTGGATCTCGGAACATACGCGCACGCAGTCCCCGCAGAGCACGCATTTATTGGGGTCGCGCACCAGGGAAAAAGACGAGGTATCCACCGGTTCGTTGCGCAGCGTACTCTTGAACCTTACTTTCTTGATGCCCAGTTTGCTCGCCAGGGACTGCAGCTGGCAATGGTTGTTCTTCGGGCAAGTCGGGCATGCCTGGTCGTGATTGGCCAGGAGAAGTTCCACGATGATCTTGCGCATGGAACGTATCTGTTCTGTATTCGTGCGCACAACCATCCTGTTTTCCGGAGGGGTCGAACAGGCAGGCTGTAGGCCGCGGCCCTCTACCTCCACCATGCACAAACGGCAGGAACCGTAAACACTAAGCTCCGAATGGTAGCAAAAAGTGGGGAGGTCGATATTGGCCTTGCGCACCAACTCCAGAAGATTATGTTCCCCTTCTATGGGGACCTGCTTATTATCTATATTCACATACCTTGCCTCTATCATCTTGCACCCCCGGATACCGCATTGAATTTACAGGCCTGGACGCAGGCTCCGCATTTTATGCACAATTTCTCTTCGATAACATGCGCCTTGCCGCGTTCCCCTTTTATCGCACCCACAGGGCATTTCCTGCTGCATAAGGTGCATCCCTTGCATAAGGAAGGATCGATCCTGTATTTGGCCAGGGCCTTGCAGCGGCCCGCGGGGCAATATTTATATTTTACGTGCGCCAAATACTCCTCCCTGAAATAACGCAAAGTCGACAACACGGGATTGGGCGCGGTCTTCCCCAGGCCGCACAAGGACCCCACCTGCACCGCCCTGGCCAGATCCTCAAGTATCTGCAGGGTCTCCTCGGTAGCCCTGCCTTCGATAATATCGTCCAGCAAGGCAAGCATCTGTTTGGTGCCCTCGCGGCAAAGCACGCACTTGCCGCACGACTCGTTCTGGGTAAACTGCATGAAAAAACGCGCTATGGATACCATGCATGTGTTGCTGTTCATCACCACCAGGCCCCCCGAACCGACCATTGCCCCTGCCTTGCGCAAAGAGTCGAAATCCATGGGAATATCCAGATGCTCCTGTATCAGGCATCCTCCGGAAGGCCCGCCGATCTGCACTGCCTTGAAAGGCTTTTCCGAAATATTACCGTCATCGGCGGTCACGCCTCCGGCAATCTCGTAAACTATCTTGCGCAGGGAGGTGCCGAAGGGGACTTCGATCAGCCCGGTGTTGGCCACATGTCCGGTGAGCGCGAAGGTTTTTGTGCCCGGGGAGCCTGCAGTCCCCATTTTCCTGTACTCCTCCGCACCCATACGCATAATCAGCGGCACCGTGGCCATGGTCTCCACATTGTTGATCACGGTAGGCTTGCCGTGCAAACCGCTCTGCGCGGGAAAAGGCGGCTTTGGCGACGGCATCCCCCGTTTGCCCTCTATGGAAGCGATAAGCGCGGTCTCCTCGCCGCAGACAAATGCGCCCGCCCCTTCCATGACCTGGACGTCGAAATTGAATCCTGAGGCAAAAATATCCTTCCCCAGTATGCCGGCCTTACGCGCGTCCTCGACCGCTTTACGCATGCGCCTTACGGCAAGCGGGTACTCCGCGCGCACATAAACATACCCTTCGTCCGCACCGATGGCGCGGGCGGCGATAATCATTCCTTCGATAACACTGTGCGAATTGCCCTCCATCACGCTGCGGTCCATGAACGCGCCGGGGTCCCCTTCGTCGCCGTTACAGATAACGTATTTCTTAAGGCTCTTCTGGCGCAGGGTAATAGCCCATTTCTTCCCCGTGGGAAAACCTCCGCCTCCCCTGCCGCGCAGGCCGGAGGCAACGATCTCCTCGCAGATATCCTCAGGGCGCATAAAACATGCCTTGGAGGCAGCTTCATACCCATGGTGGAAAATGTATTCGGCTATATCCTCCGGGTCGATCTGCCCGCATTCCTTGAGCACAAAACGCTGCTGCTTCTGGTAAAACGGGATCTCCCCGGTCCCTACGCAGGGTTTCCCGGAAGAAGGATCCACATACAGGAGCCGCTCGACAATCTTGCCTTCTATCAAGGTCTTCTCCACGATCTCCGCCGCATCCCCAGCCTTGACCCTGGTATAAAATATGTTCTCCGGCAATATCGTCACCAGCGGGCCCATCTGGCAGAACCCCTGGCAGCCGCTCTTGGAAACGAATACCGCATCTTTTTCATGCTCATCCTCAAAACGCAGGCTTAAAATAACAGGCAGGCCCTTTTTTTCTATCTCCTCCGCCAGTTTTGCATACACCTTCAGCGAGCCATTGGCCACGCATCCGGTACCGGCGCAAACGATTACCCTGCGCCCAACCTTGGACGAAGCGCGGGAGAATTTCCCTCTTATATCATCAAGATCACACGTCTTACTTGCCATTGCCAATCCCTTCTTTCTTTATAATTCCGTCTATTACCTTATCCGCCTTTTCCGGGGTCATCTGGCCGTACACCTCGTCGTTAACCACGATCACCGGGGCCAGGCCGCAGGCCCCAAGGCAAGAGACCGTCTCCAGGGTAAACAGCATATCGGGCGTGGTCACCATCCCCGGCTTGAGGCCGAGCTTCTGGCGCAGGGCGTCGAGCAGGGCGGTGGATTTCTTCACATGGCAGGCGGTGCCGTCGCAGATACGGATAATATATTTGCCTTTCGGCTTGAGGGTAAAATGAGAATAAAACGTGGCCACGCCGTAAACATGCGCGGAGGTAAGGTTCAATGAAGTAGCCACGAATGTAAGAATCTCCTCCGGCAGGTAGCGGTACTCCTCCTGCACGGCCTGCAGTATGGTAATCAGCCTGCCCGGGTCGCGGCCGTTCTCCTCAAGTATCTGGCAGACCTTCTCCAGCTTACGCAATCCTTCCATAACAAATCCTCTCTTTCATCTTTCTGCCAGCAGCAAGGCAAGCCTCTTGGATAACACGGCAAGCGAAGAAGCAAGGTTCTCATGCTGCACGATAATCCCCGCTGGGACGCTGATTTTGACCGGGGCAAAATTCCAGATCGCCTTTATCCCCGCCCCGAGCATGGCATCGGCAAGCTCCTGGGCGCATGATGCCGGGGCGGTAAGGATGCCGATCTTTATGCCCGTGCGCCTGATCATGTCCGGCAGCTTTTTCACCGGCAGTATCTTCTTGCCGTAAACCTCCCTGCCTATCTTGTCCGCGGAGCTGTCAAAGGCCGCAATGATATTCAGTCCGTAATCCTTGAACCCCTGGTACCCCAAAAGGGCAAAACCCAGGTTGCCCGCCCCCACCAGGTAAGCCTCTGTAGTATTGTCCCAGCCAAGAAAGATCTCGATCGCCTTGAGCAGCTCCGTGACGCGGTAACCGACCTTGGGCCTTCCTTGCGCCCCAGTGAACTCCATATCCTTACGCACCTGGATAGCCAGGTTGTTCAGGTCTTCGGCGATCTTGGCGCAGGATATATACTCCCTGGGCGATTCAAGGTTCAGCTTACGCAGGTACTGGTAATATACCGGCAGCCTGCGCAATACAGGTTCGGGTATAGGTTTTGAAGCCCCCTTTATCATGCTCTGCTTTGCCATACGCTAACCTCCCATTAATAGATAAATATTTATCAATAAAAGTATATCTATAAAATTTTATCTTGTCAAGGATAAATTTATCCCGCTTGGTTAATAGGCCTGTTATTTTTAAAAGTAGGTTACTTGGAACGCCATTCCCTGGCGCATTCCTGGTAGGTATAAAAAGAAGGTTTGCGGGAAAAATCCCAGCGCAGCATGCCGAAGTAGTCCACCCCGTCATTCCAGTGCCGCCGGGTGTCCCGGAAGAAGGCCCAGAAGACCTTGTCCACGTAGGGGCTTTTCAGAAGTTCGCCGTACACATACTTGAGCCAGGAGGCCTGTTCCTCCTCCCCCGGGTTTTCCCCCAGCCACCAGCCGGCTGTATCCGTTTCCGCCGCCACCCCGGGGCATCCGATCTCGGTAATCCATATCCTCTTGTCCCCGTCCCCGTGCCGGAGCATGATCTCATGGACCAGCCCGGGGTAATCCGCCACTGCCTTGGCCGCCCCCGGGTAAAGCGGGTTCTGGAAAAAATGCACGTTCATTATGTCAAAATACTCCCCCGCTCCATTATCATACAAATAATCTATGCTGGTTGCCCCTTCGGCCAGCCCGCCGTTAAGAACTTTGCAGTTTGGGTTTATTTTCTTGGCCTCCCGGTAGAACTCCTTGAGCATAAGGCAATAGGATACAAGCTTATCCTGCGGCTGCCAATAAGTGGGGGAATCCGGCTCATTCCAGAGCTCCCAGTGGCAAACCCTTCCTTTATATCTGCGCATAACCATGGAGGCATAGCGCATGAAATCATCCTGTTTTCGCGGCGGGCAATTCCATTTTCCGCATGCCGACGCCCAATCCGCGCTGTAATGCAGAATTCCGAGTATGTTAATCCCCTTCTCCTCCAGCAGGGTGACGATACGGTCATATTTGGCAAAATCGAATTTGCCCTTTTTGGGTTCGATATCCCCCCAGAGAAAATCCATCCTCACCCAGCCCGCTCTTGCCTCCTTCATCAGGGACACCGCCTTGCGCAAGTCAGCCTCGCTGCCGTATTTATGGCTGTTCCAGGAATGGTCCCAATGCAAGAACTCCAGCACCCCGAATGGGCTGTCGTATGCGCAAGGCATCTTCTTTTTCGGAGAGAAGAAAACAAAATAAAAAAACAGGCAAAGCGCCAGGGCTATCGCCGCAAAGAAAAACATATTATTTATGGGGTTCCTGTTCGATGTTGATATAGTCATCAAAATCCATCTGCTCCCCGAGCTCCTGCTTGACCACCCTTATCCTGTCGGGCACGTAAGGATGGGTCTTGTAATATGATCTCGGCTGTATAGGACTCCTGCGGTTTATCTCCTGCAGTTTGGTCAAGAAGGTAATCATGCCGCGCGGGTCGTATCCGGCAAGCCTGGCGTAACGCGCGCCCAACTGGTCGGCGAGCAGTTCGTCCTCCCGGCTATAACCGAGCATAAACTGCGTAAAGGCCGCGTCCGCAGCCGTACCTACCTCGGATACGCCGGGGGTAACCGCTGCCAGGAGCCTCAAGACGGTATATCCCTGCATCGCCTGCAGTTTCTTGATGCTGTGCCTTGCCACGATATGCCCTACCTCGTGCGCCAGGACGCAGGCAAGCTCATCGTCGCTGGCCGCCTTATCGACTAAACCGCTGTTCACATACACGTAACCTCCGGGAAGGGAAACGGCGTTTACCTGGTCATCCTCCAGCACGCGAAAATGGTAATCTATCTCCTTCCTGTCGCTTACCGCGGCGATCTTGGCTCCGATATCCTCCACGCGTTTCTGCTGCAGCGGGTCGGGGGAAGTTTTATAAAGTTTCTGCACCTGCAGGTCGATCGACCGGCCCATCTTCACTTCGCTATCCGTGCTGTAATAGTATTTCTCCTCCTGTTTTGTAACAAGGTTGTACTCGGTTGAGCATCCCGCCAGGAGAGGAAGGGCCAAGGCGCAGAAAAAAGGAAGGATAATATGCACAAATACCCTGAGATTGAGCTTCCCGAGCATAATGCGCAGCCTTCTCAAAGGAAGCCCGACCACATTATAAAAACATCCGTCTATCTTCCGGATAAAAAATGCCCCCTTCCCCTGGATATCGAAACTTCCCGCCTTATCCAAAGGAGAGGAATTCTTGAAGTAAGCCGAAATCTCCGCCTTATCCAATTTATCCATGAATACTTTGGTTTCCTCGTGCCCCAAAAGCATACGCAGGCGGCCGTCTTTTTTTCTTGCTACCGCAAGCCCGGTAAAAAGGCGGTGCGGCCGGCGGGAAAGCTTTTTGAGCATATCCCCGGCATCCCGCATATCCCTGGGCTTTCCGAATATGCCCCCTCCCTGCACGCAAAGCGTATCCGCGGCGATAATAATCCCCTCTTTTATCTTTGCCGCGGCGGATTCGGCTTTCCTGCGCGCGTTCTCCTCGACCATCCGGGGATAAGAAAGCCCTCCGCGCTCCTTCGCCTCATCGGTATCGACGCGGATGACTTCGAATTTTAACCCGAGCCTCCTTAGAAGCTCTTTCCTGGCTTTGGATTTAGACGCTAAATATATCTTCATCGTATTTTTCCCAAGAAACATCAGGCGGACAAAACAGCGCTCTCCCCGGCGAGATACCCGGTGGAAAAAGCAGCCTGGAGGTTAAACCCGCCGGTGTCCGCATCGATGTCGATCATCTCCCCGCAAAGATAAAGCCCCTTGACCAGGCGGGATTCCATGGTGCGGGGGTTTATCTCCTTCAGGCTGACCCCTCCGCGGGTAACCATACCCTCCTCTACCGGTGCGGATCCCGAGATATCCATGCGAAAGGCCTTAAGAAAAGAAATTATCCTCTCCCTCTCCTCCTGTTTTATCTGTGCGCATTTTTTCATGGGATCCAGCGCAATGATTTCCGTAAAAAGCGATGCCATGCGCAAAGGCAGAAGGGTTTTTAACACATTACGTACGCCTTTTTTCGCCCCGGCTTTAAACTCGCGCAGCAGGCGGGCCTCCAGCTGCTGGCAAGTAAGGGCGGGTTTCAGGTCGATCTCCACGCAGGCCTTCCCGTTTTTTTCAAACATATCTATCACCCTTCCGCTCAAGGTCATTACGAGGGGGCCGGATATCCCGGAAGAAGTAAACACCATCTCTCCGGTCTCGGAGAGGATCTGCGTATTGCCGCTTGAGAATTTGAGCCTGATGTTGCGCAAGGTAAGCCCCTCCATCCTCCGGGGATAACCCTGTTTTGTCTTGAGGGCAACCAGGCCGGGGCGCAGGGGCACGATACGGTGCCCGAGAGAACGGGCGATCTCCATCCCGGAACCGTCGGAACCGGTAAAACTGTAGCTCGCCCCGCCGCAGGCCAGGATAAGCCTGTCGCAAAGGATGATTTTCCCGCCGGATAACTTCACGCAGGATACCTTCCCCTTTTCGATGCCTGCCCCGGAAACCTCGGCGCCGTAAACCACGCGCACCCCGGTTCTTTCCAGTTCCTTCTTCAATACCGACAACACTCCGGATGAACGGTCGCTCTGCGGAAAAACGCGCATCTGCCTTTCCACTTTCAGGCCGAGGCCGCGCTGTTCGAAGAAATCCATAAGCTGCCGGTTGAATAATTTTTTGAAGGCGTCCCTGAGGAAATCGCCGTTTTTGGAGAATCTTTTGAGGAACCGATCGAGGTCTTCGGTATTGGTAAGATTGCAGCGGCCCTTGCCGCTTAAAAGAAGTTTGTTCCCCGCTGACTTGGTTTTTTCAAGAAGGGTTACATCCCCGCCGAGGCCGGCAGCCCTGATTGCCGCCATCATTCCCGATGCCCCCGCGCCCGCCACTAAAATTTTTATTTCACGCACGATGCACCTAAAGACCGAAATCCGCGAGTTTAAATATCGGCTCCAGTTTCAAGCCTGCCTTGGCCAGGTTATCGGCAGCGCCTTCGCCGCGGTCCACGATGACGATAGCCGTCTCCGCCTTAACGCCTAAGGCGTCCAAAGCCGCCTTGGCCTCCAGGATCGCTTTACCGCTGGTCGCCACATCATCCACGAGCACGACCCTCTGTCCCTGTTTCAGCTCCGGGCCTTCCACCTGCCTTTGCCTCCCATGATCCTTGGCCTGCTTACGCACGATAAAAGTCTTAAGCGCGCGGTTTTGCATGTAACTCAAGGCCGCTACGGCGCCCACAATGGGATCCGCCCCGAGCGTAGGGCCGCCCAAGGCGTCAAAACCCCTGCCGTCTACCATGTTGAGGATTATGGAAGCAACCAAATAAGCGCCTTCGGGGGTCAAGGTGATAACCCTGCCGTCCAGGTAATAATTACTCTCCCTGCCGGAGGAAAGAACGAATTTCCCCCTTTTTAAAGCCTCCCGGTTAAGAAGGCCAATCAGTCTTTCTTTGAAGTTCTCTATATCAGGCATGTTTTTTATTCTACTATCGCCGCAGGAGCCTGTCAATTACTTTGACAAAGGCGTTTTTCGTTGTTATCATATTTCCATGTTACGCGGCGTTCTCCGGGGGATAAAAGACCTGATATACCCTGATTACTGCCTGTCCTGCGGGAATAAGATAATTTCCCGCGCCGGCCAGGCTCCGCTCTGTCCGGCCTGCAGGTGCAGGATAGAAGAAAATACCCCTCCCCTCTGCGTCTCATGCGGCAGGCAGCTGACGGGGCAGGCTCCGGGAAAGAACCTTTGCCGGAGCTGTTTGAAGAGGAATTTCAGCTTCGACCGGGCATTCAGCCCCTGCAAATACGAAGGAGTGGTAAAAAAGCTGATCCATGAATTCAAATATTCCGGCAAGGATTACCTGGGTAAATTCCTCGGGAAGATCCTGAGGGATTTCACCTGCGCGCATCCCCTGCCGGTAGGATACATCGACCTGGTCATCCCCGTACCGCTGCATAAAGACAGGTTAAGGGAAAGGGAGTTCAACCAGGCGCATATCTTAAGCGAAAGCGTCGCCGGAGTGTTCGGAAGGAAAACTTCATCCGGCATCCTGATGCGCAAAAAACCGACACGCACGCAGACCGAATTGGGCTTCGCACAAAGGCAGAAGAACATAAAGGGCAGTTTCGCCGCGGACGGAAGCGGGATACTCAAAGGATCCGACGTGCTTCTCGTCGATGACGTCCTGACCACGGGGGCCACGGCGAGCGAGGCGGCGAAAACACTGAAAGAGGCCGGGGCAAAAAAGGTGTATGTATTGACTCTATCCAGTTAAACTGCTGAACGACATGAAGATACTCCGTAACTATATATTAAAAGAGTTTTTCTCCCCGTTCCTCATGTCCCTGGGGGTGCTTACCTTTGTCATGGTGCTGATCGGCAACCTCAAGCGCATCGCAGACCTGGTAATCAACAAAGGGGTGGATTTCTTCAGCGTGGTGCAGATATTCATTTACCTCACCCCCTACATAATCACTTATACCGTACCGATATCGGTGCTCATAGCGGTGCTGCTGGCCCTGGGAAGGCTTTCCAGCGACAACGAAATAATCGCCATACGCGCAAGCGGGGTGAATTTGTTCAGGCTGATCCTGCCTTTATTGGCGATCGGGATGATCCTGAGCTTCGGGCTGGTAATCTTCAACGACCAGGCCGCCTCATACGCGCACTTCGCCTACCGCAAGACCCTGAAGGAAATGGGGATCAAAAACCCTACCGCGGCATTCGAAGAAGGCGTATTCATCGACTCTTTCCAGAAATACATACTCTTCATTTACCATGTCGACCAGAAAAAGAACCGCTTGAACAATATCCGCATATACGAACCGCAGGGCGGAGACAAACCCACGCGCACGATCGTGGCCAAGGCGGGGGAGTTTATCAGCATACCGGAGAAGAATATCGTGAAATTAAAACTTATCGACGGCACGAGCGATGAACCCGACCCGGAGAACCCGACCAATTTCTACAAGCTCAACTTCCGGACATACTTCATGAACCTGGACATCGGGCAGATGCAGGATAAAGTCGTGGAGAAAAAATACAAGGAGATGACTATCCGGGAGCTGAAGGCGGAGGCCAGGAAACTCAAATCTGAAGGCATCAGCCCTGCCCCGCTGATAACGAAAATACACGAAAAACTGGCGCTTGCTTTTTCCTGCTTCGTATTCATGCTCCTGGGCTCCTCCCTGGGGATAATCACGCGCAGGAGAGAGAAGTCGATCAATATCGGGATCGCGGTGCTGGTGATCGTCTGTTATTACCCCCTGCTTATCGGATCGGAGGCCCTGGCTATCGAAGGCTACCTTCCTTCCTCCCTGGCGCTCTGGATACCGAATATACTGTTTACCTGCATAGGATCATACTTAACCTATAAATTATGCGCATCTTAGACCGCTACATACTGAAATCGGTTGTTTTCATATTCATATCCTGCATCTTCAGCTTTCTCTTTCTTTATATAACCATAGACGTGCTCTCGAATCTGGACGAGATATTGAAGCACCGCGCAACCCTTACGCTCATGGTGCAGTATTACCTTTCCTACCTGCCGGTGATGTTCGTGCAGGTATCGCCGTTTGCCTGCCTGCTCAGCACGGTGTATACATTCAGCAAACTTAATCATAACAACGAGATAATCGCCATGCGCTCAAGCGGCATGAGTATCCTGAGGATCGCCAAAGGCGTGCTCTTATTCGGGCTGCTGATCAGCCTCCTGGTATTCTGGGTGAATAACAGTTTTGTCCCTTCCGCCCTGACCGAGAACAGGAGGATCAAGGCCCAGATAGAGGAAGGCGCCAGCCCGAACAGGGCAAAAAAACCGAAATTGATCATAAACCTTTCCATGTACGGTTCGAGGAACCGCTTGTTTTTCATCAACAGGTTTTTCGTGGACACAAAGACCATGGAGGGGATAACCATACTGGAACACGACGAGAACCAGAACCTCACCAAGAAGATCGTGGCGGATAAAGGGGTTTACACGGATGGATTGTGGAAGTTCTCGCAATGCATAACCTACAAATTCGACCACAACGGGCAGGTAATAGACGAACCTTCTTATTTCGAAGAAGAGATAATGGCGATCCCGGAGACTCCCAAGGACTTCGCCAGCTTAGGCCAAAAACCGGAATTGATGGACATACACCAGCTGCAGGATTACATCTGGAGGGTATCCAAGAGCGGGGCCACCACGGTGATCAGGAATCTGAAAGTCGATCTTTACCAGCGTTTCACTTCCCCGTTCACCAGCCTGATCATTATACTCTTGGGCATACCCTTCTCGCTCATAACGCATAAGAGGGCCAGCGGGATGGCATCGATAGGCATATCCATAATCGTAGGTTTCCTTTATTACATACTGGACGCGGTATGCCTGGCCATAGGGAAATCCGGGCTGCTTATGCCATCCATGGCGGCTTCGATGAGCCACCTGACCGCCCTCTCTTTAAGCCTTTATCTTATCTCGAAACTGCCTTGATTTTTCAGGAAGAAATATAGACGCGCGGGATGCGGCTTCCCAGGCCGCAGACTATCTCATAAGGGATCGTACCGGAAAGTTTGGCGAGCTCCTCGGCGCTTACGCTTTGCCTGCCCTGTCTGCCGATCAAAACCACCTCATCCTCGAGCTTCGGCCGGAAATTACCCGTATCGACCATAATCTGGTCCATGCATACCCTTCCGCTGACATGAAACCTCCTGCCCCCGATGAGCAAAGGGGCAAGATTAGACAGGTTCCGCCCGTACCCGTCGCCGTAGCCGATAGGCAGGGTAGCGACGTAAGCCGGGCGCTCGGTCACATAGGCGTGCCCGTAACTTATACCGAAACCGGCGGCGACCTGCTTAACGAATATCACGCGCGTCTTCAGGCTCAATACCGGCTTCAGCTTAATCCTCATCCCCTTCTTGGGGTAAAGCCCGTAGATGACCAGGCCCGGCCTTACCATATTGAAATGGCTGTTCCTGTAATCGATCAGGCCCACGCTGTTTGCCGCGTGCACGACGGGGACAGCTATGCCGTTCCTGCGCAGGTCATCGACCAGCGCGCAGAATAAATCGATCTGCGATAAAGTAAATTTCCTGTCCTCGTCCGCGAAAGGGAAATGGGTAAAAACTCCTTCCACGAAAACGGAGCTTAGCCCGCTGATCCTCTTGACCAGCCGGAAGGCATCCTTATGCGCCACGCCTATCCTGCCCATCCCGGTATCCACTTTTACGTGCAGGCAGAGGCGCCTTTTCAGGGCGGCGGCCTTTTTATCCAGGGCGGCGGCAAGATCATAATCGCATACAGTGGGCGTAAGGTTAAAGGTAAAAAGCGAACGGATATCCCTTTTCAGAACAAGGCCCAGCACCAGTATAGGATTTTTCAGGCGGGCCTTTCTTAATTTTATCCCCTCGTCTATGGAGGCTACCCCGAAATAATCCACTCCGGCAGCAGACAGTCTTTTCGACACGGGCACGATACCATGGCCGTAAGCGTCTGCCTTTACGGTAACCAAAACCCTGGTCTCCCGGCGCAGGCGTGATTTGACCTGTAAAAGATTATGCTCCAGATTATCGAGGTTTACCTCCGCCCAGGTGGGCCGGTAACCTATAGGGTGCGTTTTATTTGGCATTCTTTAGGGTAAAGATATATCGGTTTTATCTTTTCCGGTTTTTCCGTCTCGCCGCGGCGTATCTTCGCGAGGGCAAGTTTCATAAGCCCGGACGTGGAAGGAAACCAGTAATCCTTATCGAGAAACGTCACGCCTTTCATGCGCAAAGACAGCTCCTGCCTGTAGCTCTCCAGCGCATCCCCCAGGACGGCCGAGCCGGAAAAATTCCGCGCAAACTCTCCGATACTCAGGAGAGAATACCTGCCCAGGCGTTTTAAAACCCCCCTCCGGCGGACGTAGGAAGCGCAATAAACGAGCCCCCGCTTGGCGTCCACCGCCGGCACGATACGGGAATACTCTTCCGGCGCTCCTTCGGCCAGGATATCAAGAGTAGATACCCCCGCAACCGGCCTTCCCAGCCCAACGCTCAGGCCTTTTATCGCCGCCAGGCCTATGCGCATACCGGTGAATGAACCCGGGCCAAGCCCGCAGGCAAAATAATCCATATCGGAGGCCTCCAGGCCCGAGGCAGACAGCACCCTCTGTATGGCCGGGACCAGGAGCGAAGAAAGCTTTCTCCCCGTCTCCAGGCGGTACTCATAAAACTTTCCCCCGTCATAAAGCCCGAGGCATAAAAATCTTGTGGTAGTGTCAATTCCTAATATCTTCATAAAACCCCTTAAGCAGTTCTTTATATCTCTTCCCTTTCGCCTCAAAGATGATCTGGCGCCTGTTCTTATCCCCGGCAATCAGCTTAATCTTCAGGTATTCTTTTGGCAAGAGGAATTTCAGCCTCTCCGGCCACTCGATCAATGTCGCCGCTTCGGAATAAAAATACTCTTCGTACCCCAAAGCGAATATCTCTTCCGGGCCTGCGATGCGGTAAAAATCGAAGTGGTTCAACCCGATCCTTCCTTCATAGACGCGCAGTAATACGAAAGTCGGGCTGATCACCCCATTGCTGTCGATACCGAGGCCTGAAGCTATGCCTTTGGCGACCACGGTCTTGCCGGCTCCCAACTGGCCGGAGAGAAGGATGATCTCCCCTCCGCGCATTCTCCGGGCAAGAGACTTGCCTATAGCTGACGTATGTTTTGCAGATAAAGATAATATTTTCATCAAAAATGCCTGAAGCCGGTAAATTTACGTTTAGAATATGCATTCTTCCGGTTTATCGACCGCAGGCCGAAAGAAGCCGGCATAATCTCGCCTATCACGCTGAAATTATATCTCGCACAAGCGGCAATTCTTGAGGCCTGATCACGCGGGACGGTAAAGAGAAGCTCAAACTCCTCCCCGGAACAAAGCGCCTCTTCCACGCTTTTTTCCTTGGGGCTCAACGGGATGAGAGACTCATACAATACGGCTCCGGCGCGGCTCATTTCAAGAATATGCCCCAGGTCCTGCATCAGGCCGTCTGAGACGTCGATCATGGAGTTCACTTTGAAATTCTCCGTCAGAAAACGCGCCTCTTCCAGCCGGGGGGAAAACTTAAGATGTTTCCCTTTGATCGACCCTCCGAAACTTCCGGTCACCATGACGATATCGCCTGTCTTCGCCCCGCTGCGCAGGCACAGCCTGTCCTTCTCCACTTCCCCCAGCAGGCTTACGTCTATCACCAGCCTGGGCGAAGCGCTGATATCCCCTCCTACGATATTGATCCCGTATTTTCCCGCCAGCCCGAAGACCCCCTGCGCCAAAAGATCCGCCTTTTTAAGAGTAAACGACCGGGGCAGGCCGATAGACACAACCGCATGCCTGGGGATCCCCCCGCAGGCGGCGATATCGCTTATGGAAACCGCCAGGGCCTTCCTCCCCACAAGTTGCGGGCTGTCCTTTAATGTGAAGTCCACCCCTTCCACGATCATGTCGCAGGTAAACAGCTGGTAGCGTTTTTTATCCAGCTTCAGCACTGCGCAATCATCCCCGCTGCCCATGAAAACCGAGGAATCGGTCCTTGCTTTCCTGCGGAATCTTTCGATCAAGCCGAATTCGCCTGTTTTTTCAAGACTCATCCATCCTCCCGAGTATTCTCCTGATATTCCTGGAATAAGGCGGCCGGATGACCCCGTGATCAGTAATGATCGCGCTGATAAGCTCGCAGCCTGTCACATCGAAAGCGGGATTCAAGACTTTGCATGAACGCGGGGCAGTCTCTCTTTTAAAAAGAATATTGCTTACCTCATCGCTGCCGCGCATCTCTATATTGATGCCCCGGCCGTCCCGTATCTTGAAATCAAAAGTTTTCTTCGGGGCGGCGACATAAAAAGGTATGCGGTGATGCCTGCAAAGGAGCGCCAGGTTTAAAGTGCCTATCTTGTTGGCGGTATCCCCGTTCAAGGCGATACGGTCCGCCCCGGTAATCACGCAATCCACTTTCCCCGCGGACATCAGCGAAGCGGCGGTATTATCTGCGATCAAGGTCACATCCACCCCCGCCCTGATAAGCTCCCAGCAGGTAAGCCGGCTTCCCTGGAGCAGCGGCCTGGTTTCGCAGGCAAAAACTTTTATCTTCTTCCCCGCAGAACAAGCGGCATAAACCACGCCCAGGGCGGTCCCGTAATCGACGGTAGCAAGCGATCCGGCATTACAGATAGTGAGCACGGAAGCTCCCGTCTTAAGGAGCCCTTTACCGTAGCTCCCGATCCTGCGGCACGACCGGGCATCCTCCAGGATCATCTTTTCAGCTTCCTTCAATACGGCCTTTTTTGCCGCATCGACCTGCCTGCGTTTTCCCCTGCCGGTTGAATTAAGAATACGTTCTATTCCATAAAAAAGGTCTCTGGCGGTAGGGCGGGAACTTTTTATATACCCGGCAGTTTTATCGAGGGCGCGCAGGAAATTTTCCCAGTCGCCTTCCGGGCAATTCCTTATCCCCAGGTACATGCCAAGCGCCGCGGCGATCCCAAGAGCGGGAGCCCCGCGCACCCGCATCATCCTCACGGACTCCCAAAGGGTTTTCAGGTCGCCGATATCCCGGAAGACAAGGGAGCCGGGAAGCCTGGTCTGGTCGATTATCCTGATTTTATCGGCTTTCCATTCTATTGTACGCATAATTCCAACTCACAACCCTATGACTTTTGCCAGGAAACTCCTCTTCAGCCCTATAGCGGCGGAAGGGCAGGATTCCTGGCAGCAAAAACAAGCGATACACTTGCGGTAATCGAATACCGGCCCGCGCTTGCCTAAATTGATGCATTTTTCAGGGCAGATATTCACGCAATGACCGCAGAGCACGCATTTCCCGGGCAGGGAATAAGGGTAATATTTTACCAGGGATTTAGCCAGCGTCTCGATAACCCCGGGAAGCTGCACGGCCTTCGAAGACTGCGGCAGGACAAAAGGGGCTATGCCAAGGTTGAAAACATCCTCTCCTTTTATCTCTATCCTGCTCAAATCCCCCTCGCCTAATCCGCGCCGGACGGCCTCATTGATGGAAAGCACCTTGCCGGGAAGAATCCCCATTACCCCGGCAACCACCGCATCCAAAGCCGTGCAGTCGCTGCCCGCGAAAAGCAGCCCGAGCTTGCGCGGCCGGCCGCTCGTCCCCGGGCCGTCCCCTTCCATGGCCAGCACGCCATCGGCGATAGTCAAAACCGGTTTTGCCTCCTGGTATATATCCACAAGCACCTTCACGAATTCGGAAGGCTTGAAATAATTTTTGTGCAGTTCGGTCTTGTAAGTCCCCGAAACCAGCCCGAAGAGATTCTTTACCGCGCAGGTCATCAGGGTAAGCCCGTGGGTCTTAACCTTGGGCAGGTTTACCAGGCAGTCGCATTCATCCAGCCATACGGTAAGCGGGAATTTATCGCGCATGCGGCGCTTGTCAAAATTAACCAGCTCTACGCCCTCTTCAAGAGCAACCTTCTTGATGCCGGTAGCTTCATATACCTCGTCGACATTCTCTATATATTTGCCCCAGACGCTCGGCCCGTCTCCCAGGACCACCCGGCAGCCGATATCCTTAAGCAGGCGTATTACCGACCTGACTACCTGGGGGTGTGTGGTTATCGCCTGCTCCGGCGGCGTGGACATCAGGAGGTTGGGTTTTACCAGCACGCGCGATCCGGGTTTAACAAAGAGCTTGATGCCTCCGAGGAGGTCTAAAGCTTCCCTTACGCAACGACCCACGGTATCGGGGTCGTAACTGCCGCATTTTACCGCAGAAATCTGCGCGCTCATTTCAAACCAAAGAAATTTTTCGCGTTCTCCGTAGTCCTGTCCGCGATCTCGGAAAAACCCAATCCCTTTATAGCTCCTACCGCTTCGGCAAGCAGTTTCACCTGCATCGGCTCGTTACGCCTGCCCCGGAACCCTTCGGGGGAAAGGTAGGGCGCGTCCGTTTCAAGCATCATCCTCTCAAGCGGAGCGAACCTGACCATTTCCCTGAGCCCTTCCGCTTTTTTATAAGTTATATTGCAGGTGAAAGAAATAAAAAACCCCAGGTCCAGGCAGCCCTCCAGAAAAACCCTGTCTCCGGAAAAACAGTGTATCACCGCCTTGAGCGGCATGGAAGATTTCAACACCTCCAGCACCTGCGCGTCCGCCTGCCGGCTGTGCACCACCAGCGGCAAACCCAGCTCCTTGGCCAGGTTTATCTGTATATCGAAAGCGCGCAGCTGATTCTCCGCGCAGGAGAGATTGCGGTAGTAATCCAGCCCGGTTTCCCCGATGGCCACCACCTTGCCGCCCTTAGCCATTTCCCTGAGCTTTAATCCGGCCTCCCCGTCGAAACTGTCCGCCTCATGGGGATGCACCCCGACGCCGGCGTACACAACGTCGTATTTTGCAGCCAAAGCGCACGCCCTGGCCGAAGAATCGAGAGTCGCGCCTATGTTCAACAGGCAGCCTACCCCCGATTCCTTTGCGCGCAGGATCACATCCTGCCGGTCGGGATCGAACTGTTCAAAATCAAGATGGCAATGGGTATCTATTAACATCGGTATGGATCTATTTTTTCTTTGTTTCGATACGGGGGAATAATGGATCGCCTTTTTTTATCCTATCCTTGCCGAACTGCTCCCGGATCGATAAAGAGGTCTGCGGGATAAATGCCTCAAGCTGAAAGGCAACCCCCCTGATCACCTCGACCAGAAGGCGGATAAAACTGGCGAGCTCGTCCTTCTTATCCTGTTTGGCCAGGTTCCAGGGTTTTGTTTCCTCGACATGTTTATTGGCCATGCCGATCAACTCCCAGATTGCCTCCAGGGCGGAATTGAAATTGCACGCATCCAAAGCGGAGCTCACTTGCGAATCCAGTTTAGAGAGCTTCTCCAGGATAGCCGCAGCTCCGCCGGACCGGGCAAGCTCTCCGCAGTCGACAGCGGGTATATCCCCCCCGAAATACTTCTCCACCATGGTCAGGGTACGGTAAACCAGGTTGCCCAAATCGTTCGCCAAATCGCTGTTGTACCTTTTGACGATCCCCTCCTCGGAAAAACTCCCGTCCAGCCCGAATGGGACATCGCGCAGGAGGAAATAGCGGTAGGCGTCCAGCCCGTACTTCTTAACCATTTCCAGCGGGTTTACCACGTTCCCCCGCGACTTGGACATCTTATCCTCGTTAATCATCCACCAGCCGTGAGCAAAGACTGCTTCCGGAAGCGGGATGCCCAAGGCATGCAGCATAATCGGCCAGTACACGGTATGCTGCCTCAGGATATCCTTTGCCATAAGGTGCAGCTGCGCCGGCCACCACTGGGATTTATAATTACCCGCCTCGTCAAACTCACCCGCCGCGCTGATATAATTGATCAAGGCGTCAAACCAGACATAGGTTACGTGCGCCGGGGCAAAAGGCAGGGGGATGCCCCAGCTCAGCCTCTCCTTCGGCCGCGAGATGCACAAGTCGTTCAATTTATTCAACTCCAGGAATCTCATTGTCTCCTCGTAACGGCTGGCGGGCCTGATGAAACCAGGGTGCGCTTTCAGGAACCCCAGGAGCCAATCCTGGTATTTGGAAAGCCGAAAAAAATAATTGCTCTCTACGATGCTCTCAACGGGCCTTTTGCAGTCCGGGCACAACCCTCCCTCCGCCTGCGACTCAAGCCAGAAGGTCTCGCATGGAGTACAGTATAAACCTTCGTATTTGCCCTCGTAGATATCCCCTTTTTCAAAGAGTATCCCGAGCACCCTCTGAACTGCCTTGATATGCCGTTCTTCGGTGGTGCGGATAAAATCGTCGTAAGAAACCCCCAAGGACTCCCAGAGCATTCTGAATTGCCCGCTTGTGCGGTCCACGAAGCTCTGCGCGGAAAGGCCGGCTGCATCCGCCGCCTTCTGGATTTTCTGCCCATGCTCGTCTGTGCCGGTAAGAAAACGCACGTTTTCCCTGCCCAGGGTGCGGCGCTTGAACCTGCTTAAGACGTCCGCGGCAATAGTAGTATAAGAATGCCCTATATGCGGAGAAGCATTCACGTAATAAATCGGAGTGGTAATATAAAATTTATTTGCCATAATCCTTTTCCTTGTAAATTACCTCCAGGAAGCCCCCCTCTTCAAGCTGGACGTTAACCTTGCGTTTGAACACGTTTACCCCCACAACCTTGCCCTTTCCCTGCGCGGTATTCACGTGCTCGCCTTCCCTGGGCAATCCCTTGGAAAGCAATTTGTAGGTTTCGTATTCGTAAGAAAGGCAGCACATCAGGCGGCCGCATAACCCGGAGATCTTGGGAGGATTCAAAGACAACCCTTCTTCTTTGGCCATCTTTATAGTCACCGGTTCGAAATCTTTCAGGAATCTTTTACAGCAAAGCTCCCTTCCACAGGAACCATACCCGCCGAAAAGCCTGGCCTCGTCCCTTACCCCGATCTGCCTTAATTCGATGCGCGCCTTGAATATCTTGGCCAGGTCCTTGACCAGGTTACGGAAATCCACCCTGCCGTCCGAGGTAAAATAAAACAATATCTTGGAGCGGTCGAAAGAATACTCCGCCTTTACCAGTTTCATGTCCAGCTTATGCTCGACGATCTTCTTCTCGCAGGCGCTGAAGGCCTCTTTGGCCTTAAGGCAGTTATCCTCCACCTGTTTCAGGTCGCTTTCCTTCGCCAGCCGGATTATTTTCTTCAACGGCTCCTTGGGATTGCGCTCGGCCGGCGCGCAATGCGCATGCTGAGGCATAACCACGCAACCGTAATCAAGCCCGCGGTCATTCTCCACGATCACGCAATCCCCCACCTTCAAAGTAAGATTCCCCGCCTGATAAAACTGTACCTGCCCCGAATTCCTAAGCTGCACCAGGATCACACCGTCCATAACTGCGCTCCTAAATTATGTAAAATCAACTTCGTGTTGATATTACCGTCCAGATAAGACAAACTCTCCGATACCGTATTGATTATGCCGTCGAGCTGGCGGAAGGAAAACCTGCGCGCGAGCTCGGAAAGATCATCCCTGCGGTCAAGGTGTATCAGGGATTCCTCTGGCACCGCTCCCGCCTTAAGTATATACACATCCCTGAACCAGGAAGCGGCCATGTTCAAGAATGAACGCAGGCCGTCCTTGCTCAAAGCGGCCAGGCTGCGGTCGAGCGGCTTGCCGGACAGTATAAAAGAATCCAACACCTTATTCTTTTCCCTTATCGCCGCCGAATCCTTCAGCCTCAACGCCAACCCCAGCCTGCCTTCGGAATAAGAAGCCAAGAAATGAGCCAATTCCCCATCCACGGAATACCTCTCCATCAAGACCTCTTTTAAAAGAATCGGGCGGAGAGGGGAAAACCTTATCGTCTTGCACCGTGAGAGCACGGTCTTAAAAATAGATGAAGGCTTGTGCGTAACCAGAATAATAAGGCTGCCGGCGGGAGGCTCTTCGAGCACCTTAAGCAGTGAATTCGCCGCTTCAGGATTAAGCTTATGGGCATCATTGATAATAAAAACCTTTACCACCCCTTCATAAGGACGGAAGTTAATCTCCCTTTGCAGGGAGCGGATATCCTCGATTTTTATCTGGGAGGAGCCGCTCTCGATAAAATGCAGATCGGGATGCTGGCCCTTTTCTATTTTTATGCATGAGCCGCATAAACCGCACGGCCGGATGCCGTCCGAGACGCAATTCAACTTCTCCGCCGCGATTAAGGCAATCTCCTTCTTGCCGATCCCCTCCGGGCCACTGAATACGTAGCCGCCCGAAAAAAAACCTCCCTCTATATAATTATTTATCAAGCCCAGCTCTTTTTCGTGTCCCAAGATATCGTTAAAACGCATCGGTCAGTTTCCTTATATTCTCCTGGGTCGCCATCTTATCCTCCAGGACCTTGACTATCTTTATCCTCTCCGGCTCAAGCCTGGCCATTTTCAGGTACCCCCTGCGCACCGCCTGGTGGTACTTAAAAGAACGCTTTTCTATGCGATCCTTGCAGCGCAAGCGGTGTTCGAGCCCTTTCTTTACCGGCAGATCGAGAAAAAACGTAAGGTCCGGATTTATCCCGCAGGTGGCGAATTTACCGATTGTCTTTATAAACCCTATATCTATACCCAGGCCAAACCCCTGGTAAGCAACGGTAGAGTCCAGGAAACGGTCGCAGATAACGACCTTCCCCGAGGAAAGCGCCGGGGCGATTACCTCCTTCACCGTCTGGGCGCGGGAGGCCATATAAAGCAGGGTCTCCGCTTCCGGCGACACCCTGCTCTCCGGGTCAAGAAGTATCCGCCTTATCTTCTCGCTCAAAGACACCCCTCCCGGCTCGCGCAAGAAAACCACCTTTTGCCCCCTGGATTTCAAATAACGGCAGAGCATCTCCGACTGCGTGCTCTTGCCGCACCCCTCTGAACCTTCGAATGTGATGAATTTAGCTTTCATGCGTATTTTTTCTTAAAAACCCCGGCTATATCTTCCTGCGCCAGGTCGTCCCCTCCCTGGTATCCTCCAGTATTACCCCCTGCAGTTCGAGATCCTTCCTTATCTTATCGGCCAAAGCATAATCCCTGGCGCGTTTTGCCTCCAGCCTGTCGGCGATACGCGACTTTATCTGCTCCTCGCCGATCTGCCCGACGGATTCCGCCTGCTCCAGGGTAATATTCAGGATAGAAAGCATCTCTTTCAGGACGACCTTGGCCCCAATGACAAAATCGACCCGGGAAATATTCCTGTTAGCCGCGTTCACCAGTTCAAAAACACAGGCCATCGCGCCGGGCGTATTGAAATCGTCGTCCAAGGAAGCAAGGAATTTATTTTTTATGCGCATTATTTCATCCGGTATTTTCTTCGCCAGGGTGCGCAGAAAAGCGAATTTCACCGCGTTGGCCTTGTCCATGAAAATAGCTATCCTCTCCAGGGCGCACCTTGCCTCCTCTATCTTGGAGCTGCTGTAATCTATTGGATGGGAATAATGCGCGGACAGGAAAAAAAGCTTGAGCAAATCCGGGTTCCTGTAGCGAGAGATAAAATCCCCGATAGTCACGAAGTTGCCGAGGGACTTGGACATCTTCTGCCCCTCGATAGTCAAAAGGCCGTGATGTATCCAGTAGCGCGCGAATTTCTTGCCTGCCCCTTCCGATTGGGCGATCTCGTTTTCATGGTGCGGGAATATGAGATCGATTCCGCCGCCGTGGATATCGAATTCGTCTCCCAGGATATCGGAGCTCATTACCGAACACTCGATATGCCACCCCGGCCTGCCCTTGCCCCACGGGCTATCCCATGCCGGTTCCCCGGGCTTGGCGGATTTCCATAAAGCAAAATCCAGGGGGTCCCTCTTGTTTTCGCCGGAAGCCACTCTCGCTCCCGTCTCCATCTTTTCCGCCTCCTGGTTCGACAATTTCCCGTACCCGTCGGCCTTTTTTATGTCGAAATACACATCCCCCCGCGAAGCGTAGGCGCACCCGTTATCGATCAGCCTGCCGATAAACTTCTGCATCAGGGGCCTGTCCTCCCCTACATACTCCGTGGCCTTGGGCTCAAAATCCGGATCGAGTATCCCCAGCCCGTGCATGTCCTTATGATAAAGCCCGAGGTATTTGGCGGAAACCCTTCTCACCGCTTCGTTCAAATCCCCTTCGCCGAACTCCCTGCGCGCCTTGTCGATAATCTTATCGTCCACATCGGTAACGTTCCTGACGAAAGTAACCTTATAACCGCGGTAAAGCAGGTACCTCCTGATTACGTCGAAAATATAGGCGCTGCGCGCGTGCCCGATATGCGCCTCATCGTAAACCGTCGGGCCGCAGACATACATCTTTATCTCTTTCGGCTTCAAAGGGACCAGCTCTTCTTTTTTCCGGGAAAGCGAATTGTATATTAAAATACTTCTCTCCATCGAATTGTCCTATCCGGTTTTCCTCTCCAGCTTGTCGATCCTGGACTCTATCTCCTCCATATTCTGCTTGATCGGATCCAGGATATGCGCGTGATCCAGACTTATATCTATTTTCTTGCCGTCCTGCTTGGTAATCCGCCCGGGGACGCCTACCACCGTGGAGTTGGCCGGGACATCCTTGATTACCACGGCATTGGCCCCGATATAGGAATTTTCGCCGATGGTAATACTCCCCAGGACTTTGGCCCCTGCCCCCACTACCACATTATCCTCTATAGTCGGGTGCCTCTTGCCCTTGACTACGCCTGTCCCTCCCAGAGTAACCCCCTGGTAAAGAAGCACATCATCCCCGATAATCGCGGTCTCTCCGATCACCACTCCCATGCCATGGTCGATAAAAAACCGCCTGCCTATCTTGGCGCCCGGGTGTATTTCTATCCCGGTGAACAGGCGCGCGGCCTGGGAAATTGCGCGGGCGGCAAAAAACATATGCATGCTGTAAAAAATGTGCGCTATGCGGTAATAGACAAGCGCGTGCAGCCCCTGGTAAAGCAGGATTATCTCCAGGAAACTTTTCGCCGCGGGGTCCCTTTTTTGCGCAGCGCGCACATCCGCATAGAAAAATAGGGAAATCAAAGAAACCTTAACCGCAAACAACACGACAAACGCCAATATTATAACCGTCACGTAAACCATATAAACCTTCCTCTCCGGCAAAAACCCGGAACCGGCGGGCCGGCCGTTGTTACGGCTTAGCCAGCGATACCACAGCGTAACAGACAACCGCCTCGCAAGAACCGACGGAGTCCAGCCCTTCGTTTGTCTTTGCCTTTATATTCAAAACACCCTCATCTATCGCCAGCAGGGAACAAAGCCTGCCCTTAATCTCTTTCTTGAACGGGGAGATCGCCGGGGCCTGCGCGATAATCACCGTATCGATATTACAAATCTCATAACCCGAGGAATCAAGCATCGCCTTAACCAGCGCAAGCAGACGCCCGCTATCGGCATCCTTGTATGCCGGGTCGCTGTCCGGGAAATGTTCGCCTATGTCTCCCAAGGACAATGCGCCGAGTATGGCATCGCAGACGGCATGGATCAAGGCATCCGCGTCCGAATGCCCGAGAAGCCCTTTTTCAAAAGGTATCCTGACCCCTCCCAAAATCAGGGGCCTGCCGGGAACCAAACGGTGTATGTCATATCCTATCCCGGACCTATAATGCATGACTTTCCTCCCTGGCTATGAAATCCGCTATCGACAGATCGTCTACGGTAGTTATCTTTATATTCCTATAGCTGCCTTCGACTATATCCACCCTGCCGCCTATCTTCTCCACCAGCGAAGCGTCGTCGGTAACATCATCCCTGCCGTATTTTAAGTACGCCCTGACGAGCAGGTCTTTCCTGAATACCTGCGGGGTCTGCGCCTCCCAGAGTTTTCCTCTCTCCATGGTCCGCGTAACCGCTTTCCCGCCTGCTGAAAATTTTATGGTCGCCTTCGGCCTGACCGCCAGGATAGCCGCCCCGCTCTTCTTTGCCTTGCGGATTACTTTCGTGATCATTTTTTCCTCCGGGAAAGGCCTGGCGGAATCATGGACCAGGACCCAACCGCTCCGCTCGCTTAAAGCCTTAAGCCCGTTAAATACCGAATCCTGCCTGCGCCTGCCGCCCTGCACAAAAACCTTCACCTTCCGGAAACGACCCTTGTTCACGGCATCGATTATCCGGGCGCGGCTATCCGGGCCGAATACCACGACAATCTCGTCCACCGCGGGGTGGCGGTCCAGGACGGCGAGCGAACGGGCAATCGCAGGTTTCCCCCCTATTTTCACCAAAGGTTTAGGCAGCGCGGAGTTGAGGCGGACGCCTTTCCCCGCGGCAAGCACGATCGCGCTAAGCATTATCTTTCGATCCTGGTAAAGATCATCCTTCCCGCCTGCGTCTGCAGGACAGAGGTAACTACGACCTTGACGTCCTGGCCGATAAGACGACGGGCATCCTCCACCACGACCATCGTACCGTCATCCAGGTAGCCTATCGCCTGGTTATGCTCCTTGCCTTCTTTGATCAGCTTTATATGCATCTCTTCCCCGGGGAAAACCACGGGTTTCAAGGCATTGGCCAGTTCGTTGATATTAAGCACCTTGATCCCCTGGATACTGGCTACGCGGTTAAGGTTGAAATCCACCGTAAGTATCTTCGCCTCGATCAGTTTTGCCAGGAGGACCAGCTTGGCATCCACTTCCGTAGTCTCGGAGAAATCCTGTTCATGGATGGTTATGTCCATGCCGGATTCTTTCTGGATGGTGTTGAGTATCTCCAGCCCGCGCCTCCCCCTCTGGCGCTTGATCGGATCCGTGGAATCGGCGATCTGCTGCAGCTCCCTGAGCACGAACTTGGGGATGACCACTTTACCCCCTAAAAAACGCGTCTTGCATATATCCACTATCCTTCCGTCGATAATCACGCTGGTGTCCAGGAGGATCACGTCTCCCGACTGGTCCTGGCGGCGCAGGCGCACGTAAGGAATAATGATATTGAACTCGTCCTTACCGCGCAAAGCAACGACTACCCCCAGATAACAAAATGTCAATGTCAAAGTCACCCTGATCATGGAAAGAGTAGCCTGATCGGTGTAAAAAAGGCTGAAGGCGTCTCCGGCAAGTTTTGCCATGATCAACCCCAGGATCAGCCCGAACACGGAACTGGACAGTCCGTTCACGGACACCTTGCGCAGTCCGGCCTCAAGGATAATCAATACGAAAGCTATCGACCCGCCGATCAACATGCCAAACAGCCCGGAGCCGTCCTGGCCCGTGGTCTGATAACCTATTAACATCCCTCCTAAGATAAAGACGATACGCACCAGCAATAAATTCATTCTCATACCTCCTTGTCCGGGGGACACGCAGGAATCCCCGGCCTAAATCTTCGCCTGCGTCTTTGCCCCGGGAGCCTGCTGTTTAACGGAGGACCCCAAGATTATATCCAGGGACTCCTTTAAAGTAGAAACGGGGATGATCTCTATGCCTGCTTTTCCAACCTTAAGGTTCTTGCAGCTGTTTTTCGGTAATATGCAATGCTTGAACCCCAGTTTTTCCGCCTCGTTTATGCGCGTAGTTACCTGGGAGATGCTGCGGATCTCACCGCTCAAGCCCACCTCCCCCAAAACCACAGCCTGCGGCATAACCACCTGCTCGCGGAAACTGGAGGCCACCACTGCGCATACGGCCAGATCCGCAGCGGGATCCTCGACCTTGATCCCTCCGGCAACATTCACGAAGATGTCTTCGGCTTCCAGGGCCAGGCCCATGCGTTTCTCCAGGACCGCCACCAGCAAAGAAAGCCTGTTAAAATCGAAACCTTGCGCCCTGCGCCTGGCATATCCAAAATTGCTTCTCGAAACAAGAGACTGGATCTCCACCAGCAGGGGGCGCGTCCCCTCCAGCACGGAAGTGACAACCGATCCGGGCACTCCGTTGGGCCGCTCCGAGAGGAAAATCTCGGAAGGGTTCTTTACTTCGGACAGCCCGTCGGCGCCCATCTCGAATACGCCTATCTCGTTGGTAGAGCCAAACCTGTTTTTCACCGCCCGCAGTATCCTGTAGACGGCGAAACGGTCGCCTTCGAAATACAGGACTGTATCTACGATATGCTCCAGGACGCGCGGACCGGCGAGGGTGCCTTCCTTGGTAACATGGCCGATAATAAAAACCGAGGTCCCCGTGCTCTTGGCAAGCTGGGTCAAAGCTCCGGCGCACTCCCTGACCTGGCTTACGCTCCCCGCCGAAGAGCTTAACGCGGGATCGAAAATCACCTGGATCGAATCTATTACCACGACCCGCGGCTTTATCTCCTTGATATGCTCGAGGATTAAAGAGAGGTCGGTCTGATTAACTATATACAAGTTATCCGAACCCGGCTGCCCTAAACGCTTGGCGCGCATCTTGGTCTGGACTGACGACTCCTCTCCGCTGACATAAAGCACGCGGATGCCCTGTTTGGTAAGACGGTCAGAGACCTGTAAAGAAATAGTGGACTTGCCGACTCCCGGATCCCCTCCGATCAGGATCACCGAACCTTTCACTATCCCCCCGCCCAGCACCCTGTCCAGTTCACGGATGTCGGTCTTGAACCTGTCTTCTTCCGCAGCCACCACATCCTTTAACAAGACCGGTTTTTCCTTGTATAAAGAGACGCGCTCCCTGCTTCCTGAAGAAGGGGCGGTATAATCCTCCTCGCTGAAAGAATTCCAACTGCTGCAATCCGGGCACCTGCCCAGCCATTTCGCAGACTGGTATCCACAGTTGGAGCAAGTAAATATGGTTTTTGATTTCATTTTATTTTAACGAAGCCCGAAGACTTCCTTCTTGGTGACAAAAGCGGCGGCGGTATCCTTGGTAATCAGGCCGCGCCTGAACAGATCCATGAGCGAGCTGTCCATAGTGTGCATACCGAATTCCGCTCCCGATTCCAGGTAACTGTAGATCTGTTCGGTGCGCGCCTTACGGATAAGGTTTCTTATCGCGGGAGTAGGCACAAGCACTTCCGTCGCCAGGACCCTTCCTTTTCCGTCGGCGCGCGGAAGGAGGTACTGACAGACTACCCCTTCCAGACAAGTGGCGATCTGGATGCGCATCTGCATCTGCTGTTCTATGGGAAAAATATCGATCAGCCTGTTTATGCAATCCACCACGCTGGTGGTATGCAGGGTGGAAAATACCAGATGCCCCTCTTCCGCGGCGGTAACCGCCTGTGATACGGAATCAAGGTCCCTGATCTCCCCCATAAGCACGATATCGACATCCTGGCGCAGGGCGCTCCTAAGGGCTCCGGAAAACGACAAGGTGTCCAGCCCCACATCCCTCTGGCAGATAAAACTGTTCTTGCTTTCGTAAATATATTCGATAGGGTCCTCGATGCTGATGATCACGCTTTCCCGTTTCCTGTTTATGCTCTCGATAATCGCGGCCAGCGTAGTCGATTTCCCGCTGTCCACCGGGCCGGAGACAATGATCAAACCGCTCTTTTTATTCACCACGTCTTTCAAGACGGGAGGAAGCCCGAGGTCGTCGAACGACCTGATCTCGCTCCCGATGATCTTCGCCACCACCGCCAAGTTACCCTTGTCAAAGAAAACGTTCATCCTGAAACGCCGTTTCTCCTGCGGCAGTGTATAGGCAAAATCGAGTTCCAGGTTACTGTAAAGTTCCTCTTTCTGCTTTGCGCTGATCACGGGAAAAACCATTTTCTCCATATCCCCATGAGAAACCGGGACCACGTCGATATGCATAACCTTGCCGTCAACCCTGCATACGGGGACGCACCCTACTGCCAGGTGCACGCTGGTAGCCCCTTTCTTGACCGCTCTGGAAAGCAACACGCTCAAGTCAACCTTCTCTACATACTCGCCTATCCTCTCCTGGGAAGAGGTATCGATCTGGTCAAAAGAAATTCCGTAGATATACCTGTCCTGTCCGGCGGACTGGGAGCGCATCACCTTGCCGACGAATTTGATAGGCTGTTCGAGAAAAGGAAAAGGCAGCTCTCCCTGTATGGTCGAACCCACCTTAATCACGTCTTTGCTCTCTATGGCAAAACCATTCATGCTTACGTCCTTGATCTCGGCACCGAAGACCGACTCCTGCTCCCCTTCCATAATAGAATACTTAAGCTGGTAATCGCATTCCTTCCTCCGGCTTACCCTTTTATTCATGAAGTTTTTGAACATTTGGCCTCTCCCGTAAAAACGAACCGGTTATTTTCTTTCCTTCGTCCTGATGAAAAGCTTCCACGGATTCTTGCGCACGTCGGCAACCAGGGCCTCCAGCTCGTTATAGATGGCGTCGTCATAGATGAATTTACCCAAGGAACCTTCTTTATTGTTGATTCTCTCCAGCCCCTCATCGAGACTGTGCAGGATATTCTCGGCATTCCTGAATATCTGGTGCATAGGCAGAGGATCTACCCCGATCAGGAACTGCCCCTCTCCGAGCAAACTCGCATAATCGCTGCCCGGCATTATCTCCACATACTTCTCCCCCAGCAGTCCGAGGGTGTTTACCCATACGGTGGAATCTGCGGGAATCTTGATATCCTCTTTTATCCATACATTCAAGTTAACGCGCGAGCAGTTATCCTCGGGGACAAAATTCAATCTTACGTCTTTTACCTCCCCTACATCCACCCCGGCGAAACGCACGGGCGCCCCCACCTTGACCCCGTTCACGAAATTAAAACGCAGGTTTATGCGGTAACCCGAGCTCCAGGTCTTGAACCCCCCGATGGACAATATGAAAATAACGAATACGGCCAGCCCGATGGATACGAAAATGCCTACTTTCAATTCCAGTTTAGTTTTACCAAATACCATTTCTTCCTCCACTTACTTAAAAGTATCGACCGCCTCGGTTATCGGACCCTTGGCAAGCCCGTTTATGAATTGATGGACCACCGGATTATGCGACTCCCTGATCTCCCGGGGAGACCCCTCTATGACTATCCTGCCCTTATACATCATCGCGATCTTGTCGGCAATGTGGTATGCGCTTTTCATATCATGCGTAACCACTATGGAAGTGACTTTCAATTTATCGTGCAGGGAACGGATAAGGCTGTTGATGCTGTCGGCGGCGATCGGGTCTATCCCGGTAGTCGGTTCATCGTAAAGAATCACCTCCGGGCGAATGCATATCGCCCTGGCCAGCGCCACGCGTTTTTTCATCCCCCCGCTAAGCTCGGCGGGCATAAGGTTGCCGATCCCCCCGAGCCCAACCAGGGACAAAGACTCCTCCACCCTGTTCATAATCTCTTTATAGCCAAGGCGGGTATATTCTATCAGGCTGAACCCCACATTCTCGGCGACATTCATCGAATCGAAAAGCGCTCCCCCCTGGAAAACCATGCTGATCTTAGAGCGCAAGGAATCCAGTTCCGCCTCATCCAGAACCCCTACCTCTTTACGGTCGACCAATACTTTTCCGCTGTCAGGCTTAAGAAGCCCTACGATATGTTTGAGCAGGACCGACTTCCCGCACCCGCTCCTGCCGATGATCACGCAAGTCTGCCCTTTTTCGATATTCAGGCTTAACCCGTCCAGCACCGTTGCATTATTGAATTTTTTATGTAAACCGATTATCTCGATCATGTCTTAAGGAAATATGAAATAGAACAATGCCGTAAACACGCAGTCGGCGGCGATGATCATGATAAAGGTGAACACCACCGAACGCGTCGTTGCCCTGCCTACGCCCGCCGCCCCTCCTTCCACGTTAAAGCCTTCATAACAGCTGATCAGGGCGATGAGCATGCCGAATATCCAGGACTTGAACAACCCGGTGAACAAATCCTTGTAGAGCAGGGCAGAAAAAGTGACATGCATATACATGCTGCTGGTTATCCCGAGTTTCACCACGCAAATAAGGTAACTCCCCAGGATGCCGATTATGTTGGCGTACAGCGTGAGCACAGGGAGCATTACGCCCAGCGCCACGAAGCGCGGCACCACCAGGTATTTTACGGGATTGGCGGCGAGGGTTTCCAGCGCATCGATCTGCTCGGTAACCTGCATCGACCCTATCTCGGCGGTATTGGATGCCCCCACCCGCCCTGCCACTACCAGGGCGGTAATCACCGGCCCGAGTTCGCGCACGATAGACAAAGCTACCATGCTGGCGATATACATCTCAGAACCGATACGCTGCATGAAATAGGCAGTCTGCAGGGCAAAGATGAAACCGATGAACAGGGAGATCAGCGAGACAAGAGGAAAACTGTCATAACCGGCCTTTTTCCCTTGTTCGATTATGCGCCCGTATTTGTAAGGGGGCCTGAAGGTAAAATACACCGTCTGGCCGGCCAGGCTCGCCAGCCCACCCAGAAAATACAGGAAAGAAAGCACCTTACGCCCTAAATCGACGAAAAACAAAGTAAACATCATTCAAAAATTAGCTCTTCGTTCTTTCGGCTCACCTTTATGGCAGAGCCTTCTTTATATTTCCGCGAGATGATCTCCTGGGCCAAGGGATCCTCCAGGTACCTCTGGATTGTTCTCTTCAAAGGGCGCGCCCCGAAAACCGGATCGAACCCTTTTTCGATAAGGAACTCCTTGGCTTCCTTGTCCACTTCAAGGGAGATTTTCTGCGCACTCAGCCTCTCGACCACATATCCTATCTCTATGTCGATAATCTGGGACAAGTCCTCCTTGGCCAACTGGCGGAATACGATAATGTCGTCTATGCGGTTGAGGAACTCAGGCTTGAAGGAATGCTTGACCGCCTCAAGAAGTTTTTCCTTCATGTCCTGGTAAGTAACCTCTTCCTTCTGCGTCCGGAAACCCAGCGACCCGGTTTTACGTATCGTCTCCGCCCCGACGTTGGAGGTCATGATGATAATAGTGTTCTTGAAATCGACCTTGCGGCCGAAACTATCCGTAAGCCTGCCCTCTTCGAATACCTGCAGGAGAAGGTTGAACACATCGGGATGCGCCTTTTCGATCTCGTCGAGAAGGATAACCGCGTAAGGCCTGCGGCGCACTCTCTCGGTCAGCTGACCTCCCTCCTCATACCCCACATACCCGGGAGGGGCGCCGATCAACCTGGAGACATTGAACTTTTCCATATACTCGGACATATCCAGCNNTCTTGCCCACCCCGGTCGGGCCGAGAAAAACGAACGAACCGATAGGCCGCTTGGGGTCTTTTATCCCGGCGCGAGAACGCCTTACCGCGTGGGCTATAGCCTCAATGGCTTCTTTCTGCCCGACCACGCGTTTGCGCAATTCATCCTCTATCTTGAGCAGCTTTTCACTCTCCTTCTCCTCCAGCCTGAAAGCCGGTATGCCCGTCCATTGGGCGACGATCTTAGCGATGTCCTCCGCGGTAACCTCGGGGCGCATCTTGTCCTTGGCCTGGCTCCATTCCTTATTGAGTTTCTCAAGCTCCTGACGGGCTACCCGCTCCTGGTCTCTTAAAGAAGCGGCCTTCTCGAAATCCTGGCTCTTTATGAAAGACTCTTTTTCTTTCCTCAA
>DJVT01000014.1:69321-249935 GCA_002441305.1 Candidatus Omnitrophica bacterium UBA6249
GCCTCGTCGATCAAATCGATCGCCTTGTCCGGCATGAACCTTCCGGAGATATAACGGTCTGACAGCCTGGAGGCCGCCTCCAGCGACTCGTCGCTGAAAGAAACCCGGTGGTGCGCCTCGTACTTGTCGCGCAGTCCTTTAAGAATCTCTATCGTCTGCTCCACGCTCGGCGGCTCGACCATAATCGTCTGGAACCTGCGTTCCAGGGCGGCGTCCTTCTCTATATACTTGCGGTACTCGTCCATGGTAGTGGCGCCGATACACTGCATCTCTCCGCGGGAAAGGGCCGGCTTCATTATATTGGAAGCATCGATTGCGCCCTCTGCGGCGCCCGCCCCCACCAGCGTATGGAGCTCATCGATAAAGATGATCACGTCCTTGGAACGCTTGATCTCTTCCATAATCGCTTTGATCCTCTCCTCGAACTGGCCGCGGTATTTCGTGCCTGCCACCATCAAAGCCAAATCCAGGACCACGATGCGCTTGCCTCTTAACACTTCCGGGATATTCCCCTGGATGATCAACTGGGCCAGGCCTTCTACGATGGCGGTCTTCCCCACTCCTGCCTCGCCCAAGAGCACCGGGTTATTCTTGGTGCGCCTGCTCAAAACCTGCACTACCCTTTCAATCTCATGCGTCCGGTCGATAACCGGGTCGAGTTTATTCTCGCGCGCCAACGCTGTAAGGTCGCGGCCGAATGCGTCCAGGGCCGGGGTCTTTGTCTTAGACTGCTGTCCTCCCCCCTGGTTCATCCCGGGCAAAGCCGAACCCAAAAGCCCCATGACCTCGTTACGCACGGAATTCAAATCCATCCCCAGGTTTAAAAGCACCTGCGAAGCGATGCCTTCGCCTTCGCGGATAAGGCCGAGCAAGAGATGCTCGGTACCGATGTAATTATGCCCAAGGGAACGGGCCTCTTCGGCGGATAACTCGAGCGCTTTTTTGGCGCGCGGGGTAAAGGGAATATCCCCGATAATCTGGGTAGTGGGCCCGGGCTGCACGAGCTTCTCTATCTCCAGCCTGATGTTCTCGAGTGAAACATCGAGCTTCTGCAGAACCGCGGCGGCAACTCCTTCCCCTTCCCTTACCAGCCCGAGAAGTATGTGTTCGGTGCCGATGTAATCGTGGTTAAACCTCCTGGCCTCTTCCTTCGCCAGTATAATGACTTTTCTCGCTCTTTCAGTAAAACGATTAAACATATTCTTTTCTCCCATATTATCTCCTCATATTCATGAAGGAGCGCGGTAAATAAAAACAGGTACCCCCGGATTATGCCCCGGACAAATTCAATTTATTGCGGATAAGCTGTGCCCTCTTCAGATCCCTCTCCTCGGAGGAAAGCTTGTTCCCTTCCAGCTTTTGCAGGTGCGCCGGCTGGGTGATGATAAAAAGTTCGTTTATCGTGCGCCTGTCGATATCCCTGACCATCCCCAGGTCGCTGCCCAGCCTGACCATGGAAAGAAGCTCGATCGTCTCCTGGCTGGTAATTATCCGGGCGCTCTTCAATATCCCCAGGGAGCGGTTGATCCTGTCCTCCAGGACCGCCTTGCTCTTGGAGAGCAATATCTGGCGTGCCTGCGCCTCCTGCTCGATGATCTGGCGGATGAGGCCGTTTATATTCTCGATAATCTCTTCTTCCGCATGCCCGAGCGAAACCTGGTTCGAGATCTGAAAAAAATTACCGCTCGCCTGCGTCCCCTCGCCGTAAAGCCCGCGGGTGGTGAAACTAAGCTTGGAGATGGCCGCCAGCACGCGCTCTATCTGCCTGCTCATCACCAGCGCGGGCAGGTGAAGCATGATCGAGCCGCGCATCCCCGTCCCGGTATTCGTAGGGCAGGCGGTAAGGTAACCGAAGTCGTCCAGGTAGGCGTAATCCAGCAGCCCGGAAAGCGAATCGTCCAGGGAATTAATCATGCTCCAGGCCTCTAACAGGTTGAATCCCGACTGCATAAGCTGGATGCGCAGGTGGTCTTCCTCGTTGACCATTATCGCGATTATCTCTTCATTGTCCACGAGCACCGCCTTGTATTCCGTCTTCTGAGAATGCTCTATGGACATCAGGTGCCTTTCCACCAGGAATTGCTTGTCGATGGAATCGAGGTCCGCCAGCCTGAAGAGCGTGGCGTTCTTAAGCATGCCTATCCTGGACATCGCCTCGGAAGATTTGGCAAGCACCTCTTCGAGCTGGGCCTTGCTGGCCCAGTGCGGGAAAGGATACTTGCTGAGATTCCTGGCAAGGCGGATCCTGCTCGATATGACGATATCGGAATGCGGCCCCGTGCCTTTAAGCCACTGGCTCATATGGTTCAAAAGATCTTCTATTTTCATTTCAGCTTTCTTTTTTCTCCTCAATCGCCCTTATCTTGTCGCGCAGCCTCGCGGCCTCTTCGAAGTTCTCTTCCCTGACAGCCCTCTGCATCGCATCTTTCAATTCCTCGAGCCCCGGTTTTTTCCTCCCGGGCCTGGCCGGAGCCTTGCCTTTAAGCGGGGCCTTGCCTACATGCCTGCTGGCCCCGTGTATCCTCTTCAGCAAAGGCGCCAGGTATTTCCTAAAAACGTTATAGCATTCCCCGCACCCCAGCCTGCCGACCTTCTTGAAATCCGCATAGGTCAAGTTGCAATTCGGGCACTTGACGGAAACAGCTTCCTCGTCTTTGACCGGTTTCTCGAAATCGGCCATACCCGCCAAGAGGTCGCTCAACCCGAACTGCTGTTCCATGGCAGCGCTTTTATTCCTAGCGCATTCTTCGCACAGGTGCAGTTCATTCATCTGATTATCTATAATCTCGGTCAGATGTACGGTAGCGGGATTTTTCTTGCATATATCGCAAAGCATATCAATACTTCACTCCGTCTTTGGCGGTGAGCTCCTTGAATTTCTTGAGCAGGCGCAAAGTCAGTTTTCCCGGCCTGCCCTGCCCGATCGCCCTGCCGTCCACCTTGACCACCGGGATAATCTCCGCGGCGGTACCGGTAAGGAAACATTCATCCGAAATATAAACCTCATGGCGCGTGATCACATGCTCATGCGTAGGGATCTTGTTCTTCCGCGCGATCTCCAGAATTGCATCCCTCGTTATGCCGCGCAAAGTGCCCATGCACTGCGGGGGAGTGTAAAGATGCCCTTTCTTGACTATAAAAAGATTGTCTCCCGTGCATTCAGCCACATAACCCATGGAATCCATCATGATCGCCTCGTCATAACCACAGTTTACCGCTTCGATCTTAGCCAGGATATTATTCAAATAGTTCAACGATTTTATCTGGGGATTGACCATCTCCGGCATATTGCGCACGGTCGGCACGGTGACGATAGACATACCCTGGGTATAGAATTTCTCCGGGAAAAGTGAAATCTTATCCGCGATAATGATCACCGAACCGGTTTCGCTGCACTTACGCGGGTCCAACCCCAAATCCCCCACGCCCCTGGTAACTACCAGGCGGATATAGGAATTATCCAGCTTGTTTATCTTTAAAGCGCTGATCACCGCCTTAATCATCTGCTCCTGAGTCAGGGGGATCTTGAGCATGATCGAATGCGCGGATTCATAAAGCCTGACGATATGCTCTTTAAGTTTGAAAACCCTGCGGTTGTAGGCGCGGATCCCTTCGAACACCCCATCTCCGTAAAGCAGCCCGTGGTCGAAAACCGATATCTTTGCCTCTTCCTTCTCGTAAAACTTGCCATTGATGTAAATCTTCATTTCTGCCTCCTTACCGCTTAATTCAAGATTATCCCGTCTTTAAGATGCACAAGCCTGCCGGCGGCCCCCGCGATCTCTTTATCGTGAGTAGCCATGACAACGGTTATCCCCTCTTTTTTATTCAACTCCTCGATGAGCCCGAGGATATTCGCCCCGTTCTCCGAATCTAAGTTCCCGGTGGGCTCATCGCAGAGCAGGATCTGCGGAGAATTTATCAGGGCCCTGGCTATAGCCACTCTCTGCTGTTCCCCCCCGGAGAGCTCCTGAGGCTTATGCCCCAGCCTCCGCGATAACCCCAACCTCTCAAGCAGGCAGCGAGCGGATTCCCGTTTATTGCCCCTGCCCCAGAACGACTTGAACAATCCGGGGAGCATTACATTCTCCAAAGCGGTCAGCTCCGGAAGAAGATGAAAGAACTGAAAGACGAACCCTACCTTACGGTTACGGAAAACAGAACGGGAATTTTCATCCAGCGCGTATATATCCGTACCTCCGAATAAAACACTGCCTCCGGTAGGATCGTCGAGCCCGGCCAGGATATGCAAAAGAGTGGATTTGCCGGCACCGGAAGGGCCCTGGATAACCACGAATTCCCCCTTGCCCACTCTAAGCTCAACGTTTTTCAGCACCTCCAGCCTGTTCCTGCTGTCCCGGTAACTCTTGCAGATCCCCCTGGCCTCAATCACAATCTCATTCATGTCTCAAGGCCTCACTCGGGGTTATCCTGGCGGCATAATATGCCGGATAGATGCTCGCCGCAAGGGTTATCGCCAGGGCGGAAAACAGAATCACCCCTATATCGGCAGTATTTATATTCACCGGGATGCGTTCAAAATAATAAATATCTTTCGGGATCAGGCTCCTGCCGATAATCCGCGATATGAAATTTACCACCTTATCCAAAGAAAGCGCCAGGGATACCCCCCCGGCCAACCCCAGGAGTATTCCGGATGCTCCGATAAACAAACCCTGGAACAAGAAAATCTGCAGCACGCTTCCCGTCTTTGCGCCGATGGAACGCAATATGCCGATATCCTTGATCCTACTCATCACCGACATGATCAGAGTGCTTACTATCCCGAATGCGGCGACCACCGTGGTCATGGTCACCACTATAAACATGACCAGCTTCTCGAGCTTCAAGGCCTCGATAAAATTCTTGTTCGCGTCTATCCAGGTACGCGCCTGGAAAGGCCCGGACCCGGAAAGGTCCCTGTACACCTTTTCCTTGGCGTCCTCCACCTTATAGGCGTCGTCCACCCTCAGGGAGACGCCGCTTACCGTATCGGGCATTTTATAAAAATCCTGCGCCCCTTTGATACCGGTAAGGACAAGGCTTGAATCGTAAAGGTACATGCCGCTGTTAAAAATACCTTTGATACGAAAATCCGTCTTGGCCAAAGTAACCGGGGAGATCATGCTTATCTCCTCCCCCACGCCCAGGCCCAGCCGGGCGGCGAGCTCTTTGCCCACGGCGATCTCGTTGCCGGAAAAATCATAACTGCCCGCCTGGAGGTACTCGTTGATCTTGGAGGTCTCCCCCTGGAGCAGCGGATCGACCCCGCGCACCTCCACGCCGAATATCGACCTGCCGCTTTTTACCAGCGCCTGCCCTTCGATAAAAGGAGCGGCCCCTTTGACATAAGGCAAAGTTTTCAATTTCTCTATCGTACGGTAAGGCTCTTTTGACCCCCCGTAAAATTCAAGCGACATATGCGCGTTGGTGCCGACCATCTTATCCTCGAGAAAACGGTCGAACCCCGTCATCACCGATATGACCACGATCAAGACCGCCACACCTATGGCTATCCCGGTCATCGAAATAAGCGCGGTTATCGATATGATCTTTTCTCTCTTGCCGGCCCTCAGGTAACGCTGGCTGAGCCACAACTCCGCAAACATCTATCCCGAAACCTCTTCCTGTTTTCTCAATAAAGGGAACAAGATCACGTCCCTGATGGAAGGCTGGCCGGTAAGAAGCATGACCAGTCTGTCTATGCCTATGCCCAGTCCTCCTGCCGGAGGCATCCCGTGCTCGAGGGCAAGGATATAATCGTCATCCACGCTCTTTTTCTCCCGCTTCTCCGCGGGCGCGCCTGCCCTCTTGACCTGGGCATCCTCCTTGTCCATCTCCCCGACCTCCTCCTCGAAACGCCTGCGCTGCTCCCTCGGATCGTTGAGTTCGGAATAAGCGTTCGCAACCTCCATCCCGCCGATATAAAGCTCGAACCTGTCGGAAATCAGGGGGTTGTCTTTATTTGTCTTGGCCAGCGGGCAAAGGCTGGTGAAATAATCGGTTATGAATACAGGGTTAAGCTGCAAGCCTTCCTCCAGGGCGTCTTCGATAATCTTATTTATCTGCGAACGGCTCAGGCGGTCTTTATCCCTGGCCAGCCCCTTGGCCTGCAGCTTCTCAAGCATCCTGCCCGGCTCATCGGAAGGCTCTATTCCGAACTTTTCCTTGACCAGCCCGGCGAAAGACTGCCTTGGCCAGGGGGTCTTGAGCGAAATAACCTTGCCCTGAAAAACGACTTCTTCTTTGCCCGAGATCTCTTTTGCCGCCCGGCAGATCAGGTCCTGGGTCAAATTCATCATATCCTGGCAATCGGCGTAAGCCTGGTATACCTCAAGCATGGTGAATTCGGGATTATGCCGCGTAGAAACACCCTCGTTTCGGAAAGAACGGTTTATTTCATATACCCGGTCAAGCCCGCCTACCAAAAGTCGCTTCAAGTAAAGTTCCGGGGCTATCCTCAGGTACAGATCCATCGCGTATTCGTTATGAAAGGTCTTGAATGGCCTGCCCGCCGCGCCTCCTGCAATATCGTGCATCATCGGCGTCTCCACCTCGAGGAACCCCTTTTCGTCGAGAAAAGTGCGGATAGAACGAACTATGCCGGCGCGGGACAAAAAGACCTTCTTCACCTCTTCGTTGGAAAGCAAATCCAGGTAGCGCTGCCTGTAGCGAACCTCCACATCCTTGAGCCCATGCCATTTCTCGGGCAAAGGGCGCAGGGACTTCGCCAGCACAATAAGGTCCGTAACCTTAAGCGTAGGCTCGCCGGTATGCGTCTTGAACAATTCTCCGCTTACGCTTACGATATCGGCGATATCCAGCTGGCTGACAAGAAAAGCCTTATCTTCAAGCAGGGTATCGCGTTTTACGTAAAGCTGTATCCTGCCTGTGGAATCCTTAAGGTCCATAAAACTGACTTTTCCATGGCTGCGGTTGGCCGTAATCCTTCCGCAAAGCGTAACTTGCCTGCCCTCTTCAAAAGTGGACAAAGTGTCCCCGACACTCCCGTGCTCCGGCACGGAAGCCGGGTACAAAGGTATATTCTTTTCTTTGAGCGCCTCTAATTTAGAAGCTCTCTGCTTGATTATCTCTTCTATATCCATAGATTAGTAATTATATCGTATGTTTAAAGTTGTGTCAAAAGAAAACGGGGCTGGAAATATCCGTTCTCCCGCCCCGTTTTGGCTGTTAGATGCGCCTTTTCAGGCCCTGTATTGCGACAGTTTCTTGATCCGCTTAAGCATATTAGGATGCGTACTCAAAAGCTCCATCATCCTGTCCCCTATCCCCAAACGGATATCCGATTTTCTCAACAGTTCAAGCTCCGAAGAATCTATGCTCCCGTTCTTGTCCAGGTCAAGCTGGGATAACTCCAGGACTTCCTTGCGCCCGCGGGAAGGATCGTTGATGAAAAAAGCCTTCAGCCCCTCCGACTGCTTCAGCGCCTCCGGCTTGAGCCTGGCCGAACCGTAAGCGAGCTTGTAAAGGCTCGAAGCCAGGGCTTTCGGCTGATTCCCCAAAAGCACCGATCCCCTGTCTGCAAAATACTCCCTGATGCGCGAAGCGTACAAAACCAGAAGATTGGTTATGAAATAAAAAAGGAAAGCGGCCAGGCCGATAAGCAGGGTATTCCCTCCCCGGCTGTCGCGCCTGCGCCCGTAAAAGAGAAACTGCCAGGCAATATGGTACATCACCATGGGAATAACCGAAAGCAGGGTAATCGTGAGCACGTCGCGGTTTTTCAAATGGCTTAATTCGTGCCCAAGCACCGCCTTCAATTCCTCGTCGTCAAGGAGCCTGACGATCCCTTCGGTCACGCATACCCGCCCGTCCTTGATTGAACGCCCGAACGCAAAAGCATTGGGTATATCCATCTGGGCTATCCCGATCCGGGGCATGGGGATATTTGCGCGCATGCTTAACGCCTCCACCATCTGGAAAAGGCGGGGATTATCCTGCCTCTTTATATACTTAACGCGCATGCTCCACTCGACTATCTTGGGCCCCATCATATACTGTATAAGCATCATTACCAGGGAGAGGATCAGGTAAAAACTGAACGTCCCCGTATGGAGAAAGGCCTTCCCCACGACTACGATCAACGCGTAAATAATGCCGAACAAGAGAGTGACTAAAAACCACATCCTCAACTGCAGCGACCACATATTGGCTTCCCCTTTCTTCCGGTTAATCCTTAATCACGTCCGCATAGATGATAAATTTATAAACCGGGGCATCCCGGCTGTCGGTGTTCACGTATATATGCTGGGTTATGTGCCCGGAGTAACCTTTCGGTTTGAACTGCACCTCCACCCCGGCCTGCTCCCCGGGCATAAGCGATTTCTTGTCCACTTTCGATACCGTGCATCCGCAGGAGGCATGCGTGCCGCTGACATTCAGCGTGCTTCCGGAATCATTCTTCAGTACAAATACATGCGTCACCGGGCCGGCGGAAGAATGGATCCTGCCGAAATCCCAGGAAGCAGTATTCGTATCCTGGGCATAGGCAGCCGGGGCGCAAAATAAAAACAGCGACAAAATAAAAAAAACAACTCTTTTCCGCATCAACCCCTCCAAATCAAGAATATCCCCAGGGCGAAAAACAAAACAGCCATGAGCACTTTTATCAACCCCATGTGCCTCCTGAGGAACTTAGAAAACTGCGCCCCCGTAGTGCCCATGAGCGCAAAGACAAAGATCACCGCAAGCGGGATAATGAACATTATATTATACAATAAAAGATAAGCCAAGGCCCGCAGTTTAAAAGGGCTGGACTTTAGGACAAAAGTTATCGTAGGCAGATAAACCTGCCCCGTGCAAAGTGCCTCCAGCAGGGAGACGAGAAACCCGGTAACCCATGCGCTGAGCACAAGCTTCCACCCGCTTACGGGAAGCTCCCCTTTCCTCTCTTCGCCGCTCCTGCGGTAAAAAAAGCCGATCACTTCATGTATCCGATTCTTGATCTTCCTGGGCAGCTGCAGCGCCAGGCCTTCCACGGAACCGGTCTTCCTGAATACGATAAAATCCCTGAGCGCAAGGCAGCCGAAAACTATACTCATGGAACCTACGGCCATATTCAACAAACGGGTCACTGCCCAAAAAGAGCGGAAGCGGTAAAGGAAATTAAAAACGCCGAGGCCGATACCCAGGTAGGTCAGGAAAACCGCCGCAATAAAAGACAAACCGATAAGAAAAAGCTCCCTCCTGCGGTATCCCTGCAAGGCCAGGAAGGACATAAAAAAAACTATCACCGTAAAGGCGCAGGGATTTATCCCGTCCTCGAGCCCGGCGATGGTTACGGAAAGGGGAACGAAGCCCCTGAAATACTCAACCGGGTCAACCGGAACCAATCCCGCCCGGGCAGTGCCTTTCGCCAGAGAACGGATGATAAAATCATGAAGCTTCGCGCCGTTACTCCCCGCCCCGCTCACGGATTCCCCGTTCATATAAAAAACCGGGATCTCGAACTTGTCCCCATTGCCGCCTTTGCGCATAAGGTCCAGGAGTAATTTGTAGTTCTCCACCTCATCCACGTCAAGATAGGTAAACACAACCCTCCCCCGGAATTCCTTTTCCAGCCCGGGCATGACCTCATTTTTTATCTTGACGCATTCGTGGCAATTGGGGGAATGAAAAACGACCAGCTCCGAAGCCGTCTGCTTTTCCGAAGAGAAAACGGACGGCGGGAGTAAGAATAAAAAGAATAATAAGACTATGTATCTGCCTGCTTTAGCGAACATGCACCCCCGCCTTCTGCCCCGCCCCGCGTTCCCAATCCGCTATCCCGCCGCCAACCACTCTGAAAACGGGATGTACGCGGGTTATGCCGGAACTCACAAGAACCCTGTATTTTACCGGATCCCTCGCTTTAAGTTTATCCAAAAGATGGGCCGATTCGAACTTCACCTGCCCCCTGTTTACCGGTATTTTTTTTAAAGAAGATTTTGCGCAAAATCCGATCTTACCCCTGTCAAAAGAATACCCCCGCTTTGAGGCCTCCCGGTAAATTCCGTTAAGGTATGAACTTATCTGGGCCAGGGGGTAATGGCTTTCTTTAAAACGTTCCAGCTGGGGATGCCTGCAGTACCCCTTAGTCCTTCCGGACAGCACCTTCTGCGCCAAGAGGGCTTCTCTCCAGACGGCCAAAAGCCCCTGCCTGTCAAGATATGCAGGATGAATACTCCAAAGCCGCATATTATTATTTTAACACGCTGAACCTTCCCGGGCCCAGAAAAATAAGCGCCAGGCAGGAGACAGCTATCACGAATGTATACTCGAATCCCCCCTGGGAGAGGAAAAAACCGTTCTTCAGATGGACCTTCAAGCCGGCGACTGAAATCAAAATCAAAAGCGCCGCCGAGACTAACCTGGACTTCAACCCGATAATCAAGAACAACCCGCCGATTAACTCCGTATAAGCCGCAAGGCAGGCCCAGAAAACCGCAGGGGCAAAGCCTAAAGAAGAAAGGCTCGCGGAAAAACCCTTGATCCCCGGGCCGCCAAACAGGCCAAAAGCCTTCTGCAGACCATGCGCAGCAAACATCACGCCCAAACCTAAACGCAAAACCAGAATCCCTAAATCCGCCATATCCACCTCCTTAATATGCCTTTCCTGTCCCAAGGCTAACGGAAAATACTCCTCAACAAACCGCTTGCCAGGTGAAACTTATTCTTCAAGCGCGGCAGACGGTATAAGCACATGGCAAAATGCAATAAGGTAGGCAACAGCCCTTTCAATTTAAGGCCTAAAACCGGACCGCAGGAATTATTGTTTGCCATGGGGATTATATAACCCAAATCCACGGGGCGAAACCCCTTGAGGGGAAGGCCCTTTATGCTCCGCACAAGGTTATCCGCCGCCCTGGCCCCCTGATAAATAGAAAACTGCATGGACATTCTTAAAGGGGTTCCGGAGCAGTCGAAACAGGAGGCATCCCCCGCGCAAAAAGAATCGGGAGCAAACCTCAAGAATTTATCCACGACAACCCTACCCTGCGGATTCTTCTTTGTTTCCAGGTTCTCCACAAAATCCGCACCCTTGACCCCGGGCACCCAGATAAGCATAGCGCTATCGAATACAAGCCCGCCGGATAAGACCACCTTGAGCCCGTTGACATCCTCTACCGTCGAACCGGTAAGTACGTCTATCCCCATACGCCGCAGATTACGCAGCGTATGCTCCTTTATCCAGCCGGGGAGAGGCCCGAGTATCCCTGCGGAACGCTCTACAATGATAATCTTCGGATTGATATGCCTCTTGAGAAAATAAGCCCGCAGGCAGGTGGCGGCCTCTATGCCTGTATATCCTCCCCCGCAGACGATAAAATTCCTGAAGTTGCCGGAGGCAAGAGCGGACAGAATCTCTTTCACGCTGCCTGCGCCGCTCAAGGTAAAAGCCGAATCCCGAATCTTCCGGTTACCGAAGAAATTAACCTGCGTGCCGCTTGAGATAATCAGATAATCGTAAGGATGCGAAGAAGACGGTGTAAATAAAGTACGCAGCCCCCTGTCCAGGGAAACAACTTCTTCTGCGATAAACTTGATTTTTTTACCGCGCAATAAAGCGGAGACAGGAGAAGATATGCAATCCGCGCTTATCCCTCTTCCGATGACATCCGGAAGCAGAGGCAGAAAATCCAATGACCCCTTTTTGTCAAAAACGGTAATATCCAGCTCCCTGGCTGAACAGGACAGCCTGAGAGCGGCGCTTAAACCGGAAAAACCTGCACCTACGACGACGACCTTACGCATATTTACAGCATATTCTTGACCGAAACTGTAATTGCATATTTATCTGTTATATGTTAACATAAATCCATGTTCATGAAAATGAAAATCCGCATCGAAAAAGAACTGCACGCTTATATAAAAGATGCGGAAAAGACATATTCTCTCAAAAGGCTCTCCCCTCCGCTTTTTGAAAGCATCAAAGAATTCATCTGCCGCCCTGGGAAACGGGTAAGGCCGATACTTTTCTGCATCGGTTACCTGGGCTTTTCCAAAAAGACCACTCCCGGGCTCTACCGCAGTGCCCTTTCCCTGGAACTCCTGCATGATTTCATGCTCGTGCATGACGACATCATAGACAAGTCGGATACCCGCAGGGGGCTGCCCTCGATGCACGCTTCACTGAACGAAACGCTCTCCGGAAATACGAAGATCCGTTTCGACGGAGAAGACCTGGCCATCGTCATAGGGGACGTAATGTACGCCATGGGTCTGGATGCCTTTTTGTCGATAAAAGAAGAACCGCGCAGAAAAGAGGCTGCCTTGAAAAAACTTATCTCCGCTGCGCTTTACACGGGAAGCGGCGAGTTCATAGAACTCATACTCGGCAAGAAGCCCATCGAAGAAGTATCCCTGGACGATATCTACAAGGTTTACGATTACAAGACCGCCAATTATACATTCGCCTCTCCCCTGTCAATGGGGTCGATACTGGCCGGGGCAAAGGAGACGTGCACAAAAAACCTTTTCTCTTACGGTATGCTTCTGGGAAGGGCGTTCCAAATCAAGGATGATATCATCGGCATTTTCGGGAAAGAAAAGGATACCGGCAAATCCAGCCTTACGGATATAAAAGAAGCGAAGAGAACAATACTTATCTGGCACGCCTTCAATCACTCGTACAAGAAAGACAAAGAGGCGATAAAAAAAGCCATGTACGGGTTATCCTCGGACCCCGGCGAATTCGCCCGGATACGCCGGATTATAGCGGAATCCGGGTCTCTTTCTTACGCCAAAGAACAAATTTCCCGCCTCTTTACGCAGGCCCAGGAACATCTGCGCGCCTCGCGCATGGAGAAAAAATACGTAAACATGCTCGAAGACTTCTCGCGCAAGACCCTAAAGGCCTGATCACTCTTTACCGCCCGTACAGATAAAGTCGCATTTGCCGCTTATCGTATCCAAAGCCAATTCATTCCCCGGGTCTATCTCAAGGGCTTTCTTCATAAAAGACCCGTATCTTTCTTTTTTTCCGTTGATTTTTGCCAGCTGGGCGAGGCGCACATATACGTCCGCAAAAAGCGGGTCGACGGTCAAGGCACGCTCAAGATATTCTTCCGCTTTCTTCTTATCCCCTCCGGCAATGGCCGGTGCAAGCAGGTAATAACTGCCCAACCCGAAAAGCACGGCGGGGGAATCCGGCTGAAGCTTCTGCGCCTTGTCCAGGTTGGTCTTTACCGCCAGCCCGTCAACGGCCTTGGAGAAAATTCCGCCGTAATGAGCAAGCATCCCTTTTGCCCCCGCGTACATCGCATAGGCGCGCGCATAATTGCTTAAATCGACCTTATCCTGCCCCAGGCCGATAACCTTCGATGCCAGACGCACGGAACCCAAAAAATCCATCTTGAAATATTTTATGTAAGCCAGGCTTATCAACGCCGGGGCGAAACTGCCATCCCGGGCAAGCACTTCATCCAGCAGCTTTTCCGCATCGCCTGTCTCATGCATCCTGCGGGCGGACTCAGCAAGCCCCCATTTAAATCCCGCTTCGTCCGGATACTCTCTCGAAAGTAAAAGAAAAAGGTTGTATGCCTCCAGGTCACGGTGGCTGTTCAAATAAACCAGGCCAAGGAGGTAGCGCGCCTCAGGGGCCCCTCCGCTCTGCTCAGCGGATTTCAAAGCCTCAGGCAAAGTTGTCTTATCCGCCTTAGTATGCAGAGCGACCCAATCCATGGAATAACATGCCTGGCAAAAAATAAGCGATATAAATAATGAAAACGCGTATATCTTCATCTCTTCCTGCCCTTGAAAAACTCCCAGAATATTACCGCCAGGGAAACCATGCTGAAACCGAAAATAAAATCTTCGAGCGGTATGCTCCCCGCCCTGGCGCCAAGGAAGAAACTGCGGTTATAAAGGACTATCCCCTCCCCGGTAAGATACCCGTTCACCAGGAACTTGAACCCCAGGATAACCAACAGGAAAAAATAAAATAGTTTTTTCTTTAGAAGCCTAACTTGCGTCAGCCTGTCCGCCAGGAAAACCAGGACAAGCGATCCTGCGGCAAGCAAAGTATATTCCTTCATCTTCCTTTTCCTTTTATGAACTTGAGCGCCTCCCAGGTAAATATGCAGCAGAACGGGACCACCACGAAAAAGAGCCATTCCTCGAGCGGGAGGTTGAACAGCCATACCCCGCATACCCCTCTCCTGTCAAAATACCAATGCCCGCGCCAGGCGGCGAACATGTCCCATCCCCCGAAGACAATAACTATTATCCCTATCGAAAAAAACAGCGCTTTGAAATTCTTCCAGAACCCGAGCGGCGGATAAAAACTGAGCAAGAAAGGCAAGATGCCGGATAGGAGCAATACGGCCATATATTTAGACATGCAGTTATTTTATTACTGAACAGGCGTTTTTACAACCGATTTTCCGTTTTTTCGCAGCCATCCGCGCAGGATGCGTGTTTATGCTTGGCTTTTCCGAAGTTTGATTGTAAAATAGCCGTATGCCGGAAACAGACATAAAAAAAGGTTTCAAAAAAGCGAGAGAGATCACCAGGAAATTCGCCAAAACATTCTACCTCGCATCACTCTTCCTGCCGCAGGAAAAAAAATATGCCAGTTACGCAATATATGCAATATGCCGGCTGAGCGACGAAACGGTCGATGACCCGGGCGCCAGGGGAGAAGAAGGGCTGCGCGCGCTGGAGGCCAGGATAAACGGGGCTTATTCCGGGAGCGGTTCAAACGAAGAGCTGCTCGAGGCCTTCCGCCTGGTCGCAGGAAAATACGCCATCCCGAAAGAATACTTTTCCCTGCTTATCGAAGGCATGCGCATGGACCTGTCTGTCAGAAGATACGCGGATTACCCTTCCCTGGACAAATACTGCTACAGGGCGGCCGGGGTAGTGGGGCTGATCATGCTCAAGATATTCGGATACGACGACAGCCGGGCCGAAGGATACGCGGTTAAAATGGGAAATGCCATGCAGATCACCAATATACTGCGCGATATAAAGGAAGACCTTGGCAGGGGTAGGATATACCTGCCTCAGGACGAAATGCGCCGCTTCGGCGTACATGCCCTTCCCCCTTCCGGAGAAGCGGAGGAAAAAGGATTTTGCGAATTCATGCGTTTCCAGGTTGCGCGCTGCCGGGAACTTTACCGCGAAGCGGCAAAAGGCATAAAACTCATAAGCTGCCCCGCATGCAGATTCGTGGCATTATGTATGTACAAACTCTATGCCGGGATACTCGATGAAATAGAAAAAAACTCTTACCGCGTCTTTAAAGGCAGGGCGTACGTGGCGAACGCCAGAAAGGCCCACATCATCTTCAATATAATACTAAAGAGGGAATACCTGTGAAGATAAATTTGGCAAAATCGGCCGGGTTCTGTTTCGGGGTAAGAAGGGCGATAGACCTGGCCTTAAAAACCGCCTCCGGCCAGAAAACCGTATGCATGCTCGGAGATATCGTGCATAACGAAAACGTCGTCGCCAGGATCAAGAAATCGGGGATCCTGAAAATAAACCGGCTTGCCCGGGGAAAAGGAAAAATCCTGCTCATACGGGCGCACGGCTGTTCGAAGAAAACCCTGGAGAAAGCGAAAAGCTACGGCTACGAGATAGTCGATGCCACCTGCCCGATGGTAAAAGAGATACATGCTATCGTACAAAAGCTGGAAAAGAAAGGATTCAGGATTATCGTTATCGGAGACAAATCCCACGATGAAGTCAAGGGCATCTCCGGACAAATAAAATCCAAAGCATTGATCATAGACAAAGCAGAGGATACCCGGCTCAAGAAACTGCGCGCGCTCAAAAAAGCCGGCATAGTCGTGCAATCCACACAAAACCTCGACAGGACGCTCGAGATAGCCGGCATCCTGCGGCGCCTCATCCCGAAGGTAGAATTTCACAACACCATATGCCTGCCGACCCGCACCAAACAGAACGAAATCAAAAGCATGCCGCTGGAAAACGATATAATGCTGATCATCGGCTCAAAAACCAGCGCCAATACCAGGCGGCTGTACGAAATATCCAGGTCGCTGAATAAAAAAAGCTACCGGGTAAACTCCGCTCGCGAAATCAGGAAAGAATGGCTGCGCGGGGCAAAAAGCATAGGGGTCAGCGCAGGGGCGTCCACCCCGGAATCAATCATCAGGCAGGTAATCCAAAAACTTAAAGCGCTTTCTTCCCGTTGATCAAATCGGCTACTATGCGGGAGCTGGCAATCACTACCGGAAGGCCTCCTCCCGGTTGGGTGCTTGCACCGGCGTAATAAAGGTTTTTTATCCTCGGGTCGGTGTTCGCCGGCCTGAAGAAAGCGCTCTGGGCAAGGTTGTGGGCAAGGCCGAAAGTAGCCCCGTACTTGACATTGTACCGGCTCACGAAATCCTCCGGATAGAAACAATTCCTGGTTTCGACAATATCCTCCAGGCGGCATGGGCAAACCTTGTTTATTTTCTCAAAAACCAGCTTATTGATCGCTTCTTCATGCCTGCAGAAAGAATCCTTCGCATTCAACAGGTTGGGGACCGGGACCAGCAAATACAATATCTCCTTGCCGTCAGGCGCCAAAGAAGGATCGGTTACCGTAGGGATATGCGCATAAAAAGAAGGGTCCTGCGGCACCGTTTTCTCATCGAAGATCTGCCTCAGGTTCCTGTCCAGGTCGGTACTGAAGAATAAATTATGGTGCGCCAGATTCTTCAGCTTGTCCTTCAACCCGAGATAGACAAGATAGGTGGAGCAGGAATACTTATATTTCGGGATCCTGCGCTTGAGCAGGTCGGCCTGGGAATAAGCGTAATCGGCATTGACCACGGCATAATCGGCCTCGCTTACCCCCTTAGCATGTTTAACGAGTATCTTCCTGCCCGGCTTACTGATCTTTTCCACCGGGCAATTATAGAATATCCTGGCGCCGAACTTGAGGGCGAGCTTTTCCAGGGCCAGGGGTATCTTATACATCCCGCCCATGGGATGAAAAATCTTCTGCGCGTGGTCGGTATAGCTGATAATACTGTAGAAGGCCGGGGCCTGATAAGGCGAAACCCCCATGAACATGGCCTCGAAGGTAAAGGCGTAACAAAGTTTTTCGCTTTTGAAATACTTCCGCGCCAGCTGCCAATAACTCTGGAACGCATGGATCCTACCCACCAGCCCCCAGTAATACGGGTTGAACAGCGAACTATAAGTTACGCTCTTATAGAGCAACGGCCTGATCATCCCGTATATCCGGGAGGTCTCCCTGATGAAGGCGTCAAACCCCTTGGCGGAACCTTTTTCTATCCGCTCCATCTCCTCCTTGGTATGCTCGCTGTTGCGGTATACGGTAAAGATATCACCGTCGGGGAAAAAAATCTTGTAGCTCGGGTCGATCGGGCGCAGATCCAGGTAATCTTTCAGGGACTGTCCGCAGTAAGAAAAAACCTCCTCGAAAAAATCAGGCATAAGCACGAAAGAAGGCCCCATGTCGAATTTAAAGCCCGATACCTCGAGCAGGTGGTTGCGCCCCCCGCATTCCGGAAGCCTTTCCAAGACCTCCACATCATAACCGTCATGCGCCAGGCGCGCCGCCGCAGCCAGCCCGCCTACCCCGGCCCCCACGATCGTTACTTTAGCCCCCACCTTTCACCTCCCCGGCAGATGCCTGCCGTCAAAAGACGATAGTCTTATTTTCATGCCTGATAATACGGTAATCCACATAATTCAATATTGCGCCAGCCAGAGCCTTCTTTTCGAGATTCCTCCCTTTTCTGGCAAGATCAAACCGGTTGTCCTTGTGCGAGACATGCTCGACCTCCTGGGATATGATCGGGCCTTCGTCGAGCTTGTCATTCACGAAATGCGCGGTCGCCCCGATCACCTTCACCCCTTCCTTTTCCGCCTTGCCATACGGGTCAGCCCCTTTAAAAGCGGGCAGGAACCCGTGGTGGATATTGATAATATCCCTATTGTATTCCTTCAGGAACCCCGCAGAAAGCACGAGCATATAACGCGCCAATACCAAAAAATCCGTAGTGCCGGAGGCATAAGACAGCAGCTCCGCTTCCCGCCGGTCACCGCTGTCCGCCGGGACATAATGAAAGGGGATATTATGCTGGCTGACTATCTTACGGTGCCTCTCGTCATTGCTCAATACGAAGGGTATCTCGACCTTCAGCTCGCCGGACATCCAGAGATAAAGCAGGTCCAGCAGGCAGTGGTCCTCCGCGGATACGAGTATCCCCATGCGCAAGGTTTCGGATTTATCCACTATCCTCCACTGCGCGGAGAACTCGTTCCCTACCGGGGCAAACTCTGCGGCAAGGGCCTCTTTGGAATATTTCCCGCCGCTGAGGACAAATTCCACGCGCATGAAAAAATACCCCCCCTCGGGGTCGGTGCTGTACTGGTCGGCGGCCACGATATTCCCCTCGTGCCTGAGGACGAAATCTGAAATCCGGGCGACAATCCCCCGGCGGTCAAGGCATTGGAACAAAAGGACAAAATTACGCATTTACCCTCCGTGTTTAAGGACAGACCGCCGGATCAGTCAAGCGTCAACTCGGCAATCTTTTTCTCTATCATCATCTTGTGTTTCTGCTCCTCCGTCACCAGGAGGGAAAGAAGTTCCGTAAGATTAGGGTGCTGGGCAAGCATATCCTGGTACATTTTTATCGCGCCTTTTTCCTTGGATAAGGCCAGCTTCAACACATCTATATCGATCACAATACACCTCCTTTAGAATAAAGTATATATGAACGGCGCCACCGCGCTGCTCCTGGTAAAAAAGATCAACACCCCCAGGAGGAGGAACATGATGATTATCGGGGCAAGCCACCACTTCTTTCTTACCCTTAAAAAATCCCAAAACTCCTTCAAAATATACAGTTTGCTCATCCGGTCAAAATCTCCTCTCGTATTCCGAGGGGCAGAAATCCCTGCCCTCTCTCTTTTTCCAGTACGAATCCTCCTTGTTCTTCCTCTCCAGAAAATCAGCCCCGCATAAACGCATCAGCACGCCCATCGGTGAAATGACGAGATAAAAAATGACTACCAGGATGATCCTGGTATTGATCCACCCCAGCAGCGAGCCGGCGAACATCCAGCAGGCATATACCGGCTTAAGCAGAAACGGCCAGGCTGATCCTGCGGCAAAAAACAGGCAGGCGGATGCCAGGCTTAACGCTGACAAAACGCTATCGCCGCGGATCCAGAAAACAAACGACAATAGCGCAAGGGCAAACCCCATAAGCATGCCGAATTTCTTTAATTTCAATTTATCCATTCCCGGCCTCCCGAACAGCCTGACCTTTTCTCCGCTGCATGCGGCGCAGCGGCAGGAAAAGGCTGTTCCTTCTTATCGAGGAGAAAATTCCCGAGCATGAGATAATCCATCTGCGTATTCCTGAAACACCTGTAGGCGTCTTCAGGGCTTAAGACCAAAGGTTCGCCCCTTACGTTAAAAGAAGTATTAATCACCATAGGGCAGCCGGTCTCCCGGTAAAAAGACATAATCATGTCGTAATAAAGAGGGTTGTCCTCTCTTCTTACCGTCTGCACGCGGGAAGAATAATCCACATGGGTAACCGCCGGGACCAGCGAACGCGCGGCTTTCAGCTTATCCAAACCGCTATATTCTTTATTCTCATCCAGCCTTTTTTCTTTTTTGACATCCGCCACCAAAAGCATATACGGGCTGTCACGGTCCAGATCGAACCACTCGGAAACCTTTTCCCCTAACACCGAAGGGGCAAAAGGACGGAAAGACTCCCGGAATTTTATCTTCAGGTTGAGCTTTTCCTGCATGCCGGGGCTGCGCGCATCTGCGATTATGCTCCTTGCCCCCAGCGCGCGCGGGCCGAACTCCATCCTGCCCTGGAACCACCCGACGACCATCCCGGAGGATACAAGTCCAGCCACTTTATCCGCGACCCCGTCCTGGTCAAGCTTCCTGTAAGGGACGCCTTCGCTTTTCAGAAAAGACTCTATATAATCGTCACGGTAAAAAGGCCCAAGCAGGGAGGACTTCTGAGTATCCCCGCCTTTCCCGCAGCTCCGGTCCCTCCCCAAATACTTATGCCAGGCCAGGAGCGCCGCGCCCATGGCTCCTCCCGCATCCCCGCTCGCCGGCTGTACCCAGATATCGCTGAACAACCCGGACCTGAGTATCCTGCCGTTAGCCACGCAATTCAACGCCACTCCGCCGGCCAGGCAAAGTTTATCCTCCCCGGTATCCTCGCGCACATAGGAGGCCATTTTCAGAATAATCTCCTCGGTGGCGGCCTGTATGGATGAAGCGACGTCCATATACTTCATGGTTATCTCCCCCTCCGGTTTTCTGGGAGGGGCGCCGAAGAGGCGGTCAAAGCGCCTGTTCGTCATGCGCATGCCGCTGCAAAAGGAAAAATAATCCATATTTATCCTGAAAGAACCGTCCTTTTTCAGGTCAATCAGTTCCTTGAGAATAATATCCTTATACACCGGGCTGCCGTAAGGGGCAAGCCCCATAAGCTTATACTCCCCGGAGTTTACCTTGAAACCCGTATAATACGTGAACGCCGAATAGAGCAGCCCGAGGGAATTGGGAAATCTGAGGGATTGCCGGATATCCAGCTTATTCCCCTGCCCGGTGCCGAATGCCGCCGTATCCCATTCCCCCGCCCCGTCCACGGTCAGGAAAGCCGCGCGCTCGAAAGGAGAAGGATAGAATGCGCTGGCGGCATGGGATTCATGATGGGAAGGAAAAATGACCTTCCCCTTGTAAGATAGAGAGCTTCTGATTGTTTCGGTAACCCAAAGTTTTTGCTTAAGCCAGGGGGGAATCGCGGCAATAAACTGCGTTATCCCGGCCGGTGCATAAGAAAGCGAGGTCTCGAGGATGCGTTCGAACTTGAGGAAGGGCTTATCATAGAAAGCAACCAGCTCCAGGTCATCTGCGCATATGCCGGCATCCTTAAGGCAGAAGCTTACGGCATTTGCGGGAAAGCCGGAATCGTGCTTCCTGCGCGTGAAGCGCTCCTCCTGCGCGGCGCAAACGATCTCTCCGTCCCGCACCAGGCAAGCGGCGCTGTCATGGTAAAAGCACGAAATACCTAATATATTAATCCCGGTATTCTTCAACATAAAACCGCGCAATCCGGTTAATCTTATTTTTTACTCTTGGAGGAAAGGATGCAGAGTATCTCGCGCACGTCGCATTTCATCTGGTCCATGTCGATATGGAGCTGCTTGCTGATTATCCTTTCCGTTTCCGCCTGTGTAGCGGTAACCCCCAGGAGCTCCTCCTGTTTCTTTATGCGTTCGGCGGTTTCCTTCTTCAGGTCCACCCATCTCCGCCAGGCGAACACCGCCAACCCGAGGCTTAAAGTCAAAAGCGTAGTGATTACTTCATCAACATAGATTATCTTATCTGGGCTGTTCTTGAGGAACTCGACGATCAGGCCGAAAATATTGAAAAAATAAGAAAGCACGAGCACAAGAATGGTGGCGGCAATAAGCATGGACAGGTCCTTGAATGCAGCGGAAAAATGCCCGGGCTTTTGCTTGTCTTCCTTTAAGGAGCCTTCCATATATTTACTCTCCCTTCTTGATAGTTGCCAGGGTTACCACCGTTCCCAGTGTATGTTTTTTGCCTTAAATTTGTCCTTTGGCTTATCTTGAGATGTAGGGTAACCTATAGGTATGACATTCAACGGAATAATATCATCAGGCACTCCCAAAAGCGACCTTACTGCGTCCATCCTATCCTTTTCCGGGTAAACCCCTGTCCATACAGCGCCCAGCCCCATAGCCTCGACGGCAAGCAGTATGTTCTCGCCCGCGCAGGTGCTGTCGATTACGGCTATCTCCGCGCTTGAACGGAATGCCTTGGCCGGTACAGCGCAAACTACTATCGCCGCCCCCGCCTTATCCAGCATCTTCGCATAAGGCAGCACGCCCGATAAAGAATCCAGGATCTTACGGTCGGTAATCGAAATAAAAGACCAGGGCTGCATATTAACCGCCGTGGGCGCGGCCATAGCCGCCTTGAGGATAATATCAAGGTCCGCCCTGGACACCGGCGCCCCGGTAAAATGGCGCACGCTTTTCCTGTTGTGAATTACGCTCAGGGCATCCGGCATGCGCCTCGCCCCCCGCTGGATAAATATGCAGGCCAAAGCCCCCGCCAGCAAAAGCAATATGCAAAAAATCGCCTTTTTCATTCTTGTTTTAGCTTTTTTACGCTCTCCCTTACCTGTGGATTGTTGACCACGCTCATGAACTTCTCATTGTTCATCAAGGCCTGTATATCCCCCGACTTTATGGCTTCCTGCACCTGGGGGTCATCCACCAATGCCTTGATCTGCGGGTTAGCGGCCAGCCCCGTCACAACGGAAGCGCTTGCCGGGTTAGCCAGCAGCTTGCGTTTGTATAAACCGAGCTCCTCGGGGTTGACGTTCCCTTCCCGGGATAACGCGGGAAGAGCGGGGACGGCAGGTAAAATATTTTCATTTTTACCTTCTTCCCCGCAGCATGCAGCCGCGTTCAAAAAGATGAAAAACAGAAAGAGAAAAACAGTTTTCTTCATATTCACCCTGAAAATTATTTTACTAAAAACGCGCTGCTTGCGCAATACATATTATCGATTAACATTTGACACCGCCCCGGTTTGGTACTATAAATATAACCTTATGCCCGCTCATAGCAAACACCACGATTTCAGGGATGCCCTGAAAATCCCGGATATCCGTCTCTTTATAGGTTCAGTCGGCCTCTTCACCCTTGCCAGCCGCGCGCTGGCCGTAGTTATCGGTTTCCAGATATACAAGCTTACCCACAGCGCGCTTTCCCTGGGATGGCTCGGGCTCATCGAAGCAATCCCGGCTATCTCTATCGCCCCTTTCGGCGGGTACGTGGCGGACCATGCCAACAGGCGCAAGATCATCCTGGTCACCCGGGCGATCTCCTGCGCATGCACCTTCGCCCTCGCCATGATTTCATGCCGGGCGCATACAAGCTCATTGTCCGGATTGTACGCGATGATCTTCATCAGCGGCATAGCCCGCGGTTTCGCCGACCCGGCGAATACCGCCTTCGAAGCGCAGGTCGTCCCGAAACACCTGACAGTAAACGCCTCCTCCTGGATCAGCAGCACATGGATCAGCTGCTCGGTAATCGGGCCGGCGGCGATCGGTTTCATATTCGAAAGCTGGGGGGCCTACGGGTCATACCTGGTCATTACCGCCTGTTTCATCCTTTCCTGGGTATTCACCCTTTCCATACCGCCCAAACACCAGGCTCCGCCCTGTAAGAAAGAATCCCTGTTCAAGAGTATCGGAACGGGATGGAAATTCCTCTTCAAAACCCAGCCTTTATGGGTATCGATGATCCTCGACCTGTTCTCGGTATTTTTCGGAGGGGCGATCATATTGCTTCCCATATACGCCAACGACATACTGCACGTAGGGGCCAAAGGGCTCGGGCTGCTCAACGCCGCCCCCTCCCTGGGCGCCTTGATCATAACCCTGATCGCTACGCGCCATCCGCCCATCGAACGCGCCGGACGGAACCTCCTGGTGGCAATAGCAGGATTCGGATTCAGCATCATTATTTTCGCATTCTCGAAAAACTTTATACTATCAATGTCGGCGCTCTTCTTCAGCGGGGTATTCGACGGGGTAAGCATGGTGATCCGGCGTTCGATGGTAAGGCTGCTTTCGCCGGACGAACTGCGCGGCAGGATCGCTTCGGCCAATTGGGTTTTTGTCTGCGCTTCAAATGAATTGGGGGCTTTTGAAAGCGGCATGGTGGCCGCCTGGATAGGCACGATATACTGCGTAGCTGCGGGAGGGATAGTCACGCTTATAATCGTAGGCGCAACGGCCCTTGCGGCAAAACAACTGCGCAGCCTGCATTTCGACATCCACTCTCTGGAGCAGAAAAGGACTCCGCCTCCCCCCTTCCCTTATTGAAATCTTCCCGGGATTAAAGAACAGGATTATCTTTTATCAGGCCAAGCTTCTTTTTTCTAGGCCAGCTCTTGATCCGGGCTTCCCGCTTTAAAGCGGCGGACCTGTCCGGGCATGCCTCCCGGTAAGCCAGTTGCACGGGGCAACGCGCCCTCGTATAACCTCCGCCCTTTGCCCGGTTGTGCTCTTTCAGCCGGCGTTCAAGGTCGCTGGTTATCCCGGTATAGAGAGAAGAATCTGCGCACCTTACTATATAAACAAAAAAAGGGGTCAATCTTTTACGCATCCGCGGTACAAAGCAAAGTTATAACGCTTTAGGATAACCTCTGTCTTCACAAAACCCGCCTTGCGCATTATAGAAAGCTCATCCTCAAGGACAACAGGACGGTCCTCGCTCCTGTGACGGGCGAGAGTATAATTGATACGCCGGGAAGAAAAACCGTTCCCTTTCATGAATGCCTTCCAATTGTCCATATACATACTCTGCAAATGGCTGTCGGAGGCAAGAAATATATCTATGACGTAAAAACCCCCTCCTTTTGAAAGGGACCTGTTCAGTTTCCGGTAAAATTCCAGTTTATCCTTCTTTTCAATATGGTGCAGGACCATCGAAGATACTATCGCATGGCATTTTTCCGGGAAAGCAAAATCCCTGATATCCCCCAGGAAAAAATCCACATTTTTCTCTTTAGCGAGCTTGGATTCGGCCATCTTGATCATATTCTCGGCCATATCCACGCATGTCAGGCGGGTATGGGGATAAGCCGAGATTATTTCCCGGGACAGATTACCCGTACCGCATCCCAGGTCGACAACCCTGATCCTGCGCCCCCGGGAAAAAGGTATTGCATCGACAAGCGCCTTCATCATCTCATGGTAACAAGGCATTATCTTGAAGAACACCCTGTCAAAAACAAAAGCGTCCCTCTCAAAATGCTTCCTTATCTTCCCGAAGCGGCCGTCGCCGGAAGGACAAAACACCTTATTTTTGAAACTGCCTGTCTCCTTCATAAACTCTGCCCTCTTTTCTTTAAAAACATTATACCTCCGCAGGCACCGGAATCAACAAAGCACCTCAGAAAGAATAACTCAATGAAGAGATAAACCGGTAATCGTTCTTTTTCGCCTCCTCGGAAGGATGCGAATTATAATCATCGACAAAGCTCAAGCGCAGGGAAAGTTTTTCGTTGATCGGATTGATAAAGGCGGTTTCCGAATGCAGCCTGTACTCTTCGGGGTAGCTCAAAGATGGATACATGGAAAACTCCTGGGTGATCCGGGACATCCCGAAAACAGCCTTCTCAAAGAACGCCCTGGGGAGAAGGACGGCCTCATCCTTGTCCTTGGCGTTGGCCCGGAATTCACTGTGTTCCAGGCCGGCGCCGAGTTCGCACACGAACTTCAGCCCGGGAGAATCAACAAACCAATACCCGAACCCCAGGGAGGGGACAAGACGGTATGAGATATTGGCGAACCTGTCATGGTCATTTTCCACCTTGTAAAAATTATACCATCTCCTGTCCGAAAAACTATAGGCATAACGGATCATATTATACCATTTCTGGGCGTCCATCTTGTTGTTGGAAGAAGAGTAAAGCATTTCTCCTTTGACGGTAAATTCGTTGCCCTCCGTCTTCCGGTTAAGGCAGAGCCTAAGGTCCAGGTTCGACTCCCTGGTATTCCCCCCGGACTTGTCATACCCTATGGAAAACTCCCCCGACCACGGACCGCGCTTCTCCGGCTTCTCTTCCGGGGGGCTTTTTTCCTTCTTATCGTAAACTATGCCGCTCACCCCTTCCTTCCTGACCGAAACAGCACCCATGAAATCATTCTCCAGCTTTATCACCTCCCCGTCTTCAGAGACAACCCGCCCGCTCACCTTATCGCCGTTTTTCAGGCGGACCTCGGCATAGCTTTCTCCGGAAGCGGCATAAAGCAGGCACCCCGACAGGAAGAAAACAAAACAGGATATAAAAAATACGGCCTTTATGATTTTCATTTTATGCCCTCTTTTTGATTATTGCATATCTTAAAGATAACCGCCGGAAGGAACAACCTATGCCCGAACCTTCTTGTTTCTTACCACATGCTTGGCGAAAACCGCGCGGAAAGTATCCCAGATCTCCTGAGCATCATGCGCTTCCGCTATCGCATTCCTTGTCCCCGCATCGCTCATCGTCTTGGCGATAGAGCTTAATATCTGCACCTGGGTATCGTAACCTTTCTCCGGGGTAAGGATCAAAAAAACAAAATGCACCGGCTTTCCGTCCGGGGAGTTCCACTCCACCCCGTCGATCGACCTGCCGAAGACAACCAGAGGAGTTTTGATCTCGGACAGGCGGGCGTGCGGCACGGCAATCCCTTCTTCGATGGCAGTACCCATCTCGTTTTCCCGGCTTATTACCGCCTGATAAATATCCTCAGGCTCGGAAGACTCCAATTGACCGGCGGCAACCCCGCACAACTCACTGATAACCCTGTCTCTTTCGTTGTCTCCCAGGACACCCACGATGCCCCGGGAAGAAAAATACTCCAGCACGCTGATCTCCTTGCGCCTCATCACGGAATAACTAAGCCAGGGGCCGAGGATCACCGAAGAGACCACAGCGCCGAAGACGATCGCCACAAAAACCGGTTCAGTGATCAAGTTGTACTCAAGGGCCAGGGAGCCGACCACGATCTCCATAGCGCCTCCCGGGATATGGGCGATGGCAATGGAAAGCCTGTTCGTCCTCGGAAGGCTGGTCAGGTTCACTCCAAACCATGCCCCCAGGAACCTGCCCGCGATGCCAATCACGCTCACCAGCAAAACAAGGAATATATCAAAACTCCCCAGGAAATCCACTTTCAGGCCGATGTTCACGAAAAACAGCGGGACGAAAATGGCATAAACCATCTGGGAGATCACCTGCCGCACGTTCTCCGACAGGGCCCGGGATCCTCCCGCCATAATCCCGGCGATAAAAAACCCGAACAAGGCATGGATCCCGATCTTCTGGGTCACCGCACCGCACAGGGCGCCCAAGACGCAGATAAAGGTCAGGGGAACTCCGGGCTGGGGCATCTTCTTTTCCTTGATCCCGGTAATAATCTTGTCCACGAGTTTCCTGCCGGCGGTAAGGCAGACTGCGGTAAAGGCCAATGTGGAAAAAGCAATAATCAAGACACCGCGAATATCCACCCCCGAGCGGATAAAGAACCCCAGCACCAAGGTAAAAAGCAGCCATCCCAGGATATCGTTGACCGAAAGCGCGGACATTATCAGGAATCCCAGGTCGGTCTTGAAAATCTTCAGGTCATGCAGGGCCCTGGCTGCGATAGGCAAGGCGCTTATCGTCATTACCGTGGCCATGAACAAGGCAAAAACTATACGCTGACCGGGATTTACCAGGTAAGAGTCGGGAAGCAATAAGCACGGGATAAAAGCCACGATCATCGGGAGGATTATGTCGGCCAGGGCGATCTTCAAGGCATCCCCCCTCTGCCTCCAGGCGGAGGCAAAATCTATCTCCAGGCCAGATTCAAGCAGCAGGAAAAGCACCCCGATCCAGGCGGCCGTCTCGAGCATATTCTGCTGGACAGCGCTGCTGGGGAATATCGCCTGGCGCAGCGCCGGCAAAAACCTGCCCAGTATAGTAGGCCCCATGACGATGCCTACCAGGAGCTCGGCGGTCAAAGGAGGCTGCTTCCACCTGCGGAATAATTCCCCCAGCCCTCTTGCCAGTCCCAATAGCAGCGCCAACTGTATCAAGAAAATAAATATATTATTCTCGTTCAAATACTCCATCTGTAGACAGTTTACCTAATTATAACTCCATCAACAAGTTACAAAAGAAATATTAACCAAAGGCCACATCAAGAATCATCATGGACAAGAACCCCAGAATCGTTCCCGTAGTAGCCAAATCGGTATAACCGTTACGCTGTGATTCCGGGATAACTTCCTCGACAACAACAAATATCATTGCCCCTGCGGCAAACCCCAAAGCGTATGGCAATAACGGCTTTGCCCAGATTACAGCCGCAGCCCCCAAAACAGCGGCAATAGGTTCGACTACCGCTGAAAGCTGCCCATACCAGAAACTCCTGAACTTGGACATCTTCTCCCGCTGCAAGGATACCGACACGGCAAAACCTTCCGGTATATTCTGGATCCCTATGCCGAAAACCAAAGCTATGGCAGCAGCGGTCGTAGTATCGGGAAGCCCTAAAGCAGCCGCTCCGATAGCCACGCCTACCGCGAGCCCTTCCGGTATATTATGGATTGTAATCGCAAGAACAAGCAAAACACTGCGGCGCCAAGATGTCTTTATGCCTTCCGCTTCGCTTACCGGGAAACCAAGATGAAGATGCGGCAAGAATTTATCGATCAACCTCAAGAATATTGTCCCGAGGAGAAAACCGGAAGCCGCGGGCAGCCACGGTATCATCCCGCTATGAGTTGACATCTCTATGGCAGGGGCAAGCAGAGACCAAAAACTTGCCGCTATCATCACGCCGGCGGCAAATCCGAGGAGCGAATCAAAAATTCTCTGGCTGAATTCTTTTACCGCAAAGATCAAGGATGCGCCTAAAGCGGTAAGACCCCAGGTGAAGACGCCACAGGTTAAAGCTTGAAGTACCGGATGAAAATTCTGAGTTAATTCCAGCATATGCCCTTCTCGATAAGTTATCTTGACGGCTTATTTTACCCTAAAGGAAAGCCTATCACAAATACTTTATTCGCAGCAAGTTCCCTATCAACAAAAAGGCCCTGCTAATTGAATAGCAGGGCCTTTCAAATTGGCTCCCCGTATTAAACGAACTTCACAACTGGATTTGTTCAGAAGAAGCTGAAAGATTATTTAAAGAATTAACCGCTTATATAAGTTATCTTTTAATTTAAATGTTTTTTTGCCTTCTGCAGCTTCTGCCTGAATTTACTTTTTCGGAACTCGGAGAACCACTTCCTCAAGATAACCCACCCCCCGAAACGGACCAGGTCATTGCGCCATGGGCGGTACCACCGCTTCCATCCTGATCTTATATTGTGCAGGAAAAAAACCAGGGACGGAAAAAGGAATATGTTCAACCCGATCTTGAAAATATATTTAAACTGGTAAAATTTACCCATAACCTTCCTGCTGGCATCCTGCATTGTCTCGGCGGTCAACGGCTCATCCGGCTCAAAAAGGGGAAAATTCCCGTCGTAATATTCCCATCCTATATCTTTGACCGGATATACCCGATTTTGCTTCTCAAGGCGTTTTCTTAGCTCCGTCCCCGGCAAGGGGCCGGGTAAAAGTACCTGGATCGTATCGATCTTAGCCTTCCTGATGAAAGACCTGAAACGCTTTACGCGTTCATTCGCGCCAAGCCTGAAACCGGCCCCCTCTTTCATGGGGTAGCCGAAAATGAACATCCCGTGGACCAGGAACCCGAATTTATGGTACGTCCTTGCCAAAGATATCATATCCTCGGGCCTTATGCGCTTATTCATCGCCTTTAATTCTTCTTCGATCGGAGACTCAAACCCGATTGCCACGGTATTGATCCCCGCCTGGCGCATGGCAGAAAGCAATTCGCTGTCCCCGGCCTTATCCAGCCTTATCTGGACTGAGAGATCCAGCCGCCTGCCTGTCTTCTTCTGATAATCCTTAAGCATCCTGCAAAACCTCACGGTTTCATCCCGCTGCTGGCCAAAAAGGTCATCGACAACGAAAAAATGCCTGGCGTCCTTGGTCTCCAAAAGGAGGCTGATGGATTCCAGCAGGCGTTCGGGCGGGGCCATCCTGGGTTTGCCTTTAACCGTGCAGAATTCACAGTTCATCTCGCACCCGCGTATCCTTTCAACCGGATAAAGTTTGATCGCGGCATAGCGCACCAGGGAGAAATCAGGTAAAGGTAGCCTGTCGAAATCGACTATCGGTTCCCTATCCGGGGTACGGATCAGTCTGCCGTTATCCAAATAGGCAATGCCGTTTACCCGGTTCAATTCCATCTCGCCGTGCAAGGCCCGCAAAAGCTCTTTAATCGTTTCCTCCCCTTCTCCGATAACCACATAGTCGATGCCCGAATTTAATGCTTCCGCGATATTATCCCCGGTAAAATGCTGGCCGCCGGCAATGGTGACGGCCCCCTTTTGTTTATAAAACCTGGCTAATTCGTAAAGCCTGGGGACGGTGCTGGTTAACCCCCCATAAAAGCCAACGACATCCGCCGGCCTCAAGCTTTGCAAAAATTCATGGTCTGCCCCGCCTGAAGCGCTTCGCGGGCCGTATTTCCGCATATTATTCTCATCGATCACCTCAACCTCCCAGCCGGGCATTTTATTTACGGAGCTTGCTACGCAAACCGGCCCCAAAGCGGTGGTCTTATCGGCGATGCGAGAATAGATGTTAAAAGCGGGGTATGCGGGATCGACAATCCTTAACCGGTATGTCCCTTTTGATAAATCAAGCACAGTATATGCCTCCTAATAAAAGTATACACCTAATAAAAACTCTTTACAGTAAAATATACTGCCAAAAAATACAATAGCCCTATTCCCGAGATTAGGAAATAGGGCTATTCTAAGTATGGCTCCCCGAAGTGGCTGGAGCGTAGAACCTTCTCCTTTACGATCATTCTTGAGACAAATGCCACTCCGAAACTCAAACCCCAATGTAACTACCGCAATCCCATATACTTAGCTAAACAGTATAGGCTCATGATCGAGTCCGGTCAAGCCCGAAATGAGTCCGACCTTGCCCGGCAAATCGGCGTTTCCCGGGTCACTGTTAACCACTTCATCAGCCTTTTAAAACTGACCCCAGTCGTCATACAAGCGGTCGAGCAAATGGGCGATCCCATGCCTAAACGCTATGTCACCGAGCGGAGATTACGGTCACTTGTTAAACTACCAAGTGCAAGACAAAGAGCGATGATCACTGATATTTTAAAATATTTATAATTCGAACTTCTTCATATTTCTTTGTAACGGCTTTTGGAACTTTTCCTCAACATCGGTAACGGCAGACTGCAAAGCTGTTATAATCCTTTCAATTTGTTCAGGAGTAAAGGCATACTGAGGACTGGCTAAATTACCTATTAGTCGTATCTTATCCAAAGCCACATTAACACGTTTCTCAGCAAGTCTTTTGAATTTATCTTCTCTGCTTTCACCCATATGTCCTCCTTTTAGATTTAGAAATCAAAATGCCATTACAAGAAAAATTTCTTTTGCCCTTTCTTATCTGCAGGACAATACAAAAAACGTTCTTTTATCTTTAAAGATTCAACGTAATAACACGATGGGCAAGTAAGAAACAATCCTCGAACACTTTTTTTGGGTTTCAATTTAATGGTCGGGTGTTTTTTACAAAATATTTTTTCTTCGATAAAAGGTTTCAAATCGTCCAGATCGGCTGTTTTTTGCCATTGACACGTTGGACAATAAAATGAATAAAAGTACCCATTTGTTGCAACCTTATACTCAGAACCACACTCAGGGCAAGGATTTAAAATATTGTTATTCCTTATGGTCTCCGGGTCTGCTTTGATCTTGCCTTCTGATACAGTTCTGACACTATCTTCGACGGGCTTGACTTCTTCTTGAATAATTTCTGCGTGTTTTAAGCTATTATTCTTTGATTCTAAAATCAAAGCCTCAATAAGATTGATAAGCTTGTTTTTTGCATCTTCTTGATTTCTAAACCAATAGCTTGACCATATGCGTAAAATTTTCCAATTTTTACTTTCAAGAAAACTTTGTCTATAAATATCTCTTTCTCGTGCATCAATGCCAGAATGATAAGAGGCTCCGTCGCACTCAATCCCACATAAATATCTTCCATTATAATGCGGATCGACAATGGCGAGATCTATTCGATACCTTGAACAGCCAACTTGCGTTGCAACAACATACCCTTTTGACTCTAAAAAGTTAAACACTTCTTGTTCAAACTCAGAATCAAATGACAATACGTTATCACCGCTTGAAACCTGTAGCGAACTCATACCAAACAACAGACGTTTAGATTCCGACAATTTTGAATTATCAACCAGACGACAATATCTCAAATATTCTTGTAATAATTTAGGACCCCTGTGACTTGTCGCCTCAACTCTCAATTCCTCAGGCTCTATAGATGCAACAATATGAACTTCTTTCTTTGCTCTGGTAATCGCAACGTTTAGCCTGTTTTCTCCTTTCTCCCGGCTAAATACGCCAAACTGCATTTCAATTTTCTCACCCGGAGCTTTAGGACCATACCCTATCGAGAAAATAATAATATCTCTCTCGTCACCTTGCACATTTTCGATGTTTCTAATAAAAAATCCGATGTCTTCTTCACCTTCTTTTCTACTTAATTCTTTTTGATATGCCTCTCCAAAAGCTTGATTACTAACACATTCACGATCAATCTCATCCCAAATGGCATTTTGTTGCTCTAAAGAAAAGGTTACAACGCCAATTGTCGGAACTCTGCCATTTGCATTAGATAACCAGAATTTTCGTAGAAGTTGAACTACTGCTTGAGCTTCGATTATATTTCTTCTCTTGATAAAAAACCCGGAAACCTTATGGTATCTGATACATCGATAATTACGGTACTGACCCGGATCGGGAGATATTTGGATTTGACCTTTGTAAAATGCATGATTAGAAAAATTAATTAATGCTTCATATTCGGATCTATAATGCCAGTCAAGCATTTTTCTACCTAAACGCAGGCAATTCTGTTCACTATATTTGCAGAAACGTGAAATACATTGATCCAAAAACGACTCGGCGGCTCTAAAATCTAAAGTTTCCTGTAAATCCATATTATCAGGATCATAATTTTCTGGCAGATTTGAATCATCATACACTGTCACACCAACCCTATTGGGCGGCAACTGATGTTCGTCCCCTGTAACAAATAACGATTCTCCTCTGAATACGGCAGGAATTGCCTTATAAACTTCGATTTGAGACGCTTCGTCAAAAATTACTAAATCAAATAAATCCGTCTTATTGGGCAAACACTGAGAAACATTTTCAGGAGACATTAGAGCGACAGGAAAGAGATTCTGAATTTCTTCAAAATATTTCTTAAAAACATAACACACGCTTTTTTTCCTTCGTTTTAACCGCAAATCATGAATAAGCTGTGCGTTATAAGCAACTTTAGATCCATTTTTTTTAATAGAACAAGCGATGTAATCCGCACATATATTTCTTTTTTCATCTAACTTGCTGTTTAAATTACTACGTTTGAGTTCATAAACTGAATCATTAAAATTACGGAGTTTTGTATTTTCATTCTCAAGTTTATTTATCCAATATTTACAATAAGAAATAACCATTTCTCCGTGGGGATCATCGGATTTTAACTCGCAAAGATTCATGATGGTTTGACGTTCAGTGTCATTTAAGTGCGAAGATATATCATACCATTGACGTTCAGCATCATAGTTGGCAAGGTAGTATTTAATATCATTCAGCAAAGATAGAAAATCATCTTTTTCATCTATAGTGCTCCTTAACAGTTGTTTTGTTCCATCAGTAAAATTATCCTGCAATTTTATAAAATCAGCAAAAAATCGATCGGTCAATAACACATAATTCTCGAGATTTTCATAAATTTTGATAAATTTCATTAGTTCTGAATCTAAATTCGCATCATTGCTGAACACCATATCGAAATCGTCCTTTATTACTGCCATTTTTTTGTAAACATCAACTTGAGCTGTTAAATTTCCAATAAATCGTTGCAAGGACTTATTTATTATAGGCGAAGGAAATCCCTCAAACTGTTTAAAATAATCAAATATGCCATTATTCTTTTTAATAATTTGAGAGGCGACAAGATCACTTAAAAATTTCTCAGGCTTAATATCACTTGTAATTCCATATTTGTTTGCAAGGTCTTCAAATTTTCTATGGGATTCGATTAATGAAATCCCTTCTTGCTGGGCATGGTCACAATAAACTTGATATAACGATTGCAGGGCTTCGATAGCTTTCATGACCGTCTTAAACAATTCGACTGAGCTATATATCTGAGAAAAATCAGAGAGAGCTGAAATTTCGAGATCAGAATATAAAGGCTTAATGTAGTCTTTTAATTTTAGATAATGAATATTGGAATTAATAAGAGATTCACATTTATCCAACGAATCAAACGTAACAGAAAAATTTTCTTTCAAAAAGGCTATAACCTCTTTTTTGTTTTTGTGCCATTTAGGGATAAAAAATCTCAGGGCATCTTTTTGTTTAGCTCTTAAATAATTAGATTTTTGCAAAATTTCTTCCCAAACAGCAATTCCGATTGCCTTGTTCAATACATTTTCTGTGTTTATATTTGTTAGAAACCTTTCGATCTCATCCTTATGTTTTCTGTAAGATATGATTTCTTCACTTTCGAATATTTTCTTTAGCAAATCCTTGTTTGCTTCAACATACTTACATATTTCAAGAGTATCTTCGTGCAATAGAGGAGTGATCCGATAATGGGTTAATTTATTGAATAATCCATGTGAGCCCACTTGAGAGCAAAACTTCTTAAACAATGTGGCTGGTGAAATAATCTTATTTTGTGTTTCGAAGAATAACTTCCGGTATCGATTAATAGTTTCACAATCATTTTCGATTGTATCCCATGAGATTGGCAATTCTCTAAAATCTTCTGGCAAATGACCCAATAGAGAATTCAAGACACAAATTTTTTCTTCAATTACTTCTGGAGTAATGTCGTCCCGTAACAGTTTCAGAACTGCGTCTTCTCTGTCCAATTTTCTTGCCAAATTTATACATTCGCTTAAACTATTCTTCTTTTTTCTTATATCTTCCAAATCCAAATCGTTCTTGAAAGCATATTGCTCAATATTCTTACGCTCAACGGAATATTTTTCATATAAGCCTTTAAAATTATCCATAGACTCGATCAATACTTGCACTTGATTAAAATTTACTGAATCATTAAGTTTGATCGATGGTGGCATTTTTAATGCATAATATTTCTCTGCATCTCCTAAAATCTTACTAATTTTATTAATAAAAATTTCAAATTCGCTAAATGCAAATTTTTCACATAAAGCTGGATCAAGATTGATTCGGGCACATTTTGCCAAAGCTTTAGAATACATCTCAAATAATGACAGCCCATTTTCTCGCTCTTGATGTAGTTCATTAGAATATTCATTCAAATACTGTAAATCTTCTTCAATATCTGCAGACATAGCTTCGAAATTTTGCTTTAATAATTTTAGTTTTTTGGCTGTTGTTTTTTCGCTTTTTTCAATGGTATCAAGTATTTCTTGAAAAACCCGATCTCTTTCCTTCTCAGGACTATGGATTAGAATAACATGGTCTTTCAATCCAGCCCCCTGAAGTCGCTTGTAAACTACGTCTAAAGCGGCTCTCTTTTCACAACACACAAGCACCTTTTTCCCCAATGCCAAGTTATCAGCGACAATGTTAACAATAAGCTGGCTCTTGCCGGTTCCGGGGGGACCATCTGCAACAAAACCTGTCTGTTTCAGTTCTCGCAAGGAAAGAACAATTTGTTCCTGCGTGGAATTGGCTGGTAAAACAAAATAACGATCCTTTTCTGCAACCTGAATAGCGTTTCTTAAATTTTCGTCAGAAATCGGATTTATATTTTCTTCTTCTGAACAATTCCCGAGAATAATTTGATCAACAATTGGATCCTTCATGGATTGAACATTGTTTAGATATTCTTCATAGTCTTTAATCAAAGTTGATGAATACGTTGGGAATTGTCCAATAACCGCATAGTTTAATAATTTCAAATTAAGATTCTTTTTAGGCGGAAGCTCGTCTTTTTTAATTTGATTAATAGGCTCGCAAACAGATAAAATGACCTTATCGTATTTTTCTTGCTTATTGTTTGATACGTTTAGCCTATTTTGAAGCTCCTCTTTTGTTAAATAACTCCCATTTTTATCCGTGTATAATTCCTTTTCTACCAGACCGCCTTCAATAACAAAGTCTGACTTTTTTAAAAAGTCCAATGTTTTAGAAATAAGGTTTTTCAGATTCATTGAATCGCAAAGGTCTTTCAGTTTCCCTATTTCATCGCTATCAAATTTGAACCCATTACCTTTTTCTATCGCATCAAAAATAAGTTCATTCAAAGATGGTTCTGCATCAATCTCTACTATCCATGTTAACTTCTTTACTTTACCTGCTATGGCTTCCTTCTTTAGACTACAAGGAAAAAGAAACAATGGAGCCCTAAAATAATTATCGTTTTTTGTGTAAAATTCTAAAAATGGAAATCCTAAATGAAAAAAGGCATCTCCTTTATTTCTGATCAACGATTCATTTTCCCGGAATAATGTTGTCAAACTTCTCGTAATTCTCGTAAGTGGTGGGGGTTCATCTGATTCTGTAAATTGTTCTTGAGGAGCGGAGACGGGTGCGAGACGCAAGGATCTTTCCCCATCTAACAGCTTCGTTAATAACTCATAGCTTTTAAACTCCTCAAATTCATCGAGGTTGGAAAGGGCAAAGACACGATTTTTTGGTAACCGAGCAAGGCATAGAGTACGGTTAATGGGCGAAATATTTTTCAATCGATTTTTTAACCACTCTAATTCTGATTTTCTTTTTTCTTCCATATTAATATCTTTTGTTGCCTAAAGATCCATTGTTACTAAACAAATCTCATTTTTCATTACGTTGATGTTTCTTTAGAAACTTTTCAATATGAAAAGCCTGAATTTTATTCGGCGTGACCTTACCGTTAAGCCACCGGCTAATGGTAGAGAAGGCAACGCCCAGCTCCTTAGCAAGCGTCTCCTGCGTGATCTTATTTTCAAGCCGGTAAAGTTCTAATTGTTTAAGAAGGTCATCCATAAAAAACACCTCTTGTTCTTGAAATCATTCGCCTATTCTTTGATAAAAAGTATCCTGCAATCTTTCAACTATCTCCCAACCATCTGGCAAAGCGTCAATATTGTCTATAGATACCAACTCTCGCCAATCATCTTCTGAATTTCCTGACTCTTTTCTAACAATAAAAACTCTTTTATTTTTTCTGTCTATATACAATAGTGAATTATTATATATTCCGCCTCTATCAGCACTTTTCGCTATAATGGCACCGTTATACTTTTTTAAAAAATCGTCAGGATTTACTGTATCTCCTTGCCAATATAAAACTTCCCACAGTATAGGGGCTATATGCAAATGCCCCGTAACAAGCCGTGCTGTATAATCTGAACAAACATTTAATTTTTTATCGCAAATAATAGTCGTGCTTTCATATTTAGTATCCGATACGTTCCAACCTCCCTTTATTTCTAAAAAATCTCCCATATCATAAAAGGCATATGGTGCAACAGTTCGAATCATGCTTTTTTGTTCGCGGAAATATCCTCTAAAAGTCATTAAAATTACTAAAAAGGCAAACAAAACAATCAAAAAGAACCCAATTTTGTTTCTTTTTTCAAAAACAAATCTCCAAAATAAATACACCAGAAGCTGACAAGCAATAATTACATATAAATAATTGAATGTCAAAAAAACGGACAGAAAACCTATCAGAATTATAAGACCAATAAAAATTTTCTTCATTATTACTTTTCCCTTTGACCGATATTCCATTACTTCCATTGTATTTCACTACTTCCAGCAAGTCAACCGTTTTATGCGTCATGCTAACTTTAGCAACCGGACATCGACTGACATTCAAATGTCATAAATGTCATACTTTTGGGCTGTTTTTGACGTTAAATATTGAAAGCACGTTTTACGGAAGGGTAATACAAATAAGAAGTTATGGGGAAGGTGTTTACAAAAATAATCAGCAAACCCTATATGACATGACATCGATTTTTTTCTTCAACATCACTGACAGACTGCGCCTCGCCCGACCCTCGCCCAAACCCCACCCGGAAGGACCCGCACATATTTTTGGCAAAACAAACCCATTTAATCAGCCTGATCCGACCGCTCACCGGTGCTGTCCGGCAGGGATTGGAGCTTTTTCAATATAGCGAGGTTTTGAAAGATTGACTTCTGGATAGACTTCTCATAACGCATGACCTTCTCGGCGTTATCGCCAGCCGGGAGAGAGCATATCTTGATATTGACTTCCTCGGCGATCCTGTTCTTGAGCTTCTTCTGCTCAAGGTCGTAAATGGTCTTATTATAGCCTTCGTTCTGCTTCTCAAGTTCCCGGACAAGTTCTTCGGCAATATCCTTGTCCGTATATTCGGCTTTTTTAAATACCGCTTTTAATTCCTCAAAGGAAAGCCCGCCTTCTTCAAACCGTAAATATTCATCTTCGCTCATGGCTTTTTCTTTGATAGCGTCCGCAACCATGATCAAATCTTCCTCAATATCGCTCTCCAAGCCTTCGCCTGACCATGTGGGAGCGTCAAAGCTGACAACGCCTTTCTTGAGGACCTTGATATAGGCGTTATTCCAGTCAAGAAACTCCTGCTGTTTCGCTATTTCCTCGTCAAGCTCGGCATTGGTCTTATTTTCCTTCTTGCCCTGCCAGTCCGCCTTGTTGTAATAGTCATAAATCACCATATCGAGGTATTTGCGAATGCTCCCGGTCTCAAAGCGTAAGACCCGGCGTAAACGCCAGAAGTCAACGGCGATCTTCTCAACAAGCAAATACTCCATCTGCCCGGAAGGATTAAGGCTTTTTGTGAGGTTATACAGCAGTTCGATATACTCGTCCTCATTCTCTCTGCCGTCACCGCTTGAAATAATCAAATCTTGAGCAAAAACGCCGTGCTTAACGGCATTCTGGGCGACAATGGCTTTGCCTGTGTCCGTTACCGCACCCGTTGACATTAACGCATTCTTTTTATTGGCTTCAATCTGCTTTTCTGTTGTCATCATAAACCCCCTTATTTGAATAGTTCTTTTGCCTGTTTTGCCGTGACGCCCATCTCCCGGAAAACACGGTCAAACTTATGGCTTTCTTTTGAGCTTTCATAGGTGAGGTTATAACAATGCCTGCACCCGAAATATTTCCCGCCCCCTAAATGAAGCGATCCGACACGGCGATTGCATACCCGACCATTGATCACCAGAGGGCAGATAAACCACCACCGGCGACCCCCGAAATAGCAGGGCGTCCAGTCAAGCCGTGCCTTATAATCAAGCTCGGTCTTTTCGTCCGTGTTCCTGTCGGTCTGCGTGTATTGGAAGCGGATATACTCGTCACCCTCGACCGTGGAAACCACAAAGCCGATAGAGCCTGTCTTTTCACCGTTACGGCTCCAGTTCATCCCGCCCCAGCGGACACCGCCGTCAAAGTATTTATGCTCGTTAAGGAATTTCGTTGTGATTGTCTTGCATTCCTCAACCGTCCATCTGCTTGAATAAGACCATCTGCCCATGAAAAATATTTTTTCTCCTGATTTTTTCCTAAATCAATAGGGAAATGTAAACCTTAAACGAGACTGACAACCGTTCCCTCGAATATATCAAGTGCCTGCTTGACTATATCCGGGAGCAGTCCTTTCGCCAGAAGCCGGTCAACAAGTTCTTTCTGCTTATCAGCCGTGAGGTTATTCCAGCGGAATGAAAAAGACTTTTCCATCCTTTCAAGCTCCTGCTTGTCTTGATCCGTTGCCGTTGAGTTCTCACCCCGGACAAACGCCGACTTCTCACCGATAGCCTCATAAGCCGTGACAAGCTCCGCCAAGTCGTCCGGCACTGCGGAAACCGCACCGACCGCCTGCGTTGCTTCCTGCCTGCGTTCCTTTAACTTCCTGATACCATCCAATAAATTAACCATCATACTCACCCCTTACTTACTTTGAGACTTTAAGGCGTTTATGCTTAATCCCATATAAAACAAGCACTTACACCGCCTTAAAACCTGTCTTAAAACCGCCTTGAGTCCTTGAACCCAGTTTAAGGCGTCATAACCCATTGAAAACAAAGGGAAAACCGCTATTTGTCTTAAAGTCTTAAACTTATTTCCACAATAGAGAAGAAACATTTTTGCCCCTATATCTTGAACCTCTCGCAGAGGTCTTGAAACTCCGTAACGTCCATGATGTAAACCCGCTTCTTATCGCCGTCTATGCGTTTCTGTTCGGACTTGATCTTTATTCTCTTGAGCCGAGAGGTTAAAGCGTTCTTTTTCTGTATCCAGTCGTAATCATCGCTTTTCTGGAAATATTCAAACACCTCTTGCGAATCAAAGACCTTGATATTACCGTCCTCTTGCAAGGTCTTGACCTCATCCAGCATGACCTTAACCACGTTAAGCAGTTTATAGGTCTCGTTCTGTGAGACGCTGTCGGACTGCTTCTCATCAACGGACTTTTTGCTTAACGCTTCCATCATATCGGTTAGCCTTGTGCTGTTCTCCTGTGCGTCAATGACATTGGCAAGCAGAAAAACCGGCTCCCAAATATCAAGCTCCCGGTTATTCAAATGGCTCATGCCCTGAATAACGTCACCCTGTGCGTGATAGACTTCGGCTATGTCTTTGGCGTAGATAAGAGCGAACATATAAAGCTCATCCCGAATGTTTCGCTGTAAATCAACAATCTCGGCTCTTTCCTTATACCTCTGGACAGTCTCATCGTCTTTCTTGCGTAATAGCGGAATACGGACGGTGCGATCCTGCAATACGTCATCAATTTCATTTATCCCGGCAAACATCTTGGGCGAATAGGCACTATACGACTTGACCACGAACCCGCCCTGACCGGTGCTTTCCGTCCGCTTTACAACACCAGCCTTGTTAAACCCGGCATTGAGCAGGCTGATAAGCGATCCGTAAGTATCTTTGTCCCGCTTGCGTAACTGCTCGACCTCATCAATAAACATCGCAATAAGGTTATTGGATATATCCCGGAATATGACCGACTCCGTGGGATTAGTAATAAGCTCGCCATTAAAGGCAATGCTTGAAAGTATCTCCATTAAAAGCGTCTTGCCTGATCCTTTCTCGGCATTAAGCCATACATAAGGATAATAACGGAAGATCATAAAAAGGTATGTCCCCATGACCCAAAGAGTAATAAAGCTCAAATACGAGTCATCAGGAAAGCAGATAAATCGCTTAATATAGTTATAGACCTTCCAGTAAACGCCGGGAATGCTGACCGAAGCATTACCTTCAACAAAGGTGCGTATGCCCTTATATGAAAAGCGGGCAGTGTCAACACTCGTATGCTTTAAAACAATGCCTTCGCTCTCGGCGTCCTCAAAAGAAAAAAGTCGTTGTTTTGAAGTTACAAGGCAAAGCGTGTCTTTGATTGCCACCGCAAAAGACATAATGCCGTCTGAAAAGTCCTGTGCCGGGTGAACCGTCCGGGAGCCTTCCTCATTCGTGAGTATCTCTATTAAATCTTCCTTGCTTAACCGTTTTGACTCCGTTTCCTTCGGCTCCTTGCGGTATCCCTTCAATACCTTCTCATAACCCTTGAGGTCGTCATTCGTGAAACTGAAATGATCCTTTATCGTGTATTTAAGGATTGCGTCCGCCTGTGCCTGATTAAGCCCTGCCATTTCTTTAAGAACATTATCAAGCAGGGCGGGAATCTTCGCCTTGTGTGTGTCCTGCGGGATTGCTTTTATTTTCTTCTCAAGGTCGGCAAGTTTATCTTCTGAAAGAATCGGCTCATCTTTTACCGGGGATGATACCTTTACATCAAAGCCGTATTTGTCTTTTGCGACCTTTAAGGCTTGAGTGAATTTGTCGCCCCTCAACTCGCCCGGCACGGCTTCCCGGCAGTCAATAATCCCTTCCAATACGCCAATAAGAGCCATAGCCCCGCCCCCCGAACCGCACCGGAAACAATGCCAGACGTTTTTGTCGGGATGAACAACGAAGTTATTGTTATTCGTTGAACCGTGGACAGGATGAGAGCACACAAGCTGACCGCCGATTTTCTTCAACTGGACGCCCGCTTTATTCAGAACCTCGACAACGCTTATATCGTCAACCTCTGTTTCAGCGTCTCTCTGCGGATATTCAAAGGGAATATATTCGATCAGCTCGCCATAGACAAGCTCACGGCTGAGGTGTGCGATAGCAACATCATTATGAACAGAATATATAACGCCAGTATCAGGATGAACACTGCCCGGGGCAACCACTTGCGAACCTTTTGCGATAATTTCTCCATAATGTTCGTCTCCTTTTTTCAAAACGATTTTTTTCTGAATATCTTTGTTGAGGTAATAATAATGAAAGCCTTTGCGGGTTTTGACCGTGAAAGTAGCGGGGAATTTCGCTTCAACAATCGTGCTTATTTCTTCGGTATCAGCGTCAATGACAATCAGATCGCCGTAACCGCCTAAGACGCCGTAATTATTTCCGCTCTCAAACCACGGCTCTATTTCAGAAAGGGAATAAGGCTTATTCTGCCAGTCCTGCTCGAAGGGGATTTTTGTCCGGGTTTTCAGCTTCACAAAGCCGAAGCCGTCTTTTTGTAACGCTTGTGGTATCTTCATTTTTTCAATCTCCATATCCATCTTGCTCCTCTAAGTTAGGTATTAAAAACCATTGTCTTTAAGTCCTGAATGGCGTTCTTGAAAGCGGTAATACTGACAGAGCCGTCATTGAAAAATTCCTGTATCAATTCTTTGCGGTCGTCACGGTCATCGAATATAAAAACGAATTTATTGCCGTTGCGGAATTTATCTTTTAACCTCATGCCCCGGGCTTTCAGAAACGCCGAAAGATAAAGGTCACTTGTCCTGTATGTGTTCATTGTCTGCACCACCATTTTGACAATCTCCATCTAAAGCCTGCTTTGTCATATAGTCCCGGGCGATGATCCTCGCCAGTATGCGAAGCCCTTCCCGGGTGTGTTTATTCATAGGTTTTGCCTCAATACAAACGCTTTCCATTCTCCGCCTCTTTAATAAGGAATAAGTCGTCAAATTTATGCTCGGGCAGATTGTTCATAATCCTTTCCCGAAGGCTTGGGGATGGATTGCGTGATCCGTCCATCAACTGCGACATATACCCACTGCTTACCTCTAACCTGTGAGCAAGCCAGTTTTGCGATTTATTCTTTCGTATAAGGATTTTTTTGATTTCTTTGCTTCGTAAAGTCACTTTCATATTGCCTCCTGTATTAACTGACAGCGAATTATCTTGTTAACAATAGTATATCAACAAAGCAAGGTAATGTCAATCATTGGCTAATTATTTCGCTTGCAAAAGTTATCATCTTATGGTATGCTATTTCTAAAAGGAGGGAATAGCCATGCAAGAATTATCAAAATACCTAAAGAAACTGCGAGGCAAACTGTCCATCAGACACATCGCTGAAAAAACTGGTATTTCTAACGCCTATCTTTCACAACTAGAAGGCGGAAAAAGAGATAACCCCCACCCCGATGTATTAAAGAAACTGGCAAAGTTTTATGAACTCCCTGTGATTGAATTACTCAAAAAAGCGGGTTACTTGGATGAGGATAATAACGGAGAAGAAACCTATGAAGAAAAAATTGATAGGCTGTTTCAATACGTCACAAATAAACCGGATTATAAATACGGACACCGCATAAAAGGAACCGTAACGACTGAGGTTAAAAAGTTTGTAATCGAAATGTATGAAAAAGTTTCGGGAGAAACACTGCTGTGAGCAAAACCGTCACTAAAAAGAAAACAATCCGAGCCTTTTCTAAGCACTTGAAAAAGAAAAAGATTTCTTTAACGCCCGATAGCATGGCTGATGAATTTCTTTCCTTCTTTTATAATCAAAATCCGCCTACAAGCCATTACTGGATTGATTCTTTCTGCTCAGAGATTGGTATTGATGAAGTGCAATACACCACATTCCCGGATAACATGAGAGGTTTTCACGCTATCACACCAGACGGCAAAATAACAATTGTCCTTGAACAATCTTCGAAATATGCAGGGAAAGTGCATACCCTCTACCATGAGCTTTATGAAATCATTTGCGAGCTTATGGATAAGCCGGAATTAAAAACAGAACGCAAGGCAAACCTCTTTTCCGCAAGCGTCATCATGCCTGAAAAACACTTCTTTGAATACGTTATAAGGCGGGGCTTGATGTTCAGCGAAATTAAAACATATTATTCTGAGATAGCCACAGATTCTATTTTGCTAAGGATAAATCATCTATTCAGAAAAAGAGGATTGTTTCACATCGCATATTTTTTAAAGAACAGTAACGCTTATAAACGTGCCTCTGCCGAGGATCATAAATATATGGCTGATTTTTCACTCCACCTTTCAACGTTAGATCAATTTGATTCGATCAATAATGAGGGATTCACTCAAAGAATTATTGAAGAAACAATCCAACGCCTGCGACAACTTCCAGCGGATGAAATCTCTCTCATAAAATTTGATAGACCGAAGAAAACCGTATTAGCAGAACCTATTCTGCTTGACTGGAATGGAGCAATTAAAGAAATTGCTATACAGATAATAGATGACGAGGTTTATCAGAACCTCAGCAATCTTTTAAGGAGAGAAAATGAAAGTAGCACTTTATGCGAGAGTATCATCGGAAAAACAGGCTGAGAATGACCTGTCTATTTCCGCCCAGCTTAAAGCGTTAAGGAAACACGCCGAGAAGAACGGCTGGACTATTTATAAGGAATTTATTGACGAGGCTGAAAGTGCGTTGTCCGCTAACCGCCCGGCGTTTCAGGAAATGATCGCCACGGCTAAGAAGAAAGAACCGCCATTCCAAACGATCCTGATATGGAAGTTTTCACGCTTCGCCCGCAACCGGGAAGATTCTATTATTTATAAATCACTGCTCAGGAAACACGGCGTCACTGTCGTTTCAATGAATGAGCAAGTAGATGACTCTCCGGCAGGGAAACTCTTGGAAGGCATTATTGAAGTCATAGACGAATTTTATTCCATGAACCTCGCCGAAGATACGATCCGGGGCTTGCGTGAGAACGCTAACCGTGGCTTTCAAAACGGCAGTATCCCTGTCGGATATAAAGCCAAAAAGGTTATGGACGGCACGAATGAACGGACAAAGCTCGAACCTGATGAAACCTTCGCTCCTATCGTGCAAAGGATATTTGACCTCTGCACCCGGGGCAACGGCATAAAAGAGATAGCGAACATCCTTAACCGTGAAGGATTAAAAACGAATAAAGGCAAAGCGTGGAGCAATTCAACGGTGCAGTATATCCTCAAAAACGAAGCCTATACCGGCACCCTTGTTTATGGCAAAAAGTCCAGTAGTAAGCTCCGCACAAACGGAAAGCATGAAGCAATACGCCTTGAGGATAATCACCCGGCTCTTGTTAACCGGGAAACTTACCTTTACGCTTTGGAGCTTATGTCAAAACGAAGCCCGAAAGTCGCCCATCCTCAAACACTCATAAGCGAATATTTATTAAGCGGGCTTATTGAATGCGGTAAATGCGGGGCGAAGATGTTCGGCTCTAAGGCGAAGTCCGGCAAGTTCTCATATTACGCTTGCCATAATTACGTTAAGCGTGGGAAAACGGTCTGCAACGCAAAGCTGATCAATAAAAAGAAAATTGAAGCCCTTGTCATTGAACGCCTGAAAACGCATATCCTGACCGAAGAAAATCTCATGGAGCTTATGAACATGGTGCTTGATGAGATGAACGCAAACAAAAAAGACTCACAACAACAGCTTGAGACGATTGAAAAGCAACTGGAAGCCCTGCGAGGCAAACAAGGGAAGCTCTATAACTCCCTTGAGACCGGCAAGCTGGACGTTGATGACCTTGCCCCGAGAATTAAAGAGATTAAAGCACAGATTGACACGCTGGAAACGAAACGGAATGAAGTTATCGAGGAAATACAAGCTCCGAGCAGTCTGCCTTTTAACGCAAAGAACCTCAAAGCCTACGTTCAAGACCTTGCCGACCTCTTGAGTAAAGGCTCAATCGTTGAGCAAAAGTCCTTCCTTCGCTCCTTCATCGAGCGGATTGTTGTTAACCACCCGGAAGCCGAAGTTTTCTATAACATCCCCATAATAAACAACAAAGGCAGAACCTCAAAAAGTGAAGTTCTGCCCATGTTACAAATTGGCTCCCCCTCTAGGACTCGAACCTAGGACCTGGAGATTAACAGTCTCTCGCTCTACCAACTGAGCTAAGGGGGAATTGTGGGTAGTATTGTAACATTAGATAATTTGACTTTCAAGAGCTTTTATCTCTTCCTCAATCTCACGCACGAGTTTTTCAATCTCCTTCATGCGGCGCCCGTATTCCTTAGCTGTATCCTCATCGCGGTAAAAATGCGGGTTAGACAAGGCGCGGGCCTTGGCGTATGTCTCAAGCTCCAGATTCTCCTTTTTCTTGAGAAGCCTATTGATCTTATCCCGGATAGAGGCATTGTGGGACTTGCGTTTTCTCTCTTCTTCCCTCCTGCGGCGCTCCTCTTCTTTGGCTTTTTCCCTATTTATCTCTTGCGGCTTCTTCGCTGCCGGGCGCATCTTGCGTTCCGCAACCCTATCCTCATCACTGAAGCTATCCCTCTTTTCAAGATAATAGTCGAAGGAGCCGGGAAATTTCCTTACCCTGCCAGATTTAACCTCAAAAACGCTGTTTGCCACAGATCTTACGAAATATATGTCGTGGCTGATAAAAACTATCGTACCTTCGTATTCTTTAAGCGCCTTGACCAAGGCATCGACCGCATCAACGTCAAGATGCGTAGTCGGCTCATCCAAAAGAAGAAAGTTCGGGGGGTCAATAAGGAGTTTGGCCAGGATCAATCTGCTCTTCTCTCCTCCAGAAAGCACCTTGACCTTCTTTTCCGCATCATCTCCTCCAAATAAAAAAGCCCCGAGTATAGTCCTGATTGACTCCTCTGCCATGTACCCGGGCGCTGCCGAGTAAGCTTCCTGCAAAACGGTATTTTCCACATTCAGCACATCCGTGCGCGTTTGGGAAAAATATCCGATATCGACGTTATATCCAACCACCCGGTTACCCTTATCTATATTCACAATCCCCGCAAGCATTTTAAGCAAGGTGGATTTCCCTGCTCCGTTTTCCCCGGCAAGAACCGCCTTTTCCCCCTGGGCAATCTCGAAATCCAGGCCGTTGTATACCTGTATGTCCCCGTAAGACTTAAAGACCTCCTCCAGGCTGATAACCCGATGGCCCGACTTGCGCGTCTGCGGGAAAGAAAAATTACCGATGCTCTCGCGAGGATCCGGAGGAAGTATTATTTTATTCTCCTCCATCTTCTCGAGCACCCTGCGTTTGGCCCGCACGGAAGCCGCCTTATTCGGCTGGGCGTGGAACCTTGCGACAAAATGATCAAGCTGTTTTATCTTCTTTTCCTGCTCTTTAAATTGTTTAAGAAGGTGAGTGCGTTTCTCCTCTTTGATCTGTTCATAATGTTCATAGTTGCCTTGCACCTTCGAAATCGAGCCGTTTTCCAGGATAAAGGTATAATTGGTTACATCGGTCAAAAAAGCCTTGTCATGCGATATCATAATAAAGGTGCCCTGGAAAGCCGCCAGGTAGTCCTTGAGCCACAACGCCGCGTTCAAGTCGAGGTAGTTTGTAGGCTCATCGAGCAACAACAGGTCATAATGATATGTTAAAAGTTTGCCTAAGAGGGCGCGCATCTGCCATCCACCGCTCATCTGGCTTATTGGACGGTCGAAATCCTTCCCCTTGAACCCCAGGCCTGAGAGTATCTTTTTTGCTTTGTGCTCAAGTTCAAAGAAACCCAGCACTTCAAGCTCATGGAGAACTTCCCCGTAACGCGCGCAATCCGCCTTGTTCTCCGCTTCGATCTTTTCCTTCTCCGTTTTAAAACGCATAATCCTCTCGTCGCCCTCGGTCAACTCCGCAAGCACCGTATAATCGGACTTGAAACTTGACTCCTGGGGAAGGTATCCGATATAAACTCCCTTATTCACCCGCACTTCCCCTCCGGAAGGTTCGCTCTCCCCGAGGATCAACGAAAAAAGCGTACTCTTACCGGTACCGTTTGGCCCGATAAGGCCGATCTTCTCTCCCTGATTTATGTTGAGAGAGATATTCTCGAATAAAACTTTTGAACCGTAGTTTTTCGATAGATTGATAATACTAATCATTGGCTAAATCGTACGACGGGATTCTAATGACTTCGAGAGAGTGGTGGAGTCCGCGTATTCCAAATTTGACCCGACCGGAATACCCAGGCCGATGCGGCTTACCTGCACCCCCAGCGGCTTAAGTAATTTGGTAAGATAGATTGAGGTAGTTTCCCCTTCCGTATCCGCATCAGTGGCGATAATCACTTCTTTAATGCTCCCCTGTTTTATCCTCTGGAGCAAGCCTTCGATCTTAAGGTCGCTGGGCCCTTTGCCTTCAAGCGGAGATATCGACCCAAGCAGGACATGATAAACCCCCTGAAAATTCCCCGCCTTTTCGATCGCTGTGACATCCCCCGGCTTTTCCACCACGCAAACAATATCCTTCTGCCTGCGCAAATCCTGGCAGATCACGCAGGTATCCTCTTCGCTTAGATTATTGCAGATCCTGCAAAAACGCACGCTCTCTTTAACCTTATTCAGAGACTCGGACAAAACCCGGACCTCGTCTTTAGAAGCACCCAGTAAATGCGCCACTATGCGTTCGGCGCTCCGCCTGCCGATACCGGGCAGCCTGATGAGGCAATCAAGAAGTTTTTCTATGGAAGCGGTATACGTAGCCATCAGATCTCTTTAACCACCCTTCCTCCGAACATCTCCAGGGCGGATTTGATGAATGAATTCTCGTGCGCGCCCTGCTCGTGCGGGAGGCGCGCGGACAGAACAAAGCTCAACCTTATCTCCGACTTGCACAACTCGGAAAACACTTTTTCCACCAAATCCCTGTTCTCCTTCCTGTCCAGCGATTCTTTATGCAGGGAGCAATTCTTGGGGAAATCCACGGTCAGCTTATTACCCTTGATATTCGACGGCTCGCCTTCGCTCAAATAAGTAGATACGGACATCTTCTTGCCGGCAAGCATATCTATGGCATTCTTCCACACCTCTTTTACCCTGTCCAGAGAAATCTCCATATGAGGCTTTTCTTGCTCCGCCGGCCTGCCTTCAAGTGTTTCTTCATGGGCATGTTTTGGAGGGGAATATTTCTCGGTTTTTTCTGCGATAAACCCTTTCTGTTTTGCAGGAGAGGCCCCATGGGCCTCCGTTTTATGCGCCTGTTTATCCAAGGCAGGGCTGTGGTCGCTGCTTTTATTATAGGCCAGCCTTACCAGGCTTATCTCCAGGGGAATACGCTGGGAATCGAACCGCTTGGCCATATCCTGAGTTGCAACCAGGATGTTGAAACAAATAAAAATCTCCTCAAGGGAAAGGCGCTGGCTTTGTTTCAACAGACGGTCGCATACCTCCTGCGGCAGATCGACCAGTTTCATATCGGCCTTGGAGACCTTGGCCACCATCAGATTCCTGAAATGTTCGATGAGGTTGACGAGAAAAACCCCGGGATCCTTGCCGTCGTCAATAATCCCGTTAAAAAGCTCCAGCGCCCCCTGGGGGTCCTTCTGGATTATCTTATCGGCGACAGAAAACAACACATCCTGTTCAACCATTCCCAGCACGGAAATAGCGTCTTTCAAAGAAACCGCGCCATGGGAAAAAGAAATAAGCTGGTCGAGGACGGATTCGGCATCCCTCATGGAGCCGTCGCTGCTCTTAGCCACCGCAAAAAGCACATCCCTGTCCACATCCGCCTTCTCCGCGCGGATAATCTTCTCAAGCTGGGAGATGATCTCGATCACCGGTATCCTGCGGAAGTCCATGCGCTGGCAGCGCGAGATAATCGTAGGCATGACTTTCTGCGGGTGAGTGGTAGCGAAAATGAATTTCGCAAATTCCGGTGGTTCCTCAAGTGTTTTAAGCAGGGCGTTGAATCCGTCGGGGGTTATCTGGTGGACCTCGTCGATAATATAGACCTTATACCTGCCCTGAACGGGGGAGAATTTCACGTTCTCGCGCAAAGCCCTTATCTCGTCGATGCCGCGGTTGGAGGCTCCGTCGATCTCGATCACGTCCAGGGAGTTCCCCTGATTGATCCCCGCGCAGGAAGGGCAATTTTGGCAAGGAGTAGCCGTTGGGCCTTCTTTACAGTTTAAAGCCTTAGCCAGTATCCTGGCGGTCGAAGTCTTACCCACTCCCCTCGGCCCGGTGAAAAGATAGGCGTTGGCGATACGGCGTTTCTGAATCGCGTTCTTCAACGTGCCTACTATATGATCCTGCCCAACAATGCTGTCAAAATCTTGCGGGCGCCATTTTAAAGCCAAAACAGTATAAGCCATTATGCGATTTTATTTCTTGTCGATTTTGATGCGCTGCACCTTTACCCCTTTTTCCGCCAGGTAAACAAAGACCTTCTCCAACTCCTGGTCTTCTCCTTCTATGGTCAGAATCGACCATCCGGCATCCATGGAAAAAGAGGCTTCAATAATATTCAAACTTACATCGAATTTTTTACAAAGATAACAAATTATCGATTCATCCTGCAGGGTACCCGGAAAGGTCAGGCCGATGGACATCTTCATTTCTCACTCCTTGCCAGAACGCGGCGGTTTTGGATATGTTTATTATACCAGAAAATCCCGCCAAGGATAGCAAAATCAAATCCGCTCAAACCTCCCCTATCTCGGGGATTATCTCGGGAGGGACCGCAGGCTCAACCATGCGCATCTTCCTCCATTTCCCCTCCCGGTACCTCCTGAACACGAAACCGGAAAAAACCAGGAAGAACAATACCATTGCCACCCATCCGGCCTGCGCAGGAAGATTCAGGAAGCGCAGTATAACGGCAAGTACAACAACCATGGACCAATGCAAGGCAACGGACATGCGCATCGCCCAAAGCGTATCTCCTGCCCCGCGTAAAGCCCCGATAAAAATACATAACATTGCCTCCACCAAGACATAAATCGAGGCAACACGCACCATGAATACGGAAACGGGAAAGGCGGAGGCAAACACCGCGTTCTCCTGAAGTGGCCTGAAGACATTCACCAGTAAAGCCGGAGACAGGGTAAAGAAGAGGAAAATGAAAGCCGAATACCCCATACCAAGCTTCAAACCTGACATAACCGAAATATGCGCCTTGTCCGGATGTCCCGATCCCATATATTTTCCCACCAGGCTGGTAATTCCAATCTCTATCCCTATCAAAGGGACGAAAGACACCAGGTCCCAGTTAAAAACCACCGTAGCGGCTGTGGCCATTACCGGGCCGAGGGAATGAAACATCATCACGATGGCGTTGAAGGCCAGGATATTCAAGAACATCTCCAAACCCGTGGGCGCCCCGTACCTTAAAAGCTTGACTGCCAAAAGGCGGTCGAAACGAAAGGAGCTTATCCCTATAGAGTACTCCCTGCGGTTACGCTTGCTGAAATAGGCGGAAAACAGGATAATCAAGCCGACGATGCCGCCGCATATGGTGGCGATCGCCGCACCGTAAATCCCCAGGCGGGGGAATCCGAAATTACCGAAAATAAGCAGGTAATCCAACCCTATATTGGTAATCATCGCCGCAAAAGAAGCAAACATAACGATCCTTGTGCGGGCTATCCCGGAGAAAAATCCGCTCAGGCTCATGCGCATAAGGCTGATCACGCATCCGTAGATCAGTATATTGAAATAACTTACCTGGAAGACAAGCTGCTCTTTCCCCACGCCGATAAAAGAAAACAACCAGTACGCCCCGGGGCGCAAGGCGAGTATAACAGGATAAGCGCACCAGGAAAAGATCAGCGCCTGGGATAGCACCAGCCCGCAGTCGCCTTTTTTCTTTGCCCCTAAATGCTGCGCAACCAGGGCGGTAGTGAACCCCGTGAGCCCGAGGAAAAAAGACATCATCATAAAAGAAGCCAGCCCTCCCCCCATTACCGCGTTCATCAGTTCGGGGTCAAGCCGGGCCAGGAACAGGCGGTCGGTAAAAACCATCACCGTATCGCAGGCATGAGAAATGACCATGGGCAGGGAAATAGCCAAGACCTCGGCCATTCCGCCTTCTTTAACGGCAAGTTTCAGCGTATCTTTCATAAAAAATAAATCCGACGGGTGGCGTCGGAATTCGTTAGAGACAGATTAAAGTGATTTTCCGGAGAGGCTGGGATTCGAACCCAGGGACCCAGTTGCCCAGGTCAACTCATTAGCAGTGAGTTGCTTTCGACCACTCAGCCACCTCTCCAATATCTAAACGTTTTTTCTTTTCTTTCTAAAGAACTCTTTCAGAAGCAAACCGCACTCCTCTTCCAGGATGCCGCCGGAGACCTTTACCCGATGGTTCAATTTTTGATGGTTTACAATATTGATGACCGAACCGCAGGCTCCGGTTTTGGGATCTTTGGCTCCGAAAAACAGATTTTTTATGCGCGCCAGGACTATCGCGCCCGCGCACATACTGCACGGCTCAATTGTAACATAGAGGCTTGCCCCGTTCAACCACTTTACGCCAAGGCAGGAGGCCGCGCTAGTTATGGCGATCATCTCCGCGTGCGCCGTCGGGTCTTTCAGGCGCTCGATCTGATTGTGGCCGCGGGCGATAACCCTGTCTTCATGGACAACCACCGCGCCCACAGGCACTTCATCCTCGTCAAAGGCCCGGGAAGCTTCCTTCAGGGCCTCCGACATATAGTACTGTTCGAGTTTACGCATATTAATTGCGCCCAGCAGGAGTCGAACCTGCAACAACCAGCTCCGTAGGCTGATGCTCTATCCAGTTGAGCTATGGGCGCAAAGATTTCGGCAGCTTTAAGCTTTTTATTTTATCACGTTTAAAATATAAATCTACTTGCTTTTTAAGGCAGCTTCCAGACCAGGCTCTTATACTGATCGAGCATGCGATAGGTATTGAAGTTCGCCGCAACGCAAATGCACTCAATCATCATATCTATCCATGCGGAAGAGGCATCAGCTTTCCCTTGACGATTAGTCTTATAGTAAAGGCCGATCAGCCTGGCCAAAGTAGCGTACAGCTCCGCGGAATCCTCTTGCATATGCAGGTCAAATTCGTTGCCGATCATCCCTTCGTTATTCTTGTAGCCGAAAAATGCCCCGATTGGACGGTCGGATACCTCGGCCACCCATCCGTCTATCGTGCTCATCTGCAAGACGCCGTTTAAAATAGCCTTCATCCCGCTGGTTCCGGAAGCCTCAAAAGGCGGAAGGGGATTATTCAGCCAAACATCGACGCTGGAGGTAAGCAGTTTTCCCATCGATATATCGTAGTTTTCCAGGACGATTATCTTAAGCTTGCTGTAATCCTCGTTTAATTTATCCACCTTATCCAACACCTCGTTGATATAAGTAAAACCCAGATTGTCGTTGGGATGGGCTTTGCCCGCCAGGATAATCTGCAAAGGACCGGTCTCTTCTGCTATGCGCATCAGCTTGCCGATGTCGTGCAGGATCAAGCTCGGCCTCTTGTAAGCGGCAATCCTCCTGGCCCAGCAAATTGTAAATATATTCTCGTCGAGCTTCCACTTATTGAGAAACTTACATAATCCTGCCTTATTGCTCTGGTGAGCCTGCCAGAGCCGGGAACGGAAGTCATTATCCTGCCGCAATTCCGCGGCTTTAGCCAAAACCATAGGATTGCTCTTAAAATCGGGGAACACCGCGGGGAACTGCGCAAAAAGATCCATAAAAGGCCGGGACATCCAGGTATAGGGATGGACGCCGTTAGTGACATATTGTATCCGGTCCTTATATTTGGGAAACTGGATATGCATGACCTTCTGGTGGTTGTGCGATACGGCATTGATCGCTGAGGCGATATTCATCGATAAAAGTGTCAAGTTCGCCAGGCCCGGCCTCTCCTTGCCGAACCTCTCCACGATATCCACATCCTCTTTTTTAAGCACCTTGCTCAAATCATCAAAAGAGAACCTGTCATGCCCGGCCTCCACCGGCGTATGGCAGGTATAGACAAATCTTTCCCTGAGCTTCTCCGTTTCCCGGTTATCCAGGCCGCGGGCCTTGGCGACAAAGGCAAACACCGCGTGGCCTTCATTCAAGTGGTAAATATCGACATTATACCCCATCTCGGCCAGCGCGTTTATCCCCCCGAAACCGAGTATCACCCTCTGCAATAGTTTCAGGAAAACATTATCGCTGCGGTAAAGCTGTCCGGTAAGGTTCTTCGCGCGCTCGCTGTTGGAATCGATATTAGAATCAAGCAGTATCAAAGGGATTACCGCATCATGCTTATAGCTGTAAACATAATATTTCCAAAGCCTAAAATTGACATCCTCCGGTTTCAGGGAAATCCTGATCCTGTTCTTTAAAGGGACCAGGCCGGGGTATGTGTGCGGATCCCAGTGCATTTTTTCCGGGGCCTGGCCGTATTTGAACCAGAACTTCTGCCGGAAGTATCCCGAGTTCCAGAGTATGCCTATCCCGACGGCAGGAAGCTTATAGTCGGCCATGGTCTTAATCGTATCTCCCGCCAGGACGCCTAAGCCGCCGCTATAGATGGGAAGGTCTATGATATTGTCCGCCTGCAAGGCAAAGAAATAATCCGCCACCCGGAAATTGGAAAACACCGCGTTTTCGGGGAGCTTATTCTCCTCTTTTAAAGGCAGGGAACTGGAAAACTTATTATAACAACTGGTGGCCAGGCCGTACTCCATGGAAAAATAAGCGATACCTCCGCCGCCGGGTGAACGCAGCCTCTCCTCTGCTTCTATGATGCGCTCAAGCGGCATTCCGAAATAAGCGCCTTTGCCTATGTCTTTTGCGTAACGGCCGTCCGGGTCATCCACCTGGACGAGCGAATAAAATTTATCGGTAAGCTGTTCTTTACTCATATATTACTTTTCTTTTCTTGTCCTTGTTTTCTTGCGCCAACGCAACGGATTTTCCTTATGTTTGCGCCGCAAGGGGGGAAAGGCGACGCCTGCCTCTTTACATTTCTTAAAATAGCTTACCGAACGCCTCCCCTGCTTATACTTGCCGGTCCTCTTGGGGATACCGCCTCTGGAAAGGGCCCTTTGCGAAACGCTGCTCTTTCTTGATACGGAAGCCAGGACATTCGCCGGCCTGCCTAATATATTCTTCCCGTCAAGGGCGGCTATGGCAGCCCAGGCTTCTTTATCATTCGGCATCTCTACGAAACCAAAGCCTCTCGACTTGCTGCCGTCCTTTTCCATCACTATCGCAATGCCCGCAATAGCGCCAAAGACGGCAAACACCTTGTATATATCCTCTTCTCTGGCGGTAAACGACAAGTTGCCTACGAATATATTCATATTTTATCTACAATACCATAACTCTTCGTTTATCTCAAGCGTTTTGACTGCCTTGCCGTCAGGACCGGCAATGGAGGGATTAATCTTAATACGGCCACTTCCAGCCGCGGATCTCCGGCATATCCTCGCCGTGCACAGAGATGTACTGCTTATGTTCGATCAACTTGTTATGCAGCCATTCCTTGACATGCGCAGACTGGTTTTGCAGAGAAAGCACGCGGTCGATGACGTCATCTGCGAGGTTGAAACGGTCAAGTTCATTCAACACCGTCATATCAAAAGGCGTGGTAGTCGTCCCCTCCTCTTTATACCCGCGCACATGCACATTCCTGTGGTTTGCCCTGCGGTAGAGCAAGCGGTGGATAAGCCAGGGGTAGCCGTGAAAAGCGAAAATTACCGGCTTGTCGGTAGTAAAAAGGCTGTCGAAGTCTTTATCGGAAAGCCCGTGCGGATGCTCGCTCTGGGGCTGAAGAGTCATCAAGTCTACTACATTAATCACCCTTATCTTCAAAACTGGGAATTTCTGCCTGAGGATATCCACCGCGGCCAGAGTTTCCAAAGTAGGGACATCTCCCGCGCAGGCCATAACCACATCCGGCTCTCCGTCGTAATCATTGCTTGCCCAATCCCATATGCCGATACCCTTGGTGCAATGCCTGATCGCCTCGTCCATATTGAGATACTGCGGCCCGGGATGTTTGCCGGCCACGATGACATTTACATAGTGACGGCTGCGCAGACAGTGGTCGGTCACGGAAAGAAGAGTGTTGGTATCCGGAGGCAGGTATACCCTGATAACCTCGGCCTTTTTATTCACCACATGGTCTATGAAACCCGGGTCCTGGTGCGAGGAGCCGTTATGGTCCTGCCTCCACACATGAGAGGTCAACAGGTAGTTAAGGGAAGATATCGGCCTGCGCCACGGGATGCGCCGCGACGTCTTCAGCCATTTAGCATGCTGGTTGAACATGGAATCGACAATATGGATAAAGGCTTCATAGCAGGAAAAGAAACCGTGCCTGCCGGTAAGAAGGTAGCCCTCCAGCCAGCCCTGACAGGTGTGCTCGCTCAAAATCTCCATCACCCTGCCGTCGGAAGCAAGGTGGTCGTCCTCAGGAAGTATCTTTGCCAACCACGTGCGGTCAGTAACATCCAGCAGCGCGCCCAGCCTGTTCGAAGTGGTCTCATCCGGTCCGAACACCCTGAAATTATTATTCTTCAGGCTTAACTTCATTACATCGCGCAGGAAATATCCCATGACACGCGTCGGCTCGGATTCCACGTTCCCTGGTTTGGCGACGCCCACGGCATACTTGCGGAAATCAGGCAGGCGCAGGTCACGCAGCAGCAAACCACCGTTGGCATGAGGATTATCGCTCATGCGCCTCCTGCCTTTTGGCGCCAGCTCCGCAAAAGAAGATACAAAACGCCCGCGCTTGTCGAAAAGCTCCTCCGGCTTATAGCTTTTCATCCATTTCTCAAGGGCCTTGATATGCCCGGGTTTTTCGGCCATCTCCGAAAAAGGCACCTGATGAGAACGCCAATATCCTTCCGTCTTCAAACCATCAATGCTCTTCGGTCCGGTCCAGCCTTTAGGAGTATTCAAGACTATCATCGGCCAGACGGGACGGACGGGTTTTTTGGCTTTGCGCGCCTTGAATTGTATATCCCTGATCTCTCCTATTATCGCCTCCAGGGTTTTTGCCATAAGTTTATGCATAGTATAAGGATCCGAGCCTTCTACGAAATACGGCTTATAACCGCAGCCCTCAAAAAACTTCTTTAGCTCGTCTTTCCCTATTCGTGCCATGATCGTAGGGTTGGATATCTTATATCCGTTCAAATGCAAAATGGGCAGAACGACCCCGTCGGTCTTGGGATTAAGGAATTTATTGGAGTGCCAGGCAGTGGCTAATGGCCCGGTCTCGGCTTCTCCGTCTCCCACTACGCAGGCGACAATCAGGGACGGGTTATCGAACACCGCGCCAAATGCGTGAGAGAGGGAATAACCGAGCTCGCCTCCTTCGTGCATCGAACCGGGGGTCTCCGCCCCGACATGGCTGGGGACGCCGCCGGGAAAAGAAAACTGCTTGAACAATTTCCTCATCCCCTCCTCATCCTGCGATACGTCAGGGTAATACTCGCTGTAAGAACCCTCCAGGTAAGCGTTGGCAACCAGGCCCGGTCCGCCGTGCCCCGGACCGGTTATATATATCATATCCAGATCGTACTTCTTGATCATCCGGTTAAGATGCACATAGATAAAATTAAGTCCGGGAGTAGTCCCCCAATGCCCCAGCAGGCGGGGCTTGATATGCCCAATATTAAGCGGGGATTTAAGCAAAGGGTTATCCAAAAGGTATATCTGCCCTACAGAAAGGTAATTCGCGGCGCGCCAATAGGCGTTGACCTTCTGCATCTCTCCCATAGTCATCTTATCCGTATTGGGACGTTTCATATGCTCCCCCTCCTGTTTCCTCCGGGTCAAAAGATATAAGACAGGCCTAAAATACCGAAGCTGTTATTGATGCCGCTATTAGGCTTATCTATATCGCAATTGGAAAGATGCCGATAGCGGTACTCGACGGTAAAGGCAACATTCTTTTTGAGGAAAAAATGTATGCCGAAACCGGCATATTCGTTGAAATTAAACTGGGATCCCTGGTTCAAGCTGTGCTGGGAGATATAAAGAAAACCTACGCCGCCTTTTATATACGGCTGTATCCTGGAGGCCTCAGGGAGCAGGCCGATCTTCAGTAGGAAATTATTCCCTACCTCGATATTCCCGTTGGGATTGGAAACTCCCGCGATAAAGGGCTCTTCGACAAACTGCACCAAACCCGGAGGGTTAAGGCCGATCTTCTTAACCCAGGGCTTGATGTCAAAATCGAAATCAACGAAAATGGGGATAACATCGTACCTGCCTTTGGCGCGAAGATGCCCCGTGCCAAAGCCGGACAGCACCTCTATTCCCGCGAAACGGAAGCTCTTGCTTTGCACCGCATCCTTGGCGGATGCGGTAGAGCACATCCTGGAGTTCTTTGTCGTCTCGCTTTGCGCACCGGCACATACAAAAGCAAAAAGGCAAGAACCCAGTGCCAATAACAGCGTCAAAAACTTTGTTTTCCTCATTCTCGACTCTCCTTGGATTGGAAATTTATGGGCCCCAAAGCAGAAAAATCAAGATGCAAAACAGGAGAAATAAAATCTCCTCTTCAACGCAATTATTGTATCATAAGGCAAAACAAAATCCAGAAGATTACCGTAAGAGTTCCATATAATGTAGACTACAATAAAAAACGGCAGGTTCCATAATAGGTTAGATCGATAATACTACCAACTCTTTTTACAGTCTTCAACTTCGTATTTATTGCCAATTTTCCTGAATTTATACCCCTTTACCACCCTCGGCCCCCTTACTCCTTTCCAAATCCCTCCGGGATTTGAAAAATATACCTCGATATAATCATCGCTGCCTGACAATGACTCGACTTTATCAATTGCGTCGATATTTATATTTGTTAAACCCAGGCATTCCTCTTGCGTCTCTCGCTCCCGAAAATTTAACTCAGCCCAAGTATCCCCCTTATCCGCTGAAAGAGCAACCCGGTTTTCTTGTACCCCGCTTACATTAATGGCACCCCCTGAATTATCCGAATAATAATTACGACGCAGATAAATGCATAAAAAATCATTTGATTCCAATAATCGATACCCTTCGATAACCGGATTAATCAACTCTGGATAATTTAAAACGATTTCTTCGGATGGATGAAAAGAACCGCAAACTAAAACAGTATTTCTCAATATCAAGTCATTTCCCTTTTTAACATCGATTGTCAATCTTCTCGAGAAACGAACACCGGTATAATTTATTGCATAACCGGGCCCAACGATAGCTTTTATCTCCTTCTCTCCAAACGAAGGTTCTATAGTCAAACCGTATTTCTCTCCCCCCTTAAAGGTATATTCCTTTTCCAGGGGAACCTCTTCATAGGGTAATTTTTGAACTTTGACGTTATAAAAAGATTCCACTGCCGAACCGAATAAAACCCAAGTGAAATAAACTACGGGACGGCCGATAATAAACAGTAAAAAAACAATAGCTACTATTAACAGTATTCTGTTTTTCTTAATCATCCGTCTCTCCTTGTTATTCTCACTTTTTCACTGCTTAATGGCATAAATAACCGACTACAAAATCAATATATCTCAGGTTAATAGAACTACAAACGTTCCCGGGCGCTTGATAAAACCAGTCTTTATTTCATCAATAAAGATACTGCCATAGCAAACCCTAAGGTGATAATAACAACTGAAAATATTAATTTAACATGATACACAAAGCACGTAGATTCTTTATCCCTGGCTCTTAGCTTCTTGATTTCTATGTAAGGTACTGGTGAGCGCCTATACCAGCCGACAATTTCAACATCTTTTCCTATATACTCAACTGCCCTAAACAGGCCAAACAGGAAATTAAATATCCCCAAGGGCTGTCGGTAATCTAAGAAGATAATCCCGGTTTCATCCTGCATAACAAAATCTTCCGAAAAAATCAGCCCCGGAATACCCCTGCCGATAATTTTACCTTTTATCAAGCAGGATACGGGCCTAACCGCGGACACTTTCACTTTCTTCAAAAGGCTCCTTACGTTCATTTCTGCAAAATCATAATTAGGATAAACAAAAAGAGTCTGCATCAAATAAGCCGATCCAAAAATGAATAAACCAAGCCATAAAAAGAAAATCTTTCCCCCCAGCACAAGCAATATAATGCCAAAAACAGCCGCGATGAAAGGCAGAATTTTAAAAGCCAAATCTATCAAAAAGTCATCCCAATAAGATTCCGGCTTTTTCTCATTAAATTCTATATATGGTTCTTTTCCTAACGCAGCTGACTGATTGCTTAAGAATTTCAGTCTTTTAGCGATCAATGGATGCGTGGATTGCAATTCGTAATACGCGGCCCAAGGATTCCAGAGATCCCATTTTGCCGCATCTTTCAGCTTCTCTTTATCAACCGCCCCGCCCATTTTTGTCGGCCCGGTATAACCACTAACCGCCAGCATTTTTGCTGTTCTTGAATCAAAAATACCCATCGGGCCCACCCCATTTAAAGTATCCCGCCTGTCTTTTTGTTTTATTCCGGTTTTTCTTGTATCGTCTCCGGCTAAACCGTAACCGATTTTTACTAAGGCAGAGGCCAGATTATTCGGGTTGCCTGTCACTTCTCCTGAAAACCTATCGGCAAAGAACTCCCTTATCCTCGAAAACCATAAGACGATAAATTCACTGATAACATACAATATATAAGCGGAAAGGGCTATCAGTAAACGGTAAGGCGCCGATTTATCTCTACCCTGGCTCTTTATTCTAATCAGAGTCCTGTAAATATAGTATAAGATAAGTGGTACGAGTTGGGCTAAAGTCATAATTAACATATCCCAATGCACAGCATGACCGATCTCATGAGCTACAACCGCCTCTGTTTCCTCTTCATTTAAAAGATCCAACAACCCCTGGGTTATCACTATTCTGGCATTATTAGGATGATGGCCATAAGTAAAAGCATTAGGCGAACCGTCCAAGATAATACCCATGCGGGGAAATTTCATTTTCTTGTCATTGCATACCTTATTAATGAAATTGTTTAAGTTGATCGGTAGATCCGTTGGCCCAACCCAGCGCATTTTAAATAAGAATTTTAAAGAAAGATCCATTAAGAATGGCCCGAGCAGGAAATGGATAGTCACAACTGCTATACCGACTATTAAAGCAAGAGATGCGGATATCTTTGTTAATTCAACCAAAATAATCAAAAATAGTGTTAATAAGGCATACATGCCAAACAATACCGCCCCTGAACGGAAGGCAAGATTAGGCAAAGGAAGCAACATCTTGGGCATACTCGATTTTCCTCCCCCAAGAGTGCCTTTATCTATTTGAACATTGGCTTTTATTGCGGGCAGTTTATTGATCTCACCCTTATCCAGCCAGATACCTCCTGATTCCGGACAATAATCAATATTGATTTCGCCTTCCAAAATCGGTAATTCTACCATAGGGCTTCCAGATGGGGATAAGCGGGACGATGGCTTTTGAAGCTTCATAGCTTCTTCTATTTTAGACTTTAGGTAAGTCGGGATTTTCGTAAAATGGTAAATTTCATCCTTATCCAGCCAGATGCCTTCACATTGAGGGCAAAAATCAACCTCCACTCCCTGCTTCGTCATAACTGAAACTAAATCTTCATTTTTACAGTTTGGGCATTTCATTTTCTGCCTCCGGTTTTGAAGTTCCCAAAGAAAATAGTTCAAATAGAACGCTGTTAAGACCCCTCCTGCAACGAAGAAACAAGAATATCCCCCCCGGCAGTCACAAAACTATTATAATCAATCATTTTCCAATACTTACCAAAACGGGGATATTTTTAAACACAAAAGTATTGTATCTATAATTTCCGAATATATTTTAAGACTCTGCTTTTGTTATCGTAACAACTTATATGCGGCTTCCCGTCACTGTCTAAACACATTGAAATAGTCCAGGCAACCGGAGTAAAATAACCGATATCCCGCGTCTCTATTGTTTCGATATTCCAAGAGTCATCGTTACAAAATGCATATTTAAGCTCCTCATCGGAACAACGGGAATAGACTATGTGCGGTCTTTCTAATTTATCTAAAGCAATAACAGATTTACAACCCACATTCTTTTCTCGATCTATTGTCTGAATATCCCAATTCCTGCCGTTCCAAAAGGCATATTTCAAATCATAAGCATCGGCATCAAGATATGCAATATGAGGCAGCCCCTTTTTATCAATAGCAATAGCCGGTTCTAAACCCACTAAACCAATATTATCCACAATCTGTTTATGCCATTGCTCTTCTGAATAGTATGCATATTTCAAATCACCGTTTTTCTGATCAAAATAAGCTATATGCGGCATCCCCTGATCATCCAAGGCTAAAGAAACATACATCCTCCCCTTATATTTATCGGCCGACATATCAATTAAGCCCGCATCAACTGTTTGAATATCCCATTTTGAACCGGTCCAAAAAGCATATTGTACGCCTCCCCTGTTAGTACAATAAGCTATATGCGGCCGGTCATTAGCATCTATAGCAAGAGAATTTTCAGTTCCCCATTGCTCAACAACCGTGATTTTCCATTCGCTGCCATCCCAGTACGCATACTTCAATAAATTCCCGTAGCCTGGCGCAGGAACACGCAAAGAGAAGCTTATATGAGGCCTGCATAGAGAATCTAAAGCAATGCTTGGCATATAGCCTTCTTCTACAGTTTGTATTTTCCATGCCGGCCCTATCCGGCATGCATATCTGATCCCCTCTTCATCTTCATAAGCTATATGCGGATTGTTATTCCCATCCAAGGCTATTGAAGAGCGGCCTCCCGTATCTTTCTTTGTATCCACCAATTCTGCTTCCCAGCCGGGAGCCAATGAGATTGCTGACTTGCCTTGTGCAACATTGGGGGCCCCAAACACCGGGCTCCTTACAGGAATTAAAATCATTAATATAAAAAAGGCTATAAAGCTTAAAACAATATTCCTGAAAAATATAAGTACTGATTTTCCCGGTATTGAATTAACGCCATCATTCTCATTTACTCTCTTTGTTGACTTATAAGCATCGTAAATATTAAATATCCAAACAAGAAAGCTGCAAATAAAAGTAATGACATAAGCGGTTGAAGTAACAGGTATATCTTTACCGCTTACCGGCAATGGTTCATTGAAAACTTTAATTAAAATAAAATATAAAACTGCTATCCCGATATAGCTTGCAAAGAATAAATACCCCTTACGCCTTTGGCCGTTATAAGCCTGCCCTAACCCCATGAATAAAAAACTCAAGATGCCGGCGATCATTGGTTCGCGGACGATATTCTTTTTGGCTGCATCTGCACTTACCTGCATAATTGCCTCCTTCTTCTGCAATTACTCCATACAAATAACTATTCCATCACCTGGGGTTATAGATAAAATCGGAAGACGTTATTTCATAACTGGAACCGCCGTAAACTTTCAAATATGCTTTTCCTGTTTCAGGATGCCATGTTATGAAATTACATGCGCTGTGCGGCTCATTATCCTCTTTTATATTGTTTTTATTCACATCTTGCCAAAAACGCATATCTACTAAGTAACGGCCCCGGCTCTGGATCATATCCCCGGGAATACTTATTGTAATTTTGTATCTCCCCGTTCCTGAAGACACGCTCTCGGTCTTTATGGGGATGTTTGCAGAACCGTTTTTAAAAAGCGCCACTTTGTCATAACGCTTAGCTACCCCGGATATCGTTATGGTTACTCCTTGTCTAACGACATAGGCATTGGCAGTCCGCGAAGAAGATTCTTCTGCAGCCCCGGCATAGACAGAAGCCACAGCCGGAAATAACGTTCCCATCAAAACCAACACCGTTATTCTGCAATTCTGTATTCTCATTCTTGCTCCTGGCCAGAGGGATAATTAAACGGATGCCTTAACAGAAAAGGAGTGGCGACAAATTGTCACCACCCCTTACTAAACTCATTATCCAGCTTACGCATCTTCTTGATATAGTCCTAAACATTAGTTAGGCAAATCAATAAGCGCTAAAACAACACCATTAAATACAAACCGCCGGGATCCACCTAAGCGTCAACAATGGCGGAGAGGCAGGGATTCGAACCCTGGGAGCCTTGCGACTCACGTGTTCTCCAGACACGCCCGTTCGACCACTCCGGCACCTCTCCATAATCAGGTCTTCTGCCCTAAACCTTCCGGTTACAGGGCTTGCAAATATATAAATCTTAAGATAAACAATACCGCCAAGCAATAAACCAGCCAGGACACGCTCTTGCCTTTACCGGTAAGCAACTTCAAGGCGGCAAAACTTATAAAGCCAAAGGCAATTCCCGTAGCGATACTAAAAGTAAAAGGCATAATCAGCATCACCAGGAACGCCGGGATAAATTCCGAATAGTCCTTCCAATCAATCTTGGTAATCGGATATACCATCATGCTCCCGACGACAATCAAAGCCGGGGCGGTAACCGGACGCAAGATAACTCCCAATGCGGTCTGATACCCTCCCCCGATCATGCTGATCAAAGGCATAAAGAACAAAGTAAGCAAAAACAATATTCCCGTTACCACGCTTACCAGACCAGAGCGCCCGCCTGAAGCTATGCCGGCGGCACTTTCTACGTAACTGGTCACTGTAGGTGTGCCGCAAAATGCGCCTATGCATGTGCCTACCGCATCAGTAAGCATTGCCTTCCCGGCCCTGGGCAGTTTTCCCTGGCGCATAAACCCGCCTATCTCCCCTACTCCCGCCAGAGTTCCGACTGTGTCAAAGATGTCCATAAAAAGGAATATAAACACCACCGAAAACAAACCTAATTTCAGCGCCCCGGCAATATCCATCTTCATGAAAGTAGGGGCGATGGACGGTGGCATGGACACAACCCCCTGGTATTTTACCACCCCAAGCAGTACGCCGGCAAAGGCGGTAATCAGTATCCCCCAAAGCACGGCCCCGCCGACTTTCTTTATCAATAAAACCCCCGTGACCACCAATCCGAATATAGCCAGTATGGACGGCACGCTGGTTACATCACCTAAAGTCACCAGGGTCGAAGGGTGCCTTACTACAATCCCGGAGTCGATAAAACCTATAAAGGCAATAAACAGCCCTATACCGCAGGCAGTAGCGTAACGAATAGAAACCGGGATAGCATCCATAATCGCCTGCCTTAATTTGGTAAGCGTCAGGATTATAAAAATTACCCCCTCGATAAATACACAGCCTAAAGCCACCTGCCAGGATATCCCCATAGTCAGGCATACGGCATAGGTAAAAAACGCGTTTTCCCCCATACCCGGGGCCTGGGCGATAGGGTAATTCGCATACAGCCCCATCAGGATCGTAGCAGCCGCAGCGGCTATACAGGTAGCCATCATCGCCGCCCCGAAATCCATACCTGTCTGCGAAATCATTGCCGGATTGACGAAAACGATATAGGCCATGGCCATAAACGTGGTAAAACCGGCGACTACTTCCGTACGGATATCGGTATTAAGTTCTTTAAGCCTAAAAAAACTTTCGATCCTCTTAAGCATCTTTTAAACGGAGAGTGGAGGATTCGAACCTCCGGTCATCTTGCGACGACAACGGTTTTCGAGACCGCCGCATTCAACCAGCTCTGCCAACTCTCCAAACCCGTTTCTGCCGAGAAATCAACCCCTTAAGACCTGATATCCTCCTGGGCGATTTCCGGATGATGGTAACGCCTCCTGCCTTCGGTGGATTTCTTGTACTGGATGGCCTCAGCCGGGCACCACTGCAAGCAGGCCATACAGTGCTGGCAATGGTCAAACCAGTAAGGTTTTCCATCCCGCATTTCTATATTGTCAACCGGGCAGACCTTTGCGCAAAGTCCGCATTTTATACAGGTATCTTTAACCCAGAATCCGCTTGCCGCGCCGGGGATTCCCAAAGAGCCGATATTGTATATCAAAGAGTAAAGTATCAAGTTCGCAAGAAAAGGCTTTTCTTCGTATATCCCCCGCTTCCCTTCCAGAATAAACTGTGAAAGCTCCTTGGCCCTCACCTTTTCTTTACGGAACATCTCCTCCTGTTGTTCTTTGGATACGGCACCGTACAACGGGGTATAATTACCAGGCATCATTACCGAGAAACCGCAAGCCAAATCAATACCGCGCCGGTTCAGGATCTTGCGGGCCAGACTATGCACCCTCCCCGGCATACCTCCGAAAGTGGCTATGGAGAATATATAAGCCCCAGGCTTGAATTTCGCCTCTTTCAGGAAATCTTTTATAATCAGAGGCAGTCCAAACATGTAAACCGGGAATACGAGGCCTACCTTGTCATACTGCTCCACCCCTCCCTCGTCGATAGCCCTGGAAACGGGGATAAGCGAAACACCCTCCAGGCCCCAGGCTACATCCTTTGCCACTACAAGAGAATTGCCTGTAGCCGAAAAATAATATATGGCTGTGCTCATCTAAGCCTCCGGTAAAAACTAAATAATGTGTTTGGCGGTGGGGCTGGGATTCGAACCCAGGGTGGAGATAATCCCCACAACAGTTTTCAAGACTGCCGCTTTCAACCGCTCAGCCACCCCACCTTAAAACAAGAATAACTGCTTAAATACAGCGTAAAAGATCCTTCCGGCTATACCGAAAGAAACATTGCAGAAGTTCACAAACGAGAACTCCTTAAAAATCAGGCTGAAGCCGAGAGCGAACAGAGCAAGATTCAAAATGAAAATAAACGAAAACCCGAATATATAGTTGCCTTTTAAAAAATCACCTTTTTTATTCCGTATGCTCTTGGCGGAAAAAACAAGATGCAAAATGGCGCTGAAACCGATAAGAAACATCGCGCATTCCAGCAGGCGAGCCGACTTGATCGGGAATTGCAACAGGCCGTAAATTATGAATATCAAGATCGTATACATCGGGAGCAGGAACGGGGCCACGTTCACCATAGGCTTGAAAAACCTAAAAACAACCTCCAAAAGCTTATGCCCTCTGCTGTATACCGGAGCCGGCTCCCATATAAACAGGTAAACCAGCAGAAAAGAAATCACCCCTGCCCAGAATACTCCCTGCAAATGTCCGTCCACAGCGCGGAATTCATTCAAAAAAGACACTGTGGTAGAAAAAACAAAAGGGAGGAATACCAGCCCTAAAATGAATTTTATCACCCCGAAGGCCTTACCCGAAAACCACGATATCTTGGCGGAAAAATTGCCTCCGGAGCCGGAAGGCTCTTTGGATAAAGGAATATCCTGAATCAGGTTCTTATCGAAAGATTCTTTCCTGGCCATTCAAATACGGCCGCAGTGCCTCGGGAACCAGCACCGAACCGTCCTCTTGTTGATAGTTCTCCAATATCGCAACCACCGTGCGCGCCAAAGCGACCCCCGAACCATTCAGGGTATGCACAAAATCTGTTTTCTTGCCCTCCTTGCGGCGCACCCTTATATTCGCCCTACGCGCCTGGAAGTTCTCGAAATTGCTGCAGCTGGATACCTCCAGCCACTTATCCGCTCCGGCGGTATAAGCCTCGATGTCATAACATTTGCTGGCGGAAAAACTGATATCCTGTGTGGAAAGCATTACTACCCGATAAGGCAGGCCCAGAAGCTGCAGGACCTCTTCGGCGTTAGCCAATAATTTCTCCAGTTCATCGTAAGAATCCTCAGGCCTGACGAACTTCACCATCTCCACCTTATCGAATTCATGCACGCGGATCAGGCCGCGGGTATCCTTGCCGTAAGAACCCGCCTCCCGCCTGAAACAGGCGGTATAAGCGGTATAATAAACAGGAAGCCTGTCTTCATCTATAATCTCGTCGCGGAAAATATTAGTAACCGGGACCTCGGCGGTAGGGATAAGAAAAAGATCGTCATCCTGAAGCTTGTACATATCCTCTTCCAGCTTGGGAAGCTGCCCTGTCCCGAGCATGGAGGCGCGGTTTACCAAAAACGGCGGGAATATCTCGGTGTAGCCGTGTTTTCCTGTATGCAGGTCGAGCATAAAATTTATCAAAGCGCGTTCAAGCTTGGCTCCCCATCCTTTAAAGAGGATAAAATTCGAACCGGTGATTTTGGTCGCGCGGTTGAAATCCACGATATCCAGATTCTGACAAAGCTCTATGTGGCTGAGCGGCTTAAAAGAAAACTTCTTCGGCTCGCCCCAGCTGCGTATAACCCTGTTACAGGAAGGGTCTCCTACCGGCAGGGAGGCATGCGGGATATTCGGTATGCTCAAAAGCAGCTTGTTTAACTCCGCCTCCTCTTCCTTTATCCGAGGCTCAAGCTCGCCGATCCTTTTCGATATATCCCTCATCGAGGAGATTTTATCTTTAGCGTCTTTTTTCTGCTTAAGCAACAGGCTTATCTCGTCGTTAGCCTTATTGCGCCTGGCCGCCAATTCCTCGAATTCGCTTAAGGCCTTGCGGCGCCTTTCGTCGACGGAAATAACGGCATCGATATCGATATCCAGAGCGCGGTTACGCATCGCCTGTTTGACTAAATCTGTATTCTCCCTGATAAACCTTATATCTAACATTTTAGCCTTTAATTGTAAAAAATGCCCGTAAACTTTTAATATTATACCTTTAGATTACAAATCTTTCAACAACATAAACAAATAAACCGGCCAGGGTAAACCACTTGACCCTAATGCCGGTATCTATGCTATATCCTATGAACTGACAGGCCCTTTTCACGCTAAAGGCTGCAGTTCAGGAAGGTTATGAAATTTATGGGCCATGTTGGAGTCGAACCAACGACCTTGACATTAAGAGTGTCCTGCTCTACCAATTGAGCTAATGGCCCTATTTGTTACAATTTATTTATTATCAAACATTTGCAAGATTGGCTTCTTGGATAGATCTTGCATCAGCTGTGTTTGGTGTCCAAATAGTGACCATTTTATGGTCTAAAACACTTACAGCCTGCATTTTATGGTTAGGAGACAGGTGGCTATATCTTAAAGTCATTTCCAATGACTTATGCCCCAATAACTCCCTAACCGTATTCAAATCCACCCCAGCCATAACCAACCTAGAGGCAAAACTATGCCTTAAATCATGGAAGTGAAAGTTAATTATACCTGCTTTTTCTATTGCTGACAAGAAAGATTTTTTAATATCTCCATAGGGATTACCCTGCCTGTCACCGAACACATATTCAGAATTAGTGTGCTTGGGAATATTCATAAGGACATTAAGGACAGTTTGGTTCATTGCCACCTTCCTCCCTTCCCCATTTTTTGTGTCATATAAGCTGATATACCTATGCTCCATATTAATATCTTTCCATTTAAGCTTGAGGATTTCCCCCTTCCTCATTCCAGTATGCAGGGCCACAACCACTATCCTTTTGAGGTAATCATTACAATTAGGCAATAGCCTGGCTTCCTCTTCTTCTGTCAAATACCTGTCCCTTTGGTTATTTTCCTTAAACTTTTTAACATTCTTGCAGGGATTCTCTTTAGCCTTACCCCATTCAATTGCCCTATTGAACATGGATTTCAACACTGCCAAAGACCTGTTAACTGTGCCATGTTTTACCTTCTCTGCCCTTTCGTTCTTGAACTTTAAGATATCAACTGCCTTAATTTCACTTAGGAACTTATTACCAAAATACCTGTTGAGCAAACCTACTATCTTCTCATCAGTATAATAAGATTTCTTAGGCTTGGAATGGATTTTTAGGTAATCTTGGGAGAAATCTGAGAATTTTACCTCTGGCTCTTTCTTTATATCAAGATACTTGTGTTCAGCAATTTCCACCAATATCTTGTTCAGGGCAACTTCAGCTACAGACCTACTTAGGCCAATTCTCTTCCTGTGCCTTCTGCCATTGGCCCTGTAGTCAATCCAATATGCCCCTCTTTTAAAGACTACCCCCATCTTTTTCCTGTTTTTTGGATTATATGAGACTTTTTCAGCTTTGTCCATGAAAATCCTCGTCGATAACAGGGCATTCTTTCTTCCTAAGCCAAAACTCTAATTTCCTTGGGTCAAACCTTACAGCTCTTCCAACCTTGTAAAAAGGGATCTTCCCCAGCTTCACCCATGCATAAATTGTATGGATGGATAAACCCAGGTAAACAGCTGTTTCTTTAGGATTAAGGAAACGTTTTTCCATGTCTATTTTAGAGGTATTTATGGTATTAATGGTATTTGTAGCTTAATAACATAAATACCATTAATACCAACAATACTAAGCTATGCCATATCTCTGTAGTATATTAAGCAATTTCCCTTTATGTATCCAATAACCTCTTGTTGGTTTTCCATTGATATTTTCTTGTTTTCCCTTACCTATGTTCAAAGAACTGACTAATTTCCCTACAAACCTAGGCACAAACCAGTTTGGCCTATTAGTTTCTTCATAGCCTAATCTCTCCATAAAAGTTGAATATATACTTTGTGAACTTATGAATTGCCTATCCTCAAACTTCCTAAGGGCAAATCTTCCATCCTCATACATTTCTTTAATTGTTGAAAGCAACTTTCTATCAAACAATTCATCTACTTCTGCTATTCGATCTTCGGTCTTTTCTTTAGCAAGGCCTACCATTTCCTCTAAAAGAACATCATCAATTAAATAAGCTAAAGCAAAAATGGGTTGCCACATTAAAAAATAGTATCCCCTTAAACCAAAATCCTTCCTCTGCATTCTCCCTTTTGCCTCTTTGACATCCTCATAACAACCTAATGTGAATTTATATAATTCATCTCTGATTCTTTGCCACACTGAGTCTTCTTCCCTAGGATAATTGTTAGCTTTATCCCCTCTAGAAGGAGACATATTAAACAAAATACATCGATTCTTAAGTGCCTCCTCATTAATACCATAGATATTAGCGATCATCTTAGGAGAATAAACTTCATAATGTCTTGGCATTATTCTCTGGTCCTTTCCTTTATCAGAACGAATTACCTTGGCCCCCTTCTTAAAACCAGCCCTAAGCAACCCAAGAAGGATACCCTCCTCTTTTGTATTGGCTGCTTTCTCAAGTTCATCAAGAAGGATAGTGCCTCTTGAACACTCAACAACCCTATATATGCTTGCATCTGATATATTAGCAGTATTAATAGCATTAAACGCAACCCGTTCTGTTACATCAATTGTCTTAGATTTACCAGATCCAGACGGGCCATTAAGAAGCGGGATTGGATAAGCATCAAAAAGTGGGAAAAAATATGTACCCATAACCCATAAAGCCATATAGCTATACATTCTTGGGTCTGGATAATCTAAATATTGTTCATATTTTCTTTTAATTATCCTAAATATCTTCCTAGGATGAGAGGGATAATCTTCCCCCCTTAGCCATTTTTCAATACTAGAATAGCTCCACCTTCCTTCCTTTAAATAACAATTGCTAGATTTAAACAGCCCCCTACTAAGAAGCTCTTCATTTGAAAGAAGGAATTTTTCCCTTTTGCTTGTTATTAACCAATACTTAAAAGATGTTTCTTTACTTCCATTTTCATTAATTTCAGTTTGGAGTGGCACAGCCACAATTGCTAAACCATTAGCAAAATCAAGAGCAGGATGAATCTTTGTTAATTCTCCTTCAACCACCCTCACTTCCACATAATCACCCTTCATCTTTCCTCCTACGTTAAAAAAATTAATAAGGTTATCCCAATAAAAAAGGGCCTTCACGGAAGTATGAATCTTTGCACTTCCAATGAGACCCTTCGGCTGATGTTAACTCATTTAAAACAAAATTTGGAACTTAATGCCTAAAGGTAAATAGTTTCTTACTTCATAATGACCCCCTCTTTTATTAATTGTTTCATAGCCAATTTAGAAGGTATACTCTTTGCCTTCTCCCAACGGATTACTGCTAATCTTCCAACACCTAACTTTTTAGCTAAATCCTCCTGAGATAAACCATTTTTAATCCTATAGCCTTTTACCTTGGAAGCTAAATAAGATTTCCTTGCTTCATCTTTCAAGCCCTTTCCACCTCTAGTAGCTTTTTCAATTTGACCTTGGATATCTTTAAGATTTTTAAGTAAAATTGATAACCTAGCCATATCTCTCCTTTGTATTCAAGCATACACTAAATAATACATAATGTCAAGTAATTTTTTTATTTCTAAATGTTCTATATTATAGGGTTCTAAACTACCCTGTATTTTGGCGCATAAGCTAGTAAATTTGCACAATGTGATTCCAAATGCAATATACCGCCGGTATAAAAATAACAGGCCTTAAAATGGCTATTTTGGCCTTTTTTATAGCTAAAGCAATTGGGTATGGATAAAACTAGCTATGATTTCAGTTATTCCATTAATTACTATTCACTTGCAAGATTATTTAAGGTAGGAATAAACTAAAGATTGGGAGGTTATTTTTCAGGATTTCTCATCTCCTAAATAAGGGCTAATTTCCTTGACTATTTCTTCTGACCCATACATTTCAGGGTCTAATTTTAAACATTTCATATAATCTTCTTTTGCTTCTTTATGCCTTCCCAGTTTTCCATAAAGTAGGCTACGTTGATAATAATATGTGGATAGGTTTACCACTCCCAAATTATCATCAGGTTTTATTTTTAAGGAAATCTCAGAATCCCTAATTGCTGAATCAAAATCCTTCTTCATAGAATAAACAAAGGCCCTACTATTGAAAGATTCATAATCAGATGGATTAAGTTCTATAGCTCTACTAAAATTGCAAATGGATTTATCCCATTCCTCTATTTTTGAATAACAATACCCCAAATTATAGTAGGTTCTTTGGCTGTTACGATCAAGCTTGATAACCCGATTGAGATAATTAATGGCTCCTCTAAAATCACCTCTACCTGTGCAATTATTAGCTAGCCTTTCCAACTGATGTTCATTAAGCTTAGCGTCCCTATAAAAAAACTCTATATATGTCCCAACAATAATACCTATTATGAAAGAAAAAATAACAGAGAATGCTCCTTTATCTATCAATTCTCTATAAGTTAAATATCTACCAGTCTCAGCATCTACAGCAAAATCTTTAGCAATAAGATAATGCGCGACTTTAAATACTATGATAACCCCTATGGTTATACCAATACCCAAGAAGATTTTCTTTATTATTGGCTTATATTTGTTGAGCATAGCTTATCTCTATTAATACAAATATTTGTTATTTTGCCTCTTCTTTAATGATGTGGTGATAAATCTCCTCTTGCGACCTGTCAGGCATTAATGTGCCATAATCCCCAGGCTGACCATAAAAAACAAGTTTGCCATCCTCAAATTGAAGCCAATAAGTCACATTCCCAGTCAAGCCATTGGCTGTAGGATAGCTTGGGGCATATAGTGTATATTCCCATGTTTCAATAAGCTTGCTATCTTGAGATCTAGCCTGGGCTCTTAATAAATAAGGCTTACCAACTATTTTCTGCACTTCATCCTTAGACATACCCATTTTAAGTAGAGATATTTTATTAGCTGATAAGGTAGCACAGCCCATCATAAACAATATCATTACGAATAAAATCAATCTTTTCATGCTATCTCCTTTCTCTTATTACTAAGATTATATCACCTAATATATTTGGTGTAAATGGTTAACACCGACAATAGTAGGTGGTAAATATTAAGGCTCTATTAGACAATATAGCCAATGGAAAATATCAATATTAGATTTGGTAAAAAATTGAGGGGCTTAAGAAAAAAACACCAACTAACTCAGGAAGAACTTTCTGAAGCTTCAGGATTGGACTATAAATATATTCAAAGACTAGAAAGCAATAAACCTTCTTCCCCTACCTTGAACTCATTACAGAAACTTGCTAAGGCTTTTAAAATTACTTGTTCTCAATTGTTAAAAATTTAAGTTTCTATCCAGTGTTTTAAAAGTTGAATTTAAACAGCTTTTGTGTAGGAGTATAAACTGCAACGGCTTCTTGCTCTATCTTTTCAGAAGAAACCTGATCAGTGTCTCCAAAATCATGAGACAAAGTTCCTTCTTCATTGAGTGTCAAGATATACTGGAATCTATTCCCCTCCTTTTTCTTCTGCTCAAGAAAAGTATAGAGAGAAACAAAATGAGCCTTATCCATACCATCAAAAATTCCATCATGCACTAAAAATCTAGGAACAGGGATATTTTTTTTAATAGCATTAAATAATACTGTCAAATCATACACTAATGTACGTCCTTTGTTTTTCCCCTTAGAAAGAACATCAGGAAAATCGATACCAATTTCTAACTTTGCATCTGTATTTAATTTATCACTAATTGTAAAAACAGACTGTTCTTTAGTTTCGGGATAAATTGCATTGTATATTTCATTAAAAATTCCAGAAATCTGAGATACTTCTGTTGTTTGTATATCATCAATAAATCTTTTAACTTGGATAGCAATATCCTTATCTTTCTTTTCTAAATCTAATATTTCATACTGAAGAGTATTGTAAGTTTTTAATTTTGCTTCTAAATCACTTAGTTTATTTTTCTTAATATTGAGCGTATAGAAGGCTTCGGTTAAATCATTAATGGCTCCTTTAGTAGAAAGGAAATTAAAAAGCTTTGTTCTCTGTTCTTCAAGACTATTAATACTATTTTCTCTTAATCTTATAGCTTCTTTCAATTTATCTATTTCTTCTTTCATGAAATTCTCTCTAGAAATTGCAAGCTCTTTATTAAATTCAATAACTTCCTCTAGAGACTTTTTAACCTTTTCCCCCAGCAATTGATTAAACTCACTGTATATTCTTCCAATTCTAGTTTTCGAAATAGAGGGAACGGTTTTAAGACTGGCCAGGTAACTATTTATTTTATCTCTGTCAGAATAATTTTGATACCATAGGGCTTTAATTTCTTCGGTTAATTTATTGGCTTCCTGTTCAGCATCTTGATATTGTTCTCCGAGTTTAAAAGCATCTAAAGCATTTTTAATTACTTCAACCTCTCTTTTCAGTTTATTAATCTCATTGTTTGCTTCTTTTATATCGGTTAGTGCGTAGTCTGTCTCGACAATATTTTTTACTTCCCTCAAAGCAGGAATTTTTCTCTTAAAAGACTCTTGAATCTTAAAATTATCTACCACAATTGAGTTATCAATATTCATCAGATAAAGATGGACTTGGTTTAGTTCTGCTGTAGACATCTCTTTGATATATTGTATAGGATCTAAGAATTTTGATGTCTTATGTTTCTGGATTTTTAGAAAGAATAACATTAAAGTTCTAAACCATTTCCCTTCTATCTTGCCTGGGTATTCCCTGTTGCTAAATAATAAGATAAATAACTTTGATTTTGCCTCGCTAAGAGGATATGTTGTGATTGCTCCGATTTGACCATATTCAATTTCATTTGGATTGTTTGTATTCCTTTTAATGATAAATTCTTGACCGTTTACTTCAAACTCAAGCACTATTTTATATGAACTTATCTTTGGACTAGCAAGGGAAAGACGAGGATTGTGTTTTTCTTGAAATGAGGAGAGAAGACAAAAGTCTAATAGATCAAGTAAAGTAGATTTTCCAATACCGTTTAAGGATTTTTTGGGATCTCCTTTACGATCTTTCTTCCCATAAATAAAATTAATCCCATCAATAAAAGTGATGGAATTAAAGAGTCCTGTTGGTTCAGAGTAGAGACGTTTTAAAAACATTACTCTTTTCTTAAGTAAATTTGATAATCATTAAGTTCAATTATATTAGCTACCCACAATGTAGTTAGAATATCATGGAACCGAACTACATCAAGACCCGAAGCAAGTTTAACTTCTTGATAGAGAGTTTCAATGTTATATGGTTTTCTTTTTAGGATCTGGATTACTCCTGCCCCTAGAACCAAAAGATTCATTTTTAAATCTTCGTTTTTTCTAGGAATAAGCATCTATTGCTTTCTGTCTTTTTCTTTTGACGTTTTCTTACCAATATCACAGAATTCAAAGAAATGCAACACTAATGCTTTGGCATTAGATAAATAAAGAGGGTTGGTCTTTTGTTTTTCAGGCACAAAATTCTTTGCTAATTCTTCAATTATACTTATACTTTCAATCGCTGAATTAGTTGCAGACACATTTTTGACTCTACAATATTCTGATTGAACTAACTCTAGAAGACTTAATACTTCCATCGGGCTAGATTGATATTTCTGTTTGAGGAATTTTTCAGACAATGTCTTTTGGGTCCAAACATTCATAACCATTTCTTCAATACGCCTAATTTGATCAGATTGAAAATTAATTTGTATTTTTTCCTGGAGACAAACAAAATCTTCGCTTAATTCTACGTCCTCTTTTGAATTAAATTCTTTATTAGAAGCTATTATATGGTTATAAATTTCTTCTATGATTCCCCAATCCTGTTCTTCTTTTTTACTAATACTAAGATACAAATTTGTATCTCTCCCGGAGGCAACATTGTTATTTCCATTTATATTTATTCCTTCATTATTATTTACCAATGTTTGTATCTCCTCCTGAAAGAACATTCTTATTGCCTCTTACATTTTGTTTCACATTTAGATTATAATTTTTTTCAAGAGAATTGACTTTAAATAAAGCAATACAGCTAATCACTAAAGAACCAATAGAGGCCAAATTGGCTAATATATTAAGCATCTTAACCTTCTCCTTCTACTTTAAATAAGACTTTAATGTCAGTTTTTTATTATATCACTCTGCTTTTTGTATACAAGCAAATCTCAAGACAATAATTTTGTTCTTTAGAGGACGTTTTGAGGAATCTCTAGTGGATGGCTTTATACCCAAGATTAATTTATTCGCTGGTAGACAAACAGTAAGATATGTTTTATCTTACCTTAACCCAAAAATGGAAGTATTTAGCCTTTTTAGGGTAAATGATTCTACCATTTTTGTGCACGTACCTGGTAAAAATTTCTTTATACCCTGTACGTAATTCTCGCTGCTTCATCTTACCTCACCTCCCTTTGGACCAGATTGCTTAACACGCGGCCCAAATTGAAATAAAACCAAAGGGGCCCGGTAAGTACTAGCTGATCTCAGGAAAGCGAGAAATAGAAAGAACAAGTATTGCCTACCAGCGCCAAAAATAAGTATATACCAAAAAACCAACTTGTCAAATAAAAATACTGTATTCTGTATACTGACTTAAATATATCTACAACATATAGTAATAATACTTTCATTCTGTAACTTCATGAATCAGTCATATACAAACTGGTGTCCAAGTAGTGCCCATTTTTAATCTAAATCATAATAATCAATACCAATCAATACCAACAAAAAATCCCCCATAAGTGATTCATTATGGAGGACTTAACTGATTTATCGTCGATAACTGGACAATCCTAAAATATCATTAAGAGTGTCCTGCTCTACCAATTGAGCTAATGGCCCGAAGTAATCAACCGTTTATTTGCTCATGTTAAGCACCCAGGCAAAGAGATATCCCAGGCGCTAAGATCAGGTGTTATTGTAGCCTAAAACCGGTTATTTTGCAACTTCAATTTAAATTAAAAGGAAATGCCGAAACCAAGGCGGTTTTCAATACGAGGAAAGATCCGTATTCGCTTACTTACTCGGTTTTCTTTACTTTATTTTCTTCGGGAAACTGGCGGCCCTTCATAACCCCGTTCTCGTAAGTATCCGCGTATATAAGCTCGCCATCGGGGCGGTATGTCCTGGAAACCCCGTCCAACTTCCCGTCCTTATAACTCATTTCGGCCTGGAGCTTGCCGTTTTCAAAATAGAATCTCGATATCCCGTGGGATTTATCGTTCTTATAGTTGACCTTCGCCTGCAGTTTGCCGCTTTCGAAATAAAACCTTGCCTCCCCCTCTTTTTTGCCGTCTTTGTAGTTCCATATCAATTTCAGGCGGCCGTTCGGGTAATAGGACTTGAAGGCGCCGTTGAGCTTGCCCTGCTTGATTGCCCCGGTCTCCCGCAGTTTCCCGTCGGAATAACGCGACTTGAAAGAGCCGCTTCCCGGTGCCTTGGTTTTCGATAAGAATAAGCCTATGACCGAACCGACAATGACCGCGCTCAATAATAAGATTATTTTTCTCTTCATGCCACTTCTCCTTCCGGCGCCTGGTTAACCGATGATGTTTATTATCCTTCCTTTACGGCGTAAAATCAACTGTTTTTTCCCATTCTGCAGCCAAAAACAGCCCCCTTCAAATCATCATAAGAGCAATAAAACTGAACAAAATTATGAGCACGAGGATAATGACAAAAATGGAATGTTTCGGGTATTTCAGCCTGCCCATGAACCCTGCGGCGCGGCCAAGGCTTTCTCCGCAATACAGGCACAACAGGGCATCATCGTCGTAAATAGGCTTCTTGCAATGCGGGCAAATACATTCCGCCATCAGAAACCGCTCCTTTCCCGGGCCTGCATATTAAAGGCCTGCCGCCGGAGCCAGAAACCATAACCTGCGGGAAAAACAGAATATTCAGGAGTATTCGATATGGAGAGAAGAAAAGAAATACCGCTACGAAAAACAGGAATAGGCAATAAGTCGATGGGCTTATCGGAAATCATACTCGTCAACCTGCCGGTTTACTTACCCTTTCCGGATGTCTCCCGCAGCCTGGCAGCCAGGTCGAGCAAAACAGGATCGCCGCGCATACCCAGCTCTTCCGCTTTACGCACATCCTTCCAGCTCGCCTCGTAATTGCCGTCGTGGAAATAAGCAACCGCCCTATTGTAATAGGCGCCCGCGTACCCCGGGTTAGCTTTAATCTCCTTACTGAATACGGCGATTATATCCGCAAGCTCCTCCTTATCCATGGAGACGGGCGGGGCTATCTTTGCGGGCTGAAAATAATCACTGGTGTCTTTGCGGGTAGTGGCACAACCTGCTAACAGCAGGCATAAAAGGAAAATAAGTTTGTTCATTCCTCCCTCCTTTTATTCTATAATTTTACCTTAAAAAGACTCAAATTGCAATTCATCGCCATACATTAAACCCATCCTATCCACGCTCCCGGCGTTAAGCTCCAGCACATACATGGCTTTCTCTTCCGGACAAAACATCTCATACTCCCCTGATCTTTCCGGTTGAGCGTCTCTTTTGATAAAAACCACCTTCCTGTATTTGTTTATCCAAATTATGTCCAGGGGGATAAGGGTGTTTTTCATATAAAAAGACCTTGGGGCTTCGTCATCATAGATAAAAAGCATACCTGAATCCTCCGGCAGGCTATCCACGAACATCAGCCCCTTCTCCTGCCGCAGCCTGTCTTCTGCCGTTTCTACGCGAAAACAGGAATCTTTAAAACATACTACCCTGCGCGCAGGCGGCTCTTCGGAAAAAGCCTCGGCCGCACCGATAAAAAACAAGATTATAAAGAACAGTGTCTGTATTCCCTTAAGGGCTGTATGAGCTAAACGCGCCTGGCAGGAATCGAACCTGCAACGCCTAGCTCCGAAGGCTAGCGCTCTATCCAATTGAGCTACAGGCGCATAGGCATACAGGTTACAGGCCTCAGGGCAGAATAGGCCGCGCATATAAAATTAAATAATCTCCGCTTTATCCCCGAGCATACCGCGGATCTCGGCCAACCTTTTTTTATCGACGGGCAGAACCCCGCTTTCTGCGGTAGAGCGCACAGGTGAATTAAGCTGCACCTTATCCGGGTTAATCAATTTAACCCATTTGACCAGATCCTCGATATGTTTAATATCGTCGTTGATCCCGGAAAGCAGCATTATTTCAAGCCAAATCTGCCCGTTGAATTCTTTTCTCAAAGCAACCAGCCCTTCAAGGATAGAATCGAGCTCCACCCCGCTGCAGGGACGGTCGATCTTCTTGAATATTTCCTCGTCTACCGCATCCAGAGAAGGAACAATCAAATCCGCGCTTAATATGGATTTCCTTACCTCGGGCGAGCCTAAAAGAGTGGAATTCGTAATAACCGCTACCTTGGCCCCGGTAGCTTCCCGGGCCGATTCGATCACCTCTCCAATGCATGTATTCAATGTAGGCTCACCGAATCCCGAAAGCGTAACGAAATTCAGCTTCTTCGCTTCCACAGGATATTCAAGTAGCCATGACTTCAGCTCGGCTATTATCTCCGCGGCAGCTACATATTCCTTCCTCTCCGACACCTGGGAAGAAGTCCTCCCCCATTGACAGTAAATACAATCGAAATTACATACCTTGCGCAAACTCAAGCTCAACCCCAGAGATAAACCCAGCCTGCGTGATTTAATCGGACCATAAATATATTTCATAGCTGACCCTGCCTATAAAATTCAGGGCGCCGCTCGTTCTAAGCAGCGCCCTTGACTGATTCATGAATACCCGGGTAAGAGTTATTTTACTTCCGTAACGCAATTATGCGTCCCAAGCGAATTGGCTACACAGCTGGTGCATTGGGGATCGTTCATCCACTCCCCGTCGACGACAAATTTATACTCGTATCTTCCGGGCTTCAGACCGACCTTCACCGACCAGTTACCCTTGCTGTCCTTCTTGGCGGCCAATTTGCTGTTATCCCATTTATTGAAACTTCCGGCAAGCACGACCTTCTTGGCTCCAGGAGCATATAATTTAAATTCCGTTATTTTCTTTCCAACTACGCGCGACATATCTACCTCCTTTTATATAAACTTATTCTTACACCAGAAACCCCGCCTGTCAAGAAAATTCATGTCAGGCAAGTTTATACTGCAACTATAGATACTCCTTTCTTATCAGCCAAACGGACGCTTTCCTCCCGGTCGATAAAAAGTGTTTTCTCCGCCTCAAAAGCCAGGCACTTAGCCCCGGCCTTAACCAGGCTCTTTACTGTGCCCAACCCCACAACCGGGACGTCGAAACGCATATCCTGCCTAGGCTTGCTTACCTTGACGATAACAACATTTCTGCCTCCGGTCTTTCCCGAACGGCGGATCAACCTATCAGTGCCCTCAAAGGCCTCCACGGCTACTATCGCCTTGCTTTTTACAGCAACTGTCTGCCCTATATCGAGTTCGGCTACCGCCTTGGCCAGGTTGAGGCCGAAATAAACATCATCCCATGTATGAAAATCCGGCTGCAGCCTGGTAAGGGCGCCCTTTTTCGGCATGCAATCTTTGACAAAGATGGTCGAATCAAGAAGGATAAACCCCTCTCCTTCCAGCTTGCGCGCTACGGCCCCGAATAGGCTGTCCGCTTTTTTATCTTTTAGAGAATAGAGTATCTCTTTAAGTTCCCGGCTCTTGAGTATGTCTCTGCTGAAAAGCCTGAAAGGGCTGATCTGCCCCGCCATGGCCACGTTCTTTACCCCTTCCGAGGAAAAAATACCGAATATTTTATTGAACTCCGAAAGGCTCAACCAGTGGACTTTGTCAACCAGTTGTTTTATGCGAGGGGAAGTGTCGCCTTTAATGGCAATGGCTACGATCTCGTATCCCTTTTTCCTGGCGCCCGAGGAAAAAAGCAAAGGGAATTTCTTGCTGCCGGCAATCAAACCGATCTTTTCCATCTGGATAATCCTCTCCTGGTCCTAACGGCAGGAACGGACAAGGCCCCGTTCCGAATTTTTGACGAAATTTATCAGGTATTTGGTTTCTTCCGTACCGGACAATTCTTTCTCGGCCTTTAAAACGGAGTGTTTGATAGAAAATCCGGAGTTGAATATCAATTTAAACGCCCGGTCAATCTGCCTGATGGATTCAGGCGGAATCTCCCTACGCCTCAGCCCGACAAGGTTCAAACCGTAGACGCGCGCAGGATGGCCGTCGCAGGTGGAAAAAGGGGGGATATCCTGTACGACCTTGGAGCATCCCCCAATAATAGAAAGCATCCCGACTCTGACAAACTGATGGATAGCAACCAATCCCCCGATTACCGCCTTGTCTTCTATGGTAACGTGCCCGGCAAGCGTGCCGTTGTTCGCCAGGATGCACTCGTTTCCGATGCGGCAGTCGTGGGCGACATGACAATAGGCCATAAGCAGATTATTATTCCCGATCTCCGTCCTACCTCCCCCCTGGCTCGTCCCGGGATTAAGGGTGCAGTATTCGCGGATAATATTGTTATCCCCGATCCGCAAGAATACATCCTCCCCTTTGAATTTCAAATCCTGAGGCTGGCTGCCTACTACCGCCCCGGTGAACACCTGGCATTTAGCGCCTATGGTGGTATTGCCGTCAATGACGCAGTGCGCGCCTATTACGCTATCGTCTCCAATTAAGACATTATCCCCGATAACGGTATACGGCCCGACCGCCACATTCCTGCCCAGTTTAGCTTTCGGGGAAATTATCGAACTCGGATGTACAGACATTCTCACTCCACTAAAGCGCAAACAAAATCGGCTTCCGCTACCACCTTGCCGTCCACCAGGGCTTTTCCGCGCACCTGGCCGGTTTTCGTTTTAACTTTTACCGCCTCGACTTCAAGATGAAGCTGGTCTCCCGGCACAACCGGCTTACGGAATTTCACATTATCAATCGACAGGAAAAATGCCAGTTTGCCCTTGTTCTCCTCGGAGGCGAGCATCATTACCCCTCCTACCTGGGCCATCGCCTCGACGATAATCACTCCCGGCATTACCGGACGCCCAGGGAAATGCCCCCTGAAAAAATAATCATTTATAGTTACATTCTTTATCCCGACCGCGCGTTTGCCTTTTTCAAGATGGATTATCCTGTCCACGAACAAAAACGGCTCTCTGTGCGGGATAATCTTCATAATCTCGCTTACGTCTAAAACATCCCCCATGGCATCTGCTCCTTGTATTTTTGTTTTCTGTTCAAACACTTTCTGGGCAAGTTTAAGGTTCAGGGAATGCCCGCTCCTGAAAGCTACCACATGCCCGCGTATCGGGCAGGCGGCGAGATATAAATCCCCGATCAAATCGAGTACTTTATGCCTGGCGAACTCATCCTTAAAACGCAGCTTGTTCCCGATTACCCCGTCCTCACCCACGACCAGGGTATTGTCATAACTGGCCCCAAGCCCCAGCCCCTGTTTCCTCAATTCGGAGGCCTCGCTCTCCAGGCAAAAAGTGCGCGCGGGGGCAATCTGGCTTTTGAAGGACTCGAGGTTCACGCTGATTTCGAAAGACTGGGAACGCAGAAGAGGATGGTTATAATCCAGGGTATAAGAAATCTTAAAATCGTCAGCAGGCAGTATGGTAATCGAAGAGTTGCCTTCCTTGACCGATATCGGCTCTTTGACCGTATGCACGTACCTGTCCTTGCCCTGCTCGACCGTCCCGGCACCTTCGAGCGCTTCCAGGAATTTAACCGCGCTGCCGTCCAGCCCGGGAAGCTCATTGCCGTCTATTTCTATGTCTATATTATCTATCCCCATACTGGAGAGCACGGACATAAGATGTTCGATGGTCTGCACCTCGGCGCCGTTATCGGCGATAGAGCTGCGCCGGGTGAATTTTGCCGCCAGGAACGACTGCACGTTGGCCGGGATCCTCGGATTGCCGGGGAGGTCCATACGGATAAAAGTCACGCCGGAACAAGGCTGCGCCGGCTTCAAAGTGATATTTACATTCTTACCCGTATGTATACCGATCCCGGAAAGTGAAATCTGGCGGGATATAGTTTGCTGTTTCGGCATTATTTATTTTCCAGTTTGGCTTCCAGCTCTTCTATCTTCTTTTTCAGCTCCCTGACCAGGCTGAAAAGCTTGGGCAGGTTCTGCAAGCTGGCGTTAACTCTCTGATTGGTCATATAAGGCCTGGCGGGATAACCGGATACCATGGTATCCGCGGGTACGGATTTGGCGACTCCCGATTGGGCGGTAACTATAGCATTATCACCGACGGTAATATGGCCCACTAAGCCGGCCTGGCCGGCGAGGGTCACGTTATTGCCGATAATAGTGCTCCCTGATATGCCTACCTGGGCGACGATCAACGAATTCTCTCCGATCACCACATTATGGGCAATCTGCACCAGGTTGTCTATCTTGGCGCCCTTTCCGATAACTGTCTTGTCGAAGCGCGCGCGGTCGATAGTGACATTTGCGCCTATCTCCACATCATCCGCAATCTCGACTGTCCCGACCTGGGGAATCTTATGGTGAGAACCTTTTATCGTGGCAAAACCAAATCCGTCCGAGCCGATAACCGTACCGGAATGTATGATGACCCGGCTGCCGATATTAATACGTTCTCTTATGGAAACATGCGGATAAATCACGGTGCGGCTACCGATCCTGGTATGGTGGCCGATGAAGCATCCGGCGTAGATAACGCTGTTATCCCCGATAGAAACATTGTCACCGATAACCACGTAAGGCCCGATAGCCACATCTTTGCCCAGGGTCACATTCCTGCCCATAACTACGGTATAATCTATCCCCTGGAAATGCCCGGCGTCATCGGGAAGGAACATAGAGATAATCTTGGCGAATGCCAGAGAGGGGTTTTCCGTCAGGATCACCGGTTTATCTGTCTTTTGGGAATCAAAAGAGGTAACCACGGCGGTAGCCAGGGTCTTGTCCATAAGCGAACTGTATTTGGGGTTCGCCAGGAAGGTAATATCCCCTTTGACCGCCTCCCTGATCCCGGAAACGCCGGTAATCAGGGTATCCCCGTTACCGATGACTTTACCGTCAACAAACTTGGCTATCTCATTCAGGGTCTTTTGCATTTTTCAACCCGCCGCAAGGCATTGACCTCCGGATAAATATCCCGAGGCAAGTTTTATTTGCTGTTCTTGTTCAGTATAGCGATGACCTGGTCCGTTATCTCCATAGTCTTATTCTGATACACCAGAACCCTGTCGTTGAAGACCATGGTATAGCCTTCCTTCTCCGCGTATTTCTTTACCGCGGTCTCGATGTCCTTCAGGATCTCCCGCATCTTCTCGTCCTGCTCCTTGCGCAAATCCTCCTGCTTCTTGCGGTCGGAATCCTGGAAAGATTTCATCTTGCTGTCCAGCTCGCCCCTCTTGGCATCTCTGTCCTTGTCATTTAGCAGATTCAGCTTGTCCTGCAGGGACTTCAACTCGGATATTTTCTTATCGCGCTCATCGGTATAAGCCTTCTCTTTATCATTGAGGACCTTATCGTAGTTCTTGGTCTTTCCATACTCGCTGAAGGCCTTGCTTAAATCTATATACCCTAATTTCTCCGCCGCCTGCGCGCTATGAGCAAATAAAGCCAGGCTGAAAACAGTTAAGACACCGCATAAAACTACCGCCGATCTTTTCATCTTTCTCCTCCTTGTCCCGTTTTGTCTTGCTCAGGCGCAAAACGGGATTTATTGGTTGATTATCCGCTGTTTTAGAAATTATGGCTGGCGCTGAAATGGAACTGCCCGCTCTTCTTGCTGTCCTCGCCGGGCTCCTTGTCAAAAGGGATACCATAATCAAGCATTATCGGCCCTATGGGCGTCCTGATGCGTAGCCCAAGGCCCACGCTGGACTTGAACCCGCCGCTGTTAGATACCCCATTGGCATCCTTGTTCGAAAATATGTCCCCCACCTTCTCCCAAACATTACCTACGTCATAAAAAGCCGCCACTTTCAGGAAACTGAAAAGAGGATAAGTATACTCGATATTGGCGATGGCCATGGAAGCGCCGCCCAGGGGATCATGATCCCCGTCGCTGCTGACCGGGCCGACCTTCCTCTCTTCGTAGCCTCTGATCGTATAAGCGCCGCCGGCGAAGAACCTTTCGTAAATCGGTATCCTGTCCGTACTTCCGTACGGCTGGGCTAAACCTATTCTTCCCCTCACTTCAAGCACTGCCCCCCGGGGCATGGGGAAATAATGCGAAGCCCGTGCAAAGAATTTAGTGAAACTTTTGTCGCCGCCGAGCGGGCCGCCTGCAAAATCGAATGAAGCAGTAAATAAATTGCCTTTCCTGGTATCGAAGACATTATCCCTTGAATCGTAAGTCAGGCTGGGAGAAAGCGTGCTGATCAGGTTCTTTCCCATTTCCTCCGTCAAGTTGGTATCAGAACTGGAGGGATTGCTGAGATCGACCTCATCCAAACGATACATAATATCCCCGCGCAAATACTCCGACAGCTCCCTGCCCAAGCGTATATCCCCTCCCGTGACTTTTTCGTCATAACCGTAACCTACATCCGTATCCCGGTCGTGCGTATGCCGGTAAAGGTCGAAACCGAAAGAAACCGGGTAATCGAACATCCAGGGTTCGGTAAAACTTAAATCAAAACCGTTGCTCAAGCTCCCGATGGAAGCGCGCACCTTCAAATTCTGCCCGGCCCCGGTAAAATACGGCCAGTTTTTCCAGTCGAAATTCTTCTGCTCGACTTCGACAAACCCGATGAACTCATCCACCGTGCTGTATCCGCCCCCGAAACTGAAAGAGCCGGTCTTGGTCTCTTTTACGTCGACCACCAAATCCTTTTTATCCGGCTCCCTGGTATCCTCGGTGTCGTAGCTGATCTCTTCGAAATAACCCAGGTTAGTCAGCCTCTCCTTGCTGCGGCGTAATTTTTCACCGTCAAACCTGTCCCCGGGATGAAGCCTTAATTCCCTGCGGATAACCACATCTTTTGTCTTGATGTTACCGCGTATTTTAATCTTATCCACATAGACAACCTGATGCTCATTGATCGCGTAGGTAATATCCACCCTGCCGGTATCGGGGTTCACCACGGTAGAATCCTGGACCTGCGCCGATATGTACCCGCGGTCGAAGTACAAACCCTGCACCTCGGTAATATCCATTTTCATGGCGTCCGCGCTAAAAACCTTGCCCGGCACGCACCGGGTCAGGCAGCTGAGTATCTTCTTTTCCGGGATATCCTTGTTGCCCCGTACCACTACCGAGCCTACGAGATATTTCTTGCCTTCATTTACCCGGATAATAACATACAAAAGATACGGCTGGGAAGGGTCCGTATCTACTTCATAATCGACCGCTACATCGGTAAACCCTTCGCGCTGATAGAAAGACTTGATCCTGCCCATATCCTCCTTGATCACTTCCTCTTTAAGGACCCCGGCGTTAAAAAACCAGGCGCGCTTTGTCTTGATCAGTTTCAAGATGCGCTTGGAGGGGAATGATTTATTCCCCTGGACAGTAATGTCCTTGATGCGGATCTTCCTGCCTTCGACGACATCGAAATTCACATTCGCCTTGTTCGTCTCTTCGTCCAAATCTACTTTATAGCTCACCTCCGCCTGGCTGTACCCCATCTTCTCGTACATCTTCTTTAAAGTGCGCACATCCTCATTCAGGCTGGGGTAATCCAGGTACTGCGTCTGGCGGGATTTCAATTGCTGTTTCAGCTTCTCCTCTTTCATGGTAATACGGGTTATCCCGCTAAAGGATATCTTTTCTATAAGCGGGCGCTCCGCCACTTTCAGGATAACCTTCAGGCCGTCCTTGTAATCCTGCGTGTCTATTTTGATATCGTTGAAGAAACCGAGAAGGTAAAGCCTCTTTAAATCGTCGCTGATCACGTTTTCCTGGTAAGGGCTTCCCACGCGCGTCTTTATTTTGGAGATAATCACATTCGTGCTTATGGACTTATTGCCTATGACTTCGATGGAGGTTACTTTTTTTAAAGAAGTCTCTTCCTGGCGCGGGGCGGAAGGGCTTTCCTGAGCAGGCTCTTGAGCGGAAGAGGGTGCTGCATCTTCTCCCGCCGGCGGAACGGAACTAGCGGACTCTTCACCCTCGGCCCAAAGCTGGGACAGGCGGAGTCCGGAAAAAGAAAGGAGTCCGCTGAGGATAAAGAAAATAAATAAGGGTATTAAGACTGTTTTGCGCATTTGTGGCTATTATATAAGAATAGGCGGCTTAAATCAAACATTTTATCCGCCGGCCCGGGCAACACAAAAAAGTTATTCCAGGGCGCCGTCAATTTTCGATAAATTATCAAACCTGGTGAATTCCTTGATGAAAGCCAGCTTTATCGTGCCCACGGGGCCGTTACGCTGTTTGGCGATAATCGCCTCCGCTACTCCCTGGTTGTCGGGCGAAGGCGTATAATACTCCTCCCGCAATATCAAGACTACCACGTCCGCATCCTGTTCGATCGCTCCGGACTCCCTCAAATCGGAAAGCTGAGGGCGGTGGTCGGTGCGGGATTCCACCGCGCGGGACAACTGGCTAATGGCGATAACTGGCACATTCAATTCCCTCGCCAGGGCCTTAAGCGAACGCGATATCTCGGAAATCTCCTGCTGGCGGCTCTCGGTATTCGTTACCGAACCGCGCATCAACTGCATATAATCGAGAATAATCAGTTTTATATCGTGGTGTGATTTGAGGCGCCTGGCCCGGGCGCGCAGCTCCATCACCGATATGGCCGGAGTATCGTCGATAAAAATCGGGGCCTCGGATAATTTTCCCGCGGCCGCGGTAAGCTTGGGCCAATCGCTGGTAGACAGATACCCGGTCCTGACCTTATGCGCGTCGACCCTGGCGTGGGAACAAAGCATCCTCTGCGCCAGCTGTTCCTTGGACATCTCCAGGCTGAAGATCGCGGTCGGGATCTTCTCGATCACGCCGGCGTATTCGGCCATCCCGAGCGCAAAGGCGCTCTTGCCCATGGACGGCCTTCCGGCAACGATAATCAAGTCCGAAGGCTGCAGGCCGGCGGTCTTGATATCAAAATCTATGTACCCTGTGGGGATCCCGGTAACGTGGGCCTTATTCTGGTAAAGCCGGTCAATGGTCTCGATGGAATCTTTGACGATCTCTTTGAGCGGAAGATAAGAACCCTGGTTCCTCCTGTCGCTTACTTCGAAGATAAGCCTCTCGGCGGTATCCACGACCTCGGCGATGTTGCCTTCGCTCTCATGGCAAAACGAAATGATCTTGGTAGAATTATTGATCAGGGTCCTGAGTATATATTTTTCCCTGACGATCCCCGCATAATGGTTTATATTCGCGGCTGTAGGCACCGCGTTGGCCAGCGAAGTAAGATAACTGGCCCCCCCTATGGAATCGAGGGAGTTGTCCTTTTTCAGGGCGTCGGCCAATGTTATCAAATCCACCGCCTTGTTGGCGTTATAAAGGTCGCTTATGGTCTGGAATATCTTCCTGTGGGTATCCTTATAAAAACAGCCCGCTTCGAGCTTTTCCACGGCGGAAGCAACCGCCTCTTCATCAAGAAGCATGGAGCCAAGCACGGCCATTTCCGCTTCCAGGTTCTGCGGGGGGAGTTTGTCTAAAATCGCATCTTGCGGCATCTTTATTTCTTAACGACCCATAGCTTAACCGTCGCGTTTACCTCCGCATGAAGCCTGACGGTTAATTCATAAATACCGAGGGATTTTATCGGCTCGGGGAGCTCGATAGCATTTTTCTCTATGGCAAAACCCTCCTGCTTGAGGGCTTCCGATATATCATGTGAACTTATACTGCCGTATAATTTTTCTTCTCCCTGGACCAGGGCCGGGATGGTCAAAGAAAGTGCATCCAGGCGCCCTTTCAGCTCTTCGGACTCTTTTTTATCCCGGGCATACTGTTCGGACCTTGCCTGCATGTCCTGTTCCAGCTTTTTTATCCCGCCGGCGGTAGCCTCCTGGGCCAGCTTATGGGGAAAAAGGAAATTCCTGGCATAGCCTTCTTTAACTTCCGCTACAGTACCGGCCCTGCCAACCTTAGCCACATCTTTAATCAGAATTACTTTCATTCTCTTTAACGGGTATAAGGAAGAAGGGAAAGGAACCTGGCTTTATTGATCAATTCCCTGATTCTCCGCTGGTGCTTGGCGCAATTGCCGGAAAAACGGCTGGAGACAATCTTGCCCTTTTCGGTCATGAATACTTCCAGCCTCTTGATATCCTTATAATCAATGGCGCCCATCTTATCCGCGCAGAAACGGCAGAATCTTTTTCTTGCCGGGCCAAGCGCATTTTTCTTCTTTTTGATTATCTTTTTATCTTTGCCGAAACCTCTGCCTTTCACCTTCATTGTATCCCCCTGTATTCTCTGCTGTTTATTTTAATTTAATTGGAATCCTCTTCGCTGGGCGGAACTTCGTCCATGCTGGTATCCGAAAGCCAGTTTGCCTCGCTTCCGGAATCATCGGCAGGCAGGGAATCCCCCTGCCCCTGATAGCCGGACGGCTGGGCCGGTGTTCTTGCCTGTGCCGGGGACCCCATAAATTGCACGCGCTCGGCCCTTACTTCGATTACAGAGCGTTTTGCCCCCGCATTATCCTCCCAGGAGCGCGACTGAAGCCTGCCCTCGACAAAAACCCCGCTGCCTTTACGCAAATACTGATTGCAGGTCTCCGCCTGCTTATTCCAGACCACGGCGGTGATAAAACAAACCTCTTCTTTCAACTCCTGGTCTTTGCTGCGGTATTTCCGGTTCACCGCCATCCTGAGGTTGGCCACGGCTGTGCCCTGCGGGGTATAACGCAACTCCGGGTCCTTGGTCAAATTTCCCATCAATAATACTTTATTGTAACTGGCCATAACGCCCTCCTCGCCCTAATCCTCTATCCGAAGTTACGCATCCATACGGGTAAACAATACTCTTAAGATCCCCTCATTGAGCTTATAGATTCCGCGCATTTCCTTGATCGCCTGCGCGGGGGCGCTGAAAGATACCAGGTAATAAACGCCTTCCGTGAACTTCTTGATCGGGAAACAAAATTTGCGCCTCTCGGCCCACACCCCGGACTGGGAAACCTGTCCGCCGTTCTTGGTGACAGCGTCATCGATCTGTTTGAATAAGACTTTTCTGTCCTCTTCGGATAAATCAGGTTTGACGATCAACATTGCTTCATAATTATTCATTTTTGCTCCTTGTGTTAAAACTGTCCATAGTAACGATTATGCCGTCTTTTATCCAGCTCAAACAACAACTTACCGCTTCTTCTTTTGCCTGTTCGACCAAAACCTTTTCCTTGCGCGGAAACCCCGCCAGCACATAAGAAGAAGCGTCTTCCGGCCTGGGAGGACGGCCTATGCCTATACGCAGGCGGTTAAAATCATCCCTTCCCAGCCTTTCGATAATGGAAGAGAGCCCGCGCTGCCCCCCGCTTGAACCTTTTGCGCGTATCCTGATCCTGCCCAATTCCAGGTCCATATCGTCGCAGACGACCAGGATATCGCGGGGTTCCAGTTTGAACCTTTTCAGCAGGGAACTGACCGCTGCGCCGCTTAAATTCATAAATGTCTGCGGCATAGCCAAAACAAGGCCGGTCCCTTCGAATGCGCACTCGGCCAGCATGGAAGATGCCTGGCGGTCTCTTTTAAATCCGGTTTTCAAGTAACGGGCCAGGTCCTTGACTACCATAAACCCGATATTATGACGGGAACCCGAGTAGCTGAAACCGGGATTGCCCAACCCTGCGATCAACTTCACCCCGCACCTTCTATTTTATAGGTATCCAGGAACAAAAGGCTACTTCTTCTCCTTGCCCTTTGCTTCTCCCTCGGCGGCCGCGCCCTCGGAGGCGGGTTCTTTCTTCTCCTTGATAACCTCAGGCTCCTGCTTCTCTTCGCCCTCTTCCCCTTCGGCCGGGGCTTCTTCTTTCATCGGAGCGGCAATATGCAAGACGATCGCTTCAGGATCATTCAAAGGAGTGACCCCTTCCGGGAAAATTATATCTTTGACATGTATGGCCTCGCCCATCTTAAGGGCGGTTATATCGATTTCAATGTTCTCCGGAATATTGGTCGGCAGGCATTCCACTTCGAGCTCCCAAAGTATATGCTCCAGCGAACCGCCTTCCTGCTTAACCCCCACAGCTTCCCCTTTAATCTCAACGCCCACGTTAACCTTGATCGCCTCGGTAAGAGATATCTCGTTAAAATCCAGATGCATAATCTCTTCGCTTACCGGGTCATACTGGATTTCCTTAACCAGGCATGAACGCCCTTCGGATTTCTTATCGTCTTTTATCTTCAGCTTGATGATCACGCTTTCCAGATGGTACTGGTGCACCAGCTTCAAAAGCGCGCTTTTGGAGAATTTTATCGATACGGGTTTGTCTTCTTTTGAATAAACCACGGAAGGCAAATACCCGCTGTTCCTCAACACTTTTGCCTTAGCGCTTCCCTGTTCCTGTCTTAATTCAGCTTCTAAAAATATCTCTTCCATTCGTCTTTACCTTTCTTTCTTTATTTATTTTTATGTATTTAATCAAACAGGCAACTTACCGATTCTTCGTTATGTATCCTTTTTATCGCTTCCGCCAAAAGGTTTGCCACGGAAAGCACCTGGATCTTCGGGTGCGCCTTTTCGGGAGAAAGCGGGATACTGTCTGAAATAAGAAGTTTTTCCAGCCCCTTGCACTGGTCCACGCGCTGAATCGCCGGCCCGGAAAGTATGCCGTGCGCGATTGCGGCGTAAATGGACTTGGCCTTGGCTTTCTTCAGGGCCTCTACGGCCTCGATCAACGAACTCCCCGTAGCCACCAGGTCATCTACGATAATTACGTTCTTGCCCTCCACTTCGCCCATGATATGCATGGCTTCCGCTTTTTCGGGCGAGACCCTGCGCTTGTCGATTATCGCCAGGCCGGAGGAAACCCTCTTGGCGTAAGCCCTTGCCATCTTTATGCTCCCTACGTCGGGAGAAACGGCAACCAGGTCCTTTATGTTCATTTTAGAGAAGTATTCCACGAATACCCCGACGGAAAATAAATGGTCTACGGGAATATCGAAAAACCCCTGTATCTGCCCGGCGTGCAAATCCATGGTCAGGATGCGGTTTGCCCCGGCGGTAGTCAAAAGATTGGCTACCAATTTAGCGGTAATCGGCACACGCGGCTGGTCCTTCCTGTCCTGGCGGGCGTATCCGAAATACGGTATCACCGCGGTAATCCTGTGAGCGGACGCCCTTCTCAAGGCGTCGATCATAATCAAAAGCTCCATGAGGTTGTCGTTAGAGGGAGGACAGGTAGGCTGGACTATAAATACGTCCTTTCCTCTCACGTTCTCGTTTATCTTTACCCTGATCTCCCCTTCGCTGAACTTGCCGACCAAGGCATCCTGGAGCCTGATCTTAAGGGACTTGCAGATGTCCCTGGCCAAGGCAGCATGCGCATTACCGCTGAAAACAGCTAATTTATCCATTTCTTCCCCCTACCCGTCTAGCGACAGGCAGGCCTGCCGAAAGCGTTTTTTTCTTTAAATTACGCGCCGGGACACCAGCGACCACCGCTGAACCCGGGACATCCTTTGTGACCACGGAACCGGCTCCCGTAACCGCATTCGCGCCTATAACCACCGGAGCGACAATGATCGTATCGGAGCCGATCCTGGCATTATCTTTAATCACCGTCTTGTGCTTGTTGAAACCGTCGAAATTGGCCGTAACCGTGCCTGCGCCTATATTGACCCTGGATCCTAAGGAACTGTCCCCGAGATAGGAAAAATGCTTTACGAAGGTACTGGCTCCTACGCGCGAACGCGAAATCTCGATGAAATTCCCCGCGGTAACCCCGTCCTTCAGCTCCGTTCCCTCGCGCAGATGGGCAAAAGGCCCGACTGAACAATGCCTTCCAATTTTAACATTCCTTTCAACCACTGTAAAGGGATAAATCACTGTATCCGCGCCTATTTTCGCGTCGAAACAGATAAAAGTCGAATCCGGGTCGATAATGCTTACCCCTTTGCGCATCAGGCCTTCATTGATCCTCCGGCGGATAAGCGAATCCGCCCTGGACAGCTCCTGCCGGGTATTGATTCCCAGCCCTTCGTCGGCATCCTCGGCCTTGAGACCCTCCACCAAACAGCCCTTCGCGGACAAGATCCCTATCATATCCGTCAGGTAATATTCTTTTTTGCGGTTATTATTACGGATGCGCCCCAGGTACTTATCCAGGCTGCGCTTTTTAAACGCCATAATCCCGGTATTTATCTCTTTGATGTCCTTCTGCGCCTCGTCGGCATCCTTTTCCTCGACGATCCCGCAGATGGAAAAATACTTATCCCGGATGATTCTTCCGTACCCGGAAGGTTTTTTCAATTCCGCCGTGAGCAATGTCGCATCCGCCCCGGACTGCTTATGGTAAGCAATAAGTTTTTTAAGTGTTTCTTTTCTCAGCAGCGGGTTATCCCCGTAAAGCACGAGCACAGTGCCGCTAAAGCCTTTCAGGGATTTAAGCCCGGCCTTAATCGCGTCTGCCGTACCTTGCAGTTTTTTCTGGACGGCGATCTTTACCCCGTCCGGCACGGCGCCGCTTACCATCTCGTGCTTGAATCCAAGCACTGCCACGCTCCGCGCTGGGCTTAAAGAAGCAACCAGGTCGAATACATAGCCGAGCATCGGCCTGCCGCAAATATTATGCAGCACCTTGGGTGTCTCGGAGCGCATACGGGTGCTTTTACCCGCCGCCAGTACTATGACCGCTATATCCTTTTTCATATTGAGATGGTTGCCCGGCAAGGATTCGAACCTTGACAGTCAGACCCAAATTCTGATGTGCTGCCATTACACTACCGGGCAAAATTTAATGTTCAATACCCATACCCGCAGACAAAAACGCCTTCTCACAGGGGTTGGCCGCAAAAGATCCGGATGCCGAAATGACCGCTCCAAGCACGCTATTTAGCCTTAAACTTGCCCTTCTCCTGTTCGTACGCTTCAAGGATTTTTTTCTGCAAATATTCTCTAAACTGTTGTGTTATGGGGTGTGCTATATCCTTATGCTCGGACTGGCTGCCTGCCCCTTCCTCAGCGTGTTGCGGGGGGACCTCTGCCGGTAGAGCCGCAGCGCATTGATTGCAAAATTTACTGCGCAACTCATTCTTAAAAGAACATTTGGGGCAAGGATACTTTACTTTCCGGGAAGGCATGGCGATAAACAAACCGGCGGAGCCCTCGATGACCTTGATATTCCTTACCACAAAGACATTGTCAAAAAGTTACCGTGGTATACGCCTTCAGTTTCTTATCCGGCGAATCCTTCAAAACTACTCTTACTTCCGTTATCTCCATCGCCTACCTCCCCTGGTCCGTCCGCCGAAGAGCAGATCCTTCCGTCCGTACAGACAACTCTGATATCCGGGTTCACTCTATTAAACCGAGGAACTTAAAAAAACCTGCCAAGATTTATGTTTACTGCGTAATTTGTTGCTTAAATCTTTAGCATGTGCCCGGCCATCACAGATAGCAAATACCGTTGGGCCGCTTCCGGACATCATCGCTTTTTCCAACCCCATAGAGCAGAAAACACCTTTCACTCTTTTTACCAGGGGGTAGAGGCTGCTGGTAATACTCTCTAAATCATTATAAAGTAATATTTTAACATCACGCTTATTTCTTGTCAATCTTGAAATATTCCCGCAAGGCAAAGATTTTTTCCCGCATTTCAGGAGAAAGGAATCGAATTTCTTGTAAACAAAAGGCGTGGACACTTTTATGCCGGGATAAACGAGCACAAACCAAAGCTTCGTATGTTTAAGATAATCCAGAGGGGTTATCCTGTCGCCTTTTGCGCCGCCCAAAGCGAACCTGGTTTCATAAATAAAAAATGGGACGTCACTGCCGATCCTTGAGCCGATACGGGAAAGCTCTTTCCTGGATAAACGCAGATGCCAGTATTTATTCAGCGCCAAAAGCACGCTTGCGGCATTTGAAGAACCGCCTCCCAGCCCCGCGCCCACGGGTATGCGCTTATCTATCTTTATATCAAGCCCCGATCCGATCCGGCACTTCTTCCTTAAGGCCTCTGCGGCACGCGAACACAGATTGGTTCCGTCTTCAGGCACGTCAGGGTTGGCGCAATATATCTTTATCAGGCCGTCTTCTCTATGCCTGATCCTGATCGTATCATGCAAATCTATGCGCGCGAATAATGTATCCAGATTATGGAAATTGTCTTTCCGCCTGCCTAAGATACGCAGGTAAAGATTGACCTTGGCAAAAGATTTCACGGCCAAGACAGGGAAGGAGCGTCTCATAAATTAACTATTTATTCCGGGAAGTTGGATAAAACCGCCTTTTCTATATCCGCGCCGGTAAGGCTATACTCCTTAAGCAGGTCAGCCGGGTCACCCGACTGGCCGAAACGGTTACGCACGCCGACACGGACGACTTTGCGCGGATAATTCAGGGAAACCACCTCGTCCACTCCCGAGGCCAGCCCTCCGAAAACATTATGTTCCTCGCATACCAGGATAAGCTTGGTCTCCCTGGCCGCCTTGATTATTGCGTCTTCATCAAGCGGCCAGATAGTATGCATATTCATCAGGCGGACGCTTATGCCTTTACCTGCCAGGTTTTCCGCGGCCTTGATAGCCTCGGACACCATTATCCCGCAGGCGATGATAGTTACATCTCCCCCTTCGCGGATCATCTGGGCTTTCCCGAACTCGAAATCACCGGGGTTGCCGATAGTAGGCACCTTGGCCCGGCCCAGGCGGATATAAAAAGGGCCTGACGTCCTTGCTGCCGTCATTACTGCCTCGGCCGTTTGCGGACCATCGGCAGGCACGATGATTTTCATATTCGGGATCACGCGCATAAGCGCTATATCCTCGAGGGCCTGGTGGCTTGCTCCGTCGGGCCCTACGGTAATCCCGGCATGCGTGGCGACTATTTTCACATTAAAATTGTTATAGCCTATGGAAACGCGTATCTGGTCCCAGGCGCGCCCCGCGGCGAACACGGCGAAAGTGGAAAGAAAAACCGTTTTACCGCAGCTGGCCAAGCCCGCTGACACTGCCATCATGTTTTGCTCCGCAACCCCGAAATTAAAAAATCTGCCCGGGAACTTCTTGGCGAAAAGATTCGTACGCGTGGAACTGGAAAGATCCGCATCCAATACAACTATGCCTTCGTCCTCCGCGCCAAGCTTCACTAAAGTCTGACCGTAAACATCCCTTTGATAAAGCTGTTCGGCTGTCACTTCAATTCCTCCAGCGCCCGCTCGGCTTCTTCCTTCGTGGGAGCCCTGCCATGAAAACCTATAACCCCCTCCATAAAAGAAACCCCCTTGCCTTTTACTGTGCGCGCGATAATTATTACGGGCTTCGACTTTATCCTGCCGGCCTCCTCATAAGCCGCAAGGATCTGCCGCATATCATGACCATCTATTTCTATGGTATGCCAACCGAAAGCCTGCCATTTTGCCGCCAGGGGCTCGATGCCCATTATATCCTCGCATCTGCCGTCAATCTGGCAGCCGTTGGCATCCAATATGGCGCAAAGGTTATCGCAGGCAAAATGCCCGCAGGCCATAGCGGCTTCCCAAATGTTCCCTTCCTGTATCTCTCCGTCCCCCAGGAGGACATAAACACGGTACCCCTTCTTGTCTATTCTCCCTGCCAGGCTCATGCCCAAACCTACGGAAAGCCCCTGGCCGAGAGACCCCGAGGCGGACTCCACTCCCGGGGTGCTGGGCGCCGGATGCCCCTGGAGATTAGAACCCAGTTTACGCAGTGTCTTAAGCCTTTCCCTCGGGAAAAATCCCTCCTGGGCCAAAACCGCATACCATAACGGACAGCAGTGCCCCTTGGACATATGGAAACGGTCCCTGTCCGGCCAGTGCGGTTCACGCGGATCAAAACGCAGGATGTTGGCGTACAGGGCGACAACCAGATCTGTGGCGGAAAGGCTTCCTCCGGGGTGCCCCGAACCGGCCTCCGCCAGCATTTCGATAATCAAACGCCTTGTCTCTTTAGCCCTGAGTTCGAGCTCTTCTATGCTTAAAGGTCTTTCTTTCATTCTTGGCAAACCTCGAACAGTTTATTCTTCACCGTTTCCTGCCCGGGATCCAGTTTAAGAGATTTCTCCCAGTTGTTCTTCGCTTCTTCGCAATTCCCTAATTTTAAAAAAGTATCCCCCAGGTGATCGTATATGACCGGATCGCTCAACTGCGCTGCGGACTGTTCAAGATATTCTAATGCCTGCTTGAACCTGCCTTTTTTAAAATAGAACCACCCCAGGCTGTCTATATAAGCCCCATTCTCCGGCTGGAGAACAAGGGCTTTCTTTATCATCGCTCCGGCCTTGTTGATATTCCTGTTCTGCTCCAGATAAAAATAACCAAGAAAATTCAAGGCTTCGTGGTAATCCGGATTAAGCCTGATCGCGGTCTTTAATTCTTTTTCTGCGGAAGGATAATCTTTTATTTGGTAATAGATGCTGCCTAAACAGAAATGCGCCTCGGCGTCGAGCGGATCCATCCCTGCGACCAGCTTAAAGACGCCCTCCGCTTCTTTAAGCTTGCGCTCCTGCAGATAAACAGCCCCTAAATTCTTGTATATATCCGTATTGTCCGGATCGAGCTTGACTGCGTTTTCAAGCGCCCGCTCGTATTCCCGGGCGGCTAAATCCGCTTTGTCCTGAGAAGCGTAAACCAGCGCCAGGATCGCGCGCGGCTCCACCGCCTCCGGGGCAAGCCCGACGGAAAGCTTCAATTCCGCAACCGCAGAGGCAAGATCGTTCTTCTTGATATAAGCCGAGGCCAAATTCAAATGCAGCAGGTAACTTTCCTTATCCGCATCTATGGCTTTACGGTATTCCCTGACGGCCTCGTCTATATCCCCCAGGTCTTCCTGGTATACTGCCGCGATATAGTGGCTCAACCCCCGGCTGTAATCTTTGACATCCTCGGCGCGGGCGGTTGAAGCAACTAAGACCAGCAGGAGACAGAGATAAGCCAGCCTGTTGAGATTCTTCAGCTTCAAAGAGATCCTTCTTGGAAAATTTAGTTTAACCCCAAGCCCTCTTCTTCAAATGACGAAGACGGCGGCGCATTTTTTTGCGCTTATGAGTCTTGATTTTTTGTCTTTTTCTTTTTTTACCGCAAGGCATGCTTTCTCCTGTTCTACCTGCAAACCGCCCGTAATAAAAAGGCGGCCGAAATCATAAAATTACCTTATTCAAAGGGTACTCGATAATCCCCTGGGCGCCGGATTCCTTCAGGGCCGGGATAAGTATCCTCACAACCTTCTCGTCTATGATCGTCTCTATGGCAAACCACCCGTCATTGCTCAACCCGGAAACAGTGGGTTTTTTCAGCGCCGGGAGCCTGCTTATGACAGCCTTCAGATTCTCCTTCCTTACGTTCATCTTGAGGCCTACTTTGCCTTCCGCGGCAATCGCCCCCTGCAGCAGCAGGGCGATCTGTTCCATTTTCGATTTCTTCCAGCTGTCTTTATATGAAGATTTATTGGCGATAAACTGCGTGGTGGACTCGCAAAGCGTGGCGATTTCAACCAGTTTGTTCGCGCGCAGGGAACTTCCGGTCTCGGTCAGCTCGACTATGGCATCCACCAAACCTCCGCTGACCTTGACCTCGGTCGCCCCCCAGCTGAACTCCACGTCCACTTTGACATTATGTTTCTTGAAGTATCTTTTGGCCACCCCTACCAGCTCCGTGGCAACGCGCTTGCCGTTAAGGTCCTTGACGCTCCGTATCCCCGACCCTTCGGGAACGGCCAAAACCCAGCGCACTTTATTCAAGCTCTGTTTGGCGTATGTCAAATCGGTGATCCTGGCCACGTCAGAGTTATTTTCCAGGATCCAGTCATTTCCGGTAATCCCGCAATCGAGAGCCCCGTCCTGGACATAACGCGACATCTCCTGGGCGCGCAGCAATACGGCCTGGATTTCGGGGTCGTCCACAGAAGGAAAATATGAACGGGAATTGGGAAGGCTGAAGTTAAAACCGGCCTTCTTGAGCATTTTAAAAGTAGATTCCTGCAGGCTGCCCTTGGGCAATCCGAATTTTAAGACTTTGTTTTTCATAATACCTCTGATTGTAGAAGAATTTATGGTGTTTTATTATATATATATATTAACGCCTTGTAAAGAGAATATTTATGCCGGTTTAGCCCAGGGAAACATCGATCAGGTGAATCCTGTCTTTAGGCATAGAAAGGAGTTTCTTGCGCGGGACAACCAGGAAACCGGGCTGTTCTACCGGAAGAGGCACGGAATCCAGCGCAACCCCGGTTATACGGTACTTCCCGTAATCAAGGCCCTTCTTGTTCCAGAAGTTGACTTTTATCCTCCTGCCGGAGAATACGCGCTCCACGCTTACCCTTGCGCCCTGCCGGAAGAATTCCCTGCTTAACCCCGGCTCTATTATCAGGTCTCCGTTATTCCCTCTTACGCCAAAAACCCGGGTAAGCATGGTAAGTATAAACCAGCTGGCGGAACCCGTCAGGTACGCATACATGCCCCTGCCGGACAAATCAAAATACTCCGGAAGACAGGGGTATATTTTGCTTACCTTGCTGTCACAGGCCATCCTGTAAAGCGGGCTCAGGGCTTCCCAGGCCTCCCGGGCATACCCTTGTTTACATAAGGCATAACCGTACATTACCGCCATATGGCTGAAAACCGCGCCGTTTTCTTTATCTCCATAGGAAAAAGAAAATGCCCTTCCCAAATCAAGCTGCCCGTCTTTAAAATCCGTATTCAGGCGTATGCCTCCCCCCCGCCTGTCGACAAGGTATTTATTCACATTGCGTATTATCCGGCGGGTTTGCCCTGCGTCGGCAATCCCGGCCATTACGGCAAAAACCTGTCCGGTCAAAGTCATTCTTAACCTGCCTCCCTTTTTCCCCTCAAGGCGCCTGCCGAGATTATCGTAATAGCCGTTGAAAAACCCTTCTTTAAGCCATTCCGCAGATTTTATATGCTTCTTCATCCACAGCGATTTTTTCTTCAGGCCGGCGGATAATTTGCCGCTGTCCACTCGAACTTTTTTCCCTTTAAAAGAAACGCAGGCCCTGGAAAAAAACTTTTCCAGCAGGCGGCGCTTCGCCGGGATGCTCCCGTAATCGACGGGAGCAAACAACAAGGAGACCTCCTCGGCAACCTCAATCTCATCCATGCCGCTGTCGGACAAAAGCCGGGCAAGAGTCTCCAGGTTCTGCGCGTACATGGCGCTGAAAGCCACGCTTTCCCCTTTTTCCCCGGCCATATCCAAACCGTCATTCCAATCTGCGCCTTCAAGGCGAACATGATTATGGCCCCCTACATTGAAAAACTGCACCAGATTCTGGACCAAAAGGTGTTCAAAGATAGTCCCTTCATACGCCCTCCCGGAAGGAACCTTAAGTTTGCTGCCGCAAGAAGGAGCCCAGGAGGGATCAATGCCCTTGGTGCGCTTTATTTCATGATTATAAAAATACGGCGCCTTCTCGAAGAGTATCCCGAAATCTCCGGTCTCGTTTATATACAGCTCCAGCGTCAAAAGGGGCCAGGCCCCGTGGTCCATCCAAACCCTGCTGATATTATTGCGGTCGGCGATGAACTCCCCGGGGTTTCTGCCGATTATCGTAGCGTTGGAACCGTCGATCTTCACCCCGCAGAAATTGTTTATCAAAGAAGCCCTTACTTTAGCGGGATCATTAAGTATAAGCCCCAGGCAGTCCTGCCAAAGGTCGCGCCAACCGCGCCCCCCTTTACCGTAATCGAAGTCGGGCAGGAAAGAACACCCGAAGATCTTTCTTAATGTCGGCTGGATATTCACCCAGCGGAACCAATTATCGAAATCCGTATCTCCTGTCTCAACGCTTATGCCTCTGCTCAAGGAGGTCCAAAAAGATTTGTTTTTCTCCAGCTCGCCGGCTAACTTGGCCTGGCTGTTGAAACGGGCAATCAATCCCGGTATTTTTCCGCGGTCTTCGGTTATGCCCATGATAATCGTATAAGTCCTCGACTTCTTCGGCCGCAGAGAGATCCTCCCGAAACCCAGTCCGCCCATGGCTTCCCTGCCCTGCGCATACCCGGGCCTTTCCTGCCCCGCTCCGAACAGGGCCTCGGGTTCTTCCAGGTCGCCGCCGTCGCCGCAAAAAGCCTCCCTGTCAGGATACAACTTCACGGGAGGAGCGCAATTCTCATCCCAGCCCAATACAAAATAATTGGTTGTATTCGGCTTATGGCCTGATTCGTCGAAGGCAAGCGCAGGCTTGACAATTACCCCGAACCGGTGGGTTTCAACTCTCTGCAAAAGGCTGGTCACGTGGCGGTGGTCGCGGATATTATTTGCCCCGCGCCCGTATATAGGAATAGCCGCGGTAGGAGTAAAGCTCAGCTCCTTGGAGGAAATATTGGTTAACGTAACATGCATTATTTCCACAGGGTCCGTGCCTGCGGGGACAAAAGAAAGTATGCGCGCGCTTATGCCGAGCTGCTTGTTCAGGCGGGTGACCTCCTGCCAAAGCAAGCCCGCCTCGAATCCGAATTTATCGCGTTTTACCCGTGGCCGGTCCCTGGATACCCCGGTTGCCGACCAGAGTCCGCGGGAACCGAAATCAACCCAGAAATTGCGCGAAGAACGGAGATCCGTCAAATCGATCCTTGAGACAGGAGTCAAAAGGAAGGCGTTCTGGCCGGTCTTGATATCGCCGTGTAAATCGGGGGTTATCGAAGACATAATGCTCTCGTTTCCCAGCGGGAAATAAAGGCTTTTAACCTTATCCGCGCAGGACGAACAGAATCCTCCCGATTTATCCGAAAAACTCCAGAGCTTTTTCATAGAAAGTTAAATTAACATAATTGCCCGTCTTATTCAAGCAAAAAGCGGACCTGACAAAAACCGGGTTTACCCTGCGCCCGATACGCCGATCTTTTTCCCGAAGATATAAAGAGGCGCGTCTTTATGCAGGATGCCCCTGAAATAAGACCTTTTCCCTTTGTAAAGGAGCTTGAAGGAATGCTGCAGGAAAAAACCCGCCGCGGCATCTGACATCGTAGCCAGGTGTACTCCGCATACCCGGTTTTGTCCGAGATACTCCAAATAAGACGTCATCAGGGAGCTCCCTACGCCCATGCCGCGGAATTCCTCCCTGATGTTGATATGCAGTGCCGCAGGATATTCTCTTGTGAAATCCGGGCTGTTCAATCCTCCCAGGAGAAAAGCCTGAACGCATCTCCATAAAAAAGCCGCATTCTTCCTCCGGGCGATCTCCCCTTTTAAAACCGCTCTCCATAACAATCCCGGCATTATCTTTCCGGAAAAAACCCGTTCCGATAAAATCTTGTTCCTTGTCCCGGTCAAATAACCCGCCAGGCAAGAAGAACTTTCCGCCACAAAACACGACTCGGGCTCATAGTCGGTAAAATACATGGTGAGGGCATCGCAAACCGTATCCTTACCTTCAAAAAACAAAGAGGCGGGACGCCCCATAAGGGCTGTATCATGGCTGATCTCCCTGACCTGTTGCCTGTCCTTCCCTTCAAATTTGCGTATGTTAAACTGCTTTTCTGCGGGCACTTTTCCTCTTCAGGTTTATTTTTCTTGTTATAAAAAAAGTGAGGCAGTAGAAGATTACCGCGCAAACAAAACCCAGTACCAGGCTGCCCAGGAAAAGCGGGCGGTAGTAAAACAATACCTTTTCCAGCGTTATCCCCTTGAACACCGACCAAGTTAAAGGCTCGAAATCGCCCTTCAGCAGATGTCTGCCGATCTCATAACCCGCCCAGGTTATGGGAGGGACCGTGGGGGGCAAAGAGATGCTCGTCCCCAGGAATATGGCGATTTTATTGGCAGGACGGACAATAATCGCGACAATAATTACCAGGAGAGTATGCAAACCGTACAGCGGCAGAATGCCGATAAAGACGCCCAGGGCAACTCCTAACGCTATCCCCCGGGGGGAATTATTCATCTTGAGCAAGCGCACGGCAAATCTTTTAATTTTCCATTTCACGACAAAAACTCCTTCCGGGAATAATCCCTGATATTCCGCCTTTTCCGCCCGGCAGGACCCGGCCTCTAACGGAAAAATTTCATGCAGAATACCGAAAGGGGGGCTGCAGAGATCAAGACCAGCCCCATCAATCTGGTGTTATGTATCTCTTTTGCCATGGAAATCGGCTCTATCCGCCAGTTGATTTTTACATAGAATCTTCTTTGGAGTTCGATACACAGGGAAGGGCGCAGGAACATTGCAAGGCCCGCGGCCAAAGCCAGCAGGCATAGCAATATCCCGGCAGGACAGAATATGGTCTCAAGCATGTCAAACCCGTACTCAGGCTTCCGGCTTTTCGGGATTTTCCCGCAAAAAAGCCCAGATATAACTTATCAAATAATCAAGCACCTCGGAAGGAAGATCGACAAACTCCACCCCCACCTCGAATTCTTCGCTGTAAGGGATCTGCCTTATCCACATGCATTCGACCAGCGCCTCAAAACTGAACAGCGTCTTTGGAAAGTTGATCTTGATCCTCAAGCGGCTTCCTCTGGGCAGGAATTCATGGGTCAGGAAGCGTATCCCGCCCTGGCTTATATCCTTAGTGAGGTATTTTTTGACTTCATCGGCAGGGATCACTTCATAAGCTATCTGCAGACTTTCGGGAACCCTGGTAAATCGTCTTCTCTCCTGCATGCCCATATTGTTTCTCCGGTAACCGCACCTGCGGAAAGGCCGCCTGCGTAACGCCTGCAAAACAAAAAAGCCCGCTTTGGAAAGTGGGCTTAACTGTAATTGCTCCTATCATCCGATGCAGGCATAAATTATTAAAGTTTGGTTGCGGGGATGCGATTTGAACGCATGACCTCAAGGTTATGNNCCACCCCGCGAAATTGAGCACAATAATCTTTTATCCGGCGAAATCCTTGGCGGTTCTTGCCAAGGATGAACAGTGCAATAATCTTTTATCCGGCGGAATCCCGAGATTACCAAAGACGGGTTTCCTGTTTCTTGTCGGAGAACAATTTTACCGGGACTTCCCCTTTCCTGACTACGCCCATCTTATCGCGGGCTACTTTTTCCTGATAGACAGGATCGTTTTCAACCCGCTTCAATTCTTCATGCAAAAGATAATTCTCTACCGTCATCCTGCGGAAATTTTCTTCCAATTGACGGTTTTTTGCCCTTAACCCCTGTAATTTTATATAGCCGGGTAAGAATATAATCAGGAGCAGGACCGCTAAACCAAAAAGCCAGAAGGCTTTTCTCAAAGTAAAGAACATCTACCTACTTCTTCCAGGATGGCCCTGCGTAAACCGCCTTCTTGCCCAGTTCTTCCTCGATCCTCAACAGTTCATTGTATTTGCAAATCCTGTCGGTACGGGACAAGGAACCGGTTTTGATCTGCCCCACTCCGGTTGCCACCGCCAGATGAGCGATAGTGGTATCTTCCGTCTCCCCTGAACGATGCGAGATTATGGCGTTATATTTATTTCTTTTGGCTATAGAGATCGCTTCCAGCGTTTCCGATAAGGAACCTATCTGGTTCACTTTAATCAGTATAGCATTAGCTATTTTTTCCGCAATCCCTTTTTTAAAAATCTTGGGGTTGGTAACAAAAATGTCGTCCCCTACCAGCTGGAGGCGGGAGCCTAAACGCAAAGTCATCTTCTCCCATCCCTGCCAGTCATGTTCGGAAAGGCCGTCTTCGATGGATAATACAGGATAACGGGAAAGCCATTTTTCGTAAATGGCAATCAAGTCTTCCGAACTTTTCTGCGCGCCTTCGAAGGTATACTTTCCGTCCTTGTAAAAAGAACTTGCCGCGCAATCCAGTGCCAAAGACACGTCTTTTCCCGGCGTATAGCCGGCCTTCTCGATCGCCTGGATAATCAAACCCAGCGCCTCTTCATTGGAATCAAGGCTGGGGGCAAACCCTCCCTCGTCGCCGACCGAAGTAGAAAGTTTTTTGGATTTAAGGATCGATTTCAGGCTGTGGAACACTTCGTCCGCCGCGCGCAGCGCCTCTGAAAACGTAGGCGCGCCCTGCGGCATGATCATAAACTCCTGGATATCCAGATTATTATCCGCGTGCATCCCGCCGTTCAATATATTCATTAAAGGAACCGGGAGAAGAAAAGCCTTTGCGCCGCCGAGGAACTTGTAAAGCGGCTGTTTCTTGGATAGCGCAGCCGCCCTGGCTACCGCCATAGAGACCCCGAGCATGGCATTGGCCCCAAGGTTCGACTTGAATTCCGTGCCGTCCAGCTTAATGAGTATTTTATCTATCTCCGAAAAGTCCGCCGGTTTTCCGCAAACCGCGCGGTTGATTGCGGTATTGACATTGGAAACCGCTTTTAGGACACCTTTACCCATATATTTGGTTTTATCCCCGTCCCTCAACTCCAAAGCCTCGTTATCCCCCGTGGAAGCCCCCGAAGGAACTGCTGCGCGGCCCAATATGCCATTTGAAAGGATACAATCAACCTCAACCGTAGGATTCCCGCGGGAATCCAGTATCTGACGCGCTAAAACTTTTTTGATCTTTGCCATCTTTCTCCCCTTGTAATATTTTTGGACACTTTTTTATTATACACACAAAATCTCTCAAGTCAAGAGCTATGGAGGCAACGGAAAAAGAAATGGTTTGACTTAGTATGCCGGATATGTTATTTTCTATGTATCAATTTGCCGCCACAGGGGAAACGGATAAAAATGAACTGGAAAAAAATCAGATTCTACGCAAAACTACACTGGCTGAAAGTATTGCTTTCCCTGTTCCTCACCGCCCTGATCATTTCCCTGGTTTTCCTCATCACTATCGGGCTGCGGGCCTGGAACGAATCGGAATCTTACCTGAGACAATCCCAGCTGGCAATGATACCCCTGCAGTTATACCTGCAGATAATCATGGCGCTTATCTTCGGCGTGGTCTATACCTATATGTGGTACTGGCTGATGTTCAAGCGCGGCGCGCAATCTTTTTCCCAGACAAGCAAAAAAGCAGTAGCGGGCGAGGAAGTCGGAGTCACCTGGGATGACGTCATAGGCATGGACGAGGCAAAACAGGAAGCCCTGGAAATAGTCAAACTGATTACGGACAGGGCCAGCCTGCAGAGGATCGGCGGAAAAATATTGAAAGGGATCCTCATGCTCGGCCCTCCGGGATGCGGGAAGACATATCTGGCTAAAGCCATCGCCACAGAAACAAAACTGCCCTTTATCTCCATGTCCGGCTCGGAATTCGTGGAAATGTTCGTGGGCGTCGGGGCGGGCCGCGTGCGTTCGCTTTTCAAAAGGGCGCAGCAGCTTGCGGAACTGGAAGGCGGATGCATAATATTTATCGACGAAATCGACGCTATCGGGGCGCAGCGCTCCATGGAGCGCGGATTCGGCGGCACTACCGAGCATAACACTACCTTGAACCAGCTCCTCGTGGAGATGGACGGGCTTAAGGACAAAGACTATAATATCGTCCTTATCGGGGCGACAAACGCGATGGAAACCTATCTTGACCCCGCCCTGCTCAGGCCGGGGAGGTTCGACCGCAAGATCATCGTGGACAAGCCCAATCTCGAAGACCGCCAGAAGCTCTTCGCCTACTACCTGACAAAGGTCAAATACAACGCTACAGATGTTAAAATCGACCGCTTGGCGCGTATTACGGTGGGACAAAGCCCGGCGGATATCGCAAATATAGTCCGGGAAGCCGCGCTTATTACCGTGCGCAACCAAGACGCGACCATTTCCATGAAGGAGATAGACGAAGCCCGGGAAAGAATCGCCCTGGGCATAAAAAGAAGAATCAAATTAAGCGAAAAGGAAAAATGGCAGACCGCTTACCATGAAAGCGGGCATGCCATAGTCACCTATCTCCTCGCGCCTTCAAAAGACGTATTTAAGATAACGATCACCCCGCGCGGCCCGACAGGAGGAGCAACCTGGATCCCGGAAAGGGAAGACACCTTTATCGAAGATTCAAACGACCTGCTCAGCAAGATAAAAATCAGCCTGGGCTCTTACGCCGCGGAGAAAATCAAATATAACGCAACCACCTCGGGAGTCTACGGGGATTTTTCCAATGCCATGCACAACGCCCATAATATGGTCTGGGTCTGCGGTATGGGGAAAAGCGGGCTCCTGGGCAACTGGGAGATGGTCAAGAATGTCTCGGAGGACGTCAAATCCAGGCTTGACGCTGATGTCCAGGATATACTGAATACCTGCCTCTCCGAAGTCCTCTCGCTTCTCAAAAAAGAAGAGCCGCTTATGGACAGGCTGGCCAAAGAGCTTGTGGAAAAAAGCGAATTGAATTATGATGAGATCGAAGCCATCTTCAAAGAATTTGGCAAAAGCCGCCCTTAAACTATTACCTTTAATTATCTTCCTGTCATCCTGCTCCTCCTCCACCAGCCCCTCTTTCATGAAAGAGGACATCCCCAGGGCGGTAAAGGAAATCTGCAAGAAAGAATACCAGCTTGACATTGTCACGAATCTTACCGGAAGGACTTTCTGGGTATACATGCCGCTGGAGAATATCATCACCCAGTCTCCTAAACCGGAGAAGTATATCGAAAGGTTCCTGGTCGAAGACCGGCGCAACATATTCAACGAGAAGGTGTTGAGTATAAATTACATGATCAAGCCTGTTCCGGAAAAAGAAAAACAGCAGGATATGTCCCTGGATAAATCCGTCAATACCAAGATTTTTAACGTGCTCCAGGTAATCCGCCGGGTCCTTTTCAGCATGGATAACAGGCAGGCTAAAGATAACCCGGTGTTTTTCTGCATAGTCACAGCGGATACCGCCAACGGATTCGAACTAAAACAGATATTCCATTGCCTGGACCTGAAGAAAATATCTTACGGTTTTATCTCCCAAACAGAATACCAGCACCGCATCGTCCAGAATACGGAAGTTTCCTCGCAAATCATCGGCGATAAAGAAGGCAGGCACATGGTTTACAGGGATATCACCATGGAGGAATTCCTCGCCGATCAGATACAATGCCGCATAAGAATGAAATTCCAGAAGCCTGAGGTGGAGAAAAACGTGGATATAGACCAGGAGGTACTGAAGGTAGTATCTTTGACGTTGAACACTTACGGTTTCAGGGATTTTACCCTGGTGGATATGGCAAACCTGGCAACAGGGGCAAAGATCATAATCAACCAGGCGGCTATTTTCGCCCACACCAAGAACAAAACTTAACGCCTTGCTCCTCTTATCTTCCCGCCGCAAAATAACCTTATCGCTTCAGGGTAAAGCTTATGCTCAAGGCGATGGATCCTTCTTTCCAGGGAAAATAAAGTATCCGCCTTCCTGATTTCTATCTTCTGCTGTAGGATAACCTGCCCGTGGTCCATCTGTTCGTCTGCAAAATGGACGGTAACCCCGGTAAAAGGAACGCCCTTCTCGAAGGCATCCCTGATCGCATGCGCCCCTTTAAAATCAGGGAGCAGTGACGGGTGTATATTCAACACCCGGTTGCGGTAAATCTTTACGAAGCGGGGGCTTAACATGCGCATAAAGCCGGCTAAGGCAATCAGGCCTATCTTATATTCCTTCAACCTGCCTATGATTGCCGCCTCAAAATCGCTTCTCTCCCGGAAATCCCGCCTCCTGACCAAGACAATGGGCACTTTTTCCTTCCTCGCCCTTTTCACCACAAAAGCTTCCGGGTTATCGCAAACAAGAATTTTCAGCCTCACCCCCGGCATGCCTTTTTTTACCGCCGCGCTGATCGCCGAAAAATTACTCCCGTTTCCCGAAGCAAAAACGGCTAAATTGATCATCTTGTCTTTAATGTTTTATTGGGGCAGACTTTAACGCACTCTCCGCAGGAAGTGCATTTATTATAATCGATCACCGCAAGGTTATCCACTACATGTATGGCATCAAACTTGCAGGCCTTTTCGCACAGCCTGCAGGCGATGCACCCTGCGGAGCAAACAGCCCTTACATTCTTCCCCGTATCGTGTGAAGAACACCCTACATATACGCTATGAGAAGACTCCACAAGGGAAAAAAGTTTCTTTGGACAGGCAGACACGCATTTACCGCAGGAACGGCATTTGTCCTTGTCCACCACAGGCAGGCCATCCGCGGAAATGCTGATCGCCCCGAAAGGACAGGCCTTGACGCAGGTCGCAAAACCAAGACAGGCGAATACACAGGCTTTCTGACCCCCCAGCACCATATTCGCGCTGACGCAGTCATGAACACCGTCATAAATGTACTTATCCCTGGCCTTTACTCCTCCCCCGCAATGCAGCAAGGCGATCTTTTTTGCCTGCTTGCCTACTGAAACTCCCAGGATCCCGGCAATCTTTTCTTTTATCTCTTCGCTGCATACGCGGCAGTCATCTACATTATTGGAACCCTTGAGCAGACTTTCGGCAAACCCGAAACATCCCGGGTTCCCGCAAGCCCCGCAATTCCCTCCCGGGAGGAGATGCTGCACCTGTTCCAGCTTGGGGTCCAGATGGACGCTGAACTTTTTTGAGGCAAAAGCCAGGCCTATTCCAAAAACCAGCCCTAAAAAACCGAGAATCGCTACCGCAGATATAATTTCCATTTAGAATTTAAACCCGTTAAACCCCATGAAACTCAGACTCAAAACCGATGCAATAATAAATGCGATCGGGAAATTATGCAGCGCGCGGGGCACCTTACAGAATTCCAGCCTTTCCCGTATGCCGGACATAATCAACATCGCCAGCGTATACCCCAGCCCCATGCAAACCCCCTGGAAGAGCGAATAATAAAAACTCCCAACCACGGGCTTTCCTTTTACGAAAAACATATCGATATTCAATACCGCCGCTCCCAGCACGGCGCAATTAGTGGTGATTAAAGTAAGGTAGATGCCGAAAGCCCGGTATAAAGCCGGGCTGACCTTACGGATTATCATTTCGATCAGCTGCACCAGGGCGGCGATTACCAGGACAAAAGAAAGCGTGCGCAGGTAAGCAAGATTGAAAGGCAGCAGAAGGAAACGGTAAATAAACCAGGTCACCGCGGATGAAGCGGTAATCACGAAAGTCACCGCGGCACTCATCGCGAACGCCGGCTTGGTTTCCTTGGAGATCGCCACAAAAGGGCACAATCCCAAGAAACGCGAAAGGATGACGTTGTAAATAAAGACCGCCGAGATAAAAATGCTTAAGAATTCGTGAAGATTCATCTCTTCCTGTCCTTTATCAGGTTAAACAACCCGAGCAGCAAGCCGATCACCAAAAGCGCTCCCGAGGGCATGCCGAAGACAAAGGGCGGTTCAAACCCTTTGATCAAAGTATGCCCCAGCACCTGCCCCGTACCCAAAAACTCACGGATCGCGGAGATAATCACCAGCGCCAGGGTAAACCCTACCCCCATACCTAACCCGTCGAAAAACGAGCTGGCCAGGTTATTCTTGCAGGCGAATGCCTCAGCGCGCCCCAGCACGATACAGTTTACCACGATCAACGGTACGTAGATACCCAGGGCCCTGTCCAGTACCGGGCTGTAAGCTTTCAGGCAAAGCTCGGTAATCGTGACAAAAGTGGCGATAACCACGATAAAACATGGTATGCGTATCTTGTCAGGGATAAAATTCTTGACCAAAGACACGATCATGCTGGAGCCAAGGAGCACGAATGTAGCCGCCACCCCCATCCCGATACCGTTAGCTACCGATACCGAAACCGCCAAAGTAGGGCATAACCCCAAAACCAGAACAAAGGTCGGATTTTCTCTAATAATACCCTTAGTGAATTCTTTAACCAGGCTTTTCATTTGGAACCATAAATCCTGTTCTTGGTATACCGGTCAATAAAAGGCGTAGCGGCATTCATCATAAGAATAGCATAAGATACCCCTTCCGGGTATCCTCCCCAAATCCGGATCACCGCTGTCAGCACCCCGCAGCCTACGCCGAAGATAATCTGCCCTTTTGCGGTAAGGGGAGTAGCCACATAGTCCGTAGCCATAAAAAATGCCCCGAGGATCAACCCTCCGCTCAGGATATGAAAAAGCCAATCTCCTTTAAAAAACCCGTTCCCCCCGAATACGTACATAAATAACCCGGTAGTAACGATATAGGTAACGGGTATCTGCCAGGAGATGTAGCCTTTGATAAAGAGTATTGCCGCCCCGATCAAGAGCGCCAAGATACATACCTCACCGATACAGCCCCCGTGGTTACCGATAAACAGATCCCAGTAAGGGATATGCTCCAGAACCTTGCCCTCCTTCAGCGCCGCCAACGGAGTGGCGCTGGCAACCGTATCGCAAAATGGCCTGGTGAAAGTAGTCATATATTTAGGCCATGAGGCCATCAAAAATACCCTCCCCACAAGCGCGGGGTTGAAAATATTCTGCCCCAGCCCACCAAAAAGCAATTTACCTACAACCATCGAAACTACCGCCCCGATTACCGGCAGCCAAAGCGGCACTCCGGCAGGCAGGTTAAAAGCCAGGAGTATCCCGGTGATCACCGCGGAACCATCCAATACCGTAATCTTCTTCCCCGCCGCGAGTTCGAAGATAAGCTCGGTGGAAACTGCCGCGCCTACCGCAGCCAGAGTAATCCACAAGGCATCCCAGCCAAAAATGATCACTCCCGCGATCCCGGCCGGGATAAGGCTTACTACCACCGTCCACATAATCCGGCTGACCGATTCTCTGGTATAAATATGGGGTGACCCGGAAACAATAAGCCTATCTTTCATACTTTATTATACCCCTTATCTCCCGGGCCTTCTCTTGAACCGCCTCGATCACCGCCCGGCTTGATATTGTCGCTCCGGTAATCGCCTGCACCCCGGAGAGATCCCCGCTATCCCGCCCTTTGAACTGCGCGGTGAACTTATTCTCTTTTACCTGCATCCCCAGCCCGGGGGTTTCGTTCAAAGAAATTACCTTGATCGCGCTAAGCGAACCGTCCGGGCGCATCCCGGCCAGGGTTTGAATCACGCTGGAATACCCCTTTCCGGAAGCCTTGAAGACAACCCCGATTGTTTTCCCCTCTTCATCCAAGGCCTTATAATATAAAAGCTCCTGCCCGTTATCCTCTTTTACTGCGGAGAACCCGGCGGCCTCAGGCATAACTTCCTTCAAAGAAGCTTCTTCTTCCGCCTGGGCGGCAGCAAGAATCCGGGGAGCGGTAAGCTTATTGACCGCCGCTAGCAGCCCCGCGGCAACCATGCAGATAAAAGCCAGGATCAAACCGTAACGCATTACTTCTTTCACTTGCGCACCTCTAATTTAGCCCGCTTGATCGTCTGAAGCAGGCGGCGGTGGGAAGGACAAACGTAATTACAGACCCCGCACTCGATACAATCCATAACCCCCATATCTTTAGTCATGCCCCAGAACGACCTTTCCGAAGCCAGGTTGAGTTGACAGGGCATCAAGCCCACCGGACAACCGCGCACACAGGCGGCACAACGGATACACGGGTCCTCTTCAAACGCCGCAGCCTCTTTTTCGTTCATCAGCAACAGGCCGTTACTGGACTTTATAAGCGGCACATCATCGGTATATTGGGCAATGCCCATCATCGGGCCGCCGATGATAATCTTAGCCGGTTCTTCCTTCAACCCGCAAAACTTAATGAGGTCCCTTACGGGAGTACCGACCCGCACCAGAAGATTCACCGGCTCCTTGACGCAAGAACCGGTAACGGTAACAATCCTCTCGAATAACGGCTTACCTTTATATACCGCTTCGTAAATCGCGAATATCGTGCTCACGTTCTGGACAAGCACTCCGATATCAAAAGGATACTTGCCGCGGGGAAGATCTCTGCCCATAATGTTGCGGATCAGCTGCTTCTCCCCTCCCTGGGGATAATCCGAAGGAAGGACTTTGACTTTAATCCCGGGCATCCCGGAAAAGGCCTCGATCGCCTCCGGCTTGTTCCTCTCTATCCCGATACAAACCTCTTTTATCCCCAGGCACCCGGTAATCAAAGAAATGCCTGCGGCGATCTCCCGGGATTTTTCCACCATCAGGCGCGCATCGGCGGTCAGGTAAGGCTCGCATTCAGCGCCGTTTATAATCAAAGTACCTATGGGCTTTGGGGGGTTAAGCTTGATGTGGGTGGGGAAACTCGCTCCGCCCATACCCACGATTCCCGCCTCCAGTATGATATCTCTTAGCTCCTGCGCCGTAAGGCTGTCGGACTCCTTACGGATAAAACGCGAAAAATCCGTATCCGTTTCCCCTTCGCCGCGGATCACCACCGCCTTGGCCCGGCCGAGAACCGGATGCGGGCAATCCTGTATCGCCTCCACCGTGCCCGAAATCGAGGCGTGGATCGGCGAGTAAACCCCGGAGGGCAAAGAAGCTATCTTCTGCCCGCAGGAAACTTTATCCCCGACTTTCACCTCCGGGACACAGATCTTTCCCAAATGCTGAATAAGGGAAAGATAGACTTTAGGCGGAAGCGGCATGCTCCGCGTTGGCTTATTCTCGGAATAATGTTTGTTTTCTGTTAACTTAACCATGCTTGTTTACGTGTAAAAAATAAATTAAATACCCCCAAAACAATCAATAACCCGCCCACTACGACCAGGATCAATAAGTGGGAAAATCTCTCCGCAAGCATGCTGCTGATGAACATAAAAAGCAAAAAACCCAGATGCATCACTATCTCCAGGGAACTGAATATTTTCCCCAGCATTTCATTATCGCTGACATTATGAATAATAGTATTGGAGGCAATCATTATCGGGGCAACAATCAACCCCAGGAACAGGGCCAGCAAGGCGGCAAGAATAAAATTCGGATAATTATATATCCCTATGGCAAAAATATCCAGCATTATTCCACTCAGCACAAGCGAAGCAAAGATTACCTTATAGTGCGCTATGCGCTGGCCGAACCTGCCATAAACCAGAGAACCCAAAAAGAGCCCTATCCCCAAAAACATCACAAGCAGCCCCAGGTCTTTTGTTGCCGAATGCAGCGTATCCTGGACGAAAACTATGATTACTACGTAAACCGCCCCCAGGGCCGACCAAAGGGCAAAGATTAACCCTGCGGTAAAGCGGATATCCTTCTTGCGCACAAAATAACACACCCCTTCTTTAATCTCCTGGAAAACGGATTTGCCGATTACCTCCATAATCTCCTTGCCCACCTTCTTAAAATCCATATCCACGACAAATTTCTTGGAGATCATGAATATAAGGGTCCCTGAAATCAGGAAGCTCAAGGCGTCAAGGAAAAACCCGCTTTTTGCCCCGAGCCACTCCACAAGCACCCCGCTTGCGCCGAATCCCAGGATCGCCGCGATCATGCCGGTAGTATTAACCAGGGAATTGGCGATAAGCAGATCCTCTTTATCGACCAAATCCGGGATTATAGACAACTTGGCGGGCACGAAAAACCGGCCGATAGAAAAGGTTATGAAGATAATCAGGTATACGGGGGCCAGGTTTTTCGCGTAAAAAAGAAACAGGGGTATTGCCAGGACGAGCAGCGAACGCAGAAAATCGCAGGTGAACATCGTTCTCCGCCTGTCCCAACGGTCTACATATACTCCCGCCAGGGGACCTATAATAAAAACCGGGATAATAGTAAAAGAAAGCACTTTGGCGATCTGCATAGCGGAACCCGGCGCGCGCATATACACGAAACCGATAAGCGCCATCTGGCTCAGCCTGTCTCCAAGCTGGGAGATGATCTGCCCCATCCATAAAAGGAAAAAGTTGCGGTTTTTAAGAACTTCGCGGAATCTGGCCATAAATTTGTTGTTTTATATCAAAACCGGATGCCGGTAGGGATATCCGGTCGCAAAAATGAGCCGATGAGTGGAATCGAACCACCGACCTTGACTTTACGAAAGTCCTGCTCTACCAACTGAGCTACATCGGCAATTTGTCCAACATTATACCAATTCCTGGACAATAGTCAATTGTCCATTAATTTTTATAAAAAATGTTGACAAATAACATATTCATGGTATAGTTATTTCGTCAAATATGTTCAGAGGAGAAGTAAAGAAATTGCTTAGTTTCAAGTACAAACCGCAAAGCCGCTTCACAGAACAACGACGCTTTGCGGATTTTTTTTATCTGTAGAGGAGGTGAGAATTAGAAATGGCAAAAGGTAAAGTAAAGTGGTTCAGCAATCAAAAAGGTTACGGCTTTGTTACTTCCGAAGACGGCAAAGATGTGTTCGTACACTTCAGCGCTATCGTGGGAGAGGGCTATAAATCTTTAGCTGAGGGCGACGAAGTTGAATTCGAAGTCACTCAGGGTCCGAAAGGCGACCAAGCTACTAACGTAAAAAAGATATAAGTTTACGTATAGAGACAAAAACAGGGTCAGATCAAAAGATCTGGCCCTGTTTTTTTATTAAAATGCCGAGAGAGGGAATCGGACCCCCCACGCCGGCCTTTTCAGGGCCGCGCTCTACCACTGAGCTATCTCGGCTTGAATTAAAGCGATTTTATATATTGTACACAATTTTCCCAAAAAGAAAAGAAGAAAATTGAGCACCTTAAAGCCTTATTTATGGCGCGAAATTGAGCACCTTTAAGATCCATCCAGCGAAATCCTTGCGTTTTTTCAAGGATCCTTGTGAGCATAGCGAACAGGGTGGCGCTTTATTTAACCCCGCTAATTATCTTTACGAATACGTCCTGCGCCAGCTTGATATCAGGAAAATGATGTTTGCGCGCTGATACCCTGACACGGGTGGTGGCCCGGGTAAGGCGGACGAGCCTGATCCACAATTTGCTCGACTCAAAAGAAACTTCTATATGCCCCGTAGAGATATTCTCCGTATCCACATTGCCGTACCTCCTGGCGGTAGCCAGGGCGGAATCCCAAAGCATATCGAAATTCTTGTCGCTGTCCCCTTCCACCGTATCGTTACTGACGGCGTAAGCACCCAGCCCGCCTGCCGCCGCTCCGATCAGGAGAGGAAAACATCCGCTCATGCAAGGCAAGAGACAGGCGGTTAATAAAACAAGCAGCGCCCGTTTCATTTTGCCTCCTTCTTCGTAAGTATCCTGGACAAACAGGATACCAGGAGAAATATGATCACTCCCCAGGAAACGAACATGAACATCCACCCGGATAATTTCATCTTATTTGACCTCCGTATATTTTTTTCGGCGCCAGGCGATCTTGACCAAAACCGCCAGGGTTACCAGCAGAATAAACAAAACCACCCGCGTCCCCAGGACAAAAGGCTTGTCCGGGACAGGAACATTCTTCATCATTATTATAGGAAGCCATTCCTGCATAAGCCAGGTGCCTAATATGGTAAACAAGAATAACGGGGTGATATACTTGATAATAAATTTATAGATCCTCGGGACAGCCATATCGGCCCCTTTATGTATTTCGTCCCAGGCCCGGTCCATGCCGAATACCCAGACAAAAAGGACTGTTTCAATGGTGGCAAACAGCACCAGAAAGAATGTGCCTCCCCAAAAATCAAGCTCGTTTACCACGCCTCTCCCAAGCAGGGATACAGCCGGCTGGCATAAAACGAAAGAAACTACGCCGAATATGCAGACCGCGCGCCTGCGGCTGATGTTGAATTCATCCTCAAGAAAAGCAATCGCCGGCTGGGCCAGGGAGAGCGAAGAGGTTATCCCGGCAAGGAACAACAAGAAAAACCAAAGAAACCCGAATACCGCCGGCAAAGGCAGCTTATTCAATACCATGGGCATGGTTACAAATCCCAGATTGAACACGCCCGACTGGGCAATCGCCTTGATATCCGCCGGCCCGAAGAAAACAAAAGCCGCGGGGATAATGATGCTTGCGCCGAATATAACCTCGGCGGCTTCATTGGTGGCGGCCGCAGTAAGCCCCGAAAGCACTACGTCATCGGCTTTTTTCAAGTAGCTGGCATAAGTAAGAATAACCCCGATGCCCACGCTTAAGGTGAAAAATGTCTGCCCGGCCGCTTCAAGCCATACCTTGGCCGAACGCAAGGAAGAAAAATCGGGATTCCATAAGAACCCAAAACCGGCCGCCACGTTCCATCCGGGCTTGCTTATATCCGGCGTGCCCAAGGTCAAAACCCTGATTATCAATATGATCCCCAGGATAAACAAAAGAGGGATAGCGAATTTGCAAAGTTTTTCTATGCCTCCTTTTATCCCCCGGTAAACTACCAGCATATTCAGGGAAAAGGTAACCAGGAAAAAAATGTAAGCCGTACCTATCCCGTTAAAATACTGGTTTTTCTCCAAACCCTGGAAACCCGAAAGGAAACTGCGCAAAGAATCCTGGTCCATAAGCGCGGTGTATTTCCCGGTAATGGCAAAAAAACTGTAAGCGAGTGTCCAGGACTCGATGAATAGATAATAAATAAAGATTACCAGCGGGCCGAATATCCCGATTACCCCGAAATACTTGATAAAGCGGTTCTTCTGAAGCAAACTATGGAATATCCCCGGGGCGGTCCCGTGGCCGAACCCTCCCCCGTAACGCCCCAGCGTCCATTCTATCCACATAAGCGGGATCCCCAGGAGGAGCAGGGAAATAAAATAGGGGATCATGAACGCCCCTCCCCCGTTTGCCGCGGCCTTGGCGGGGAAGCGCAGGAAATTACCCAATCCGATAGCGGAACCCGCAACGGCCATGATAATCCCTATACGCGACCCCCAGTTTTCCCTCTTTTGCCCTTTGGCCATATTTTACTGCATATTCTGCAAAGCTTCCTGGATCAAAGGCAGCGCCCCTTCCGCCTCCTGTTTTGTCAACCTGCCCAATTTGGCGAACGCGTACTCACCGTTCCTGTCCTTAACCTCCCTGACGATCTGTATCTTATGCGGACCGTTATTATAAGAATAGACGCTCACCACTATTTTCCCGCTGTCATTTTCCCAAAAACGGCTGAATATCTGCGCGTCCAAACTGCTGTCATATGGCATGATCCCCTCCTTTTGTCATTAAAACTTCTTGCCGTGCCTGTAAGGCCTGGTCTTGTTGTATTCGATCTTTTTCCGCAGGGCCTTATCCAAATCTATCTTCCGCGAACCGCAGTAATCGAATATACGTATACAGCAGTCCGCCAGCTCCTCGGCCAGATCGTCTTTTTTCCCCCTGTTACGCATCGCCTCCAGCGCTTCCGATAATTCCGAATGCATGAGCGCGATAAGTTCTCCGTCATTGCGGGCTTCGTCCCACCAGCCCTTGCTTCTCGCCACACGGTGGCATTCCCGGATCAAATCCCTGATTGAAGACCCTTTACTCAGCATGCGCATCCCCCTCCCCGCGTTGTTTAAGCAATAAATCCATTCCCCCAAACACCCTATCGGCCATATACTCCCTGGCATAAGTGCTCGGACTCGAGATTTCGATCAATGTATGGCCTTTACCGTCCTCGCTCAGGAATATGCCTGCCGGAGTGGTATCCGTCAAAGTCATATAAACGGCGATCATGCGCGTCTTCGTATCTTCGGCATATATATAAGATTCCTTGTCTTTCTCCGCCAATATCTCCTTTATCATCCCGTAACAGGCGTCCGGGTCAACGGCAAAAGACTTTCTTATCGCGTTGCTGCGCCCTTCCTCCAGCACGCGGGTCGAAATACCGGCAAACCCCCTGGCCGCTTCTTTAAGCGTAGAACAGCCTGAAATAAGAACGGCGCACAGCAGGCACACCGCACCGCATATAGAATATTCCTTCTTGTTCATATCCCCTCCGTAGGCATATTATTTTATTCGTTTACCAGCTGCCAGATCTTGTCGAGTTTTTTTCTGGCCTCTTCCTCGCCGCGCCCGGCAAACTCGTCAGCACGGTGCAATTCCAACCAGAATAATCCCGAGGTATCAGGATGCAGCACTATATCCGCGAGCTCGCCCTCCCGCCTGGCGACCTCTGACTGCAGCACTTCTACGCTGCTGAATATAATATCGACAATATTGAGCTTAAAAAGGTTTTTGATGCCCCTGAGCCAGCCAAGCGGCTTCTTTTCCGATATGCTTGCCCTTTCTCCCGGGGCAATCCCTTCTTTAAGCTTAGCCACCTGCCTTAAGATATCTTCCCGGGAAGGAGTCACGTTTACGGCGATGATTTTCTTGACCCCCTCCTGAGCCAGTATCTCCGTAGGCAAAGGATTGGTCACTCCTCCGTCGAAAAGAACCTCCTCTTTGAATTTAAAGGGAGCGAAAACCCCCGGCATGGAACAGCTTGCCATTATCGCGTCAACCAGCGGCCCCTTGTCCAATATCCTCGGCTCTTTTCTGTGCACATCGCTGGCGATTATTTTGAGCGGGAGCCTGACGTCATAAAAGGTCTTATCCCCCAGGTGCTTTTTCAGGAAGCGGCGCAGCTTATTCCCTTTGATAAAACCCAGGCGGGGAAAAGTTATGTCGATCAGACCCCATATGTGTTTCGGTTCCCTGAATTCCCGGGTGATCTCCAATATCTCCTGGCTGCTTTTACCGATCGCCCAAAGGCTGGCTATAAGCGAGCCTATGCTGGATCCCGCGATTATGTCTACCGGGATCTTTTCTTCCTCGATAACCTTCAATACTCCTATATGGCAAAAACCGTAAGCCACCCCTACCCCTAAAACAAGACCGACCAAACAGTCCCCCAGCTGGCGGGATATCCTTCTGATCGCCTTGGAATATTCACAATCCGGCTTATCGATAACCAGCCTCTCTCCCGCTCCGAATTCCACCCTCGGGATAGTGGCGAATATATCCTGGCCCAAAACATCGAGCTGCCCGCTATAATCCATCTTTGCTAATTTATACTCATTGACAATGACTTTTATCTTCTGCGGGTCAAAATCAAAATCGCCCTTCAACCTGCCGATAAGATTGTTCGTACGTTTTAAATCAAGAGGGTCAGGGCTGCTTAAAACATGGATCACGTCGGATTGGTTCAGGATGCTGATGATCGACCGGTCCATAACCGCCGGTAAATCCAGGATGATGTAATGATAATCATTGACCATCAGGCTCAGTATCTCGACCAGCCTTTTCAAGCAGGAATCGTTGTTATCCTGGTAATAAAAACAGCACAGGTCTATGCCGAACCGGCTCTTTGAGATATATTCCTGCGGCAGGGTATATATTCCTTCCGAGGAGGCGAGGTCGAATATGCGCGGCTGGTCCAGATCCAGCTTGTGCGGCAGAGTAGGAATCTTATCCTGCGGCAAAATATCCAGTACGATAACTGATTTATGCGTTTCCTGCCGCAGGCTGAGGCCCATGTTCAAGGCGTAAACCGTCTTCCCGGCCTGGGAATAAGAACTGAATACGGAAACCACCGTACTTTCGAATATACTCTTCTGGTGCAGGTCTTTGCGTTTGAGCCTGCGGCTTAAGGTACGGCTCAAATCTATGGCCAGACGGGGTATGCTTTTAAGCATAAAATCAAAATCTTCTTTGTCGATTACCAAAACCGCGCAGTCATTCAAAGCCCGGCTGGTTACTGAATGCGGTTCGTTGGTAAGCAGGGAGATTATCCCGAAGTATTTCCCGCGGTGCAAATACTCCAGTATCAAGCATTTCCCCGGGCTGCCTTCGGTATAAATCTCGACTCTTCCGGAAACAATGCAGTAAAAAGCGCTCGGCCCCGACCCCTCCTCGTAAATTACCTGCCCTTTACGGTATTCAACAATACGCGATCTTCCGGATATTGTCTTCAGCTCATCTGCGCTGAGCCCCAAGAAGAAAGGAAGGTCCTGGATAATTGATTCCTTATCTTTATTCCCCATCAAATCGAGCCATTCCTGCAAACCTGTGCCATTTTCCTCGCGCTTTCCCTGACCGTACGCTTCTGGGTGTTGTAATCCACATGCACGAGGCCGAAACGCGGGCTGAACCCTTCAGCCCATTCAAAATTGTCTATCAGCGACCAATAAATATACCCGAGCAGTCCGGCGCCGTCATGCATTGCCCTGTGCGCCTGCAAAAGATGGCTGGATATATACTCCCACCTCAAGCTGTCGTCTTCGGTGCATATCCCGTTTTCGGTAATCAAAAGCGGCAACTTGTACCTTTTAAGCGAAATAAGGAGCTTGTATAACCCCTCCGGGTATATGTCCCATCCCAGAGAATTCTTTTTCAAAGGGAGATGCCCGTTTTGACAGGTATCCAGCAGAAGATGCTGTATTCCCCAGCCTCCCGCGTCCGCCAGGTTCCTGCTGTAATAATTCACTCCTATATAATCCAGGGCCTTATCGCGAAGGAGCAATTCGATAAAATAAAGGTTGTACAGCTTATGCCTCAGGAAAACCGATATCCTGTTCCTTAATGTATTCCGGCAATACTCGAAAGCCTGCAGGTTGGCGGCGATGCCCACCATGGGCCGGTCAAGCTTTTTCTCCTTATAAACCTTATGGATAGCGCGGTATAGATCCGAATGGGCGCGCGCCATATTGAAAGTTACCTGGAGGGTTTTCAAAACGGATTTTTCCTTGGGCGGCCAAACGCCAAGCAGGTAAGAATGAGAGGAGTATACCAGCGGCTCGTTTATAGTTATCCAGAATCTTACCAGAGGGGCAAATTCCGCCGCCATCTTTTCCGCAAAACGCAGGAAGTATTTCAAACAACTGCGCTTAGTCCACCCTCCCAACCGGCTGAACCAAAGCGGATTGGTAAAATGATGCAAAGTGACCACCGGTTCCATGCCCAGCTTTTTAAGCTCCAGGATAACGCTGCGGTAATGCTCTATCTCCTCTTCCCGGAAAATACCCTCTTCCGGCTCGATGCGGCTCCATTCTATGGAAAAACGGTGGCAATTATGGCCCAGTTCCCCGGCTATGGCAAAATCCCGGGGGTAAAGCTCATAGTGACGGCAGGCTTCTCCCGAAGGTTCTTTCAAGGCCCCCTTCTGTTCCGCAGACCACCAGTCATTATAGATATTCCCCCCTTCGACCTGATGGGCGGAAGTAGCGGCACCCCAAAGAAATTTTTTCGGGAATTCATTCATATCGCTTTATTATATCACTGCAAAAAAAGAATCCCAACATAAATTGTCGGGATTCTTTTTTATTTTTCCGTCTTAAAGTTATCTCTTGTCGCTCGAAGAAGAAATATTCAAATACCTGCCCAATGCCTCCCAGGTTTTAGACCCTACTTTGCCGTCGACCTTCAAACCGTTCGCGCTCTGGAAATCTTCGATAGCCTTTTTGCTTTTGGGCCCGATCTTGCCGTCGATAGATGCAGAATAATAACCGGCGTTCTTCAAAGCGGTCTGGATTTCCGTATTGGTAGGTTTATATGGGCCCTGGGGAGGCAGGGGGACCAGGTCTTTAGCCGAACCTGCGGGCTGAGAAACTGCCTGAGCTGCGCTTTCCTGGGGTACTGCCTGGTAAGAGTCATCAGCGGTAGTGGCGCTCAATGACTCCAAAGTTATCGGCTCCAGCTCCTCCACCTCCTGCTTCTTGGAACAACCGGACAGTGCCGCAAAAACAGCAACCAGCGCCGCAAAAACGAATATCTTTTTCATCTTATTTCTCCTCTCTAGGATTTATTTGATTTTATCATAACGCTTTCTTATGCCCCATTTTAACAAAACACGGCGAGAAATCAAACAAAATCTGCCTTTCATAAAAAACCCTTACCGGATCCCCCCGCTCAAGGCGCGGCACTGAGCCTCTGCCTGACAAGCTCGCTGACCGTCTTCCCGTCCGCCCTCCCGGCAATCTTGACCGTAAGCTCCTTCATAACGCGCCCCATATCCTTCATGCCCGCGGCGCCTGTGGAGGCCACCGCCTCTTCGATTAAAGCCTTGATCTGGTCAACCGGCATCTCCGGAGGAAGGTACGCTTCCAGGATTTTTAATTCACGGGACTCCTTATCCGCCATCTCGGCTCTCCCGCCCTTGGTAAACTGCTCGATAGAATCCTGGCGCTGTTTTATCTGTTTTTTAATAACCGCGGCGATTTCCTGGTCGTCAAGCTTATCCTTCTTTTTGGCGGTAGCCTGGTTAAGCATATCCGCCCTCAGGAAGCTCAATACAGAACTTTTTAAAGTATCCCTGGCCTTCATCGCCTGCTTATAATCCTCGTGGATCTTATCTCCCAGCATCTCTATCCTCCTCCCGTCGGTAAACGGTTTAATTCATAATGAAAAACAGCTCTTGAATTTACCCAGGCGATTTTCCAAATCGGGAAGCCTCAAGGCGCTGCTCCTCTCCACCCCGAATCCTTCGATATTGAAAGACGCCGCTACCGTGCCGTAAGCCAGGGCCTTTTTTAAAACCGGCCGGCTGACCCTCCGCGCCCTGGACAGATACCCCATAAAACCTCCCGCAAAAGTATCCCCGGCCCCGGTAGGATCAACCACTTTTTCTACTGGATAAGCGGGAAGCGAAAGAACAAAATCATCCCCCTGGAAAAACACCCCATTCTCCCCCTTCTTGATCAAAACCATTCTTGCCCCGTAGCCTCTTAAGGCTCTGGCTGCTTTAAAAAGGTTATTTTCTCCGCTTAATTCACGCGCCTCCTGGTCATTGGCAACATATATATCCACGCGCTTGAGAAGTTTAAGCAGTTTGCCTTTTTTACAGTCAATCCAATAATTCATACTGTCCAAAGCAACCAGTTGCGGAGAACGCATTTTATCCAGAAGATACCCCTGGATATCCGGATCGACATTGGCCAAAAAAACATTTCTTGTTCTTGCCTGTCCGGAAGATAACGCCGGCTTGAATTCCGCCAACACTCCCAAATCCGTCCGCAGCGTAAGAGCTGTATTTAAATCCCCCTCATATTCCCCCCGCCACCTGAAAGTCTCCCCTTCCCCCACGGAAAGCGAAGCAAGATCCAGCCCTTTGCGTTTCAGAAAAGAGGTGTGCTGCGGCGGAAAATCCCTGCCTATCACGGCAACTAATCCCACCCTGGTAAAAAGGCGGGCGGCCATCGAGAAATGCACTGCCGACCCCCCGAGCAGTTCATTGCGCCTGCCGGAAGGAGTGGTTACGCCATCTAAAGCTACGGTACCCAAGACGATTATGCTCATCGTATGAAAATTAAAGTCAATACAGAAACAAACAAACAATAATACCCAAAATAATGGAAGCGCGCCTTGTTTATAACCATGCGCAGGAACGATAAGGCAGCTAACCCGGTCAAAAGGCTAAAAAAGAAACCCGCGGTCAAATGCCCAAGATCCCCCGCATTCAGGCCGTTGATCTTTCCCGCCTCCAGAGCCGCAGCAGCGAGTATTAAAGGTATGGAGACTAAGAACGAAAAGGTGAACGCCTCCTTAGGGTCTATTTTCCTCAGCAACAAAGCGGATATCGTTATCCCGGAACGGGAAACCCCGGGGATAATCGCAAGGCTCTGGACCAGCCCGAGAAAACAAGCGTCCTTTACTCCCGGGGTGCGCCTGCCGGAAGAACTCGCTTTCCCGGCAAAGATCAATATCAGCCCCGTAAAAAACCAGGCCGCCCCGACCACCCTTACCGAACAGAAGGCCCTCTCGAAGAAATCTTTGGCAGATATGCCGATAATTCCGGTTATCGCCGAAGCAACAAGGACCAGCCCGAGCATGCGCGGGTTCCTGAACAACCCAAGGATATCTTTCCTGAAAAAAATCACTACCGCCAACAAAGTCCCCAGGTGCAAAACAACGGATACGGTTACCTTATCGGACGTAACCCCGAGGAGATTTTGCAGAATCACCAGGTGGCCTGAGGAACTGACCGGAAGGAACTCGGTCAATCCCTGAATTATACCCAGGAATATATATTCAATCATGCTTGAAAAGAAAATCCTCGAGCCATCGTTCCAGGGAAATATCGAACTCCATATTCTTACCGGTTACCGGATGCCTGAAACAAAGAGCCTTTGCCTGCAGGCATAGGCGCTTGGAACGCAAGGCAAAATCCCTGCGAAAAATAAACCTGTCTTCCCCCACCAGGGGATGCCCGATGTTTTTAAAATGCAGGCGTATCTGGTTAGTCCTTCCGGTGAGAGGATAAGCCTCCACAACGCTATAACTGCTTTTTTCCCGGATAACCTTATAACGCGTACAGGCGCGTTTGCCCCCGACTAAAGAATCGATCTCTCCATTATGATGCTTCAGGCTGCCGTGCACAAAGGCGATATATTTCTTATGCACCTTCCTGGCGCGAAACATATCCGCCATCTTGCGCTCGATGTCCCTGCCCTTGGCATAAATTATAAGCCCGCAAGTCTCCCTGTCCAATCTGTGGCAGGGGTAAAGCCTGCACCCTGTCCCGTTCTCCGCGGCATAGCGGTTCAATATTCCGGTCAAGGTCCTGGATTCCCTCCCCGGGGCGGGAACGCTTAAAAGCCCGGCTGGCTTATCCGCCACCAGCAACCAATCATCTTCATAAATAATCGGGATATTCATCCGCGCACCCCTTCTGGCAGCCCTTCCCGTACGCAGAACCTGGCTTATTGCAGCCTTACACTATAGAGAGCATGCGTTCTATCGCCAGCCTGGCTTTTTCCCGGATTTCATCCGGGACCTTTACCTCGTCCTTAAGTTCCTCAAGCGCCCAAAGCACCTTTTCCTGGGTAGTGCGTTTCATATTGGGGCACACCGCGCGTTCGCTCGCAGGATAAAATTCTTTATCCGGATTATCTTTTTTAAGACGGTATACCATGCCGGACTCGGTGCCTACGATAAACTCCTTAGCCGGGTTTTCCTTGGCATATTTTCCCATCTGGCTGGTAGAAAGCACCGCGTCCGCCAAAGAAACCACGCTCGACAGGCATTCGGGATGCACCATGACCTTGGCCTTAGGATGGAATTTCTTCTCTTTTTTCAAGTCCTCAGGCAGTATCTTCACATGCGTGGGACAGAATCCATGCCAGCTGATCAGCTTTTTCCCGCTTTTCTTCGATACATAATCCGCCAGGTATTTATCCGGAATAAAAATAATATCCTTCTTGTCCCCCAATGCGTTAATTACGGATACCGCATTGGTAGACGTACAGCAATAATCCAGCTCCGCCTTGACCGCAGCCGAAGTATTCACATATCCTACCGCTACGGCATCGGGATATTTGCGCTTAAGCTGCTTCAAGTCCTCTGCGGTCATCATATTCGCCATAGGGCATCCGGCAGAAGTATCCGGCATAATCACTTTCTTTTCGGGGGAAAGAATCGATGCCGTCTCCGCCATGAAATAAACCCCGCAAAAGACGATTACGTCGGCGTCCGTCTTGGCGGCAATACGCGAAAGCTCGAGAGAATCGCCGCGGAAATCAGCAATATCCTGCACCTCCGCAAGCTGATAATTATGCGCCAGGATTATGGCATTGCGCTTTTTCTTCAAATCCTTGATTTTCCTTACTAACTCCTTGTCTTCTTTAATCATTTTTACCCCAGAACTTTCTCTATAATTCCCCCGCCCAAAACCTTATCCCCGCGGTAAAAAACGGCGGATTGGCCGGGAGTAACCGCAAACTGCGGGTTCTTAAAACGAATTTTCAGTTTACTTTTGACCGGATAAGCTTCGGCAAGGGATTCTTTATGATTATAGCGTATCTTGACGCCAATCTCAACCTTCTTTTTAAACGGCTGGCCCGGGAAACACGGGTCTTTCACGGTAAACTCCTTTTTCAGGGCTTCACGGCGAGGCCCGGCAACGACAATATTCCTTTTGGGATCTATGCGGGTGACATAAAGAGGATACCCCCTGGCTACACCCAAACCCTGACGCTGGCCTATGGTATAAAAAGCTACCCCCCGGTGCTCCCCCAGGACATTGCCATCTTTATCAACCAGATGGCCCGGGTTGACCCTGCCGGGATATCTTCCGTTTACCAGCCCGGCGTACCCTTCGGGAGGAAGAAAACATACCTCCTGGCTGTCCTGTTTATCGGCCACGCCAAGTCCCAGATCAACAGCCATCTTCCTTACCTGTTGTTTATTATAAATTCCCAGCGGGAAAATAATTTTTTTCAACTGCCACTGGCGCAGTCGGTAGAGAAAATATGACTGGTCCTTAAGATGGTCCCTGCCCTTGCCGAGAATAAGCCCCTGCGGAGTCTTTATGATCCTGGCGTAATGGCCGGTGGCCAAGAAATCCCCGCCCAGGCAAAATGCCCTCCTGAGAAGACTGTCGAATTTTATGAACTGGTTGCACCTTACGCAAGGATTGGGCGTCCTGCCCAGGATATACTCTTTAAAGAAATTATCCACTACTTTACGGGAAAATTCCCTGTCCAGGTTTATGACATAATGGGGAATCCCGAGTTTATGGGCTACGCGCCGGGCGTCCTCCAGCCCGGAAAGGCCGCAACAGGAAGGCTTGCCCCCCTCCTTTTCAGCCAGGTTAAAACACATGGTTAACCCGACCACCTCATGCCCTTCCTTCAGCAAGAGCGCGGCGGCTACGGATGAATCCACTCCTCCGCTCATGGCCACAAAAACTTTTTTACTCATTTTTTTATTATAGCATTATTTAAGACCGCCGCGTTAAGAATCGCGCCAAAAATACCGCCTCCCCGCATAGCAAAGAAGCCCGGCATGGGAGTGCCGGGCTTCTTTTGTCGTATTGACGGTTTACAGCTTGACTACTTTAGTAGCCTGTTCGCCTTTTGGGCCTTTTTCGATATCGAACTCTACTTCCTGGCCCTCCTCTAAAGTCTTATAGCCTTCACCCTGGATAGCCGTATGATGCACAAAGACATCAGCGCCATCCTCAGGAGTAATAAACCCATAGCCTTTTTGATTGGAAAACCACTTTACTTTACCTTTTGCCATTTCCTTGCTTCCTCCTTTCCAGAAAATTATAACAACCGGCGGGGCAGAAACAAAAAACCGTAAGGCATATCCTTCTCCTTACGGCTAAAGATCCTTACCCCTGTTGCTATGGTATTATTATACCCTGTTCCGCAGGGTTGTCAACAGGAAATAGTTTTATTAATCCGAGCTATCCACCAATTTCATATTATAATATCCCAGCGGCTTGACCTTGGCTTTGGACTTTCCTACCAGCCAATCATGGTATTTCCCCATAAAACGGTCATGATCGGATTTCTTTTCCCATTTGTACACGGAGGCATATTGGTTTTCAAACCCGTATCTGCGCATAGTCTTATATGACAGGAAACCCCTGGACTTCCTGGTATGGGAAGCCCACATAAGGCTGTCCTTGCGGTATTTGGAAACCTCTTTCGGCTTTACCTCGAAAAGAACAACATGGACAAACATATCCTCCCCCCTTTTTTCCGGACATAAATTGATTTATTATACACCAAGGCATGGCCAAAACAAACAGTTTTACCATTTAAGCTTTAAACCCGCCTCAATATACCTGCCCGGTTGGGGAATCCCCTCGATATCCTGGTATTCCACGTTAAAAATATTCTCTCCGCGCAGGAACACCCTGGTATTTTCGTTCAAATCCCAGTTCAAACCGGAGTTAAACAACAGCCACCCCCTCCGGCCGGGCCTCTTTTTATAATTAAAACCGAACTCCTGCCGCCCAAAGAAAAGATCGAGGTTAAAAACTGCATTGGCCAAATGCCTGGCGTAATTGGGGCCGTATTTATACATATACCCCTGGTTGTCTATTCTTTTATCGGCATAAGAATAATTGGCGTCAAGGCTGAGAAAGCTGTTAAATGCCTTATGCATGACATATTCGACCCCGAATACTTCATCCCGGGTGAAATTCTTCGCCTGCCATTTCTGAGATGAATCAGACCTGACCCAATCGATCATCTCCCTCTCTCTACGCATAAACAGGGAGAACCTGGAAACAAAACCTTCATTTTCATACTCCAGGCCTGTCTCATAGTTCCAGGCTGTCTCTGCGGCCAGGCTGCTGTTGCCTTCCGTGGTGGGATCGCTGTAATAAAGCTCCGTAAAGGAGGGCAATCGCATATTCCTCGCAATCCCGAAATTAAAGGATACTTCCGGGGTAAGCGTAAATTTCAAGTTCAATGACCCGGTAAAGACATCTCCGAACCCCGAGAATTTTTCCCAGCGCACGCAGGAACCGGCTTCCCATTTTTCCCCGAGAGGGATATTTTCATCTAAGAAAATGCCTGAGCGGGTTCGCGAATGCCTGCCCAGGTTCGTGGAAGTGATCTTTTCCATGGACCACTCCGAACCGAAACCAAGCCTGCCCAGCGGGCCAAGGTCCCTTTGCAGGTAAATCCCCGGGGTGAATATGTCCGTGCGATGCTGGTTAACGGATGCCGAACGCAATCCCGTCTTATCAAGGACGAATTTATTATAATGCCTACGCCAGAGGAAATCAGGCTTGACCCGGAGCGCGCCGCAATCCAAATCTAAGCCGCTGCTGAACAAATAAGTCCTGGTGTTCTCCCGGGAAGGGTAGCCTTGCCCCGGAGTATAAAAATCATAGGCGCCAAAATCCTTTTCCTGGTAACCGAAATTATTCTGCCATGAAAGGCGGTCCGATTGATAGCTGACGTTCAGGGAAGAAGTGAATTTTTCGTAATCGGTATCCTGGCGGAACCCCCTGGAACGGGATTCTTCCGCAGAGAAACGCAGGCCGAGGTTCTCCATCCTGCCCCCCGCGCTGAACAGAGTATACCCGTTACGCTCGCTTCCCATCCCCGATTCCCAGACAATCTTTTTCTCGCCCGGGCGACTCAAAGAAAAATTTACCGCGCCCCCCACGGAATCCGGCCCGAACAGGCTGGAGCAGGCCCCGGGTATTACTTCGACCTTCTCGATGTCCGCCCTGGTAAAAGGTATATCGGAATTGTAATAAGCGGTCTGGGGCTCGTTGATGCGCTGCCCGTTCAGCAGCACAAGGACCTGCTGGAAGGTCGAAGCGCGCAGGGAAAACCCCGCCTCCATTCCTCCCTGCAAAGCCCTGCTTTGTACATCTACCGGGAGGTTAACCAACCCTTCCAGCCCGCTTTGATAGTTAAAGGCGTCATCCTGTTCTTTTTCCGCAAAGTAACTCTTTAAGGATAGTTGTTTACGCTTGAGGATCACGAGAGGCTCTAATTCCCCGGGGAACCCCTGATAGGCAAATAATCCGCCCGGGGGGAAAGACGACAGCAGGATAAGTATAACGCAAGCCCTGAAAATGGACATGCGGGTATTATAAAACAACCCGGTTAATTGTCAACCAGTAATATTATATTGGTTTACATTACCGCAGATGCGAAACATCCCCGGAGAATATCTTCTGCACCAGCCCCGAGTCTTTCCGGATAAGCAGGGATCCGTCATTGTCTATATCCAGGGCCTGGCCTTCGATATGGCTGTCCTGAAAATGCACTTTCACCCGGTTGCCGATAGTTATGTTGGAATTACGCCATTTTTCAATTACGGGCCCGGGGCCTCCTTCCTCAAAGAGAAAATAGTTCTCCTCCAGGACGCGCAGGAGCTCCTGGAAAACAACCAGGCGCGGCATGGCATGCCCCAGCTGTTCTTTCAAGGACGTGGCGTGGGGGACGAGGGATTTCCTGTCATTGTTCACATTCAGGCCTATGCCGATAACCACAAAATTAACCTTGTCCGTTTCGGCATTCATCTCGGTAAGTATGCCGGCCGCTTTTTTGCCGGAAATGAAGATATCATTCGGCCATTTGATGCGCGCTTCCAGGCCGGATGCCCTTTTAATTGCCTCGCAAATGCTTACCGCGGTCAAAAGCGTCAATACCGGCGACGCCGAAGGAGGTATGCGCGGTCTCAGGATAAGGGAAAAATAAATCCCTTTGTATTTCGGGGAAACCCAGCTTCTGCCCAGCCTCCCCCGGCCTTTTGTCTGCGATTCCGCCACCACAATCGACCCCGCAGGCTCGCAGCGCATACCGAGCTGCATCGCAAAATCCATGGTGGAAGAAAGATAATCGAAATAATGCACTTTTCTGGCGATAAACTTGGTATCGAGGCCATGCGAGACTTCAAGCCCGGAAAGCCTGTCGGGGCTGGATTCCAGCCGGTAACCGAGATGAGGAACGGCCACGATATCGTAACCGGTATCTTTCAATTCCTGGATATGTTTCCACAACCCCTGCCTGCTGATCCCCAGGCGGGAAGATATGTCATCCCCGGACATATAATCATGTTTTCCTTTAAGATAAGCGAGTATTTTTTCTTTCATTTCTCTTTAAAAGGTGCTCCTCGAATTTAGCCCAGAAAGGATCGACCCGGGGATGGTCCAGTTCATAACTGCTTCCGCCGGTAAAGACTTTTATTCCATCGCCGCGCCCGGCCACCTCCCCGGCGATACTGGCAGGTATCCCCTCCGACTCCAGGGCGGAAATTATCGCCCTTGCCTTTCGCCTATCCGCCGTTGCCAGCAAAGTACCCTCGCTGATTGATTTATAAGGATCTATGCCGAAGCAGGAACAGACCAGGCGAGCTTCTTCCTGGATAATTATCTTATCCAGGTCGATACGCATGCCCACGCGGCTGTGCCGGGCAATCTCAAACAAGCCTCCCCAAACGCCGCATTCAGTGGCATCGTGCATGGAGGTCAATCCGCCGACGGATGCCGCGATAGCGGCATCTTTGACCGTAGACATCTGGTAAAAAATCCTCCGGGCTCGTTTCAAAAAGGCCGGCCCGTAAAAGGATTCGATAAAATCCGGGAAATAAGCAGCCATGAGCCCAGTAGTCTCTATGGCCGGACCCTTGGAAACGATGACAGCGTCACCTTCCTTTGCGGAAGGGATTATGAGCTTGGATCTCCTGCCCGTACCGAACATTGTCGCGCCCCCTACCATAGGATAATTACACCCGGCATAGCGCGCGGTATGGCCGGTTACCACGCTGATACCGAGCCTGCTGCATTCGGAATGCACGGTATCCCACAATTCCACCAGCTGGCCCTCCGTGATCCCGGGAGGTAAATTCAGGTCTACCGCCAGGTATTTGGGAGCTATCCCGCTTACCGCGACATCGCTGGCGATAATGTGAACGGCAAACCAGGCGGCCTTGCGCATCCCCAGTTCGCTGGCAATAAAAAAGGGGTCGGTAGAAACAACCATTACCCGCGGCCCGATAGCGATAACTCCGAAATCCACTCCGTTCTGCGGTTTTACCAGGACAGAAGGATCGGGCTTGCCTAATTTACGGTATATATGACGGTTAAAGAAATCGGGGTGGATCTTCCCCAAGCCGGGAAGTTTATCTTTCTTCATAAAGCGGGCTCATGGCGCGTAATTTTTGCACTACCTGGGGCAGCTTTTCCAGGAGATAATCTATATCTCCGCTCTTGGTCCACCTGCCCAGGGAAATCCTGAGCGAACCATGGGCATTCTCGTGATTAAGCCCGATGGCCAATAGGACATGCGAAGGCTCCAAGGAGCTCGAGGTGCAGGCGGATCCCGTAGAACAGGCTATCCCTAACAGGTCGAGGCTCAAAAGCATGGACTCCCCCTCTATATACTTAATGGAAAAATTCACGTTGTTCGGAAGCCGCCGCGCAGGATGCCCGTTCAATATCACTTCAGGGATACGCGCAGGGATTTCTTTAAGCAGTTTATCCCTGAGGGAAACCTGCAGCCCTGCCTCTTCATCCATTTTCTCCCGGCATATGCGTATCGCGCTGCCCAACCCGACTATACCCGGGGTATTATAAGTGGATCCCCGCCTCCCTCTTTCCTGGTCCCCGCCGCGCATAAATGTCTCAAGCCGCCTGCTCTTGCGTACATATAAAGCGCCTACCCCTTTCGGACCATAAAACTTGTGCGCGGAAAGCGAAAGCAGGTCGGCGTTCAATTCATCCACGTTCAGTGGTATGTGCCCAACGGTTTGAACCGCGTCGGTATGGAAACAAACCCCTCTCTCTCTGGCAATCTTCCCTAATTCGGGCACGGGCTGGATAGTCCCGATCTCGTTATTGGCATGCATTATGCTTACCAGGATAGTCTTATCGGTAATCGCTTCTTCAAGATCGCGGGGAGAGACCAGGCCATGCTTATCGACCTTGAGGTAAGTCACGCGAAAACCTCTTTTTTCCAGGAACTTCAAAGGCTCGGTAACCGCATGATGCTCGATGGCGGAAGTAATAATATGGTCGCCTTTTTTTTCCAGAGCGTACGCCGTACCTAAAAGCGCGAAATTATCCGATTCCGTCCCTCCCGAAGTAAACACTATCTCCCCGGGGTCTGCCCCGATAAAAGAAGCGAGCTCCTGGCGGCTGTCTTCAATCGCCTTTTTCGCCTCCTGCCCGTAAGAATGCAGGCTCGAGGCGTTACCGAACTTCCCGTAGAAATAAGGCTCCATTGCCCTCAGCACTTCCGGGTCGGTAGGCGCGGTTGCCGCATAATCCAAATATACTTTTTTCATTTTATTTTATAACCTCATTCAAACTTCCTGTGCGGTACCCCTCCAGGTCCAACGTAACATAATTATACCCTAATTTCTTGAATTTATCGACTATCTTCGCGCGGTTGCGCATAAGGCGCGGGATGCCGAGGATATCCGTTTCTATGCGGCATAGGCTGCCATGGTGCCTTAGCCTGACCTGGCGCAACCCCAGGGAAGCCAAATATGACTCTGCTCTGCCGACACGCTTGAGCACGGAAGGGGTGATCTTTATACCGTAAGCTATACGGGAAGCAAGGCATGCCGAAGAAGGCTTATCCCAATTAGGCAGCCCCAATAGCTTGCTGAATGCGCGCACTTCTTCTTTCGTGATTCCCGCGTCGCATAACGGCGATTTTATTCCCAGCTCTTTTTTAGCTTTCTCTCCCGGGCGATAGTCGCCTTTATCCGAAAAATTTCCGGCGTCGAGCACGAACTTTAGCCCTTTTTCCTTGGCGGTCTTTAGCATCCGGGAGAACAATTCTTTCTTGCAAAAATAACACCGCTGCGCGGAATTGCCGGCAAAACCGGCTATCTCCAATTCAGATGTCCTGATAACTTCCAGTCTTACCCCTATCTTTTTTGCCAAGTCCCTGGCCTTAAAAATCTCCCCTTCGGGGTATGTCGCGGATACGGCGGTAACCGCAAGCAGCTTTTCCTCCGGGATAACAAGAGAACATGCCTTAAGCAAAAAAGAACTGTCTACACCTCCGGAAAACGCAACCAGGCATGATCCGTATTCGGAAAGGATACGCTTGAGACGAAGAAGCTTGGATTGAACAGGCATCCTAAACCTTATAACGCGATTACTTCCTTTACCTCGGGGACCTCTTCCTTGAGAATCCTCTCGATCCCCATTTTCAAAGTCATCGAGCTCATCGGACAGCAGCCGCAGCTTCCTTTAAGCCTTAATTTTACTATTCCGTCGTCTGTGACCTCGACCAGCTCGACATTACCGCCATCGGCGGCAAGCATCGGCCTTACCTTATCCAGAGCCTTTTCAATTTTTTCCTTCATTTATTACCTCCATTGTTAAAAGCTGCTTTTTTCTTTACGGTTAAGCCTCCAAAACGGGCATTCAACTTCTTTTTGCGTCTTTCCTCTGCCTTGATCCTGTTCCAATTAGTGATGATCTGACGGGTGGACTTCACTTTTGCCTTGCCGAAAACATGCGGGTGCCTGCGTTTCAGTTTGCATACCAGGCCGGAAATCACGTCTTCAATGTCAAAATTGCCGTTTTTGCGGGCAATCTGGGCGTTAAACATTACATGCAAAAGAATATCTCCCAGTTCTTCCTGCATATGGAGAGGATCTTTATCTTTTACTGCAGAAATGAATTCATCCACCTCTTCCTGCAAGTCGCCGATCAGGCTATTATGGGTTTGTTGTTTATCCCACATGCACCCGTTTTTCCCGTGAAGCACGGAAAAGACTCTTTTTAACTCTATAAAACCGGTCTCTTTTTCCATCCCTGTCAAAATTGGTTCATAGAAAGGAACCTGAAAGCCCCCAGAGCGGCCTTCGCCCCTTCCCCTGCGGCAACGATAATCTGTTTTTCAGGCACGTCGGTCACATCTCCGGCTGCAAAGATCCCCGGTATATTGGTCTGGTTGCGCGCATCCACCATGATCTCGCCCGCGGCATTTTTTTCCACCTCCCGCGAAAAAGCGGAATTAGGAATAAGCCCTATTTCGACAAACACCCCCTGCGCCTGCAGCTCGCTTTCCCCTGCCGAATTCCTGATCTTGACTCTTTCGACAAATTTGCCGCCGGAGACGGATACGACCTGAGCAGCATTGAAAACTGTAACATTACCTGCTTCTCCGACCTTCTGCCGCATAACCGCATCCCCCGCCAGGGACGGAGCGCTGTTTACGACATAAATCTTCCTGGCGACCCCGGACATTTGCAATACCGCATCCAAAGCAGAGTTCCCGCCCCCTACGACAACCACGTCTTTATCCCTGAACAGCGGGCCATCGCATATAGCGCAATAAGTCAACCCCCGGTTCTTAAACTCTTTTTCGCCGGGCACTCCGAGTTCTTTAGGGCGTTTTCCGGAGGCAATCACTACGCTCCGGGCATAATAATTATCCTTGTCCGTCTTTACCAGGAAAGCGCCTTTATCCTTCAGGAGGGAAACCGCCTCCTCCCCCTCCTTGAGCACCGCTTCATAACTGCGTATATGCTCCTGGAATTTTACCGCCAGCTCCGGGCCGGTAATAAACTGGTAACCCGTATAATTTTCTATTCCGCCGCTCCAGGCAGCCTGCCCTCCCACGTCCGGGCTGATTATCAAAAAATCCAGCCTTCTCCTGGAAGCGTATACCCCTGCGGTTATCCCGGCAGGCCCGGCCCCGATGATAATCAGATCGTAAATCCGCATATGTACACTTTATCCGGCGGCTATAAGCCCAGGGACTGCTTAATCTTTTCCTTGTTGAAACCTACGATAACATCCCCGTCTATTTCCAAAACGGGCACGCCCATCTGTCCGGTCTTCTGCATAAGCTCATCCACAGCCTGCTGGCTGGAAGACACATCTACATCCTGAAAGGCAATACTGTTGTCTTTCAGGAACTGTTTGGCCATTACGCACCACGGACAGGTAGGACTGCTGTATATCTTTACGCTTTTAGCCATATCAACCTTCCTTTCTTAAATAAAGGGGTGACAAATTCACTATCGCTTCCACTTCCACGCAAATCAGATGCCTGGGGCGCGGCAGGCTTGCTTCAGGGTGATGGGCATTCGATTTTTCCTGGACCAGATTATGCAGGAGCCTTTTCGCCAGGCGGGATGTAATATTATCCTCCCATAGTTTTATGAATTCTTCCGGGATATCCTCGCGAAGCACCACCCTGCCGTTCCCTTTAATGCAGTAACCGGAAAATTTGTGTTCATCGACCGCGCTGACGCTTAATTTGGAGTTGGTTTTTATATTCTCGGCGGTAACCCCGTGGTACGCGTCAATCAAATAAAGCTGCCCTGCAGGATCAATCTTTACTATATCCTTGCAGGAATTATGCGGAAACCCGTTCCTGTCTATCGAAGAAACAGTAACGTAGCTCTGCGTACGCAAGAAATCGATTACTGAAGGGGGTATCCTGATCATTTATTCAATATATTGGAAAATCTAACTCCGAAATCAAAACAATTCTTCAATTCTTCGCTGTTCGGGGCGTACTTTACGGATACCCCGGGAGTGTCAAGAACGGCCCCGCAATCCTTAAGCATCTCCCGCATCTCCTCAACCGCCCCGCCCGCCCATCCGTAGGACCCGAAAAACCCTATCTGCCTTCCTCTCGGCTTCAGCCCTTTCACTATTTCAAGCAAAGAGGCGATATTCGGAAGCATATCGTTGTCATGCGTAGAGGAGCCGAAGATAAATCCCTGCGCGGTAAGCATGCGCGTAATAATCTCGGTACGGTCGCTTTTAGCCACATCGAATACAGAAACGGCGGTCCCGGAAGAAGCAATCCCGTCCGCTATTCTCCGGGCCATTATTTCAGTTGCTCCCCACATGGTTTCGTAAGCGATTACCGCTCTTTTACTGGTCTGCCCTTTGGCCCAGGAAATATATGAATCTATGATCCGCGCAGGTTCGGTGCGCCATATCACCCCATGGCTCGGAGCTATCATCTTGATCGAAATGCCCAGCTTGCTTACTTCTTCAATCTTCTTCAGGATAATCGAACCGAGCGGCCAAAGGATATTCGCATAATATTTTTCCGCCTCCTCCATTAAACTACATTTATCCACCTGGTCGTCGAAACGCCCGGATGTAGCATAATGCTGCCCAAAGGCGTCGTTGGGCATGAGCAGGGAATCCTGCGGGCAATAAGTGAACATGCTGTCCGGCCAATGGACCATCGGCGCCTCCAGGAACATCAGAGTGCGCCTGCCCAGCTTCAACTCATCGCCTGTTTTAACTACCTGAAAATCCCAGTCGCCGTAGTAATTCTTATAAAGCCCGTCTTTGCATTTAGCCGTACCGACAAGTTTAGCCCGGGGGCATAATTTCATGAGCTCCGGCAAGGCCCCGGAGTGGTCCGTTTCCACGTGATTTACCACAATATAATCTATTCTGTCCACGGGGATCAGCTCCCGGATATTCTCGATCAGCTCCCGGGAAAAAGGACCATAAACGGTATCTATAAGGGCTACCTTTTCGTCCAGGATAAGATAAGAATTGTAGGTCGAACCCCTTGACGTCGTATATGTGTGGCCGTGGAAATTACGTACATTCCAATCGACCACCCCCACCGAGTATATATCCGGTAAAATTTTTACGGCAGGCATAAGCCCTCCTTCCTTCTCCAGGCAAAATCAATACCCCTGGAAATTCTCCGTGACGATCAGCCCCTTATCCAGCCCAAGCTCTTTTTCCAGGATGGCGCGCATCGCAGCAACCATCTGGGGAGGCCCGCAGAGGTAAAATCTCCGGTCCATGTAATCCGGGACTTCCTTTCTTATCAGCCCGGCGTCAATCTGCCCGGTACTGCATTTAAATCCCGGCTCTGCTTCGCATAATACATGGACGAGGCGTAAAAGGGGATAAGCGGCGCTCAGTGCGGAAAAATCATCCGCAAAGACTATATCCCGCATAGAACGGTTGGCATATATGAGCACGATATCCTTGCCGATATTCTTATCCACGGCGTATTTGCACATACTCCTCACGGGAGTTATCCCGATTCCCCCGGACAAAAAAGCTATCTTGTGCGGGGAATCCTGGAGAGTAAAACTGCCGAAAGGATACCTCACCTTCACGCTGTCGCCGGGTTTAAGGCGGTCCAGTGCGGAAGAAAAACCGCTCTGCGTAATCTTCTTAGTGAACTCCAAATAACCCTTCTCGGTAGGGGAGCTGGAAATGGAAAGGTATCTTTTTAACCCGGGGTCATCCCCCAAGGCAACCATAAGAAACTGGCCGGCGCTGAAATCAATCCATTCGGGGGCTGCCAGGCGGAAACTCTTTACATTATAGCTCCTGCGAATGACCTCTTTTATCTCGAGCAGCTTCTCTGCCTGCATGCCCCTGTCCCCTCCCATAGACGGCTATCCGTTCTTGAGGACTTCCTGAAGCGCGGAAAAAACTTCGTCAAAATCCAGCGGATGCGTCACTTCTCCGGCGACCTGCATATACCTGATCTTGCCATTCCTGTCGATAACCAAAGATCCCCTGGCCAAAAGGTTAATCTCCCTGATAAGCAACCCGTAATTCAAACCAAAAGAAGAGGATTTATAATCGGAAAGAATGACCTCGTTTTCTACCCCGTTAAGCGCACAGAATCTTGCCTGGGCGAAAGGAAGGTCCTTGCTTACCCCGATTACCACAACATCCGGGCTGATCCCCGCGGCCCTCTTGTTGAACTCCTTGACCTGTAAGTCGCACACCGGGGTATCCAGGGAAGGGAAAGAATTAATCACTAAAGTTTTTCCCTTGAAGTCGGAAAAAGAAACATCTTTAAAATCCCGGGATACCAGTTTAAAATCCGGGGCACGGCCTCCTATCCGGATACGCCTGCCGGCCAAAGCCATCTTTACGCCCTGAAATGTAACTATCCTGGACATACAGGTCCTCCTCAGGCTACCTTCTCGAACTGGTCCTTGCCTACGCCGCATTCGGGGCAGACCCAGTTGTCAGGCAAAGATTCAAAGCTGGTGCCAGGAGCAATCCCGTTATCCGGATCCCCTGTCTTAGGGTCATAAATATATCCGCAAACCGTACATTTGTATTTATCCATCAACGCCTCCTTTTACGAAAAACATCTCCCTATCAGACAACATCCACTTCTTTCCCGCTTTTCCAGACGCCATGTATGTTGCAGTAAGAGACCGCCATAAGCGTACCTTTTTTCTCCGTCTTTAGACACCCGCCCGCCGAAGGTTCGGAAAAGACAGTGCTCGTATTCGGCCCCTGCACGGATTCCCCGTGCGCTCCAAACTCAAAACGCGCCACCTGGCAGGGAAACTTATCCCCTTCCGCCAGGAAATAAACCTCGATGGACCTTATATGATGTTCGGTAGTATTAGGATGGGGAATCTGCTTGCCCACGCTTACATCGAACTTTAAAATCTGTCCCTTTTTCACCGTCTCCGGACAGTCGATAACCGGGACATGCTTTTCCGCCTTCCAATCCGCACTCTGCAGCAAATCCTTGAAATCAACCATAACACACCTCCCTGATTATTATCCGTTAAACACGCTTTCCATGCCTCTGCCGTAAACGCCTGAGCCGCATAGGGGGTATCCGACTATCAAGATACAATAAAGCGGGCGCCATAGCAAATGCTTTTTACCCGCACGCAAGGAATATCCTGCGGGGATACGCTGCTGCTTAAGCCCGCCCGGCTTTTATCAAAGAAGCTATGTTTATCTCCTTGAGCTGCCTGAAAACCCCTTTTTCTATCAAGCATAATTTCTTCCTCAGCGCGCAGTGGGGCCTTTCGGGGCAGACCTCTTTTTTCAAAAAACACGAACTGAGTTCCGGTTTACCCTGGAAGATCCGCATTATACCGAACACGGAGACAGCCGCGGCGGGCCTCTTGAGCCTGAAACCTCCATGCTGGCCCTTAGTCGAACCCAGGATGCCGCTTTTGTTCAACTTCTGCAGTATCTTACGCATGAACGGACGAGGCACCCCGAGGTTTGCGACAAGCTCATCCACCTTTACCACTTCCCTGTTACTTGCTATATAGCAAAGGGCGCGCAGGGCATAATCACTGTCGCGGGTTATAAATTTCATGTCTCTTCCGGCCTCCCGTATCCTTTTGCGCTTACAAACAAATGATACTATATTAGTATCATTTGTCAAGTAATTTCTTTAAGACATCGCGTATTTACTGCACGGTTATGCGTTTTTTCAGCTTCCCTCCGATACTGCAGTACCCCTTCACGGATATCTCATCTCCTACCTTGGCATCTGGTATAAAATAAACCACGTGCTGGGAGGAGCCGTCATCCTGCCTGGAGATCTCCTGCTGGAGGATTTCCTTCCCGTTCAGGGAAATATCTACTTTTTTAATATAATGCGCGGAGGGGTTGCTTGTCCCGTGCTCGATAACCGCTCTCAGCATTTTCGTGGAAGGATCATAGGAAATCTTGATATCGCGCGGCGGATGGGCATAGGCAGAAGTTACGCAGATTGCACAGAAACAGATTAACACAAACAGGGTCCTTTTCATTTCTTCCTCCTTTCCGGAATCATGTTTAAAAAAGGCACTGCCAGGTTCATCAACAGTAAGGCGGCCAGCTCTGCATCGAAACCGGCCCGCGCCTGGACAAAAATGAATATCCAGCATGCCGCCGCAGCACCGAAGAAGACTTTTGCAAAATTCTTGACGGGAGTGGTCTTCGGTTCAATAAGCATTATGAATATATAAAAATAACTGAAGTAGCCGAATATGCCGGAAGGCGCGGAGTTGTTTACGAGAGATTGCAGCCCGAAGAGCAGGAATGAAACCGCGAAATACCCCGCCAGCAGGCCGATCTTCCTTACTTGATAAGCAAAATAAATCCCGGCAGGGACAAGAATCTGCCATAAGAACGTGCCGCTCCACTGCGTGTTGGCCTTAAACAGGATAAAGACAAAGAATATCCCGAAAGCGGCGGGATTAAATATGTGTTTTTTGCGGAAGCGGATCAGGTACTTCGACGATATGGCCGCCAGGGAAGAAAGAAATATTACCCACCACGGTTCGTCTCCGGCAATAACAAGCCCCACAATCAAAGCGGATATCGCGGAGCTGGAAGGGAAAGAAAATTTTTGTTTCTTTAGAAAGAAGAAAAGCGATTCCGCCGCAGCAGCCCCGCAAAAGGAGAAGAAAAGGGCCCTCGGGAGAAAACTCCCTTGCGCATACAGGAGCAGCGTGAATAAGGCAAGGAAGGCGATAAGTTTGCCTTTAACCGTAAAAGTTTTTATCATTTCCACACAAACCAGACAAATAAATAGGCGGAAAGGACGGCGGCAAGAGTAAAAGGAACGCCTATCTTTACAAAATCTCCGAATCTGACAATATACCCCTCTTTTTTAAGCAATCCGCAGGATACGATATTCGCCGATGCCCCGATAGGAGTAATATTCCCCCCCAGGCTGGCTCCGATAAGCAGGCCGAACAGGAATAAAGCGGGTTCAATATTAAGTCTTAAAGACATATTCATCGCCACGGGAAGCATGGCAGCCAAAAAAGGCACATTGTCGACAAAAGCCGAAACCATCACCGAAAAAAATACTATGGCGGTATAAGCGAGGAATATATTGCCCCCCACGAGCCCCGCAAGGCAATCTGCCAGCCTGTCTACCCATCCGGTGAGGGAAAGCGCCCCTATTATGACAAAGATGCTCGCAAGAAAAAGAGTAGTATCCCAATCAAGCCCCTTGAGCGCGGGAAATACGGAGCGGCCCGTAGACAACCTGTCCCAAAACAACGAAACGGCTCCGCAGGCCATACAGATCATTCCAGCCGCATACTCACAACCCGTATCGATAAAAGAAGATAAAGCCAGCGTAACAATCAACCCCGTCAGAATCCAGGTGGGGACCCAGGAAGATACTTTTTCCACCGGGATAATGCGGGTTTTTTGCCTGTGCCGGGCGAATAGAAAGTAAAGGACAACAAGGGATGCCAGCGCGCCGAGTTCTACGGCAAAGAATATGCTCAACCTGCCTTTGTAAAGAAAAAAGTCTCCGAAATTCATCTTGGCCACCCCTCCCAGGAGCATGCTCGGAGGATCGCCGATTAAAGTCGCCGCCCCCTGTAAATTGCTGGAGACGGCTATGGCAATCATCATGCTCACCGGATTCATCTTAAGCTTCCTGGCTAAAGAAAGGGCTATGGGGGCGACAATTAAGACAGTAGCTACATTTTCCACAAACGCGGAGATAAATCCGGTAAGGGCGCAGATGAACAAAATAGCCCAAAGGGTGTTTTTTGCCTTGTCTACGATTATTTCTGCACAATAGGCAGGCACCCTGCTGCGCATAAAGACATCGGCGACAGCCAAGGTCCCTACAAAGATCCCCATGACATTCCAATTAACGGCGGAAAAAGCCTCCCCCCAGGACAGGACGCGTAAAAAGATAAGCAAAAACCCCCCGGCAAATGCTGCCAAAGTACGTTTTTGAGGAAAGATTACGAACGAAAGGTAAGAAAAAATAAAAATAAATAATGCTATCCAGTCCCGCCCCATGCCGCTCCCCGTAAACCGCCTTCCCGCGCCTCAGTTAAGGCTTATGAATACTATCCCGGCAACGATCAACCCTGTGCCCAGCCAACGCAAACCGGTAAATTTCTCCTTTAAAATAAACCTGGAGGCAAAAGCTATGAATATGTAATGCATACTGTCGGCCGAAAAAGCAAAATTCAGGTCAGCCCGGCCGAGCACCAGGAGCCAGATACATAATGATACCACGCTGAAGACAAAACTCAACCATACCCTTGGTTTGGCGAGAAGACGGAAAATGAAATTGAAAATCCCTGCAATATTCGCTTTCAGGGGAAACCCCAGGGAATCTATTGCCGATTTCAAAAAAAGCTGGTTTACGGTATCGCACATGCTGGTTAAGGCAATCATGGAAAGGGTAATCAGCAATCCGTCTTTCATTTGTCCCGGCAAAGCCTTTCTTTACTGCTCAACGATACAAGGATAACCCCGGAAAGAATCAGCAATATCCCTATCCATCTTAAGGCCGATATTTTTTCATCCAGGAAAAACATCGACACCAAAGGCACCATAATATAACTGAAACTGGCTATGGGTACGGCGACACTTAAATCTATCTTTGAGAGCACCGTGGTCCAGATGACAAAAACCAGCGCAACAATAAATAACCCCGCCCAGAGGAAAGGCGAAAGGAACACCCCTTTAAGAAAAATAGCCGCCGCGGACAGATCGCCTACGTGAAGCGCAGCCTCGGATAACGCCCCTTTCTTGAAAAAGAAATGTATTGCGGTCTCCAGTATGTCGCTGATAATAAGCAATAACAGTATTTTTAGAGTTACCTTTTTTGCGGGCACGCTTTCCCCTTCCCGTTCTTCGGGCCAAAATTGCCCGGCTTCAAAAAAAGCGCCAGTAATTTGAACAACAAATCCAGGAATAAATTCCTGTGCCTAAAGTAGGCATAAAGCGGCACAAGTATCCCGCCAAGCCTGATCTTCGGTTCATAATCCGTCTGCCCTGGGTAATAAAGGCGTACGGAGTTGTCTATACACCAACGGATATTATAGGCCCAGCTCACAAAATACAGATTGTAATAATCGGATATATCATAATCGAAACCGATAAACTTATCAATGAGTAAATCTTTATAAAGGAAACAGAGATTAAAAGCCGAAAGGGAACCGTTCACGTAATAAAGGAAAAAACGGGAATGCTCGCCCATTTCGCTTGACGCCCGCAGGAAAAATTCCCTGGAAAGGTGTTCAAATTTCGTCGCCCCTCTCCTGTATGTAGACTCATAAAGAGATACTATGCGTTCTATGCAGGCGCTGATATCGCTGACCACTTTAACCTCAATATCGCCCCTGCCGTAGGCCTGCTTCAGTTTCCTGTTCAAACCCTTACGCGTAGATCTGCCTAAGCTCTTCAGATAATCGTCAAAAGAGGGGAAATCCAGGTTCAGGCATACCGCTGGAAAGCTGGAAACCCTGGTAAAACCCGCCTTCTTCAGTTTGTCAAGAAATACCGTCTCCTCCTCTAAGAAGTCTTTGAATATTACTATAGGAGAACCTGTCTCTGCGGCCAACCCTTCAAGCTCCTTCAGAAAACGCAGGGCAAACTCACTTCCGGGCGCAAAACCTTCTTTTACGCCCAAGATGCCGTATTCCCCGAAAGGAGAACCGCAAAATAACACTTTGGAAATCAGGAAACGCGGGATAAATTTACGCACAAAAGCGATAATTGAAGAAAAGCTCGATTCGACGGCGATGCCCAGATTGAAATCCGAAGTAAACACGGGGACTATGAATACGGCCTCCTCTCCCTGGCGGGCAACCAGATAATAAAAAACAAAACCGGGAAGCCGTGAACGCTCGAGAGTCCTGTAAAAAAGGTAATTTTCCGGGATGTCTCCAAAAACCGAATCCCATTCCTCCTCCCCGATATCTTCTATGCTGGAGTATATTTTATACTCAAAACCGCTCATAAGCAGCTTTCTCCTCCGCGCTGCACGCTCTATGCCTCGATGCAGAGAGTTAACTTGAATTTCTGATTATTTTAGCATAGAATAAGAAGAGTGTAAAAAAGGATTACCATTGAGCATAACAAGAGAAATTCCGCCAACCGCAGGATGGGCGATAAAAACCAAAGACCTGCTTGCCTGCCTTTTCAATAAACACCCGGAAGGATTGCTGGAAGAGGATTTTAAGAAATTCATCGGTTCCCCTTCCGCCCTGCTTACCTATTCCGGCACCGCGGCTTTTTATATAATATTAAAGAGCATAAGCAAGCTCTCTCCTAAAAAAACGGTGGTTATCCCGGCTTTTATCTGCCCGCTCGTTCCGCTGGCTATAGAAAGAGCCGGATTAAAGGTTAAGACATGCGACATAAACCCGTATAACTTCGACTATAACCCTGCAGAACTCGGGAATATCTGTTCCCAAGACAAGGACATACTGGCGGTCCTGGCCGTACACCTTGCGGGAATCCCGCTTGAAATCGAGAAGATCAGGAATGCGACCGAAGGAAAAAACATATTCATTATCGAAGATTGCGCGCAAAGCCTGGGGGCGAAATACCGGGGTGAACAAACCGGCAGGTTCGGCGACTTTGCGTTCTTCAGTCTCTGCCGGGGAAAAGGGCTGACTATCTATGAAGGGGGTATCGCCCTGGGCAAAGAAAGTAAAGATGCGCGGCTGCTTAAGGAAACGGCGGAAGAGATAATGCATCGCGAACCCGTTTCCGAATTCCTGAAGATAGCCGAGTTATTCGCTTACAGTATTTTTTACCGCCCTTCCTTGTTCTGGTTTGCTTTCAGGATGCCGCAGGCCTTCTGGCAATTGAGAAAGAATCCAGTACGGGCCATGGGTGAATACTTCGATACCGGGTTTCCGGTACACAGGATCTCGGCCTTCCGGGCGTATTTCGGGCACAGCGCATTCCCGCGCCTGGATGAAGAAATAAACCGGCAGATAGAAAAAGCGGAATTTTACATCAAAGGCCTTGAAGACACCCCGGGGATAAAGCCGATAACGGGATCCTCTTCCAAAGAAGCGAGCTACCCCTATTTAACTATTATTTTCGACTCCCCGCAAAAAAGAAACCTGGCCCTGAAGGAGTTCTCCGCTACGGGGCTTGGCGTATCTCAGGTATACCTCAAAGCCATACAGGATTACGCTTATTTAAAAGGGGTCATTCCGGAGAACGAATGCCCGGGAGCCCGTCTTATAGCGGAAAGAACGATCACCCTGAGCACAAGCTGTTTTCTCAAGGAAAAAGACCTGCTGGAGATCACCCGCAGGCTGAAGGAGATAGGAACAAATGATAACCTTTTCGTTGAAAGAAGATAAACGTAAAGATAGCGGGATACCGGACAGCGGGTTTTATCTGCCCGGAGACAAAAATCTGTGTTTTTTAATACATGGGCTGACCGGTACGGCGAAAGAGATGTGGACGATCGCCCAACGCCTGAATAAACGCGGGTTTTCCGTTGCCGCTCCCCTGCTCTTGAACCATAATAAGCCGATTTCCTGCCTGAAAAGGACATCCTGGGAAAAAATATATGCTCACGCGCGTGATAAATTCATTGAATATTCTGCCGGGCATGACAACATATTTGTCGCCGGGCTTTCCTTTGGGGCCTTGATCGGGATAATGCTGGCGCATGAATTCCCGGCTAAGGTCAAAGCGCTAAATTGTTTTTCCCCTACCCTATTTTACGACGGATGGGGAAATCCCAAATCCAGGGTGTTCCTACCCCTTATCTACCGGACCCCGCTTAAATACTGGTTGTATTTTAAAGAAGAATTTCCGTACGGGTTGAAAAATGAAAGGCTGAGGTCGAAGGTGGAAAACTTCTATAAGGAAGCCGACTTGTTCGATTACAGTAAAGTGCACCTATACGGATATCCGGTAATACCTGTATCCTGCATGCACCAAAACGCACTGCTTGCCAAAAAGGTAATCTCCCTGCTCAAGAATATTAAAACCCCCGTACAAATGCTGCAGGCCAAAGAGGACGATGTGACCAGCCCAAAGAATTCATACTGTATTTATAATAATATCGGCTCTCAGGAAAAGGAAATCATCTTCCTGGAAAACTCCTACCATATCATTACCGCCGACCAGGAACGGGATAAAGTAGCCGAGAAAACAGTCTCTTTCTTTGAGAAATACAGGAGTTAAGGGATCACCGCCCGGAGTATTTCAAGGTTGGTTTTTTCGTTGACTCTCAGGATAAAATCATCGCGGAGTCCGTCCACCGGCAGGGCGGCCGGATGGTCCAGGCGGGAAAGAAAATTCTTCAAGCGGCGGGGAACAAATGGAGCCGAATAATCCCCCGCTATATCCAAACCCGCTATATCCAGATTCTCGCGCACAACCGAAAGCATGGAAATAAGCTGCCCGAGGCTAAAGAACCCTTCCTCCCAATTGGTAAGCGCGAATTCCTTCTTCAGGCAGTCTTTGTCTATCGAGATATAAGCCCTGCGCACGGGCAGACCGGCGATCACATCCAGAATAAACTTTTCCAGGTCTTCCTCTTTTTCCAGCTCATGCCATAAAATCCTGCTCGACAAAAAGCCCTTTTCGACGCGGAGAGAATGATTGCCGGATATGCGCCTGCAATATACCGTGGTCGGCTTATGCCTGAAAGGGTATATCTCCAGTCGGCCTCCGGACAAGGCCCCCAGATTGCCTGTTTGCAGGGCAGGCCAGGATAAGTCGTCCGAACCCATGCCGATAAGCACGCATTTAAGCATATTCCTGTTTTCCAGCATCCGGCTTACCCATGAACCGCAGCCGAAACGCGGAGGCAGGATATCCCAGTCAGGATGAAAGTCAAAGACTATCGCGCAGAAAGGCTCTTCAAGGGAAGCGGAGAGAATTTCACTGGCGTGATGGAAATCCCCCGAACCGATAAAAGTAGGCCGGGAGTTATCCGTACCCTTCAAAGCCTTTATTATCCTTTCACGCCCAAGCGCAGACATAAAAAGCCTGGCTTCTTCCGCCAGGCTTGTAAAATCCACGGTTTGTGCGGCATAACGGGCAATAAGCTCCTTTTGCCTCACAACGCTATTATCGAAATTAAGAATACGGATTCCCCTGTTCAGCATAAGATAAACACCGCCCGGAAACTTTATCCAAGGCGCATCATTGCTTCTTCAAAGCCTTGATCAAAGCCTCTTCAAACAGGTCTATGCCAAGATCGATCTCCTTTTCGGTAATATAAAAAGACGGGGCGATAGTAAAAACGTTCTTATAATAGCCTCCCACATCAAGAACCAGCCCTCTTTTCTTGCCTCCGGCGCTTAAAGAACCGCTTAACCCCAGGTTGACTATCCTGTCGGTTAACTCTTTGTCCGGAGTATAGCCATCCTTGGCGCACATCTCCACTCGCAGGGCGAGTCCAAGCCCGTCCACATCCCCGATTTGGGGATATTTCTTTTGCAGCCCCTTGAGCCTGGAAAGAAAATATCTTCCTTTCTTAGGGATAGAGACTGCGAAATCGGATTCCTCTATCAGCCTCATCACCTCCAGTCCCGCCGCAGTGCCGAGAGGGTTGCTTGAAAATGTGGAATGGGTGGATCCCGGGGGGAACACGTCGGGAGAAATAAGTTTTTCTTTAGCCCAAACCCCCGAAATAGGATTCAAACCGTTGGTCAAGGCCTTGCCAAAAACAATTATATCCGGGGTAATATTGAAATGCTCGATCGCCCAGAATTTACCTGTACGGAAAAAGCCCATCTGTATCTCGTCATCGATAAAAAGAATCCCGTAACGGTCAAGGATATCCTTGAGCCCGAGAAAATAATCCTGCGGTGGTATTATATATCCTCCCGTGCCCTGTATTGCCTCTGCGTAAAAAGCTACAAATTCGCACTTGGCGTTCTTTTTATTGACTACTGAATGGTATTCCGTTTCAAAAAGCTTCTCGAACTGTTTGAGGCAATACAAATCGCAAAAATCTTTTTTCTTGTCATACGGGCATCTGAAACAGTAAGGAAACGGCACAAACATCGCCCTATCCCCAAAATGCCCGAACTTCTCCCGGTAGCGGAAACTGGATGTAATCGCGGAGGCGGCCAAAGTCCTGCCGTGATACCCCCCCATAAAAGCGAAAACTAGGCTTCTGCCGGAATAATTACGCACCAGCTTCAACGAATCCTCGAGCGCGCTGGATCCGCCAACGTTAAAATGGACCCTTCCTTTTTCTTCGAATGTCCGTTCGTTTTTCTGGGCGAGCTTGGCGGCAAGGGTGATTTTCTCTTCATGCAGATACTGGCAGGCAAGCTGGGGCAGCGCATCCACCTGCTTCTTCAGCGCTTTATTCAGGCGCTTGTTCCGGTATCCGAAATTCGCGGCGGAATACCACATCTGCAAATCCAGGAATTCCACTCCATTGCGGTCATAGAGATAACACCCGTTGGACTCTTTGAAAATATTAAGCTTCTCCGCGTAATGCACGGTATCTCCCCACGAACAATATTTCGCTTCCAAATCCAAAAGGCGGTCTTCGCTTAAGACGGTCCCGTTCTTGCTGCCAACCCTAATCATTTGTTTATTGCTCATGCCAATTTCCTCTTTAAATGGTTGAACACCTCTTTTAAATTGTGGAAAGCTACGCAATCCAGCTTATTCTCCCTGAAATACCTGAGCAGCCCTTCTTTGGCAAACACCATATCGGCGCGCCTGGCCGGGCAGATATCCGAACTTCCGTCGCCCACATAAATCACCTTATAATCCTTGGGAGTGTTATCCAGGAGGTTCTTGGTCTTGCAATGCGCGCAGATCTGGCAATCCTTGTTCTTGAAGGGGTAGTCGGTAACGATCTTATCCCGGGAGAAATGCAGCTTGTTGGCGATAACTTTGAACCCTTTTACCCCGTTGATCTTGAGTATATTATTAAGTACGTAATCGAAATTGTCGCTCAAGACCAAAGTCTTGACTTTTTTAGCCCGCAGGAATCTGTATAGTATTTTAAAGTAGGGGTCAAGCTTGATTTTTGTCAGATAGGAATCCAGGGACTTCTTGCTCAGGCGCATGCCCCTGAGCTGCCCTTCCATACACGTTTTTGACCCTATGCGCCCGCTTTTCCAGCGCTTTTCCAGCTCCATCCAGCGGTCATCCCTGGAAAAAAGCAGCAGCATATTATCGAAAACATCGCAGGTAGCTATGGTATTATCGAAATCAAAAAAGACAACACACTTCTTAGGATTAAATTTATTGTTTTTTTCCAGCATAAAATTTAGGTAAAATATTACCCCTATTGCCTCATAGGGGTAATTTGGGGCGAGCTAAGTTAACGATATATTTTACTCCCTGGCAAAAAAACTGTCAATAGCCGTTTTTATTCCGGGCGAAAAAACCGGCTATCCCCCCTCCGCAAAAAGCGCATTGGCCCCCGTTTAAGAAGACTCCTCTCACGCCAAAACCTTCCCTGTGTATCACGGTTTTCCCGCATGAAGGGCATAAAGTATCCTGGCCCCAGGAATGCGTGTTCCCGGCATATACATAACGTAACCCCTCCTCTTTCCCTGTCTCAAAAGCTGTTTTAAGCATGGTTTCCGGGGTATCCCGGCGGGAAACAAACTTGTAATCCGCATGGAAACGGCAGACGTGCCATGGTATATCCCTGTCCAGCCCGGCAATGAACCCGGCAATCCCGGAAAGCTCACCGGGAGAATCGTTTTCGCCCGGGATTACCAGAGTGGATATCTCCAGCCAAACCCCGCAATCCTTAAGCATAGCGATCGACTCCATAACCGGAGCCAGACGGGCAGAACAAATCCTTTTATAGGAGGAATCTTGGAAAAATTTAAGGTCAATATTGGCCGCATCGAGATACGGATAAAGCAGGCGGGCGGCTTCGCATGAAATATAACCGTTGCTCACGAATATATTGTATAACCCCGCCTCCCTGGCCAATCTTGCCGTATCCAGGACAAACTCAAAATATACCGTTGGTTCCGTATAGGTATAGGCTATGCTTTTGCACCCGTATTCCAATGCCAATTTGACCACGCTTGCGGGAGGAATCTCCTGCCCCAGCTCCATAGAAGCGCTTCCGGCCTGCGATATGCTCCAGTTCTGGCAGAAGCCGCACCGGAAATTGCATCCTGCGGAAGCGATGGAAAATGCCGATGTGCCGGGGAGAAAATGGTAAAGAGGCTTTTTTTCCACGGGGTCCGCGTTCATGGCGACAAGCTTAGAATAGTTTAACGCATATAACGAACCGTCCGCATTCAACCGGGCCCCGCAAAAGCCGGAAGCGCCTTTACGGATCAGGCAGCCGTGCGCGCACAGCCGGCAACGCACTTTCCCGGAATCCAATTTTGTATAAAACAACGCCTCTTTCATATCAACAGGTGCGCGAAGTTTTCTTTGGGGAAACAGGTTGTTCTGCGTTCGATACGCTCGGCTCCCGGCATAAGCCGCGAGAACACGCTTATTTCTTCCAATCCCCCGGTATCGGAATAAGCGCATGTTATCCGGGAAGAAAGAACGGCGGAGTCCTCGCTCAAAACGCCCCTGGTCAAAGAAACCGGTCCCGCCAGCTCCTTGTGCGGGAAAAACAAACAGTCCCCGTCCCTGGCGAGGCTTAAAAGAATCCCGTTCTCATTTTTGTTCCTGCCTACGACAAGCTTTAATTTATCCCCCAGGCGGAAATGCCTGCCCACCTTCAAAAGTTCCAGGTTATCCAAGCTTAACTCGTCATGCGAAAGCGCCTCCTCCAGCCTCCTGGAAAAACAGGGATCGGTCAACAAGCACCCTCCGGCAGGCGTAAGATAATCCTCTATGCCCAGTTCACGCGCAAGTTTTATCTGAGGGGTGCGCACGCGGCCGTTAAAATCAAGAAGGAGGTCCCTGTTCACCCAGCCCTCTTTCTCCGGCAGGCTCGGTTCGAAGAAGCGCGCCGAAAGGGGGCGCAACAACAAATCCCCAAGGCCGCTTCTTTGCTGTATAATATTCAAAGCCTGTTTGTTTTGAGACATGGGGCGCTGCCCCAGCACTTCTCCGCTTATCACAAAATCCGCATTCAGTTCTTCAAGCAAGGCCTTGGCCCGCTTGAACATGAGGATTTTGCAATCTATGCACGGGTTCATCCGCGCACCGAAACCGTAACGCGGGTTTCCGATAAGGGACAAAAAATCCTCTCCCAGATCGAACTCAACCAGTTCTATCCCCATCCCGGATACCCCTTTTTTTATATCAAGCTTGCAAAAAGGGATCTTAAAATGCACCCCGACGACTTCGATACCCTGGTTTTCTATCAATCTACACGCCAGCAGGCTGTCTAGCCCGCCGGAAATCAACGCTAAGGCTCTTATCATATTAAGTTGTTCGCGCTCTGGCAGAGAGACGCCTGGCCCCCGGTCAATTCCGCGGATAGCGGAATAGAAGTTAAAAGAAACGCTTTCTCTTGGACAAAAATATATTGTTGGTTGTTCTCCGGGAGTTAAGGCAGGATACGCAAAAAACATCACCCGGTTGGCGAGCTTAGGAAACCCGGACAGGCAAAACTAATTTTACGGACAGGCCCTCTCTGGGGCAGAAAAAGAAACCCCGCCGGTGGAATGAAACCAACCAGAGTCGTACCGGTCAAATCCGGGATTGGACATACCCGGGATTATCCCAAACAGGGTTTTCTGCCTTTATTAGCCTTCTTGGAACGCCAATTAAGCTTTCCTCTTCTTTTTCTCTTTCCCATATTTAATCCTTATAATAATTTTGAGGAACATTAGATACTGTATAACGCGCCGCTTCAAGCAGGCATTCGTGAATAACCTTGCCCATCGGAGTACCGGCATATTCGCTCAACCCGGATTTAAACGCCTTGTCGCGGGGTGTATTTATTTTATTCTCCGGGTTTTCTACCGCCTGGCTTTGTATATCCCGGCTGCTTATTACGCTTGAAGTCGGACGATCCACTATACGCAGGTTGAGCTGCATAGTCGCCTTGTTTAAAGGAGTGCCTAACAGCCCGCCCATAAAGTTGCTTGCGGCGCTGCCTCCTCCCCCTACTCCGGATTTGCCGCCGGAATTCTCAGGGACAAATTCCACTACGCCTGCGCTTATAATCAAATCTGTTTCCGTTGGAGCAACTAAAATAAAATGATTTGTGCCCGCCAGGATGCTAACGAAATACTCCTTCAGCGCCTGGCCGAGTTCCGTGGTAAGGCCGGATGTATTCAGCTCAAAATCACTTACCGCTATCCTGGCTTTTTGCCCGCGGTAGCTGCTCCATCCCTCGGAAGCAGGATGCAACGCCTTCCGGTTCCATCCTCCGGCAGAAAAACACCCGGAGGCGAATAAAGGTAAAACCAGACAACAAAACACCCTGAACTTCATATTCATGATTTTTTTTACTATATTACCAATTGACATTACTGTCAAGGGGAAACCGGACCGGGTATTTTCCGGAACAGCTTCAGGAGCCGGTCGAGCCCGGAACACACCTTGAAAGGACGCTCCCGCTTCAATTCGGCTGCCGGACTGGAGCCGCCGGTTATGACAATCGTTTTAATCCCCGCCCGCCTTCCGGCCTGGGCATCAATAACCATATCCCCGACATATAAAGCATGGCATTTCCTTATTCCCAGCCGCTTGACTATTTCGTTCAAGATCTGCGGATCCGGTTTGCCGCGTTCCAACTGGTCGGCGCAAACAACACAATCGAAAAACCCGGCTATCCCGAGGTGCTTCAGGAGGATGAATGAAAACTTGCTCGGCCGGTTGCTCGCAACGGCTAATTTATATCCACGGGATTTAAGAAAATTCAAAAGCTTCCCGGCATACGGATAAAGGCGGGACAGAAGAACCAGGCTTTTCTTATGATGCCTTCGGTACATCTTCAAAGCCATGCTCAATTTATCCGGCGGGGTATAGGGCTTAAGCAAATTGCTGTCTCCCCAGCCAACCGAACGGCGTATAGTCTCCGGCCCTCTGGGCTTAAGCCCTAATTTACACATAGTGTAATTAAAGCTCGAACGAATGGCCCTATAGGCATCAACCAGGGTGCCGTCAAGATCAAAAATTACCAGTTTTATACCGGGCATAATAAAATACAGGCAGGGTTTTATCCCTGCCTCATGGAAACAACCGTCTTTTATCCGCGGATACCGTCCGCCGCCCCGATAAACCTCCCGGGGACGAAAGCCTGCTTTTGATGAAGGCTATGCCGGATCCTCGGATGAGCCTTCGTAGGAATCCGGATTCTCAAGCCCTATGTTCCTGGCGATATTCTTACCTTCCGGTCCGCTTATATAATCAATGCTGAGAGTATCCTTGTTTTTTATATCTGCCAGATTCTTTATATTCTCAAAAGAAGTCTTCTCGTCAACGGATAAGGTTATGTCTTTTTCCTGGTCCGTTTCGTAATCCAGATACTTCAGGGTAAGAGTATTCCCGGGTATATCAAGGCCGGCCACTTCCCCCCAAACCCATTGAATGTCATCTTCGCTCGGCTGAATTTCCTGGGATTGCCCGCCTGCCGTGGCCCCAGTTTCATCCGCCTTGCCGGAAACATCTGTTTCTGCGGCAAAAGCTGCAACCGTAAAGGTTAAAACAAGGATAAAAACGGATAAAAACTTTTTGGAACCCACGAAGCCTCCTATTTAACGGCCATAAAATAACACAGTTTCCCGCTCTTGTCAAGCTATCTATAGAAAGGTATAAAAACCAGCGCCGCCATCACAATAACCGTAGTGACGGAACCCACGCTTAACCCCACCCAAAACCAGGTTAAAAAGTTTATCTTTATGCGTTTCTCTTTCTCCAGCATGCCTATAGCAACGATATTGGCGGTAGAGCCAATAAGGGTTATATTGCCCCCCAGGCAACCTCCAAAAAGCAAAGCCCACCATAAAGGCTGGATATTTATGCTTAAACTCTGAAAACCCTGGACTACGGGTATAAAAGCCGCCACCAGCACTACATTATCCAGTATACTCGAGCCTATCGCGCTTATCCAGAGTATCGCGGAAATCAACAGGTCCAAACTGTTCCCGCAGGCAAAAAGCAGGCGCTTGGCGATAAAAACGGTAGCCCCCGTATATTTCAAAGTCCCCGCCTGGACAAAAAGAAGAAGAAAGAAAAGAAGAGTCCACCATTCCACGTCTTTCTCGATATATTTTCTGGCTTTATTATGCCTCCATATCATTACCAGTCCGCTTGCTACAAGAGGCACCACCAAAAGCACGGTATTAGCGGGCAGGCTCCAGAGCATTTCCATGCGCCTGTGGAGGGATATAAAAAACAACATCGAGGCGAATATCGTCAGGTTGACTTTAAGGTTCTTGTCCGGGGGAACGGAAATCAGCCTGATCAATATATCATTGGCCCCCAGCTTCTTCATCTGCTCATCCAACAGCTTAATCGGTTTCCTATACCAGGAGAGCAGGATAAAAAGCGTAACCAGAAGGCAAATGGCCGCCAAAGGAAAAGCCTTGACGATAAAATCCTCAAAGCTTAACCCTGATTTCGAGGCGATGAGGATGCCGATCGGGTTCCCCAATACCGTAGCGGAGGAACCGATGTTCGTAGAGAGCACGGAAACAAGGATAAAAGGCACCGGGTTAACCTCAAAATAATCACAAATCTCCAATACCGCCACAACCATAAATATTATCGAGGTGACTTCATCGATGGCGCATGCGAGCAAAGCGGATACGATCCCTATGATAAGCACAAATTTTCTCCCGGTAAGCCCGGGAATACGCAGGATAATACTGACGATCCAGGCGAAAACCCCGGAATCTTTAAGCAGTCCGATCACCACCATCATCCCTACCAGAAAGAGTATGACTTCAAGCGAGGAGAATTCGATAACATGCTCCAGATCTATAGTCTTGGTCATCAACAGGATGGAAGTGCCGATAAAAGCAAAGCTAAGGCGGAAATCCCAAAAGAAAAGCGTGCCTAATATAGAAGCGGAGAATATGCTGATGGAGAGAGCCTGATGCGCGCTCATCCCCGAAGAATTGGCGTAAAAACCAAGCCATAAAGAAAGGAAAAACAGCGAACAGAGTTTAAGCGCCAGGTTTTTCATTAATCGAATAGAGGCTTTTTGCGACTACCGCTTAACAAATAAACTCTTTGACGCGGGAATGCGTCTTACAGAAAACGAATACTGCAAAAACTGCCTTCAGAATATCCCCGAAAACAAAAGGCAGAAATCCGGATAAAAACGCCTGCGCTAACGAACAACCCATATAAGCTTTCAGCCAGAGGGCGCCACTGCATAAAAGGATAAAATCTGCGCACAAGAATACAAAAAAGATGTATTTCCGGCTTAAATTCTTCCCCGTAAATAACTTGCCGGTGAAAAAAGAGGCCAGGATGAAACCAACAAGATATCCTCCAGTCGGTCCCAGCAGATATAAAGAACCGCTTCCTGATCCCGTAAATACCTGAAGCCCGGTCAATCCCAAGACCATATACCCGGCCTGGGAAATCCCCCCCAGCTTTCTTCCCAGCAAAGCCCCCGATAAAAGGACAAAAAATGTCTGCAGGGTAAAAGGAACCGGAGTAAAAGGCAGGGGGATACGCACAAAAGCCGATAAAGCGGTCAACAGCACAAAAATTGAAACGGCCAGGAAACGGCATATCCTCTTATTATCGCAAACAATTTCTTTTTTAATCACAGATTCCATCTTTTTCTCCTTTTATCTCATTCTTTAGCCATGATCAGCACAACTGCGCCGATGAAAATGAAAAATAACCCCGCGCAGCCTTTAAAAACTACAAGGCAGGCATCCCACCACCCCAGGAAAGCCCACCCTCCCAACACAAGAAACAACAGGCCTAAAATAACCTTAAGTATGGCAAACAAGGTCTTCTGCGCCCTGCAACAGCATTTATCTTCCTCGCCTGGCATCAAACTCCTCCCTTTTAACTATTGGGCCTGCTCTTCCACCGGCGGTGTATCCAGCCCCATTCCGCAGGATATTTTCTTATGTAAGATTCGATGATATCGGTTAAATTCTGGATATTCATAGTTACCGTATCATGCGCGCCGGTTCCCTGGACAAGTTCCATCTCCGGTTCGAAAACAGCCTTATGGCAATCCCCGGGTTGACGGATAATAAAACAGGGTATTAGCGCCGCGCCCGTACGTTGAGCGAGGATAACCGGGCCTGTAGCCGTAGCTGCCTTCTGCCCGAAGAACTCGATAAAAACCCCTCCCGAACCGAAATTCTGGTCTATGGGAATAAAAATTATCTCGTTATTGCGCAAGGCCTGAATAGTTTCGTTAACACAAGTATTCCGGGGCTGGCTGTAAATCGTCCTTACGCCGTATTTATCCCTTTTCTTGCGGAAGACTTCTTCCATGCGGGTGTCGTGCATCGGTTTCATTATCCCCCCCGTCTTATATCCGGCTACCGCCAGCCTCCCGAGAAGCAAAGGGAAATTTCCGAAATGGGCGCTTACCAGGATAACTCCTTTGCCTTTAGCCAACGCCCTATCCAGATGCTCGACTCCAACAAACTCTACTTTATCCTTTAAAAGCCGGGGCTTGTCGAAAAAAAACATCAATTCAACCGCGCCCTTGGCGATATTGGAGAAACAATCCCGGGCGATGCGCTCCAGCTCCTCTTCGCCCTTTTCTTTCCCAAAAGCCACTCTTAAGCTGGACAAAGCGATATCCTTATGTTTCCTGGCAAAAATATAGGCTAAAACCGATATTCTTTGCGCGAACTTATAAAGACAGCCCGGCGGGATTGTCTTGACTATCAGGAAGCATATGTTCAGGCCAACCCAGGCCATAAACCTGCTGAAGATTTTCCGAATTTTCTTAAGATTCATAACAGTATAAGTTAACCAATTATAACAATAAGGCCGCCGATTGCAATAATATTCTTAAAGCTTATAACCTATCTTGCGCAGGAGGTCTTTACGCCAGGCGATATCCCCGGGCGCCTCTATCCCCCGGGGGCTTGAACCGTCAACCACCCCCATTATTCCCCTGCCGCTGCCGGTCTGGGCGATGATTACTTCCGTGGGGTTTGCGGTAGCGCAATATATGCCGCATACTTCCGGAACAGTCTTCACGGCATTGAGCACGCTTACGGGATAAGCCCCATCGATAAAAATGATAAAAATATGTCCGCAGGCAAGTTCGAGAACGTTTGCACAAGCCAGCTCCTTCAATTCCGCATCATTCCCCTCGCTTCTGACCTTGCATTCCCCGGAAGCCTCGCTAAAGGCTAAACCGAACTTAGCCCCGGGCACATTGACGAGGACCTCGTACAGATCTTCCACTGTTTTGATAAAATGGCTCTGTCCGAGTATGAAATTGAGGTCGGCGGGCTTCTTTATGGCTACCGTCTTGAATTCCAGCATCTCCCCTCCTGTTAAAACCTGTTTACGGATTGTCCCTTCTGATCTTCACTTTACGGAAACCCACCGCATCGACGGGCAGGGTGCCATGAAACGCCCTGAGAGAAGTCAACACATAATCAGGGTCGCCTAACAGGCTGAGCGGTATTTTCAAAGACAAATGGCCTTTAGCGGATTCCAGCATAACCCCGGAATTAACCACTCTTTTCTGGGCGTCAAAAACCCTGCATTTGTTAGCCGCCGTGATAATGCGTATTTTTGGCATGGCGGAAAACACCGTATCCCTGCTGTATCCGAATATATACAACAACACGCCGAACCTCCGGCCTGTTTTACGCGGCTTGTCTATTTTCACTACAAAATATCCGTCTTCCTCGGCATAACTGACCTTCCCATATGTCTTTCCCCGGTCATCCCGGGAATCGCCCCGCTCGGGAGAAACCTCTTCTTCAAACATCCTTGAAGCCCCGAAAAACGATACGGGCCTGCCCTCTGCGGATTCCTGCGGGAACAACTCCACGACAGGGTAATCGCCGAACAATTCGTTCTCCCTGGAAAAAGCCGACAGGTAAAAAGCGCTTGATTCCGTTTGACTTTTGTAAAAAAGGGTAGCCCGGTATTTCTTGTCAAGCTCCTCAAATCCCAAATCCAGACGGCGCCAGTCGATCTCGGAACCTGAGAACTTATCCGGAGGGTAAAGCTCCATTTCCGGATGATAGTGGCGCGGCTTGGGCCACCCTGCGCAGTGCACAAGATAAGGATAAACTCTGGGAGGAGGAATCTTGCCTTCCAGGTCACTCAAGGCCACCTGGAGAAACAGGTATAATGATTTGTGATCCACGTTAACGTCCGCTGGATGCGAAACAAAAATTTTATCCGGCTTATAATCGAGTATCTGCTTGCTTAAATCGCCCAGGATGTTCTCCCCGCAATAAGAAGAGCCGTAAGAAGGGGTATCTTCATAAGGCACGCTGGATATGCGGGTCAGGCGGTCACGGAAAGGTTTTTTGGTCCTCCAATACTTGCTGAATATGTTAAAGGTGCCATAGTCGGGATACCCGAGGAATACCAGATTGCTTTCCGGCAAACCAAGATACTCCATTGCCTTGATGGCTTCCTTACTGCGTACCCTGCCCATATGCACGAATTCACCCTGCCTTACGGTCAATCTCTTTTCATAGACGATAAATGCAAATTCATTATGGTCGCCGTTGGTTAAATAGACAATTTTCACTTCCGCGCCTGCCTTGAGCGCCTGCTGGATAACCCCGGCGCAGGCAATCGTTTCGTCATCCGGATGCGGGGCTAAAATCAACACACGTTCGCCTTTTTTAAATGGCTCCAAAGAGGGGATTTTTTTCCACGGGGAAGAACCGGGATGCCCTGCCCTGAGGCAGCCGGCAAGAAGAAAAGAAAGGATCAAGAAAAACAGTGTCTTTTGTCTGCACATGTGGATATTTTATCATGGGGGGTGTTTTAGTCAAGGAAATCGCTTGCGGTGAATATGTTTGCAAAAGGATACAGTTGTTATACAATATTTCTATGAACGATAAAATGCAGGCGCACTACCGGCAGATAAAAAAGATTCTTCTTGCGATACTGGCGCTGAACTGGCTCGTGGCCCTGGCAAAAATAGCCTACGGGCTAAACAGCGCATCTTCCAGTATGACGGCAGACGGATTCCATTCTCTTTCCGACGGCACCTCTAACCTTATCGGCTTGCTGGGCATCCATTTCGCCTGCCAGCCCGTGGACCGCGACCATCCGTACGGGCACAAAAAATACGAAACGCTGTTTTCCCTGGTCATATCCGCGATGCTCTTTATATTATCCTTCAACTTGCTTAAAAATGGATGGGAGCACCTGCACCAGCCTGTGCTCCCGCGCGTAAACACAGGAAGTTTCGCGGTTATGCTCTTTACTATAACGATAAACATCCTGGTGATGCGTTATGAACGCAGAAAAGGCAGGGAATTGGGCAGCGACATCCTGATTTCCGATTCCATGCATACCCGGGCCGATATTTGCACGTCCCTTGCCGTAATCCTGTCCCTTGCCGCTTCATGGCTCGGTTTTACTATACTTGACCCTTTAATCACTATGTTGATATCGTTGTTTATCGGATTTTCCGCTTTTGAAATAGCCAAACAGGGATCCGATATCCTTTGTGACACGGCCGTATTCCTGGATGACAACAGGATAAAAGAAATCGTATTGAAAGTAAAAGGGGTGCGCGCCTGCCATAAGATACGCAGCCGCGGAAGGATCGATGATGTGCATATCGACCTGCATGTGCAGGTCAACCCCGATATGCACATAGATAATGCGCACCAAATAAGCTACCGTATTGAAGAAGCGATCAAAACATCAATCCCGGAAATAACCGACATCGTGGTGCATATGGAACCGCAAGAGAAACACCGGAAATAACCAAATCCGGAAAGCTGTTTAGCGGCATTTCCTGACACAGGGTAATACAGAAAGCGCTACCGAAAACAAACAAAATAATACAAAAAAATCTCCGTAACGGCTGTAGAGAGTTATCCCTCCTTTTTTTAAATCGATGCGCCTGCTCATGCATCCTCTCGCGAATATCTCTTTGCCTTTATCCCCCCCGGATAAAGGCGATACCCTGCCTAAGGCGTCTATAAACCCTGAAACGCCGGTATTGGCGGAACGAACAACATATATGCGGTTCTCGACAGCCCTGAAGACAGACGCCGCCAGATGCTGGTACGGGGCGCTGCTTTCTTTATACCAGGCGTCATTGGTTATATTGACCAGAAAACCTGCCCCTCTCTTCACGAACTCCCGGGACAGTTCCGGGAAAAGGTCTTCGAAACAAACAAGCACAGAAAAAGGCGCGGGACGGTCAAAAACCGTATATTCCCTCCCGGGCTCAATATCCCCGATAGGGGCAAACGATCTTAAAAAAGGAAAGGTGTCTTTAAGCGGGATATACTCGCCGAACGGGACGAGATGGATTTTATTGTATAAACCGGACACCTCCCCTGACTTGTCAACGAGGATGGCGCTGTTAAAATACCTCCCCCCCTGGAATGAGACGGCGCCTATCAAAATGTACCTTCCGGTATCCGAAGCCAAATCGAAAACCCGCGCAAACTGATAATCCGTACCCGGCTGGGCAAATACAAAAGGCATGGAGGCCTCCGGCCATACAATCAACTCTCCTCCGCCTTCTCCGGCCGCTTTGGCGGTTAAGCCCGCATAAGTCCCCAGGATGGCAGAAGCCGCCTTCTTTTCCCATTTCATCTCCTGCGCTATGTTTCCCTGAATCACAGAGATATCAAGAGACCGTTCGCTGCGCGCAGGCTCCCCCGAGCGGGAGAAAATATTAAACACACCATACCCCAGGGTCAAAAACAGCACGCAGGCGCATAAAACAGCATTTTTCATCCCCAGGCGTTTGCGCAAAACAAGATAACAGGCCGCATTCGACAGCAAAAGAATAAAAGAAACCCCCCAGGAACCGGTTATATCGGATATCTGGATAACCGGAATATTCTTATATTGCGACAACCCTGCCAGCGCCCAGGGAAAACCGGTGAGCAGATGGCTTCTGGCGTACTCCAGCAAAACCCACAAACCCGGAACAAAGAACAAAAACCTGCCGGGAGGCAACGCGCGGAAATAACTGAGCGCACAAGAGAATATTCCGAAATAAAGAGCCAAATAAGTAATTAACGCGATCTGGCCTGCCAAAGTGACATGCACAAGCCAATAAATAGTCACTCCCCAGAATGCCACACCGCATAGCCATCCGTAAAAGAAAGACTTAAGGGGCTTCCTGCCTTCCAGGGAAACAAAAAGGGGAAGCATGCCCCACCAGGAAATAAACCATAAATCGGGATTGCAAAAAGGTATGGATAGCAGGATACCGGATAAAACCGGAAGGAGGATTTTATTTATTTTCCGCAGCATTTCTTATATTTCTTGCCTGAGCCGCAGGGGCAAGGGTCATTACGCCCGACTTTAGGCTGTCCCGAATGCGCTGGATTTTCCTGGGGCGCCTGCCTGGAGACAATATCCTCCTCAGGGGAGGCCTGGAACTTAACCGATTCAGGATGCGAAAGCTCTTTCGGCAGCGAACTGAATACCCCATGGAAACTATCCCGGTTGTCCGCCGGGCGCAGTTTGAATATCGACTCTACGGCCTCTTCCTCTATGGATTTTATCATCTGCGTAAACATCTCAAAGGCCTCACGTTTATATTCGATGAGCGGATCGCGCTGCCCGTAAGCGCGCAATCCTATGCCTTCACGCAGGCTGTCCATAGCATAAAGATGGTCTTTCCACTTGCTGTCTATAATCTGCAGGAAGACCATCCCTTCAAGGTTGCGCATCAATTCCGGGCTGATCGATTTTTCCTTTGCCTCGTAAAGCCCAAGCAAGCGCGCGGATATGCCCTCCTCGACATCCCGGAGGTCCTTGCCGCTAAACTCTCCGGGATCGATCTCCAGGCCGAATTTCAAAGCCAGGCGGCTGCTTAAACCGGCGGTATCCGGCTCCGGGGAATCCTGCGGCAGATAAACCCGCACATACTCCTCAACGAGTTTGCCGACGATCCCAAGGATGTTCTCCTTCAAAGAAAATCCCTCCAGGATCTGGCGCCGTTGCCCGTAAATAATCTCCCTCTGCTTATTCATTACGTTATCGTATTCCAGGAGCTGTTTCCTGATTTCGAAGTTATGCTGTTCCACCCTGCGCTGGGCAATTTCTATGGAACCGGTAACCCACGGATGCTCGATCACCTGCCCCTCTTCAAGGCCAAGCTTGTCCATCAAGCCTATTATCCTATCGGAGCCAAACAAGCGCATCAGGTCATCTTTCAAGGAAACATAAAAACGCGACGACCCGGGATCGCCCTGCCTTCCGCTCCTGCCCCTTAACTGGTTATCTATACGCCTGGCCTCGTGGCGCTCCGTACCCAACACATGCAGCCCGCCCAAGGCAACCACCTTGTCATGTTCGGATACCGCTTCTGACTTATACTTGCATAAAATATCCTGGTACTCCTTTTGATAATCCGGGCTTTGCGCGTCCAGTTTCTGTTTAGCCACATTCCTGGCAATAAACTCGGGGTTGCCGCCCAGAAGAATATCCGTACCGCGTCCGGCCATGTTCGTGGCTATGGTCACCCCTTTGTATCTGCCGGCCTGGGCTATAATCTGCGCCTCCATTTCATGGTACTTGGCATTCAACACCTGATGCGGGACCCCTTTGCGTTTAAGCATCTCGGAAAGGATTTCTGACTTATCTATGGTAACTGTACCTACCAATACGGGCTTGCCCGCTTCATACAATTCAGCGATTTCTTCAACCACCGCGGCGAATTTCTCTTTTTCGGTTTTATAAATACGGTCGGGATAGTTTTTACGCGCCAGGGGCCGGTTCGTAGGGAGCACGACTACATCCAACTGGTAGATATTCCTGAATTCCCCTGCTTCGGTAAAAGCGGTCCCGGTCATACCCGCGAGTTTTTCGTACATCCGGAAATAGTTCTGGAAGGTTATGGTCGCCAGGGTCTGATTCTCGCGCTCAATCTTCATCCCTTCTTTCGCCTCTATCGCCTGGTGCAAGCCGTCCGACCAACGCCTGCCCGGCATAAGCCTTCCGGTAAATTCATCCACGATAATCACCTGGCCGTCTTTAATCACATAGTCGACATCGCGTTCGAAAAACTCCTTGGCCCGCAAAGCCTGGATACTATGATGCCTGTATTCTATGGTCTCCAGAGTGTGCAGGCTTTCCACCCCCCAAAGCCCGGCCGTCTTGATTTCGCCTTCTTCGGTCAAGGCGACTGTCTGCGCCTTTTCATCTGCCATGTAGTCAAAGCCCTGCCCCAAGTCCACGCCTTTGTATTTGGCATCTATCTCGTCCCTCTCGGTCACTCTCCTGCCCTTAAGCTGCACTGCTATATTCTTGGCTGTATAATATTTTTCCGTGGATTCCTCCGCCGGGCCCGAAATAATCAGGGGGGTGCGGGCTTCATCGATCAATATGGAATCCACTTCGTCAACGATGGCGTAATAAAACGGCCTTTGCACGAGATCCTGGAGGGAATACTTCATATTATCCCTCAAGTAGTCGAACCCGAATTCGTTATTCGTCCCGTATGTTATATCGCAGGCGTAGGCCGCTTTCCTGGCCTCGTCCGGCATATCGTGCTGGATCGTCCCCACGCTCAATCCCAAAAACTCATAAATCGGCCCCATCCACTCGCGGTCGCGGCGGGCAAGATAATCATTGACCGTCACCACATGAACGCCCCTGCCCAACAAAGCATTCAAATAAGCGGCGAGGGTAGCAACCAGGGTCTTGCCTTCCCCGGTGGACATCTCCGCTATCCTTCCTTCATGCAGGATGATCCCCCCGGCGATTTGCACGTCGAAATGCCTGAGCCCTATAGTGCGCCGCGAAGCTTCCCGGACTACGGCGAATGCCTCGGGAAGGATCCCGGAAAAAAGCCTGTTTCGGCTTAGCTTGATCTTCTCCTTGAGTTTTTCCTTTTCCTCCGGCATGACTACCGAAAGCATCGCCTGCTGCAACGACTCTATCTCCCGTTCGTATTTCCTGGATTCCTTTTCCAGATATGCCTTGAATTCACCGGTCTTGGCGCGCAGTTCGGAATCGCTAAGCCCCTTTACCCTGGCCTCCAGGGAATTCACCTGGTCCACCAGCCTGCTTAGCTCCACCATCTTATTCATAGACGGACTGGGCATCTCCGGATGCAGGGTAATACTGACACCCGGGAACCTGTTCCTGATCGCTTTCTGTTTATTATTGAGGATCATGCCTCTGATCAATTTGAGCATTTTTAATTCCGTTTATTGGCCTTTAATTTAAGAAAAGCCTCGATAAAGTCGTCCAGCCCCCCGTCCAGGACCTTGCCGCTGTCCCCTGTTTCAAAATCCGTACGGTGGTCCTTTACCAAGTTATAAGGATGCAATACATAAGAACGTATCTGGCTCCCCCATTCTATCTTTTTCTTATCCGCGCCCTGCTGTTTTAACTGCGCTTCTTTTTCTTCCTGTTGAACCTCGTAAATACGCGCTTTCAGGATCCTCAAAGCGGTTTGCTTATTTTGATGCTGGGAACGTTCATTTTGGCACTGAACCACTATACCGGTGGGAATATGGGTGATCCTCACTGCCGAATCGGTAGTATTGACGCTCTGCCCGCCGGCGCCCTTAGAACGGTAAACATCTATACGCAGGTCCCTTTCTTCGATCGTTATGTCCAGGTCTTCTTCTATCTCCGGGATCACGTCTACCGAAGCAAAAGAAGTGTGCCGGCGCTTGTTCGCGTCAAAGGGGGAAATCCTCACCAGCCTGTGCACGCCGCGTTCCGCTTTCAAATACCCGTAAGCGTAATCCCCTTCGACCAAAACGGTAACATTCTTTATCCCCGCTTCTTCCCCTTCGAGTAAGTCTATGGTCTTAACGGTATAACCGTGGCTTTCGGCAAAACGGGCGTACATCCTGAAAAGCATGCCCGCCCAATCGCAGGATTCGGTCCCTCCTGCCCCGGCATTGATACTGACGATCGCGCTGTTCTTGTCCAGCTCCCCGCCAAGAAGAACCTGGAACTCCAGCTTCTCCACCGCCGTAAAAAGATCTTCGGCATTACGTTTGAAATCAAGGAGCAGCTCGTCCTCATTTTCCTTCAGCAGCGGGAGCAGCTCTTGAAGCTCCTGATGCTTTCTGCAAGCCAAATCCCAGGGTTCGACGGTCGCTTTAAGGAATTTAAGCTCCTTCACTATTTTTTTAGGACGGTCTGAATTATCCCAGAAGTCCGCGGCGGACATTTGCGAGGAAAGAATATTTATCCTTTCTTTCTTGTGCGCAATGTCAAAGATAACCTCTTAAATTCTCCACCCTTAAACCGATATCGCTCAATTTGTCCTTTAATTCTTCAAGCATGGCTGTCTTATCCTCCGGGGTTATTTGAATTTTATTTCTTGATACCTCTAAAGGCAAGCATAAATTCGTCGCGGTTATCCGCGGCAGAGGCGGCATCCTCTTCGCTGATTTTACCCTCCTGTACCAATTTAACCAAAGACTGGTTGAAGGATTGCATCCCGAATACCGCGCCGTCATCGATGAACTGGGGAATCTCCCAAATCTTGCCTTCGCGGATCAGGCGGCTGATAGTAGGGGTAAGCAGCATTACCTCGTATGCGGGTATCCTCCCGGAACCGTCTTTTGCCGGGACCAGGCGCAGGGAAATTATGCCTTTAAGCAGAGTGGCAAGCTGGTTCCTCGCCTCCTGGTGTTGATGCGGGGGAAAGAAATTTATCAGCCTCTCAACGCTCTGGGAGGCATTAATGGTATGCAGGGTGCTTAAAACCAACACTCCGGTTTCCGCCGCGGTTATGGCGCTGGAAACGGTTTCATAATCGCATATATTCCCGATAAACATCACATCCGGGCTCTGCAGGGTAAACGAACGCAGCGCCACCGCATACGAAGAAACGTCTATCCCCAGCTCCCGCTGGTTGATGATCGACTGCTTGTCTTCAAAAGTAAACTCTATGGGCTCTTCGGCGGTCAGGATGTGTTTCTTGGCGTTATTGTTTATATACTCTATCATGCTGGCGATAGTCGTGGATTTACCACTGCCCATGCTCCCTGTCAAGAGGACCAGGCCTCGCGTTTCAAGCGAAAGTTTCTTGAATATCTCCACCGGCAGGCTCAATTCTTCAAAGGTGGAAATATTATTGCGCACATTCCTGATCACGATGGAAGGCCAGTTCCTTTGCATGAATATACTGACCCTGAAACGGCGCCCGAATTCCTCCAGGTACACGGCAAAATCCACATCCATATTATTCCTGAAAATATCCAGCTGCTTGAAATTTGCCAGCTGCTGGGTAGCAAGCAAAACGTCCTCTACGCTCAAAACCTGCTCACCCATAGAAATAATCTTCCCGTCTATGCGCATCCGCGGCATGCCGCCCGCGCGGTAGAATAGATCCGACCCCCCCTTGGATACCATCTCCTGCATCAGTTTCTTAATATCCATGCATTGCCCTCCGAAAGTATTTTCGGCCGCCGATTAAACGCATATTTAAATACGCCGGCCGGATAAAACAGCTTGCGGGAATATATTTATTTGATTATAGCACTTTATTGCCTTTTAATGTAGGATTAAATTCCATGTAGCGCGCAAGCATAAGCCTGCTCTGGGCATCCAGCGCAGGAAAAGACCCTACAACCAGTATTATGCCTGGGACAAAGAACCACTCCAGCACGAGTATTATATTCTTGAACCAGCCTATCCCCCTGGGCCGCGGGGGCAGGATCGTCCAGCTTAGGAAAATCCAGGTCAAGCTGGTAAACAGGGTAAATTGGAACAGTATGCCGGTAATCTTCGGCAGATTATAAGCGAGCGCCGTTTGGCTGAAGAATCTCCCTCCAAAAAATATGGGCAGCGGCCCGATAAGCACAAGGATAACCGCCCAAACTGCCCAGGTAACATGGCTTTCCAGGAGATGAAACAGGCGCCTTGTTTTCCTGAACAGGCCGATATTGCTGTTCTTTACCAGCCTGGTCGCTACAAACGGGAAGTTTTCCACTCCCCATGCCCATCTTCTCTTCTGCTTGTACTGTACGATTATAGTCTTGAATATATTACTGGAATAAGCCACATCCATAGAGACTGTTATGTAAAGCGGGATAACCCGGTAATCCCCGTTATAATGCAGGAATCCTTTCCAGTAAATAACCGAGTCATCCGAAACCATATTCCTCGGCCAGTAATCGACCTCGACTAAAGTCTTGAAGCTCATGCTATGGCTGGAAAAGGTGACAAATTTCTCCAGGCGCATACTTTCGATCATCTGGCAAAATGAACTGCTGATTTCGATCAGCCGGGCGAAAGACGGCGCCTGCCAGATATTATTATTGTAAACCGGCATAGGCTGATAGCTCGCCTGGTGAGGCTTATCGGAGACCAGAAAATGATAACTCAGGCATCCGAAATACTCGGGGTCGACGCAGGTATCGGCGTCAAAACAGGAAACTATGGCATGCTCATAACCTATTTTCCTGGAATCAAGCAGTTTTTTAGCCTCACGCGCCCCCCAGGTGGCATTCGCTCCTTTGGTGCGCCCCTCTCCGGGCAGCCCGTCTGGGTGAAAGGTGGAAAGATAGGAGCCGAAGCAGGACCCGAACTCCTTTTCAAGTAACGCGGCGTTCTCATGGGCATACGGGTTTCTTTCCTCGAAGGCCATGACCACGATAAATTTATCCTTGGGGTAACGGCTGGCCCTTAAGGCCTCCAGGGAAGGCCGCAGCACTTCCGGCCCTTCGTTGCATACCGGGAATATCACCAGCTGGCGTAAATCTGGCCACCCCCTCCGGGCATCCAGCCGTAAACAGAGCTCCAGCCAGTTGCGGCCTTTCTGGCGGAAGATCTGGTGATGGGCCATGATTAAAAGAGTAGTCAGATAAACAGTGCGGATAATCCAATAAAAATCGAAACTGATAATGATTATGGCGCAGGCCACCGGGAACACTATCGACAGGAAAACAAGCGAAAAGATTATCCCCCAGGATAAAAACCCCGGCACGATCTCGAAAAACCTCCTGCAGTCTCTCTCTTTACTTTTACTCATCCGTCTTCCTGATCAGCCTTTCCAATATATAAAGCTCCGGGCTCAATTCCAGTTTATAAAGATTTTTGCGGGGAGTGCCGTCCGCATACTTGGCGCTGTCGCTAAAATACAATGTCTGGCGCTTAACGTCATAGAATACTTCGACGGGCTCCTTATCCAATTCCACCAGGTTGACCGGTTTTGACAGCGCCCGGGACTCGACCACTGCCACATGCCTGTTGGTTACCGCTATGAGATGGTAACTGTCCGAATGCCAAAAGACTCTGATCACCTTTTCGCGCGAATAATCCAGATTCACGAAAGAATCGGGATACTCATAATTGCTGCGGCTGTCCAAAGACACCACGCTGACCTGGTGCGGCCCATAAACAAACAACCTGCCCCTGTCCGGAGAGATATCCCAGCCGGAAATCTGCCCGAATTTTTCCGGGAGGCTCGCAATATCCTCGAAATTTTCTCCCGCGGAATCCGACCTGTAAATAATCCTGCCCTCCCGGTCCATATAATAAACCTCTCCCTTCTCGGCATCCACGCGAAAGAGATCGAACCCTTCCTGGTTCAATCTCTGCAAATCCGGCTTCAGGGGGAATAATATGACCTTATCGACGCGGCTGACCTTGCCGGCTTCCACATCCACCTCCGACTTCCAGGGGTAATATTTTTCCATCGTCAACGCTATTCTATATACCCCCGGCAAAAGCTCCTCTATGCTTGCCGGGGTCTTCTCGGGGATAAGCCTGCCGTTGAGATAAACGCTCGCCCCTTCGGGCTGGGTTTTTATATAAATCAACCCTGTCTTGACAAAGGACATCGTGCGCACGTTGTATTTATATCCTAAAGCGAAGGCCAGGATAAAAGGCAATCCCCCGAAGAACAAAACCAGGCTCAAGAAAAAGAGGAAAAATCTGGCCCCCTGGAAAACCGGGTCAACGCGCACCCCCGCCGGAGTTTCTTTATGCTTCTTTCTTAGTCTCCCAAACATTTCGCTATTTTTTTCTCCAAATCCAGCAACAGCCTCTTTTTATCCCCGCCCAACGCATAACCCCCCGCGCCTCCGCCGCTTTTTACCACCCGGTGGCATGGTATAATCAACGGATACGGATTGCGTTTCAAAGCCTGCCCGACAGCCCGGCACGCCCCGGGGGACCCCGCTTTCCTGGCCACCCATTTATAGCTGCGCACCTGACCTATCGGTATCCCCAGGACAACTTTATATACCCTTACCGCAAACGGCGTCATCTCCCTATCAGCTCCTTCCTGCGCAATAGCAGGTGATACCTTACGGCGAACCTATGCGCTTCATCCCTGACCCGGCGGATAAGATTCAAAGCCGGGGTATCCCGGGAAAAAGTCAATACTCTGTTGTTCCGGCTGTTATATATGCGCTCTTCTTTCTTGGCGATACTGACCACGGGAATATCCAGCCCCAGCTCTTTGATTTGCCTGACGGCAGAAGCGAGCTGCCCCTTACCGCCATCAATAAGCAGGAGATCCGGCAAATCCCTTTTTTCCCTGATCAGCCTGCTGTAACGCCGGTATACCAACTCGGCAATCATCCTGCAATCATCAATACCGCGCGTCCATTTGATGCGGAAACGGCGATAGTTATTCTTATCCGGATTGCCGCGGTAAAAACTTACCATGGAACCTACCGCCTGCTTCCCGGATATATTGGAGATATCGAAACCCTCTATTCTCTCGGGGGACCTGTCCAGCCCCAGGTCTTTTCTCAAATCTTCAAGCTCCCCCTTACGGTTAACCCCGCTTAACCCCGAGGACAATTCCGCAAGAGTGGATATCTGATCGCGTATCCTTGCCGCCTCCTCGAAGTCTTTCTCTCCGGCTTTATCCTGCATTGCCCGGCTGAGGCGGTTCACCAGCACATCAACCTCACCTTTCAATATCATAGTTATGTCTGCGATACGCCTGGAATATTCGATCTTGCCGATACTGCCGGCGCAGGGAGCCGGGCAAAGGCCAATCCTGCCGTATATGCATATCTTCCCGGGGAGCCTGGCACACGAACGGTAAGGAAAACTGTGCCGGATGATCTTTAGGGCGTCTTTCAACAACTTTACGTTTGTATACGGCCCGATGTAACTGGCCCGCGGGTCATCTTTTTTGCGCGTAACACTCAAAAAAGGAAAATCCTCCGCCGATATTTTAACGAAGGGGAAGCTCTTGTCGTCGCGCAACGCTATATTGTATTTCGGGTTAAATCTATGGATAAACCCCGCCTCGGCCAGCAGGGCCATGGATTCATTCGGCAGCAGCACGAACTCCAGGCTGGAAACATTGTTCATCAAGGCAGCCGTCTTATCGCTCAATCCACCGCCCAAATAAGTGGCAAGCCTTTTCTTCAAAGAGCGCGCCTTGCCCACGTAAATAACCTTTCCGCGGGCATCGCGCATAAGATACACTCCCGGCAAGTCAGGGGCGGAAGCGATTTTTTCCTTAAGCATGCGGGGATGCTCCATAAACTTATCCCCTCTCCTTAAAAATCAACCAGCGAACGATCATCCTGAATTCGCTGACCTTAAAAATAAAACAAAAAACCGCATAGGATAACCCTCCGCAGAACAAGGCCCACCACACGTTTAAAGCGCGGTTTACCAAGAAACACACCGCCGCCATGCATAAGGAAGCCGAGAGGATGCGCAAAAAAGCGGACAATATCGCGCGCTCGTCAATCCCCCCCAGGCGTTTTTTCAAATGCAAGAACAGAAGCGTGAAAGTCGCGAGCCCGGAAAGAGAAGTAGACAAGGCCAATCCCCCTATTTTCATGGGAAACATCAGGGCCAGATTGAAAACTATATTCATTGCCAGGGCCAGAGCTGCCATTTTCGCCGGAGTAACAGTATCTTTAAGGGCGAAGAAACACGACTGCAGTATCTTGGTCCCCCCGTAGGCGCTCAATCCTATGCTATAGAAAAACAAAGCGTTGGCGGTCAACAGGCGCGAGTTGAAATCAAACTTCCCCCCGCCAAAAAGCGCGGATATCAAAGGATATGCCAAAACCATAAAGACCGCGGTCGCAGGGAGCATTATGAAAAATACGGCACGCAACCCCCAGGAAAGAGTGAGCTTAAGATTGTCCCGGTTTTCCTCCAGGGCCTGAGTGGAAAGCGTCGGGAGCATCGCCTGAGACAAGGCGTTGCTGAACACCCCTATAGGAAACTGTATAAGCCTGTAGGCAAAATAAAGCACGGCGACGCCTCCGTCCCCTACGACAGCTATCAGCGAACCGAATGCCGAATCCACGAAGTTATTTAACTGGTAAATCCCGGAACTGGCGAGACGCGGCAGCATCAACCTTCCTATCTGCCGCAGGCCGGGATGCTTAAAATCAATAACCGGCCTGAAACGAAAACCTTTTTTAAACAGGGCCGGCACCTGCACCGCCAGCTGCAATACCCCGCCCAGCAAGATACCTGACGCTAAACCCGTTGTTCCCTGCCCTAAAAACAAGGCGCAGGCAATTATGGAAATATTAAGCAGGCACGGGGCGAAAGCAGAAACGGCAAAATCCTTCAGGGAATTCAGGATAGCCGTGGCATAAACCGCCAGCCCGATAAGCAGTATGTAAGGAAAAATAATCCGGTTTAGGCGTATAGTGGCTTCCAATTGCTCCGGGAAAGCGATAAACCCGGGGGCGATAACGCGCACGATAACGGGAGAAAAAATAATCCCGGTTATCGTTATGACGCTCAATATTATCATCAACACATTCAGGACAATATTGGAAAGCTCCCAGAATTCTTCTTTCTTAGCCCTTAGGCTGTATTCGCTTAAAGTCGGTACGATTGCCGCGTTAGAAGCCCCCTCTCCGACAAAATCACGGAATAAATTGGGGATACGGAAGGCGATCACGAAGGCCTGCGCATTGAGATAAACGCCGAACAGCCTGGCAATAACCATATCTCTTATGAAACCAAGCAGGCGCGAAACGAGAGTGAAAACCCCGATCACTCCCGCAGAACGCGTGACTGACCGGTTATGCTCAAAAGAGGAAGATTTGTTTATTGACATAAATAGTGAATTATGCTTTAATATAAAAATCCGATAAAATTAACTTATACCCCGATAGTTTTACAAAACAAACGGGCATGCCCCTCTGGGCAAGGAGAATAAATGCCAAGGCGCAGAACATCATTAAAGAGCAACCGCGTAAACAAAAGAAAACATACCCGCAACGTCAAGGTCAAAAATCAGCTGAAAAAGACGATCAAGAAGTTCCAGGAATTGCTTGCAAAAAAAGATTCCGCTGAAGCCAAGGCCTTTATTACCAAGGTATTTTCACAACTTGACAAGGCGGCGAAGAAAAATATCATCCACCCCGGCACGGCTAACCGCAAAAAGTCGCGTCTAACGCTGCGCCTGAACAAGTCCGCATAAGGCAACAACCAGTTTCTCCAGAGCAAAAACCGGCTTCAGCTTCCCTGTTTTTATCTCCAAATCGCAGCAAAGAAGGAGTTTTAATCTGCGCCTGGCTGGCAGGCTCCTGTCCGCCTGTTTTTCCCAGGCATAGCGCAGCCCTCCCAGGATGCGCTCGGGGGCTTCCCCGTTCTTCAAAAGCTGGTTCAGCAAGCGCAAGGCCTGATCTGCCCTTTTCATCTCGATTTGCCGGTTCAAGGTGAAAGTATCCGGAGTAACGGCTTCCTTGAAGCGGATAACTTTAGCAATGCTCGATATATTCCTTACGAAATCTTCCTGGTAGGCATAATGCTCGAATACAAGAATCAGGATCATCCCCTTATCCGGTTTGGCGGCGTATTGCAGGATAAAATCCCGGCACTCTCCGTCAAGATGATCCGCATCCCTTACCACCAGGATCCTGCGGGGACTGCGCACAGGCATGGCCAACAGTTTTTCCTGGATATCTTTTAGCGCTGCTTCTTTCGCGTATAATGTGTCGAGGTTGAAATCGCGGGTTTCTTTAGGAAGGAATTCCTGTTTTATTCTGTTAAGTTGTTCTTCTCTAGCCTGGATATCCTGGCCGGCAAGTAAATAAACCATATTACCATTGTTCCACCGTGCGCTCCACAATCCGGCGGGCCAAATCGTCAACCGCTTTGCTTACGGCTGTGTTTTCGGAAACCTGTATAGCGTTCCCGGAGGCGAGACTGGTAAAATAAGAGTAATTACCGTTAAAGTTTCTTTCTTCCCACATCACCTTATTCTCTTTGACGTCCCAAAGGCTCAAATTCACATAAATGTTTATCCTGTATTCCGTCACATTCTCGGTATCGTCGGTATAGCTTAAAGGGTCTTTACGGTATTCGATAAGCTCGCCTTTAAGCACAAGATCGGCCGCTTCCTTGTTCACCGGGCGCAAATTTCCGTCAAAGAGGTACCGATTGATGACTTTTTTGGTTATATCCGTCTCAAGCATGGGGCGGTAAATGCGGTATTTATTCGCGGAGAAAGATTCCTGGGTAATATCCACCTTGTTTAAGAACGGCGTAACATAAATCGTACTGTATTTCCCGTACAGCGTGGAACGGGTGGTGTACCCGCACCCGGCAAAGGACGCCGAGAACAAAAATGCCAAAACAACGAAGGAGAAGAATATAAAAAACCTATTTTTCATTTTCGCGTTCGATTATTTGCAGCCGGGCTACGGCCTGGCTGGCCCAAACAGTATCCTGGTAATTGTCGATTATGTCGTTATAATAAATCTTCGCCGAATCAAAAGCCTTTTGTTTCTCATAGAACCGCGCGATGTTATAGCTCGATTCCGCTTCCTTCTCTTTTATGCCCCTGATATTTTTTTCCGCCTCAAGGGAAAGGATGGCATCCGGATGTTCCCTGGCAAATTCCTCGAATTTTTCCTTGGCTTCCTGCGCGGCCCCCTGGTCATAGTCTGCTCCCTTGGAAAGACTTGAACGGCAGGAGGCGATCTGGAATTTTGCCGCTGCCGCCCATTCACTGCTGGGGTAACGGGAAACCACCTTGCTAAACTCTTCCTCGGCCTCGTAATAACGGGATAGCCCCTTCAAAACGAGCCCCAGCTTATACTGGGCGGATGCCGCTAACGGTCCGTAAGAAGAATTCTCTACTACCTTGCCCAGTATCTCTATCGCGGGATTCTCCACGGGCAAGACCACCCCGAAAGCCTTGCGTTTTTCCCCGGCCATAAATTTCTCGGCAAGCTTGTATTCCTTTTCGATAATTTCCTGTATGCGCTCGCTGAAAGGGTACTTGTCTATCACCTTCTGGTAATTCTGATACGCTTCGTACAATTTCCCTTCGGCCTCATCAGCCACGCCCAGGTAATACTGGCTTTCCGCCGCTTCCGCGGATTTTGGATATGCTTTGAGTAATTTACGGAATTCCCGGCGCGCCTGATCGTATTTAGCCGCATCTAAGAAGGATTTGGCATAAGCCAGCTGATCTTTTGGGTTATCCTTGGGCATATTCTTGGGATTCACCCACTTACCGCTTTTTGGAGTCCAAATCCAATAAGAATAAGCCGGTTGGATACAGGCAAATGAAAGTAAAAGTAGGATTATGGCTGCGCGCCGCATGATTGACCTTTCCAAGGCCGATAAGCGTAAATCGGCAAAACAGGTGCTTTGATGTTTCAATTTAGCATAGCCCGGTCTCTTTGTCAAAGGCAAAATCATGCTTGTTCATAGATAAAAATAAGCGTGCGGGATTTTCATCATCAGGGCATTTATGTGCAGAAGAAGAGAAACCAGCGCGGAAGCGGTCGTGCCGATCAGTTCTCCGGCAAAAGGGAAAAACGGGGAAGACAAAAGTATGGCAAATCCGCAAAGCGTAATCAGGGTAGCCAGCGGGACAACCAGCAAGTTGGCAAAAAACGTTACGGGGGACACAATCTTGAAATTATAAGCGATAATCCAGAAAGTGCCTAACCAGGCGCAAAAAGAGACCAGGAATCCTTCGCATAAGAATACCGCCGGGCCTGATTTAAGACGGGTTAAATGCAAAAACGAACTCAGCCTGGGGTAAAAATACACTATCGACAATACGCTAAGAAACGAGAGCTGGAAACCGATATCAAAAAGCTGAAATGGGTTAACTACCAATATGCACAACCCGGAACAAGCGAGAGAATTATATATATCCGCTTCTCTCTCAAAAAGATAGGCGCATAAGAAAAAAATGCCCATAATTGTAGCCCGGACAACGGGATTACTTGCGCCGGTAACTAAACAATAACCAATAAGGAACAGGCTTACCAGTAAAATCCGCCTCTTCCTGCGCAACCGCGCCATCTTCAACAAGAGCCCGGAGACAAACGCCACTATGCCCACATTAAAACCGCTCACTACCAGGATGTGCACCGTGCCCGCCTTTACCATCATTTCATTTACAAGATAAGGGACAGAATCCCTCTGCCCCAATACCATGGCGCAAACTATTCCCGCGGGAAGCTCCGGAAGAAATCTCCTGAGCCGGCTGTTCAGTCTGGCGCACAGGCGCTCTGAATACGCCATGAGCATATTTCCTCCGCAATGCCCATGCCGGATGAGCTGCAAGCTGCTTTTTATACGCATCGATAAAGATACCCCCTGCCCGCGCAAGTAATCCTTGTAAGTTCCTGCCGCATAAGGGCGCTGCAGGACGCCGAACACGGTCAGGCGTTCGGCGTAACGCAACCCGCAGGGAAAATCTATCTTCACAAGAACCCTGCCCGAGCACAGCCGCCCGGAATCCCCGGACCGGATCTCCTGAGCGCGGAAAACGAACAAAGTATTCCCGTCTTTGACGTATGGCCGGCTGTCTACAAACCCGCTTATAGCATAAACTGTCTTATCCCCGTAAGAAACAAGATTGCCGATATCGCGCTTGCTGGCTACATAAAAACACTTGAGATTCAAAGCCCCCAGGATAAAAGCAGCAAGAAAAATACAAACCGGAAATACCCGACCGCCTCCGTTTCCCAAGACCAGGGCGATAAAGATAACTACCCCCAGGCAGAATAAAATCCGGATATCGATCCGTAATAACCTGACCAGGATAATTCCCAGGCAATAAAATAGAACGAACAGCGCCAGGGGCCTTTTCATTCCACGAAAAGGATAGCCTTGAGTTTTTCATAATTCTTCTCCCCTATGCCCTTAACCTTCTTGAGCGCTTCAAGGCTCTCAAAATCCCCGCATTCAAGACGGTAATCTACGATGCGCTGCGACATCCTTCTTGAAATCTTCCCGGTCCTGAACAACTCCTCCGCGGAAGACTTGTTCAAATCGATTTTTACGCTCTCCATACGGGAGCAAAAAAATTGCTCCATCCGGCAATTAAGCTTGAAAGCGAGGTTTAAAACCGTCCCGCAAAACAAAACCAAGGCCAAAAACAAAAAAGCCTTCCTTTCCTCCCTCGTAAAATAGGCCATCCCTCTGCCCTCCTGCATCTATAGACGAAAGCGGGGACTAAACCTAACAAAGGGCAGGGAACAGGTTGTTTTCGCCGTTTTTATATTGTATACTCTTTGTATGCCCAAAAAGATATTGATTATTGATGACGACTACAACATCGTCAAGAAAAGCAGGGAAGAACTGCTGAAAGCGGGATATACTGTAGTAAGCGCGTTTTGCGCAAAAGAGGGCATCGAGCAACTAAAAAAAGAAAAACCGGATTGCGTGCTTCTGGATCTGGTCCTGCCCGACAACAGCGGTTTTAAAGTAGCCCAGGAAATAAAAAACCTCCCGGGTTTCCTGGATACGCCTATTATCGCCACATCTTTAAAACACGAGGAGATCGACAAGCATATCGCCGCCAAAAGCGGGATAACCGTATATGTCGAAAAACCCATAGATTACGCCCGTCTGCTTTTTGATATTAAGGATGTCCTTGGAGGGTAAAGAATTCCCGGTGGTCAAACCACGATATTTACAAGCTTGCCTGGCACAATGATAATTTTCTTCGGGGATTTCCCCTCCAGCCAGGGAACCAGCTTCTCGTCTTTAAACACCGATTGTTTGAGGTCCTCATTCGATATTGCAAAAGGGACCAGTATTTTACTGCGCAGCTTTCCGTTAACCTGAACCGCCATCTCCACATTTTCTTCAATGAGCAGGGCGGAATCGTATTCCGGCCAGGCGGATTTAAATATGCTTTCCTTGTTGCCCATAAGGCGCCAAAGCTCTTCAGCAAAATGAGGCGCGATAGGGCTAAGCATAATAACCAGGTTGGAAAAAACCTCTTTATCCGCTCCTGTCTGATAAATGGCATTGGTCAGCTCCATCAGGCTGGCAATGGCGGTATTGAACTTAAACCCGTTGAAATCTTCCTTTACCTTCTTTATGGCCTTGTGCATAGCCCTTACCAGCGCATCATCGGCCCTATCCTTCAGGTTTTCCTGAATGCGCCACACGCGGTTCAAGAACTTAAAAGCGCCTTCCAGGCCGCGCCGGTCCCATTCCAGTTCCGTCTCCGGAGGCGCTGCAAACAGAATAAACAAACGCAGGGAATCCGCACCGTATTCTTTGATCATCGAATCCGGATCGACGATATTGCCTTTTGACTTGGACATTACCTCCCCGTCTTTCAAGACCATCCCCTGGGTAAGCAGCTTTTCAAAAGGTTCGTCGAAATCTATCATCTTCAAATCCCGGAAGAATTTCGTGAAAAAACGCGCATAAAGAAGGTGCAATATCGCATGCTCTATTCCCCCGATATACTGGTCCACTTTCATCCAATAAGCGGCTTCACCCTGGTCGAAGGGGGCCTGGCCGCAGCGCGGAGAACAAAACCTCAGGAAATACCACGAAGAGTCGAAGAAAGTAGCCATGGTATCGGTTTCCCTCCTGGCAGGCTGGCCGCATTTGGGGCAAAGCGCATCCACAAAATCCTTTACCTTGCCTAACGGGCTCCCTCCCTCCCCGGTAAAAGGCGCATCAGCCGGAAGCTTAACCGGCAGATCATCATAAGGCACGGGAACAATACCGCATTCGGGACAATAGACCACCGGTATCGGAGTGCCCCAATAACGCTGCCTTGAAATCAACCAATCGCGCAGACGCCAATGCGTCTTTATCTTGGCAAACCCCTTTTCCTCCATCCAGCCGGATATCTTCACTTTACCCTCTGCGTTAGGCAGGCCGTCAAACTGGGCAGAGTTAACCTGCACGCCTTCGCCTTCATACGCCTCCGTCATAGTACCGGCTTCGAGCCTGCTTTCCCGCGGACGGATCACCAGGCGCATCGGCAATCCGTGTTCCTTGGCAAAAAGAAAATCTCTCTGGTCGTGCGTAGGGACCGCCATAATCGCGCCGGTACCATATTCCATAAGCACGTAATCCGCAACCCAAACGGGAACTTCCTCGTTATTGACCGGGTTCACGGCGAAACTCCCGGTAAAAATCCCCTCCTTTTTTACGTCGGAAGACGAGCGCACGACCTTGCTTTCTTTGGATACCTTATCGATAAAATCTAAAACAGCGCCCTCCTCGGGCCGTCCGCCGATCAGCTTCTTGACCATGGGGTGTTCCGGGGCCAGGACTATATAGGTAGCCCCGAAAATTGTATCGGCCCGCGTGGTAAAAACGGGGATAGTCTCCCCGCTGCCTTTAACCTTGAAATACACCTCGGTACCGGAGCTCTTTCCGATCCAGTTGTCCTGCATGGCGAGTACCCGCTCAGGCCACTGCTTCAAGCTCCCCAAATCATTCAAAAGCCTTTCTTTATAATCGGTGATTTTCAGGTACCACTGCTCCAGATCCTTCTGCTCCACCTTCTCATGGCACCTCCAACAAGCCCCTTCGATCACCTCTTCGTTAGCCAGCGTAGTCTGGCAACCGGGGCACCAATTTACCGAAGAAGCCTTTTTATAAGCCAGGCCCCGCTCGAGCATCTTCAGGAATATCCACTGGTTCCATTTATAATAATCACTGTCACAGGTGGAAATTTCCCTGTCCCAATCATAGGAAAAACCCATCTTCTTCAATTCCGTTTCCATCTCGGCGATGCATTTATGCGTCCAGGCATCAGGCTTGGTCTTATTCTTTATGGCGGCATTCTCCGCGGGCTGGCCAAAAGCATCAAACCCCATAGGATGCATGACATTATAACCTTCCAGAAGTTTAAAACGGCTGGCTACGTCACCGATGGTATAATTACGCACATGCCCCATATGGATTTTTCCGGAAGGATAAGGGAACATCTCGAGAAGATAATATTTCTTCCTCCCCGGGTCAGCCTGCGCGCGGAAAGATTTCTCTTTCGACCATGCCCCCTGCCATTTTTTCTCTATCTCTTTAAAATCATAAAACATATTATTTGCTCCCCAGTCTTCTTACCAGGGCCAGATTCTCTTTATCGCTGTCCCGGGTGCTCTTGGGGGTCTCTAAAATCATGGGGATGCCTTTCAGCTTAGGATGAGTAATGATCCTTTTCATGCCGGCAAGCCCGATATGACCCTTGCCGATATGGTCGTGCCGGTCGTGGTGGCAGCCCAGCTCACCTGCGGCATCATTAAGATGGATCAACCTGACCATCCTCAATCCCGCCATCTCCTCGATCTCATCAAGCATCTGCTCAAGCCCTTTCCTGGAAGAGAGGTCATACCCGGCAAGATAGGCATGCGCGGTATCCAGACACAAACCTACGCGGGTTTTGTCTTCGATCCCCTTTAATATCTTATGCTGGTGGTAAAACCTGTACCCCAGCCAGGATCCCGAACCAGAGGTATTCTCCAGAAGTATTCCGGCCTTCGCCCCTTTTGTTTCATCCAATATCTTATTTAAGGCGGAAATAAGCCTTTTAATCCCCGCATCCTCCGAAGTATCCTTATGGCTGCCCATGTGCGTTACGATATAATCGGCGCCAAGGGCATCGGCCTCCCGGATATCTTCTATGTAAGCGCGTATGGAGGCGTTATACAAACGCGGGTCGGGAGAAGCCAGGTTTATCAGGTACGAGATATGGATAAATACCGGGTCAATCTTGAATTCCCTGCGCCTGGCCTTGAACTCCTCGATATCCTCGGGCTTGAGATAACTGCCGTTGCGCCAAGTCTGCGGGCTGCGGCTGAAAATCTGCATAGTATCGCAGCCCAAGGCCTTTGCCGCATCCAAAGACTGGTAGATCTTGCCTGCGCTGGAGACATGAACCCCTAAAATCATAATGGATTGATTATACTCCCGGCAAAAAAGAGCGTCAAGGTTATAGTTGACAACGGTTTCGGCGGATGTTATTATTTAAGGCACCGGTAATTTAATTTTCGGGGCTGTAGCTCAGCTGGGAG
>DJVT01000010.1 GCA_002441305.1 Candidatus Omnitrophica bacterium UBA6249
CTGTGGAAGGAGGCCAGGGCGGGGATATTTATTGCTGAAGACTTTATCTTGAAAAATTCCTCTGTATCCTCCATCGCCGTATCCTCATCTCTAATGCCCTTGGCGATATGGCTGATCAGTTCATGGTAGAGGATTTTAAGCTGTAATTGTTCAAGAGTAAGGCCTTCTTTGGCAAGGTCCTCGGGAGAGATCTTAAAGAAGTAAGGGTGGAGATATACGGTTTTGGTATTGATATTGCAGGATACGACACTGTCTTCGGTGAGAGACAGGTCCGTAGAGATAACCAGCTTCCATGAGGATAATTCCGGGGGAGCCCGGCCGAGAGAACGTTCTAATAAGACTAAAAGTTCTTCTAAAGCCTGGAATGTATCTGGCAATAGCGAACCGGGGCGCGAAATATGCGAATTCTCGATATTTAAACAGGTTAAAGTTTGATACCTGCCGAGGTCATTTGTTACTCGTTCCTGGAAACTTAATGGAACCGATAAGGGGTAAGTGTTATTAAAAGGTTCACTGGAGAAAAATGATAATTGGACGGGGGTCGCTTCGGATAACAAATTGATCAAAGAAGAAATGGATATTTTCTCCGACTTGCGGTAATAAATAGGAGCTCCGCGTATTTTATTGGTACTTAACCATTTCAAAAAAGGCAGGCGCATATTCGGAATGTCGACTACAGGCCAAATGGCCAGGTCCCTGATAGGCTCAAGCGTTAAATTAACCTCTCCCAGCAATATTCGCGGGAATACTTTTTCCAAATAATCGTTAATGAACTGATGCTTAATCACATAATAAACTCCCGGGGCCTTATTCCTCCCGATCTTTCTTTCCAGGGACAACCAGGTCTTGGAACTCAACGGACAATCGAGCTTCAAGGCGTCGAACAACTGCGCAAAAAGTTCCCGCATCTGTTTCTTTACGTCTCTGCTTCCGTGCGTAAGATTATACTGGTTAATCTTATCTATCATTTGGGTAAGAGGCAGTCTCTTCAGATTAGACCAGGCGACTCTTTTTTCTTTCTCCATATCCTCGTACCTATATTGAAAAATCCCGGGGTTCTCCTTACGCCAATCGTCGTAACATAAAGAAAACATCCTCCCGCCTTTGCCTAATGTCAAATCCGTATTATCATCCTGCCCAAGATACAAATACACGAACTTGGCCTTCCCTTCCTGGTCAAAAAATCTTACCTTCAAGAATATATTGGTTCCATCCATTCTATACCATACGTTATCTGCGTAAGGCATAAATGGTTTCAGCGCCCAGGGGATCTTTCCGTTAAACTTGGCTAACGGCTTAAAATCCTCATCTCCGGTCAGGCGGGCGGATTCCAAGAACTGCTCTTTGATGACCTTTAAACGGATTTCCAAAAGATTGAAGCGAAATGCGTGATTTTCCAGCAATGCCTCCGCCCTCTTACGTATGCTCGCAAAATAAACTGTTTCCCTGGTAAGCATACGGCATATATCGCGAATAAAATAAGAGGGGTCATTGAATGCCGGATTGCTTAGGATTTTTTCATAACGGGAAAGCAGCCCGATTCCCGGATTCGCGATTTTACGCAGATATTTAAGCATCTCTGCGGCCCTTACGGGATGTTCATTCCTAAGCCTCATTACCCCATCCACATTCACATTGGTCAAAGTAAATAATTCTCTCAACGCCGGGTCAATATCAGGGATGAGTTTTTGCAATTTAATATCGGTAAGCTCATGTTTTATTGCCAAATAGAGAAGGTCCTTATTGGCAAAACAACGCCAATCCAGGAAAATCTCATATTTTCCGTCTTTGACCCTGCGGAAAGTAGCGGTTTTATAAGCCAAATACAATACGGAAAACATAACATCGAAGTCCTCTACTTTAAAGACTCCTTCTGCGATAAGCAATTTTTTAACCGCGGCGAGTTCGGCATTCATCTTTTCAACGCAGGCAAAGGATGAATCATCCGAAATGGCCGGTTCGTGACTTCTCTCCAGTTTCCCAAACACCCCCCTTGCCAGGCACGTTGGGTGCTTATCCCATTTTTTAAAGATGATTCCATCACTGCCCGAAAGAACGCCCTCTGCCGTTAATTTACTGCACTGGACTCTTAATACTTCATTTTCAGTATAATGCGGGTATTTCCGGTGGTATCCCTCGTGCTCGAGAATAAACAACCAAAGTTCGTTGGCTTCTCCAGAACCGAAACCATGAGCCCTGAGTATCTTTACAGCATCTGACTTGGAGATATTGAATACTATGCGGCCAGATATTTGATCGTAATAAGCTACCGGAATATTGCCGGGAGGCCCGGCGATCTTGCCAGAATCTTTCAAATATTTCTCTAAATAATCCAAGCCTTCCGAATATCTTCTAAATTTCCGCCTTAAACAAACATCTCCGATAGTATTTGAAAACTCTGCTACATTCTCGGCTAAAATGAAAAGGCCGAGTTCAAAAAATGCCTCTCTTTCTTCCCCGACAAATTCTTTCATAAGCTCAGGGCTCCATTTTCCCACCGGGAGACCAAGGACCTCCCGCATCAAGCTTTCTCTCCTGCCGCGGGCTATTTCAAGATTATTATCCAATATCCACTGCCAAGGGCTGTCTTTTATAAGTGCTTTAATCCTGGTATAAATACTCTCATCCCCGCATAAAAATTTGCTCTCTGAGAGGATTTTTACAGCAATAACATCTTTAGGATCCATCTCACTGCAATACTGGTATACCTTTGTTAAAGGTTTTACCACATAATCGACTTCTTCCTGATCATTCCTCAATAGCCTCCATTTCAAACCATACAACCTTTCGTCTATTGCAGAATCCGGTGAATTCTCAAAGACAGATTCGTCAACAATCGCCAGGATATCCAAATCCGAGCCCTTTACAAGCGTCCCTGTCGAACGTTCTTCTCTTGCGCGGTCATGCGACATGCCGAAAGAGACATCCCCGGAAACAAGAAACGCAACCCCCTTTTCCAAAACACACGCATCCAGCACCTGTTTGGCTAAATACCTGGCTGTGCTTTCCTTTCCGTGACTGATCCTGCTTCTTTCTGCGTCTAATGTTTCCAGGCGGTCCTTTATCGCAGGATCGCCGGTTCTGCCGATAATTTCATAATCGACAAAAGACCGCAGCATAGAAGGGGATAATCTGGGAATAACCTTATTATAAACCCGGTCCATGCGCAGATAGCGCTGCCCCGAGAATACGGTCTCGATATCGCTGGAACTCTTACAAATGCGATAGGCTAAAGCTATATCGTCCAAATTATTTATCCCCAATGCCCGTACCAGCTCTCTTCCGGTCTTCGGCGTATCAAGCGCAGCGATAATCTTCTCCTTAAAAACCGTATCCGCTTCCGAATCCGGCTTCAAACCGATAAAAGCAGCGTCCCCCTCGTCACATTTGCTGCTGCCTAAGATCACCCTGGTCTCATTTAATTGTTCCACAGGAGCGTTGCTGACTGCTATAATAACGTCAAATTTCTCACCGGATAATTTCTTTAATTTGCGGTCGATTATCCTTTCCAGGCAATCCCGGTGTTTTTTGAAATCGTGCGAGAAAAACCTCTTGTGGCATTTTGACTCTTCTTCTCTGGCAAATTCCAGCGTCAATTCGGACCCAAGAAATTCCCTTACTTCCGATAAAGTCAGCTTTACGGATAAACCAGAAGAAGTCAAAGAAACACGAGACAGAATATCCGGCCTGTCTTTGATAAAAACATTCAAGGCTTTAACTACATACCCGTCATCCGCCTCACCGAAATACACCAAATTCCTTATTGCATCGAATTCAGGAAAATCAGTAAGTACTTTTAAATGGGAAAGCCTGGCTGAATCCATTCCCACAACCTGTTGAAAGAGCTTACGCAAGGTAAGGTGGAACTTAAATTCAAAAACTGCCCGGCTGCTCACCGCATCGAACTCCTTCACCGCCAACTTGTTGTGGTCGTAGACTATCCTGTTCGAAGACTCCAACTCCCCCAAACTCACCCTTTCAAGAGTAGTCCCTCTTTTAACCACTATCTCATAAAGCCCGGAAATCTGCCCTGCCAACCCAAGGACTTCTCCGCAATTCTTCTTTTTTCCGGATAAGGCCTCGGACATATTGCCCAATGCATTATAAACAGATTCATGTATTAAAGCGTTCGATCCACCGCGATAATTGAGCAAGGCCCTTACTTTCCTTTGCAGGCTCTCAAAAGAAAAATCCCGGTTTTTAAAACCTTTTATCACGGATAAAAATTCGCCTACTCTCGCCTCGGGGGCATCATCCAAAGTTGAAGAAAAAGAGTTTTCAAAAGTATCCAGGGTAGCAGTGCAACCCGCAAGTTCGCCATCCTTCTTGAGTTCGGAAAGTAACTTTCCAAGTTCAGGCCGCTCTCTTAACAGGCAATCCTTCTCCTTCTCTATCCTTTCCGAATCTCCCCCCATAATCACAATGAGGCGCCTCAAGTGATAAGCATTGATTCTCCCCGTTCTATTATTCCCAATCTGGAGGTCTTTAATTCGCGACAACTCGATTAATTCCCAGGGAATTTTGCCAGACAACAAATTGTTCAACATCGCATCCTGTATCTCAACCGGAGCCATGGAAGACTGAAACTGCGCGAAAGAATCGATCAAATTCTGACTGCTAAGCATAATGAAGCGCGAGTTATGGGTAGCCTCTCTTTCATTAAGCTTCTTACAAGCATGAAGAATAAAATCGTGATAAGCGACAAAACAAGCGTATTTTAAAGGAACAGAGGGGATTAGAAGGACTGCCTGGAAATGGATGGTATTTGTTTCGGAATCGTGCCAAATAGAAGGCTCGCCGATTTGCACCGGCTCGATAATTATATTGATCTCAAAAGGAGGTCCGGTAATATAATGCGATATGAAACCAAGTATCTTCTCGAATCTTTCCTGGTATTGCCCTAATCTATTTAATATCTTCCGGTCGACTTCAAAAACGTTTTCATCCTTTATAATCACTTTGCCGCATTCTATCCTCTCGAATGTCTCCAACTCTGCAGGCACCTTCGTAACCCGATCAGGGAATGCCTGCTTCTCCTTCTTCGGACCGGCATTAAGCTTACTTAAAGCATCGAGCAGCAAACGGACAAACTCTTCGACAACTTTATCATGCCTGATTCTTGAATATTGCAATAAGCCGTTAAGTTTCTCTGTCAGCAGGTTAATGAAAACTGTATTTTTCTGGTTACTGCCGATAATCTTAAGATAATCTGGCTTCAATTCACGTTCAATCTTCAGCTCTCTCCCCGGTTCATGGACTCTGCTTCTTATATTATCAATGATAATATCGGCCAATTCTCCGGACAGGCTTATTCCTGATAAACGCGATACGGCTCTTTTATTTTCGGGGGACGAAAAGACTTCAGACCATTCACGGTTTTTCTCCTCCATGCGCCGGATAATCTTGATTAAATTTGCCAGGCTTTCCTGTTTCGAAACAGTATCGAAGGGCTCCAGCAGGCCCGCCAAGGCAAGCAAATTTGAAGAAGTTTCCTTGGACCCCAGGGTTCCCGCCTTTCCGGCAAGATAACTAAGTATCTCTTCAACATCCTGCCTTTGGACTAAAACCAGGTCTTCCTTTGCGGAGAGTACCGCCATAGCGTTGAGTATCGAATAAACAAAGGCAAACGCTTCCTTAGCGCAGCCAGGTTCCAATTTGGCAACCATGGAAAGCGGGAAATTCATCGCCAGGCTGGTAAAAAGTACCTGTGATAAATCCAGCACTCCCATGGTAGGATAAAGTATAATCTTCCTGGTATCCAAAGAATCTAAAGTGCTGTAATATCCGCCGTCGCTTCCAAACTGGTCCTGCTGTTCTTTAAGCCATCCCCCCAGGTATCTATCGGCTCTTTCCAAGATTTCGCTTTCCGACAATCTGTCTATTTCGGAAAAAATATCATTCTTTACAGGATTATCCCGGGCCAAAAACTTAACAAGCAGATTCTCTGGCCTCTCATGGTCTTTATAGCGAAGGAGGAAAGCCTCCATCCATGGATTACGCATTAATCTGAATTGAATCACCTTCTCCCTGACTCTATCAATAGACCCCATACTTAAATCTGGAGTATCCAATTCAGGGATTTCTTCAATCAACTTCTCTAAATCAACGCCTTTAATCCATCCAGGTAAACAATAGCCTGGACTCCTCCTGCCTTCTATCAGGCCCAAAAGACGGAGAATTCTTAATTCTCTTTGTATCGTCCTTAAAGAATCATTCCCCCCTCTTCTTCCTGCCATATCTTTTGATTTTTTGGAAGTATTAATAAATATATTGTTATCGTACATATAACGCAAAAGGGTTGCCGGCGCCCCTTTGGGGATATCGATCAACGAACCGGTTTCGGAAGCGGGATGCTTGACAAGCCTTCCATGCTCATCATATAGGACAAGTTCACTTACGCCGACCGGAGGGACTGTGCCGAGAATACCAGGCTTATTTTTATCCGGTTCCCCTCTGCGCTTTTTATCCTGTTTAGGCTCCCCTTCTTTCCCCCTTTTTGCCATGCGGGCAGGTTCTACAGGGCTGGCTGGTTCCACCCGGCGTGGATTGCTGTCAATCTTTATAAAAAACAAGTTATCCCTGAGGCTTCCTTCAACAGGAGGGCGCCAATTAGGTAAGCCTGCAAAGGCTAATTCCGGGGTACGGAACAGAAATTTCAATGATAACACACTATTGACGATATGGTTTAGCGCCGGTATAAAACAACGGCGAAGGAAAGATATTTCGTTCCGGGCTTGTATAGCAAATATCCTGTTTTCGTTGGTTTCCCAGGGATAATTTTTATGCGTCTGTTCGTGGCATTCGATAAATCGGATCCAATCCCGAATTTCTATACGGCTGTAAAGCGGGAGGAGATTCTTCAAAACACGATAACTCACATTTCCATCCGGTCCGCGGATACGCCCTGAATAACTGATTTCTTCCGTTGTTATATCGAAAGTCCCGATAGGGTCGTCAAACTGCAGCCCCAAGACCTTATACAGTTCCCTTGTTATAGCGAATCTTCTCTCCCAAGCCTCGATGTTAATACCAACAGGCATCTCATCGGATAATAAGCTGATAAACCTGCTTAATCCCTGCAAGGTAAAGTTATATTTTCTCACCATCTCCCCTACCTTGATCATGGCAAAGGGGTTAGGTATGATATCCGTAGAGACCACCTCTTCGACAAAGGAGTCTTTCGCCTCAAGAAGGTCCATCTGCTCCTGGCTGATCTGTCCGGCTGCCTTGAGCTGCTTGGCGGCAGAGAATAGCACGCTGTGGTCGCTGAAGATCCTTACCCCTTCGGTAAACTCACCGTATACGCAGCCGATGAAGATGCGCGAGGCACCACGCGACAAGAGGAGTACGGAGGCCTTGATGATAGTCTCGCCGCTGGAGATGATATCGTCAAGCAGGACAACATCCCTGCCGCAGACGTCTATATCCGGCATGACCATGGTCACCTGCAGGCGCAGAGGCTTGGAAGGATCGCGCTTCTTGTCCATATGCCCGCCGTATTCCATGTTGTTGCCGGATGCGGCATCCTGGCAGAAGATCGCCGCGCCCTTATCGGCACCGATAATCACGGGATTAGCTAAAGCACGGGTATCCTTGAAGTAAGCGGCAAGGTCGGTAAAGACATTGAAGTTGTAGAACTGTACAGGACGGCTAAGGGCCGGGAAGATCTCCTTGAGGGGCACCTGGCCCAGCTCTTTCGAAAAATGTATGTTCAAGGTCTGAATCTGGCGCGAGTAGATGCTGAGTGCCTCAAGGATGACCGAGGCGCTGTTGGCGCTTAGGGCAAAAGAACCGTGCTTCTTCAGGCGGTAGGCCTTATGCTGGCGCATATAGCTAAAATAGGTAAAGAACAGGGCCGGAGAGACATCCTTCCTGTCAAGCGCAGAGAGTACTTTAAAGAGGTTGATGATACCGGTGGTAGCGTCAGTTGCGCAGACCAGGAGGTAGTGCTTGCCGCTGTCTAAGCCGGCAGGCAGGATAACCTTACCGTTATCGTTGATCCTGACCGAAGAAGCCAAGGGCATGTCTGCTGCGCGGAAGGATTCGGTATTAGGCATGAAGAGGATCCCGTCAAAAGCACCTTCATGGATACGGACAGGGCATAGCAGGTTCTTCTTGATATCCTGGCGTATAATCATCGAATTATAGGAGTTCCCCTTGAACTCATTTTTGGCAACCAGTTTGAGGTTGGCAAAATGGGAAGCTACATCGACTATCCAGCTGTCGGCATTAAAAGGAAGGATACAGGTAATGCTCCTTGCGCTGCAGTCCTTGAGCAGGCCGAGGGTAAAGATTAACTTCAAGACCTCTTCGGGCTGGTTAACCTGGTCAAAGAACAATACGCAGTCTTTGCCCCTTACATAGCGGGGGTTAGACAGGTAAACGTACATCTCCTTGTTGCCGAACTCTCCGTAAAGAACCTCCAGGTTGATGCCGCCTGCCTCCATTGCCGAGTCCATGCGGCATTTATCGAGCTTCTCATCCTGGCATTTGATGGTCAAGAATACCTTCCGGGAGGCAAGAAGCTCTCTTTTGCGCGCGCGGGCATATTTACAGACCAGCTTCTGGGTATCGCTCTTGGGAGCCCTGAAGCGGTCAAGGCCGTCTACATCCCCCTCCGCAAACAACCGGTCAATGTAGAGCTTGAGGAACTTGTTGATGCCGGTCTCTTCATCCACGAAGAACTCCAGCCATCCCCTGTCCTCCCAGGCCTGTTTGTGGCTGCGGTGCGGGGTTGTGCCCTTTTCATATACCTCATGATCCATGACGAAGCCGAATAATCCGAAGTCGGCAAGCATGAGCTTGAGCAGATATTCTGTGGTATAGCTGCGCAGGTTGCCCTGGCTGTCGGGAATGGTATATATCGGGATGGTATCCCGGGCAAGGACAGCTTTATTGTAGCGCGGGATGCCGAAAAGAGAGGCAGCAAGGCCGTCCCTGACCACAAAAAGCCTTATACTGGGGGATCTCTCTGCGCGCAGGGCCTTGGCCGTATCTTTAAAACCGTTTATCTCAAGCTCTTCGATCAAAGCAGCCGGTACAGTAACCTCCCCAGAAGACTTGATTGTATTCTCTATGTCCCTGTAGTTACAGTTAAATCTATGCATCAAATCGTCTGAAGTCGGAGCCTTAAGCGTATAGGTGCCGCGTGTATTGTTTAAATAATCCAAAGCCGCTAAATAAACATTCCTTTCATTCTGAGGCAATCCTCTTTCTAAAGATAGGAGCCTCATACCAAAATCAACCCCGTATTCGGAAAAAAACCAGTTGGATAATATATTTATTATTTCTTCGGTTTGAAGAAGAACCAGACCGCTTCTGACGGAGGGATCCAGGTCTTGGTAAACAGGGTCTGACTTGAGAATAATCCTAGCGAGCTTCTTGGCATAACCCACAACTCCGAAAAGGCCTTTTTTCAACCCTTCGCTCTCGGGGAATTTGGTAAAACCATTTAAGAAATTTTCCTGCCTGATTATCTCATTAAAAATACAAGCCAGAACCTGCGAAGCATCTATCCAGAGAGGGCCGATATCCAGCGTATCCCCGCATTGGACTTCCTGCAGTATTTTAACTTTTATGTTTTCGCCATTGGACAATTGGCTGATTGCAGGAAATACTGCCGCATATTCGAGGTTTTCCCAGGGGTGCCAGGAAAAGTTATTTCCGGCAATCAGGCTGTCCCAAAGTTGCTGCATATTAGGCAACACCAGAGACCTGAGACAAAAACTGGCTTCTTTAGGAGACGCTACTTTCGGCAGTATTGCACCCAGCCTAAGGATCCCTTCAAGCTCTTTTATTATGCCCTCTTTCAATTCGTGTTCCTTCCAGGATAAGACATCCTCGCAAGATTTACCCGAAAGGGCCCCGGAAGAAAGCGTTTTCCACGGCGGCAAAATAAAATTAGACAAACCTGCCATATAATCATCATCAAGGATTAATTCTGCATTTTCGAAGGCGTTAAAAAGAAGCGCTGCTTCATCCGGGTTGTCCTTAAAATAATTATAACTGGCCTGGCAGGCAAGCTCGTGGGATCCTGTTTCAAGTTCTACTTTTTCATGGCGGATAACATCATCTATAAGCGCTTGGAAGGATAGGGATGCGGGATCATCCATGGCAAAAGGAGGAGCGCGCGCAGCTAAACATTTCAACACCGATATTTTCCCGGGATTGGTTTGAATATCGGCAACCTTGCCGGTTTCAGTCTGATCTACGAATATTATTCCCGTGTCTCCGAAATATAAATGGAGGTTGTCAATCTGTCCGGCATCGGGCAATTCCTCCCCCGTGCCAAAACGTGCAGGATAAGTTTTAGGGCCGATCTTCCTTTGCCACTTTTCTATCACAGTGTGAATCCTCCTAGCAAAAGAAAACTCATTGGCAATCCCTTCTCCAAGCTTATGGTACATCTGACGGTATTTATCATGCTCGCTGAACAATTTATACAACAAATCGTAGTTTGCCCCATAACCGCTCTTTAACGACTCGTTAAAATCAACATACTCATCTTTGGTCAATATTTTTTCTGCCGCACGTTTCAAATCAAACTCCGCTAAAGCCTGGAAAATCAAAACCTCCCAAAAGAATACCCTGCCCTCGGACTGGGCGTTTACATAAAGTATATTGCTCAGATTATCTTGGCCGGTAACTAAACCGGGGAGATCCCCGCTTAAAGTAAAAAGCTGACCAAACAGTTTACGAGGTACTACCGTGTTCATAACTATGCACACATCGGAACAACCCGTAACTAACGATTCTAGCTTCTCGCTGCCATGATTGTACTCAAAAACACAAAAGCCTGATTCCTCCGCCATTTTTAATACCTCATCACGCATCTGCCTGTCGTTTTGACTATGATTTACAAAAAAGGTCACCGGGCAAGAAGCAAACTCAGCGTCTTCCTGGCGGGCCCGGTTAAAAGCTTTAAAATACATCATAACTTCATAAGGAAGATGCCCGTAAACAAAACCCCATTTACTACGGATAGTCCTATCTATATCTAAAACCGAATACCCCGGGATTTTTCTTAGTATCTTGCTGCGTTCGGCATAAATTTCTTTCTTGCTCTTGCTGTTGCAATATTGCACGTAACTTTCAAAGTTGGGGGCTACCGGGGGCATACCCAAAGCGTCATTATTACAGCCTAACAGATAATGCCCGTCTTTATTCGGGTCTCTCCATTGCAATTCCCTGCCTAATTCATGGACAGTAATCTTTTCAGCGCTTTTTAACCCGATGGAATCAAAAAAGGATGCGTCGCTGCCTTTATACTCATCGGCATAAACTGCGTATAACATGACTAAATCATTCTTACCTATAAAATTTTCCATCCTTTCTCTGGAATCCAACGCGTTAATATAAGTTACCCCCCCTAATCTTTGAATATTTCTTTGCCCATCAAAGTTACTGATTAATTTTATCTTACTCAAAAACAGGTAGTCATCATTTTTCAGGAAAATAACCTTGATCGGTAAAGATGGATATATCTGTTTAAGCTTTTGGGCGGTATTCACCATAAATACAACATCACCCGCCCCGGCCAAACGATAAGGAAGAATCAAAGATATTGAAGGAGTATCCAGCCCGTCCAGCGCCTCCGCAGTAACCAGATGTTCCCTTAAGAATTCTACGATTACTTCAGATACCGAGACCCGGTTAGTGGGAGAAGCTATTGTATCCGTTGAAATAATATCGTCGATCAACGGCAATCCGGTGCTGTCCTTCAAAGACCTGAACATCGCCAGGCTATCATCAGACTGCTTTCCGTGCACTGTCCCCACGAATACGCGCGACGCGCCATGCCTGTTCTTCAAGATACTGGCTAACTTAACCGCGGTAGATCCTCCGGATATTACATCATCAAGAATAATAACATCCCTGCCGTCAACATCCAGATTATCGGGTTCTGAAAACACAACCTCTTTTATGCTGATCCTGGTCTTCTTAAATACGCGCAAAGGCCATCCTAACGACTCAGCCAATAATCTTAAAAAAGAAAAAGTCCCCTGGTCGGGAGCTATCAAAACCGGGTTGTTCAACTGGTAGTTGTCAACGAAGTATCGCGCAAGATAGAAAAAAGCATTGAGATTAACGATCTCCAGGCCTTCTACCCCTTCAAGCCTATAAGCGTTAATCCTGGGTTCTTTAATAAAATGTGTATTTATTGTGTAGATCCTCCCGCAATACTGGTTGACCAGGCTTAAGAAGATTTTTGCTGCATTGACGCCAAAAGCTTCCGGGCCGTAAAGAGGAGCGGGAAAATTCTTTTCCTGCCTGTCGTATCCAAGGAAAAAGAACAAAACATGGGTATCCCCAGCCCCCCTGTTCTTCAATTCTTCAAGCACCGCTAAAAGCTCAACTATGCCTTTGGACGTGCGGGTGGAATGAATAAAAAGGCAGTCTTTGTTTTGGACGTCTACTGAGATCTTTACGGAAATTTCCCCTTTATCTAAAGTGTCCACCCTGACCGTACCGATCTGCAGGTTGTGGCTTGAATCGAATTTCATTAACCCTCTGCTCACCTGCCCCTTTAAGGGATCATTCTCGACAAAAAGAATCTGTTCAAACTTCTTTTTCCTGACCAGGTTCCTTTCCCTGTTTAGAGAATAGTAACAGGAAATCTCGGCTTCCGGGAGAAAAATATCATCACTCAATGAAGAAACGTTATTAACAATATAAGCCTTTGCATAAGGAGAAATAATATCCAGGAGCATCGCGTTTTTCAAGATGCTTTCGGGGAAAATGCAGGTTATCTCTTTAGCTCCGGAATCTCTTAACGCTCCGATAGACAAAATCAGTTCCACAAAGTCATCATTAGTCAGAACATCGTGCGTAAAAATCACATTTTTGCCCTGGATCAAGCCCATATCGGGGATAACCATGCGTATTTCCCCGTCAGGAAAGACATCTTTCTTGAGCTCGCAGCCGGAACACCCATAAACCGCACTTAATTGCTCCCTGATTGCTCTGTGGCATTCCAATGACACCGCCACCGAGGAAGGATCGAAAATCTTAACCCCAAAGAATACGTTGTTTTTCCTGACCAAGAACTCCGCCACTTCCACTACGCCTTTATTGTAAGGCAAGGCCCCTTCATTCATGCCTTTCAGGATATTCTGAAGCTCCCGGCCAAAAACCGCTGTAAATATCCTGTTTCCATTCCAGGAAGCAATGATCTTCGTACCACTATCTTTAAGCTCGTCTATTTTTGAGGTATAGGCGATCATCTCTTTGTTTTCGGAACGACTGCGGATATTTTCAATCAAACCGCTTATTGCTTCTTGGACAAAACCAATATTAAGGACGAATTGGTTTGTATGTTCCATCGCCGCTTTCTCATCGCGGAGGCCCGTGGCGATATGGCTTATTAATTCATGATAAAGAATCTCTGTTTGTTTGTCTTCCGTAAGTCCAAAGAAGTAGGGGTGGACAAATACCGTTTTGGTATCTATGTCACAGGAGGCAGCATTGCCTTGGGTAAGATCTGAGTCCGTGGAAACAACAAATTTCCAGAAAGAGAGTTCGGGAGGCGCGCGGCCAAGAAGCCTCTCCAGCCAAATAAGCCTTTGTTCAATAACCTCATAGTGGCTTTCAACGAATGTTCCGCTGCTTGCCAAATGGAACCCCGTAGCCTGGATTTCCCCCAAGGTTGCTCTATCCCCATACTCCTTCTCCGCCTGCACGCGGTTTCTTAAAGGGACCTTAAGCGGATAGCAGCGCGGGTTTAACCCATCCCCGGCATCGGGATCAAAGGGTATTTTTTCTGCAAAAATAACTGCTGCTTCTCCGCGGGCGACATCTAATTCTCCTACATGCATTACTTTAGTATCCTTGCCCCAAAAGAGAGAGACCGCAGAAAAAGAAACTTCCTGTGCCAAGATATTCTTTGCCACTGCGTAACCTACGGAGAATAGCATTACCGTCTCCTTATCGGTCACGGCAATATAAAAATCCCTGCTCACCTGCGCCAAATCAAGCCCGGTGTTTATAGAACCGTTGGAAATGATTTTTATCTTCCCTTCCTTTAAATATCGCCCTAAAAATCCATCATTGTTCACTCCCGGGTTTGTCAACAGCCCCTGTAAATCCTGCAAGTCATAATTGTCATCAATAGGTTTGGGGTTAGCGGAAATAATAACCTTATACCCAAGACCTAATAATTCCCTTATTAACACTAACGAATAAACGGTTTCACCTGCATTATCAACGTTAAAAATTATATTTTTACCCTGGCGCTCTTCCTCCGGTATGGACAAAAGACGGTCTATAATAATATCGGAATGGTCGGCTGAAAAATAACCGCTATCCCGGATAAAAGCCAGCATATTGTCTACGTCATCGCCGTTGGATACGCGTCGCAATAAAGAATCGAATACTCTGGGGGCAAAAGTAAGTTTATCTGACGGATTTACCGGCCGGGAACGATCGAAGATGTTAAGGTTGGATAAAGCAACAAACTGTATGGCCAGTTTTAAACGTTTGGTTTCCAAATCTTTAACGTTATCGGCGGATGTTTCATCCAGCATATCGATCAATAACTTTGCGTAGAAAAGCGCATCTTGATCGGCAACCCCTTTTTTTAGTTGAAAAGGCGATTTTGCATACAACCAGATAATCTGCCAAATGACGCCTTTTGCCTGGGCCATTGTCAGGTTATCCAGAAATCCTTTATTTAGAAGCATAGCTATGGTAGCGCAGATTTTATCCCCCATCTCCAGGCTTATTTTCCTGTCCTCTTTCAAAGCAATCAAAAGGTCGCGGGCAGCACTTATGCTCTCATCAATCTGGTATAATAAAGCCTTATACCACAGCGGATACTCTTCTTTAATCTTGGAGATGGAACACTCGGGCTGCTTTGAAACAAGGCTATAAGAATTATCTTTTGCCTGTTGCCTGCGGACACGAACTGACAATATCCCGTCCACTCCCCTATTTAAAGCAGGGTCTATGATAAACCCGCTTACTTTTCTTCCGGGGAGCGTTTCTCCGCAATAAGGATAAATTTCCTCCCCCTCCACCTCCACCCCTTCTACCAGGGCTTCAGCATATATCAAGCAATTCTCCAATTTGGAACTAACTACTTTAGCGCCGGGGCCAATCTTGGTATCATTAATGAATGCGCGGGGACCGATTTCAGCATCTTCTCCGATTTCCGCATTTCCGGATATCACAACATCAGAATAAATCTTAGCCCCTCTTCCAATCCGCACATCCCGAGCAATATAAATATTCTCGGGATTCCCTGAAATCTTGACCCCCAGGTTCAGAAGCTCGCAAAACAAAGGTTTGTTTACCGAAAGAGCCGATATTTCGCTGCCGCGCTGATTCTGCGACCTTGATAAACTATCCACGCCGCTATGACGAAAGCGAATTGGGACGCCATCAATAAGCTCTGCCCTCCTGCGGATAACATTTTCCCCTGCGGATATGGAAACTCCTACAATGCTCGAATTCTCGATATATGCCCCATCTCCAATCACTGCCCCTCCGCGTATCACAACTCCTCCTGTGCTTTTTACGGTAACATCCTGGCCGAATTTTGCCTGCCCCAGGTAAATCGGCCCGCCGGCTGCATCAAGGGTTATCCCTTTAGCATCAAAGCATTCGGCGAAACTGCCGACATCCTCGAAATCTCCCGGGTATATGTATATATTCTTGACATTGATAATCGTAACGCCAAGCTCATTGAGCACCGCCACCAGATCCTGCCGTTCAGCCAAAGAAAATGATTCCTTAGGCAGGTCTATTTCTCCCCTTATTATGTCTCCGGCAGGCAGAGGCAGGTTTACAACCAGCATCGCGGAGTGCTTGGGAATGCCTACGAACTCCTTAATCCTCTCCGGACTTTTTGCCATCAGGATATGCACAAAAGGCTTTTTCACCTGCATCTGCCAAAGGCTTTCCGTGTTTCCCTGGCCCATTGCGATAACGCAAAAAGTGTTGCTATCCTGAAAGCGATAAAGGAAATCCTGGCTTAGGGTCGCCGGCGGAGTAGCAAAAACACGCGCCCCCGAAGAAATCGCCTCAAGGCGGGTATTGCTGTATCCGGAAAAATACCCCATTCGACGCATTCTCAAAATCAGGTTTTTGGTATCCTCAACAGTCATGTCGTTAATCACCGGAGTATCGCGGCTGGCAATCGAAACATTGAACCCCATCTCAAGTAAGAATTTGACCAAAAGCATTACTAATACAGTCTCTCCGGCATTATCGGTTAAAATCATGACTCTCGGCCGTAATTCATCCTTTACTCCTTCTCCATCGGGGTCATTTTCCATCTTTAATAAATCCGATAGTCCGGAGAATAAAACCGTGAATAAAGCATCGATGTGATTTTTCTGAAATCCACGGACAACGATCTCTTCAATTTTATGTAATAACCATGTCTCCTCATCAAAACCTTCCCTGGCAGCTTCTACCTGAAAGCTTGAATCCCCCATATCCATAGCATTAGCGGCGGCACAAATAATCGCCAGCCTTTCCAGGGATTGGTGATAAAGCAGCAGCTGTGGTAATAACTCTTCGGCCTTTTCGTAATATATATCTTTCAAGGCTTTGAGCATATGTTCCGGGAGCTCGCCGTTCAAGTTGTAATTCGAATATAAAATCTTCGCTTCCGCTGCGATATTGCCAATATAATTCTGTAAATACTTATCGCCTAAATCACACGCCTCTTCGGCATTTTCAGGAATATCCCATCCCAATATACGGGCAAAAGCGTTATAGAGCCTGGGGAATATCCTTAAAGCGGCTTCATTAGCGCGGTATTTCTCAATAGCGAGAAAATCTTCCCTGCCGAACAAAGACTGCCTCAACGCTTCCGTTGCATGATAAAGAGCAAACGTCGGCTGGTTTACATAAAGCGGCTCATACGCCATAGCGAATATCTCGGCGTAAAAAATAATCATCTTCTCGTAAAAAACATTTTTTCTCACCTGATCTAAAGGAATACGCATCTCTACCGCATCGATCCCCTGGCCAAATTGTATCTTCAATAAACCAATGATGGCTTCAAACATCTTCTTTTCCAATGATGTAACAAATTTATCCCTCTGCTGATAAGTGGTGATCCTGCGCATGTTCTTGCGTAAACCGTAAAAACCGTTGTTTAACCTGGAGAGGATATTCTTGACATCCCTGGAACGCAGGGTGAATTTAGCAAAAGAGGCGGCAAAATTACTGTCCATGGGAGTATTTACCGGTATGCCGTTTATCCTGCAACGCTCCTGCCAGAGTTTCGCTACCCCTTCAACAGAAAGAATCCTATCAATAAAATCGTTCTCATAGCGCTCGCGCAGATATTCAGGTAATCTATTATATATATGAGGCAGGGTAGTACGCACCATCTTGATATAGGTTTCAACAAAAATATCCACTGCCGCCTGCTCGCCCAAGCTCATCCCGAGATAGAAGGTCTTAAGATATTGATTGCGTACGTTACGCGGCAGGAAACTCCAATGCCCGCTTACCAGCAAATCAGCTATGCCCATGACCCCCCCGGTATAAAATAAAGTTCCCCAGATCCCTTCTCCAACCGGGCTTACTTTAGAGAAAATACCTAAGTCTACCAGCAAATACCCAAACCGTCCCCTCCTGGAGAAATATTTTAATGATCCTTCCTTGCACAGGTCCCTTAAAATAACCAACATATCCTGGTAAGAAATAGACATCCTGAGTTCAAAAGGCATTCTATCCCGTATTTCATCGGCAGTAACAAAAGCCCCCTCCTCAAAAGTTTGCGCAAGATAAGTAAAAACCTGTCCTCTTTCCATGCTGCTCGCTTCATTCCGGACCAAAGCAAGCGCTTTCTCTGAAGGTAAAATAAAAAGGGGTTCGGAATCGGATATCTCTTTGGCCTTGTTGTGGGCCTCTTCTTTATTAAGGTTATAGGTGTTAATTAAGCTGTATTCTGCTGCCTCATGGGTAAGGATCTCGGCAAGCAGTCCAGGGGTAAATTCATCAGGGGAGTTGGCAAAGACGATGATGCGGCTGTTCTTTGAGTCTACCGTGGCATTGGGGGGAGAACGGGTAGTGGTCTGGTAGAAGTAGATAGAGAACTTGTTTAAGACTGCTTCCAATTCTATTGTCCCGTAGCCTTCCAGGTTTACGGTGTTGATATTACGGATGATGGATAAGGCAGAAGGATAACTTTCCAGCTCGTTCAGCCTGGTTGCCCCGGCAGATAACGGATCAGCCTCTCCGGCAAGCCGGTCGGCGGCATCCTGCTCTCCGGGGGTAAGGGAACCAAGGAAGACCACTTTGTTCTTTCTGCCCTTCTTTCTCTTCCTGGAAAACTCCCACCCTAAAGCCTCCAGCACCCCGGCGGGCAACATCATTGATGCCTCCGGCACTTGTGCCACATCATCCTTGGGAATAAAAGTTATAGAATTTACCGTAAGATAAGCCCCGTTCGGATTAAGGGTTGTATTCCAGGCTTTTTCACCATAATGTACGGCAATCCTGCGGATATCGGTCATTTTTACTATTTTCCCAAACTCCGAAAATGGGATATCTATAGTCTGAGAATCGCTGGTTAAAACATATTTTTTACTTGCACCAAACTGGGAATTATCCGAAATGGACGAATCCAATAGCTGCACGATAAATTTATCTCCTTCTTTACCGGAAACATTTATCCTTAATATGCCGTATTCGGAAACATCGACACCGCCAATATCCACCGCCCCGGAAATCCACTGGCTGCCTGCATATACCTTAAAATTACTCAAGTCTATCTCCAGATAGCCTTCATTCTCCTGCACTTCACTTGCTGTATCAGTAACATTAACCTCCCCGTCCCACAAGCTGGCCATTGCAAACAAAACTTCTTTTGGCTTCCCGTCAATAGTTACCCAGCCCCAGTACTCCTCGTTGCCATAACTATCGCAAGGAATAGGAAGGTTTACTCCTCCGGCATCCTGCGTATCAGGATCACCTGCTTTCCACCACTCATCCTGCCAGCTCATATAAGTGATACCAAGAACGCCCTTGGTGCAAATAGATTTCCAAATTGCTACCGCAACTTGCGCTTGCGCCTGTCCATCCTCTTCCGCTTTGTCCATATTATAAGAATCGGCTCCGCCCTCGGAAAAATAAAAAGGCAAGCTAGTAAGGTCATTCATCTCTCTAAACACTTCTGAATAATCATCCCCCCGATAGCAATTGAGGCCAATGATATCTACCCCGCATCCTTCGACAACAGCAACATCCGCCCCCAAATTCATATCCGCGAGAGTTGTTGAAACAGGGTGTCCGGGGTCGATCTTGTGAATCTCTTCCGTCGCTTCTCTAAGCTCAACCCACCAATTATCCAAAGACATGTACTCGGGATGTTCCCTGAAAAGACTGTTATATTCATTACCTAACTCCCAAAGCAGAATCGCCGGATGATCCTTGTATTTATTGATATAATCAATATATCCTTTCCCGTAAATATCCAGCCCCTGGTTATACCTATCGTCATAATGCGGAAAACCTACAATGACCTTAACCCCGTATTCAGCAAAAGCATCCAATAGGTCACCCTCCGGGGGAACATAGGTCCTTACTGTATTTATGCCTGACTCCGCTATCATCTTGACAATGCTTTCCCCTCCTACTCCCGCCAGATCCAAAACCAGATCCTTCCTGTCCTGCCCTTGTGCAACTGTAGAAAGGGTAACGCCTCTGATCCTAAATACATTCCCATTAACAAACAAATTACCGTATTTGACATCTACAGAAGCCTCTTCTTCGGGAAGATCTTCTTCGATATTTTCCTCGGAGACAACAGATGAAGGAGTTGTGCTTTCCTGCGGCAGATTATCCTGTCGCAAAGAACAACCCGAAAGGATGCCGGAAGAAATTACACAAGCCAATATTAATGAGGTAACAAATTGTATAATTCCTTTTTTCTTCTGAACTTTTGATTTTGCTTGTTTTAAATGGCTGGTGACAGCTTCGAACGCCGCCACCTTGGCAACGTTATGCGCTTCTTCCACGGCAAGATTGTAGTTACTGACCAAACTATATTCTAGTGTTTCATGAACAAGTATTTCGGCAAGCAGCTGAGAGGTTAACTCTTCCTGAGAGTTTGCAAAAAGAATGATACGATGACGGTTTGTCTCTATTGTTGCATTGGGGGGACCCCGAATCTTAGTTTGAACAAAATGAATGGAAAGTTTATTTAAAATTTCCTCCAATTCTACTTTGCCATAATCGGCTAAATTTATAGTATTAATCTTGTGTATAATATCAAAAGCCTTATGATAATTTGAAAGCGTTTCAGCCGGAATGAATTCCAACTGATCCGGGCTATCTCTCTTTGTTCTCCCGTTTTCACAAAAAACAGGTGCCCCAAGAAAATAAATATTGTCGTTACAGGAATTTAACTCATTAAGTGCTGCAGAAACAATAAGGCCTTCAGCAGAATTAGGTTTTACAGAGGACAGAAAATACATAAACATCTCTTTTGCTTTTTCTGCACCGACCACATCTATAAATCCTTTAACCAACACCTCTCTGATTACATCATGGTTAACTTCCAGCCTTTTATTAATAAAACCGAGTTCTGTCTTCGTTCCGTAACTTCTTAAGTCAGCAATATAAACAAGCAGCATATGTAGAAATTTATTAAATTTACAAGATTCGGCCTGGTCTAAATCAATGAACAAAACCCTTTTCATCCTGTAGCTATATATGAAGTTTTCCGGCTTCATATCGTTGATTGTCTGGCCGAACCCTTTTCTTAGCCCCAAACGGGTATCCCAGGTCAGCAACCACCCCTTAAGCAATAATTCTATATTTTTACGGTATACCTGTATTTTGTCTTCTTGCGGAAGTTTATCCAGGGAGAAACCATGCACAAATTCTCCGAAAGTAACCCCCCAAAAACCAAGGTCTTTCAAGAGCGTTCTCGTCTTCTGGGCGGCCTCGGGAGTTTCCTCTTTTAAGAGTCTTTCCATATCCCAAAATTCACGTATCTGAATTACAATATTCGGATCAAGCGAGTATAAATAATTAAAAAGCCCTACCTCCCTCCTGGCTAAAGCAACATTATTCATATCATCGCTCTTAATAAAACGGATGCCTAAAGACCTATGCCCATGATTTGTGTCAAAAGAAACACGATAAACCTTCTTTACCGTCCCTTCTCCGGCAAAGAATATCTCGCGAATTCCGAAAATCTGCAAATCATTTGCCCCTAATACTTCTCCTACATATCTTTCAAGAATTGTATGGTGGTTTTCAAAAAGCATATTGATTAATTCGGCCGCCTCTTCTTTAGGGTTACTATAAGAAGCTCTGGAATAATACTTATTGATTAAATTGTTTATTACTTCATCAAGAAGACTCCCTCTGGTAAAATTGCTTCTTCCGGAAATCAACCTTTCGTAATAATAAGCCTGTGAATGGAGGCGAGTCAGAGAAGCGATATCTCTATTCCTGAAATCATTTATCGTCCCCTTAAAACCATGGCTTTTGGCTCTCTGATATGCAAAAATCCACTGTTGTAATTCATAACCTTCATGGACTAAAGCAGAGGCTAAAAGAAGGGAATTACTTTTTATTATATTGTATAATTCTGCAGGTATATAAATAGCTTGGCGCTTAAGCCCGACGTGCATTACCTGCAAATGAGTCTTATCCTCGAAGGAAAGCAGGAACGGGACGCTGCTGCAAGGAGTAATGCCAACTACTTGTAAATTGTTCCTAATAAAGCTCCCTAATCCAGGCGGACCGCGATTATCGATGATACGCAAGGCCTCTTCGATATATACTGATTCATCACCCCTGCGGTCGGCGTATTCACGGTCTTCAGGAAGCATATTCTGTCCAGAGACACTATAAAGCAAAGACATATCCGACCGCTTAATATCCTCGTTAACCTTTTGATGAGGTATTCCTGTGCCTTTGGCGATATTATCAGAATGAAGTTTATTTCTGCATGAAGAACATAAATTAAACGTCCTCTTATCAATATCTTCAGGGTCTACGGCCGGATTCATAATACAGTCATTTCTGCAATGCCCCAGCCCCTTCATATGCCCGGCTTCATGCAATATAAGGTTCTGCATTCTCTTGACATACTGGGAATAAGATACGCCTTTTCTTATTCTATATGAAGAAAGGATACTTACATCGGCGAAACCGTGCTTTCCGGGGAAATTCCATGTCCTGCCAAAGGTAAAATCCTTTTCCGGGGAAAACAGATCCGCGTCAGTTAATATCATTAAATATCTTACAGGAGGATTGGTTTCCGGGAGGGAATCCTCCAATTCTTCCATCAAATCATTCATAAATACTATACGTTTGTGCGGTTCTTCAAAATATTTCCCAAATGCTTTCCTACGGGCAGGACTTAACTTTTTGGCTTCCTCAAAAAAGTATTCCAGGGCTTCCGGGTATATTTTGGAAGTCAAATAATCACCCTTATATTTCAATCCAAACATCTCAACCAGCTTTGAATTAATCGAATCTATCAGTTTAAAATACTCGCTATTGTTACTCTCGTCTATCATGCAAAGCAGTAAAAATACTGTCTCGGGGTTATTCAAAACACGCCCGCCGTCATCGCTATAATTTTTATTATAGGGATGAGAGTGATCACGATGCAACCTTAGAGATACATCTACGCCTCCTACTTCTACCTCCCTATTCGTAAAAACAGCATACGTCCTGTTGACATCAAGATTTCTTCTGATAAAAGCTATCATTCCCAATGAATATTGAGATTCAGAAGGAAGCTTCCGTATGGCGGAATAAACCTGAGATATAAGATCTTCAGGATCGTATGCCTGATCCACATCGTAGCGTTTCACAAACTCTCCCTCTTCATATTCCTGAGATTCACAAAAACAAGCAGGAGAGGAAAATGTGGTTATTTCGCTTAATACCATCAGATTATTCCGATCTGAAGAAACCCAATCGGCTATCTTGGATACCACATTTTTTCTATCTTTCTCCCCCGCGCTAACATAACTCCGGACAAGAGATTCCATATCAACGGTTTCTTTTACAAATTCCAAACCTTCATATTCGTCAGATTCTCTATAGCATGCGGGAGCCGATATTACGGTTCTAGATGAATAATGCTTGATGTCTTTCGACTCAATAAATCCCTTCTCCCTCTCCTGGTTCTCCTTATGTGTGCGGTTGAACTTGGAGGCAGCACCGATCTCATGGACCAGGGAGGCGGACCTCTGGAGGGTAGTGTTGTATTCAGGATAGAGGTTGGATAAGAGGATGTATTCGGTGTTGTTTTGGGTATAGGTAGTAGCTAAGAAGCCGGATAAGGGGCCGGCTCTGATTAAGCCTGCCTTGGCAAGGTATTCCAGGTACTGGGCCATGGAGAGCTCATTTACGGAGTTAAGATACTCTAAGGCCCGGGTTACTTCCTCTGATTCAAAGGTAATGGTGTCAAAACCGCTTAAGTTATGCCTTAATACCTCCTTATTTACCTCTTCCCGGGAGGGCAGCGGGGTATTCGGGAGGGGACGGGAGGGGTCGGATTGAGGCGACGCATTCTCGGGATTATTCAAATCCTGACGGGAAACAGCTGACCGGTGTGATTTTCTTCTGTTATAATCCGGTCCGGCTAAAATATCTTTAACATGAGAATTGACCCCAATAGGAGTAGCCGTAGTATGCACACCGGCCCGGCTCCAGCTTTCCGCCGGATTCCAGAGCCTTCCGTTCATACTCGCGACCATCGCCATTTTCACGCCAATCGCTTTTGCGGCCAGCATCATAGAAAACATCCCCAAGGTATCATCGATCACTTTATCCTCTACCGCATCTCCCGTCTGAAAAACAGGAACATTAACATCAATGATCGCCGCGCGCCCTTTCATCCACCCCAGCCCGAAGAACGCTCCGGTCTTAGGAAACGTCACCTGTTTAAGGCTCATTTGACTTTTATACTTCTGGTGATCAGGAATCAGGTTGATCAAAAGATCGCCGCGCGCTACATCCGAAGCATGCTCAGTAACAAGGTCCGTATTAGGATCCTGGTAGTAAATCGCCGACGGGCTTCTACCGCTGATACCATTGGCAAAAAGCCTGGAGAAGAATTCCCGCTGCATCCGCCCGATAGGTGCCGGAGCCGCAATGATGATCTTGCGTCCTCCGGAACGTCCGTTTACCGGAAGCCCCCAACGACGCGATAATAATTCGGAAATGAAATATGGCAACCCATAGACTACAATAAGGAAATCAATTATGTGAAGCCCCAGCAACACCATAGAACTCAAATTCGCCACAAAAGCCTGTGCCAAAAATGTCAGCGGGCCGCCAAAGAGGAAGACAGCCAAAACAACTAAATTCATGATCCTGTCACGGATGAACGGCCGGCGGGCATGATTCCCGAGAGTAGTGCCGATCTTCATCAGATAATCTCCCCAATTCCCCTTATTTTTATTTTCACCGGCCTTCCCGGAGATTTGCCGGGCATAATCTATGACCTGCTCATCGATACGATTAACAAGTTCTTCCAGCCTTTCAGATGAAACAGCTAAGCCAAACCCCTCTTTTGCTCTTGAAAACTGCCTGGCAAGCTCAAACCCAAGGCGCATCTGCTGGTATAACAAAAGGACCTCGGAGATAACCGGCGCCTCCGATGGATAAAACTCGCCGGTTAAGAAAATCCGCTCCTTGAACGGCTCTCCCGGCAATAACCCCTGGCCGAGAATTGTATTAAGTACTGAATCCGTGCGCGCGGTCATCCCGAAAATATTCTCCAGCGGCATTAATTTCTTCAGGATTTTAGCCGCAAGTTTCGTCGGGAAGGTCGCTCCCGATTTCGTTACAACCAAGGCCACTGTTTTTTCGTCCACCTGAAACTTATCAGGATTATCGGAAAAATCATTTGTATCCGCAAGCTGCACCTTAATCCCTTTAACCAAATCCTTCAGAACTAAAGAAAGTGATTCCGCAATCTCCAGGGAATTATCATACCCGAGGATTAGAAGCCTCGGCTTTCCGAAACAACTCTGGATATCCACCAGGCGCCGTGCCAGATTAGCAGCCGAGCGGCAATTAAATGAATACGGATCTGCCCACTCGCTAACTGCCTTTTCCAAAATCGCCATAGTATTATCCAAATCCTTTTGCACCATCAGGCGGCGGGGGGTATATTCCATTGGCGGGGGCGCGTAATAAGGATTAGCCCGCCCGTCAATAGTGTCCGCCGTAGGATAAAAACGACGCTTCATCTCAGAAGAAGGCACCGCTCGCCAGCCCTTCTCGGATGCAGCAGCCGGCCCCCAAGCTTCAATTTTGACTCCGCCTCCCAGCTTAAAACCAAGATCCATAACCTCGCCGTCATTTAAATGGATTACCCGTTCCAGGCGCTGCCCATCCGGACCAACGGTTTTCAGTACGCGGGGATCCGACGCCCAGGCGATCGTCTCTGTCTTTTCGTTGATGCCGACAGCCACATCCTGTTGATTGGAATAAACGGTAACGCCGTCATCCCAAACTGAAGTCCGGATATAGATCCCATAAGTTCCTTCCGAACGCGCCGCGAATTCACGCACGGCATGCGGCCTGTCCGAGGTAAAGAACTGTTCTGCGGCAACCGCCACGAAACGCCGGCGCCAGACATCTGCATCATCGCCCCAACGCTCTTCCCATGCTCTAAAAATCCTGCCGGCAGGCGTATCCCTGCGGGCTTCAACTTTCATCCCTAACTCAAGATCCGACAAGAATAACTGAAGAATTTTATACTGCATCCCCGCAGCAGGATTTCTGTTTGCCTCAACATCCGAAACCCAAAGGTCGGCTAGCGACTTTACCCTGTCCGCAGGCTTGAACCCGTTACGTTTCAGGAACCTGATATCCTGGTCAAAGATGCTGCGGAAGAAATCGCCAAGGAAGGCCTCTTCATCTTCAAACAATATATCCTCCAAGGCCTCCTTATCGCTCCTGTGATTAATCATCACATGCGCGTAACGGATAGCTGCATCCCAATTACCCTGGGTCAGGTAAAAATGGATCTGGAGCGGGATAACCGGCGAATCCCCTACCGGAAGTCCGTAAAGCGCAGATTCCAAAAGAGCAAAGAAATTATCCTTGTAGTTACCGAACCTCTCCCGGAAAGCTTCATCTACACCGGTAAACCGGCGCGAAACATGCCTGCTCTCGACATATTTTCTTTTCTTTAATTCTTTCAACACCGCATTATAATTGACCGCCGGGTGTCCCGAAGGCAAAAGAGCGCCTATTGTTTTTTTGAGGTATTTCCTTGTTACGGAACCGCCGTAATACATATGGACTACGGCCGGGAAGAACCGCCTCATCGCCCCCAAATCCATCGCAATCCCAAATGGTTTAGCCAAAAGAGGTCCTTCGCGTGTCATGGCGTCATTGTCACCGTTATGCCCGCCCCTGGACTGCTGTATGACTTCAACGTCAACCGATGTTCCCGTGCGGCGCAGGAACCCGTTAGCGTCAAATGCGTCTATCATTTTTCTTTCAACACCGCTCGTATGAGGATGGGCCGCAGCCTGAACGATCTCCCCGCCGGTAGCGAAACGAACATGACCATCCACTCCAACAACTGCCGGACGCCCCAAAGTCTCTAAGGTTTCGGCATCGGAAGGAATCTTCTTCATAAGATTCTTCACGGTAGACTTGATCATATTAGGGTAAAAAATCAGGCTCCCATCGGCCCAGCGAATCCCGCGTTTGTTCTTAAGCGTCTTAACCCCCACAGCCTTAACGCTATCCCGGCGGGTTTTAACAGAAGTAAAGAGCCCCATTTGCTGCCCGCCCCTGTCTTCAAGGGCTTGTAGCATCTTTTCCTGCCAGCGGAGGAGAGATTTTAATTTGGGCGCAATCGGCGTGCCGGAATCCGCGCGGGCAATAATCCCGTTAATACCGCAGGAAAACCACCCGCGGTTAGTCCTTCCGGAACCAAAAATATCTTCCCGTTGCGCAAAAACGATCGCCAAAGCTGCCGAGGCCCACGGGCCCAAGAAAGGCATGGCCAACAATCCAAATAAATGCAACGCCGTAACAGCCACGCCGGCGCCAAGAGTCAACGTCGTAAAGAGGCCTGCCAGGCGCACAAAACGGTTCTTTGCGGCGGAAGGAATAAATACGTGCGGGTCAAGCTCCTTTAAAGAAAAAGGAAATACCAGCATCTTAACCCATTCCTTCAGCGTCATGTTAGCGCGCATATTGCCGCCGCCGAAGGACTCCCTGGCGCTTCCGCTGACAATCCAACCGGCAATAATATGCCCAAACTCATGTGCCCATACCTGGAATACATAAAAAGGCCGTAATATCCCCAATATCAAAACCGCGGGGACAACCGTAACCGCGCCCCAGAAAAACCAGGCTAAGGCTGCGGTAGAGATAATTCCAACGATATCCATAAACGTTACGCCCAGCCGGTGTCCGCCGGATGCCGCAGGAACATTTTCTTTCCCGGCCGAAGAAGCAGAGTTACCCGCAACGGCATTTCTTTCCGCGATCGCCACCTCCATGGCTTTCAAATCCATATCCAGTATTACCTCTTCTCCGGAAGCAGCGCCAAATTTCTCGAAATCAACCACCCAGGGGTCTGTAGCCGTCTTGACCTCCGGGACAACCCCATATTCCCGAGCCATCTTCTTCCGGAAATCCACCAGATTAAGGCCTAACACTTCTTCTTCAGCCCTAACCGGAAGGCAATCATCTTTTACCATTTCTACAGGAACTTTGGCAAAAACAACTAAATCATCTTCACTATTACCAAACACAACCTGGATACTGGATACTGAAAACACGCCTGCTTTAACAAGGTCTATCTGGAAATGAATACTGGCGAATCTAATAGTAATAGCATTGGCCGGAACATCAATAACATTACTCTGAACATCAATAATCTGGATCTTTAAGGAACCGTTGGCGAGTCTATCTCTTAAAGCGTCTTCGGCCAAATTCTGTTTTTCGGAAGGAATATTAATATCTAATATCACCTCTACCTTATCGAAAGAGATAACATTCATTGCCGGAGGAGCGAAGGACTGGTGCCCAGAGAGAGAGTTACGCATGTTTTCGTTAAGGAAAGCTTCGATTTCGGCTGTGTTCTCTTCAGAATTGCTCAAATCATCCTT
>DJVT01000013.1 GCA_002441305.1 Candidatus Omnitrophica bacterium UBA6249
GAAGGGAGTTTGTCTAGGTTGATGCTCGTGATTGAAGATAGAATTTCCTGTCTTACGCTCATATAATCCCCTTTCCAATTGACCAGCTTAATCTTATATTATAACCGCTTATTAACAAAAAAACAGAGGCACTCTCCACATTCAAGAGAACGCCTCTGTTCTCTGCATTATTTCTGCATCTCTGCATAAAAATAAGCCATAAGATGCCTATATTTTAGTACGCTTATTTATACAAGTAAAGAAATTATTCTTTTGGTAACCTGTTTTTTACCCTATTGCCTTGCTTCCTTTTTCCTCTGTCCTGATGCGCACGCACTCTTGTAAATCCAGAACAAATATTTTACCGTCACCTATCTCCCCGGTTTTTGCTCCTTTTATGATTGCCTTGACGGCGGGTTCGACAAAATTGTCATTGACCGCTATTTCAAGACGGACTTTGCGCAGCAGATTACCTGTTTCTTTGGCTCCGCGGTAAACCTCCGCCACCCCCATCTGTCTTCCGTGCCCTAAAACCTCGCTCACGGTAATCAAATTAATATCCGATTTATACAGCTCCTCCTTTACCTCCTCCAGCTTATGCGGCTGGATTATCGCAATAACCAATTTCATATTCCCTCCCTCGCTTTTTAAGATTTTACCGTTCATTCCAATACGGTATAGGCCCTTTCGTGATGCTGAGTCAAATCAAGACCCATGGCTTCAGTCTTTTCATCGACTCTTACCCCGATAAATATATCCACCAGTTTATAGATAAGCAAAGTCACTACCGCGGTATAGACTATAGTTATCCCTACCGTGGCAAGCTGGATCAAAAACTGTTTGGGGTTACCGAAAAATAAACCATCAGCCCCCGCAGGATTAACTAATTTGGACGCAAACAATCCGGTAGCCAAAGCTCCCCAAATGCCCCCTACGCAATGCACTCCGAATGCATCCAGCGAGTCATCGTAACCGAACAGCGGTTTCACCACAGTCACGGAGATAAAACAGAATACGCTTACCAGTACCCCGATGATTACCGCAGGAATTACTCCCACGAATCCCGCAGCCGGCGTAATAGCAACCAGTCCCGCTACCGCTCCGGAACAGACTCCGAAAATGGTAGGTTTCCCGTTACGCATCCATTCTATCAATGCCCAGCTTAAGCCCGCGGCGGCAGCGGCGGTATTGGTTACCACAAAGGCATTGACCGCAATACCGTTGGCGGCGAGAGCGCTCCCGGCATTAAAACCGAACCACCCGAACCACAATAAGGCAGTGCCCAGAACCACAAAAGGCATATTATGCGGGGTCGGTACATTTTTGTCGAGGTTAGACCTTCTCCCTAAAACGATCGCCGTGACCAAAGCCGCTATCCCGGCATTAATATGCACTACCGTTCCCCCGGCAAAGTCAAGCGCGCCCATATTCCGCAGCCAGCCTCCCATTCCCCAAACCCAATGGCATAACGGGTCATACACGAAAGTTGCCCAAAGCAGGGTAAAAGCAAAGAAAGCGGAGAATTTCATCCTTTCCGCGAAAGCACCGATAATCAAGGCGGGAGTGATCACCGCGAACATTGCCTGAAAAATCATAAACGCCTGGTGAGGAATAGTGCCCGCGTAATCACCATAAGGCTCAAGCCCCACTCCGTTCAATCCCAGCCAAGAAAAACCGCCCCAAAAACCATCCGCGGGGGCGAATGAAAGGCTGTAGCCGAAAAGGACCCATTGCACGCTCAAGGCGCTCATAATGATGAGACATTGCATCAAGATGCTCAACACATTTTTCCTCCGGACCATGCCGCCGTAAAAAAAAGCCAACCCGGGCGTCATCAAAAGAACCAGGGCTGAAGAAATTAGAACCCAAGCAGTATCACCAGCGTTTATCATTTGCCGCTTCCTCCTTTTGTTAATTGCACATATGTTTGCTCAACTGATAAAAAATGCTCAAAAAAACTGAGCATCTGAAATCCGCTTTCAAATGCCCAGTTTCTCTCTTACTATTCTGGCATAAAGCCTGTTTATCCTGCCGGTCTTAAACCACCGCTCCAAAGTGCCTATCTGAATATCCATTTTCCTGGACAGCTCATATAAAGTATATCCATTCTTTATCTTCAAGCTTCTTATCTTCTCGATAAGCTCCCTATCCAACATTTTGTTAAACGGCAGTTTCGCCTTTTTCGCCGGTCCTTATTCTCAAAACGTCCTCGACCGAAGAGACAAATATCTTGCCGTCACCGATCTCTCCCGTCCTGGCGATTCTGGATATGGTATTGACGATCTTATCTGCCTCGTTATCCTTAACCACTACTTCGATTTTGATCTTGGGCAAGAAATTAACCTTATACTCCCTGCCGCGGAATTGTTCGACAAGCCCCTTCTGCCTGCCGTGCCCTTCGATATGAGTAATCATCATGCCCGGGCAACTCAACATCTCCAGGGCTTCGGTGATTTCCTCGAGCTTCTCCACACGTATAACCGCCTCTATTTTTTTCATCGTGTTAACCTCCCTTTGCCGCCCCGCTTAAAAGGCGGGGCGGCAAAATTAATTGACAAATTATCCCTGATTCGTGGTATAAAAATTCGGATAAGCGGGTGTCCCGTGCTCAAATATATCGAGCCCTTTCAACTCCTCATCAGGAGCAACCCTGATCCCTACAAACTTATCCAGCAGTTTAAATACCAGATACCCCAACCCAAAAGCCCAGACAACACACACCACTGCGCCGATGGCTTGAGCGATCAACTGCCCATACCCTCCCCCGTAGAATAAACCTTTGACTAACGGACCCTCAGTGGTATAAAGCCCATAGGTACCGTCGGCAAACAAGCCCACGCTGATCAGGCCCCATACCCCGTTTATGCCATGCACGCTCACTGCGCCTACGGGATCGTCTACTTTCATCGCTTCCCAGAAATAAACACTTAACACAACCAAAACGCCAGCTACCGCTCCGATAACCACGGCAGCCCAGGCCTCAACCCAGGCACAAGGCGCAGTTATTGCGACCAGGCCGGCAAGGCATCCATTGAGCATCATGCCCACGTCCCATTTTTTGGTCTTCATAAAAACCAAAAGTATGGCAACTGCGGCTCCCGCTGCCGCGGCAAGATTGGTATTTACCGCGATAACGGATATTCTCAACTGGTGCGCGGAGAACGTCGAACCCGGGTTAAAACCGAACCATCCAAACCAGAGTATGAACGTACCCAGGGCAGCAAGGGTTATACTGTGTCCCGGTATAGCCTTAGGCTTACCGTCCTTGCCGAACTTTCCGAATCTCGGACCCAAGACAAAAGCCCCGGCTAACCCCACAAAACCGCCTATGGTGTGCACTACCCCGGAACCTGCGAAATCAATATGCCCAAGTCCGAAAGGAATCTTGGAAAGCCATCCGCCTCCCCATACCCAATGCCCGTAAATAGGGTAGATTATGGCGATTACCGCTAAGCTATAGAGAAAATACGCCTTGAATTTAAGGCGCTCCGCGATTGCTCCGGATACGATAGTCGCCGCTGTCCCGGCGAATACAAGCTGCCAGAAGAACATCAAATAAGTCCCTACATCGTAGCTGTCTCCATGTAAGAACCATCCGGTAGTCCCGATCAGCCCGCCGTAATCCTGACCCATCATAAAAGCATAACCAACGGCCATAAAAACAAGCGAAGCCATGACAAAATCAATAACGTTCTTGGCCATAAGATTGGTGGCGTTCTTGGCGCGGCAAAAACCTGCCTCGACCATAGCGAACCCTGCCTGCATGAAGAAAACCAGGAATCCGCAAACCAATACCCATACGTAATCTATGGGCGCGGAAGCGTTATCCGCCAGGGTTTGCGCTCCCGTAGGATCGGCAGCAAAGGCTGAGAGGGGTATCACCGCGGAAACAAACAACCCCGCCAACAAGGCCATCGCCACTACTTTTTTGCTTCTAAACCACTTTTTTAGCTTCTCTTTCATAGTGCACCTCCCGATAAGAACATACTGCTCTCCTTTCTTGTATTATTAAAACGCGTAGCTCAAATAAACGCCGCCGTACAACCTGTTTTTCTGATTCCCGTTACTCTTATCGCTTATATTTCCCCAAGGAATAGTATAGTTTATGTTAGGCTTACAGCTTAGATTCTTTAATAACGGAATAGTGACCCCGGCGCCTAATGCCGCATCGCCTCCCTTGCCGCTGTAATACTGCTTATTATTGAAACCTACATGTCCCGATAAATCCAGGCTCAAGGCGTATTTACTCACGGTGAAGGGGATACTGTGAGAAAGGTTTAGTACAGTGTAGCTCCCCTCCCCTCCGCCATCGACCTTCCTGCCGAAATCGTAATAGTAATATATTGCCGGGGAAAGAGGGAGCTTAGTAAAAGTTATGCCCCCGTAAACCTCACGGCTGAACCCCCTGGGAGAACCATCGGGTTCGGCATCCGGAAAATCATAGTAAGTAAAACCGGTGGAAAGGTCCACACTTGAAAAACTGTATGTATAATCGAATAAATAATCCACTTCGCTCGACTTACAAGTATCTTTATTTTGCAGGTCATGATTGAACCAGATGCCGACCTTTATCCTGCCCAATTTGGATTCCGGGCTGGTTACATAAAAACCGGGCTGCACTACCGCATCCCCGTCAAGCATAATACCTCTCCACATATATAAGGAGTTGAAAGCCACATCTCCTGATACCTCTATCCCGGTAGTCGAAAGCAAACCATCCAAAAGGCCCTCATCCGCGCGCGCCGGCTGGAACAAAAACATGCTTGAGATCAAACATAAAAGCATCCCTATCCCGAATCTCTTCATGACTCCTCCTATAAAAAGAGCAGGCGTCTTGCCCACTCCAAACGGTTTAGACGCCTGCGTCTTTTAAAGCAAAAAGCGTTCTACTTGCATAGAACGCCGGTGTCAAATCTTTACACTTCAGTGTGTATATTAAATTGTCCTTACAATACTACAAGTAAAAAACAACAAAATCTGGTAACTAAAACTTATCTATATGCCTGTATGACTTCTGCCTTATCTTCTTTACCGCCTTTACCACGCTTACGTGGGATACTCCTGTTTTGCTGCCTATCTCGCGGGTGGTAAGGCCTTCGGAAAGAAAAAGAAGGATATTCTTTTCTTTCGGGCTAAAACCGTTGTTCAAGATGGAAGCGGCTACCATTTTGACGTCAACACGTTCCCGAGTGCCATCTTCTATGGCATGGGAGCTCAATAACGCCTCTGCCGCACGCGCGCCATCCTGAGGATCGGATAAAGATTCAAGGCTTATTACGTTTGGTTTTTCGTTTATTTTCCGGATACAGTTCTTGAGATGGAAATAACACCCCTGCAGTATATAGCTGTCCGTTTTATTTTCCAGCCTTCCCGAACAAAAACTATTCCAAAGGTGGAAAACAGCCTCCTGATACAGGTCGTCATGGTCAAAAGAACGGTAGCGCCCGTTCAATTTATAGGCTATCCTCTTGATCTTTGGAGAAAACTTGCCGATTAACCCCTGGAAACAAGCTTCTTTTGTCATTTTGATATCTCTGCTTAAAAAAAGGCGTCCCTACCCCCGTTAGGGGATAAAGGACGCCTCAGTCCTAAAAAATAATGAGTCTTCCGGGCAGCCACTGCCCAAAAGACTCAATTGTCTTTACGGTACTCCTATGTATTTAAAGATTAGCACAAGGTTAAACAAATGTCAAGTATAAATTTCATCGGACACTGGCATTCTTGACCACATATACTTCATTCTTTCCCAAAACCTTTCTTATCTCCTTTTCCACCGGCGGAGGCGCGAATGCAGGATGCAGAGTAGTCCGGAACTCATAAGGCAGGCCGGAGGCCCTGATTAAAAGCATGCTGCGCGCAATCTCATACATATCGACAGTAACGCCGCTTGCGGTATTATACCAGGCCCCAAAATGCGCCTTTATATCCATAGCTATATAATCAAGGCAAGGCAGTATTTCCGCCAGAATATCCGGCCTGCTCCCATTGGTATCGAGCTTTACCGCATAGCCCAGGGAACGCACCCGGCGCACCGCATCAGGCAAATCTTCCTGGAAGGTAGGCTCCCCTCCACAGAACACCACCCCCTCCAGTAACCCCTTCCTTTTCTCCAAAAAAGCGATTACCTGTTCAAAATCAAGGGGTTCCGTGAAAAGCTCCGGATAGACAAGCTGGGGGTTATGGCAATATGGGCAGCGGAAATTACACCCCTGGGTAAAAATAACCGCGCACACCTTTCCCGGATAGTCGACAAGAGATGATTTGACAAACCCCCCTATTCTCATAGCGCCGCCTTATAAGTTTTTCTCAGATGAAATTCCTCTTTCTTCCCGTTATTCCACTGGTTCACCGGCCTCAAATAACCCACTATCCTCGAGTACACCTCGCTTGGCTTTCCGCATTTCGGGCAAAGGGGAAAATCACCCGCCACATACCCGCAATCCGGGCATACGCTGAAAGTGGGCGTAATGGAAAAGTACGGCAGTTTGTAATTCATGCATATTTTTTTAATCAAGTCTTTTAATGCCAGGCGGTCCTTTATCTCCTCTCCTATATATAAATGCACAACGGTGCCGCCGGTATACTTTGTCTGTATTTCATCCTGCAAGTCGAGCATCTCGAATATATCATCTGTATAATCCACCGGTAAATGCGTAGAATTGGTATAAAAGGGATTGCCCAAGGCGGAAATCTTCCCCCTGCTGGTCAACAAATCGGGATATTTTTCCTTATCCACGCGGGCAAGACGATAGGAAGTGCCCTCCGCGGGGGTAGCCTCGAGATTATACAGATTGCCGCTCTCCTCCTGGAATCCAAGCAGTTTCTGCCGCATAAAATCCATGGTCTTGATGGCAAACTCCCTGCCTTTTTCGCTGGCAATATTGTCCCCGAGAAGATTCAGGCAAGCTTCATTCATCCCGATTATCCCTATGGTAGAAAAGTGATTCTTCCAATACCTACCGAACCTCTCCTTTATCCCCCTGAGGTAAAATTTCATGTAGGGATACAGGTTTTCTTCGGTAAAAGACTCCAGCACCTTTCTCTTGATCTCCAGGCTTTCCTTGGCCAGATCCATCATTTTTCCCAGGCTCTCAAAGAATTCATATTCATCCCCGGCAACAAAAGCTATGCGCGGCATATTGATAGTTACCACACCGATAGAACCGGTAAGGGGAGAGGAACCGAATAATCCTCCTCCCCTGCGACGCAGCTGCCTGTTATCGATCCTCAGCCTGCAGCACATACTCCTGGCGTCCTCCGGGCTCATATCCGAATGAATAAAATTAGCCAGATACGGGAGCCCGTATTTGGCGGTAACCTGCCAGAGTATCTCCAGATTTGGATTATCCCAGTCAAAATCCTTCGTTATATTGTAAGTGGGTATGGGAAAAGTAAATACGCGCCCCTTGGCATCCCCTTCAAGCATCACCTCCAGGAAAGCGCGGTTGAACATGTCCATTTCCGGCTTAAATTCCTCGTATTTCTCTTTCTGCAGCTTGCCTCCTATAATCACCCCCTGCTGCGCATAATAAGACGGAACGGTAAGATCCATAGTCACATTGGTAAATGGCGTCTGAAAACCTACCCGCGTGGGGACATTGACGTTAAAAAGGAACTCCTGGAGGGCCTGCTTTACCGCTTTATACCCCAGGCCGTCAAAACGTATAAAAGGGGCAAGCAGTGTATCGAAGTTGGAAAAGGCCTGGGCTCCCGCCGCTTCACCTTGCAGCGTATAAAAGAAATTCGTGATTTGCCCCAGGGCGGTACGCAAGTGTTTTGCCGGATACGACTCCACCTTGCCGGCAGTTCCCTTGAATCCTTCAATAAGCAGGTCATAAAGGTCCCAGCCGACGCAATAAGCGCTGATTATCCCCAGGTCATGGATATGGAAATCCCCTTCCAGGTACGCATTCTTAATGTTCTCCGGGTATATTTTATTAAGCCAATAAACCTTGCTTATTTCGGAAGATATGTAGTTATTCAACCCTTGCAGGGAAAACCCCATATTACTGTTTTCCTTAACCTGCCAATCCGCGCGGGACAAATACTGATCGACCAAATCGACGTTGAATTTCGAAGTTATCTGCCTTACCCCCTTGCGTTGCTGGCGGTAAAGGATATAGGCCTTGGCGGTCTTCTTATACGGGGACGCCAGCAGGACTTCTTCGACTATATCCTGTATCTGTTCAACCGTGGGCATCTGCCCGAGCTCAAGCTGGGAAGCCAGGCTTAATACCTTGATAGTCAGGATCCTGGCCGAATCCTCCTGGAATTCCCCGGTAGCCCTGCCCGCCTTGGCGATAGCGTCGGTTATCTTCCTGGCGTTAAAATCGACTTCTTCGCCGTTCCTTTTTATAATACCCTTGAACCCCTCCTTGATGGATATCTCCATACATCCTCCTTATCAGTTCTTGAAAAATTCATCACGCGCTTTCGACGCCAAAAAAGAAGTGAGATCGAGAATCTTTTCTGCATTTTTTTGAGACAAAGGCCCCATACCGCAAGCAGGAGTAAAGATTGCGCTCTCCGCCAATAAATTATAAGACACTCCTTTCCGTTTAAAACAATCAAAAACACAAACCAGTCTGTCGTAAACCTCGTTTTTGCCGATATTTTCTCTATATCCGGCTGTCGGAACAAATCCGAAGGAAATCATTCCCCCTTTTTGTATAAACCTTTTAATTTCTTCCGGATAAAGCGCAAAATTCTCTCCGAAGGAATAGGAATCGAAACTAATAATGTCTGCCCCTGAATCAAAAGGTATTCGCCAATCTAAGTTTCCGCAGCAATGCAATCCAAGCAATATTTGCTTATCCCGCTCTCTTATAAAATCAAACATATTTTTAACAATTGAAGCGGCTTTTTCTATGCTGACAGGCATATATGCCGATCCCAGACCCCACAAAGAAGGCTCATCAAAGAAGACGACCGGGATTTTTCCTATTTTCTTTATTTCGCTTGCCTGCCAAAGTCCTTTCATAGCCAGTCCTAAACTTATGGCTTCCGACAATTCGTCATTAAAAATCAACGGGTACCCGTCTCTTCCCGTTACTGAAAGTAAAAATGTAACCGGGCCCGTGACCTGGGCTTTAATTAAAGATACGTCTTTATCTTGGCATTTCTTGAGCATAGGATAAAAACTTGCCCAATATTCCGGGCTTATCTTGAAATACTCATAACAATTGGATGACACGTAATCATAGAAAGCGTTCAGAGTTTTTTTCTCATCGCTTGTTTTGTCAAAAAAAACTTTCCTGTGCTGTTGGTCCTGGCCAAGGCAAGGAAGATTCTCGCTAAACTGCAAGAACAGATTCTCTCTTGCATCTTTTTTGGGAAGTTGCGGGATATAAGGCATTCCGGGACAAAACTCCAAAGAAAGATCACAAGCCTCATCCACCTCAAAGCAGGGAAGGCTGCCTATTCCGGTAACGCGCAGGTTTACATCTATTTTTTTTAGTACAGAGACCGGATTATTATCGACCAGCATATCTTTTCCCGACGAATATATACGTATTGCTTCTATGGCATGCGGCTATCGTCACGGTATTTACAACGCAGCTTACAAGTCACATCCATAAGTATAGGCAACGACTCCTTTACCTCGGGCCAGGCCCTTGTTTTCAACCCGCAGTCCGGATTAATCCAAAAGTTTTCCCTTGATATGATTCTTAAAGCTCTGGTCACTATATCAAACATTTGTCCGGGAGAGGGGGAGGCCGGGGAATGGATATCCCAAACCCCCAGTCCGATCTGGCGCTTAAAATCTACCCCTTCAAAACATTTTATAATGTCCCCTTTGCTTCTGGAAGCCTCGATTGAAATAACATCGCAATCCATCTGGTTAATATAATCAATAACCTCTCCGAAATCCGAATAACACATATGGGTATGTATCTGAGTATTAGGGCTTGTGTTTGTCGCAAGATTAAATGATTTTATAGCCCAGTCGAAATATTCCTTCCAATTACGCTTCTTGAGCGGGGCCTTTTCCCGAAAAGCGGGTTCGTCAACTTGGACAATTTTAATCCCCATCTTTTCGTAATCAAGAATTTCATCTTTTAAGGCCAAGGAAATCTGGTATGCTGTTTCGGAAACCGGGACGTCTTCCCTGCAATAACTCCAGGAAATTATCGTAACCGCCCCCGTCAACATGCCTTTCACCGGTTTCTTGGTTCTTGATTGTGCGTATCCTATCTCATCGGTTGTCATTGCCGCAGGACGAGAGATATCTCCAAAAATTATCGGAGGTCTATAAATCCGGGTCCCGTAAGATATGACCCATCCTGAAGCCGTTGTGGCAATCCCGGCAAGCTTATCGGCAAAAAATTCCACCATATCCGTCCGCTCAAACTCCCCGTGTACAAGAACATCCAAACCTATTTCTTCCTGGAATTTAATAAGCCTGTCTATCTCTGAAAAAATATAAGTTTTATACTCCTGTTGATTTAAACCGGCAAGAAAAGCGGCTCTTTTTTTCCTGAGCTCTGGAGTCTGTGGAAAACTCCCTATTGTAGTAGCGGGAAATAATGGCAGGTTGAGTATTTTATTTTGCTGTTTTCTTCTGTCTGCCAATTTTACTTTCTTAACGAAATCCCCGGGCTTAAGAGATTTTATCTTCCCGCGTACGGATGCGTCCATTCCATAGTCTTCCAATTTTTGAAAAACGGGAATATCTTTTTCCCCCTCAAAACATTCTTTGATTGTGCGTATTTCAGCCAGCTTTTCTCGCGCAAAGGAAAGGCATGTCTTGAGATTCTTATCAATTTTCTCTTCGGCAGCCACAGAAACAGGTAAATGGTATAACGGAGAGGCATTGGAAAGCAAGATTTTATCCGCTTTACTGGCCAGCGATTTTAATTTAAGGATAGACTCGCTTATATTATTTGTCCAGACATTACGCCCATCCACCAAGCCTGCAATAAGCAGCTTATCAGAAGGAAATCCATGCTCCAGTATATAGTTGTAACTCATCTCTCCGCGGATAAAATCAAGACCTAAGGCTGATACAGGCAGGGATAACAACTCATGCATAAAATCCACGGAATCATAATAAGTAATTAAAGTTATCTTGCATCCGCAATCCCCCAGCATACCATAACCCTTTTTTATAAGTTCGATCTCTTCCCGCGTTAAATCCATTACGAACGCGGGTTCATCAATCTGCGCCTGGCTGCGCTCTGACATGATTTCCTTGTATACTTCGATCAGGTTGAAAAAAAGGCGCTCAAAATCATCTTTTTTTATTCCCTTGGAAAGTTTTAGGAAGGTAAACGGACCTATAAATTGAGGAAAATCGCATTTTTTAAACACGAGAACCGCATTGTCGCAATTTGGGTAGAAGCGAGGTTCTTCTATCAAACCAAAATCGGTTGCTAAATAATGATAATTGGTATTGAACCATTTGGTCATTTCCAAGGCGGAATTGCCTCGGCAAAGATTATAATATTCCATTAAATTCTTTGGATTGTATAACCCGCACAATACGGCGGTGTCCAGCATAGGGTCATAAAAAGACATTTCCCCTTCGGGAAACAAGGATATATTATCTTTATACGTTTTTATATTGTCTTCCTGGATCCGCAAAAGGCCCTCTTTTACATCTTCTTCTTTGTTTTCCCCCTTCCAAAATCCTTCTATCGTCTTTTTATACTCCCTTTTTGCGCCAATCCTGGGAAAACCATAAGCGTAAGTAAACACATTCTCCTCCTCTATAAATACAAAATCCTTAAGCTAAAAGCTTAAGGATATCCCTGTTCTTGATCCTTCCGCGGGAAAATGCCGGTTGTCTGCGCCGGCACGCTTATACAGGCAGGTCTTCTGGCTTCC
>DJVT01000002.1 GCA_002441305.1 Candidatus Omnitrophica bacterium UBA6249
GGCAAGTTCCCTCTTCTCTGCGCTGCTTAAGGCATCTTCTTCTATTCTTACCAGTCTTCCGGTAGAGAGGGTGAAGGAATCGCCTGCTTCGTAATCATTATTCTCCATCTTCCTTTCCAACTCTCTCTTCTCTGCGCTGCTTAAGGCATCTTCCACTATCTTGACCAGGCGGCCGGTGGAGAGGGTAAATGAGTCGCCTTCTTCGTAGTTTCCACTGGCCATCTTTCTTTCCAGCTCTCTCTCTTCTGCGCTGGTAAGAGGATCTTCCACTATCCTGACCAGGCGGCCGGTGGAGAGGGTAAAGGTATCTCCCTCTTCAAGCCCGGAATGATCTTCCATGTATTCGGCAATCTCGGCCTCTTCAACACTGGTCAATTTATCTTCAACAATCTTAACCACACGACCGGTAGATAATATAAAGGTATCGCCAACATCATAATTACCATTGGCCATCTTCTGCTCGAGTTCGGCCTCTTCTGCGCTGGTGAGAGGGTTGAGGGTTATCCTGACTAACCTTCCGGTGGAAAGGGTAAAGGTATCGCCAACATCATAATTACCATTGGCCATCTTCTGCTCGAGTTCGGCCTCTTCTGCGCTGGTGAGAGGGTTAATCATCACTTTCCTTCCGGTTGAAAGGGTGAAGTACCCTGCATCGATCTCGGATTGGGTAATAGCGTGGCTATTAAGTTCTGCAGTTTCTGCGCTGGTGAGAGGCTCAATGGCAACTTTCCTTCCGGTTGAAAGGGTGAAGTACCCTGCATCGATCTCGGATTGGGAAAGAACATGGTTATTAAGCTCGGTTGTCTCTGCGGCAGTTAAAATAAGAACGTGTACCTTTATTTCGGTTCCCGGGATAATGAAAGTATCGCCGTCTTCAAGCTCAGGATGATCATTAAAGTAATCGATCATAGCCTGGTTTTCTTCATCCGTCAGCTCCTGTTCAATAATAACCGATTTGTTAAAGACTACCTCGTATTCGGCTTCCCCTGTCTTTATTAAGTTCCCTTCGGCATCATATTTCTCAATAATGCCTCTGATCGTTATAGTCCCATCATCATTCTTTTCCTCTTGATCATCATAATAAGTATATTTATCATATGAACCATCGGTGTAAGTAACTAATACGGGCCTGCCGTATTCATCTTTTACGGTGCTCTCAACCGGAGAGTTGCTATAGCTGTAATCCCCTATTTCCGAATCTTCATCGGATTCGGCATCTTGATCATCAGACTGTACGGCAACAACGCTCGGGTTAGATGATGTATTATTGGCATCCGGGGCATTAACTATAGGAGCACAGTAAGAAAAGGCAATGCTCAGAACAATCAGGAATGCCGCGACTTTCTTGGCAATTATATGTTTTCTTGAAGGCTTCTTGGCCTGAACAGGTTTTGCATCTTTTTCTGCCGCACCCTCATCGCAAGGAGCAGCCGCCTTTTTAACTTTTGCCTGTTTGGCTTTAACCGGTTTTTCTTTCGATTCGGTGCTGATCAAAGAAGCGCAACCTATTTTCTTTAAAATGGAACGGGAAATGTTGCGGATGTCCTTATCATGCGCATGGTTCGCCCAAGCAGCCAGCATCTTTACGAACCCGTCCCACTCTGAATTATCCCTAACCTCGCTTCTCTTCAATAGCTTGGCAGCCTTAGAGAGCTTTTTCAAAGCAGGCAGAAGTTCCAAATGGCCTAATTCATTATTAGCGATAGAATTTACCATCTTGATTATTTCTTCCTGCTTGTCGTTCTTAACAACAACGCTATCTTTTGTCTTTGTCTCATTGTTTAATTTGCTCAAAATAAATTTGGCATGGCGGGCTGTTTCTTCCAAGACAGAAGAGCCTTCGGAGAGCTTGAGGCTTAAAAGCTTAACAATAAGGCAATGCTCATAATAATCTTCGAGGGTCTGCCAGTTGTCCTTATCTTTGACTAATTTAAGAGACTTGCGCAGTTCTTTTATGGTGGCAAGCACCGCGGCTTCATCTTTAGCAAGCAGGAAAGCCTTCACTAAGGCATCGACTTTTTCTCTCTTGAATGCCGACACCTGGGCTTTCAAAGCCTTTCTTTCAGTAGGTTCTGCTTCATGAATATCGATCTGCGAATTAAGGAAATCCGCGTCTTCGGAGGATAACACAACGGAAACATACTCTGGGCTGATTATCCGGCCATTCCTGGAATCTGCCAGAGGAGTGAATAAAGCCTTGATAAAAGGAGGCGCCCTATTCTTGCCGCTTTCTTTGATGAACTGCAAAGCGACATTGTAAGACAGGGACCCTACCTTAAAGAAATCCCTGGCCATCGAAGGATGACGCAAGGCCGCGATAAACTGTCCGGCGGGGGTAATATGATGATACCCCGCATTCACATCTCCGGATCCAGCCGGATGAACTTTATTCTTCTGGCCTGCCTTGTCAGATTGAGAGTTTTTCCTAAGCCATCTCTTTATATTATCAATACGCCCGGACAAGCTAAAATCTTCATATCTCAATGTTCCTTTCTTGTATCTATTCAATATGATCTTATGCTCCCTCATACCCTTCATGACAAAAATGAAACTAAGTGCTGAACCGGCACAATAAGCCACAAGATCCCACCAGTCAAAAGTACCAAAACTGTTATTTGCCGTATCCCATCCAAATCCCTGGGCAAGTTCAAAACCAAAACAGAAGGCAAAAACGCTCGCTATTGAAGCGATAGAAGCTACCAGGTATTTCTCCAGGTTCTCTCTTTTTGTGAAAGAAAGCTTATCGTCTATAATCAACGCCGCGGTTGAGATTATCACCGCGTTTAAGGCTACCGGCCCGACAAAATCCTGCAGGTGGCCTCCCGGAATATTCAGGTTAGTTAAATAAAGAACTGCCATTAAAGCATAGAAAACACAAGCAACCGGATTAAGGAACAGCGGCTTCAGCCTCAACAACCTTAATATTTTCTGGTCATGCGAAGGAGCATTGCGGTATTTGGCATAATAAACACAGACAGCGGACAAGGCCCCCACAGAAGCTAAGAAAACCGTGGCTATGAGTGCGAAACTGGCAACCTCCGCTAAAGAAGCAGAGACACCCACAGGCATCATAAATAATCCGAATACGAAGGCTCCCAACACGGAAATTAACACGTTACGGCTGGTATCACTTTTTTGCTCCGAAACCGCCCCTGCCATCTTGGCGCTGAACAAGGCGATAGCGATAATTATGCCGATAATCAATAATGCACCGGAGACATTAACCGCCCTTACCGGAGCAACGGCAGCATCGGGGCTGGCCGCTAAAGCCGGCTGCGCCACGGCAAAGAGAATAAACAAAGTAGTAACGACAGAGATGATAATCTTCTTTGCCGCAGCGGCTGAGCCGGATTTAGTTAACGTATGCCTCGTTGACCTTGTAGACCGGGACGTATCCACGGGCTTGTTCGATGTAATATCTGATTCTTTCTGCTGCCGAGCCGAGGATTGCGACCCATCTGCCAAGGCGCCCGTTACGGAGGTAGACCTTCCCTGAATCATCAACCATAAAGATCTTGAGCCGGTTGTTTCTTGTTTCGCGTGCTGCAGCGAAGGTTGAATAGTTCTTTGTGTAGTCGACAATGTGGTCCATCCTGATACCATCGAGTTCGATAGGGCACATGACACACCTCCTTTTTGAATAAAAATAGCCGCAATGGCTATTACCGGTAAAATGGCAACAGCCTGCGGCAAGGTTAAAGTTATTTGACCGAAATTTACTGCATTCTGGAAGACTAACGCGGCAGAAACGAGGGAAATGACAATAATTATGGCATTCTTGATCTGGGCCGGCGGCGCACGCACTAAATGTACGCCAAACTTGGCTAAATTGCTGAGCTTAAGATAAATACGGTTTACTAATCTTCCGGCCTTTACGCTGGGATATTCCTTGCGTTCAACATCTCCAGCATCACTGCTTCCCTGATTTCCTGCAGGCGCTTGATTCTGTACTGATTTTCTAGCTCCGCCAGCTTTTCCTTCATTTCTATCAGCCTGTTCACTCCATCCTCTATTCTCTTGTCTATATCCATTTGTTCCTCCTCTTAAGATGTTTAATAAGTCCGTAAGTCCGTTCAAGAGTTTAACGACCGGAGGAGCCAAAGAGAAAATAGACTTGCCTATATTGGCCTGGAGCGCTTTTTGCGCCAGTGAATTGGACAATTTGACAGCCGACTTGGAGATACCATCAAGGACTTTCTCGGCATAGGTAACTAAACCATTGCCTAAACCGAACAAACGAGCCATCGCTTTAGCGAGGTTTTCTTTTAAGGAAGAGAACAGGGCAGGCAAAGAGAAAACGCTTGCCGGGCCGCTTCCTGCAGGTGAATCCGAATTTGCGCTTGAAGCAAAGAACGAACCTGTGCTCGAAGACGCCTTATCTTTAAATAAGCCGGAAATGCCTGAAATGATAGCCTTTATCACATTCTCAATTCCGGCCCTGAGTGCGCCAAATTCCAATACCAGCGCATTTATCGCCAAACGCACACCTGAGGCAAGAGTATCTACAGAGCCGCTCAGGAGCTCGTATACATAATTCAATAAATCATAACCGGCTTTGTCGTGATTATTATTGGAAGAGCCCTTGCTTGCGGCATTAACATTGCTGTTAGATTCTTCAACCTGAGCAGCCCTGACCACATTCTCTTCCTCCAGCGCTTTGATGAAGCTGTCTGTCTCGTTGAGTAATATGAAAGTGCTGACAAGCTGAACCATGGAAATATAAGGAAGCCCGTATCTATAGGCGATCAGGCGGGCGGCGCGGAAATAGCGTCCGTTCAAATTGTTCAAACCGCGAGCCTTGATAGCACCAATAAGTTTCTTAAGAAAGGCAGCAGCCACATCCTCTTCTTCGCGGCGGGCAACCTTATCAAGATGAAGCCTGGCAACTTCATGGTTTTCTGCCAATCTGTCCAAAATGGCGATAATTTCCGATATGGTATTTATTGCGGAATTGCTGTTAATATTGATCAAATTAGATTTGGCTAAGAAATTGCGGAGTTCTTCTGCGAGAGCGGCAAAAACATTCTCCGGGGGGCTAAGGCCGTTATTGACCTTGAAAGTAGAAGAAGCGCATTCTATATCGACCACGGCTGTTTTGCCTATGGGGTTATTGCGGTTATCCCTGGAGCCAGAAGAAACATTGTTTGCCTTATCAAAACCTCCGCCGATTGCTAACGCGGTTAACACAATCACAACCGTCACTCCGGCAACAGCGGGTAAACCGGCAGCTGCATAAGCGATGGCGGATATTACAGAAATTCCGGCTAAAGCTGAAATCAACGCGATATTCACCATGCCCGCATTACCGAATAAACCGTCGCTGCCCGTCGTCCCCGGAGTACCGTTCAGGCCGCCGTTGCTGGACCCTGGAACGCCATTTACAATGCCGTCACTTCCGGTACTACCCGCTCCGGTGACACCGCTATCAACATTATTTTCGGTACAATTATAATTCACATTGTGCTTTGCCCCATTCTCGATACCGCCTATGCTCTTGACTCTCCTTCTCTCTTTTAAAGTAAGCTCATTGCCGGAAGTAAAATTATCATCTTCTAAGTCAGAAAGCGTCACGACTATAACCGATCTACGTAATTCTTTGAGCGAAATCTGCGTTGTGTTTCTGAACTCGCCGGAATTCTCCTGCATAATTCTAATACTTCCGTCTTGAGTCAGGCCCATGGCGGTAAAGGCATGGTGCTTGCCGTTATTAAGCTTAGCTATCAAGCCTATCTCTCCGGGATGCCTTTCGACAAGGGCAGAGATTGCATCGGTGTTAACTCTATGAATCTTGAGCTCTAACCCGGTCACTTCATGGAACACTCTTGCTAACACCTCCAAGTCAGGAACATCATAGCTCCCTGTAGGCCTTCCAGCCACAGCCCGGAATTCCCTATCTATCTTTTCTATCAAACCAACTAACTCTTCATCGCTGACTCTGCCATAAAGCAGATCATAGCACATCCCGATGACGCAGTCCGCAAATGGCATTCTTGCTTTATCGTCAAACCTGGACTTTAAGCTGTCGTTCAAGTTTTTAGCTCCATTGGCTGTTGCAGTAGCTTTATCAGCTGTTGCAGTAGCTTTATCAGCTGTTGCAATTGCTTCATCGGCTTTATCGGCTATCTTTCTAACCTCCTCATCAGTTCTTGCACCTATTTTTCTAACCTCCTCGTCAATTTCCCTTCTTAATTCTTCTATAGCAGCTGAATCTATAAATCTTTCTGAAGGCAGGCTGGCATTCAATACTATAATCTTCTTAAGTTCGGATTTATTCAGCTCAACGCCAAATATCGCACGGGCATTTGCATCATCTGCATTCATAGCAACAATCAGTCTCCTGCTTGTCGCCCAGAAGCTGCTTAAAGACATATTCAGATATTTTGTTTCTCCATGATACCCGGTATAAATCCCCCAAATCCAATATTCACCGTTATTCATATAAAGGTTGGTAGACAAGGTAAGGAATTCCTGGCTTGTGAGATCTCCTGCCTCTAACAATCTTACGAATCTCAAACTCCTTATGCCTTTCTTATATAAGTTGACGATCTCTTCTTTACCGGTCACTTCGTAGAATATCTGGTCTCTATAGAAATCAGACCTCTGAACCTGCCCGTTGTTTCTTAACGACTCTTTAAATTCCTCTATTCCGTCGTTCCATAACAATAATAACTCATATAAAGATACATCCGTCCTTCCGGCCTTAATCCTGTCATCTATCTCTTTCTTCACAAATTCGCGCAGGTCAGGATCGTTGACTAAGTCTAACAGGGCATTCCCTCTTTCCTCCAGCCTCCTGATGATATTTTCTACCGCAACCTGTTCGGCGTCCATAACTCCCTGCTCGTTCAGTTTTCTGATTTCTATGCCCAGATAAACATCAATCAATGTATCCATAACCTGTACCGCTTCAGGGAAATGAGTTACAAATAACTTGCGTAAAACTGTTTTACCGGCTGCGAGGCTTGCGGCGGCCTCTTTTTCGTCATCTTTCCCGTCCATAAGCAGTACCGTCCCGGGAGTCTTTTCTTTAGCCCCAAACACAGAATTTACCAAAGTACCGATACGGTTAAGCTCAACGCCTCTATGGCAAGAATCATTGAACCATTTAAGGAAGCGGCGTCCCAGGAAAGTAGAAGGATTTTCGGAAGATATAAAACGTCTTAACCCGCGGATGACTAAATCGGTAGGTCTCCCGCTATTATTAACGGAAGGAATAACGATTATCTTACTTAAGAGATTAATAAAGGCATCATGGAAGCTATACGCACGAATAGAACCGAGGATTTGGCGGATTTTTGCCGCACCACTGGTTCTTATTGACCTTACTTTCACGGCTATATGCTGGGCAGCCGCCGCAGAGCTACCTGCTACAAATCCAATAACCTTTACTGCAACTTCTTTTATTGCCTTAACGCTGTTTCTGAAGCTTGCACCTATGGAACCTGTGATCCTAACGATTTCTCTGGCAATCTTATTACCTATACTATTGCCAGTCGCAACCCTGGAATCACTATTTCTTACGCCCCTTAAGGACGCTATGCTTTCTTTGCTGGACGCACCTTCTGCATCCTGCCCGCTCTCTCCATTTCTGGAGGTTGCACTCCGGGCACTCCTGATAGCCCATATAATCCCTGCTACAGCTATCACTATTCCTACTACTATCGCACCTATTACAAACACTTCTGTGCTGCTTAAAGATATCTTGTGGAACAAGGCAGGCGGAGCCAAACCACTGGTGAAACTGGATAATATACCGTTACCCTTAAGTTCAAGCATAGGAATGAGCATAAAAGCGCTGTTTCTTACTATTCCGGGAACAGGACTATTAGGTGCAGCGGATTCCTGCGAGTTGCCTCCAACAAAAGCCCCTGCATCCGCTGCTGGAGTTACATTAGGTTCGGCTGGCAAGGCAGACGGCCTGTTGGCAGGCGACGCGCTCTTACCTGTATCATTGACGCCCAATATACTTGCAAGATAGCCTAAATAAAGCCCCTTAACATCCTCTTCTTCAAAGAATATCCCCGAACCATCATACAACATCTTCTGTAACCTGACTACAGTGCCCCTATCCGCCTCTCCTAACCTCCCAAATGCGCCATTTCTCTGGAAGATTTCGACAAATTGCTCTCTAACCTTATCGTTTCCGTAATTTTCGAATAACTCCTTCATTCCACCCGCGTTATCTTTCCAAAGATATGCTATCCAATCCTCATCAGCCATACCCTTCCTTAACCCAGCCTTCCTGGCAGCAAGATCTTCAGCCCTGGCAGATTCCTGAACCAAAAGCACTTCTTGATTTAAGGCCTTTACGGAGGATTTCTTCTGTATTTCCAAAGTATTTATTCTCTTATCTATTTGTCCAATCTGCATTCCAATGCTTGAAGAACGGAAATCGCGTCTTCCTTTTCCTAAAGCATTGCCTTGTTTACGGGTAAGTTCTGATTTCTGCCCCAATAATCCTTTGATTTCTTCATCAATTGCCCTAATCTTATCCATCCCTTCCTGGAACTGTTGTTCATTTTTCTTGGCTTTAAGTATCTTTTCCGTTATTCTTGCCAATTCTTTGGCTTCTCTTCCCGCGAGCTCAACATCAATATTCCTAACGCTCTTTATCCTGCCATTCTCATCGCGGCTTACAACCGAGACCAAACGTCCAGAAGCCAGCTGCGAAGACGTAACATCCTCTAAATCAAGCCCCATAATTCCAGGTAAAGAGCCTTGCAATTCTTCAGGGAACAATTTAACCTGCCTGATTAAATCGCCTAACTTATCTAATACTTTCGATAAATCATTGCTATAGCCGAAATTGAATAATAACGGAGCCATAAATACGCCCGCGCCCATTCTCAATGAATTCGCTTTCTCAAGGCTCATACCCTGGCCGTCTATCTCTTTGGCAAGCTTTTTAGCCTGCTTGACTAGTTTCTTAGGCAAGCCTAAACGCCCCTGGGAGACCTTATTAAACATATTGCTTAAGTTAAACCTGGAAAGATATTTTCTCACGGCTCCCGGGCTTGCCAAACCGAGGAAAACAATCTCGTTTAATTTCATCCTGCCGGCATCTACTCCCCACTTAGCCAGGTTACCGGGGACATTCTTTATCCTCTCCAGAGCAGGAGCATTCAACCAAGGAGTAAATAAAGGTAAGAATGCGGTCAAACTGGCATACAAGCTTTCTTCCGAATTGCTGTTCTCTTGCAAATATCCGGCAAGGCCGGAGAGATCTCTGCCTAATCTCGATTCCTGCTTTCTAAGAGATGAGACTAAAGAGCTCCAAACAGTTACGAAACCTACCAGCCTGCTGACTTTAGGACGCAGTTGTTCAGACTCGATAAGCCTGTTTTCCGCTTTTTCCTTAAATAACCTTGCCTTTTCTTCGCGCTCAGAAGCCTTCCTTAAAATGTCGGCAGCATCTTTATTCCCGTGGAACTCGAGAAGATTCATCATCATGTTCATCCAGGAATCTTTGCTGGAAGTAGAAGGATTAAAGAGCCATATTGCTTTCTCGAATTCTGCGAGCTGATCTTCGTTAAAGTCCACGCCAAAGGCTTTTAAAGCCTGAATAACTACAAAAACAGGGCTTCTGTTCTGGCGGACCTCATCCATGGCAATTCTAACCCTTGCAGAAATAAGCTCCGGAGTCTCTTTGACTTTTGACACCGGCTTGGCTCTTTCTATCTCTGACTTTACCTCTTCTCCGCGAGAGGTAAATCTGCCTGTAGGAGTATTAAATACCGGATTATACTCAACATTACCTCTTATAGGATTGATAAACTCTTCTCCTTCCAGGCTGAACGAACCTGTCAATGAGCCGTTTGAATCCACCTCTACCATCCCATTAGAAGGATTCAAGAGCCATTTAATATAAGCCAACAGCCTGCGCATATCGCCTTCACCGCCAAGGATTGGCAATGCTTTAAGGTGTTTATATACGGAGGCTGATTTTGGCAAATTCTGTAAGATGGAGTGGATTTGAGAAAGATAATCTTCGGTTTGAGTTCTGGATTCGGCAGGCTCGGCTCTATCTGCGCTTTCTTCCGGAGAGGCTTTGTTTCTGCCTTCTTGCTTGACGGCATCTGAAGCCGAATTCGAATCTTCAGCTCTTTCTGCTGCCCAGCTTCCCCAGTTTCTCTTAATCTCATCCGCTATTCTGGAGACGTCCTGAGGCGTAGCTTCCTGGCCAGGCTGAGTGTGGAGGCTTACTATAGCCCCCTCGGGAATGACCGGTTCCACGCCATTCTTAATCTGTTTTGCGCGCATCTTGCCTTGTTCGCTGCTTCTTTCACTTAAGTTCTTAGCGTGAGAAATAGCCAAATCCTGATATTGGCTTTCAGGGGCCTCTTTATACTGCTCAGCTTCACTGGGCAGTAAAGGAGAAGTCACGCTCTGGGGATTATATGCTATCTCTAATTCATCCACAGGAGCTCTGCTGGGACGATTAGTTGAATTCGGCCCGTTATCCCGGCTCGGATCGACCCCGCGCCCCAGATACTGCGCGAGCTCTTCTTCCGCATCTATCCCTAATTTAAACAACCTGGCGCCATAACTATCTTCCAGCTCCAGTTTCAACGTATTCAACCCCCTATCTACGCGAGTAGCTATTAATATAAGAGGGTTACCGCCAATTTGTGATTTTTTAGCGGCGATGGCATTCTTGGCTTCATTCATACGTAATGATTTAAAACTGGTATCCGCCCCGGGAACAACATAAATATCTCTTTCGTTAACATTGTTTTCTTTAAGCCTTTTTTCAAGCGCATACGCATCCTGGGTTGAGCTGGCTTCTATAAGCAGGACCTTTACATCTGACACGGAATCCTTCCCCCCAATTATCACTTCTCCCGGATTACGGTAAGAATCCAGAACCCTTTGGAAGGTGTACCCTACCTCATCCTGGACAACTTTAAATTTGCTCCGGCTGGTGTCTAATCCGTTCTTTTCCCCTATCTGCAAAGTATCCGTTAACCCTAATTCTTCGAGTGCTCCCTTGACAGGAGTCCCTGTGTAACCGATAACCCTTTTGGCGCCCATAGAAGCTATAATGTGCAAATCACTGATCTCTGTCCCGGGCTGCCTTACTATATGTTCGGCAATCGTCTCCCTGCTGGCTCCGATTAAAGCCGCAGTAATACCTGCCTCATAAGGATCATGGAAAACATGCTGCGGCTGAGAGTTCCCTTCCTGGGCGATACAAAAATTGGTCACCTCTTTAATCGAATCCAGCGGGAGCGTTTCTTCTCTACTGTGTTCGCCCTCCCCGGATAATATCTTTACCTCTGAGTCGTCACGGAACATCACCGTTCCTTCTTCGACTGCCCCGCTTTCTTCAGATAAAGCTTTAACCCTGACAAAATAATCTCTTGTCTCTACCCTTAAAGCAGACCTTAAGCCAGTCCGTATCCATCCTTTAACCAGCTCCGCATCGTTATCGGAAATCCCCGGATACGCTTCTTTTATTCTCGAATAAACACGCTCTATAGCGGCATCCGTAAAAACAAACCCTCCCCATCTGTAAGAAGCCTTTCCCTTATAGGACTCAAATGGCACAACAGACCCTTCCTTCTTCATTTCCTCCCGGACTTCCTTTGCTACGGCCTCGAGAACATCAACCCTCTTCAGAACAAGCTCCGCGGCTTCCGAATCCAAATCCTGAAGATTTCTAAAAGTCACGCTCCCGGATTTAATCGTACCGGAAGCAACTGCGCTTTCATGGATATCGTCAAAAATAACCATATCCTGATTATTTATCGGAGTAATAAACCTATGGTCATTATGGCCTTCATTCTGCACCCTGGAGCTTGAAGCAATAAGAATCCCGTCATTAATATCCGCGGCGTTTTTAACCTTCGATTCAGCCCCTATATCCTCAAAAACATAATCCATCAATTCCCTGTTTCTAAGCTCTTTCCTGAGTTCAGGATGTTTTTTGTAAATCGCGCCTGCCTCGGCGGCCTTCTTTGTATTAAACAACCGGATTGCACTTTCCCCATTGAGAACATAAATAGGCTTATTGGTCTGTTGGGCTATCTCTAATAATAAAGCTATGTTCTCCGGGTCGCGCATCATTTCGCCAACTTTTGTTTCAGACCTGAACACCCAAAGCATCCTCGCGGAAGAGGCTTCGCCTATTCTGGCATAATTACCTATGATCCCTAATCCTTCCATCAAGGTCTTGCCGCTTTCCATTGCAGCGATAACCGTCAAGGCTCCTTGCCCGTTAGCTAAAGGCAAAGCTCCTTCTACCTGGGAATTAATATCTACCTTTTGACCATCAAGTTCTAAAGTGGATCTTCTTGCATCAAATGTTAAACCGAATTCTGATGATGCGAAATCCTGAAAATCTTTAAAATACCCTAACAATTCATCAGCCCTGCTTCTGTCCATATGGCCGTTAGAGGAAGCGATCAAATCATTGGGGCCTAAAGCAGACAACGCCACATTTGACACCAGGGACGGGGCGGGAACAGAAGTCTTTATCTCCGGGGCATTCCCATGCGCCAATTGCATAGCGGGGGCAAAAGCAGACCCCTGAACGCCCGTGCTCCTCCATAGGCGTTCGATAGCAGTCTCGTTTTCTTGCGTTCCGACCCTATCCTGCAATTTTCTGCCCATACGCTCCGCATCGGCTAGTTCTTTCATTTCATGCATTACTACATCATTGTTTAAGGGGTTCTCCAAATTAGGGTTTTTAGACCATTCTGCGGCATCGACATAAATTTCATAAGAACCATCCGCGGAAATCCTGCCTGCCCCAACCCCGAAAATCGAGCTCATGCCATCTACCGTAAATACCCTGATATTCTTATTCCCATAGGTGTAATTCCTGCTGCCATTTGCAAGTTCTACGGAATTCACCCCGGCTAATAAATTATTATTCATCCCGGAGAAGGCTAAAGAAGCCTTCTTGCCGTTAATCTGCCCGTCTTTAAAGCTTTCGCTGAACAAGGCATCATAATAGTCGGCACCCTTCGCTATGCCTTCGCCAAAACCCAAAGAAGAATATCTCCCCCTGTACTCAGAATAACGCTGCATATAACCGGCAGCCTGACGGGATATCTCCGTAGTTAACTGCGGCGTATGCTGCAAGGAAACCGCGAGGTTATAATAAGAATAGGCGGCACGTAAAACATTTGTCGGTTTTGCCTCGCTGTTATTATAAAGATCTGCGGCGCAACGGAAATAATATTCCGCTTTTGAAAAATCTCCGCTGTTAAAAGCCAAAAGGCCGTTATTATAAGCCACATCCCCCAGCACCTCAAACCTATTTTGCTGCAGGCGTATGGCTAATTCGGTATTCCCGGCAACACGGGCCTCTTGTTCTTGCGCAAACAACCCGTCTACGATTTTTTCCATAGAAACCACATCTATATCTACGGATTCTCCCGGAGAAGGAGAAAGGACTTCGGCTCCCATGCTGGCCATAAATTTTATAGTAGATGAGGATAGGGCGGAAGATCCTTTACCTAAAATAGGGGTCAGGGCTGCGTACAGCAAAGCCCCGACTATCTCTTCGCTGACAGTTTCATCAATGAGGCCGCTCAAAGTACCAAGCATCATTGTCTTGACTACGCGGTCGGAAGTCCAGCTAAGCACAGCTGTTGCCTTTTGTGAAAGGGGCAAAGACAAGAATTTCCCCTTCATCGCGCTCAGGCCAAAATCAAAACCTTGTATTGTCTGAACACCCTTTCCTATGCCTAAAGGCAAATTAGGCATTATCTCCGCAAACGCGGGGGAAATAAAATAAAATGCCGGGCCAAACAATAAGGCTGAGATGGCTGACTGCCTGAGGCTTTCAGTAAAACTTTCTTTGCCGAATCTTCCTATGGTGCTGTCTAAAGCGTTATCATAGAATTTATTTGGCAGCTTGTTATCCCCCCAGGCGTGATAGGCCCTGCCCGCCAAATCAAGGCTTTCGGAGAACATAAACATCCCGCCGGTTGATTTCAATACCCCCTGCAAATTACCAACTAAAGTCCTCTCCGTAATCTGCCCATAGGCTCCTTTTATTCTTCCCAGCAGTTCGCCGGGTTTTGCCACCTTCGCGTTTATAAACGTAGGAGACGTAGCAATATTAAGCCCTATAAAGCTGGCATAGCTCAAAGCCAGCGTGGCGGATCCCAAACTCCAACTTCCTATAGAAACTTCATTGGCCCAGCTATTCTCATCAGGATTGCCCAATGGGGATATAAGATTAAAATAATTTTTGGTTTCGGTAGCAAGATTATGAGTCACTTTCCCATCTTTTGACAAATCAGAAACCATCCCGGCGCCCATATACGCAGAATAAGAAATAACCTGGCTGCTTATAAGATTTCTTCCCCATCTGCCGGTCGTTTTTAAAAAGGAGCCGCTTCCTTCGGCTAATTTCAAAGAAGACGCTATAATCTTTGGAGTAGCAGATCCCAAGCCGACAACTACTCCTATGCCGAGATTCAACAAATTCTGCCCTGCGCCTGGCCTGTACTCGCTGCTGAAAAGAGGTATTACAACGCTCGAGTTATTGTCAGAATCCTTCACGATAAGCGGAGTAATATACCCGCCGCTAAATGAAGTAGCCGTGCTTATAAAAGAATTCTTGGCAAAGGTACCCCAGAAACCCGCTCCGGTCGTCTTACCTAATATCTTACCTATGCCGCCTACTGCTTTGCTTGCCGCAAAACCTGTTAAAACACCCATTCCGTAATCAAGGGCTAACTGCGCCGGGCTGTAAGAAGTATCATTATAATAAGTATCCGCTACGCCTCTTATTACATTGGTGGGACCTCCAATAAGAAGCCCGTTTGTAAGATTAGGGTGCTTCGCAAAGAATTCCAGCTGGGGTATCTTTACCTTCAGATTGGAAAATTTGGATGATACCTGGGGTAAATGCGCGATGTTGGAAATCATCTTCCCTGCGGCGCCTATAGCAAACCCCTTCCAATAACCTGAACCAAATTCCCCTAAGCTGGACAAGAAAACATTGTCTGTGCTATAGCCAAGCCCGGCATTGCCTAAAGACATCTCTACATTGCCCCACACGGTACCCATATTGGCTCCGCTTCTTAAGGAGCTGATTGCCATGGTCTGGAATTTCTGTATTCCAGCTGCCGGGTTGACAGAATTCACCTTATTAGCCCATGTGTTCAATCCAAAACTGAATAGATGATTTAAGCCTACGGTTGCGGAAGTAATGGCAAAAATAGAAGCGCTTTGCTCCAAGGACAACATATCTCCATTCATAGCCAATGAAGTAACATTGGCTCCAACGGTATTTATGGCTCCCCAGGCAAAACTTTGGCCGACTTTCTGGAGAACTGTAGTAGGCCTAAGCAGGAAATTTGTTATCACGCTTGTTTTTGTAGAAGCCAGGGGGATCATCCCCAGGCCGCTGAGGGCTATCCCGGCTCCTGCTGACCTCAGGGTATTTGCCGGAGAAAGAAATTCCCCGGTAAAAGCTAAATTAACCCCATTAGCCAAAGCAGCCGTAGTCAAGCCGGTAATGGTCAGTTTCAATGCGGATTGAGCTATAATTCTTCCAGTTATAGACTTCAATCCCTGCTTAAATCCCGCCTTGGCTAAAGTTTTAAAACCTTCCTTAATCGCTGCCGAAGCTATAGGCTTAACGGCCCCTTGCACAATGCCTTCTTTAGCAGCTTCTCCAAGGGCAGCGGTACCAACACCTCCGACTATCGTAAATACCGTAACCACTATTGTGGCCACTATCGTTACCGCATCAACGATACCTAATATAAGGGTTAACTTGTTTAATTCGCTGACCAAGCTCCCCATGGAATATAGAGAGTTGTATTTTTGATTCAGGAGCTGGAAGGTATCGTTCAAGGTCCTGTAATTGGTTAACCCGGCGGATTGCACCTGGGCATCGGTCAATTGAAAACCAAATCTGCCCAATGTTTTTACGACTGAAGTCTCCGCATCTGCTACAGTAGGATCGGCAGCCTTCGCGGCAAGTAAAGTTTGAGCGAATCCTCCTCCGAATCTGGCGTAAGAACTGATACGCTCAAAATTCCCCACTGCCGCATTTGTAGCGTTGGTATAGAAATCTATAACACGCAAAGCTTCTTTGCCATTTACCCAGCTGGCTTTCCCTTGACCGTTGATTACCAGGATATCATTGTCGGCATAATTAAATAATCCCTCTCCCTGGCGGGAAAGAATCTCACTATCCTGAAGGGATGCGGATGTAATGGTAGCATCTACTTCTCTGCCTTCTTCGGTACCGGCGGAACCTAAAGAAACCGGCACAGCTGTAGAAAGTTTATTCCAATCCTTCTCGTCAAGATAGACCGTTACTGGATTTGCTTCTCCGGGAACGTTAACCTGGACAGCCAAATCGTTGCTTGCAAGATTGAAAAGCCCCTGCCCCGCAAAAGCCTTTACTTTATCGCTATAATCGGATGCTTGTATATAACGGGTCTCTCCGTTATAACTTACGGCGAGATACCCGGTCGGCATCCATACTACCTGGCCGCCATCGGTAGCGCTGCTAATCCAATTAGGATTATCGAGCAAATACGTATTTATCAACTCGCATTGACGGCTCGAAAAATCCATATATTTGCTGAAATACGTCAATCCTGTATTCATGGCGGTTTCATTGGCGCGTAAGGCTCCGGCATAGTTGCTGGCCACGCCGCCATAGGCGTTAGTGAAACTGTATAAATCCTGTATCGCAACGGGCATATCTTCTTTCATCTCAAGAGATCCCGTGCTGTCATCGAAATAAGGATTGTTTTCGTAATAATTGTAGTCTGTTTTGGCAACCCGATAAACCGTCCAATTATAATTATCCGTAACTAAGGTAGGAACCAGCTTTGCAAAAGGATGGTCTTCTTTGGCGTTCTCGGAATAGAATTTAGCGAATGCATCTTCCGATCTTGCTTCATAAAAACTGCCGAACATGCGGAAAGCCTTGGCCGGGAAATTTTGATTCGCGTCAAAATTAGCCCATACATTCTTGGCTGTTTCTAAATCTATGCTGATATCTGATAACCCTGCGGAAGCGGCCGCCTGAGCGCCAAAGGTAGGGCCGTCATCGGTGTACCCAATACTGTTAGATCCAGTATAGGTAAGCAATGATTCTGTGAAATTGTTGCCATCCAGAGGCACAAACTGCGTACCGTTATCCGAACCGAGCATATAAACTTCATGGAAGCTGTCATTTATCCCGTTGCCCACCGCGAAATTCTGGACGCCATATATGCCTTCATCCACCCTGACATCCTTGGTATACAGTATACTCGCACCGGAAGAATCCAAATCGGTAAAAGAATTGGTAATCCTAAAACGTGGCAGAAGGGCATCAAATGCCTCTCCGGGGATTCCGGTAGAAAAATCTATAGTCTCCATCTGCACGCTTACGGGATCAAGCTCTCTCTTCTGAGCAAACATGCCATTTACGCTCATCGTGATTTGAGACAAATATAAGCCGCTATAATTGCCGGCTCCATAAGCATACTGATTAATAGGCAGCTCTATTCTATTCTCTGTGCCGCTTGCATTGCTCCCCACCCTTGCTACTATATTAAGCCCGGGTATCGAACCGCTATCTTCCCCGAAATCCTCCAAAGAAAGGGTGCCCAGTATGGTTTTTCCGTCAGCAGATTTAATATCGGTATTTATGCCGTTCCAGAAAGGATTGATGTCTGAAAAAGAATAATTTGTAAAACGCTCTATTGCGTTAGCGGCAAAAATATTATTTTGGTTGTAAAGATAGGAATTCCATCCGTCTGAAGTAAAGACTTCGCAATCATTGATAAGATCCCGGCTTATCCCCATGAATGAAAAAGACGTGGGGTCGGGTGTAACTAAACTGAATTTCCCTATGCCCATACCGGTATTCGGGTCCAGCTGCCTTGCCATGCCTATCGATGCATCTCCTGAACCAAACCAGCTCCCCTGAACCAGTTCTAAACCTGAAGAAGGAGATCTGACAATAGTCATATAAGCATCGAAATTGGGCTTACCGTAATTCTCGCCATTGATGCCCCCGGCGGTAATGATACGGTCAAACCATGGGATCACTCCACGGGTAACCGTACCGAGATCCGTGGTAACGGTTGTCGCGTTGGCAAGCGGCATATTGAAATTTACATAAACCGAGGTACCCTTATAGTTATAAATACCCGGCAAAGACAAAGTGCTAGAAGAAGCCACATTGCGCGAAAAGATTGGAGAGGAAAAAGCCTTATTGCTGAACCCATGATAATAATCTTTATTTTCCAGCAAGGCAAAACTCATGGCCTTGCCAGCCAGAAAAGCGCCTTTGATAGCTCCATTAGAGGTGCCTATCGTACTGCCCAGATAATTATTTATTACATCTACGCTAAAATCATACCCTGTGGCAATAGCATAAACATTGCTGCCAAGCGTTAAATTGGAATTATAACCTAATTCAATCAGATTCGCCGTTAAGATACTTACATCGGAGCTAAGCTGAACCTTAGAATTATAAGATTTACCTGCGGTTGCGGAATTAACATGTTCAGCCCCTACCAAAACACCGGACTCAACATATACTGCGGCGATCTCCCCTCTTGTTAACTGTACATAGTTATTTGAAGCTATCCTTACGGCCCGGGGATCAGTCCAGTCCACTCCCAGGCTTCCATAGAAATCTTGCTGGAATTGAGTCCCTCCCCATAACGCATCCCAATAATAACCCCAATCATCCGAAAATCCCGCATCCTTGGCTGCCTGACGGACATCATTGGCATAACCAAGGCCCGATCCGCTGCGTTGTATTACTGTATTAACGGTCACCGTGGAAGCTTTCTGGGTAGCCGAATAATCCAGATAATCGGAATTCATAGTATAAGTTTGCGTCGGGGTAGAAACAAACTTGGCGGGAGAATAAGCACGAGTAACCGTTCTATTTATTTTCTTAACGGCATTACCCCAAGAGTAATCCTTTGTTCTCCCGGCTCCCAAGATCGTTTTGCTTTCGGCTGGATTAAGAACGCGCACACCTGCCGGCAAGACGCTTGTCAGGGCATACCCGGTAAACTTGCTTAGAAAGGTATCGATCGGGAAGAACTCTTCTTTATGGTTGTCTACATAATAAACTCTATCTTTTGATATGCGCGAAACTAAAATATAATGGTCTAAATTTAAATGGGCGATAAAAGGAACCATTGTCTCAATTACAGAGGAATCTTCTATCTTTACCGGATATAAATCAAGCCCGAAGAATTTAGAGGCCTGAGAAAGCGCATACAGTGAATTTTTGATTATTTTAGGATTACCTTCTGGCCTAACCACTTCATTAAGAATATCAGTAGTAAGGGCCATTATAGCTACATCTTCTTCAGAGGCCTTAATTCCTGCATAATTTAAATAGTCAAAAATCGCCTTTGAACCACATGGCTTCCCTTTCAGCCACTCAAATAATTCTTCGATTCTTTGATTGGACATTCTTAGTGGTTTGTCCAAAGACAAGGTCAGATTGGACGAAACCCTAACCGCAGTTACCGGCTTGTTCGCTATTTCTTTTAGAATGTTACGAATTGTTAAAGCAGTATTAATATTGTTGAGGTTATTGAAGTGCGCGGGAGCTATGCTACCAACAGTGGGCTTATTCCAAATGACCCGCCAATCATATTCAACGGCTTGAGCAACTTGTTCAGGAAGGAATACCGCAACCAAGACAAAAGCAACCATGCGGATCCAAGCTTTAAAATTTGACTTGAATTCCTTCTTTGGTTGCTCAAACCTTTTTTCTGTCGGTTGCAGGTTTTTGGTCATTTTTTACCTAATACAAATTAAATAAAAAATAAATTCCCCCCTTACCCCAGAATCATTTTTAATTTTGAAATCTGTTCTTGTCATCATTAATCCGTTATTATTAAAATCTTTTTAAAATTTTTTATCAAGTACTGTTCAAAAATAGTCTGGTTCTCGTCGATACTGGCAACCCGGCTATCCTTTGAGGCTTTTTTGATTTGAGGACCCGTGGCTTTGTGTCCCTAGATTTCTCTAGGTTTACCTTTTTCATCATTTCAACTTACACTTAAATATAACACTCCAGATCGTCGCTGTCAAGTAAAAAAACGGGCATTTTGGTAGCGCTTTCTTTTAACATTATTCATTTAGAAGCCTGCTAAAAAACACTCTCTAAAAACTGTGTTTTGGTAACCAAGAATCAATACCGCCATCAGATTATTACTAGAAAACAGTCTTGCCGAGACAGCTTAAAGAACGACAGCGTGATGGGTTTGCTATTAGAATGGACAATAAGAATAATAGAATGGACAATATTCTTACTCCTTGTTCAGTCTGGACAATTAATAAGAGCATTTCCTGATGCTTAATTTCATATGGCCGTGTTTATTTTTTACAATACTCGACTTATTGCTAATTAAATCTAGCCTAACAAAGAATAACCCAATCAATAAGTCTCAATTATCCATCCTACGGATCCTTAGAATTAAAAGGCAAGGAAAGTGATTTCGCCCAAAATAAACAGCCTGGTACTAAGATCGTTAAATATTCTGAAAGGGCTGTGCTTAAAACTTGCGATTCTAAAGCATGCAGCATATGGCTATAAGGGAAGTAAACATACTTAGCCGGATGTTTATTGCAGCTCTAAATACCGTATTAACGGCACAACAAACCTGCGGCTATTTCTTTAACTGTCAACCACATAACGGCAATGGTTTAGTTGTATCGCAAAAGGTCTGCGTAAAAATATCAGGAGGCTCTTTTACAGCATCAAAAAATAAACTGGATGACTGGCATAAGTTACTGAGAGGCCGGATCGCTGGCAAGATAATCCTGCAATCCAAAAGAAATGAATTGGACCTTAAGGACAGGCATGCATAAAAAGGTTTGCGGGAATTAGAATCCTCTAATTCCACCCTGCATAAAAGTAAGCAGAATGGGCCCGCCGACAATTATGCCGATTACGGGCATTATAAAGAATATAAGGGGAAGGAGTATCTTTATCGGGGCCTGCAAGGCGGTTCTTTCGCCGCGATGGAACCTTTGTTCCCTGGCGTCCTCGGAAAGGACTGTAAATGCTTCGGCAACCGGGGTACCCATACGTTCGGCCTGGATGATAGTTTGCACAAAAGAAGTCATCTCCGGAATCTCAAGCCGATGGGACATATCTTTCAAAGCCTGTATGCGAGGTTTACCCCATTTTATTTCGTCTACGACAAAAGATAATTCTTCCGTCATTGGGGTGCTCGGGGTGCGTTCAATAACCCATTTTACGGCATTAACGAAATCTAAACCGGCTTCAATACAAAGACCCAGCAAATCCACCGTCTCGGGAAGCCTGCGCGCAATCATATATTTACGCTGGGTTACCTTCCTTTTTAGATAAAAATCCGGCCCAACATATCCAAGAGCAACAGCAATTATCAAAAGCGGGGGTTCAAACTTTCCGACCGCCGCTTGCGCGCAACATGCAAAAATAATGCATAGGAGTACCTTTAAATTAAAAAAACCCCCTGGAGACATCTGAATTCGTGCGGCATCCAGCGATTTTTTCAAGCTGGCAGCCATGCCGGTACTCTGCAAGAATGCCCCGGTAGGCAGGATACGGGCAAGGTCAAACGGAGGTTTCTTGAATTGTACGGCCTGCCCCTCTTGAGGCATGTGCAAGAGGGTGCTTGGATGCGAAGAAATCAGCGCCCAAATAATGAGCCCGGCGGAACCTAGGATAAAAACAAAAATTAATATCTCCATCACACCTTTATCGTACTAAACATCTTTATCAAAACCATCCCCACAACTTGCAAAACAACGGCTATAATAATCAGCATTCTGCCTAGATCGCTGTTTAACATAATATCAAAATGGTGTTTATTAACAGAAAGCACCCAGACTACGAATACAATCGGCAAGAAGGACATTATCGCCCCTTGCATACGGCCCTGTAAAGTAAGCGTTTTAATGCTCTCTCTTAATTTACGGTTATCCCTGATTGTAACCGTTAGCCTGCTGAAGACCTTAGGGAGTTCTCCTCCTGTTTCCCTGGCGACCAAAAGCGCATTTACCACCAGCCCAAGTTCATCGATATTCATCCTCTTTTCAAGCCGTTTCAAACATTCCTCCAGAGGGATGCCCATTTTATTTTCCCTGACAACCAGCCCCAATTCCTGGTTCATTGGCACAGGCATCTCCTCGACCAACACCTCCAATCCCTGCAAAAGGCTTAAACCGCCTTTTATGCAGCTTGAAAGCATGTTTATTGCGTCTAAAAGCTGATCGTTAAATTTGCTGATCCTGGCTTTATAACGGGCTTTCAGGATGAAATTGGGTATCGCCACGCCTACAATAACCCCCAAAATCATAAATACCGGAGACTGCATGAGGACGTAACCGGCGCCGCCGAAGACAAAAGGAAGGACATAATAAAGCATAACGATGCTTTTAGGGCTTTTGTCATAGAACATCTTATCCATTTCTTTAGCGAGAACTGCTTCCTTCTGGTATTGCCAGGACTGTATTTTCTGCACAAAAAAAGGAAGCAGGCTAAAAGAAATTAAAATAACGGAACATAAAATTAATAAACTTAGCAATATAATCATTTCGCCATTATTGTATTATTATGGAGTATACTGTTCGCCGCCGCCTAAGACATCACCTGTTTGACGGTATTTCCCCTGGAGACTGCGGCGATAATACGCCCCTGCCGCGATAAAAACTGCGACTACCAAGATAAGTATCCCTAGATATTCTATTATGGATTGCGCTTTATGACCCGGATTTTTTATAGGCATTATAGTCCACCGAGATACTTGTTTTTTTCAATGGGATCAAGTCGCTGCCGAACTTGGCATTCAAATTCTCGGAAACCTTTATTTTGCAGTTTTCTTTATTCTCTTTCCTGCGAAACAGCAAGACGGTATTCTTGGAAATCCCCGTTACCGGATTCCGGGCGGCAAGCTCCCATCCGTATTTCAGCATAGCAGATTCATAGAAAAAAACCACATCTTTTACGCTATCATCGGTTTCATATACGAATGAGATTTTACCAAGGAACTTCAAAGAAATGGTCTGGATACTGCCGGGATAAACAGGCATAAAACTTACCCTATCGGGTTTTTTCTTGCTCATTGACAGAAATTCTTCTTTATCCGGGGTGTTCCCTATGGTTATACTGAATTTACTCTCTTTCTCTGGATTGCCCGAAGGATAGAATTGAATTGTGGCCAAATGCTTGTCTTTTGAGAATACCCCTTTACCTGCCACGCTCCATCCTGCCTGGGATAGTTTTTCTTCATAAAAATCATATATCTCGCCCTCTCCCAAAAAGGTTTTATACATGCTTGTAGACATCTTTACTGGACCAAACTCCGAGCTTCTTTCATTAATTTTAGAAGTTTGGGAGGGAACCGGCATCCTGAAATTGGCGGCAAATAAAACAGGAGTAGCAACAAAAATAACCAAGAATAAACTCAATAAAAAATTCCCTAATAATCTGTAAATACGCATTAAACTGGCTCCCACGTGTCTTTCGATAAATAAACTGGTTAATCTCCCGGGCTCTTAATCAATGCTTACTATCTGGGTTTCGTAGTTATCTTTAAAATCCTTCAACACCCCCTCGCCATGAAACTCTGCGGTGCTGGTACTTGTAGTAGCTGAATAAGGACTGCAGGTCTCCTCGCGCTCATTATATAAATTCTCACAAAACGAGGATACACTGCATTTTGTCTGCCAAGCAGCAGGAGGACCTTCAAATACAGGATCATCGCCTATATTTATAATCATCGGGGTATCTTCATAAAAACTTGTCAGTTCATTCGAAGCTCCTTCGAAAGCACTATTGGCTTCATCATATCCTGCCTCGCCTTCTTGAAAGCCGCCGAGGGCTTCATCCGCATCGCTTACCGAACCGGTAAGCGTTTCATAACTGCCGCATATTTCTCCGGAATCAACGAATAAGCCTGCTTCAGTAAGCCATACATTTTTATATGTATCGGCATCCCTGGAATAAAGAGTCGCAATAGTTAAATCACTGCTCGAGGCATCGGAATTTTTAAGGATAGCATCAAGCGCTGCACATACTGATTCCTGTTTTGTCGTAAGAGCCTGCTTCCTGTTAGTCGCAGGGTCATAATAGTTAGGGTGGGCGTCGCAGGGGGGGTCTACAGCGTCACAGCATTCTTGAGCATAAACGGTCAATTGATAAATATCCTGCCCTTCTGTCGCGTTAATCGCTAAATTGTTATAAATACAAACCATGATGACCGTCAATGCCTTATAAGCTATCTGGTTAAAAGGATCGTCTGAAATAGAGGTTTCTTCGAATTCTATAAGATTTAATACATCACTTGGGATATTAAACGTCTTGTCATCCGGATAAGCCTTGTTTGTATATCTAAGTTTATAGTCGGTCAATTTCGGCATTTCCAGCGTTACAGTAGCCCCGCAAGTGCTCGTACCGCATTTTGAATCCCAATTCCAATCATAAGTTGAATTACTGGTAGTATCCTGGAAGGAGGCGTCATCTTTATACTTGCCGGTTCCCATCCAATAGCTAAATTTATCGCTGTTCGGGGACCTGGAAGACGTTCCGCTGTTATTAAAAGCATACTGCATCCCTACATCTTTGGCCTGTTCAATAGAATCATCCATAAGGTTCCTGGCCTGGCAATAATTTGCCACCTGCGACTGCTTAAAGCTATCCGTAATTTGTTGAAGATAATAAGCAAGGACGTAACTGGCATAAAAAAAGTGCGCTGATGTCAACGCAAATGAAGCAGCTCCGATGACATCCTCGCTTTCGCTAAAGTTTTTTTCTGCCCCTTGTTGTTGATTTACCCAAATAGCACAATACTCTTCTGTAGTATCGATCTTTGCCAATGCCTCATAGGCCTTGTTTTTTGCTTGCTGAGCGTAAGTTTTGCCCTCATCACTATATCCGGAAAAATCCGCAATTCCTTCGCATTCATGTAAAAAATTATACAGATAATGGTAATTGGCCAAAGCGTAATCATAGTATTCATCCATATCCCTATTCTCAATGGCCAACTCATTAAAGGCCCCGGCCATAACAGAACCTGCGGCTAAAGAACAGGCGTCTGCGCCATTGGAAACGTTGGTTTTGCTTATTGCGCTTTTTCCTGCCGAAATGGCAATTTTTGCGCCTACAATCAAAATAACTATAAAAATAAGCAATAACGGAAATACCTGCCCTGCCGGCTTTCCCGCCGGACAAAAGCCTTTATTCCCGGGCAATCGGTGGATAAACATCCTTTTCCCCCTACTTCTTAAGAAAATATATCTGGTCATCGGTAATCTCCGATGCGCCATAAGGAACTGCGGGCTCTCCCGCGGAATCCCTTGAACCTGCCTGGACCCTGGTATCTTCATAGCTTCCCTGCCGGGCCCAAATCTGATCCTTTGACCAAGACCATAAATTCAACAGGCCGGCGATCAAAGCTACCGCTATTATAAAGATTAAAGTAAATTCTAAAGTGGCCTGGGCCTTTTTCATCATTGCATCGTAGTCTGGCGCGACATCGTTCCCCCGCCGGAAGTATATTTACCGCCCTCTCCCAATCCTCCTTCAAGATCTATAGATGTCCCTTCTACATCGGAATCCCCTCCCAACGTATCCGTAACTACAAGTGATTTCCGGGTCACTATATTGCCGTTAGCCTCGTCTTTTTGAAAAGTCACAGTGCTGTAAGATGTACTTGTAAAACCGGAATGGGTGGTTTCGCTGGTATTATAAGGGGCATCACGGGCGGGAATCTCCTGAGGCTCGCCCCTGTTCAACTGAAACCACGACTTGGACTCAGTATCCGTTTTTACGGTAGCGCCGCTTTCATCGGTAGTCACGTCCTGTTTACCGTCTGACCAAAGGACATTGCTCGAGGCGCCAAATTGCTGCAACTCTCCCAGCTCCATAGGGCTGGTCACATTGGACATCCTGCGGAAATCGGTTGTCTGCCAAGATGCTGAATTGTTGAGTTTTCTGGCCTCTTTCAAAGCCGCGCGGAAGGTTTGTTGTATGTAAGACTGCTGCCGGTTGTATATCTCGCTGTGTTTTATGGCAAGAGCAAAAGCCATGAGTATTATTGAGCCTAAAATGGCCAATTCTAATACTGCCTGTCCTTTAGATTTCCAGAACATCATCGGCCCCCTGCAATACTGGATCTAAAACCACCAACCAAGCCTCTATTGGCTATATTGATACGTAGATTCCTCTTTCCCCGTAAGTTTTCTGCCTCCCCCAAGCAGCTCTTGGTTAGTCATGGTTGATTTCAAAGAGGTCGAACTTTCGGTATCCGCGGCATCTTCGTCGGGAGCCTGCTGGTCGCTTATGATGTAATCGGTCAAGCTCTTAACTTTCCCCTGCATACCCCTTCTTAGGTAAGCTTCCATCCCGATAACTACAAGCCCTATGATCCCGATAAGCAAAGCGATCTCGATTACGCTCTGTCCCCTGTCTAAAGAAAACACTGTTTTCACAGGCCACCCAGACTTTCATTTATATTCTTGCTGGTGGATGTTTTGCCGCTTTCGCTGCTATAAGAAGTGGAGGATGAAGAATCTTCGGTTATCTCCCTTGCGTCCCAGTCCTCCTTCAAAGCATCATATTCATCGCTAAGCTGGCCCAATGTTTCGTATTTGCTATTTAATTCGGTTATATAATTTGCTACTATGCCGCCCTCCGGGGGACCGGCCCATGTAAGAGCTGTTGCCGGGTCAATCTGGCCGCCTTCCCCGGAAATCGCGAAGGTCTCTTCGAATGCCTTTAAAGCCTCCTCGTCTCCTTCTATAGCCAGGGCTCCTTCGAATCTAGATTGCATTTCTTCTATTTCTTCATCGGTATATCCACCCTGATTTTTCTCTTGCAGCTCGTCCTCCGTAAACCCACCTCTTTCAAAACTGTCTATATCCTCCTGCTGTGTTTGAAGTTCCTCTAATTTATTATCCAAAGCTTCGTTTGGTTCATTCATATTGCCGTAATTTACCGTGGTGTTCGTCCCGGAAGATTGGGTGGTCTCTATCTTCTTAACCTCGGTATTATGGATGGTGGTATTCCCCGGGTCATACTGTCCTGCCCCCAATTTCTCAGCATTGCTGCGCACCCCCCCTTGTAACCCGCGATTAACATAAACCAGCATGGCAACTAATGCGGCGGCGAATACCCCGATTAACAAAATATAATCCAAGGCCGCCTGTCCTTTTTTCATTAGTCCTCCGAGCCAAGATCGCTTATAGTCTCGCTTCCGGTTTTTCTTTGTTCATTTTGAACGATCTCTGTAGTAACCCTCCCTCCCGATGTCATGTTTTCAACCTGCTCCATGTCAACTGTCGTGGTGTAAGTGGAAGTAGTGTGCCCGGCTGAATACTGCTCTCCTATCTGGTCCGTCGAACTTCTTAACCTGCCTTGCACGCCCCTTTTCATATACGCCCCCATGGCAATCAGGGCCGCAACGACAAACCCTATCAGGATAACTACTTCAAGAGTGGTCTGACCTTTTGTTCTGATAAGCGACATATACACCTCCCCGCAAAAGTTATTAAAGCGATTTAATCGTCTACCCCCAAAACGGTACTGGTCCCTGTTCTTGTGCTGACATCATCTCCCACGATCGATCTGGTTATTCCCCCGCCTTCGGTGGTCGATTCTCTTTCCTGGCTCTTGCGGGTAGAAACCATATCCGAAGTGGTCTGATAATCAGGTTCATATTGCCCGGTCTGTCCGGTAATATTATCGCTCGCGTCTGTGTAATCCACGGCGTCTTTTATCTTACCCTGAAGCCCGCGCTTTACATAAACCTGCATAGCTACCGCCGCGGCAATAACTAAACCGATAACAATCGCGTATTCCGCGGTACTTTGCCCTTTGCTTAATCGTCTTAACATTCCTGCACCTCCTTGCTTATAAAGACATATTCCCGTTTATAAACGGGGTCATTAAAAAGAAACCTCCCCCACTTTATCCTGCATCTTATCGGCCAGCTCGCTATAAGAAGAGTTTAATTTAGGTTTCAACATACTTCCTACCGCAATTATTGCTCCGACGACCGCAGCTAAAATAATAACGTATTCCAGTGTCCCCTGCCCTTTTCTGAACTTTTTCATCTCTCCCTCCTTATGAAAAAATTATTCCGATCGGTAATAATTAAGCTCCGTCTGCCTCTGTTTAAGACAGGCGTTGGTCGAACGCATCAGATAAATCGTCATCGCGATCAACGCCGCACTAACAATAATAATAAGCATCGCATATTCTATAAACCCTTGCCCGGATGCTCGTCTATAAAATGCCATTTTACCTGGACTCTTTATCCCCCTGTCTTCATCCATCAGCCGTACATAAGCCATCATTGCCCAAGACGTGCATTCATCGCCCTTATCACATAAGTGCTCATCGCCACTAAGGCCGTGCTTATAACAATAATCAGCATGGTATATTCCAGAAAACTCTGGCCTTGATTTCGTACCATTGCCATCGGCTTTAGAATTGATTTTCTTACGGGCATATGAAACCTCTCATTGATTGTACACGGTGTCATATATTACAGTCAATTGCGGATTTGCCACTGAGGCAGCCGCGACTATAACACCGATAACCACAGCCAAAATTATTACATATTCCAAAGTACTTTGGCCGCACTTACAATATAGAGTACCTCTATTATTAAACATTCTAACTAAATATACCATTTAAGGATATAACAATCAAGGTTAATCCAGGGCTATTTGAAAGCGTTTTCGAACCAGAATATCTTATTCTCGGACGTTTTAACCTTACGCTCATTTAATCTGTTATTAAAATACCCCAGGTCCTTGAGAAATTGGTAGTCATTGCTCACCAACAACTTAGCGATAAACCTCTCTTTAACAGCACCAAGCTCTGCCAGATTACTGTAAAAGAATTTTTCCATATAGGAAAAATCCTTGGCGGAATATTCCGAAGGCAAAAAATGCCAGCGTAAATACTCATCCAGCATCTTAAGGTACAAAGAGAAAACCTTGGTTAAATCGGCAGGGGCTCCTGTTTTATTCAAATCAAAATTTTCTTTGGGGAAAATCTTGCGCTCGGCCCCGGTATATTTAAAAAGTTCTATCTTGCTGTTAAAATCCTGAAACGCTTCTTCAAAATCCGGCCAATGGCTTAAATAAATACCGGCAAGCTTATTTAAATCCTCCGCAAGGGAATTCTCGCTTGAAAGAATTACTAGGCGGATTTTCTCTCTCAGATCGGTCTTAACCGCGCACCCTTTCAAAGAAAGTTTTCTATTCGGCATACAAAACAAATCGATTTCAATATCGCCCAAATATAAATCTTGTCCTGTTTCCTCGATATGCCTCAACGAGAAATCGCCGATTTTCTTGACTTTGCGGGTAGAACTGAATTGCCAAGGCCAAATCCCGAAAACAACGCCAAACTGCGTTTCTTTAACCAAAGAAATCTTTTCTAATTCCTCTAGCTGATCGCCAAACAACACTAAACCTTCCGGATGATTATCCGTTCCGGACAGCTTAACGATAAGATCAAAGAACTCAGGTGGAAAAATATCCGAACTGGAAGGAGACAGCAATACCAATGGTTCCCCTTGCATAAAATGCTTATCCAGCCTTTTCTTTATTTCATGTATCGTATTGGAAAAATCACAGGGGAAGCGGGTAGCCGGCCAGATTGAATGCAACTGGCCGTCCAAATGACTGATACTCCCGTCGGCAAAACTTATTTTCACTCCTTTTGCTTCGGTAAAAAGTTCAGAAACAATCCCGACGCTCTCAGGAACAATATCAGCTATCTGTTTAATCTGGTCAAAATAATTATTTAATTCTTCACGCGAATACCCGGCACCGACCAAGGCCCCTAAGGCGGGATAATCCTGATCCCTGAACAAAGAGCTGAATATCAAAGCCTCCGTAAGTTTCTCTGTGCTTTCTGGCTTGCTCCCAAGCCCCCAGCTTATAACAGAATTAATCTCCTTACTCCCCCCGATCAAACAATCGATGGCCTTCAGCATAATCAACCCGGAAGATTTTTTGCTCTTAAGAGATGCTTCGGAATTTAAAGATACACCCTCTGGATGAACAGTTTCTACTTTCTTGTCCTGCTTAAGTTTTTGCTGTTCCTCTTCCGATATTCTGATCCATCTTTCCTTTTCGGCATTTAATTCGGTTTGGCGGGCCTCCTCCTCTTGTTTCTTCCTCTCCTCCTCAAGCCTCAAGGCCTCTTCCTGCTTCTTGCTTTCCTCGGCTTCCTGGGCCAGCCTCTTCTCTTCAAGCAGCCTGGCCTCTTCAGCAGCCTTTGCCTTGGCCATCTCCTCGGCTTCCTGGGCTTCTTTCAGGCGGCGGGCCTCCTCCTCTTGTTTAGTATCAGAAAGCGGTTTTGAGCCGGAAATATCATCTATAACCGGTAAAGCAGGCATATTAAATTTCTTCTGCTTTGGCTTTCTTCTCCTGCCAATAGGCATACTCAATTTATTATCTTTAAAAACGTTATTTATACTGGATTTTGAAACTTTTACATGAAGGTTTTCTAAAAGCAGTGTGGACAAATCGCGGCAGCTTAATGCAGGATTTTCTCGCTTGTTTTCTATGATAAAATTAATTATTTCCGGTTTAAGCTTATGAATTACTCCCATACACTCTCCAGATTGGACATTTTTAATTACTATACTGCCTATTCAGCAGGTTGTCAAGAAACCATATCTTCCAGACTAACAAAATTAGATATCTAACAGGCGGTTAAGATGAAAAAGAAAGGTTGTCGCCTTTTTGAGTGCATGTCAAGCTAATGGTTCCGGAAGGCAATTCAATCACTTTGGAAGAATTCCAGTATACGGGACTGAGTTTATTCGGGGATAGTTTATGGATAATATCTATTACTCGAAAAGCTTTATCTGCAAAAATTACATCTATCGGGAAACGCATAAAGAAAGTATGCACAGAAATACAGGGTTCCAGAATAAGCGCTTGCCCGGAAGAAAAAGTATTTTTCCCCAACAACCCTTTAACTCTTTTTAAGAAAGTATCGGCTAAAATTACATCATCGGATAAAACGGTATTTTTTGTCCGGTTTATCAAACGCATGGATATTCCCTTACGATTTGACGGGTTTGAATATATCGTCGGAGATGGCTATTCCGCGGACGCGAATCTCATTAACAAAAGTAGGCTTGTACCCTGTAGGAGTAAAATACCCCAACACTTTTCCCTGCGCATCAACACCTGTTTGTTTAAAAATAAAAATGTCGTTCAGGTTTATATGCATTTCGTCCTGCATCCCGGCCACTTCGGATACGCAAAGCACTTTCCTTGATCCGTCGGAGAGCCGGGCAGTATGCACAATTATATCCACGGCGGAAGAGACCATTTCGCGAATAGCCCTTGCCGGTAGCTCTATGCCGGACATCAGAATCATCGAATCCAGACGCGATAAAACATCTGCCGTAGAATTAGCGTGAATCGTGGTCATGGAACCGTCATGCCCGGTATTCATCGCCTGAAGCATATCCAAAGATTCGGTCCCGCGGCATTCTCCTACGATAATCCTGTCGGGACGCATACGCAAAGTGTTCCTAAAAAGGTCACGAATGGTCAACCCGCCTTTACCTTCTATGTTCGGCGGACGTGACTCCAGCCTCACCCAATGCCTTTGGTTCAACTTGAGCTCCGCGGCATCCTCAAGCGTAACAATCCTTTCCCCTTCCGGGATATACTCGGAAAGGGCATTTAAAACCGTAGTCTTGCCTGAACCCGTACCTCCCGACACAATCATATTCTTGCGGCACAACACGCAAGCCCTGATAAAATCAGCCATGCCCTGGGTAAGCGCACCGAAATTAATCAAATCGCTTGTCTTGTATCTTTCCTTGCGGAATTTCCTGATAGTCAAGGTGGGCCCGGTAAGAGACAAGGGGGGGATAATTGCGTTTACGCGCGAACCGTCATTCAAACGGGCGTCCACCATGGGAACAGACTCATCGATACGCCGGCCTATGGGGGCAATAATGCGCTCGATTATAGTCCTTACCTGTTCGTTGGAAATAAATTTTTTGCTGGTAAGCTCCAGTTTTCCGAAACGCTCCACATATACTTCATCCTTATTATTGACCATTATATCCGTAACATCAGGATCGGCCAAAAGGTCCTCTATCGCCCCCAGCCCCAATGCCTCGTCGAGGATCTCTTTGATTAACTTCCTCCGCACCTCCTGAGAGGGGATAAAACTGCCTGCTTCTTCAAGCAGGAGGTTACTTACCACTACCTCCGCTTTTTTCTTAAGTTCTTCTCCCTTTTTATGGTCGCTAAAAACTTTCAGGTCTATCTTCTTTATATTCATACTCTCGAGAAGACGGCTGTGTATTCTTCGCTTGAGTATCAATATTTCATCCTTGTCTTCATTGACATCCGGGTCAAGTACGGTCTCTCCTAACCCCTGCCCCTCCCAAAACTGAGCCGCCTTGCTGTCGGGTTCCTTCTTCAGCTTCAATTGATCTATATTCCTGCGTTCCACGAATACGGATTTATTCGAAATAAGAGTATTGGTTAAACCGGAAAAAGCCGAGGCGATCCTGGAGCGCGGAGAATCTATTACTACCGGAATCCCCTGATTAACCGCCTGGTTTACCAGCCTGCCTTCGGAAGGAATTTTTTCGATAATCTCGACCGGTAAATGCACGCGGATCTCCTGCCAGCTGATACTGGACAGGGATTCCGCCCTATTCAATAGGAGTTGGATCATATTCAGGGGAAAATGCAAAAACTGCAAAGTATCCAAAGCCCATTTTGTCTGGTATATGGATAAGGCATCCGGGGTTACAATAAGCAGGATAAGGTTTGCCTGGTTGAGCACAGCGAGAAACAAATCACTGAAACTTTTCCCGGCGTCGACGATTATATAGTCGTAATCTTTATCCAACAAAGAAAATACCTCTGGTATCTTCTCCGGGTACAAATACCCCGATTGCTGAGGCTTAAGCACGCCCGCGATAAAATCGACTCCGTTAAATTTTGATTTGACGATAAAATTCTGTTTCTTGGTTAACTGAGGTTGTTTTTTCAAAAAGCTCATCAGATCCGCCATGCATACTTGCGGATCCACGCCAAGTATATGCGACATATCCCCTACAACCTGCGTATCCAGGTCAATGGCGCAAACGCGCTTTCCTTCTTTGGCCAAGGAAGCAGCCAGGTTAGCGGCGATTAAAGTCTTGCCTACTCCGCCTTTAGTGCTGAATATGACTATTACTTTTGCCATTTTTATTCAAGTTGATAAATTATCGGGATATCCACCCACATCTCTTTCTTATTGACCTCCGGGGGGAACGGAGGATACGGCGAAATCTTCTGCGCCGCGCTTACCGCGTTATCGTCAAGCAAACGGTAATTGGAGGGTTCTTTAACTTTCAAATCCAACAGGTCTCCCTGGGCGGAAAGTTTAAGACTTAATTTTACCTTGCCTTGAAAACCGGCTTCTTTTGCTGCTTCCGGATAAGCAAGATTTTCCAAGACTTTACGCTGAATAATTTTGGCATACCTGGTAACCGGATCCTTGGCATCTTCTTCAGTAAAAACAGGAGTGCCGGATATAACAGGCTTTGTCTCCTGGAGCGCTTTATTCTGATCCATCACGTGAGGAGTCAAGGTAATAAAAAGTTCCGTATCGTCGGCCTTGGCAAGATCCGAATTCCACCCTTGAGATGATGTCTTTTGCCTGAAAAACAAACCTAAAACAGGAATATCGGAAAGCCAGGGAACCCTCTTTAATTCTTCGGTAGACTTTTTCTTAATCAGCCCGCCGATCGCCATAGTCTGCCCGTCGTCGAGAAAAAGTTCGGTCGTCGCAGTACGCTTGGTCATTTTGTACGCAAGGGCATACGTAGTACTTACCACATCCCCCAGCTCGCTTACGGTAACGTCAAGATTAAGATGTACACGCCCGGAATCATTGATCAGGGGCCTGACGTTCAGAATAATCCCGTACTCTTTGTACTCAACAGAACCGTTGCTTGTCGCGCCTACAGAAGTAGAACCGCTTGTCCCGGGAGTAACCGTACCGCTCAAAACAGGGACCTCCCCTCCAACCACCAGCTTGGCCTCTTTTCCGCTCTGGCAGGAAACCCTGGGGCGGGAAAGAATACGCGCCTTGCCGTCTTTTATCAAGGCATCCAGTTTGAGGGTAAAAGCATCCCTGGTAACATTGACCACATGAAACAGCTTACCCCAAGTGGTCCCGGCTTCGGAAATTCCAGGAGAGCCTACTTCGGTCAAATTCAGAGAGCTCGGCCAGGTAAACCCAAGGGTATCCTGAGAGCCCCTGTTAAGCTCGATTACCTGGACATCTATCTCTATAACAGCTTCTTCCTCTTTAAGTTTTATCAAGTCTATAGTCTTATCCTTAAGAGCACCTAAAACGGTAGCGATACGCTCTCTGTCCGCGGCATTCTTGACAAAACCCAAGAGCACCACTTTTCCTCCGTCTTCGTCCGCGCTTGAATAGACATCCGGCAGATTTAATTTCTGTAAAGCTTTATCTATGCGCTCTTTTACTTCTAGCATATTTTCAGTGAATACTTTAAGGCGGTATGACTGCTCGCCAAAATCATCCCAGATAACAAGCGTAGTTGTCCCTGCGGATTTGGGATTAACTGTCAAATCGTTTTTTGTAATATTGACCACGTCGGCAACCGAAGGATTTCCAATCGCTATTCTTTTTGGTGAATTTATGGCAATCACTTGCGGTTCGCCTAAATAGAGTTTCATCTCCTCATCAACGTCATCCGCTGCGCGCCCGCCCAGAGGAAAAAGGGATACAAAAGCACAAAATAATAACAGATTAAAAAATAACTTTCTCATTTTTCTCCTTTTATCCGTTTATCCCGCGCAGAACCCTCACGCAGACAAAAGTGTCATATGCCTATTTAGGCAAAGATACCTGCTCCTTTTTCAAACCGCGCAGTACTTCCACATACTCCGTCGGCTCCGCGGGTACGGTCTCTATCGGTTTTTCTACCGCTTTTTCTGCATCCTGCTTCTGCGGCATAATATATTGGAATAAAGCCTCCCAGCTTGCGGGGGTAAGCGGTTCAATTTTGGCATCGGCGGGGGAACGCATAGTCAAACGCACCTTTCCCTGCTCCTGGACAAAAGCTATAAGGCTTGCCTCCTGTGGAGTAAGTGCTAAGGTAATCAAATTGCTTGTTCCCTTGGGAGCCTCTCCTTGCTTATCATACCTCCCGGAGGAAAGCTCAGGACCGCCTATATTTTGTCCTACGGCCAGAATTAAAACGTTTTGAAACAAAGGAATAACCGCTACCTGACTTAACATTTTCCCATCCGGTCCTGGGACTGGAATTTGTATCGTGGCAAGTACATCAACATAATCCCCGGGCCTAACCATATGGGCCAAAGAAGACAGGTTATCTACAACAATAGATATAGCCCTTTTGCCCGCAGGAGTAACTCCGGATAAATTCCCTCCCCCGGACTGCCTTATACGCGTAAGCTTCGAGAGGCTTATCTGCTCTCCCTTGGAAATAGGCGCGACAGTAACCATCCCGGAAATCCTGTCCAAAGACGTAACCGCCTGCGGCTGAACGAATTTATTCGGGACGATCGAGGTATCAAACATCTCCGGTTCAATAGCTGCCCCCTGGGGAATATCCTGTTTAGCCACCAGCACAGCGGTTTGGCTGGATCTCATATTGGCAATCGCCGCCTTGGCTTTAACCTGCATAGCTTGCTGCTGCTGGTCAAGGTACATCTTGGTCATGGCAATAGCCATAACGCCTAACACTATGCCGCTGAGCAATATAAGCTTCTGCTTTTCGATTGCCATTATTTTATCTCCCCTTCGAATACTTCGATCTTTGCGTCACGGGAAAGCTTTCCAATCAGTTCTTCGATCGCCTGCTGTTGCTTAAGAAAAACAAGTCCCCTGTTAATATCGTCCCACATTTCCGACAAGGGCCTTTGCTTGCCTCCGCGTTTTGCCTCAAGCCTAATGATCGCATACCCTTCTGGAACCTTGAATATATTGCTTACCTTGCCTATATCCAAAGAGTCAGAGAAGGCAACAGCATCGAACTGGGCAGATTTTTGCCCTTTTTTGATAAACCCGATATTCCCTCCGTCTTTAGCGCTGCCAGACCTGGAGCTGCTTCTTGCCAATGCGGCAAAATCCGCCCCCTGAAGAAGCTGTATTAATACATCTCTGGCGTCCTGTTCACTGCCAACGATAATCTCGGAAACCTGCCTCTCTTCCGGCTCTTTGAATTGATCTTTATAAGTATTGTAGTAATCCTCCACTTCCTTAGAAGTAACATTGATATCTTTGGCTATTTCTTTGATATCCTGCAGAACCATGAGATCGCGTTTATTTTTTTCCACCGCCTGCCTAACTTCTTCGTCACGGTCAAGCCCATTATCAAGGGCATGTTGATAAAGCAAGGCCCTGCGCACCATTTCATTCTTTAAATAATTGACCTTTTGTTCTTTGGTGGTTATTTTTAACTCTGAGCGGTCCTCCGGGACATTTGCGTTATAAACAGTAATCTCGGCATTCAAATCATCCAATCCTATAGAAATATTGTTTACCTTGGCGACTACCGGCCCCTTAGCTTCTACAACCGCTGGCTGAACTTCGATTTTAACCTCGGGCTTGCTTTTTACCGCCGGTTTAAATTTGTCACACCCCAAAACCCCGCCGCATAATAAGACAAGTGCAGAAAAAAGAATAATATTATTTCTCATTTTATTGCCTCCGTATTAGTCTATAATCTACCTTTTGTTGCCAAAAACAAAAAATCCAGGCAATGACTTTACCCACTGCACTGGAAGATTTTATGAAACCGAGATGTTTTATTCATCCGCCCCCCGTTATTCCATTAATCTTATAACGCTCTCGAAAAAAATGCAAGAAAAATCTTGTGCCTTTCGGCGTCGACGCAAAATTTGGTAGCCCCAACCGGATTTGAACCGGTGTTTACAGGCTGAGAACCTGACGTCCTGGACCGGGCTAGACGATGGGGCCAAATATTAGATGTATTTTACTATAATTGCCTTTTTAGTCAACAACTTAATAAATACAATTTTATTGACCCTCCATAATTTACATTATATACTGGTTGGCATGAACATAAGTCTCGGGTTCAGCGACAATAAAGACCACATTCAGGCCACTAATGAGGCAATCGGCCAGGCGATAATAGGCCTGGGGAAAAAACGCAGAGACCTGGCTATAATATTCACCACCATAGAGTTCGCTCATCCGTTAGTATTAAAGATCACCAACAACCTTTTGGGCGAAATCCCCATATTAGGCTGCAGCAGCCTGGGGATAATGACAAACAAGGGCATACACAAACACGGGTTTGCCGTGCTTTTAATCAGCCTGGGAGAGCAGGTCTTTTTAAACTTCGCCGCCGTCAAGGATGTAAACAAAATGACCCCCGTTGCCGCAGGAAGAGACCTGGGGAAAAAGCTGCTCTACGGATGCAAAGATGTGCGCAGGAATCTCAGCCTCATCTTCTCGGACGGCCTGATCACCGACGGAACAAGCCTGATAAACGGCCTGCAGGAAAATCTGGGAAAAAGCTTCCCTCTGATCGGAGTTTCGGCTTCAGATAACTTCGCTTTTACAAAAACCTTCCAGTATTTCAATAAAGAGGCTCTCTCCGATTCCTGCTGCGGACTTCTTTTCGGGGGGAAAATGCATTTTGGTTTCGGGATCAAACATGGATGGAAACCCTTGGGGAAAATCCATCATGTCACCAAATCAGAGGGGAACATCATCAAAGAGATTGACGGAGAACCTGCGATAAAACTATACGAGAACTATTTTGCCAAAGACGCCCTTGAACTTGCCAAAGAACTGCGCAGAATCTCCATATTCTATCCCATAGGAGTTTACCTGGAGGGGGAAAAAGAATATCTTTTACGCAATATTATCTCAATTAAAGACGATGGGTCTCTGGTAACCCAAGGAGATATCCTCCAGGACAGCCCGATACGCCTGATGATCGGGACCAAGGATTCCTGTCTTTCCGCTGCCGCGGCTTCCTGCGAAGAGGCAAAAAAAGACCTCGGCGCGCAGGCAAAATTCATCATGGTATTCGACTCGGCGGCAAGATTCACGCTTCTCGGCAGGCAATATACAAAAGAACTCGATATAATCAAAGCCGCATTCGGTGAGGATGTCCCTTTGATAGGGATCTATTCCTACGGAGAGCAGGCCCCCCTGAAATCCATAAGTTATCTTGGCCGGGCTTATTTCCATAATCAAAGCATGAACATCCTGGCATTCGGAGGCCAATAAAATGTTCAATCTCGTCCTATTCGCTATTTTTCTGGTAACTTTCGGTTTGGCGGTATTTTCCTTATCGAAGATGCAGCAGATCAAAAATAAAGAGGCTAAGATATCCGAGCTAAAAAGGTCCCTGGAGGAAATGGACGAGCAGGCAAAATTGATTATGCGCACGGATATGGAGCTTAATAAGACCCAGGAAGAGTTGGACAAAAAAATCGCCGGGCTCGATACTCTGCAGCGCCTTTCCAGGGATATAAGCACCACTCTCGAGGAAAAACAGATCTTTAAAAAAATACGCAACGACCATTTGGAGGAACTTGGTTTTGAAAAATGTACCGCCTTTTTATGGAATGATCTGAAGAGAGAATTTTACCTATGCCTGAACCTGGGGTACGGAAACGATGAATCCGAACAAATAGGCAGAGCGGTAAATGCGGAAAAGGAGGCGTTTCTCGAATTAATCCGCAGCGGTAAAAATGCCTCTTCCGTATTTATCCCCGCGGATTTTCTTGCTAAAGACAAAATCTGCGGCATATTTATGACCCATTCATTTATCATCTGTCCTATACTCGCCCAGGAGGGAGACCAGGGGTTCATCTCCGTGGGGACAGAAAATATCGAAACTTGCATAACCGAAGGAGAACAGGAACTTATTACAATTCTTGCCAACCAAATCGGGCAGACCCTGGATAACGCCAGGCTCTTCGAAAAAACCTGGAGATCCCAGCAAGAGCTTGAAATAAAGGTCACCGAAAGAACGCGCCAGCTTACCCAGGCCCTGGAAGAAGTGGGTAAAGTCAGCAAACGCAAAAGCGATTTCATCTCGAGCGTATCCCACGAACTCAGAACCCCCCTTACTTCGATAAAAGGCTATGCGGCTATACTCCTCGCCGGGAAGTTAGGCGCCGTCCCGGAAGAGATAAAAGCCAGGCTCGCGAAAATAAACCGTCATAGCGACGAATTGGTGCACATGATAAACGACCTTCTGGATATCTCGCGTATCGAATCCGGAAAAGTAAATATGAAAATAGAAAATATAGAACTGAAGTACGTTGTGGATAAGGTGGCGGATCTTCTCGGCGTGCAGATGAAAGGCAAAGATATCGCTTTCGAAAGCAGCATACCCGAAGATTGCCAAAGAGTTATGGCGGATCGCAGTCAGATAGAAAGGATTTTTATAAACCTGGTCGGAAACGCAATTAAATTCACTCCGGAAAAAGGGACAATCAGCGTAAACGCGCACTGCTCGAGCAGGGTCATCCAGGTAGACGTAAAAGATACGGGATTCGGGATACCCGAAGATGCCCAGGAGAAAATATTCGAGGAGTTCTACCGCGTAGAAAATACCATAAATCAGGAGGTAAAAGGCACGGGCCTGGGGCTCGCCTTGGTCAAACATATCATCGAGGCTCACCAGGGACGTATTTGGGTAAAAAGCAAGGTTGGAGAAGGCTCCACCTTCAGCTTCACTCTTAACGCCGCTTAAAAACTACTATGGGAATAAAAATACTTATCGCAGACGACGACCCGGATATAAGAGATGTCCTTAAACTGACGCTTGAAGAAGAAAACTATGAAATTACCGAAGCGCGTGACGGCGAGGAGGCATTAAAGATCATCCGCGCCAAGCCTTTGGACCTGGTATTGCTGGACTACAAAATGCCCCACATGGATGGCAGACAGGTATGTAATTTGATCAAAAAGGACCTTTTACTGCAGCATCTGCCGACAATAATGGTCACCGGAAAAGGGGAAATCAGCGATAAGATAGACGGAATCGACGCCGGAGCCGACGACTACATAGTAAAGCCTTTCGAACCGAAAGAGCTGCTGGCGAGGATACGCATGGTCTTAAGGCGCACCCAAAGGGATCTGGAGGCAAACCCGCTTACCCGCCTGCCGGGGAATGTTTCTATCTTAAAAGACCTTTCCGTCCGCATAGATAAGAAATCCCCTTACGCCGTCTGTTACGTAGACTTGGATAAATTTAAGGCATACAACGACAAATACGGGTTCGAGCATGGAGATGAAGTTATCCGGGAAACCGCACGCATATTGATCGGGGCGGCAAAAGAATATGGAAACCCCGGTGACTTTGTCGGACATATCGGCGGGGATGACTTTGTGGTAGTAACCACTCCGGATCTGTCCGATAAAATATGCGACAAAATAATCCGGGATTTCGACAAGATCTCTCCCTCTTTCTACAGCCAGGAAGACAGGGATAATGGCTTTATCATCGGCTGCGATCGCCAAAGCAATGTCCATAAAATCCCTTTGATTTCGGTCTCCATAGGGGTGGTAACCAACGAATTGCGGGAGATTACTCATGTAGCGCAAATCGGGGAGATCGGTGCGGAACTAAAAAAACTGGCAAAAAGCGTGGGCAAAAGCAATTACGTAAAAGACAAAAGGCAGGGCAATGCTTGAAATTAATGCGCGGGGGGGGAGTTGAACCCCCAAGCCTTTCGGCACAAGCCCCTCATGCTTGCGTGTCTGCCATTTCACCACCCGCGCGTAAACTGCATTCTATTTTAAAGCATAACGCGAAATTGTCAAAATCTTTCTTGCGGCACGCAGCCTATAAATTGCTTGTGAAAAACAGACACGCAGAATATAATGCTTTCAGATCTATATAAATAAGGAGGCTGGCAAATGGGTAACGAAGCTATCTATAAGCTTATCGCAAACATCGAGAAAGTTATCATCGGAAAGACAGAAACAATTAAAATGCTGATCATCGGCTTATTGACCAACGGGCATATTCTGGTAGAGGATATCCCGGGGATGGGAAAAACCATGCTCGCCCTGACTTTAGCCAAATCGGTAAGCGGGGATTTTAAAAGAATCCAAGCCACCCCCGACCTGCTGCCTACAGATATCACCGGGGGCTTTGTTTACAGCCCCAAAACCGGAGAATTCGACTTTAAAAAAGGCCCTGTCTTCGCGCATATCCTTCTTGTGGACGAAATCAACAGGACTACGCCTCGTACGCAATCAGCCCTGCTCGAATGCATGCAGGAATACAAAGTCACCGTGGAAGGCCTTACCTACCAGCTTCCCACCCCATTTATGACTATCGCCACGCAAAACCCTATCGAATACCAGGGGACATACGTGCTTCCCGAAGCGCAGATAGACAGATTTTTGATGAAAATCAATGTAGGATACCCCTCTCTGAACGAAGAAATCAAGGTCATTTCCGAACAAAAAATCAAACACCCCGTAGAAAGCGTTATGCCGGTCATGAATCTGGATGATGTTATAAAACTTCAGGAACAGGTTAAAAAAGTACAGGTTTCCCCTGAAGTCCTCGAATATATAGTCAAACTGGTCTCTTCCACGAGAAAATCCGATGCGGTCAAACAGGGGGCGAGTCCGCGCGCTTCAATTGCCATCATGAAAGCCAGCTGCGCCTGGGCTTTTATCGAAGGCAGAGATTATGTTATCCCCGATGACGTCATCAAGCTTCTCCCCCGCGTATTGAAACATAGGATCATTTTGCATCCGAAAGCGATAATTTCCGGAATTACGCCCGAATCCGTTATCGATAACATATTGAAACAAATCCCGATTTCTTAACCTTAATAATATGCGTAAGAAGTTCCTGGGAAAATGGCTTCTTTTTCTCCTCCTTCTCGGGTTCAGTCTGTTTATGAGCCTGAAGACGCCGTTCATAATCTTCTGCCTGCTCTTCTGGATATTCCTTTCCGTATTCACCATCAGCTTCTCGTGGCTGGCGGTCGTGTTCTTGTGTGAAAGGGTACAGCTGGAAAGAAAAACAACGCTCAGGGTAGAAGAAGACGATACCCTAAAAATATCCCTGGACATAAAAAACGGCGGGCTGCTGCCGGTATTCGATATTATCCTAAAAGACTCCTTAACCTGCGCCAGCAGTCCGGAAAAAGATGTATTCATGGTACCGGAAGTGCTCATGCCCGGGGCAACCTGCAGGCTTGAATACGGCTGCCTATGTCCCCAAAGAGGCAGATACAATATCGGCCCCATAACCGCCTATTTCTTCGACCCCCTGGGAATGTTCTATTTTAAGAAAGTGTACCGCCTGTATTCTGAAGTATACGTTTACCCCAGGACGTTCCGTATCCGTAAATTCCCGTCTCTGAACAAAGGCACCTCCCCCCTGCTCGGAGTAGAAACTTCGCGCGTCAGCGGGGACGACGATGAATTTTACGGAGTACGCGAATACAAACGGGGAGACCCCTTAAAAAAAATACACTGGATGGTATCGGCGCGTAAAAATCAGCTCATCGTAAAAGAATTTCAGCGTCAAAGCTTCTTCAGGGCAACCATAATGTTCAACCTGAACAAAGAAGAAAACCTCGGGGAAGGAAAAGAATCGGTTGCCGAGTATATCGTAAAAATAGTCGCCTCGATCGCAAAATACCTTACCGACCTGGGCGTATCCATTGAAATCATATCCCACGCAGGCGAAGTCGTATGCATCCCCTTCAACAAAGGACAGGAACACCTGGAGGATATAATGAAATTCCTTACTATCGCCCAGGCGGAAAGCAGGATCAGCTTATTTGAGCTTTTTACCACCTTCCAACGCAATATCCTGGAAGATTCAAGCTTGATTGTGGTGATGTCCGACAAAAATAAAGCCTTTTTATCGACCATGCTGTCTTTAGGGGTGCAGAACGTATCGCTCATACCTGTACTTATCAAATCTTCGACATTTGTTAAGGGAGCCGGCGCGCAAATCCCCGGGAAAGAGCATGAAACCGGGATGCCGGAAAATATAAACCTTAAACCTATTTATATAGCACGTAAGGATAACTTGGCGGAAAAGTTCCAAACATAGGACATGGAAAGAAAAGAACATTTCTCTTATCTGGAGCACCTGCTCACCTTCCTGCTTTTTATCCCGCTCCCCTTTTTATTCCCCGCGGAAGTGCTGCCTTTGCGCCTTTTCCTGTGCGGGGGGGTAATCATTGGGGCAATAACCGCTTACATAAGCAGGGAAAAGTTCTGCACTTTCAGAAAATTCGCCACTTTAACCGTAAACCTGGCGATCCTCTCCGGAACCCTGTATTACGTGCTAAACTCATCATTTTTATACAGAGAAGTTATCATAATATGCATCAAAAGCCTGTCTCTGCTTATTGTCGCAAGCAGCTTCAGCTCTTTCCAGCAAAGCTATCTTAACTCCATGCAGGTCTTCTGCATTCTTCTCTTCCTCTGCATATGTGCCCTGGCGAAAAACTATAGCGGGTTATTTCTCGGGCTCTCTTCCGGGTTCGCCCTGACCTTGCTGGCGGTAACCAGGGCTAAATTCCATGCCCTTTTCGCAAATCCGCAAAAAATAAAAAACAAATACCAGGGGATAAACGCGCTCTTCGTAATCATTCTTATCCTATCGGCACTGCTGGCATGGACGCTATTCTTTAGATTCCCTCTTGGCAAAATAAGCACTCTCGAAGCCCTGAAGGAAGAAGACCTCACCGCGACAGAAGAATGGGAAAAAGAAGACGGAGAGTCTTTGCCGGAAGAACAACTCCAGAAAGAGCTTACTGAACTGACCTTCAAGCTCTCCTCTACCGACGAAATGCATAAACTCCTGGCCGGAATACAGGATTTGATAGCGAAAAGAGAACAATTCGCCTGCGAGGTAAACGCGGCTAAAAAAGAGATCCTGGACATACTTGAGAAATTGATCATTGCCGAAGACGCAAAGAAAGCAAAAGAACTGTATAAAGCAGTGAAGCTATATACGGATAAAAAGACAACGGATAATCTTTCCGGAATCAAGAATCAAATTAAGGAAACAACCGAGGCCAACCGCGCCAGCCTGGGGCAAAAATTTGCCATATTGAACGCGGTAAACCGGCTCGACTACAGCGATTCCGCTTCGAAGCTGGACGCAAACGACCAAAGATCTCGGGACGCGATCAACCGCAGCTTCCTGAATGAACAGGCAAAAAGACAATTGAGGCAACTCGAAAAACAGTTCAAAGAATGGAAAGCATACCAGCTGTATTCTCAAAAACTCTCTTCCCTGCAGAAAAAAATAGCCGCCATGGACCAAAATGAATCATACGGCCTTTCGGACTTAATAAACCGTATCGATGATTTTAAAACGGATTCCGGATACGGAATGATAAACGACCTCATTAAAAAAGAGGCTGCGGAAATACCCCCGGAACGGAAAAAGGCGCTGGATGAAATGCGGCAATTGATCGGGTTAAAAAAGATCCTCCTCTCTTCCAAGGAAATGGGACAGCTGCGCAAGAAACTCGAAGAATCCGGACAACAAATAGACCGACCCCCGGAACTCGAAGAAGCGCTTGATGCCATAGAAGAATCCCGCAACCCCGGGGAAATCCTTGAGAAAATCAACAAACTCGTAGAACGCATACAGAAAGAACGCTATTTTCAAATCTCCGGGGAGACAAAAGAAATAATCAAAGGGCAGCTCGAGGATCTAATCAAAGAATCAATAAATAATTTAAAAACCGAAATAAAACAGGATGGGCTGGCCGATTCCGGAGAAGACCTGCTTAAGGAAATTAACAAGATGAATACGGCCCGCTCAGAAGAAGAACTGTCCTCCCCTGCTTCTGAAATCAAAAAGCTGCTAAAAGAGCTGGGGGCCCAGGGAAGAATCGACGAAGCAACAGAAAAAAGGCTCACAAGGATGGCGGAAGAAACAGGACAGCTTATTGCCGCTCGTATCAAAATGGAAAATATGGACAACGGGCAGGAAGAACGGGATAACGAAAAGACGCTGGACTACAAGAAAGAGACGGATAATTTAATAGACAAGACGCGCCTGGAAAAAGCCCAGAAAGAACAAATAAACAAACTTATGGAAAAATTAAGGGGCGCTCAGACAATAAATCAGGTTAAAAATATAGTTGAAGCGATTAATAAAGAACTGGAATTATCCGGGGAAAAAAGCGGGGAGATGGATAAATTCAGGGACCTTTTGAATAAAGAAGCGGAGACAAAGAAAATGCTCATCATGGAACAAGAAGGCCGTAACCTGCGGGAAGAAATAGAGGCTTTAAAAGAACTGTCCCCACAGCAAGCAGCTGTGCTGGAGGATAAGCTGGATACCCTGAAAGAAAGTAAAAACGAAAAAGATGTGCTTATGAATGCAGATGAGCTTAAGAATGTTTCGGAGTCTGACCAGCTCAAAAAAGACATCATGTCTTCTGAATCGGCGGACATTCCAAAGGACGATAAACAACAAGGGGAGCTAAGGATAGAAATACTGCCTGCCTACGCTATCCTGCCTATCGACGGCAGCATCGGGTTAAATAATGTGGCGATTTATGATAATTTCATCAAAGAAATTTCCCCTGAATTGGAGTGGTCCTCTTCGCGCCCTAACGTAGTCTTTGTAAGCCAATCCGGTATTGCTTACGCCAAGGGCGCCGGAGAGGCGGAAATAACCTGCAGGTATAAAGACACGATAAGCACCAAATGCAAGATTACGGTAGTCGGGTCTATCCCGGAAGAAGAATTCAGCATCATTAGGAAAGAGGCGGCAAAATAAAACTGTAAAATGATAAGAAAAATCCCTGTTTTTATACTGTTTATATCCCTGTTCTGCCTGGGGCGGCTTTACGCAAAACAACCTGTCAGGGAAAAGATAATCCCGCAGGGGAGGATTATTTCCGGGTTGAGCGAAGAAGAGGCCGTCGAAAAATACGGCATCCCTTCTTATGTTAAAGAAAGGCTATGGCTTTACGACGGAAAAGAAAAATTATATATATACTTTGAAGATACCCCTAAAATATACCTTTACCCGCGCTTTGTCCAAGGCTATATCGGGTCTCCTTTAGAATTCAAAACGTTATACGATTCCGGAACGGTCACGGACGTAACTTCTCAGTCGGAATTGATTTTAGACAAACCAAAATATTTCGATGCCAATGGCACAGGAGTCTTAACCCCCAAGAAAACAGGAGAATACCAGGTCATTGCGGAATATAAAGGTCAATATAGCAACGCCGGTTTTATTTCTATATCCGAAAGCCCGCAGGACAATTCCTCGGAAGAGCGGCTTTTAAACATAGATATTTTCCCCGCTAAGCCATACGCGAATGTAAATACAGTTGTATATTTTTATGCTTTCGGGACCTTCACCCTCAAAGGCCATTATTCGGTCAGGGAAATAACCCGGCAGGTAGACTGGTTCGGAGAACAGGACGGAAGGACTTATAAATTGAAGGAATCGAAGGTCTTTTTATCGTCTTATGGAAAATATAGAGTATTTTGTAAATACAGAGGGCTGCGGAGCGCTTCCCGGGAAATAAGCATTAGTACAAAACCTGCACGGATGAACAAAACCTTAAAACAAATCGACGCCCTCCCCTCAAATGTATATATTGCGCGTCAAACCAGCGTGCCTTTCCGCGCTATTGCCAGTTATGAAGACAACAGCGTGGAAGAAGTAACCGATAAAGTACGTTGGGCGATAAAGGACAAATTGCTCCTGGAAAGGGCTTCGGATAATGTCTTTGCCGCAAAGGGTATAGGGATAACCGAACTTCAGGCGGTTATGGGCGGACTGCGCAGCCTTCCCGTTAAAGTGGTAATATCCGGTTCCCAGATTAAGAAAAAGCGCTCCAATAAAATACGGCCTCAAAAGAAAGAAAAGGAAGAACTGCTCGAGGGAATAAAAGAAGATGTCCGCATGCTGCATAAAAAGGTCACTGAAAGCAACAGTTTCAAATATATAAAAATTGCCCCTTCCTATTGCTCCCTGCCGGCAGGGTCACGGGAACAACTTTTAGCCTTCGGCGTACGCAGGGATAACAGCGAAGAGGATATAACTATCCTTGGAGAATGGCATGTCTCAGATCCCGAAGTAGCCTCCGTGGAAAACGGAACGATCAAAGCCATCGTTCCCGGGGAAACAAAAATCCGTTTTAAATATAAAAATATGGAAAGCGCATATATCCCCGTTATCGTGGGAGAAGCAAGGTTAGTCTCAATTAACATCTCTCCCCGCCAGTTGACATTGACAAAAAACGAATCCCCGTTGCTGCAGGCAGAAGGTTATTTCGGGGATTCATCCCATAAAGACATTACCTCCCTGGCGGCATGGACAAGCGAGAATCCCCGTACGGCAAAGATGGAAAGAAACCGCATACGCCCTGCAAGAATAGGAAAAACCAGGATTTTCGCTGAATACTCGGGGGTAAAAAGCATCCCCGCCGATGCGGAAATAGTGAAAGAAAAATACTGGCTCCTTAAACTCCTCCTGAAAATAGCAATTGTCATACTTTCAATTATGGCGGCGTTATTTTTATACTCCTGCCTGATGATCGAAAACGCAAAAATGGAGATACTAAAGCTTTATGCCGATCCCCGTAAACTAATCATAGCCCTTTATAAAAACCTGCAGGCAATAACCGCCGTATTCGGGTTCAAACAACAATCATGCACCCCTCCCCTGCTTCTGGCCGCTTCCATAGACGATAAATACTTTCCGGGCGAGAACCTGTTCTTGGACTTCACCCGGAAATACGAAGAGGCTAAATACAGCTTACACGAAATTACTGCGGAAGGATCTGCTGCGGCGCTCGATGAATACAACCGCATCGTAAAGTCTCTTTTGGGCAAACAAAAAGCGGGCGTGCTGTTCTATGCTTATTTAAAATCCTATGCGGGGAAAATCCCGTTTTTTATAATAAAAAACGGCTAAAAACATCCTAATGTATAAGCAGATTGAGCGAGGCACCGGTTACCAGGGCGACAATAAACATAATCAAGAAAGCCTTGAGTAAATCCTTTAAACCGAGCTCTTTCAGGAATACGAAAAACGTCGCTACGCAGGGAAACGATACTGCTAAAAGTACGGCGGCAATAAATAACTGTTTAACATTAAGGGAAAGCGGAATAAGCATTCCCGCTGCCACATCTTTTCTAAACAACCCCATCACTAAAGCTACCGCCGCCTCTTTGGGCAGGCCAAATACACCCGTTATCAACGGAGAAAAAATACCTGTAACCAGGTCAAAAAGCTTAAAATACAAGAGCAGATTGATTATCAACACCCCCAGCAGTACCAGTGGGGCGGCTTCAAACAGAAATCCTTTGATGCGCAAAAAAAGTTTTTTCCATAGAGTAGAGAATGAGGGCAGTCTATAGGGGGGAATTTCCACCAAAAGCTCCGGGCTGTAACCTTTGACCGTATGGTTCAATATCACCCCCAGCACAACCCAGATAACAAGCAACACCAAATATACCCCCGAAACATAAAAACCCGAAAACCTGCCTAAAAGTCCGAAAATCATAGCCTGTAACGCCACGCAGGGCACGCCGATGGAGATTAAAGTGGCGGCGATAAAACGTTCGCGTCGTGATTCCAGGTTACGCGTAGCAAGTATCCCGGGGACATTGCATCCCAACCCCAGCAAAACCGGTATAATCGCAAAACCATGCAGCCCGATATGGTGCAAAATGTTATCAAAAAGCATCGCCAGGCGGGGCAGAATCCCGACGTCCTCGAGTATGCCCAAAACAAGATAAAAAGAAATGATATACGGCAGAACCATGGCAAACTCGATATAAGGAGCGGTAGTCAAAAGCCCGAGAGACTGTTCGAAATCGATTTGCCCTCCGATAAAATCCCCGATAAGCAAATGATGTAAGAAACTTCCCTGCCCGAGGAAGGAACTGAGCTTATCCAATAAAGGCTGGTAAAAATTGACAAAAAAGGGGTCCGCTATCCTCCCGATCAGGATTTCCCCGATGAACCGCACAACTTGGAAAGCGACAAATATCGTCCCGGCAGCTATCAGCGAACCGCTGAAAGGCCTTACCGAAGCATCTTCCAGTATCTCGCGTAAGTTATGATGCCGGTGGGAAAGACGCTGCACCTGCTCAACGATTAAACCGATTGCCTGCCAACGCTCCTGATGCCCCGATTTAACCCTGCCGCAAGCCTTGACATTCTCTAGCTTGTCAATCAGCGTTTTTATCCCCAGGCCGGTTACCGCGCAGGTCGGGACTACGGGAACCCCGAGAAGCTCCTCCAATTTGGCTACCTCGATGCTTACGCCATGATGTTTAGCCTCATCGCACATATTCAAACAAACCATTACCGGCAGGGACTCTTCAAGCAATTGCAGGGTAAGATAAAGATTGCGTTCCAGGTTTGTCGAATCGACTATATTGATAACCGCCGTGGTGCCTCTATCCGATTCGTTAAGCAGGGAAATTACCGCTTCTTCGGCTTTTGATCCCGGTTCGAGGGAATATGTCCCAGGCAAGTCAATAACCTCTATCTCTCTTCCTCCGGACCTTAAAAACCCGCGCATTATTTCTACGGTAGTGCCGGCATAATTGGAAGAAATCACCTGGACCCCGGTAAGCCGGGAAAAAACCACGCTTTTGCCCACATTAGGGTTACCGACCAAGAAAATCTTCTTAATCATGTATTTCCACGGCAACCTTGTTGGCTACTCCGTGCCCCAGAACCAATACGCTCCTGCCTACTTTTATCGCCACAGGCCCGCTTAAACCGATATGGCTGACCTTGGTGATTTCCCTGCCTATATAAACCCCCATGCTCATAAGCTTGTTTTTCAAACCCGCACCTGCGTTGATCTCAAAGACAACGCCTTTCTGTCGCGCCTTCATTTGAATCAAACTTGCTTTTTTCATTTTATTTTATATGTCTCGATATGGCATTGAATACCCGGCCGGCTATAACTTTATAACCGCGGGCGTTCGGATGAAAAAAATCGCTTTTCATCGATGGGTTGGTAATAATCTTATTAAGCACGACAGGAATGAATACGGCTTGTTTTTTCTCTGCCAGCCTTTTAAAGGCCTTTCTGTATTGTTTAAAGAACATCCCCGCGCTTATGTCCATTAAGGCGACCATTGCCCCGCGTTCCTGGATAAGGTCGATAATCCGGTCCAGGTTTTCTATGGTCGTTTCCTCGGGGATATTTTTCAGAAAGTCGTTCCCGCAGAATTCGACAATAACCAGCCTGGGATTCTTAGAAAGCACATCCTGCTCTAAACGTTCCAGGGCGGCAAAAGAAGTATCTCCGTCAACGCCCGCGTTAATTACCGGAGCTTTGAGCATCTTCTCCAGGACAGAAGGATAATCATCCCCCCGGTTTACCCCGTATCCGAAAGTAATACTGTCTCCGAAACAAATAATATTGCCGTCTTTTTTCCCTGCGTTCCTGATTTCCTGCCTGGTGCACCCGGCCAAAATGAAGGCTGCGGCAACCAGCACAATCGTTTTATTAATTATTTTCATGTCTCAGCCTCAACTGTCCGCATGCGGCGTCGATATCGGCCCCTCTCCTTTTCCTCAAAGTAACATTGACCCCGGACTTTGCCAGGCATTCCTTAAAACATAACGCCTGCGCGGCTGAAGGAGGAATGATTTTCTTTCCGCTTACGGGGTTTGCCGGAATCAGGTTGACCTTAGCCAGTCTCAGTCCGGACAACAGGATAGCCAGCTTCCGGGCGCAAGACAAATCCGAATTGAGCCCCTTGATCAAAATGTACTCGAAAGTTATCTGCCGGTTGGTGGCCTCGATATACTCATTGCAGCAAGGGATCAATTCCCCAAGCGGGTATTTACGGTTCACCGGCATAATCTCCGTGCGCAACTTATCATCCGCAGCATGCAAAGAAACGGATAACTCCACCTGCAAATCCTCCTCTTTCAACTTATTGATCCCCGGAATAATCCCGCAAGTGGAAATAGTAATATGCCTGGCACCTATATTGAAGGCATCCGGAGAATTGATCATCCTGACAGCCTGTAATACATTGGCATAATTATCCAGCGGTTCTCCCGTGCCCATAAATACGACATTGTTCAGCCTTGCTTTATGCAGCTGGCTTTTCAATAACAGTATTTCATCCAGAATTTCACCGCATTTTAAATTACGCCTGAGACCTTTAACCCCGCTGGCGCAAAATCCGCAGGAAAACTTACATCCGGCCTGAGAGGAGATACAGGCGGTAACCCCGGAATAAGATCCGGCACAGGACCTGCCAGAATCGCCCGGCAGACGCAAGGCCATAGGAATATTCACTCCTTCGACTAAGTTGCCGTCGTAAAGCTCAAAAAGCAATTTTTCGGTCCCGTCCGAAGACCTGCTCCCTGCGGATTTCTTGAGCCCCAAGATATAAAAATTACTATTAAGCTTCTCTCTAAGCGGCAGGGGAATATCGCTCATCTGGCTGAAACTTAATGCCCCTTTTTGAAAAATCCAGGTAAATATCTGCTTGGCGCGGTATCCGGGCACTCCCCAAGACGCCAGCCTGTCTTTCAAGCCGCTTAAGCCGATATCCTTAACGTCCTCCATAATCAAACACCGCTTCTTAGCTTCTCTTTATCCACCTTGCCGGATCGGTTCTTGGGAAGTTCTGCGCGAAAATCAAAGCAATGGGGTATCTTAAAATGAGCCAGGTGCTGGCGCAGAAAATAACGCAAATCTTCTTCCAAAAGATCGCTTCCTTCCCTGCGCACCAGGAAGGCTTTAGGCACTTCTCCTCTCAATTTATCCAGTACCCCTACCACGGCGGCCTCGGCGATATCCGGATGCTTCAGCAAAACCGACTCCACCTCCGGTTCGAAAACAATCTCCCCGCCCACCTTAATCATCTCTTTCTTTCTCCCTACGATATAAAGAAATCCTTCATCGTCGAATCTGCCGAGGTCTCCGGTATAAAACCACCCGTCGCGGACAGTTTCACGGGTGAGCTCTTCATCCTTAAGATAGCCATCGGTTACTACCCAGCTCTTCACTGCCACTTCTCCAATCTGTCCATTCTCCAGTTTTTGCTGGCCTTCGCCAAAAATCCCTACGTCAATCCAGGGAGCGGGCCGGCCTACGCTCTCTATTTTATCCGACCCCATAGGCAAGACTACGGTAGGAGCGTTTGTTTCGGTAAGCCCCCAGCCGTTCAAAAGATAGGCCTTGGGGCAAAATTTATGGAATCTGCGCAAAGCATCGGGCGAGCTTGAAGCGCCAAAAGTCACTATCCATCGCAAGCTGGATAAATCGAAGGTTTCAAATTCCTTCAGCTGCAGCAACGCATAATACATAGAAGGGACGATCCAAAAGAAATTTACCTTATGGCCTTGAACGTTTCTCAGGAAATCCAAAGGCATGAACCTCTCCATCAACACCATGGTCAGGCCAAAAGTAATCGTATTCTGGATATAAATCAACCCACCCAGATGGGAGAAGGGTAAGGCGCATAAAGTAACATCCCGAGAAGAAATGTCCTTATTCACGAAAAAGGCCATCGATTTCGGAGGAGCATTCAATTGCTTGTAGCTAATCAGTACCCCTTTGGGCTTTCCCGTAGTACCGGAAGTATAAAAGACGATGGCATAATCATTTTCTTTGAGCGGGAGTCCGGAAAAATCCTGCCGGGAGCAAGAAAGCAGGTCTTCGAAATTTAAAGCACCCTCTTCCCTGCGGCGGCAGGAAATAATATGTTTCAATAAAGGCAGGTTTTCCTTAAGGCGGGAAATCGAAACATTGGCCTTATGCTTGGTGACAAGAACCTTTGCCTCGCAATGGCTTAAACAGGAAATTATTTCATCCTCGGTAAGCATAAAATCCAAAGGGACCGCGCATGCCCCAATCGACCAAATTGCCAAATAACTGTAAATGTATTCCGGCCAGCTGGGCAAATATATGGCCACCTTGTCTCCGGGGCTTATACCCAGATTTATCATGTTTTGGGCCAGGGCGAAAACTTTACGCTTAAGTTCAAGAAAAGAAATTGCTTCCTGGCCAAAAAGTACAGCGGTTTTCCCGCCGTAATCCGCAGCACATTTTTTTAGAATATTCACAACATCCATTATAATCCGTACCAGAAATTGACCAGTGGTTTGCCTTCCGGCGAAAGATCCAGGACCGTATTCTTGAGCCTGGTGTACTCAAGGAATCCTGACTGCCCCATCTCTTTTCCAAAACCGCTCTGCTTAAAACCTCCATAAGGCAGCTGGTTGTAAAACATCCCGTATGTATTCACCCATATGGTACCGGCGTTTATCTGCCTGGATACTTCCCGGGCTAAAGATAAATCTTTGCTCCAAACACATGCGGCCAGGCCAAAATCCGCATCGTTGGCAAGTTTTACGGCTTCGTCTGGTCCGGAAAATTTGTTTATCAATACTACCGGTCCGAAAACCTCTTCCCTGAATATGCGTGAATGCGTATTCACGTCCGCCAAAACTGCCGGTTCCAGGAAATACCCGTTCTTCAATTCAGGATCTTCGGGTATCCTGCCGCCGCAGACAAGCCTCGAGCCTTCCGCCTTCGCCTTATCTATGTAAGCCATGACTTTCTTACGCTGGGCATCGTTAATCAACGGGCCCATCTGGGTCTGAAAATCTTCCGCAATCCCCAATTTTATACGCCTTGCCTTATTTGTAAAATCCGCAAGGAACCTGTCGTATATGCTTTCCTGGACCAGTATCCTGGACATGGCGGTACACATTTCCCCCTGGTTAAGGAATATGGATGTAAGCGAGCTGTTGACTGCCACCTCCGGATCAACGTCATCGAATATTATGCTGGCTGATTTTCCCCCTAATTCCATAGTCATCTTTTTCACGCTCTTTGAGGAATACTGCAATATCTGCCTGCCTGTTTCGTTGCTTCCCGTGAACGAGATCATATCCAGGCGCCTGTCTGCGCAAAGCTCCTCGCCTATCAGGGATCCGCTTCCGTTTACGACATTTACCACCCCGGGGGGCAACCCGGACTTCCTTATAATCTTTGCCAGTTCAAAAGCCGTAAGGGGAGTCAAACTGGAAGGCTTCAAAACAACAGTATTGCCTGCTGCCAAAGCGGAAGCCAGTTTCCAACAGGCGATCAAAAGCGGGTAATTCCAAGGTATGACCAGAAGAGCAACCCCCAAAGGCTCGCGGGAAAGGCAGGCTTTAGCTTCCCCGGAAACGGATATCTCTTCATCGCGCAAATAATCCATGAAATTGTTTGCTGCAAAATCGAAAGCCCTGGCGCTGGAAGGAACATCCATAAATGTCGTTTCTTTTATCGGTTTTCCTGTATTCTGTGTTTCCAGCTGCGCAAGAACTGCAGCCTCATCTAGAATTCCCTGGGCAATCTTTAAAATAAAATCCTTGCGCTCCGCCAAAGAGAACGCTGTCCACGGCCCAGAATCAAAAGCGCTCCTTGCGGCGGACAAAGCCAAATCCACTTCCTTAAAAGAAGCCATCGAGGCTTCCGCAATTACCCTGCCGGTAGAAGGGTTAATAATGTTTTGTCTATTCGGAGTATCGATAAATTCTCCGTTTATAAAAAGCGGGCATTTCGAATCCATTTAGACCTCTTTCGCGCAAGTTCTAATTTTTACCTCTTTAAACAAAGCAAATAACCTGGTAAAAGGCACATACCATTTAGAAAGCTGCCCCAATTGGCCGCTCAATTTCATCTTGCCCTGCGTAACCGCCACAAAACAATCCAATCTGCCCAAGAAAACCTGCTCCCAGACATCCGCAGGCGCCGATATCACAAACGGAGCCTGCGCGTCAAAATCAAGCTTGATGATTTTGCCTTTTTCAAAATTGAACTTATACGCTTGTTCGCATCCGTCCATCTTTACAGCGAGGCTAACCGTTAAATCCAGCTCTCTCCCCTTCTCCCCAATAAAAGAATCTTTATTAACCAGATCCACGATCGCCTCAATATGCTCCCGGCTGAACATGGCATAAGAAACCTGGCTCTTCTTCAAATCGTCCCTTAAAGCTGTATCCAATCCGTCTAAAATATTCTTATCGAACAAGCGCGCCAATGCCGCGCTCTTTACCGCCTCTTCCAGCGCCTCGGTAACATCAAGCGCATCAACAAACTTGTCTGCGATCGCTATTACTCCATGATTCCTCAATACGACCAGATTACTGCTTTTCAAAGCTGCAATCACCGGGCCCGGAACGGTTACCGTAGGAGTATCCTGGTCTATTACCGGGATATCCCCCAAATAGAATTTAGTCTCAAAGCTCATCGCCTTGAGTGTCTTGACAACGGCAAAATATCCATTAATCAACGGAGGGTGGCAATGCAGGATAACCTTAGAAGGGAAATTTCTGTAGATCAGGCTATGCAAAGGCAACTCGGAACTGGGTTTTATATCCGGCATAAGGCTGTCTGCGGAAAGATCAACCTTGATTACGTCTTTTTCCGTCAACCTGCCTAATGACGAACCGCTGGAGGTAATCAGTATATGTTTTTCGCTCACCCTAACACTTAAATTTCCTGACTTGGCTACCGCCAACCCCGCTAAATGCAATTGCTTGCCTGTTTCTATAATCTCTCTGACCGCTTCTTGTTCCAGCACTCTACACCTCCAAATGAATATGTTTTGTTATCAGGCGGGCGGGAGTAACATCAAAAGCCGGATAATAAGCCTTGACCTCCCTGGGAGCAAGCAATATCCCCCGGTAAAACTTAAGTTCATTTTCAGGGCGGATTTCGATTTTTATTTCCTTGCCGCTCTTCAGTCTTGAAGGAGGCGGGCATAATACATAAAAAGGTATTTTAAAATACCTGGCAACAACGGCAATCTGGTAAGTGCCGATCTTATTCGCGATATCCCCGTTTTTAGCCAAGTGATCCGCCCCTACAATCACCTTGGTTACCTTGCCCAAAGACAGAAGATATGCCACCATGTTATCCGTGATAACAGTAACGGGGTATCCGGCCTTCATAAGCTCCCAGGCAGTCAAACGCGACCCCTGGAGATACGGGCGCGTTTCCGTGACATAAAAACTGATTTTTTTGGCATCTTTCCTGGCAAATTCCGCTATCAAAGGCAACAAACCGCTGACGTTGCAATGCGTAAGAATAACATCGCCGTCCTTAAGTAATCCGGCCGCCTGAAACGCCTGTTTCATCCGGCTCCTCTTGAGCCTCTCCAGGAAATCCGGAATGCTTTTTTCCAGCGGGATCCCGCGCTTTTCCCAATCAAGCACCATATCGGTCAAAACCTTGAACGAAAGCGTGGGACGGGTGGAATTAATCGCCTTGGCTACCTTAGCCAAATTGACCTTCTGCATCCTGCTTAAAAGAAAAGTATACATAACCAAGAGCACCTGCCCAACCGCGCGCGTTTTCATGTCCTTGATTGCCGCGCAGGACTGGCGGTAACCCCTGGATTTTATATAAACCTCTCTCTGGGGGAGCCTTGTTTCATCTAATATATAAATAACCTTCCCCTTCATGCGCACCGGCCAAAATAAAGGAGAAAGACCCCCCGTTTTCATCTGCCCTCCATCCTCTTGACCAATTCCAACGATATATTGATCAAATTGCTTTCCGCCATGTAATAAAGAGGATTCATGAACCCCATCTCTCCGGTAATCACATTATCGCTGACCGCCAGGATAGAGCCAGCTTTGATATTGTATGTCTGGCAAATCGTCAAAATAGTAGAAGACACCATATCTACCGCTTTCGCCCCCTCGGCACGCTTAGCTTCGATAATATCCCGGGTCTCGCGCAGCAATGCGTCAGTAGTCCAGGCCTTGCCGCGGTGCACACTCAACCCCATTCCCTTGGCTATTTCGAATAATAAATCGGATATCCCCTTATCTGCGGCAGTCTTGAAGTCATCCTTGACATAATAAGGAGTCACTCCGTCTCCCCGGATAACCTCATCAACAACGAATAAATCCCCGACCTTCATAGAATCGTCGAGCGCCCCGCAGGTGCCTATGCGGATTATATTCTGTATGCCCGCATTGCACATTACTTCCGTAGTAATTGACGTATCGGTGGAAAACCTCCCCCCGTTTATAGCGGTGACCTTGATTCCGTCGAAGGCCCCGGTATACATAGTATATTCCATAAAAGAAAAATTGCGCACCGGATTTTCGATTTTCTTCATCAATACGTCCAGCCTGTCACGCGGTCCGGGAACGATTGCGTACTTCCCTACATCCTGGGGCCTGAGCTGAACCATTTGTGTCAAATCCTTGCCTGTCAAGTGTACATCTTTTTTCATCTGCATAACAAAGTTCTCCTCTCGTTTATCCTAAGCACGATACATAATTACACTGGCCTTCTCAAGGGTAACCAGGCCTTCTTTGACCATTGCGTCCAAATGGGGTATAAACTTGCCTATTTTGTCCTCACTGTCCACAATCTCGACAACGACAGGCAAGTCCTCAGACAATCTTAACAGTTTGGCAGTATGCATATGGCTCTTGCGCCCGAACCCCATAAACCCCTTCCATGCCGTAGCTCCTGCCAAACCCATCCTTTTTGCCAAGATTACTATTTCTTCATAAAGCGGCTTACCGTTCCACTTATCCGTTTCTCCGATAAAAATCCTTAAAAGCTTGCCGTCTTCGGGAATTTTCATATTATTTCTCCTAAATAAGATCCTGCTCTGAATAAGATCAGTCCAAAAACCAGGCTGGCAAAAAGATTCAGGGAAGCGCGCATAATCTGGCCGCTTCTTAGCAGGGTGTCGGTCTCGAATATAAATGTGGAAAAAGTGGTAAAGGCGCCGCAGAAGCCGATCATTAAAAGCATTCTCGCATCGGGGCTGAGCACGAACTTCTTCTCAGATAAAGAAGCAAGTAACCCCAGGATAAAACACCCGCAAACATTAACAGCCATTGTCCCATAAGGAAAAGAGGTCCCGGCAACTCTATAAACAAACCCCGACAATAAATATCTGGCTGCCGTTCCCGCTGCGCCACCAATGACTAAATTGATGAATTTTGTCATAAGAATAGTTAGAGACCGAAGATTTCTCTCAAATTCCCGCCCAATATGCCGCTTTTATCTTCCTCGGACAGGTCTAAATCCTTTACCGCTTTTAACCCAGGTTGAATATCTTGTTTGGCCGGCCAGTCGCTTCCCCATAAAATACGCTTCGGCCCCATAAGTTCAAGCGCTAAGGAAAAATTTGCCGTGCTGGCGTCCCCGCTGGTATCCACATAAATATTCCTGAGGTACTCGGAAGGCAGCCCCTGCAGGTCTTTAACAAAATTAATCCCGCGCAGCATCCGGTAGGTGGCGTCAAAACGCTGTTTTAAGTAACATACCGCTCCGCCGAAATAAGGGAAAACGAATTTTACCTTCGCATAGCGCCTTAATATATCCGACATCAGCAATTTTCCGGCGGAGATCGTGGTGTCGAACACGTATTCCACTACTGGCGTAAGCAGGGGATCCTTCACGCGTTCGAAACCTATTGGATTTACAATCTGCGGGTGCACAAAAATGGGGATGGAATGCTCGGCGCAATATTCATATACGGGAAGAAACATCCTGTCGTCAAGATATATCCCGTTGTAGCTTGAAGCCAGGGAAACAGCTCTAAACCCCAACTCTTCGCTTGCCCGCTTCAATTCCCCAAGCATATCGATGGAGTTATCCACCGGCATCACTGCCGCCCCGATAAACCTCCCGGGGAAACGCTTGAGTATCAAAGAAACATTGTCGTTATATATATGCGCGACTTGGCTGATACTGCCTAATTTCAAATGGGCATCGGACGTAGGATAGCTCAATACGGCTGCATCTATGCCTTCCCTGTCCATGGACTTAACCTGTGATTCGATATCCCCCCACCCTTTATGGAAAAAATGGGCATTGGAGATAATTTCCTCCGGCAACCAGTGGCTATGCGCGTCAATCAACATCAGTGTTCAGTGCTCCTTAATATGCGTCCGGACATCTCTTCTTCATAGAGATCCCTAATCCTCTCCAGGCCTCGCCTGCCAAGCTCTTTTACTATAAGTTTTTCTACCGCATTAAGTTTAAAATCAAGAAAAATAAACTCGGGGTTGATTTTTTTGCCGCGGTATTTCAGTTCCAAGCAAGCCTTTTCTTTATCCGAAATATACTGGCGGTATTGATTAATGAATTTTTCTAATGCGGTTTTGTCGTGCGGCAGATAAGCGCCAAGCAGCTGATTTTCTATCTCGGAAAGCAGATCTTTGTCTATGTCTATCTGGGTAAACTTGCGCTCATATTTATCGAATGCTTCTTTAGTCGTCTTATACAGCCATAGGAGATAACGCCTTCTTAAGTTTTTTATGTCCTGATTATTCATTGCTGTTCTCCTTTCGGGACTGTGCCGCAGAAAGCGTTCCGGTTATGATGTTTAACGGCCTATTCTTTTACCAGTTCAACCGTATCGAAGTACAACGTTCCGCTGGAGCCGGCGAGCGGCTCGAATTGAAACACCTTTATGGGAAAATCCAGCTTCCAGTTCTGCTCGGCATTCTCCGGCTGCCAATCGTCGCGCAGCACAAACTTGTCGAAACTGCAGACTACCCGCTTCCACCCTTTAAAGTCGTCTTGTGCGATAAAACGCCAGATCTCTCCGCCGTTATCTTTGATATCAAAAGCGATTTTTTCTTTCGAATCGGTACCATAGACATAAAAAGAAATTGCGTTATACTCCTGCCATTTTATATCGGAAGGGCTAACCTGCCAATCAGCGTTCTTCGCATCCAGCCCGCTGCCTTTAGCCACATAAATATACCCCCCTTCCACGGCATCATAAACCACCTTGAGAGAACTTTCTCCGCTGTTTTTTATATCGGTATCCCTGGTAACCGTGACTGCAGACCCGTTCCCGGCTCCAAAATCAACCGTACCCTCCGGCCCGGAAGTCACGGAAACCTCAAAGTCATCGATTAATGTCCCATTATCGGCAAAACAGGCAACGGAAATCCCCAGAAATATTGCTGCCATGAAAAATATTTTTTTCATCGATACCTCCATTTTATATTCCTTTTAACAAGCGCGGCGAATTCATTTGCCGGGATGTTGCTGCTTAAAGGGGATTACCGGAGCCGTCCACGGAGTCCTTTGGTTAATTACCGAAATCTCCAGAGGGCAAACGTTTGCCGGTACGGTTAAAGCAAAACGCACCGCATCCTCGATAGCCTGCGTGCTCATAAGGCGGGAGGTGTCGTTGCTGATCTCTTTGAGTTTGCCGGTCAGGTCTGTATCGGTTACCCCGGGCATAATGGAAGTTACTTTAATCCCGTGGTCGCGCAGTTCCCAGAATAGCCCTTTGGAAAAAGCCTTAAGCCCCACCTTAAGAGAGCTGTAGACTATGAAATTCCTGGGAAGAGGGTCGCACAATGTCGACCCTGAAACCATGTTTATGATTGCCCCGCTTTTATCTTTAATCATATCTCCGATCACCAGCCGGATAAGCCTGACATACCCGAGATAATTCGTATAAGCGAGCCTTTCGATATCCTCCAACGGTTGATCCTGAAAAGGATACTGGCTTGATACTCCGGCATTATTGATCAATACGTCTATCTTGGTAAATTCTTTCTTGGCTGACGCCACCAGGTTCTCCAAGTCGCTTAATTTGGTAACGTCGCAAACAACCGGAAGCACCCGCACATTGAACCGCTCTGCCAATTCCTTTGCGGTTTCCTCAAGGGGGCCCTTCGTACGTGCCCCGATAACCAGATTCATCCCTAAAGCTGCCGCGGTGGATGCAAGCGCCTTGCCTATTCCCCGGCTGGCTCCGGTAACAACCGCAGTCCTGCCCTTCAATTCCAACCCCATAATCCCTCCTTATTTTTGACTAAGCAAAAACCTTCCTGTAAACAAAATAGCAAGCAGCATGAAACCAAAACAGAGAAACGCCATAGAAAAACTTTTATGCATAAGAAAACCGCCCAAACCTGCGCCTACCCCCCCGGAGATAAAACGCACGCCGCTGTTTAACCCCGCGGCCTCATTCAAAAATCCCTCGGGTAAATCCGTGAGCAGGGTCGCCAGGGCGGCATGGTTGAAGGTCCAGCTTAGCCCCCAAAAAACCATCACAATAGCCAAAGGCCCCAGTGACATCCTTGCTAAAAACAAACAAGCGCAGGCAATCATTCCAACCGCCCCCAAACAAGCCACCTTCCCCCGTCCTATCTTATCCGATAGGCGGCCTCCCCAGAGTTCTCCAAATACCCCGCTGAAACTGGTCAGGGTAATCAAAATACTTATATAAAACTGCTCCAGGAAAAGCTGGGTGGAAAAATATACGCCAAGCCATTGCTGTATCCCGTGGTAAACCAGGCTTATAGAAAATATATATATGAACAACCCGATTGCCTTCCTGCTCCTGAACAACAAGGGATATCCAAAACGGATCTTTTGTTCCCCCGCTTCAATATCCGGCATATAAAAATACATAAAAACCCAAAGAGCAAAACCAAAACAGGCGGGAATTACGAATATTGCACGCCACGGGATTACCCCGCTCAAAAGCAGCCCCGCCAGGGAAGAAACAAAAGAAGAGGCGAAAAAGACGCCTATGTGCCCGCCGCGCGCATCCTTACGCGCGTATCTGGATATAAGTATAATCCCAAGCGGGATTACTGAAGCCCCAAAAATTCCCATCAGGAACCGGGCGATAAAGAGCATCCGGATATGCCCGGCGAACCCAGCCATAAGGTTCGACAGAGAAAATAAGAAAATACAGGTCAGCTCTATTTTTCTGGCGTTGAATAACCTTACCAGCGGTCCATAGAAAAGGGCGGCCAAACCATAGGGGATCATATACAACCAGATTATGTTCCCGGTCACGAACTGAGAAAGAGCGAAAGAGGAAGCGATCGAAGGAACTAATGCGGAAGAAGCGGCAACATTGAAAGAAAGAACCGCCCCTTCCAGGCAGAGAATAAAAAACAAAATCCTTTTCACCTTCTGACTTCTTTTTCGATTACTTCTTTAAATATTTTCAGGTTGTGTTGTGAACCCTCGTTGATAAAACCCTCTATTTGCTTATCGTCGAATTTAGCCTTTTTATCCATGTGAAAATGCTGTATCCATGTCAATTCCACCCCGTCTTCCCGGAGAGTATAAAGCCAGATAATTTTCATGTATTCAAAAGGAAACTTTGGATCCTGACGCTCGGCGTAAGTAAAGCACCTGTCTTTAAAAAGAAGCCGCCATGAAACCCAGCTTTTACCGTCTTCGTCCGTAAGACGAAAAGTTATCTTATTGGAGTTGCGTTCAAGCAATTCGGCATTTTTATATTCCTGGCCGAATAATTCCGTCCATCTGGGGATATCATTGGATATATCAAACACCAGATCGTAAGGGGCGTTAATCAATATCGAATTGCAGGTATGTCCCATCTTGCCTCCCGGTTTTCATTTAACAGAGCATGGCTATTGCTCAAAAAGGGCAACTACCCTGGACCAGGCCGCCCCGGTTCCCTTTATCCTCACAGGAAAACAAATAATCTTGAATCCGGAACCGGGAAGCTTATCCAAATTTGCCAGCCTCTCTATATGGATAAACTCCCTTTTCCGTCCATAGAAATGTGCGGGATAAAAATTCTTGGGGTCTTTTGTCTTCAAAAATTCTCCTAACATGAATTTATACGGCCGGTCGATCCCCATGGTATCGACGCCAAATACTTTTACTCCGGAGTTAAGCAAGAAATCTATGGCGGAAGTCGCAACTCCGGGGTAGTCGGAAAAATACTTTGGCCCGCCGTATAATTTGTCCGCCCCCGTACGGAACAAAACAATATCCAGCGGCTTGATCTGGTATCCTATCTTTCCAAGCGCGGATTTGACATCATAGACATTGATCGTCTCATCCGGCTTCTTATGTGTCATATCAAGACATACCCCGTCATGATAACAATACTCCAGAGGGATCTCATCCGCAGTCTTCGAAGAACGGTTTTCCGTCCTTGAACCGTAATGAAAAGAGTAATCCAGATGGGTGCCTATATGCACGGGAGAATGCACAATCTCCAAGGAAAGAAACTCCTCATCGGGAAGCTGTTCTTTTTTTATTATGCGCATACCCAGGGCGTATTTGACCTTTCCTAAAAGGGTCTTGCCCATAATCACACGGTTAAACTTGGATACCCCCTCTTTATGCCCGACACGTTCGATATCAACCTTATGTACTTCAAAAGCTTTCTCGTCGATGGGCAAACTTAAATCGATAATCTTCATTTTGTCATCTTGCATTGAATGCTGCTGGCGATTTCTTCTATTGTCGAATTCTTAGTGACCTCTTTTACGTCTAACTTTACCCCAAACTCCTTTTCCAGGGCAATCACCGATTCCACCATTTCGGTCGAATCCACCCCTATACTGGAGGATAAGGATTCTCCGTCCTTTAATTCTTCGATTTTTATTTTTAGCAGACTTGCCAGCGTTTCCTTCACTTTTGTCTTTATATCCATACCCCCTCCAGCCCCTTTGCTTAGGCGTTTATGCTTTATTGTTCGACTATATCTGTACTTCCCCCCCTGCTGCAGCTGCCTCCCATTTGCCAACCCCGTCCATTACGTCCTTGAAACAAAGTTTGGCGAGCGGGTCGAAATTGCTTTCCATTATACGGTTTATCCTGCCGGGCTTGGAAAAGAACTCGCGCATACACCATGAACCAAGCCTGCCCAAATCCTCTGTGGTCAGATAATCGGTAGGTATTACCGGATGCAGGAAATCCCACGTACTGAAATCAACCTTCTTGGGATCGACCCAGTTCTTCTTGAGGGATATCCTCCACATCGGGGAGTTCGGCGCCGGGGTAACATAACCTATCCACAACACATCCGGGTCAGCCTGGTCGGCAAATTCAAACCTCTGTTTTATGATTTCTTCGGTGTCGTAATCAAACCCCATCATAATGTCAGCTACGACTGCGATATCGTTCTTGCGCAGGATCTCAATCGTCTTTTTGATCTGCTCTATAGTCGTGCCCTTGGCTATCTTTTTCAACTCTGCCTGAGTGGTAACCTCTATGCCGAATACCCCCATGATCAAACCGACTTCTTTCATCAAAGGAACCACCGATTCGCAATTTACCCAATCCACCGCTCTGCCCAAAGAAAACCATTTGGTCGGAATCCCTTTTTCTTTCTTAAGCTCGCAGAATCTCTTTACGCGTTCCGGATCAACGTTAAAATTGTCATCTTGTATGCCTACGACTTGTACGCCATATTTCTTGTGCAAAAGCTCCAGCTCCTCAATAACGCGTTCGGGGGATTTAGCGCGCCACTTCAAGAAATCCGAAGGGTGGCGCGGATCAAATTGGTCCCATTCGTAACAAAATGTGCAGGCTGAAGGACAGCCGCGCGAAGTGACCATGTCCACAAAAGGCTTCCAGTAAGTATGCCCGACATATTTATCCATGGGAAACAGGTCGTAAGCGGGCAAAGGAAGTTTATCCAGATCGGTCATTAACGGCTTATGCGGCCCCATGACAATCTCCCCGTCTACGCGGACAGTCACCCCTCCGATATCTTTCAGGTTCTTCTTCTTATCTATCGCCTCAATCAGGTCGGCAAATGATTCCTCTTCGCCCATAACTACAAAATCCACCGCGGGATTCTCTTCGAGAGTCGGTACGGGCATAGCTGAATACCATAAGCCGCCCAGAATTATTTTTACCGAAGGAAGCTCTTTCTTGATTCTCTGGGAAGCCTCACGGAAATGACGCAATACCCCATACCCTCCGTAACCGTGTATCTGTTCTCCCATAACTACTATATCCGGATTCTTGGCTTTCACCTGTTCGACAAGCTGATCCATAGGGATCTCCAGGGCCCTCCCGTCTATGACTGAAACGTCCGAATATCCTCGTTCGCGTATATAGGCTGCCCAATGCGCATATAGCTGGTTCGGCGATCTATGTATACCGTGAGTTGCCCAGGCTCCTACCTTAGGCATTACGAATAATATCTTCATCACTCCCTCCCTTTTTATCTATTTCTCCGTTTAAGCTTTTTCAACTACAAGCGCCGCGTTGATTCCTCCCCGGCCGCGCGAGATAACCAGGCATTTATTTATTTTACGCTCCCGCGCCTGCTGAGAAACATAGTCGATTCCCCCCGCAACCGGATCTTCGAGATTTAAGGTCGGGGGAACCAATCCATGCTCCATAGACAAAATTGCAATAATCATATCCAAAGCCCCCGATGCCCCCAGCAGATTACCAAACATGCTCTTCGGACAACTGGCGGGGATACCCGGTAAAGCATCCCCAAAAACTATCTTGAGCGCATTGATCTCGGAATCATCCCATATATCGACGGCTAAACCATCCAGGCTGATATAATCTATATCCCGTGGATTCACCTTAGCATCTTCAAGTGCAGTATTTATCGCCCTGGCGAGCTCTTTCCCGTCCGAAGAAGGATTTATCCTGTCCACTCCGTCACAAGATGTCCCGTATCCGCTTATATAACCCAGGATATTCGCCCCGCGCTGCCTGGCCCTTTGCACGCCCTCCATAACTACTATTCCCGCCCCTTCGCCAATAACGAAACCACTGCGCTGCCTATCAAACGGCCGGTATACAGCTTCAGGGTTCTGGTTGTTTACCGACAGCGCCCCATAGGTATTGCAGCACAATAATGCATACGGGGAAACCGGGGCTTCCATGCCTCCGCCTAAAATCATATTCAGCTTGTTTTTGCATAATACTTTCCTGGCGTAGCCCAAAGCCATCAGAGATCCCGCCCGGTCCGCAACTACCGTTTTGCTGAAACCTTTGATCCCGTAATAAATCGACACCTGCCCCTGAGGAGCCGCGGGAAACCAGGCAGAGGCCATATAAGGAGAGACCCCTTCCCTGCCTTCCAGGTACAAATCCCTTAATTCAGTCTCCGCATAAAGCCATCCCCCGATCGCATTCCCCAGAAAAATCCCCATAAGATTGGGATCCTCGTTTTTTATATCTATGCCTGCATCCTGCAATGCCAGCTCCGAAGCAACCAGGGCCATATGTGAAAAAGCGTCTATTTTCTTAAGCAGCCTTTCGGATATGTGGCTGTATTTTTCCAGATCGTCTATCTGCCCGGCAATGCGCGAAGGGTATCTTAAGGCGTCAAAACGGCTTATCTCCTTTATGAAAGAACGCCCGCTTTTGATGTTCGCCCAAAACTGGCGTTTGCCTATCCCCGAAGGGCTGACTACCCCTATGCCTGTAACCGCTATCTTTTCCATTATTCACCGAACCTTTTAAATACGATGGATGAATGTATGCCGGAAAAACCACTGCTGGTCTTAAGAATCAAATTTACCTCCTTGGCAACCGCCTGATTGGGCACATAAAAGAGATCGCATTGCGGATCCTTTTCTTCCTGGTTGATAGTAGGAGGCAGGATATTCTTTTCGAAAATCATACTTGTCATGGTCATTTCAATGGCGTTTGCGGCGGCCAAAGGATGCCCGATCATGGATTTAAAAGAGCTTATCGGAAGCTTATAAGCGTAATCCCCGAAAACCGCCTTGTAAGCGCTCGTCTCAAAAATATCGTTCATACGCGTGCTTGAACCGTGCGCGTTGATATAATCTATATCTTCGGGTTTTACGGAAGAATCTTTCAAGGCTAAAGTAATGCAATTTTCCATAGCCCGGCCGTCGGACGGCAAATCGGTCATATGGAAAGCGTTGCAGCTGGTGCCAAAACCCAACACTTCGCAATAAATCCGGGCTTTACGACGCAAGGCGTGTTCCAGTTCCTCCAATATCAGGATGCCTGCCCCTTCGCCAAGCACAAACCCGTCGCGCTTATTGTCAAACGGGCGCGATGCCTTTTGCGGTTCGTCATTATGTACCGAAAGCACATTTACTACGTCAAAGGCTCCGAAAGTTATCGGGGTAAGCGGCGCTTCCGCGGCCCCGCATACCATAATATCCTGCTCTCCGTCCTGGATTGATTCAAGCCCAAAACCCAAAGAATCAGTACCTGCGGTGCACCCCGTGGATATAGTATTGCAGATACCTCTCAGGCCAAAACGAGAGCTTATCTCTATTGAAGGGGTATTGAACATAGCCGCATCATACAGGTCCGGGCGCACCAAAGCGGGATTGATCGGTTTTTTGCCGTCCTCGGTCACCAGGGCAAACTCTTCTTCCATGTATTTTGTCCCGCAAATGGCATTGGCGAGGCAAACGCCTGCCCTCCGGGGGTCTTCTTTGGAAAAAACCAAACCGCTGTCTTCGATCGCCATCATGCCGGCCGCCAGACCGAATTGCACGTAACGGTCCATGCGCATGACCTCTTCGTGTTTAAGGCCTAATTTAAAAGGATCAAAATCCCTTACCTGGGCTGCAATTTTTGTATGAAAAACAGAGACATCGAAACCGTCCACCAGGCTTATTCCGGACTTCCCTTTTGAAAACGCATCCCAGGCGTTAATCTTCCCTATCCCGTTGGGGGATATAACTCCTATACCAGTTATAACAACGCGCCTTTTATCCATTTTACGTAATACTCCGCATTATAAACACCTTAACCCTTAACCTTATCATCTACACGGCTGACCTTGAATATCACATTTCCCCCGTCCGGACAGGTAACCGTATCTATCGAATCCGGATTATCCATAAAAAAGAACTTCGCCCCGAAATTCAAGGCAAATAGCGCCGGAAATGCCGTATGGAACGCCGCTCCGCAAAACCCGGGGATGCATTTTAACCCCTGGGTCTCCCATTTATCCCCCACTTTATAGCCAAAGCTGCATTTCCCTTTTGCCTTGACAACCTCTATTACCATTTTTTTGGGATTTGGACCTTTGTGGTTTGGGTCGCGGGGGATAACCTGCAGGTTTCCTTCTTTATCCAGGATCTCCGCTTTAAACTCCAGTTTTCCGCCGTCGGGACAGGTGACCGAAAGCGAACGCTGGTTATCGCGAAAGCCGAACCGGGCTCCAAAACTCAAGGCGTATATGGTCGGGAAAAGCGCATGCGCAAGCCCCAGGCAAAAATGTTCAGGGGGATGCGTAAAATCCTCCAGATAAATTTCGTCTCCTATTTTGTACCCATGGTAACAAGTTCCGAAAACCCCGGTTACCGTCAATTTCAGTTTCGGAAAAGGCGTCTTTACTTTCTTCTCTCCGCTCATTTTATCTCTCCGCATCCTCCCACTTTACCCATAAGTTCCTCTTTGCTAAAAAATCTCTTGGTGTCCTCAACCTGGTGCACCAACCCCACCAATATCCTGTTCAGGGGAGCATCAACACCGTTCTTTTCGGCAATACGCAGGAATTCCCCGTTTATATAATCAATCTCCGATTTCCGGCCGCGCATAATACTCTGCAGTATGGAACCGTAAAGCGGCTCGCTGCTTAAATTCTTCATGGTCTGGGATAAGATTGCGGAGGCCTGAGGAACGGGCAGGGAAGCCAGCCCGGTGATCTTTTCCAGCGGGAAACCCGGCAAAGAAACAAGTTTTAATCCCGATTTAGCGATAACTTCAAGACCTTCCTTCCATATAGCCACACTTATACAACTGATCTCAGGATCGCTAAAAACCTCCTGCATGCTCTTCCCTAATATCGCCGGCAGGCAATTATTGGCATTGGCGAATATTTTTAATAATTTCATCCCCTTGATACTTTCCGATACAACAACGGGGAAGGACCCGCTCAATATCTCAGTTATGCGGGACAATTCTTCCGGCACCTTCTCTTCAAAAGAATAACCGAGGACCCATGGGCCTTCAAAATTATGTACCAGCCTGGCTTCCCCCAGATAGGTGGAACCAAACATAACCACGCTGGAAAACACATTCTCCTTAGACAGGCATCCGGCAGCGATCTGATCCGCCTGCACGCCATTTTGCACGGTAAGCACCAGAGAGCCGCGGATATAATTTATATTATCGCTGATAGCGTATTGTAAATCCTGGGTCTTGGTAGTTAAAATAACCAGATCCGGGGAATAAGGCAGTTTCTCGTAAACATCCAGCTCCACCCTGAAATCACCCCGTACTCCGGATATACAAAGGCCGTTTTTCTTTATCGCGGACACGGAACTCCCGTGTCCGGCGACAACCACATTTTTACCCTTTAACTTCAGGTATGCCGCCGTAAGGCAGCCGATGGCCCCGGCACCTATGATCCCTATGCGCATAATCAGGCCTGCCCCTTTGGAAATCCGTACTTCTTATAGTCGAAACCGTTTTGCTCCAGGAGCCTGACCATCATGCTGTAAAAAGGCGAAGGGACATCAGAGAAGAATGCGGAAATCACGTCTTCCTCTTCCACGCGCAAAGACTTGCGGGCGGCCGCATTGGCCTGCGCCTGTTTCCTTACCACCGACTCGGTGATCCTGCGATGGAACACCGGGATCCTTGAAATTAAAACATTAAATTTTTCTTCGGTCTTTACATCCCAATCCATTGCTTGCCCCATGCGCCTAAAACCGGGAAGGACCCGGATTATTAAATATATAGTAAAATTTTACTATTGTATTTTATGGTCTTATTTTATTATCTATGCGCCCCATTGTCAAGGAGTAATATCAGGATCAAAGTTCTTTTAACAGTTTGTTCAAGAAATCCCCTTCCGCCTGAAGCAGGCACAGGTTATGCCGCAATATGCGGGATAAAGAAGTCGATTTCCTGATTTTCCCGGAGTTCAGTGATTTTTGTATACTGGAAGAAATCTTGTTCAATATGGTCAGTCTGGCAGCCAGCCTGCGGCGGCTTAAGGCAGGTTTAAGATAATCCAGAAAATATAAACTTAGGTCAAGGGTGAACTGGGGGCGCTTGAAATCAAGAAGGCTTTTATTCAGCAGCTCTTCGAAACGCTCCCTGCCCTTATGGGTCAGGCAATAGACAAGTTTCTCCGGCCTGTTGCCTTTTTTATCAATATGCTTATCAAGCAGGCCCTTGCTTTCCAGCACTCTTAAAGGATAGTATATGGATTTTAGATCTACCCCGGCGAACAAGGAAAGGATTTGTTTTATTTTAACCTTAATCTCGTAACCGTGCTTGGGGCTTTGACGCAATAAACCTAATAATATGAATTCCTGTTCGATCATCCGGTAGCGCCTATGGCCCTGAATTTCTTATACCTTAAATCGAGCAACTCTTCTTTAGAAAAAGACTCCAATTCCTTGAAATTCCTCAAGAGGGTATCTTTCACATTCTGGGCCACTTTCCCGGGATCCCTGTGCGCCCCCCCTAAAGGCTCGGGAACAACCTCATCGATGATCCCCATCTTTAAAAGATCCGGCCCGGTAAGCTTCAACACCTCCGCCGCACGGGAAGCCTTTGTCCCGTCTTTCCAAAGGATCGCTGCGCATCCTTCCGGGGAGATTACCGAATAATACGCATTTTCCAATACTGCCACGCGGTCTGCCACTCCTACCCCCAAAGCCCCCCCTGACCCGCCTTCTCCGATTACTACCGCCACAACCGGAACCTTGATACGCATCATTTCCCTAAGATTAAGCGCGATCGCATGAGACTGTCCGCGCTCCTCCGCCCCGATGCCGGGGTAGGCCCCGGGAGTGTCTATAAAGACGGATATGGGGAGATTGAACTCTTCGGCCAGCTGCATAACGCGCAACGCCTTACGGTAACCCTCCGGGTGAGCGCACCCAAAGTTACGTTTCAGGTTCTCTTTCGTATCCCTGCCTTTTTGGTGCCCCATAACCACAACTTTTTTCTTGTTAAGTTTTGCAACCCCGCAAACCATAGCTTTATCGTCGCTAAAAAGCCTGTCTCCGTGCAATTCCACAAAATCCGTCATAATCATATTTATGTAATCCAGGGTGTACGGTCTCATGGGATGACGGGCCAATTGCACCTTTTGCCAGGGCGTAAGATTGGCATAGACATCCTTTCTCAACTGCTCGAGTTTTTCCTCGAGCTTCTTTACCTCGGAAGATAAATCAATCTTCTTCTCGGAGATAAAGGACCTGAGATCCTGTATTTTTTTCTCTAATTCAATAATGGGTTTTTCGAAATCCAGTCCTGCCATAATATCCTACTCTACTACGGTAACCTCTGTCCCTGTGGGGACGATATCGTAGAGCTCCTCTACATCGGAATTACTCATGCGCACACACCCCTGCGTTACTTGTTTGCCCAACTCCTGCGGCTCGGTAGTACCGTGTATTCCGTAACCGGAAAGGTTAAATCCCATCCAGCGGGTTCCTAAAACATTGTCCAGGCTCCCCGCAGGAACCACAGTACCTGCTTTGAACCATGTCGGATTTGCAAGTTTATTGACTATTTTAAAAACCCCGGCCGGGGTGCAGTTATCTTTACCGGTAGAAACGATGTAAGTTTTTACCAGCTCTTCGTCGCTCTTAAGCAGCATGATGTTCTGTGACTTGTCCACCAATATGCTGAAAGGCGCATTCCAGACTTTTATTTTACGGCCAGGGATTATAAGTGAATCGTTGATGTCGTTGCTTTTCATAATAAGTTCGGTGGTGGTTTTATACTCGCGGGCTATCTTATTAAGCGTATCCCCGGGTTTAATCTGATAAATTATACTATGCGGAGTTATTGCCGGAGAAAATAACAATTTAATGTTGATTTCCTCGGTCTTCTTTTGCCAGTTAACCACATCCGGAGACTGAAAGAAATCATTAACCAGCTTCTGGTAAACAGCTTTTGCCTCAAGAAGATCCCCCTTCGTTTCCAATTTTCTGGCTTCATTAAGCAGGCTGTGAATAGATGAACGGCTTTCTGCAGTTCTAATGGCTTTAACCGATTTTTTTACCCCCACAAAGGCAAGGAACACCGCTGCTGCCGCTACTGCCAAAACCGTAAAAATTACTTTCTTATTCACAAAACCTCCGATCTGCCCCGTCAAATACGGGACAATAAAGCTATGGCGATCCCGAGCAGCAGCCCCATAATAACTTCTATCGGGGTATGCCCGATAAGCTCCCGCAGGCGGGTCTCCTGCATTTTACCCTGCCAGTATATATCATCCATGATCTTATTCAGAATGACCGCTTGTTTACCAGTAGCCCGGCGTACACCCTGGGCATCAAACATAACCACGATCGCAAAAGCAAAAGCGAGGGCAAAATATACACTGTCAAAACCGCAATCCAGGCCAACGCTCATTGCCAAGCAGGAAGCCCCGGAAGCGTGGGAAGAAGGCATCCCCCCGCTTCCAATAAACAAGCGAAAATCGAACTTCTTCTTGCGAAACACGCCTATACCCACTTTTATCGCTTGAGCGATAAGCCAAGCGGAAATAGTCGTCATTAGAATCTTGTTGCTGTAAATCGCTATAAAAAAGCTCTTCATCTGGCGGAAAAAGGGCAGTTTCTCAAACTAGCCCTTTCTTTAGCTTTCGCAATAAGTTTCGTTCCTGTTTAACCGATCTACGTGTCCGGAACTTGAAAAACAAGATTCCCGCAAGCCGAAAAATACCCGTTAATTCCGTAACCGGCCTGCCCTATTTATGAAGTTATATTATAGTGACCCGCCAGGCAAAAAGCAAGATATTTTATCCTTGAAATAGTTAGATTTGCCTTGTTTGCCCGTCTATTACCGTAAACAAAAGGAGGGGCCATGATATCAAGAGTAACCAGCTTTGGACTGCTGGGGTTAGACGCATACCCGGTAGAAATAGAAGTCGATGTAACAAAAGGGCTGCCGGCGGTCAGCCTGGTAGGGATGACCGATACAGCTGTGAAAGAAAGCAAGGAAAGGGTCCGTTCGGCAATCAAAAACTCCGGATTCAAATGGCCGGCGGGTAGAATAACCATAAATCTTGCTCCTTCCGATATCAAAAAGGAAGGGGCGTGTTTCGACCTCCCCATAGCCCTCGGGATACTTATTTCAAGCGGGCAGATCAATCCCGAGCGTATTCACGAATACGTCTTCTTGGGAGAGCTATCCCTGGATGGCAGGATCAAGCCAATACACGGCATTCTGGCCATAGGGATGGGAATGACAAGCCGGCGCTTCAACAATCTTGTCTTGCCGGAGGAAAACGCGAATGAATCCGGGATAATCCCGGATCTCGACACATGGCCACAAAGGACCTTGAAGGATGTGATACAATTCCTGAGCGAAAGCCCTGCAAAAGAACCATACCGTTTCACCCCGGGAGCGACAACCGCAAAAAGAAAAAACTATGATATGGATTTCTCCGAAGTAAAAGGTCAATATTTCGCAAAAAGGGCTCTTGAGGTGGCAGTTGCCGGGGGACATAATATAGCCATGATCGGCCCTCCCGGAAGCGGAAAAACAATGCTTGCAAAAAGAATACCCACAATCATGCCGGATCTTTCTCTCGACGAGATACTCGAGATAACCAGAATCCATTCTGTGGCCGGAACGATGATAAACAAAACCGGACTTCTGGACACAAGGCCTTTCCGCTCACCACACCACAGTATTTCCCATACCGCCCTTACCGGAGGAGGATCTATTCCTAAACCCGGAGAGATAAGCCTGGCGCACTACGGGGTGCTCTTTCTGGATGAACTGCCGGAATTCAACCGCAACACGCTTGAAGCGCTAAGGCAGCCGTTGGAAGACAATTTTATTTGCATAGGCCGTATCAAACATACGGTGGTCTTTCCTTGCTGCTTTATTTTAGTGGCCGCCCTTAATCCCTGCCCCTGCGGAAATTATTTTACTCCCGGTAAAATTTGCCACTGCAGCCCCACCAAAATAAAGAATTACCTGGGGAAGATATCCGGTCCGCTGCTCGATAGGATAGATATACATATAGAAGTGCCGCAGTTAAAATACCGCGAAATGTCGGAAAACAGGGAAGAGGAATCCTCCGAAAAGATCAGGGGCCGCGTAGAAAAGGCGCGGGAGCTGCAAAAGAAGAGGTTCAGGAGTTATCCAAAGGTACTGCATAACGCCCAAATGAACGGAAAAATAATCAAGGAGTGCTGTCTGCTGGACGAAGAAGCCTGGAGGATACTACGTATGGCTATCGCGGAGCTGGGGCTTTCAGCGAGGGCTCATGATAAAATATTAAAAATAAGCAGGACTGTCGCTGACTTATCCGGCTCAGAACAGATACTCGCTGAACATATTTCCGAAGCGGCGCAATACCGGAACATGGACAGGTTCTTTTAGGGGTTGCATTTACTCTCCTACAACCTCGATATCGACGGTTGCGCTTGCTTTTCCCCCTTTATCATCCTTTACCGTTAACTTGGCGGTAAAAAAACGCGAGCCGTAAGTAGTGCTCCAATAGGTATTGGAAGGATTCTTGCCCGAAGAAACATCCCCGTCTCCAAAATCCCAAGAATAAGAAACTATCTTGCCGGAGGAAGAATAGGACTTTGCGCCGTTAAAATTCACCTGCAAGGGAGAAGCCCCTTTCGTGGGCCTGGCGGTAATTACGGCAACCGGAGATTCCAATCTTTCCTCCTCCTGAGGGATAAGACTGCGGTTATCTTTAGGGGAGGATTCTTCTGCTATGACCCCGCTCACCGCTCCGGCATCGAGAGCCACGGGATCCCGAGGGGCGACTTCCGGGGTTTCTTTACGGATAGGCGCAACTTCCGGCGAGACTTGCACGGCAACAGATCCCTGCTCCAAAGGCTTCTCCGCAGCCAGATCCTCTTCTACGTAAATCATCAGCCTTGCCTTCAGATTTTCCGCTTGAGTCTTCTCCAGCTCGTCCTTCTTCTCATCCATAAAATCAACTGTTTTCCTGTATTCCGGATCACGGTTATATTTATAGTCATCGAAGGCGATAAACGGCCAGCGCAATATCCCCCCCAGAAAATCCAGCATCATGAGGGGAGGATCCAGGAAAATCGATTTGAACCGCCCCTCTATTAACCCCAGCTTCTTATAGTAATACTCGACGGTAGCGCGCCTCCTGAGGAAGCGCTCTTTTGCCAGAGAAAGATCCGGGACGGAATTATCTTTTCCAAGCGTATATTCGGGGATAGCCTTCCCATCATAACAGACGACATATCCATTTTCATAAGGAGCGTCCCCCTTCTGGAATTTATAAGTGGCGCATCCTGATAAAAATAATAAAGCCAGCAGCAAAAATATTTTTCTCAATTTAGTCACCTTTTTTCATCAAGGCCAGCGCCTCGGAGCGGGTTTTCTGGTTTTCCTTAAAGATTCCGCGCACCGCGCTGGTTACCGTCATTACTCCCGGTTTCTTGACGCCGCGCATGGACATACAGAGGTGTTCGGCCTCGATCACAACCATAACCCCCAAAGGATCCAGCTTGTGCATGATGATATCCGCAATCTGAGTGGTCAAACGTTCCTGCACCTGCGGACGCCGGCTGAATATATCCACCACCCGGGCAAGCTTGCTTAATCCAGTCACCCTCCCGTTCTTGGGGATATAAGCTATATTCGCCTTGCCGGTGAAAGGCAGGAGGTGGTGTTCGCAAACCGAATAAAGAGGTATCCCGCGCAACAAAACAATCTCATGATGCTTCTGCTCCAGGACGACTTCCAGCTCTTTTTCGGGATCCTGGTTTATCCCTGAAAAAATCTCTTCATACATATCGGCGACCCTCCGCGGAGTTTCCAGCAAATCCTCTCTCCCGGGATCATCTCCGATCGCCTCCAATATCTGGAAAACAGCTTTTTCAATCTTATTTTTATCCATATGGTTTTATTATCTAACGAAAAAAGCCTTTCTGCAATAAGTTTATTTCCCGATGCAGAAATCCGAGAATATCCTGTCCAGGACGGAAGCGGAAGAATCCCTGCCCAGTATTCTGTCCAGGCAGGACACCGCGTCTTTCAAATCCTGCGCCAGGAGCTCCGCAGACAATCTTTCGGATAATCCGGAAGAAGCCGCCGCAATAAATCCTTGCGCCTTTCTCAATTCCTCTACATGCCTCATGCTGGTAACCAGCACGGATTCCGAATCGGCACTTTTACCCTGGTAAACAAAATCATAAATGGCCTCTTCAAGAAAGCCGATATTTTTCATCTTCCGGGCAGAGATTTCCACCACCCTGGGAAAAGCTTTCCTGATCGCCCCGCCGTCAATCTGCTGCCTGAGATCTATCTTGTTGATTACGGCAATGACATTATCCTTCATGCGTAATCTGCGCATAATAAGACGGTCCTCTTTCGTAAGCCTTCTGCCTGCGTCAAATAAAACGATGACTAAATCGGCCGAACGTATGTGGGCCCGGGTTCTGGATACGGCCTTCTTCTCGATCAAATCGCGGGGTTCAAGTATGCCTGCGGTATCCATAATTTTTACCGGGATGCCCTTTATATCTACTACTTCTTCTATGGAATCACGCGTAGTACCCGCTACAGAAGTAACAATAGCCCTTTCTTTTTTAAGCAAAGCGTTCAAGAGGGACGATTTGCCTACGTTAGGCCTCCCGCAAATTACCGCGCTCACTCCCTCGCGCAGCATCAAACCGGCGCCGGCCCCCTCCAATAATTTATTTATTCCGAAAAGGGCGGAACTTAATTCTTTGTCTATATTTGGCCTATCCCGGGAACCGGTATCCTCCTCGGGAAAATCTATTTGCGCTTCGAGAACCACAAGGCAATCCGTAAGAAAACGGCTGATTCTGCCCAATTCTTTTGACAATCCCCCTTTTAACTGGCTTAAGCTGATCTTGAGCGCGGATTCGGTTTTTGCCTCAATCACGCCTGCCACCGCTTCAGCCTGGGCAAGATCTATCCGCCCGTTTAAAAATGCCCTTCTGGTAAATTCTCCCGGGGAGGCCATGCGGCACCCGCTGGCTAAAACTGCATCGAGGACATTTTTTAACGGCAACAGCCCTCCATGGCAGTTTATCTCGACTACATCCTCTCTGGTATAAGAAAAGGGTGCGCGCATAACCGAAACGAGCACTTCATCAAGGGTGCGCGCGTCATAAACTATGCTTCCATAATGAAAAGTGTAGGTTTTAAATGCGGAAGGCTTTATGCCTTTCTTGCTCACGAATATTTTATCGACTATGCTCAGCGCCTGCGGCCCGCTCAAACGCACAATACCTACCGGGCTTTTTCCTGAACCCGTGGTTACCGCGGCAATCGTATCACGAATATTTTCTATAAACATCCCTGAACTCCCCCACAACAAACAATGACCCCGTAACCAGCACAAGATCCTCTGCGCGGGCTTTATGCAAAGCTGTGAAAAATGCCTCTTTCACGCTTCTTGTCACATCCACTGCATTTTTCCCTTTAGATGCAAAATACCCCTTAAGCTGAACAGGTTCGGCCGCCCTGGGCGTATCCGCGCAGGTCAAAACAATATCTGCCCCCAAAGAAGAAAGCTCTCTTGCCATACCCTTGATATCCTTATCCTGCGAAGAACCAAACACCAGTATGATTCTTTTATATTTGAAATTGTCCCGCAATGCTGTTTTCAATGCTGAGACAGAGGCTGCATTTTGCGCACCGTCTAATACAATATACGGATTGCGGCGGAGCACTTCTATCCTGCCCGGCCAAAGTGTATTATAAAGCCCTTTCTTTAAGCAATCGACGCTGACCTCAAAACCATGCTCCCCCAAGGCCTCCACTATCCCGACGGCCTGGCATGCATTCGATATCTGGTGGCTGCCTAAAAGCTTTATCTTCAAGCCCGGGTAATACCCCCTTGCCCCCTGTACGGAAAAACGATCTCCCCGCGCAAAACACTTTATCTCCCTGCCCACGGTAAAAAGCCTGGCCCGCATAATGGCGCATTTCCTCCGGATAACCCTTGCCGCCTCTTCAGGCTGCCGGGCGGATATTACAAGCGCGTGTTTTTTTATTATGCCGGATTTCTCCCGGGCGATCATGGCAAGGGTATTCCCTAAATAACGGGTATGTTCGTAACTTAGAGGGGTTATGCCGCACACCAGGCTTGCGGCCGCATTGGTAGCATCAAGTCTTCCGCCCATCCCTGTTTCCATCACCGCGAAATCTACACCCTTGCTCCTGAAATGCAGGAATGCTAAAGCCGTGTATACCTCAAAAAAGGAAAGCTGTCCGAATTTTTCGATTGCCGGTTTTAGGAAAGCTGTCAAACGCGCCAGGCTATCCCTGGAAATAGCCCCTTCAAAAGGCAAACCGGTGTTTGCCGAAAAAGGTCTTAGGATGCGGATACGTTCCCTGAAATCCGAGAGGTGGGGTGAGGTGTACAGTCCGACGGAAAACCCGGCCTGCCTCAATACATACGCGGTAAAGGCACATACCGAGCCTTTTCCTTTAGATCCTGCTACATGAATGATCTTTAAGCCTTCCTGGGGATTACCGATAATCCTCAGGAAATCTTTCATCCTGTTCAGGCTAAAGGCTTTCTTATAAGGATACCGGTTAACCCTTTCGTAGTTAACGAAAGATCCCAGGTATTCTACGGCCTTGCGGTAACCGGACATCAATGTCTAAAGTGTCTTATCCCCGTGGTGACCATGGCGATTTTATACCTGTCGCATGCCGCGATTATTTTTGGGTCGGCGATCGAGCCCCCGGGTTGAATTATCGCCTTAACCCCCGCTTTATGCGCCCAGGAGATTGCGTCTTCTTTTGGGAAAAAAGCGTCCGACGCCATACAACAACCGCTGTTCAAACCCGCGGATTTCTTTTTGGCAATCATCACGGAATCTACACGGGACATCTGCCCGGCGCCTATCCCTACCGTCTTCGTCCCCCGGGTAAATACAATCGCGTTGGACTTAACGTGCTTAGCAACCTTCCATCCGAAAATCAGGCTTTTCATCTGTTGCGGAGTCGGCCTTTTCCGGGTAACCACCTTTATGGCCTTCGGGTCAAGGACAAGCGCGTCCTTTTCTTGCAAAAGCATCCCGCCGCTGACACGTTTGAATTCCGGCTCGATAACAGCGGATAGCTTGCCCGCTTCAATCAGACGGAGGTTCTTCCGGCCTGCAAACAATTCCGGCACGCCCCTCTCGTAAGAAGGGGCCACAACACACTCCAGAAACCCGCTTTTTAAGATCTTCTTGGCGGTAGGCAAATCCATTCTTCTGTTCAAGGCGACAATCCCTCCAAAAGCAGAAAGTTTATCGCATTTCCAGGCATTGAAATAAGCCCTGTCTAAAGACGTATCCTCCGCGGCCCCGCAGGGATTGTTGTGCTTAACGACGACTGCCGCAGGATTGTCAAATTCCTTTACCAGCTCCAAGGCAGCGTTGAGATCCAGGATGTTGTTAAAAGAAAGCTCCTTGCCCTGTATCTGACTGATATTAATCAGCCCCCCGCTCTTCCCGTTTTCTTTATAAAAAGCTGCTTTCTGGTGGGGGTTTTCCCCATAGCGCAAGGATTGGATTTTTTCGAAGGAAAGCTCGAAAGTTTCGGGAAACTGCTTTTCCGCGCCGGACTTAAAATACCCGCTTAAATAACCGTATATCGCCGCGTCATACCTGCTTGTACGAAGATAGGTTTCGATGCCCAGCCGGCGGGACAGGTTCTCGGACAAGGCCCCATTGTTCTTCTTTAAATCATCGATGACCGCGGGATAGTATTTCGGGTCGCAAACTACCGCTACAGAACGGTAATTCTTTGCCCCTGAACGCAACATAGACGGCCCGCCGATATCGATATTTTCGATAACTTCATCTATGCCCACCCCTGGCCTGCGGATGACCTTCTCAAAAGGATACAGGTTTACCACGACCAAATCTATCGGGCCTATTCCCTGTTCTCCAAGCACGCGCATATGCTCCGGCTTATCGCGCAAAGCCAGTAATCCGCCGTGTATCTTAGGATGCAAGGTCTTGACTCTCCCATCCAGCATTTCGGGAAAACCGGTATAATCGGAGACTTCGCATACCTGGATATTGTTTTCACGCAACAATTTTGCGGTCCCGCCGGTAGAGAGAATTTCCACTCCGTATTTCTTAAGCTCCACCGCTAAATCCAAAATGCCTGTCTTATCCGATAAGCTTATAAGTGCGCGCTTCACAGCAATCATTTTCTTCTCCGCTGAAAATATGTCACTTGTTAAAACGGAAATTGACCAGGTCGGCGTCTTGCATAACATAATCTTTCTGCTCAAGCCTCATCTTCCCGGCCTGCTTGGCCTGTGTTTCCCCCTGGGCCTGCGTAAAATCAGAAAAACTGATTATTTCCGCGCGGATAAATCCCTTCTGTATGTCCGTATGTATCGCTCCTGCCGCTTCCCAGGCGGTTGTTCCTTTCTTGATCAGCCAGGCGCGGTTTTCTTTGTCCCCCACGGTGAGAAAGCATATAAACCCGCTTTCCGCCAGGACCTGCGCCAATAATGCCCCTGCATCCGCCGCCTCATCCTTATTGACAACGACTACGGGCTTAAGTGTCAGGAACCCATACCCCGAAACAATTTCCTTGTCTTCGGAAGATAGCTCCAGGGAAGAAATGAATTCCTCCCTCTCAAGCGCCTCTTTCATCCTTATCAATAAGGCTTTTTCTTTATCTTCGGGAGACCTCGCCAGGCGCGTTTCAACAAAATCCAGGTCTTTAAGGATTAGGTCTGTCCTGGCATCAGGGGAGACGATAATAGCATCCGCTTCCAAAGCCGCGTCTTCACCCGTTATCTCCACCTGGACATAAGTCTTCTTCTTCGCCTTGACCAATTTATCCGCCTGGTCAAGCCTTGTATCTTTTACATTTTGTTTTCCCGGGCTTATTTCCGGGATTCCGATCGCGCTAATTTTCATAATATTCCTTTGTCTGTTTCTTTCAGGAGCGGCATGCAATAATTGTATTAAAGCCGGTAACCCGATAAAAATTTCCCGGGCGCAGCGCCCCGGACGTACGCGTTCTTAAGGAGAAAATAGGACCGCCCTACTCCTGATAGGTATAAATCTTGCCTTTGTAATTACGCAGGACGTACTTGCCTTTTGCTTGAGAAAGGATATAGTTAGGCCCAACGGGAATCTTGCCTCCTCCTCCGGGGCCATCGATAACATATGTCGGGACGGCATAACCTGAAGTGTGCCCTCTTAATTTCTCGATAATATTAATCCCGGTGGCCACAGGAGTGCGGAAATGCTGGGTGCCCCTTACCGGATCGCACTGGTAAATATAGTAAGGCCTCACTCTTATCTGCAGCAGGTCATGTACCAGCCTTTTCATAATATACGGGCGGTCGTTGACCCCCTTGAGAAGCACAGACTGGCTGCCCAAAGGAATGCCGGATTCGGCAAGCATATCACAAGCGTTTTTACAACGCTTGGTAATTTCTTTCGGATGATTAAAATGTATGCTCATCCACACGGGAGAATACTTTTTAAGCTTATTCACCAGGTTCTCGGTAATCCGCTGCGGGAGGGTTACGGGGATACGCGTGCCTATCCTTAATAACTCCACATGGGATATCGCGCGAATCCTGGAAACCAGGGATTCCAGAGCGTCATCTTCCAGGGTAAGCGGATCCCCCCCGGAAATTAAAACATCCCTTACCTTGCGGTTAGACTTAATATACTCCAGGGCTTGATCGAATTTGTTCTCCGGGCTGGCCTCTTTTGCTTCATGCTCCCCAACCAGGCGCCTGCGCGTACAATGCCGGCAATACATCGCGCAATGCTCCGTGGCCAGCAACAGGACCCTGTCCGGATAACGGTGCACCAAATGTGGCACCGGGGAGTCTCTGTCTTCCGCACAGGGATCGGCCATTTCATGCGGGGAAATCGCAAATTCGTCCCCCACGGGAACAGACTGCCTCCTTATCGGGCAATTCGGATCTTCGGCATCCATCAAGCTTGCCCAATAGGGGGTTATCGCCATGGCTAACCTGCCCTTGGCTTTATCGATACCCTTTTCTTCCTGGGGAGTAAGCTTGATAACCTGCACAAGCTCCTCTTTCGTGCAAATCCTGTGTTTTAATTGCCAATGCCAATCCTCCCAATCCAAGGGGTTTACGTCCTTATAAAGGGGTATCTGCTGGTAGTCGCGCGGGCGCTTCGAAGGCTTAGGAATAACCGGTATTTCGACTTGCGCTTTGGGGTTTTCTAAACTTGAGGAGTTATTCAATTTAGCCTTGTCCTTTCTGAGGCGCTTATCAATATTGCCTCAATTAAGTCGTCATATGCCATCCCTGCGGCATAAGCCATTATTGGAAAATTCGACTCTTTTGGATCCAATCCCGGGAGAGGATTGATTTCCAACACATAAGGCGTATTGTTTTTATCAAGACGTATATCTGTACGGGATATATCTAAACAGCCTACGGCGCGGTGCGTCCGTATAGCCACGTCCTTGACCCTGGCCTCGATCTCCTTATCCAGCCTTGCCGGGCAGAAAAATTCGGGAACCATCCCCATCTCCGCATTCCCCTGAAATTCCTTCATCTTCCAGGAATAAAAGTATTCGCCGCTTTTTTTGCAATTCGAAAAGTCTATTTCCAGTATAGGAAGCACACGGATGCTGCCGTTTTCCAGAATTCCTACGGTCAGTTCCTTACCCTCGATAAAATCCTCTACAAGCGCCTCCTGCCGGTATACGTGTATGCATTCCCTGACCTTTTCAAAAAGGCTTTCTTTATCATACACCACGTTTGTCTTATTTATGCCTTTGGCAGATCCTTCGCAGTTAGGTTTGACGATCAAAGGAAAAGTCAAATTAGGGGATAAAATTTCGCTCCCTTTTACAAAAAGCTGACAATTCGGCGTAGGGATATTTTCCGCTTTCAATATTTTCTTGGTCAGGGCTTTATTTAAGGCCAGGGCGAGAGAAAAAGTCTTCGAGCCGGTATAAGGGATCTTTAAATAATCAAGCATGGCGGGCACTTCCGATTCGCGAAAACGCCCGTGTTTGCCTTCGGCTATATTAAATACCATATCCACGCGGTTATTTTTGAAATAAGAAAATAACTCGGGATACTCCACGTCAATGGCCTCCACAAAATGCCCCTTCTTTTTGAGGGCGGCGACGACGGAATTGATCGTCTCCTGTGAGTCGCATTCAGAAAAATAATCTGCCGGCTTCAAAGGATCCTTTTTCTTCAAATTATAGGTCAAAACTACTTTCATCTAATTCAGGCCGTTCCTGACAAGCGCGCTGTTCAAAATCTTTCCCAGCATCTGCTCATAGGTAATGCCGATATTTTCAGCAACAAGCATAAAAACATCCTCTGTGGACAAAGAAGGCAGGGGATTGATCTCCAGGACATAAGGATTCCCCTCATCGTCCACACGAAAATCCACCCTGCCGAAATCCCTGCATTCCACACTATGGTAGACTTTCAAGGCTGTTTCTTCCAGTTTATTCTTCAAATCCTGAGGGATCTTTGCCGGACAAATGTATTCCAGCCTGTCGGAAGTAATCCGCGCAAAAGTATAAAATTTATTGTTCAATTTCAATTTGCCGTCTATCTTAATCTGCACCACAGGCATAACTTCAGGATTGTCATTCCCCACGATGGCTACGGTAAATTCCTGGCCGGATATAAACTCCTCCACAAGGGCCGGTTGTTTATATGTTTTAGTAATAAAATCGACTTGTTTCTTCAGGTCTTCCATATTCTCCACCCGGGAACTTTCGGTAAGCCCCTTCGAGGAGCCTTCAAATCGCGGTTTGACGATTAACGGGAATTTACAGTGGTCGCAATTCTCCAGCCCATCCGCGGAAGAGACTTCAAAAAATCGCGGCGTAGGGATATTTTCAGCGATGAATATTTTTTTTGCCATAACCTTATCCAGGGTCAACCCCAGGGTCAAGGCATCCGCCCCGACAAATGGCACTCCGGACATCTCGAGCAGAATCGGAACCTGTGATTCACGATTCCTCCCGGCAATGCCTTCGGAAATATTAAATACTATGTCTACGTCAAGATTTCCCATCTTTTCCAACAGGTTAAGCGCATTACCTATTTTCTTGACTTTAAAACCGTTTGCGGAAATAGCCTGGGCGATCACGTCCACAGTAGAAGGATGATCGAATTCCGCGTTCGCATCCGCGGGATCGCCTTCTTTAAACTTATAATCCGTTTTTAAATCGTAAGTCAAACCAACCGTTCTCATATATCGTCTGTTTTACTCCTCCCTGCAAAACACCTTGTCTTCGTTTTGAGGACTTCGGCGCCTGCCTTAAATAACTTTTATATAATATAGCCCGACAGCCCCTAGCTAAAAAAATAAGGGCCCGAACTGATCTGCTCTGAGGACCCTTTGGCTTCTATCCGATTTTTTCCAACTTAGATTATCCAACCTCCCGACAAATTAAGATTAATTTTACTTTTTATTTTTTACCATAACAGCACCCTGTTGTCAAGTGTTTTTTATCCCTCTTCTCCGACGATAAAATAATGGCGGAAACGCCGTATTTGTCTATTCGGATTATTCATTTGACTGGAGCGCATTTTTAAAATACAATCATCTCATGATGAGCTATTTGATACTGGCGTTGATTTTGATCCGTCCGTTCATATCTTCGCTTGCCTACCCGTATGCGAATACGGTATATTCATCCATACTCATTATCTCTCTTTTATCCTGGCTGCTGCTTAACAAACCGTCCCGCGGGGAATTTAGAAGGCTGCTTCCTCCGGCCATCTGTTTTTTTGCTGCCATGGTATTATCGTCATGCCTGTCGGCAGACAAAACAAGAAGCTTTTTTGAATATTATAAATATTTAAGCGGAATGCTCCTGGTATTCATGCTGCCGGGGCTTGACAATAAGGACAGGGGTATCTATATCAAAGCGATCCTTTCCTGCGGAGTCGTCATAGGCATACTGGCGATTTATCAATATTTTATCGGATTTGAACACCTAAGACGCTTTGTAGAAACGCAAAACATAAATTCGTCTTTCGTTCTTGATTATCTGAGGCAAAAAAGGGTGTTTTTTCCTTTCGTTACTCCGGGGGTGCTGGCGGGGTACCTGGCGATGACATTCCCGCTTACCTTGCTGTACAAGAAGACCCTTTGGCTCTCCGCACCGTTACTATTATGCGCCTTGTTTCTTACTGAATCGATAGGGGCGCTGATCAGCCTGTTCATAGGTATGCTCATCATGATATCGCTGACGGACAGCCCTGCCAGGACGAAAAGCATCATTGCCCTGGCAGTATTTATAATTATCCCTATAGCCTTTTTCATGAGAATAATTCCGGGCAGGGATCATTTAAGCCCTCTGTTTTCTCTCTCCATGCGCGTTGACTACTGGAAAAATACGCTTGAGATAATAAAAACCCACCCTTTTCTGGGGGTCGGGCCGGGAAATTTCAATCTTGTTTATTCGCGCTATGCGCATAATTCCCTACTGCAATTTATGGCGGAAACAGGAGTATTCGGGTTGCTTTCTTTAACCTGGTTCGTTTGCGCCGCAGCCGCCCCGGCAATCCGCTCTATTCTCGCGAAAAAGGAAAGCCTTATACTTTTTGTGTCTCTGGCAATATTCGCAATCCATAACCTGATGGATTTTAGTTTTTTCCTTCCGGAGGCAAGCTTAAGCGCATGGGCGATATTAGGATTGCTTGTCAAATCCGAATCTTGACGACTGCCTGAGTTTTGAAAAAACCGCCCTTAACGCTGCCGGGCGAAAAAAGATTATAAAGAACCAGGCGCAAAAATCATACAGCAGTATCGGAATGATGCGCGCAGCGATAGAAAACGGACTTGCATTCTTTAAAAAAGCCAGGTAGCGATTTTTAATCAATTCGCCGTGCAGATCGTCATCCAGGTATCTCCTGGCAAAAGGCCTACCCAGTCCGCCGGCAGGACGGAATGACCCTCCGCGTGCATGAAAAGCCTTTGCCGAAGGCAAATAATAAGCTTTCCATCCGCGGTTATGAGCCCTCCAGGATATATCGAGATCTTCATAAAACATCTTGAACTCCGGATCGAAATAATCCCCTTTTTCTTTTATATCCTCCAGCATCTTCCTCCGGTAGAAAGCAACGGAGCCGCTTACTCCGAATACAAAACCCGGCCGGTCAAAATCCCCTTTATCCTGCCTTCCATAACCCCTCTCTCTTGCGGAATACCACAAAGTCAAAAATAACCCTGTGCTGTCCAGAATAGAACCGTCCATACGCAGGATCTTCCCGCTCACCATACCGATATTTTCATTTAAAAGGAATCCTTTGCCCGCTTCCAATATGAAATCGCGCCCTAAAACCACATCATCGTTCAGGCAGAGGACAAACTGGCTGCGGGTCAAAGATAACCCTTTATTTAAAGATGCTCCGTAATAAAGGTTGTTTGGGGAAGAAAGCACCTTTACCGAGGGAAATTCCCGGAGTATAGCAGGAGAAAAAGAAGAATCCAGCGAATTGTCCATAACGATTATTTCACCGGGCGGCAGGGACTGGCCCCGGAGAGAAGACAGGCATTTCCGTAAATAATCGCCGGCGCCTTTTGTGACAATAATTACGCTGATTTCCTTGCTCTCTAAAATCCCCATAGATTCAACGTCCGCGGGCAAGTCCATCGCCATACCGGATAGCCTCCCCGACCGCCCGCAGGGAAAAACGGTTAGTCAGCATAATCCAAAGCAGGCGCGGCAGGTCATAAAACAAGAAAGGTATTACGCAATTGGCCATAGAATCATTCTTCAAAAGAGTATAATAGCGGTTACGCAGGCACAAGTATTGCCTCGTCTTTTTCCCGGTGTGCGAACTGTCTCCGTGATGACGGCATACAGCATCCGGGAAAAACACCGTTTTATACCCTTTCTTACGGCAACGCCAGGATAAATCCACGTCTTCAAACAGGAAAAAAAAGCGTTCATCAAAATACCCCGAATCTTCTTTTACCTTCTCCAGCATATCCTTCCTGTAGAAAGCTGCCGCGGAACAAGAACCGAACCTGCTTGCGATCCTGTTATACCCGGAACGGACGTTGCGCCCCATCCCGACATCACGGAACCTCTTCAGGAAGGAAATGGCAATCCCGGTCGAATATATATGCGCACCTTGCGCATCCAATATCTTCGGCTGCACGGAACCTACGCATGACCCGGCCCCAGATAGAAAACTGCGCGCCTTGCGGAAAAAATCACCGTTTACGGCTACATCACAGTCGAGAGTTAATATCCACTCGCCCTTTGCCGCCTCAATCCCCTGGTTCCTGGCTTTGGCCGCGCCCTCGTTGGACGAATTCTTTATAAGTTTTACTTGCGGGTAATTATCCCGTACGAAGTCACCGGTCCCATCGCATGAAGAGTTATCCACGACGATAATCTCGATCTCCCCGCTGTCTTGCCTCAATAACGAATCCAGGCAAAGACTGATAAAATGCATGCTATTAAAGGTTAAAATGACAACCGAGATCATGCTTGAACCTTTCCAAATCAAACCCTTCCATAATTTTCTCCGCCCCAAAATACCTGTTATTCCCGTCGTACTCCGACCAGCTCGAGGGAAAAGTAATCTTCTTTCTCCGCAGGTATTCAAACAGTTCCGTGCCCGGAAATGGCGTAGCGAAAGAAAACTGCAGGGAATCCGGATTGGCCGCCAGAATAAAATCGGCGGTGTCCTGTATCGAACGCTTTGTTTCACCGGGAAGCCCCAGGCAGAATGTTAAATGGGTCTTCACGCCTATTTTCTTCGTATATTTAATCATCTTCAGGGCATACTGCAAATTCATCTTTTTTCTGCAGCGTCTCAATACAGAAGGATTTGCCGATTCAATCCCGTATTTGAGCGCATAAAGTCCGGAGCCGGCCATAAGCCCAAGAAGCTTCTCATCCATAAGGTCGGCCCGGCCCATCGCCGCCCAGGGAATCTTGATATCATTCATCCTTATCTCCCTGCATATGTCGGAGACATGTTTTTTATCCAGATTAAAAATATCGTCATCGAAGTACACCGCCTTGAAGGCAAAGTTTTTCACAAGCCAGGACATCTCCTTAACCACATTTAGCGGTTTTCTTTTCCTGTATGCGCCTTTGGAATATAAAACCTGCGGCCAGAGGCAAAAAGTGCAGCGGAAAGGACAGCCCCGGCTCGAGCACATTTGCACATTGGGCACGGGAAGCCCGGCAAAACCGTCGTTATAATTATAAATGTACTTTTCCTCTCTCTCCGGCCAAGGCAGGTCATCGAGGCTGGCTGCTGCAGGCCTTTTTCTGTTAACCTGAACCCCCGAGCGGCTTCTGTACGCCAGGCCCGGTACCGATTCCAAATCGCGACCGGTATCAAAATGTCCGGTTAAATCCAAGAGGGTATGCTCATATTCTCCGATAAACACATAATCGATAAAATCGTACCCGGCCAGGATTTCACTTGCATAAACGCTCGCATGCGGCCCGCACAGGGCTAAGCGGGAACCCGGATTATTTTGTTTCACCTTGAATAAAATATCGATGTCGTTTTCAAAAGAGGGAGTGGAGGTTTCCGCAACCAGGAGGGAGGAATGCTCTTCCAGAACCTCGTATAAAAAAGACTTTTCATCCAAATCGCGGGCGATCGCATCGATCAATACCGCATCTTTACCCCTGCTTTTTAAAAGAGAAACGGAATATGCGAGGAAAAATGGAAAAGGAATATATTTTATATAACCGCCGTCTTCCGGCTTAGAAGTGAACGGCCAGCGGGAACCCGCTCTTACTCCATAACGGTTATTTTTGCGCCAGGGAATATTGAGCAGACATACGCGCATTATTTATTAAGATCCAGGTGTTTCTCTATCTGGCTGAAAAAATCCCTGATTTGGGATATATTCTGATTCATATCCTTAGAATCGCAATCCATCTGAACAAAATTACCATTCATCTGGTCAAGATTATCTTTCATCTCGGAGAGCCTCTGGATTATTTCTCTTTCGTCTCGAAGAGATTTGTCGAATTTATCGATTAGCACCTGAAGCTCCTCTTTTGATATCTCAATTTGTTCCTGAAGGCATGAACGCATATCCTGGCTTTCGATTCTCAGCTGGCCTTTCAAGTCCTTTCCTTCGGCTTGAAGTTTGTCTTTTAAATCCTGGTTTTCAATCTGCAGCTGGTTCCTTATATCCTGAG
>DJVT01000008.1 GCA_002441305.1 Candidatus Omnitrophica bacterium UBA6249
GATATAACTGAAACAATAAGAATAAGGCGATTAGGCTTGTTAATATTTTCAATTTGTTTAATCCTAGATAGTTCATCTTACTCTCCTTTTAAGGCCAATTGCTGAATCCCGGAGTGTTGCTCTGCGGGCTGCCTTATAGAAGATTTATGTAATTTAGCTTATCCAACAATACATAAAACACGGCTACGTTTCTCTAATCGGTTTATCTTTATAGCCTATTTATTAAATACCTTACGTGTCGAAGGAAGCAGGAAATAAATTACAAAAACTACAAAGAATGACATTAAGAAAATTTGCTGAATTTTGAAGAACTTAATAATATTATTTAATAAATCAAATATATCGATAGAAATTAAGAATAAATTGGGAAAAAGCGTCATCATAAAAAATATCCAATAAGCCCATTTTTTCAATTTACATAAACCTACTATAGATGAAATAAAAAGAATCGGTACAGATAACACAATAAATAAGAGCAAAAACGGCGATAAATAATGCCCTATGGGCATGGCAAACATTAAAAACAGGAAATATCCGGCATAACAGTCAACACAAATCGCTGTTAAAGTTATTACCACAAGTAAAAACAAATTTAGCTTTCTCATTGGCTTTCTCCCTATTTAAAATTAAACTGACTTGAAAAATTAGGAATAGAAGTTTGCGGTATTGTCGGTGGCTGGTAATTATTTATGGGCGATTGCATTCTAAAAAGATCCGCCGGTGGAATTTGATATCTTGGTATTTCGATCTTTGGTTGTTGAATTTGCGGCACAGAAAGATTATATTGTTGAGGTATTTGATAATTGTTTATGGGTGACTGCATCCTAAAAGAATCTGAGGGTGATACTTGATATTTTGATATATTGATACTAGGTTGTTGAAGTTGTTGTTGCCAATAATCAGACAAATCTGCGCCCTGCTGTAGATAGTAATCCGCTGGTGCAATACTACTAAAATTGTAAGTCCCCGGCCAAGAACCATTAGTTGGAGTATATCTCCAACCTATCTCATTACCTATAAAAGAAATAACCGTGGAGTTTTTATATGGAAAATGAGATAATCCGGGGATTTCTATGTCGCATCCCGTTATGCTGGATCCTATTGAAAGCCTAGAGACAGGATCGCTCTTAGACCAAATATTCTTCCAATTAGTATCTAACAAACCAAAATTTCTCGTTGAAGGATTACCCAAACTAATAATATGGATTTTACCTGCTGCAAACGCTTCCTTTACATTTATGGATAAATCTGACTCAAGAAACCTTTCTGCGACATAATTACCGCCACTATAGGGAATGACTAGTATCTCACCTCCTTTTGCTAAGTCTAATGCGTAATTAACAGTTTTATCTAAGCTTAATTGTGCCGCTCGGAATCCTTTCCCTATAATATTACCCGACCAGACAGGGTTACCAGGTAAAGCAAGATTTCCTAACCAGGGGTGTTCAATTACCTTTATGCCACCAGCTTCTAGTATTTTAACTAAAGGCCAGTTTTTAAATCCGGTATCCTCTAAATCACGGCTACTCCAGGGGAAATAACCCAACCCATCATCAACGCCACGTATAATTACTACAACTTTTACTTCCGCGGTGTTCTGCCGAATTAACGGTTCTACTTCTTTAACTTCAGGAATATCTATGGCGCATAATGAAAAAGCCGAGATTTGTTTAACCACGGAATCATCATCTGTTTTTAAGATATTTATGAATTCTTCTGGTAATTCTGGATAAGTACTGACTTTATCTCCCAAAGATAGCGCTGATGCTTGCCGCACATAAGCATTCGTATCTTTTAATAAAGGTATTAACGCTTCTACCGTTTGTGGTTCATCGAATTTTCCCAAAGCCATTGCAGCGCTTTCGCGTATCTGCCAAACAGAATCATTCAATCTAGGGGCAATTAAATCTACAACTTTCGGGTCATCGAAATTACCTACAGCATCTACCGCGGCTAATCGAACTTCCCGGTTCTCGTCATCCAAAAGCGGCTTAAGATAACCGATGATTTTCGGTTGATCGAAATTTCCCAGGGAAGCCGCAGAGGCTTCTCTTACCTGCCAGGAAGAATCGCTGGTCAATGGTTCGAGCAAGCCTGGTATTTCATCCCCTTCGAAATTCCCCAGGCCTAACGCGGCGCTCTGGCGCATCTGCCAATCATGGTTATCCAAATTGTCAATCAAAAGAGATTTTATCTCCGGCTCGTCAATCTGGGATAAATATAACAACGCGTCCTGCCGTATTTCAACCGGCTCGGAATCATCTTGAATAATTCTTAAAAAAGACGTCTTTACCAAATCGGGAAAATCGTTAATGTGCGCTCCGAGAACCGAAACCGCCGCGGAACGGACATCCGCGCTATCATCGAATAAAATCTGTTTAGAATAGATAGAACTCATACAAGACTGGTTAAAATTCAAACCCATGGATAATACGGCCGCCTGGCGGAGAGAAGGATCTTCGTCTGTCAAAAAAGAATTAATCAATTTCCTGGTGCTGTAGTCAGCCTGCGGGGCTACCGCAAGAATCGCCGCTCTCTTTACCATGGGATCGGTATCTTCTAAAGCCTTTACCAAAGCATCTCTTACCTGTTCAGTCTCTACGCCCGCAAGGCTATAGGCCGCCTGGCTACGGACTGCAGGGGAAGAATCAAATTGCAAAGTAGTGAGCAAAACCCTTGTAACCTCAGGCATAGATGCCCTGTAGGATAATGTTTCAGCCGCTGCCAGCCGGATTCCCGCCTGCGAACCATATTTCAGGTTCTTGACTATGAATTCCGTGGCCTCCGAAGAACCGGCGCCGTGCAAGCTAAAAAGCGCCGCCTGCTGGGCCGGGCCTTCATTCTCAAATTTCAAATCGCTCAACAAAGAAATTGCCCGGCTGTTGTTATTCATGCTTAAAGAAATCGCCGCAATTAATCTTGTATCGTTATCCGAATCATCCAACGCGGAACGTACGGCTTCCTGCGCCTGCCGGCCCTCATCTTGTCCGAGCATAAAAATACATACTCTTCTGACTTCCGCGCCATCCGGATTTAAGCATTCGTCTTTATCTTTAAATTCCCCCAGTAATAATTGCAGCTCTTCTCTTCCCGGTTCCATCTGCAAAGCGGACTCAGGATCTATTTTTATCTGCTGGCAAAATAAATAAGCCTTGCTCCAAACATCCGTATTTTCTTCACCGCCAAGATAACTATGGATTGCCTGCGGGAAATTAGCCCCGGTAATCTGCCTTGCATTATCCGTTATCAGGCCGCTAAAACTTGTTCCTCCTATTATAACAGCGGCAATCCAAATATGCACCAGGTTAGGCAGAAAATTTACGGCATTGCGGAATGCGGTTTTAAAAAATGGTCCCGTACGACGGAATAAAGACAGCACCCAAAGCCCAAAAACGGCGGTTCCCAATTTCACCGCTTCCCCTATGTCAAGAAGCAGCCCGGAACTATTCAGCAGACCTGCCAATGCCTGCATCGAATTATTAAACCATTGCCAATCCAGGATGCCAGACAAAGACCTCAACAAATCAGATAGCGACAAACTGGCAGTCTCAATATCCAAAAATGGGACAACCGCCGCACCAATTAAATATCCCAAGACAAAAACCTGCAATTTAACAAGAACAAAAGAAAGGATTCCGGAAAAAACGGGAAATTTCAGGGTGAAATCACCCCAAAGCCTTGAAAGAAAAAACGGCTTCCTAAAATTTATCGTATCACGGTCAAGGTCATAATGAAAAATGTTGGTATCGAGGTATTCGCGGATGAATTCACAGCGCGATATATACCGGTCGATATCCGAACAAAAGAATTCATACAGCGTAGCAACCAAATACGGGATAAAAATAGCAACCGCGGCTCCGTATAAAATAAGCCAATCGAGCCGGCCCAGGGCGATAAATACCGCTAATCCTCCTGCAGCCATCAAAACGGCATTCTTTAAACTAAAAATTGTTTTTACAGTCGAGACCAGGCTGGGGCGTATTTCTTTTTCTCTTTCATTATAAACATCATCCGCCAGATGGATCAGGCTCGATCTATCTTTAGAATTTAACTGGTTAAACAAACTCCCCATTCCGAAAGAAAACATAGGGGGATTATACTCAAAAATCCTTCTTATATTTTCTACAAGGAGAAAGAAACTGATTATGCCCGCTATAGCCAAAGAGAATATAATGGCGGCGGAGATATTAAATCCCCACCCGGAAGCGACAACCCGCGTCACAGCATAAAGGGCGCCCGAAAGAAACCCCAAAGGCACAACAATGTGAACAAAATAGTCAAAAATTATTCTCAAAACTCCTTTATCCTCCTTGGAGCCGTTACCGGCAACCCAGGCGCAATCGTCATCGATGGCGGATAAGGGGATATCTCCATTCTTACTGACGTGATAAATACGGTGGACCTGGCCGCATATTTTTTGCTCAACCGGATTTTTCTCCAGGAATATTCCTTCGGATCTTTCTTTTAAGACCCTTTTCACGCCGCTAATGCGGTAAGCCGGGGCATCGATACCAGAAAAACCATTCATATCAAAGATACCCAGTCCATTAACAAGTTCTTTTATGCAACCCTCTTCTCCTCTCTCCCGTAAGTACAAAATAAGACAATTTTCTTTATCCAATTGCGGCTTATCCGTAAATATATCCATTCCTTCTGTTTTAGCCAGGATTCCATCAGGCAGGTGCGGCACGGTAAAATTGATAACCCAGTATTGCCCTAAAGAATCATCGATCTCCATATTGAACAAACCCGAATCCTTCATACTTGCGCACATATGATACGCGGAAATGCTGGGAGTATGCATTCCCACGGTATAACCTGCCCATCTGTTTTTATAAGTTAAGAAAGCCTGGAACACCGCCGTGCCATATCCTTCTCCGGGAGGTAAGCACGGGAATATTTCACGTACACTGATACTCCTATCTTTAACCTGGGCGCGCATAAAACCCGTCTTTTTACCATCCTTCATAATTATCCAGGAGTAAAAATCCCCCAGGACGTCGTCCGGCCTGCACTCTTCTCTTATGGAATATCCCTCGGCAAATAGCCTCTCGAGCGTGCCGACTGAAAAATCCCAGTATGTGCCGGTTTTCTGAAGTACTCCGTCAAGAACATGGTTGACAGTCTGATTAGACAATTCCCCGACGGAAAGATTGGGGTCAAATAATCTATCCCAACAAGGATATTTATCTCTTTTGATTTTTCGAAGTATCGTACGTAGTTCCTGGTCCTGGGATATCCAGCTATTGATCGTTTGCCAGCTGACTTCCAGAACTGACGCTATGGCTGCAAGATTTCCCTGATGTTCCCGAAGAAGGGCGGCTATTCTCTTACGTCCGGGAAACTTATAAGATTGCACAGGTTTCGCGCTCCTGAATTCTTCCACCGACTTCTTAAGCCCAGGGTCATTTTCCAGCCAGTTATAGATTGAAACCTGGCTGACCCCCAAATGAGAAGCCGCCCTGCTTAAATTCCCTTCGCTTTCTTGAAGCACCTTATAAAGCTCTTCCCTGCCAGGATACTTACTGCAGCTTGCCGGATTGCTATCTCTTAGATTCTGCGCCAATTCCTTAAGCTCGGGGTCGCCAGCTATCCAATGTCCCGGGGTAGTTTGATGGACATCTAAATCAGAAGCTACTGCCGACAAATTTCCTTTGTGCCCGCTGATAAGCTCGCGCAGCCTGCTCCTGCCGGGGTAATTTTCTGACTTTACAGGATGTTCTTTATCCTCATCGCCCCGGAAGCCCTGGAGCTCCGGGTCATTGGCAACCCAGCGCCCCAACGTGGCTGAATTCACTTTTAACACGGAAGCTACTGCCGCAAGGTCTCCTTTGTGCCCGCTGATGAGCTCGCGCAGCCTGCTCCTGCCGGGGTAATCATCGGATTTTATAGGGTATTCTTTTCTTAACTCCTCTACCAGCTTTTGAAGCCCCTGATCGTTAGCTACCCAATGCCCCAATGTGGTTTTATGAACATTCAAAACAGAGGCCGTGGCCGCAAGGTTCCCTTTGTGCTCGCTGATGAGCTCGCGCAGCCTGCTCCTGCCGGGGTAGCTCTCTGACTTTACAGGATATTCTTTTTTTAAATCCTCCAGCAACGCCTGGAGTTCTAAATCCTTATCCAGCCAATTAACAATAGTATTAAGGCTTACATCTAAAGTTTCCGCCACCGGCATGAGGGACCCACGATGCTCCAGAATAAGATCCTGGAATTTCTTGCGGCCTGGATACCTGCTGGATCTCACCAGGCTGTCCTTCTTTAATTCTTCCATCAGTTTCTGAAGCGCCGGGTCTTTGGCTATCCAGTTGCTGACGGTAAGCGGCGTAACATCCAATTCGGAAGCTATGGCCGTAAAGTTACCCCGGTACTCTCTGAGAAGTGCAGCTAATCTTTCCTGGCCCGGGTTCTTACCCTGGCTTAATGAACCGCACTTCTCCAATTCTTCCATCAGCCTCTGAAGCTCAGAGTCTTTGGCTATCCAATTGCTTATGGTAGGCTGCGTAACCCCCAATTCGGAGGCCGTGGCCGTTAAGTTACCATGATGTTTCACGATAACCCCTTGCAGTTTCTCTCTTCCGGGGTATTTCCCGGAATAACCTTTTATATTCCGGGCCGCGGAATTTGAAGAACTCATCCCAAGCGCCTTTTCCAACTCTTGGCGGGAGATAACAAAGACCAGATCCTCCAATACTTTGCCTGACATTAAATCATCAATAGTAGTTCCTTGCTCCAACCGAAGAGAAAACCCAGCAAGAAGCTCTTTTTCTTCCTGTTCCAGATCTTTTATTGTCTCAAGAGCCTCCTTCATCCCGAGATCGGGCAATACTTTCAATACCCTGAATAACTTGTCTGCTGTAAGCTTTTGTTTTTTCTCTTTCCCCTCGAACTTGCTTTTTACGAATTTCTTGACTGCTAATACGCGTTTTATCATCCTGACGCCGTGATGACTGGTATCAATATCCTGCCTATCGGAATATGGGGGAAAAACATGCAGGAAGTCTTTCAGCTCTTCTTTTGTAAGATCAAATAAAAATACCTCATCCCGGATATCTACTGCCTTCTCTGTATCATCCGGATTCAAAAGATGGTCTATCTCATGGCGCAAAGTCAAAGCCAAGAGCCTTGCGGAAATAAAATTACGCACATCCAGCCTGATTTCATTGCCTGCCACCTGGCCCATCTCCGCCATACTTCTCAATATTTTGAATATAACCTTATCCTGCCTCTTTGAAAGTTCGCTTTTCATGCTCTCCGGGAGCATCTCTACGGCTTCTCCAAAAATACCTTCCAGCCGGCCGGCTTCTCCCCGGCTCAAAGACTCTCCGGACACTTTTCCCCGCACGATCTTCGCCATTTCTTCATTGGCCTTATGGTAATCTATAGCGGCTTTAATACTGGATTTTCTTATACCCGCAAACGGCACTCCCAGCTCCTCCTCATCTCCGCGGGCCGGATAAACATAAACCGGATCTGTACCCTCCTTCTGCTGAATCAGAATATTGAAGTTCTGCCCGGTATAAAATCCGCCTTGAAAGAATTCTATCCGCTGCTTGACCTGTTCTGCTACATCAACCCGGTCCTGATTAGAAATATTATACCGGGAACAAAACATTTCTTCGCAGGCGCGGCGCACATCCGACCGGTGTAAAAACGATCCCTCTCCAGGCCGGGCGCCTTTTTCCAAAAGGCGCTGGTCACCGTAAAACACCATCCTTAACCCATCCTCTTCCCCGCGTGCCGCTAAAACGCTAAAATCAACATCGGAAGTTATGTCGCTCCTGCCCAAAGAAAAGAACGGGTTGTCATTGTAAATTGTCCCGGCTGCCATACGCTGGATATGCTCACCGGACCCGTCCAGATTGAACGAAGTCGAACCGCCGTAATCTATAGTAACTACATAACCGGCCTGCAGCAATCCTGCCACCTCTCCGATATAGGCCGAAGCTCCGGTGTTGATATAAGCAACCACCGGGATATCCGAGTCTTCGATAACCTGCATAATGCGCGCCGAATTTTCATCAAGGAACCATTTCAGTTCAGGGATTTGCGCGGCAGGAATAAATATTTCCCTGTAATGCACGCTGTTATCGAAGTGCCTCTCGAGCTTTATCTCATTCTTACCCGCGAGCATATTCTTTATCTTGATAAATTCATTCTTGCCCAAATAGCTTTTCCAATCCCGGGGTTCTATACCGGCGCCCTCCAACAACTCCCTCTGCGATGACGCTATCCTGTCGGCCTGCGCCCGGGGCAGCACCCTACGCAAAACGGAATTCTTCACCCAGGGGAGGATAACCGAAGCTTCCGCTGTTCCGTCCGGCAGAAAACGCACCTTCTGGGCTTCCATCTCATCCACAAGCTCGTTTGATAATATTACCCCTTTAATTCCCGCAGGGATAAAATCCCCCGAACCGGATATATTGCGCGCATCTATATCGCAAACAGACACCTTACCGTAGAACTCCGATGTTTTCTCAAGTTGTACCCGGCGCAACGCGGGCGCGCGCTCTCCGATGATATATTTCAAGTGCCTGTAAAAAATACCCCAACGCTCGTCTTTAACAGCCATGCCTCTTGTATAAGCAAGTATGTCGAAGGCAAGAGTGGCTTCTCCTGCACCGAACTCAAAAATAACAAAAACATCGCCTTCCTCGACGCTGCCGGCTTTAAGCATCCCCTCCCACATCAAAAATATATTCTCCGCTACCATATCACCGAAAGCCGGAGAAAGCCCGATCGGCCAAGTATCGAAATCGCAGTCCCGGCCCCCGAATTTGACCCTGCCGCTGGAATAAAAACCCCAGATATGGTTATACATCGCCTCTGCCATTAGTTCCTTAAAAGTAAAGAATCTCTGTATCAAAATATCATCCCTTGAAAAAAGGCGCGGGGTATCTTGCCCGTTACAGATACTGCCGTAAATAAACAACTCCGTATCCTCCATCGCCGCAGCCTCATCTCTAATACCCTTGGCGATATGGCTGATCAGTTCATGGTAGAGGATTTTAAGCTGTAATTGCTCCAGAGTAAGACCTTCTTTGGCAAGGTCTTCGGGAGAGATCTCGAAAAAGTAAGGGTGGAGATATACGGTTTTGGTATTGATATTGCAGGATGCGACATTGCCTTCGGTGAGAGACAGGTCCGTAGAAATAACCAGCCTCCAGGAGGATAATTCCGGGGGAGCCCGGCCGAAAGTGGACGCCAACATATTTAAAATCTGCTGGAGTTTTTCACAGCTTCTGATCAAGAGAGATTCAAAATAAGGGATATTGAAACCATTAGTATCTATATCGGCCAAAGTCTTATTTCTGCCATATTTTCTTTCGTATCGTTCCCGCGAATCCGCGGGGACGGATAAAGGATAAGCATTACGGGAAGCGCGGGAAAAAGATTCTATTTCCTTCTTTAAAATCTGTTTAAACTCCACCGGAAGCATCTCAATATCCGGAATCTGGACGTAACTCTTATAATTTCGGGCAACGTATTTTATACCTTCTCCAATGCCGATACCGATTACCTTTATTCCAAGAGACTCCGCGTTCCCTATGGCTTCTTGAACAGACACACCTTCATTTCCTTCGCCGTCGCTTAAGATAAGAATAACGTTTCTATCCGCGCCGTAATCCCTGAAGTCTTCAACCGCGGCCTGAAGTGCATCGCCGTCGGCGGTGCAACCGCCGCTTCCCATTGAAGCGGCAAGCTCCTCCATCAACTCGTTTCTCTGCTTTACAGTATCATAGGTTTTTCTTATGCCTGCCAGGCTTTGGTCCCTAAAAGATTTATGCAAATAAGTATTATCGCCAAAGCCTCTGACATTAAAATCGATCCCCAAATTCTGCAGTACATCCATGAATACGACCGCGGCAAGAATGGCGTTTTTACCGCGCTGGCCGGACATACTTCCGCTTTCATCCATTACCAGCGTAAACTTTATAGAACGTCTTGCGGGTACGGTACGATCCCTCCAATACCGCTCATCCGAATAGCCTGACATGGCCGAGAAGAAGAACCTGTCCCAATCAACGTCTTTGCCTTTCCTCAATCCGCTTATCCATCTTGGCTTGCTGTCTTCGGCTAAGATATTCGCCATGGAACCGGTGAGCTTATGCACCAGGGTCCTTACCTGGTCAAGATTAAGCTGATATTCATTAAAAGAAGACCTTATGTTATTTTCCAGGGCCTTTTGGCGCATGAATTTTTCGGCATCGGAGAGGCGCCTGCCTTCCTTTTCTCTTTCCGAACGCTGCCTGGAGAGATTATTCGCCTCTTCCTGCTCTTTGCGCCTCTCCCCCTGACGCTGTTGATCTTCTCTATCCTGCACCGCCTTCTGCCAATCGGGTGAGCCTTCTTTGGTTTTATCTTCAAGCTCTTTGGCGTATTTTTCTATTTCTTTTTCAAGCTGTTTCCTTATATCTTCAGGAAGGCTGTCCAGATCGATCTCCCGGCCTTCATTGCCTATATTATCGCCCTTGCCACCATTATCCTGATTACCTGAATTTTGACCTTCTTCACCCCCTTGAACGTTTTCACCGTTTTCATCCTGACCCTCCTGTTGGTTCTTTAATTGCTCTACGCGTTCCGCCAAAAGTTTTTTGTAAACAGGCAGAATCTTATCGCGCATAATCTCAACCCTCTTTTTAGCCGCCGCCGTTATCTCCATAGGGGTAGGTTCGGTATTTACGGAAATATTCCCATTTTCGTCACGGAGCTTGGGTATGGCATTAAAGACCTCGTCAAGCGGCTGTTTTACTTCGTCTTTTTCGAGTTCGTTCCTGGCATTCCCCTTTAAGACATCTGACAATTCCCCGTGTTTGCCGTAATATAAGATACCGAAGATAAATTTTATGTGTTCCGGGATATCCTCTCCAAAATGATCTTTAAGCCATTCTGGAGAATCCATAATACGATTCTTTATTTCAAGGTATTTCGGAGCGCCTCCTACCCTGTAACCCGCCCAATTCTCAATCGTGACATCCTCGGCGGCGTTAAAAAGAAGATTCGTAAGCTTATCCATAAAAGGAAGGAAATCGGCATACCTTGTTCCGTAGCGGTGCATGCCTTCATGCATCCCTTCAGCGGCCAAAACCTCACGGTCAGTCTCCAATATATTCTGCAAAGGATATATCAAAGTTTCATTCCGCGGATCATATGCCCAGTTATTGCCGGGTCTTATCTTAACCTTACCGTCAGCCACGCGATCAAAGAATGAACTAAATTCCTTGATTTTATCGTTCAGCTTTTCTCTCTTTAAAGGATCTTTTCCCATGTCCGAGAATAACCGGCTTAATTCTTCATTGCTAAGCTCCTGCTTATTGCGTTTTGGCGCTTGCGGAACAGTTTGTTCATCTTTTATCTTTATATCTCTATATGTACCCGTCTGCTGCCATCCTGTTAGATATAGATCGCTTATTGTCCGGGCTGAATCCTGTTTAATGTAATTACCCGAAGGCCTCGGGGTATAATGTTGCGTATCCGATATAGGTGAAATCGTGTTTACGGATTGGATAGGATAGGATCCAGCCTTTTCCCCGCTAACAGCCTCGGAAGAAATCTTTATACCACTCAGATCGCCTTCGGTCCTAATCCCCTCCCTCTTAAGTATCCCCT
>DJVT01000005.1 GCA_002441305.1 Candidatus Omnitrophica bacterium UBA6249
GCCCCTGCTTTATAGCCTCTGTCTGGCTCCGGAGATATTCCCGCAGGTCCATGCCTAGTTCGTTATCTTGTTTAAAGATATTTTGAATGTCTATTCTCGTATCAAAAAGTATCTGCCCGACATTCGCCGCCAGCCTGAGTAATACCGCAAATACCAGCCCTCCCGCTAAAACAAGCAACCCCAAGATAAGGCCGTCCTTATCCCGGAATTTCAATGCTATCAATAGGCCTCCTGCAACAAACCCGCAAAGCGCGGTCAAATAAGAAAACCACAGCAGTATGATGGTAATCGGCATTTTCCGGACATTTTCCTTCATCTTTCCTCCTTAAGACGCCATGACCGACCGTTCTGTTTTCTGCGCGGAATCCTCGATATACCCGACGATTCCCGGACGGGAGGCTATCAAATGCTCTATCCAATTGATTAAATTGACCAATAGTGCCTCTAAAAAACCTTTGTTCAGGTTTGCCTGTTCTTTTTTAATCAATACATTCCAATCGTTATGCGATTCGAACAGGTTGAACAGTTTTTCCAAAAGCAGGCTGTCTTCTATTCTATATACGGAAAACAGCAAGTGTCCGTAGAATATCTTCCTGAAGGCTTTATCGGTAAATCTCTTCTTCATAAAATCATAAAAGGCAAGATTCAAAGCCAGGAAATTCTGCTGTGACATGTCCTTATCCGGAATAAAGGAGGAAAGTTTCTTTTTCTTGCCGTCGAAATGATAAAAAAATGTTAGATCGAGCAAAGAAAGCCAAAAAGATAGTTTAATGGGTTGCTCTATTTCAAACCTGCCCCCCACCCGGCAGGAGTTAAAATACTCAAAATCCCTGAAGGAATGATGCAGGGCAGTCAAAAAATCCAGATAGGCCAGTTCCTTTTTGCCTTTTGATAAATCTTCGTCCAAAAAACGATTGGCCAATCCGATGTTATCTTTTATCTTCTCGATGAATTTGCCGGGATTTTCATAGAATCTCTCCCGCACATAAAAAGCATGGTTCCATTTCCAAAAAGTATTTAGCAAAGAATTAATATTGTCTTCTTTCAAGTGAAAAACGACTGCTTGCGGTTCGTAAATCAAATTGTACCCGGAGTTTCTAAGCCGGTTCGACATATCTACATCTTCATAATTATTCTTGTAGTCTGTGTTGTAAAACCCGGCTTCAACAAGGAGCTTCCTGCGAAACAGGGTATTGGAACCAAAAAGAAAAGGAGGGTTTGTCTCTTTTGATCCGCCCCAATGCTGCTGCATATGCATGGAGCGCCAAAGATTCAATACCCCGGATGCGGCTGACTCTTCGACCCTGCCCCCCAGTCCGGCGATATCCGTGGAAGTAAATGATTTGCACAGGTTGCCCAGCCAGTTCTTGTCCGGCCTGCAGTCGCTGTCCAAAGAGGCGATAAGATCACATTCCATATTCTTTACCGCGGTATTTCTTGCCGCGGCAAGCCCGAGGTTGCCTTCGTGCTTGATTATTTTCAGCGGATAACGCTTGGCTATCTCTACGCTGGAATCGGTCGAACCGTCATCGACGAGCAAGACAGTGTCGGGCTTCCTCTCCTGCGAAAAAACCGCTCTCAGGCAGGCATCTATCGTTTTCTCGGCGTTGAAACAGGGGATATAAAGAGCAACTTTCATAATAAGCGCATCTCTCTTTCTATCTTCTTCCTTAGACAGGATATTTCGGAAGACAGGGATGCATTCTTGTCCTGGGGGTATTTTCGGCTGGATCCGGCTTTTGCGAACATCCCCCGTAATTTCCTTTTTAAAACTACCTGCCAGGAACCCCCGTAAGAAGAATAAAATCTGTATCTTAATCTGGACCTTACCAGCGCCCCCTTCAAAAACTGCCTGGTTTTATTGATTACCTTCCTGCTGTCTGCTAGCTTTTTGAACTTTTTGATTTTTCCGAATACGCGCGCAGCTGGCAATTCATCCCCGAAAGCCTCATCGTAACAACTCATAAGGCACCCCTTGCAGCCTTTTTTCATGATATCCCTGATCGCCTTTAGCCTTCTTTCAGATAACCAAATCTCATACAGGCTTTTTTCTTTAACATTGCCGATCAGCCTGTTTTTTGCCTCTATCCAGCAGGGAAATACGTCGCCGTTCGGATTTATCGGGCAGGAATACCAAAGCGCTCCGCATTGCCGCGTAAAAAATTCCCTCCCGGACAAATATTCCGGTATTTTATGCAGGTAACTCGACGGATTTGTGGAAATTTTATGTTTTTTGGAAAGCTCAACAAAATTCTCGAGAGCTTCTCCCGCTACCGCTATTTCTGCCTTATTTATCAGGAATTCCTTCCTGCACCCCGGATCGCGCAGGAAAATTACGTTAAAGGGCTGCAGCCTGACGGTCGTTGCCCCGTTCTCCTTGGCCAATTCCAATACATAAGGCAAATCGGCATAGTTGTATTTGGATACGGTTGCGGCTACGGTAGATTCTATTTTATATTTCCTGAGTTCTTTTAGGCCGGCTATGGCCTTATCGAACCCTCCTTTTCCTCTCAAGAAATCATGTGTGGCTTTTTTCCCTTCAAGGGATATATTTACCACGTTCACCCCCGAATCGTAAAGCCTGCCGGCAGTCCGGTCATCAATCAACGTGCCGTTCGAAGTAACGCAAGCACTCATGCCGTTTTTTTTCGTAAAAGAAATCAGCTCGAAAATATCTTCCCTCAACAACGGTTCTCCTCCGCTGAACACAACGGTTTGCGCCCCCAAACGGCAGGCGTCCTTTATAACATTCTTCCATTGCGAAGTGGACAGTTCATCAATCTTGCCGGAGGGAATATCGCACATTCTGCATTTTAAATTGCATCTGCTGGTTATGGAAATTATAACCTCTTTCAGGTTTGGCATTCTTTTGACATCTCCTCGTAAAAAGCCAGTTTTGCCAGGGCTGCGGACAATATCCTTTTTTTGTCTCCCTTATCGGCCCGGCTGTTCCTGACCCGTTGGATTAAGCCGTCAACAATGCCGGACAATGAATCGGCATCCGGGTTTGCCCAGCAGGTCTGCAGGCACGGTTTCAAGCACTCCCTCATCATTTTCCTGGCCTGGGAGGCTTCTTTTGTATCCAAGCATTCCCCTAAAGACATATTTTTCGTATTCCCGAAGGAGGCCCCGCAGCTCCTTACCTCCCCATCAGGGCCTATGTTAATAAAAACAAAGGGGTTGCACTTCCACTCCCCCCTGGTAAGCTCCCCCCTGAAGTGCTTGACCCAAAGAAAAGGGTCATGCAGAAACGCAATAAAACCGTTCTTTTTTTGGTAATCAGATATCATGCGTATCTGTTCGATAAGGGTTTCAACATCTTTAGTTCCCGGCCAGAACCGCGCGTGCGGAGAAGTATTCTGCATATCCTCCTGGGCGACAATTACCGGATGATAAACAAGGCACTCCACGCCCAAGCTCCTGGACAATCCTATTATGTCAAAAAGTTCCCCTATATTCTCTTTCATGATCGTAGTCCACACTGACAACTGGGGACCGAACCCGTTTTTTTTCTTGGCTTCGGAAAGATTCTTGATCGCCTGAACCGCCTTCCGGAAAGCGCCTTTTTCTCTTATTAGGTCATGTGTCCCCTCTTTCGCCCCGTCTAAGGAAACAGCTATATTATCTATGCCGGAACGGATTATTTTTTCAGCCATAGGCGGATCGATCAAAGCACCGTTACTTACAACCTCTATCCCAATGGCTTTTTCTTTAGCGTACTTGAAAATTTCAAAAATATCCCGCCTTAAAAAAGGCTCTCCCCCGGTAATAACGACGGTAAAATCCCAATCCCATTCCGATATTTCATCAAATATTTTTTTTACTTCCGGGGTGCTGATTTGATAGTCTTTCAGGATATTCACCACCCCGCACATCTGGCAATTATATGTACACTGATGGCTTAAGCTTATATAAATCCAACGCGGCTTTGCCAGCAGGCGGTTCAATTTCTCTGAAAAATAATACGCCAGGTTTGTTTCGAAATCACTAAAATATTCTCTGAGTCCTTTTGATTGTTGCATTTATTTCCTCGCTAAGAAAGTTACAGCCGGGCCGTGTTTATGCACTTCCTTCTGGATTACTTCTATGTCTCCGAATCCGCACTCGCGAACCACTCTAAACAAATCTTCTTCGAGCATCCAAAATGAATCTCTGCTCAAGCCGGAAAGACAATCTTTCAAGTTTTCTCTAACATGTTTTCCCCTATAGGTCCGGCCGTTATATTCAATTTTCAACACAGGGCCTTTGGGTGACTGCACGGTAGAATAATGCGTCCAAACGAACAATCCTTTAGTGGTAAGCTCGGAAATACGGAATAATGCGGCCATGGGGTTGACCAAATGATAAAGAATTCCCGAAGCAAAACAAATGTCAAATCGTTTCGACAAACATGGTAAGACCTCTTCTAAGTCGCCCAAAATAAACCTGCATTTATCCAATCCAAAGGCATTCTTTACGGTTAAGCATTTTAAAAAATTATCCTTTCTTCCTTCCACGGATAGAACTTCTTTTGCCCCCCGTTTTTGCAGTATAAGCGAATGCGCTCCTTCGAGACATCCAAGCTCCAGAATGCGCATACCTTTGAGATCCATTCTTTGCGCCAGCTTATCTACCCGCTCTTCCGACAAAACCATCTCCGGAAAGGCCGACTCCAGAGATAGATGCTCTCTGGGAAAATTACTATGCCAATCCTTGTAAAGCTGAAGGCCCAGTAATTTATCCGTCAAACTCCCCATATTTCCTCCTAAAAATTATTATCTCCGGACTTATCCACGAGAACCATTATTTTGCTTAAGGCAAATCTTGGCGTTTTTTTCCATAATATCCGATACAATTATCAAATCACGCTCCAAAGTTTTCAATGCCTCATTAGCCTTTTCTAAATATACCCACATTTTCGCATGGGTATGTGAAAAAGGTTTTAGTTGTTCCGCAATCGCACCAAGTCCATTGTCTAAAGACTGGGCTTTCTGTTCCATCGTCTCCCTCAATTCCCGGGTATGCACCTGGAAAAGATGGACTAACTGCTTGTCTATGCTTGCGCCCGCAGCGTTTATATTTTCCAAACTGGAATTCAACGCTTCGGATTGGCGCTCCATACCTAACAAGCCCCTGGTAAAAAAGCAAAAGATATTAAAATTAAGAACAAGCATAGCAAGCATAAAAACAAACAATGTTTTTTCTACCGGCAGAGCCGGCGTAGATGGAAGAAACAATATAACCCCCACAACTACCAGGATAAAAAATGTAAAAATCTGAGTGAATAATACCATTCTCATATTACTGTTTTTCTTCCACATTTTATCCTCCCGAGTTTAGCAACTTAAATCAAAAGACAATTTTGCCTTATTTCCTAAAGCTTCTTTTAAGAATCTTGCACTGGCCAACCGCGACTTAAAATCATTGCTTCCATCACAACTATGCCATCCGGATACAGGATGCAAGTTAGAAGCCGTAATTCCAAATTTCTCCTTATTCCGGTAAAGCACAGAGCTGGGGAGGAGCACTAATGTATGGATATATATGTCATCGATAAACTCGAGGTTTCTCTGTAAAAACCGCAATGTTGCCGCTATGTCCTCCCGCTTTTCTCCCGGAAAACCGACTATAACGTTAACTGCCGAACGGATCCCTGCCCTGTTGGTATCGCGTATTACGCTCTCTGCAAGATTGACATTGAAATTCTTACCCATCATCTTCACTATCCTCGGGCTGGCGCTCTCAAGACCGTAGCTGACGAAAGAAAATCCGGCCTCCCTCATTTTTCTAAGAAACGGAAAATTCATTCCGTCCCTAATCCTTGCCTGGCCTCCCCACTGAAAAAAATTAAGTTTATTTTTTATGAGCAGGTCAACCAATTCGCTTAATTGAGACATGTCTCCGTTTATCGCTGAATCATTAAAAGATACATATCTTAAAGCAGGGAATTTCTTAAAATGAAGGGATAGCTCGGAAAAAATATTCAGCGCTGTCCTCCTGCGGAAGGGACGTAAAAGCATAGTCTCTTCGCAAAACAAACAACGGTTGAGACATCCTCTGCTTGTAGAAATTCCGATGCCTTCTGTATCATACATCCTTAGATCAAAATCTGAAAAATCCGAAAAAGGAGAAGCATCTAAATCGGAGATAGGTTTTTCTCTGCCGCAATTCACAATATTATTATCTTTCTCTCTGTATATAAACCCCGGGCAAAATGAAAACCTGCCATCCATCTTTAATTTCCTGATCAAATTAACTAAAGGTATCTCCCCTTCACCCAAACAAACCGCATCGATACAAGGATTAGCCATAATCTGTACAGAAAATTCTTCCCTAAAACACGGGTAACCTCCAAATATAATCTTTAAAGAAGGATTCTTTTTTTTCATCCTAGAGGCGACCTCTTCGCTAAACCAACGGGAAGAATCATATAAGCTAAAGCCCACCGCCTGTACATCATTTTCCAAGACTTCATCTATAAGAAGGTTTATATAATAATCATACTCCTTCAGGAATGATAAAACCTGTTCCTTATCATACCAATTTAAAGAGTTTACGCTTGGCCAACGCACGCTCATCCTTCCCCTGGATTCGCTATACCGCTGCACCTTGACGTTAAAATCAAAACAAAAAACATCATTGCCGTCTTTCTTTAAACAAGCAGAAAGAAGGGCAAGATTGTATGGAGGAATATGAAGATAACCAAAAGGACAAATCACTAAGGCAATTCTCATTTTTCACGAAAGTTAAACCATCAAAAACTGACCCCTCAAATAAATGTCTTTATAAGCCCTATCCTTTTATAATGTCTTCCGGAGAAACAATTTTTCCCAGACAAAAGACGTTTTTCTTCAACAAAAAACGGTAAAAACTTATTTTTGCCAATTCATAGATAACAATGGGAATCCTGTTTAAGCCGTATTTAGACCTACCATGGATACGCGGAAAATGGTTTATTTTTATTTCCGTAACCTTGAATCCCGCAAATGAAGCAAATAAAGGAACATATCTATGCATATTACCACAAAAAACCAGCCTATCGGTAATTTCTCTTTTATAAGCCTTAAAAGCGCATCCTACATCATGTATCTTAACTCCGAAAATCCGAGAAATAACGGTATTTACTACAAGAGAAGGAAATGTCTTCGTCAAAAAAGAATCTTTCCTAGATACGCGCCACCCGTTTACTAAGTCGTATCCTTCTCTCAATTTATCCAGCATCCGGCAGAGATCAGAGGGATCATTTTGTAAATCTGCATCCAAAGTAACAAACTCATCCCCTTGGGCGCGGGAAAATGCCGCCGCTATAGCCAACGTCTGTCCGTATCTATTTTTAAGACGGATAACCTTAACCCTCCTATCGTCTTCTCCTCCCAAAGAATCACTGCCCTTATCAGTGCTCCCATCGTCTACAAAGATAATTTCATAATCGTATTTACCTCTTTCGAGAACGCTTTTTAACTTCTTTAAAAGCGGGATTAAATTACCGCGCTCATTAAAAAAAGGAATCACCACCGAAACCATATCAAAATACCCCTTTGGCTAAAAGAAATTTGTTTCTAAAGAATTGCGCAGGCAACTTAAATCAAATTCCATGCAACGTTCAAGCTCAACCCTCATAGCACACCAGCAGGAATCGCAGAAATGCGGGGTAAGCCTGCTAAAAGAATGATTTAGCCCATTCTTTAAGACGTTAGCCCCATCCGGTCCAGTAGTCCTATCGCAATAAGAAACATCTCCTTTCGCGTCTATTCTGCAATAAACAAAACCCCCCGGGCATTTTACGCGAACCGGGGCGGGCCATAGAAGAAGATGTTTAAGGCTGGCTAAAGAATTATTTATATATCTATTGCCTTTCTTTTTTAGTAAAATCAATTTATTTATGGCTTTTTGATACCTGTCTTCGGGGGGAAGAGTGAGGTGTGCGTTATCTTCATCCAAAAGATGTCTGACGAGAGGCTGAAACACAGCGCGCACATGAAAATTTTCGCATAAGTTAAGCACGTACTCAAGACAATCGAGGTTTTGCCTGCAGAGCACGGTCAATAAACCAACTTTTACTCCATAGCGTCTGGCAGTCTCTATCCCTGATAAAACATTGTCATAAGCACCGTCTCCCCGCAAAGAGTCGTTTACTTCTCTGGGGCCCAGGATGCAGAATATTATCTTATTTAAATTACATATATCCCCCGCCCGCCCGGAAAGCAGCCCTGCATTAGTATGCAACATTGTATAGATTCCCTTATTGTGGGCATAATTTATAATCTCTTTGAGGTCCGGCCTGACAAAAGGTTCTCCTCCGGTAAAGATTATTACACGGGTCTTCATATCCGACAGCTGGTTAAGGACAGAAAATACTTCTTCGGTTTTCAATTCGGCCTGAGGGCTCTTCCAGCGGTTACAATATAAGCAATGCCGGTCGCACTTATCGGTCAAAGACCAACTTATTATCACCGGACTCTTTTTATTAAAGAACCTGGCGCCAAAGATGGCTAACCCGGAATACAATAGTTCTTTCATTTTCCCGTCCGATCCTGCGGCATTTTATTCTCCAAAAGATAAACCGTCATCCCCGTAAAAGATTCTTTTATCTTAGCCTCTCTGGATAGCCACTTTTCTATCGCACCTTCATGGTCGGAATAATGAATCATGTTCAAATCTACCACCCAGACACGAGGATATTTCTCGGTGATTGTTTCTATGTCCTTCTTTAATTCACAAGAAACAGCTAACCCGATCGTGTTTTTAAGTGCTTTTCCGCTATATCTTAAGCGCTGGCAGCTGCCCGGAGGAACCCGCTCAACTTTAAAGTTGTTGGCAGCATCCAAGTTATATTTCAAAGCATACACCCCTGCGGCATTTATCACAGCAAGAGAGTCGTTTTGCTGGTAATTTAATCCCAAGTATTCCCCGAGAGAATGAAAATCCGCGTCGCGCCTAAAATAATCTTGAGGTATGTATTTATCCATCGGCAAACCAAAAAATGCCAGAAAGAATAATATTAACGCCGCATTAAATATAACCGGTAAAAACAAAACAACAAACTTGTTCTTTAAACATATTATGCCATATGAACATAGGATGACAAAAAAAGGGTACAAGAAAAAAAGGTAGCGTTCCGCTAGATTGATTTTTAAGAAAAAACATGCCAGAAGCAGGACAACCGGTATCAAAATAACTAAAACTAACAATAATGCTTCTTTGTGTTTTTTTCTGAAACAAAATGCAAAAAACAGCCCGGAAGCAAAAATAATAAAGTTAACCGGCATGGCGATATTAAGCCCGTTGAAAACGGATGTTAATGCTGGAAAAAGCTCTTTTAAAGATAGCCCCCAGTGATAATCGCCAAAACCCTGCTTCCAGGTAAAACCATGGAAGAATCTGTCGAAAACCGGAGAAAACAAAAGCGTTATCGCCGCAAACGCAATTGCCCATGATATAAGCTCTTTATTATTTCTCTTCTTGCCTAAAGTAAATATGCATAAAAATACAGCCTCTGCCAAGAGGATCGAGGCAATGGGGTAAAAAGAATACAGGCCGAGCACAGAAACAACTACGAACGCTATTCTTAAAGGCAGAGAAGAAGGCTTAATGAAAGAACGGTAAAAGAAATAAACATTCAGTGAAGACAGGAATGCATAAAGCGTGTAATCTGATGCGCTGATGGAATAACGCATATGCCACATGGAGAAAACCAGCAAAAAAGAGCTTAGGATACCGGTGGGGAAACCGAAAAGTAGGCGTCCTAAAAGATAAACAACCAATATGCCTGCTAAACCAAAAATAAGAGATGGCAAACGAACGATAAATTCACTGTTCCCTAAAAACATAAATACATGCAGGATTATATAACGCAATGGTGCCTGGTCCGGAGAAATCGAGACAAAACTTAAAGGCCTGAGCCACAATTTGATATAATCCCTCTCTATCCTCGGAGGATGCAAAGATAAAAGTTTCTTGAAATTATCTTCAACTTTGCTCCTGTTATCCAGGTTTAAATACATAAACCCTCGCTGCATATATATATTCCTCAAGGCGGCATATACATCACTTTGCTCCTTTTTGATGGGGTCCAAAGAAAGAACTTTAACCAAATTTTCTTCCGCTTCATTTCTCTGCCCGGAATTAAAATAATTAAAACCACGAGTTATATATATGTGCCTAAGGGCCGAATATATATTGTTTTTTTCTTTTCTGGTTGGATGTAATTGTAAGGCTTTATTAAGTAATTTTTCTGAGCCATCCTTTTCTCCAGAATTAAAACAATTAAAACCCTGCTGCATGTAAAGATTCCGCAGAGAGGAATAAATATCTTGTTTTTCTTTCTCGTTAAAAGAAAACGCCAGCGCCTTGCCGAAGCTTTCCTCAGCCTTGGATTCGTCCCCAGAGTTGAAATAGGCAAATCCCTGGGTTATGTACAAATTCCTAAGCGCGGAACTAACATTCTTCTTTTCTTTCTTGATGGGGTTCAAAGAAAGAAATTTAATCAAATCCTTTTCTGCCTCTTCCTCCCGGCCGGAGTTTAAATATGCAAAACCCCGGTTTATGTATAAATCCCTGAGGAGTGAATATATATTATTTTTTTCTTCTTTGGTAGGATGCAACGTTAAGGCTTGATTAAGGCTATTTTCAGATTCGTCCTTTCTGCCGGAATGAAAATAGGCTATGCCTTGATTTATACACATATCCCGTTTTTCTTTTTCAAAACCCGTCAGATCGAAAGATAAACCCTCTCTCAACATCTGAAGGGACATCTTATAGTCTCCTTCTTGAAGGTATAAAAACCCCAGCCCTGAATAAACTGATATATTCAAAGGGTTTTCTTTCCCGGGTAACCCCTTTGCTCTTAAGAAAAAAACCCTTGCCCGCCAATACATCTTCGGACGCAATTGTGGATTTTTTATACCCTGTTCGACATAATTGCTTGCCAGGCCGGCATAAATCAATCTTAATGAATCTTCGGAAATGTTATTCTCCGTCAAACACTTATTCAATACTGCTATAGAATTACCGTATTCCCCCTCCATAAAACTCCTCTGGGCTTCTTTGACCGCGGGAACAGAGGATTCGACTCCGGTCCACTGAGAATGCCGCGATCCATCTGTTTCATTACCCCGAAAGGCTACTGTTTTATTCCCAACCTCTCCCAGGGTATCCGCGATACCCCTTTGGGAGGCAGTCATGAAATTATATGTTTCGGACTTCCGTTCGAAATAAGTTCTTTTCAGCCCGTCGAATAACCCGATATCAAAGTACTGAAAAAGAATATCCTTGAGCGGCTGAGAGGCGCAAGCTATCGCCAAAGATTCATTATAAGAAAGGTTCCCTCTGGTGATATTTTGAAGGGGGGAAAGGCGCAAAATGGCGCCTATAATTAATAGTGCAGATAATATTAACGTCCGTTTAAGCATTTATTTTATTTTTTAAATAATACCTTCTTCCAGAAAAGATCCGAAACTTCGGTAAAACTATCCCTGTAAGAACACCATTGCAAACAGGGAGAAGCACATTTCCTGATTAGTTTTCTATAGAAGGAGGCCTTAGGGGAATACCATAGATTTTTCAGGGTATCTTTATCGATATCTCCAAAATTAGCCACATATTTGTTTTGGTCTACGCAAAAATATATTTTACCTTCCTGGACCACCTGCAGCCGGTTGTATCCGGCATAACACGGCAGATCCTTCGGTTTCATTTTGCCTCTGAAATACCTCTTTAAAAGATTGAGCATCCTGACGGAATTAGCGATAAAAGAGAAATTTTCCGGAGATCTTCTTTTATAAGCGATCATTCTGTCGATTACCTCATCCATAATCTTAAGCCTCTCCTTTGGTATAAACCCCGGAAAAACCTTGTCCCTCTGCGTCTGATCAATATTATTGGCGACGACCGGCTGAAAAATAACCCTTTCGATCTTTAATTCCCTGCAAAGCTCTACGACATCCATAAGTTCTTCGATATTATCATCCATGATTGTGCATACGCTGACTATCTTGGGAAATTCGATCCCTCTATTGTCTTTCATGGAATTCAAAAGACGTATATTCTCGGTAATCCTGCCAAACACCTTCTCCCCTCTTACCTTGGCGAACGTCGCTTCAGAAGCAGCATCTATAGAAATACTCAACCATTCCACTCCGGACTTAAAACATTTTTCAATATTCTCTTTATTCAGCATAACCCCATTGGTGACGATAATCGGAGACAGTCCCAGGTTTTTTGTAAAAGCGACAAGCTCAAAAAGATCGCTTTTTATCAGTGGTTCCCCTCCTATAAATAAAACAGTTCTTGTCCCCAGATCCCTGGTCTCTTTTATTATTTTCCTCATCGCCCGGCTGTCTATTTCTACTCTTTTCCCCTGTTTCTTCAGAAAGTCCAGCTGATCGTGCATACTGCACATCTTGCAACGAAGGTTGCAATCGAAAGTAAAATTAATCTGGACCAGATCTGGAGGCACCAGGGGATAGTTTATTTTACGCGAAAGCCAGAAAAGAAAGTTTCTTCTTAACAAACTACACAGGTATTTATAGTTCATGATCGCAAAAACAGGGCAGCAGACAAGGCCATCTGCATCTTCCCGTCTCCTCTTTAGCGGATAAGGCTTCTTTACTCTGGAGAATTTCTGCCAAGCTCCTGTTTTTTGCATCTCCGTAGGCAGAAAAACAGGTGGTACAAATACCTCTATTGGAAATCAATACGGTTTTATCCACAGAACCGCATACAACATCACCGGAAACTAAGGAACCCCGGTAATATTTCTTCATCAAAGCAAGATTGGAAATTGAGTTTTTTATAAAAGCACCGTGTTCTTTCTTGAAAGCTATCAACCGGTCCAAGGTTTCATCCAAGACTTCCAGTCTGTCTCCGGAAATCCAGAATTCCGACTTTTTCCTTTCCGCCATTCTCAAATTACTGGGAAGGAAAGCCTGGAACTGCAGGGAGTTAGCCCCCTGCCTCATTGCGTATTCGGCCAACCCCGGCAACTCTTCCAGATTTTGATTCAATACTATCGAAATAATATTGAAATTGACCCGGGGGAACTCTTTCTTTAACAAAGCAAGTTTGCCAACCGCCGTACTGGTCCTCTCCCAGGCAGAATCGGAATTCCTTATATAGTTATGCACTGCGGGGCTTAAAGAATCAAGGGAAATGACCGGAGATACCGAACCGTCGATAAGATACGGTTTCAGCCTCTCTAAATGCTCCTCAACCAATAATCCGTTTGTCAAAAGACCAAGCTCTTTTATCCCGGACTTTCTTGTAAAATCGAATATCTCAAAAATGTCCTTTCTTGACAAAGGCTCTCCACCGGAAAGGGCTATTCCCTGGATTCCCAGCTTAACAGCTTCAGAAATAATTTTTTTTATGCTCGCCATATCGAGCCCTTTTTCCTTGGGAACAGTTTTCCAAATATCGCATATCCTGCAACTAAGATTGCAGGAATGGGTAATGTCCAGGATGAGCAGCCGGGGAACAGGCGCCTGCTTATCCGGCAAAGCGCATTGTTTAACAAACAGGTTTATCCTGAAAAATTCCCGTAAGTTGCCGAGAATATACAAGATTTTATGCATAATTAAACATAAATAGACGGAGATCCTCCGACCAGGGCCCTTGACCTCAAATTCTCCGATCAGCCTATTGCCCAGGCAATATGCGAATCTGGGTATTTTTATGATATTTACCAGGGTAGCAGACCAAAAAACAAATCTGCCCGTTTTTAACTCTTTTAACAAAGGGTGGTCTTCGTGCAGGAACTTCACCATAAAATTACCCCTGCCATAGGAATACGCCTGTTTCAAGAAACTTCCCAGCCGGGAATCCCTGTCATGGATAACTTTTGCCTGACGATTCCAAACAAATCTATAACCATCCTTGAAAATACGCCAGAAGAATTCCAGGTCTTCCCCTCCGGGAAGGGGGAACTTTTCGTTAAAACCGTAAGCATCGAAAATTTCCTTCCTCACTGCCGCGTTACAAGTAGGGAAAAAAATGGTTTCTTCCCTACCGCCGACCGAAGTCTCTACGCTCCCGGTGCTTAAAAATTGGCTTACCAAGGCGAACGTCTTCCTCGTAGACGTCAAGGTATCCCCCCCTGAAGCGGCCAATCCGGGGTTAGCGTTTAAACCCTCCAGTATCAAACTCACCCAATTGCTCTCAAGCCGGCAATCGTCATCCACAAAAGCTATAATACTGCCCTTGGCCTGCCTGGCTCCTGTATTACGGGCAACGGCCGGACCTTTACGGCATAAAGGGATATAAACGATGTTGGGAAAGACCGTGGAAAGGCTGCCGATCAGCATGCGAATACGCTCCTGGGGATAATCATCCACTATGATTATCTCGATTTTTTCCTTGGGATAATCCTGCGCAAATATAGAACGGATGCATCTTTCAAGCTTATCCGCCCTGTTGAATGTGGGGATCACTATAGAAACATCGAATGTCATCTACTGCTCTCCAAAAGTATCCTCCCGTTAAAATATGGATATTCCCCGGCGGACAACTTTTCCTTCCCCGCCTTCAGGCATTGCAACATCCTGCCTCTATGATAAAGATCGGAATTAAGCAGGTTCACCTGCCATTCTTCCCCCATGCCGTCTGGGGCAATCCCGATCTCCGGGAAAGCTTTTCCTGCGCAAGAATCCGGGGCCAAAATTGGGTATAAACCGCTTTTATTTATTCCGGCCGAAAAAATAACCTGCCAATCATCGTCTATATCTCCGGTAAAATCCGGCAAGACGCCTTCGTTCCCCGCGGAGGACCATTTATCATAAAATTCAGAAAGCATGATATTTGTCTGAAGGCGGTCTACTTCTAACCCCTCTTCTACTATCATGGCTATGGCGAGCTTTATGCTATGCTCATTTTCCAGGCTGATCCGCCATTCCTGCCTGAGCGGCAGGTGTATCCATTTAAAAGAAATAGCTGCCTCCCCTGCGCGGATTCCGGATTCACAAACTGCGCATGTAACGGAATCATGCCACTTGCCTCTTGAGCGTAAAGAAGTATACAATCCCAACCCTTTAGTTATCTCTCTTCCCATCCAATATATCCTGCAAGTATTGTTATCCAATTGAAACTCTAAGTTGCCGTTCTTAAGTACAGGTTTTGATTGAATAGGGAGATATTTTTCTCTCTCACAGGACCTTAACCAGCCCATAAACAAATCGTGCCGTCCGGGAGAAACCCTGGTATTCGCTTCAGGGTCAATTTTGTATATACGCAGCTCCCTCGCCGTAGATAAAATGTCAGTATTAAAAAGCTTGAAAAAGTTATTCAGGGCCTTGCCGAAACCGGCAGCAACGCAAAGTTCCGGATTCGCACTGTATAATCTGATTTCTCCCGAGGAAATGCATTTTTGAAGCACGTCCTCATACGAATCTGAAAACTCCGCCGGGAAAAAACCTTGCCCGGTGTCCGTACGATAAGCATCAAAAACGGGAGAGAAATTGAACTTCATGCAAGACTGTTCGATATCTATCTCTTTGAAAACATCGATGCCTACCTTCCAGAAAATAGTGCCTTCAGGGCCGATCTCAAAACACCACTCCTGGACAACCGGCAAACCTTTCCATTCTCCTCTGGCAACCAATTGATTCCCATTTCTCTTCGCCAAAGTCCAATGCGCAGTTCTCGAAGAATAAACATTCCCTGCCATGCTCATCTGCACGGTAAGATTACCGCCTTTGGTTAACGGGTAATCTTTATAATAAAACATACCCTGCCCCTGGGTAAACTTGAACCTCAGATTTCCGTCTGTTACTACAGACCCGTTTTGCAACTTATGCAAATACCCGTTCAAATCCGGAGTATTTATTATAATCCTGCCGGAAAAATACCCGAACTTGCTGCCCATATCCTCGGTATAATTTTGCAGCCATTTTCTATAATATTGTAAAACCCTGCAACTAGATAAATAATCCCCGTTGAATAATTTAAACCCGCTTGCTGGATGTATTTTTTCTTGCTCTATTACAAAAGATGGAACTTGCTCTCCAAGAGAAAATACCCCCGTACACGCTGAAAAGTTGTCATCATCCATAACAACATGCCAAGCGTTATCCTTACTGCCGATTTCCGGAAAAACCCCCTGTTTCTGCTCAGTACACCATTGACTGTATTCATCGGTTAACATTGCATTCAAACATCCATCCTGGATCTGCAGGGGTTCCCGGGAATCCATGACTATCTCCAGCGATATCGCATTGTCCTCCGATATCCACGCCTTAAGCAGCTGAGAGCAGTTTAATTGATGGAATTTACCGGCGGCTTCAATCTGCCCTCCCTCGCTCACAGAAACTTCCCAGTCCGCCTGAAAAGAATTGTACCACCGGTCAGTAAGAAAAAACGAGGCGTAAACCCCGGAACCCGGGGTCAACAATCTGCCCCGCCAGTTAACAAAAAGGCGCCCGTTGTTGAAAACAAGCTGAATTTCCCCTTTTTCCGATATTCCAATCCCTTTTTTAGTACCGACTGTCTGGGTATACAACGCTACAACATCGTCGGTCAATCCGTCCTTGATCAGTCTCCCTTCTTTAAGCAAAAGCGTTCTCCCGCAGATTCTTTTAAGCATATTCATGTCATGGAGCACAAAAACAATGGTTTTCCCGGAGCTCTTCAGCTCAAATATCTTTTTTATGCATTTTTTCTGGAAGAATTCGTCGCCTACAGCCAAGGTGTCATCGATAACGAATATCTCCGGATCAACATGGACAGCTACGGAAAAAGCAAGCCGTACGAACATCCCCTGAGAATAACATTTTACCGGAGCATCCATGAATTTTCCGATTTCCGCGAAATCAACGACTTGCTGGAATTTTTCCTGCGCCTGGCTCGCGTTTAATCCAAAAAGCTCAAACTGCAAAAAAACATTTTCCCTCCCCGTGAGCTCCATTTGAAAACCCGCGCCTAACTCCAGCAGCCCGGATACGCTCCCTGAAACGCATATTTGACCACGGTCCGGCTTTAGCATGCCGGTAATCAGTTTTAAAACGGTGGATTTCCCGGAACCGTTTTCTCCGATTATCCCCGTTATCTCCCCGCGCTCCAAGGCAAAACTGACTCCTCTCACGGCCCAAAAATTCTCCCAGGCAGTCTTTCCCGGAGAGGCAAACTTGATGCGATACATCTCCCAAACGTCTTTAAATTCGATTACGGGCATCTAAATCCTTTTTAACACTTCATTCTCGCATTTAACCGACACCAACATGCCGCAGAACAGGCTGAAAATGCTCCATAGCGCAGCCTTACACAACATTCCCGGATCCGGGGCCTTCGCCCAAAAAAATATGTCTTGATAGCAAACAACGAAAGAGGAAAACGGGTTGAGGTCAAAAACCCATCGGAATTTACCGGGGACCATGCCGATAGTGTAAAAAACGGGAGTCACCCAAAACCAAAACATTAGCACTGTCCCTATCAATTGCTCCAGGTCCCGGAAGAGGATATTGATTACACTAAACAATACAGCCATCCCGGAAGTAAAAACAAGCGTCAGCAGGAATAATGCCGGCAAATAAATAAACAACGGGATAGTCTTGGGACTGCGTATAATAAAAATAGGGCACACTATGCACCAGCTGACCAGGAAATTCATAAAGTGCGACAACACTACCCCCAGAGGCAGGACCTCCTTGGGCAGGCCGAACTGATGCAAAACGCCTCTTTGCGTCAACAAGGAAGGAGACGCTTCGCACAGGGTTCCGGAAAAAAACATCCAAGGCAAAATTCCCGCAAGGACAAAAAAACCGAAATCTTTGATCTCCGCTTTAAACACCGCAGTAAAAACGAAAGTTATCGCCAGCATTATCAAAACCGGATTTACCGCCACCCAGAATACCCCTAAGAAAGAACCGGCATAACCGGCCTTGAATTGCTTCAGCCCCATACCCCATAAGGCACGGCGAAAATTATAAATCTTTTTCAGCTTCTCTCCTGCAGATCCCAAAATATATTTATCCATATCGGCAGTTAATCCTCTCGCCTGGAATTGCGCCCTTCGATGCTCTCGATAGAATCCCGGTAAAAAACAGCCTCTCCGGAAGAAGACCCTAAAAAAACCTCCAGCACTATCCTATCAGAATATTCCTTCTTTATCTTCCCCCGCAACTGACGCCCATCTTTAAAACGGACCACGGATACGTCCCGCCCACCGCCCTTATCCGGTAAGCTATAACTGCTTAATCTCGATATCTCGTTTTTTATAAAATCTTCGCCTGCCGAAAGCCGCCTGGCCTGTTCCATCGCCCTAACGGCCGACTGCGCATCCTGCATCTTCTCGCTTATCTTGGCCAAAGTCAAATAAGCCTGGCGGTAACGGGGATAATCCCTGATTAATCCATCCACCACCTCCTTGGCCTTGCTTGTCTGACCAAGCCCGCTTAGAGCGTAAGCATAATTATTTAATATCTCCGCGTTGCCGGGATCAAGCCGGAGCTTCTCCCGGCAAGCCTGCGCCTCTTTTTGATATTCAGCAAGTGCCGTATTTCGATCCGATAGATTGTCGTAAATGTCGGCAAGGCTGTTATGTAAACCTGGGTAGTCGTTTTCCAAGGCATTCAGTTTGTTGTACTCGGCAATCGCCTCTTTGAACATTTTATTGTCGCGATACAAACTGCCTAAACTGAAAACATAATCCGGGTTATCGGGATCAAGGCTTACGGCTTTTTTCATGTAGTTTATCGCTTCGGAGTACTGCTCAAGGTGCATCAAAGCCAATCCAAGATCATTATAGGCAGAGGCATCTTTTTCATCGAGAGCCGCCGCCCTCCTGGCGTAAAACAACTCCTTCTTAAAATCACGCTTCCTGAAGTATATCTGACTTAACAGCTTATATGCATAACTGAATTTTGGATCCAGGGAAAGCGCCTTATTCAAACTCAATTCGGAATTGATATAATCCCCTGAAGAAAAATAATAATATCCTAAAGTATACTCGGCGACCGCCGAATCGGGACAGATAACAAGCGCATTTTTTACCAGGGAAAGCGCCTTGGCGCTCTTTCCCGCCAGGAAAAATTCGGTGCCCTTATTTAAAGTGGAAACCATAAAAGCCTGGCAGCAATCTCGGGAGAGCTTTTCGATTTCTGCGTCTCCGGGGTTCCCCTCCAGAGCGGATTTCACCGTATTCAACGCCTCCTCATGCATCCCCGCCTGCGAGTACGTCTCCGCCAGAGATTTATATCCGTTCAGGGACGAGGGATTTATTGCCAGGGTCTTTTTGTATTCGGCCGCCGCCTTAAGGTAATCCCCTTTATCCCTGTATGCTTCGGCAAGCCCAAAATGCCCCCTCCAGGAACGCGGATTTACCATCAAAGCCTTTTCATAAGACTTAGCGGCCTCTTTTGGCAAAGAGCGTTCCAGGTAAAAATTACCTTGGTTGTAGAAAAATGCCTCCACCTTATCTTTGGCGATGTATAAAAAAACGGCTACCACCGCCGCAAGGACGAGCAATTCAAGCGCTCTTCTCATTACTCACAGCCTCCGCCGCATGCTTACCGTCCAGCATAGCGTCCTCCATAGACATATAGCGCCAGCTTCCGTAACGGCCGCAGGAAATCACATCGTTCCCCGTCAAGAATTCCTTGATTACCGCTGTAGCTTCCGGATAATTTTCGTCATATACGGGGTAGCCGTATTTTATATCATTGATATCCAAAACAGATATTTTATTATCTCTACCCAGAATCCCGCTGGAAACAAGATCTTTTATTACCCTCTTGGTTATATTCTTCTTGTCTAAGGGCCTTCGCTTGGAATAGGCAACTTCCGCATATACGGCGCCTTTTCCCGCGGGAGCCGCGCTATGAGAAAAATTATGAAAGAACCCCGCCCTAAAAAACGAGGTGCTCTTGTGTGGAAAATATATCCAGTGTCTTCCGGGTTGGCATTTTCTTTTTACCCCTATATTCAAATTAAATATGGAATTCCAGCGTAATTTATTGAAGGCAACGGAAAGCCTTCTTGGCAAAGGATTGAGTATCTTCGCCAGTTCAGGCAAAGGTATGGTCGAAATCAATAGGTCAAACTTAATTTTGCCTTTGCCGCGGGCAACTAACTCTTTTCTTTGTAAGTCAACGGAATCAACTTTGCATTCCTTAAAAACGTTTTTCAATCCACGTTCAAAGGCCAAAGGAAGTTGCTCTATTCCCCCGGAGCGGGGATACCAAAACTCGGAATTGTAACCAAAGCGCCCTTTGTTTTTCCCGAAAAAACCTTTAATCACCTCCGAAGGCTTAGGTTGAGGAATAAAATTACCGGTCCAGGTATAAATCATCTCTTCCAGGGGCACCGTCCAGAATTTATCGTTATAAGGAAGCATAAAATGCCTGGCAATGCCTGCTCCGAAGGACTGGTCGATCCATTCCCTAAAGTTCAAAGCGCCTCTCTCGCCTGATTGAACCGCCTTCAGGAATCCCAAAAGGCATTCCTGGCCTATGTTGTCGGGCAAGGAATACAAATTAGCCTGGAAGGGATATGGGCTAAAAATGCCGAAGTTGCTGATCCAGGCGCTTCTTTTGTGGGAAACAATATTCCCGTTCAGAAGCCTTTTTACCAAACGGAATATATATTTATCCCTGAAATGCAGCAAGTGGCCGTCGCAATCAAAGCTAAACCCTTTGAGCTTCCTGGATTTACACAACCCTCCGACTGCATGATCCTTCTCAAAGACCGAACAGTCCAGGGCTTTCTCCTGAAGATGCCAAGCTGCGCTCAACCCGGCTAACCCGGCCCCTAAAATAACGACTTTTTTATTGTTCACGGACATCTATCTGTATTAATTTCCAAAATAAAATCACGCTGGAGAAAAACACCGTTATAATAATAGCGATGGCTGCATAATTAGAAACCCTGGTCAACAGGACACCGGCGGAAGAAAAAATCAAACACAGCAGGAACATGAACAAAATCGTCTTTACGGGTCCCGCGGCATGAAGCCTTATCCGGAAAGCGATATGGTCATCGCTTTTCTTGAAAGGTATTTTTCTTTTCATAACCCTGAAAACGATAAGCAGCAATGTATCTATAATGGGAAGCCATAAAATCAATACCGGGCTCAATAAAGCGAAGGCGTTCTCTTCGGAAGCATAACGCAGAATCAAAACAAAGGCGCAGATCAAAAAACCCAGTAGATGGCTTCCCGAGTTTCCCAGATACGCCCTTGCCGGAGGCAGATTAAACACAAGGAAACCCAGGCTGGCTGCGCATAAAACCAAAAAACATATCTGCATGTTGATATCCGGATTCAAAAAAGACACGGTTAACAAAGCGCTGCTGACGATCACGGCTACGCCCGCGGCCAGGGCATCCATTATATCCAGCAGGTTAAAAGCATTGGTAACTCCCAGGATCCAAAAAAAGGTGACCAAGGCGTTGCCCCAGAATCCGAGATACATTATATCGGTAGAAACCCCCAGGGAAATCAGGGCAACGGCACACGCCGATTGAAACAAAAACTTCTGGAGCACGGATAATTCCTTTAAATCATCTACCAGGCCGAATAAAAACACCAGAGATGAAACCCCGATAACCGGAATTATCCTGCCCGGGGGGACCCCAAATACATAGGCTCCGAAGAAATACCCCGCGGTAAAAGAAACAAAAATAGCAATCCCGCCCACCAAAGGGACCCCTTGCGCCTGCAGCAGTTTCCGCCTTAACGCCCATTTGCCCAAAACAAGGACGCTAAGCATGCTAAAGACCAAAACCCCGGAGAACACAATAAAATACCTGAGCAATTTTCCTCCTAAGACAATAAATCTGAATAAAAACTGCTTGTTTCTTTCACCATCCGGTTAGGAGAGTACTCGTTGAAATCCAAAGAGGCGTTAGCCGATGCGGCGATACTTTTTCTCAGGGAACCGCTGGCTAAAAGTTTCTCCAGAGGCTCCATAAAAGCGGTGATATCCCCCGCTTTAACCAAGTACCCCGTTTCGCCATTTTTGACGATATCCCTTACCCCTCCCGTATCGGAAACGACTACCGGGACAAAAGAAGCTATCGCTTCAAGTACGGCAATCGGCAGCCCTTCCCACAATGAGGTTAATACAAAAACATCAAAAGAAGAAATAACCTCCGGTATATCCCTTCTCCACCCGGTAAGGATAACCTGCCGCTCCAAACCAAGTTTTTTTATCAGAGAACGCAGGCTCTCCCTCATTTCTCCGTCTCCCACCAAAACAAATTTTGCTCCCGGGAAAACCTTTACGGCAACTGCGGCCAATCTTATAAAATCCAGCGGCGCCTTCTGAGGCTTAAAACAGGCAATCATGCCGATAACCAGAGTTGAAGGCGGGATGCCGTATATTCTTCTCAACGAATACCCCGCACGCCGAACGGGAAATTCCGAAGAATCCAAAGCATAACGTATTATGCGATATTTCCCGGGAGTGCCGATTCTTTTTTGAAGAGCTGTCTCCCTGTCATGCCGGGAAACCACTATTATCCCATCGGACCAAAAAGCACAGATTGTCTCCAGGAACCGGTAAAGAAGATGTGCCGGAAAGAACTGGTGATCGTGAAAACTCCAGCCGTGCACAGTATGCAAAATCGCCTTAACCCCGGTAATCCTGGCTGCTGCCCTTCCTAGAATGCCGGCTTTAGAGCTATGCGTATGCACTATATCTATCTTATTATGCTTTATAAACCGGCATATAAAAACCAGGGCGAGGAGGTCCTCTACCGGCCGAACAGGCCTTTCCAAGGGCTTGCAGCGTATCAGAGTTAACCCGGGAATCCGTGCTGCCTCGTCAATCAACAACCCTTCTGCAGCGGTGATGAGAAACGGGTTGAATCTGTCTTTATCCAGCCCGCGGATTAATTCCAATAGCTGCTTCTGGGCCCCTCCCAGCTCCAATTTCGTAATCACATACAGGATATTAACTTTCCCGCGAGGTGGCATTAAAATATTATATTACGTTTGAGACTGAACCGCAAGCTCATTAAGGGGTTACGGAAACTCCCGTAAATAGTCTTTATGTTAAATTATATTTAACCCGGACAGGTCTTCGAGCAGCTTATCCGCCCCTTCAAAGACAAAACTCTTTATACCAAGCAAAGAAGAGCTTTTGATGAATTCTTTGCGGTCATCCGTATAAAAAATATTTTCCGGCAGCACATCTAAAGCCCGGACGGTTTTCAAGTAAACTTCCCTGGAAGGCTTGGTATCGCCGATTTCAAAAGAAAGGAATAACTCATCGAATATGCCAAAAACAGGGAAATTCTCCTTAATATGATTATAATGCAAAATGTTAGTATTCGACAATACGGCGAGACGGTAATTCTTTTTTAAAAGGCTGGCTATATGAAAAACCGCTCGGTTCTGGAGGCCAAAGAAAAAAATCTCGTTCCATATGCAGACAAATGATTCGTACCCAATCCTTAACTCCAGGAGGCTGCACAGGTTGCGATGGAAGTCTTCCGGAGAAATCAGGCCTTTTTCAAAAGATACGGGCAGCCCGGAATCAAGCAAAGTTTTAAGAATCCACTCGGGGCTTTTGCCGTTAAACCCCGAAAACCTTCTCAAGGCAGGAGAAATATCGAAATTCACCAGCACATTGCCTAAATCAAAAAGTACAACTTTTATCCCCTCCGCGGGCATCTTTCAATTGCCTTTACCGGTGTTTTTCCTGAACAAATCAAGGAATTTATCTTCGTACTCCTTATAAACATTCCATTTATCCAATTCGACTTTCAATTCCCCTGCCTTGGAAATATCGCGCCGGCTTTCTTCGAAAAGCCTGTCTATCTTTTCCTTAACCGAAACGGGGAGTTTGGTGAGCTGGCTCAGGGTTTTCTTTATCAATTCTACCTCTTCATCCCCTATGGGGGAAGACTGGCCGGAAGAACCCAGCTTGAGATAGTCAAGCAACTTACTGATTTCGCTTTCCATTGCCTTTGCTTCGTCTTTTAACGGCTGCACATTAATCTGCATACCGAGAACCTTGCCTATCCCGGTAAGTACCGCCGCCGAGGCCTTAGGATTCTCGATTTGAATTGTATAAAGCGGAATCTCCCCCAAAAGACAGAAGCCTTTCAACCCTGTTTTTTTAGCCATTCCCAGGAATAATCCGTTCATTCCGCTAATCTGCCCTTCTTGCAAAGGGAGGAATCCTTGTTTATTCAAAGAATCCTTGGTCTTATTATCGGTGGCGGCAAACCACACCCGAGACTCCTGCGTATGGTCTGTGGCCTGCGGCATAGAAGCAAAACTTGCTACGGCTTCCACGCCCAGGCTCTTTGCTAAATCTATGATCACCTTGGCATAATTATCCGCCCTGGACAAATCCGGCTGGGCGTTACTCAGAAAAATTACCAGATCGTTTTTCCCCTTTTGTTTTTTTGAAGAGGGATTCTTCCAAAAATAAAATTTCCCTTGCGGCAAAAGGGGAGTTTCGAGAATCCCGGCTTGCACCAGGCTCCCGGTCAGATAAAAGAAACTCTCCGGCGATATCTCCGCGAACTCCTGCGCCTTAAGCTCTTCTATCAGATAGGAGGCTGCCTTAAAAGCCACTTCCCCCATGCCTGGCCAGGCGGTAATGAGGTAGGGTTTTTTAAGTCTGGGCTTTTTGGATATTTTTAGCATTTCCATATTTTCTCCTTATTTGCCGAATCAAATTCATATTTTCTCAAAAATGACTCCAAAACCAACGCTCCGTTATACAGGCTGCTTAAATGCGCGTATTCATCGGCGATATGGGCGCATCCTTCCCTTCCGAAACCGGTAGCAACTGCCGGTATGCCCTTGGATTGAAAAAAAGTTATTACCGTGGCCCCCTCGGATCCGGTTATCCGGGGTTTTACGCCCGCTTCTTTGATCGCCCCAGCCAATCCCCGGACCAAATGATGAGCAGGATCTATATTGTAAGGCGCCTGCAAACTCTGGATCTCGATCTTAAAATTCTTTGTATATTTATTGAGGCTTTTCCGCAAAGCCGCCAGGAATTCCTTTTCCGACATCCCGGGCAAGAACCTGTAATCCAGGGAAAATTCGCACCAATCGCTTACTACATTTACTTTATCCCCGCCGTTTATCGTACCGATATTAACCGTGGGGTTCCGTAAATATTTATTCTTAAGGCGGCAATGAAGGTGTTTTTTCAAATCCAGGATCACCTTAGCGGCGATATCTATAGCATTTACCCCGAGCCAGGGATAAGCCCCGTGAGCTTTCCTCCCTCTTATACAGACCTTAAGATGCAGTAACCCTTTTTGCGTAACTACAATTTCGAAGTCATCCGCATCCAGCACCAGCGCGGCGGTAGGTTTGATTAACCCTCTCTCCAGGAGAGGAATCAGGCCCAGGGAAGAACCGGCTTCTTCATCTGCGGTAGCGGCTATAATCAAATCGTAATCGAGGCGAATCCCATCTTCAACTATGGAATTGACTGCCTCCATGCAGCTGGCCAGATTGCCTTTACAATCGGTTGCGCCCAATCCATAAAGCCGGTCTCCTGCAACCTTGACGGTGAACGGATCGCTTCTCCAGTTCTTCCCCGCGGGGACCGTATCAAGATGCGGGGTAAGAAGCAGGGAATTCCTGCCCGCCCCTCCCTTCAAGACAGCCAGTACATTGTCTCTTTTTTTCTTAAAATGGAGAGTTTCCGTTTTAAGCCCGAGCTTTTTGAAATAGGTATTTACAAAATCCGCGACTTTCTCTTCATTCCCGGGAGGGTTTTGGGAATCAAGCGCAATCAGCCTTTTGATTGTATTAAACAAGCGTTTTTTATCGACCATTTAAAGGGCACAATGCGCATTTAGGATTCTGCTTATGGCAATAGTCCTTCCCCAGCTTGACCAAAAGCGCATGGTATTCATTGAACATTCTTACACTTTTCTTAAGCCCACGCATAAAAATATCCTGTGCCTGGCCGTAAGTGCAGTCTTTACCGACAATGCCGTGCCTGGAAAAAATCCTCTTGGTATAGGCATCTATCACGAATACCGGCTTATCCAATGCGTAAAGCAAAATGGAATCCGCCGTTTCTTCCCCGATCCCGTTAACCTGTAAAAGCTCCTTGCGCAGGACATGCAAGGAACGGGCGTGCATCCGCTTTATGTCCGATGAATAGCGGTCTCGGAAGAAACGCAAAAAATTCTTAAGCCTGGATGCCTTTATATTGTAATACCCGGCGCTTTTGATTAACGCGCCAAGCCTAACCGGGGATAAAGCCAAAATCTTGCCCGGGTTAAGGCACTTCTTGTTCTTTAGCGCCGCAACCGCTTTTTCCACATTACCCCAGTTGGTATTCTGGGTAAGTATAGCTCCTACGATCACCTCAAATTTACTCTCCGCCGGCCACCATTTTTGCGGTCCGAAAGCGGAATAAAGTCGTGAAAAAATACTCTCCAGGCGGCATTTCATTCTTTAAGCCTAAGAGGATTTATTCCGTAATAGGCAAAAATCGTATAGGCGGTACCGGATACGGAACCGGTATGCTTCCCCTTAGGCGTCATCCAGCCATGCCCGGTATCTACATAAGCCTGGCTTGCGTAAGGCAAACATCCCTCCCCCTGCCCGGAAGGAGAGGGGCTGGAGATGATCATTTTACTGAGCTGCCCCAGGTAGTTATCCGCTTTTTCCCGGTACGCAGCCGCCTTCTCGGCCTGACCTTTCTTGAGATAATACTCCTCCATAATCTTAAAGGAAACGATCATCTGGGCTGTCCATTCGCTGGAAACCACTCCCCCGCGGGAAACGTGAAGCTGGGGCGCAAAATCAAAACCCTGGACTTTCACCACTTGCCCACCGGGGCGGGTAAAGCTGACTTCAACCTTGCAGTTCTCTTCGGCGAACTCCATGATCTTGTCGGGATCCATGCCTATGGATTGTAATTTTTCCGGTCCGATGGCCGCGATAGACCAAGCGTACGTATCTGTAGCAATAGTGGAATCCCCCTTGCCGCGTTTAACCGGCAAGTCCTGCCTGTCATAGGTATGCCGCAGAAGCCATCCTAATGTCTTTTCCGCTGCCTGCTCGTATGCATCCGACTTGGTTACTCTGGCGAGCATCTTATATAAAGCATATGCATCCAAATGGTGCTCCGTGGAATACCAGGTCATCTGCGGTCCCCCCCGGATACCGTTATCAAGGTCGGAATTCTGAAGAGCGATAATATTCCTGGCGATCTCTTCGGCTATATGCAAATACTGCCTGTCCCCGGTTATCTGGGTATACTGGACTACGGAAAGACCTAACCAGATATTCGGTCCGCAGTGCAGGACGAACTCCGCGGGGGCGCCGTCATTTACATAATATGCGTTCAGGAACCAGCCGTTCTCGCGCTTGGCTTCTTTGGCAAAAAAATCCAGCATCTTTCTGGCGCTGGGATAATCCGAAAAATCACTGAATACCTGTATTAACAATGCCTCGTCATAAAGAAAGGCCCAGCTGGCGATATCCTTATCTCCCTCGAAGCTCATTACTAATCCGGTATGCGGATTTTGACGCACCTTAAACCACTGGTACATCTTCTCCAGATTAGCTTTTTCCAAAATTGCTTTTTTAGCCTCCAGGCGGACGGCTTCCTGCTGCGCGGCTTTTTCACTGGCCCTTAAAGCGTCCAGCCGCGCCTGCAGAAGGTCCCTTTCCTGGGCGAGCTTTACGATAATAGCATTTAATTCCTCTGTTTTGTCCGGCGGCAAAACCTGATGCCCCGCTTCCCCTGCCGCTTCAATTTTTTTTACAGAAACAGCCTCTATCTGCGCAGTCAAAGATTGAATCCGGGTCTGCAGCTCCTTGCGCTCCCCGGCTATTTGGCTTAACTGTTGTTTTACCGATTTAGATTCCTGCAGCACCCTGACCAGCTCTTCGACAAGCATGTTGTTCCGGCGGGTCAACTGTATATTCAGATAGGAACCTATGCCCAAAGACAAAACCAGAATCCCTACCGATACCAGGACAAAGGGAAGAAAAAGTTTCCTTGCCCAGGCGTAGCGGATAAGCATGCGGTTTTGGCCGGGATTGATCTTCTCGTAATCCAACCCCAGTAAATAACGCTTGCTTGACCCGCCTGCGTCTTTTGTCCAGGCCAGAGAAACAGAAGCGCAGACAGTTTTTCCTCTTAAGGGAATATCTATTTCTATGGCAAGTTTTACCCTGCCCTCCCGCACGAGCTTAATCAATTCCGGGGAAGGATCGTTAACGGCAAGGCATATCCCGCCATGCCCGATATTGTTGGTAAAACCCTGGATCCACGGAGAAAGAGGCTGCTTGCTGTCCAGGCTTTCCAAACGGAACTGCACCGGGAAAACAGTATCCAAACGTATATATCTTCTGCGTTCTCTTTTTGCGTTCCTGTCTCGTTTTTCTGTCATATGCCCTATCTTGCTGTCAACATGTTGTTATCGTATTTATTGTATCCGTATTTTGGCGTGTTTTCAATCCCCAATATCTTCATATTATTTCCAGCTCCATTATGTTATCGATCTTGAACCTGCATTCTTCCTGTTTCATGCAGCAAAACCCTACAAGATAGCTCCCCGAATCGCCTTCCCTGATCTCTTTCGGAACCACCTCCCTCAAGGTCACTTTAGAATCTTTCACGGAAACGTATTTAATCTTAACGAGAGAACCGGAGCGTATGGCCATTTCGATACGGGTAATCTTGGGTTCGATACGCTGCGGCTTCCGGCCGTGCCCGGGAGAAAAAGTCCGGGAAAAATCCGCAAAATCTTTTATCCCTCTGGCAGCACAAATATCTTTTAATCTGGCAAATACCCTCCAGGCCATCTCCACATCGGAAAATGCCCTGTGCTTCTGGACAGATTCCACTCCCAGCCTGGAAGCGATAAACCAAAGGCTGTAACGCGGTTGACCAGGCAAAAGAAACCTTGCCATTCCCAGGATATCAAAACATCCGCTGCTCTCCAGTTCCGGGCGTCCGATAATCCTAAGCTCGCTGTTCAAAAATCCCAAATCAAACTCTATATTGTAAGAACAAAGGAAGCTTCCCCGGGAAAATTCGATAAAATCAGGTATTGCCGTCTGCGCCCCCGGCGCATCCTTCAGCATTTCACCGGTTATTTTATTCACAGCGAAAGCCCCCGGGGAGATCTCCCTCCCCGGGTTCAATAACGTCTCAAACTTTCCTATCTCTTTGTTTCCCTTAACTCTCAACCCGGCCAATTCGACAACCCGGTCACCGCAGCCGGGATTCAACCCGGTGGTCTCCGTATCAAATATGGTAAATTCCGCTTCATCGATATGTTCAGGCATTTCTGGTCGCGATATAGGCTTCGATCAGGCGCTCCGGCTTGTAGGAAAGTTTTGTTTTACGCAGATTCTCCAGCCCGGAATCATCCATGATGTTTATATATTTATAGCCTTTCAGGCTTATGCTGAATTCACTGAATATGAATTGCGCCAACCCCTTCACCGAAAGATCGGTTATTTCATAAAGCACGCAAAAGGTATCCCGGTTTAACCGGTACCCGAAAGTAAAACCTCTTATCTTTCCTTCTATTGTAACGGCTATCCCCTCCAATCCCAGGCTCTTATAACAGGAAAAGGCCTCTTCAAGCACCTTTCTGCTGTCTTCGAGCATGCCGCAATACAGCGCCTCCCGGTATTTTTCCCGGCGCGCGCCGGACCACCGGTCAAACAGACCCAGGCACTCCTGTTTGTCTTGTTCCGCCAATTTTCTGACTCTGGAATCTTGATTCTTAAGGAAATGGTTGCGCAAAGCCCGCTGGGGCTTGAATTTATTTCCTTTAAGTGATGCCAGGCTGTCTCTTAGGCAAACATAGTCCGGGTATTTCCGGCAGCAACAACACCCCAGGTTCAAATATATTCCCCGTTCCTCTTCTCCGATATTCTCGATCCGGGAAATATCCCTGTTTTTATTAACTTCGTCCATAACTGAAAATACGGATTTTAAAATCGCGCTTCCGGGCCGCCTCCCCAGGGGCGGCAGATACATAAACCTGCTTAGGCGGTCAGTAAAGAAAACACATAAATTCCCGTCCGAGGCCGCCCAGCGGATATCGAAAAGCGGCCGCCAGATATAAATTCCCGGAAAAGAAAATACCGATAAGTTATGGCGCGAAGATCCTAAATATTTATCGAATAAGGCGCGGTCGTCCAAGGTCAATTTATTCAATCTCATTCGGCAATTTTATTTCGGCAACCTCCCTGACCTCTTCATAAGCCTGGATAATCTGAGGGTTATCCTTGATCTTGCCGAGGCAATCTGGAGAATTGAGGTAACCGGAAAGATAGGCAATATACTCTTTGGCTTCAGGGGAATTTATCCTTTCATAAACGTATGGGCAATTTAAATCTACGGTCAGAAGAACTTTCCCTTTCCGCAAATTGATCAAAAAAGGGTAAAGCTGGCATTCAAACGGCCTGGCGGAATAGATGGCGCATTTATTGTCTCCTACGCCCAGGAAAGGACAAATAAACCCTGATTCGCATGGCGCGCTAACCGGTTGGATACGCCGGTTTATGGAGATCGAGGCGGGCGGTATATCCTTTCTGTCTAATAAAACCTGTATTTCTTCATCCAAAAGACACGGGCTCCACACGGAATCCTGCTCCTTGAATCTGCAGCACCCCTTGCACTTCATGCAAAATTCCTGCGGCACGAACTGTCTGATCACTTTACGATACTCCCTAATTTAAGCTGCCTCCCGGGGCTTATAACCGATAGAGACGTATCGTCTGAACCGGCCAGAATCATCCCCTGGCTTTCTACTCCGCGCAAAACTACCGGCTCAAGATTATCTATCACTACTACAAGCTTACCGAGCAGGTCTTCCCTGGAATAAAAATTCCTGATTCCGGCCACTACTTGCTTTTGACGGTCTCCTAAATCCAGGGTTAAAACCAGCAGTTTGTCTGCATTGGGATGTTCGGTTACGTCCCTTATCTGCGCTATTCTCAAATCCAGTTTCTTGAAATCGTCGATAGTCGCCATCTTCTCTCCTTTAGGCATACAAATAACACCGGCGGGGAAGCTTCTGCCCCCTTGCTTAAAATGTCTAAATCAAACTTGTATTATGGTAACATCCGCGGCGGGAAAACTCAAGACAATAAAGGACGCCGGAAAAGGCGTCCTTTAAAAATATATGGCGGGGCCGACGAGATTTGAACTCGCGATTTCCTCCGTGACAGGGAGGCGCCTTGAACCAGACTAGGCCACGACCCCAGCAGATAAAATACAAATTGTGCGCGTAGCTTTGTGATCTCCGCTGAGAATTACGACTTATTTAATATACTCGATTTTTATATAAAATCCAGTATTATTTAATGGTGGGCGATAGAGGAGTTGAACCCCTGACCTTCTGAATGTAAGTCAGACGCTCTAACCAACTGAGCTAATCGCCCCCAAATCATATAGATTTACATCTTCCCCAGGATAATCAGGGTAAAGACCATTACAAAAAGGGCCACTGTTTCGACGATCCCCACGACCGCCAGGTAATTGCCAAATCCTTTGCCGGTCTCTCCCATCGCATCGCAGGCGCAGGCGCCGCATCTTCCCTGGAAATAAGCCGAAAGCCCGATCGCCAGGCCGGCGAAAGCGCCGACCCCCCAGAGATACTGCCCCCTGGCGGCCAACTCGTACATTTTGGTCATTACGATATTTCCGTAAATCGTCTGGGTCAAAGGCGCGCCAACCAGGGCGACAAGGAGGAAGGAGGCGCTCTTGTTCTGGCTGAAATTCTTCTTCCAGGCCCCCACCGCCGCCATCCCGGCGACCCCTGTGCCAAAGGCGGAACCGCAGGCCGCCAGGGCAAAAACCATAATAAAACCCAAATCCTTGAACTGTAATATTACTCCACTATCCATTTTTTCTCCTTTTCCGCGAATGGTTGTTAGTTATTCCGTCTCCCTGGCAAATGGCTTGTAATCAAATCCGCTCCAGCTCACCCCAAGATGACTGCAAAACTCAAGGACGTTAAGTCTCACCCCATGCACCAGAACCGACATCAAACCCAGGATAATATTCAGGACGTGACCGCAGATTAATATCAGGACCGCTGCCCCTAGAGTAAAGAAATTCCCTTTTTCCACGACCCCGGCCGCCATGTTATTAAAGGCGTCGGCGATCGCCACGGTCGCCAGGCCTACCGCAAAAAGCCTGATATAAGAAACTACGTCGGTAAAATTATTGACCAGGCTCAAGGCGATCGTCCCCAGCCCCGAAGCGGCAGCCTTAAAGATATTCTTCTGCGGGCTGGCAAAAAACAACACCAGCGCCAGGCCGGCAATGATCAATCCCCCTCCGCAAGAGGGAAAACCCCCCCCCAGGATCAAGCTGTCGGCAAGAAAGAACGCCGCCCAGATAATGCAAATCCAGCCGGCATCCGCCAGAGCGGACAAAGAGGGAAGTTTCACAATCCCCTTCCAGGCGTGGGCCAGGGTCAAATGCAGGGCCCCCAGGAAAAAACAAAATTTCTGGATAAAAACGGTATCGGTCAAAACCGGCAAAAGTGGCTTGATCCCCAGGCTCAACAGCCAGGATTGGCCGAAAAATGTCCCCGTCAACAACCCCCATATCATAGCGCAAGAACTCAGGATGTAAAAGAGAAAAAATGCGCTTTTGTCCTTGATCCTGCTGCCGAACTTGCGATGGACCCAGAGATTGAGCAGGAAATAAACCAATCCGTACCCGGCGTCTCCGATCAGGATCCCGAAAAAAACACTGAAGAAAATGATAAAAAGTAAGCTGATATCCAGCTCGTGGTAACCCGGAACGAGCTCCAGCAATTTAAGCAGGGGTTTGATAAAAGCTACCCAGCGGGGGTTACGCAAAAGTGTCGGGACCTCATCTTTCTCGTCCGGGTCCAGGGTAAAAATCCCCCACCCCTTTTTCTTGACGCAGGAAACGAACTCCGCCTCTTTTTCCGACGGCAAATACCCTTTCAGGTACACTAATTCTCCGGCCTCGGCGGCTCCGTTCAGTGTTTCGAAAAAATTCTTTTTATAAATCAGCGACCTTCTCCCCTCGAGCACAGATTTACGGTAAGCGCCATAATCCTCCAGTTGTTTCCGGATCGTCTCCATCGCCCCGGCGTCTTCGGACAGCCTCCGGCGCATCTGCGACAGGGAGAGTCTCGGCGGATCCAATTCCTTGAAGCCTGAAGGGGCATCCTGCCGGCTGACCAGAATGCAATTCTCCACCGCTCCCTCCGAAAAAACTATTTTTACGGCCGTTTCCGGGCCAATCCCCTTCAAACTTTCCCGCGGGACCTGACAAAACTTCACGTATACGCCGGCATCCGCCAGGCGCTTTATTTCCTGCGGGTCAAAATCCCCCCAGGGAGACCAACGGTCAATCGCGGATTTTAAGGTAACGGAATATTCCTTAAGCTGATCCAGCCTCTTCTGGAGATCCACGACATGGTGGCAAAATGACAATAGATCATCTTTTAAAGGCTCTTCGCCCTGCGGTGTTTTCTGCCAGGAGGACAAGATCAAAACCGCCTGGTCCGTCACGGCGATATTTTCACCAAGGGAAGATACCTCCTCCCCGGCGGGAGGCCTTTGGTGCTCGACATGCAATAACCCCAAAGAGGCCAGCTCCGACAAAGAATCCCGGGCATGATTCTTTTGCAAAAAAAGAAAAGCTTTTTTCATCGGAACAATCATACCATCGCCTCTTCCCGGACCAGTCCTTCAATCTTCCTTTTGGCGATTTTGCTGCGACCAACCGCGTTCGCCATCTGGTCACCGATATAAATCTTGATAAGACGGATGTTCTCCTCCGCCTCAGGAATCTTTACCTTCTCAAACAGGTTTACCCTCTGCGTAGTAACCCTCAACTCCCGGCGCAGAATCTCGATACCCTCCCGCAAGATCCCAATTTCCCTCTCCAGGGCAACCATTTCTCTCAAGGACTGTACTGCATTATCGAACCAGAGCGGGGTCAAAAAAAGATCATACTCCGCCGTAGCGAATACCAGAGAATCAAAAATCGGGACATCCACCCCGGCGATATTCTTGGAACGGGTAAGCGTCTTTTCCGGCTTCAAAAAGGGACGAACCCCTTCCGGGGATTCAGACAAAAGCCCGGCCCAGGCGAGAATCCCCTGTCTTTTTTTCTCCAGGGACTGCCCGACTTTCTGTAAAACCGCATTCTGCTGCAGAATCTCCAGCTGCAGTTGCTGTTTTTTAAGCTGCAGTGTGGGTAAATAACGCAGGAATTGTTTTAAGGCGTCACGCTGTCTTTTCAGCTCGCCCTTGGTAAACTTAACCTTTGCCATCGCGCTTCTTTCGATACCCGTTTCCCGGCCGCCGTCCCTTTTTTATTTTTTAACGCGGCCAGAACTGTTGAATTACCGAAAGTTTAATCCCGGTTTCCTCCGGGGTAAAACAGTCGGACAAAATCTTCCAGCCCAAATCCAGGGCCTTCTCCAGGGAGATATTAACCTTCAGGGACATCATATTGCTCTCAAAAAGCGCCCCGTATTTCAGCAGTTTCTGATCCCAGGCGCTCATCTGAAAACCCATGGATTGCTTTTCCAGCGTCTCCCGGTAACTGGCAAAGAGTTGAATCATAGTGTCCATGATCGTGCGGTGGTCGGCGCGGGTTTTTCCGTTTACCTGCTGCTTAAGGCGGCTCAGGGAACCGAAGGGTTCGATTACCCCGGATTTCAGGTAAAACTGCCCTTCGGTAATATAACCGGTGTTATCCGGCACAGGGTGGGTAACGTCATCCCCGGGCATGGTGGTAGCGGCAAGAATAGTAATGGAGCCCGCTCCTTCGAAATCCACCGCCTTTTCGTAACGGGCGGCCAGCTGGCTGTAAAGGTCGCCGGGATAACCGCGGTTGGAAGGAACCTGCTCCATGGTAATGGCGATCTCCTTCAGGGAATCGGCGAAATTCGTCATGTCGGTCAGGAGCACCAGAACCCTCTTGCCGGAAAGGGCGAAATTCTCGGCAACCGCCAGACTGATATCCGGCACTAGAAGACATTCCACAGTGGGGTCGGAAGCGGTATGCATGAAAAAGATACAGCGGGAAAGGGCGCCGTGGGCATTCAAGGTATCCCGGAAAAAAAGATAATCGTCATGTTTTAGGCCCATCCCCCCCACGATAATGATATCCACCTCCGCCTGAATTGCAATACGGGCCAACAGTTCGTTGTAGGGCTCTCCAGCAATGGAGAAAATCGGCAGCTTCTGGGATTCCACCAAAGAGTTAAAAACATCGATCATCGGAATGCCGGTACGGATAATCTTCGACGGCACCACCCTCCGGGAAGGGTTCACCGAAGGGGAGCCGATATCGGTCAGCCCTTCGGAAAGAAGCGGGCCGTGATCGAGAGGAACGCCGCTGCCGTTAAAGATGCGTCCGAGAAGCTCCTCGCCGGTGGCTACCCGCATGGGATGACCCAAAAACCTAACCCGGTCTCCGGTGGCAATCCCGCGGGTACCCGCGAATACCTGCAGGGAGACCTTCTTGCCTTCAATACGGATGACCTGGGCCAGGGATACCCCGCGCCGGGTGGTAATCTGGGCAATATCGGAATACCCTACTCCTTCGGCCTCCACCGTAATAACATCTCCCGCGATCTGAATAATATTAGTATAGGATTTTTGCATCTTTATTTCTCTTTCTTAAGCCCCTTGCTTTCCAGCAGGGTTGAAATTTGTTCTTCGTTCTTTTTGAATTCCGGACTGCCGTAAGAAGCGGAATTCCAAGTGCGCATCAACTGGCGCAGGCTTTGGAAGAAATGCAGGGCGGAGGCCTTGTCCTGGAGGTCGTAATCCGTTTTGAGTATCCCGCCAATAAAGTCCAGAAGATAAACCTGCCTCTCCTTGGTGGTCGCCTCATCCACCGGGTCAAAGGCGTTCTGCTGCAGGTAAACAAAATCGAAGAACTCGCTTTTAAGGTATTCGATGTAATCTTTCAGAGAAGTCCCCTCTTCCCCGATAACCTTCATCATCTGGGATATCTCGTTACCGCGGCGCAGCAGGGCGTGCAGCTTCTCCCGGTTTTCGGATTTCACAAAACCTTCATATTTGCTCCAACTGATCAGAGGATCGATCGCCGGATACTTGCGCGCATCGGAACGCTCACGGGAAAGGCCGTGGAAGGCTCCCACCACCTTAAGGGTCGCCTGGGTAACCGGCTCTTCGAAATTCCCGCCTGCCGGGCTCACTGCCCCCCCGATGGTAACCGAACCGGTCTGGCCCGAACGCAGCCGGACCACCCCCGCGCGTTCATAAAAAGAAGCGATGCGCGACTCAAGATAGGCGGGAAACGCCTCCTCGCCCGGGATCTCCTCAAGCCTGCCGCTCATCTCGCGCATCGCCTGCGCCCAGCGCGAGGTGGAATCCGCCAAAAGCAGGACATTCAACCCCATCTGGCGGTAATACTCGGCTATGGTTACGGCGGTATAAACGCTGGATTCACGCGCGGCAACCGGCATCGAACTGGTATTGCAAATTATTATAGTGCGGTCGATCAAGGGTTTTTTGGTACGCGGGTCGGTAAGCCCGGGGAAGGTCTTCAGGGTCTCGACAACCTCCCCGGCGCGCTCCCCGCAGGCGGCGATAATCACGATATCCACCTCGGCGTGCCGGCTGATAAGCTGCTGCAGAACCGTCTTGCCCGCCCCAAAAGGACCCGGGGTACAATAAGTTCCCCCGCGGTTGACGGGAAAGAGGGAGTCGATCAGGCGCATCTTGGTTACCAGGGGTTCCATCGGCCTCAATTTCTCCGCGTAGGCAAAGATCGGTATCTTCACCGGCCAGAGCTGCTGCAGGCATACCTCGTGCAAGGAACCCGAGGAATCCCGCAGGCGGGCGACCGGTTGTTTTAAATTGTATTTTCCGGCAGGTGAGATACTTTCCACCTCCAGGGTCCCGGAAAGGGCAAAAGGCGCCATGATGTAATGCCGGAATATCTTCTCCGGGACAAAACCCAGCCAGCTGCCGGCCATTACCTTATCCCCGGGTTTGACCAACGGGGTAAAATCCCATTGAGCCTCATCCGGGAGGGCCTCAAGATATACCCCGCGCTTGAGGAAGAATCCGCACTTCTCGGCCAGGGCCGGCAGAGGATTCTGCAGACCGTCAAAAATCTGCCCCAGGAGCCCCGGACCGAGCTCCACCGAAAGCAGCTCGCCGGTAAACTCCACGGTATCGCCCGTCCTTAATCCCTGCGTGCTCTCGTAAACCTGCATCTCCGCCTGGTCGCCGCGCACGCGGATGACCTCCGCCTTCAGACGTTCCTGGCCGCAAACAATATAAGCGACCTCGTTCTGGACGATCTGGCCGGCAACCTGCGCCGTCACCATATTGGCGTTAACCTTAATAACTTGTCCGGTCCTTTTGTTTTCCATCGTTAATTCAAAACCGCCTCCTCTAACAAACGTTCCTTGTCCGCCTTCTGTACTTTATCCCAGCGCTCAAGGATCATCAGTTTCAATCCGTAAACCAGGAGAAACTCAAAATCAAAATAATGCCCGAACCCCAGTCCTTCCAAAAACTCCCAACGCGCCCCGTCCAACAGCTTCTCCGCATCCAGAGCCGAAACGCTCCGGTAAGCATTCATCGCCACATGACTGATCTCCGAACGCGGCTCTTCGGGAAATCGCAGGAACCGGGCGGGATCCGTCTTTTTGCGGGCCGCCCTGGCGCGCGCCAGTTCATTGCGCAGGGTAATTTCAAAAACGGCCCACTCCCTCAAAACCGCCGGGGCGCGGGGGGAAAGAAAAAATTCCCGGTGTTCCCTCAATCCGCCAAGCATCCGGTACTCCTTCTCCGGTATCAGGTCCCGGCAACGGGCCAAAAATTCCTCAAAGCCAAACGGCGGACGTGCGGAAAAGCTTAAAAACGGCAGACTGGAAATTAAATATACGTAATACGCCGGCATTACTCACCGTCCAATATTTTCTTTAACTCCGGACGCAGGGATCCGGAAAGAAAATCACCCAGAGCCTGTCCGCTGAAATCAAAAACCGACTTGCCACCGTCAAAACTGATCGTAAAACCGCTCTCCATGCCTTCGGAGGAGCTCAAGGTTATACCTTTCTTGGTCTCCTCGACCAGTTGTTTCAAAAATTCCTTTTCCAGCTTTTCCTTATCCTGCGGGCTTAAAGAAACTACCACCTGTGACCCCGAAGAGAGCGGGGTATTTTTGACCAAAGCGGAAATGATCCCGGCCAACTCCGCCCCGGTCATCACCTGTTTCAGGTCCGCCCTTACCAGCCTCTCGAGCATCGCGTTTATCTCCTGCCTCAGGCCGATAAGCAGGTCACGCCCGGACTGCTTCAGGGCGGCGCGGGTGGACTCCTCCATTCTTTCGGTATCCACTTTTGCCTCCGCGACAATCTTCTCCGCCTCGCTCCTGGCCTCCGAGATCAGGCGAGAGGCCTCCTTTTCGGCTTCGGATTTTATCTGCGCGGCCTCCTCTTGAGCCTTCTCTACACCCTCCTGACGGATCTTTGCGATCAAATCATCAATTTCCTGCGCCATTTAACTCCCCCAATATCTCTCTTGCCCGCGATAACGGGTCGTCCGCCTTAAGAATCGGCCGGCCGATCACCAAAAAATCACTCCCAGCTTTTGCGGCCTCCGCCGCGGTCGCCGTCCTTTTCTGGTCGTCCGCCGCGGAAATCCCGGGACGTATTCCCGGGGTAACGATAACAAAATCCTTTCGGATCTTTTTCCTCAAACACCCTGCCTCACGAGCCGAACATACTATCCCGTCCAGGCCATCCCGCAAGCCTTGCCGGGCAAGAGAGAAAACCTCCCCCGTATCGGCTTCCTGGCTGGTAAGAACCGTCACCCCGAGCAAAAGGGGCCGGGAAACCTTCAGGATTCTCGCCTGCCGGGCGGCCGCTTCCACCGCAGCTTTCAGCATAAGGCTGCCGCCGGAAACATGCAGGGTCAACATCCCGACCTCCAGGCGCACCGCCGCTTCCACCGCCCCCGCCACGGTATTGGGGATATCGAAATACTTGAGATCCAAGAAAACCTGGGCCCCTTTTTTCCGGATCATCTCCACCACCCGGGGGCCGTAAGAGGTAAAAAGACGGCTGCCAACCTTAAAAATATTGATCTCGGGATAAATCCGGTTTACGAAACTCCTTGCCTCCTCCAGAGTATCCACATCTAAAGCGAGGATAAGCCGGGGATTGCTTTTCAATCTTGACATAATTTCAGACTCCCCTTCAACCGGCTCAGCTCCGGAATGCCGTTGTCAATCAGGTAACGCTCTAAACCGTGGATAACCTCCAGGCAGGCGCGGGGATTGACAAAATTAACTGTCCCCAAACTTACGGCAGCGGCGCCGGCGAGAAAAAACTCCAGCGCGCTTTCGGTATCCATTATACCACCCATCCCGATAATGGGAATATTAATTTTATGGTATACCTCCCAGACCATTCTTACGGCTACCGGCCTGATCGCCGGCCCGCTCAAACCTCCGATACAAGAGGCGATTTTAGGTATACGCCTCTGCACATCTATACTCATCCCCGTAAGCGTATTGATTAAAGAAACGGCATCACTTCCCGCATCCTGCGCCGCTAAAGCGATTTCGGAAACGGAAGCGACATTGGGGGAAAGCTTGGTAATCAGGCATTTATCCGTTACCCTGCGCACTGCGCTGACCAGGGCAAATGTATCTTTGGGGTCCTGGGCGATAAGTTTATCCTTGCGCATATTCGGACAGGAGATATTCAGCTCTATGGCGGAAACCGCGCCAATCCCGCCAAGTTTTTCCGCAAGGGTAAAAAACTCTCCGCTATCCTCCTCCGCTGCGATACTTACCACCAAAGGCACACCCAGCTTCTTCAAGAAAGGCATTTTATCACTGATGAAATTGTCCAGTCCGGGATTCTCCAAGCCGATGGAATTCAAAAGGCCCGCGGGCGTCTCGCATGTGCGGGGCGGCAGATTGCCGTTACGCGCTTTTACGGTTATGGTCTTGGTAACGATCGCCCCCAATTTTTTCAGGTCGATGAAATCTTTGAATTCTTCGGCGTAACCGAAAGTGCCGGAAGCGACCATCACCGGGTTATCCAAAACAAGACTGCCTATCTTTACTCGTAAATCCGGTCTCATAGTTTTACCAAACCAGCTCTTCTCCCGAAAAAACCGGCCCTTCTTTACAAACCCTTTTATATCCGTTTTTCGTATTCACCACGCAGCCTAAACAGGCCCCGATACCACAGGCCATATGCTCTTCAAGGGAAAGCTGGCTCCCGATACTATTATCGCGCGCCATATTGGCGACTGCTTTAAGCATAGGATCAGGGCCGCAGGCAAATATTTGTGAAAATCCGCCCTGTCCGAGGCAGGACTCCAGCAAGCCGGTCACCTTGCCCTTAAATCCTGCGGAGCCGTCATCCGTAGCTATCTTCACGGAACAACCCGCGTCCTTGAACTCCCTGAGACAAACAACCTGCGCCTTTGTCCTTGCGCCGATAAGCACCAGGGGCTCAATCGTTTTTAACCGCTTGGCCAAAAAAACCAGCGGGGCAACGCCCATCCCCCCGGCAACCAGAACAATCCTGTTTTTTTTATTCAGCCCGTCGCAGGCGAAACCATTTCCCAATGGCCCGATAACATCCAGGAGACTCCCGCGCGCCCTTTCCGAAAGCATGCGCGTACCTCTGCCCACTGTTTCATAAAACAGGCTTATCCCCGCCTTATGCGCATCATGAATGCTTATCGGCCTCCTCAACAACGGCTCCGCCCCCTCACCCACTCTGATTTCTACAAACTGACCGGGGCAGGCCTTTCCGGCTATCTCTGCGCATTCAAGCCTTAAGAGCCAATAATTATTTTTTACCCTCTCATTGGAGACTATTTTAGCTTTTAGCTGTGTTATTGCCATTTTTTTTATTCGTCCAGACGCTAAGCAGGACTACAAAAATTATGAATAGAACAAACGTCAGAAACAGCCATGCAGATTGACAAAGATACGTCCAAAGGCCTTCCCTTGCAACATCTTCCCATGATTCCACCAGCAATGTCAGAAAAAGAAGCGCCAGGATCGAACCGATCTCCTTTTTGAACCAAGACAACTTCATGGGGAGATACTCGCTTATATCCAGGCGGATCAACGAAGAAAACGACGGGATAATCCTCGGCACGCGCCTGCAGTAATCCTTATACGACCCGGGGAAGAGAAGCAAAAGTTTCTTTTCTTCGTTGAATATGAGCATTATATAACGGATGGCGAAAATTATTATGAATATCAAAACCGCCCACCATTTAAAAACCGCAAGCACCACTCCCAGCCCGATCAGGAATATGCCCAGATACATGGGGTTGCGCACGACCTGATACGGGCCTCCCTGGATCAATGCCTGGCTTTCACGGGAATTCTCCGCTTTATACCCGCGGGCAGAAACACGGATAATCTGGCCCAAAAGTATGAGCGCGAATCCCAAAAGCTCTACATACTCCTCTATTCCCCCAGGAGGATTGTTGCGGAAAAATATCCCCGGGAAAAATACGACCAATATAGTTGCAAAAGCCATAATTATTCCGTTTATCTTCAGGCGTTTCTTCATCTTTTACCTCTGGCAGTTTGGGCAGAAATAAGTCCCTCTGCCGCTTTGATTTCTTCTTTCGATCGGAGTTTTGCAGACAAAACAAGGCTTGTTCTCCCTGCCGTAAACACGGTGAAACCTGACATAATCCCCCGGCTTGCCGGAAAGCCGCACATAATCATCTATCGAGGACCCCCCGTGTTTTATGGCGCTGGAAAGCACCTTTTTCGTCTCTTTATAAAGACAGTTCTTTTCTTTCTCGCTCAAACTTTGCGCCTGCCTCCATGGGTTTATCCTGGAGCGGAAAAGAATCTCCGCGGCGTAAAGGTTACCGATCCCGGAAATAAAACTTTGATCCATAAGCAAAGGCTTGATCTTGGTCTTCTTCTTAGAAAGCATCTCTTTGAACCGTCCGGCTGTCAGGTCAAACGGTTCGGGCCCGAGATTACGGATAAAGCGCACGTTATTTAAACTGTCCACCAGGCGCAATTCTCCGAACATCCGCTGGTCGTTAAAATTCAACATCTTCCCTCCGGACAAATGGAAACCTACCCTGCTGTCTTTGGAAAGGGCGGATCCACCCTTTGCTTCGCTGGAAAGCACCAGCTGCCCGGTCATTTTCAGGTGCACGGTCAGGAAAGTGCTGTTCGACAGCTCAAATACCAAAAGTTTTCCACGGCGCATAACTTTTTTGATGGAGAGGCCGCGCAGTTTTTTTTGGAACGCGGCAGAAGAAGGCTCGCGTACAACAGAAGGATTATACACGCACACTTTAGCGATCCTTCTGCCGGCAACCTTATTCTGCAGCTCTTTCCTAATTGTTTCTACTTCGGGTAACTCTGGCATGTCCGGTTTTTTTATTCTTTTTCATATCTCTATGGTACTCTTGCAATGACTTGACCTTTAACACTTTCTTCATAAAAGTATCGATTCCGCTCACTGTCGCCTGGGCACCAAAAATCGTAGTAGTGTAAGGTATGTTATACAGAATAACCTGAGAGCGTATCTTTACCTCGTCCTGCCGGGGGATCCTGCCGGAGGGGGTATTAATAACCATTTGTATCTTGCCGTCTTTCATCAGGTCTAAAATATTCGGCCTGCCTTCGCTGATTTTCGGCAGCACTTTGGCCGGGATGCCGTTTTTACCCAAAACCGAGGCTGTACCGCTGGAGGCGTAAATACCGAAACCGAGATCTTTTAATTCCCGGGCAACGGAAATTACGCTTTTCTTATCCCTGTCGTGCACGGAGATAAATACATTGCCTTTCTTAGGTATCTTTTGCCCCGCGGCAATCTGGCTTTTAAGATAAGCGCTGGAAAAATCCGTATCGATACCCATTACCTCTCCCGTAGATTTCATCTCGGGGCCCAGCATTACATCTATTCCGGGAAAACGGTTAAAAGGAAAAACCGACTCTTTGACCGCCACATGGGACGGAACCGGCTCCTTCGTGAAACCCAAATCCTTCAGCTTTCTGCCCAGCATAACCTTTGTAGCCATCTTTGCCAAAGGTTCCCCGATAACCTTGGAAACAAAAGGAACCGTACGCGATGCGCGGGGATTGACTTCCAAGACATACACCTTGGAATCTTTTACCGCATACTGCACGTTCATCAAACCGATTATATTAAGTTCCCTGGCCAGAGAATAAGTGGCCTCCCTTATTTTTCTCAATATCTCGGGAGAAAGGGTATAAGACGGCAGGGACATCGCCGCATCTCCTGAATGCACCCCCGCCTGCTCAATGTGCTCCATGATCCCGCCAATGACAAAAGTTTCTCCGTCGCCGATCAAATCCACATCGACTTCAATGGCGTCTTCCAGGAATTTATCTATCAATATGGGATGTTCACCGGAAGCCTTTGCGGCCTCATTGATAAACCTTTCCAGCACCTCCAAATCGTAGACTATTTCCATGGCCCGGCCGCCCAAGACATACGATGGTCTGACCAGCACCGGGTAACCTATGCTGCCGGCTACTTTTTTAGCTTCGTCGAAAGTAAAAACCGTTCCGCTATTAGGCTGCAACAACCCAAGCTTATCGATCATCTGCTTAAAACGTTTCCTATCCTCGGCTATATCTATGCTTTCTGAACTGGTGCCCAAAACATTGACTCCCGCCCGGCGCAGGGCTACGGCCAGATTAATCGGGGTCTGCCCTCCGAATTGTACGATAACCCCCAAGGGCTGTTCTTTGTTTATAATATTCATAATGTCTTCGAACGTAAGCGGCTCAAAATAAAGCTTGTCGGAGGTATCGTAATCGGTAGAGACCGTCTCCGGGTTACAATTAACCATAATGCTGCTTATGCCTTCTTCCTTCAAGGCATAGGCAGCGTGACAACAGCAATAATCAAACTCTATGCCCTGCCCGATCCTGTTTGGGCCGCCTCCGAGAATTATTACACTCTTAACCTGGCCGGACATTTGATTCTTCATCAGTATCTCCTTAAAAATATTTATCCCAGTATTTTTTTAACTTTATCAATCGCTGCGTCTACTGTATTCAGCTTTATAGCCCCGGGGACATCCCAAGCGCCTAAAGTAATTACCGGAATCCCGAATTGTATGCAATAAGCAATCTCCGAAAGAGTGCCGGCTTTCCCCGGAAGGGCAATTACCACATCCGCTGACTTAACCACTAAAACGTTTCTAGCCAGCCCTAAACCGGTAGGTATAACAATATCTATAAATTTATTGGCATCTTTTTTGCTATAACCAGGTATTATGCCTATAGTTAAGCCTTTCCCTTCTTTAAAACCGGCATTAACAGCCTCCATTACTCCACTTAAGCCGCCTGAAACTAATATATCCACCACTTTACTAAGTTTTTTGCCTAAATTCCTGGCTAACTGTTCCACTTTATCCGTACAGTTATGACCACCAATGACACTGACTATTTTTTTCATTTATTGCCCATAATAAACTACTTATTTTTTACTGCGCCTGGCAGGAATTGAACCTGCATCACCAGCTCCGGAGGCTGGTGCCTTATCCGTTGGGCCACAGGCGCCCTATTAAAATAACTTAAGTTGTTCCTCGTGCTTTTCTCCCGGGGAGTCTTTGTCGAAAAGGGAAATTATGCCGTACTCGCCGTCGTATCCAGGTTGTATGCTGACCTTTCCTTTGCGGGCTTTCATTATTCCTTCAACCACTTTATGCGGCAGCCTTTTAAGCAGCTCTTCCTCGGAGGCGCGCATAAGTATGTCAAATTCGGTACCGAAGCTTGCCAGATATCCCCTGTAATCTCGCTCCACCCCCACACTGGTCTTAGCAACTCCTCTTACTTCTGCAATTATCTGGTCGAGCGAAATAAGATTTTTAAAGGGGATCGCATTGGGGGGCACAAACCCTTCTTCCCGGTCGGCCAAAGCCTCGACCCTGCTTGACACTCCTACGGTTACTTTCTTCCCGCACTTAGGACACTTGCCGTTATACTGCTTGGTTTCCTGGGGAGACCAGCGAATCCCACAAAGCCTGTGCCCATCATAATGATATTTCCCCTCTTCAGGGAAGAATTCTATAGTATAGAGAAATCTCTTCTTGTCCTTCGTTTTTAAAACTTCTCTTATGGTTCTATAATCGAGATCGCAGTTGAACACATTGGCCTCCCGGCCGATCCTCGAAGGAGAATGCGAGTCGCTGTTGGAAATCAAAGTAAACCTGTCCAAGGCGCTCAGGCGCCAGTTCATCGTAGGATCGCTTGACAACCCCGTTTCCAGAGCGAAAATCTTATCAGTCTGCTTGCCAAAACAATCCTCAATCCTGTCAAACCCTGACATTGAACCAAATACGGAAAACCAGGGAGTCCAAATATGCCCGGGGACAATCATGCAGTTTTCGTCGATATCGAACACTATACGTGCCAGGTCTTCGGCATCAAGACCCAGTATCGGCCTCCCATCGCTGGACAGATTGCCCAGCCTGCCCAACCTTTCATTTATTTTATCCACCACCTGGAAAGAAGGGCTGAAAATCAGATTGTGGATACGATACGTCCGGCCGTTCTTCGAATAGATACTGCTTACCTCGGCAGTAAGCATAAAATACACTCCAGCGTGCTTATACAAGCCATTCCCGCAGTCTTCAAGAGAATGCTTTAATTCCTCCAGCCAAAGATGATGAGTAAAATCACCTGTACCCATAAGAGCGACTCCCTTCAATTTCGCCCATTCTGCCAGGTGTTTAACATCCATATCCCGGCTGGTTGCCCGGGAATACTTTGAATGAATATGCAAATCTGCAATAAATTCCATATCTACGCCTTAAAAACAAGCTTACCGTTACAAATCGTATACTCTACCAACCCCTTCACCTTTCTTCCTATAAAAGGAGAGTTTTTCGATTTTGAAACAATATTCTTTTTTTCGAGAACGAATTCCTTGCCCGCGTCTACGATCATTATATCCGCATCTGCCCCAACACTCAAGGTTCCTTTATTTATCCCCAAGATTCTCGAGGGATTCAAGGCTGCTTTTTGAATAAACTCCGGCCAGGTCAAGACTGACTGATCGATCAATTCCACGACGCTTGCGGCCAAACCGGACTCAAGTCCGATCTTACCGAAAGCGGCGCGCTCAAATTCAATATCCTTTTCGTTTTCGGTATGCGGGGCGTGATCGGAAGCGATAGCATCGATAATGCCGTCTTTCAACCCTTTCTTGACCTCCTTAAGATCCTCCGGACTTCTCAACGGAGGGTTCATTTTCATGTTAGTATCATACCCCAAGAGGGCCTCATCCGTAAAGGAAAAGTAATGCGGGGCGGTTTCACAAGTAACCCTGATCCCTTTTTTCTTGGCTTCGGCAATTATCTCTATGGATTGCCGGCAGCTTACGTGGGCAATATGCACCGGCACGCCAGCCTTACCTGCCAGATCGATGTCCCGCGCGATTCTCTTGTATTCCGATTCGTTGGATATCCCGCGCAGCCCCAGGCGCGTAGAATTAAAGCCAAGGTTGATTACTCCTTTTCCGGAAAGAGCTTTATCTTCGCAATGGCATATGGTCAAAATGCCTGCCCTTCCCGCTTCTTCAAGCGCCCGAAACATCAATTTATCGTCATCGACCGAATCTCCGTCGTCGCTTAAAGCGCAAACCCCGCTCTTTTTCAATTCCTCAATGCCGCTTAACTCTTTACCCAGGCGATCCCGGGTAATCGTCCCGCATATGAATACATTGATCTTTGCCGTCCTTTTTATTATTTCTTTCAACAACCCAACGTGTTCCGGACAATCCATTGCCGGGATGGTATTGGGCATAGCTAAAACAGAAGTTACCCCGCCTTTTGCCGCGGCATGCGTGCCCGTAGCCACAGTTTCCTTATCTTCCCTGCCCGGCTCACGCAAATGCACATGCATATCGACCATCCCCGGGGCAACGATTTTGCCCGAAGCGTCGATCACGGAATCCGCCTGAATATCGATATTCGCGGCAACTCTCGATATCTTCCCGCCATCGACAAGAATATCCATCGGCGCGTCGATCTTATTCGCCGGATCAACCACTCTTCCGCCTTTAATCAATATCGCCATTTTTTATTTTTTCCCTTGCCTGCGCCACCAGGAACAACACCGCCATACGCACAGCTATGCCGTTAGTGACTTGTTCGAGAATCACTGAATTGTCCCCGTCTGCAACCCCGCTGGACATTTCAATCCCGCGGTTAATCGGCCCGGGGTGCATGACAATAATTCCCTTTTGCGCCCTATCCAGCCTCTCCTCAGTAATCCCAAACTTCTTATAATAATCCAGTTGTTCGGGGAACGCCGCATTTTCATCCCGCTCAAACTGCATCCTTAACACGTTCACTGCATCCGCATCTTTCAAGGCTTTGTCTATATCGCTTGTTGCCTTTACCTTCATTTTCTCTATCTCGGCCGGAAGGAGCAGCTCCGGAGCGCATACAGTAACGCTGGCCCCAAGCTTGGTTAACCCCCAAATATTGGAACGCGCCACGCGGGAATGCGCTATATCCCCTACTATAGTAACCTTTAAACCTGCAATTTTACCCAACTTCTCCCTCAAGGTAAATATATCCAACAACGCCTGAGTAGGATGCTCGTGCCACCCGTCCCCCGCATTAACCACGCTGATATCCAGGGCCCGGGCCAGCATATTCGCCGCTCCGGAACAACTATGCCGGACTATTACGATGTCGGCCTTCAGCGCCTGGATATTTTTCCCGGTATCGATCAGGGTTTCGCCCTTGCGTACGCTTGAGGTATCGGTGGCAATATTGATCACGTCGGCGGAAAGTCTTTTGGCTGCCACCTCAAAAGATATGCGCGTGCGGGTAGACGGTTCGTAAAAAAGGTTTACTGCGGTTTTTCCCCGTAAAGCGGGGACCTTCTTGATTTCCCGGCTGGAGACCTCTTTAAAAGATTCCGCCGTATCGAGTATCAGGAGAATTTCTTCCTGCGTGAGATACTCTAGTCCCAAAAGATCTTTTTTTGACCAAAACATCATTCTTTCCCCGCAATCAATACTTCATCGCTGCCGTCAGCCTCTTCAAGATGAACCTCTACCGCCTCCTGGCTGGAAGTCGGTATATTTTTACCTACAAAATCCGCCCGGATAGGCAGCTCGCGGTGCCCGCGGTCGATTAAAACCGCCAGCTGTATGGACTTGGGCCTTCCAAAGTCGTTTAACGCATCCAAAGCCGCCCTGATCGTCCTCCCTGTATAAAGCACATCATCAACCAAAACCAGTTTTCTGTCATTCAGGTCAAAATCTATCTCCGTCTTGCGCACCAGCGGCTGCCCTGAAGCCATAGCCAAATCATCCCGATAAAGAGTGATATCCAGCGTTCCGCAGGGAATATCTTTATTTTCAATCTTCTTTATATTGTCCGAAAGGCGTTTTGCCAGATGCACGCCCCGATTTCTTATTCCCACCAGGCATAACTCTGCGATACCCTTGTTTTTTTCGATAATTTCATGGGCTATGCGCATAATCGAACGGTTGATCGCTTCTTTATCCAGTATTTTCACTTTCTTCACAATCTCTCCCCTCCCAATCAACAAATTATAACAAGCCGGGACAAAAAAATACCCCTGGTTTTGTTAACCAAGGGCTACAATTGTTTGTTTTATGATTTTATTCATTTTCCCGCCTTACCAGCTTCTCTGAGCTAGTTTTAAAGGTTGTTAAATTAGTATACCACAAAACCATTGCATGTCAAGAAAAATGGGCAGGCTGGGCCAAACAATCTTCTAAATCAACGTCAAACTACAACCACAAATTCGCCGCGGGGCTTGCTCTTCGAAAGTTGTTTTTGAAGAATTGCGGGACTGGCGCGCAGGATTTCTTCAAATTTTTTGGTCAGCTCTCGTACAAGAACTATATCCTTGTCCCCAAAAACAACTGCCAGGTCGTCAAGACAAGAAAGGATTCTATGGCAGGATTCATAGAAAACCAGGGTACAACCGAAAAGTTTTAATTTTTCCAGCCTGTTCCTGCGCGCGACAGTGCGGTTAGGAAGAAAACCGGCAAAATAAAACTCGTGGCACGGTTTCCCGGAAAGCACCAGGGCTCCGATAAAAGCAGCGGCCCCCGGAATAAAAGTTATTTCAAGATTGTTTTGTATCGCTAAATTAATAAGGTTATACCCGGGATCCAGGATTCCGGGCACTCCTGCATCGGAAACCAAAGCGACATTTTTCCCCAATTTCAACAACCCTATAATATAATCCGCCTTTGTAAGCCTGTTGTGCTGAAAAAAACTGGTAGTCGGCTTATCGATTGCATACCGGGCAAGAAGAATACTGGTATGCCGGGTATCTTCGCAGGCGATCAAGTCAACGTTTTTTAAGACTTCCACCGCCCTGAAAGATATATCTTGTAAGTTTCCGATCGGGGTGCTGACGATATAAAGCATTATTCAACGGTAACTGACTTGGCCAGGTTGCGCGGTTGATCTACGTCGCAACCGCGCTTAACAGAAATATGGTAGGCTAAAAGCTGCAGCGGCAAAACCACCAGAAGCGGGGAAAATAGTTCGTTGCATTTAGGGATATAAACCACCTCCCCCGTAAGCTCCTTTATATTGCCGTCACCTTTCGTGGCAATGGAAATTATCCTTCCCTTGCGGGAATGTATCTCCTGAATGTTCGATATCATCTTTTCGTAAATTTTGGAGGCTGGGGTTATGCAGACCACCGCGCGGTACTCGTCGATAAGGGCAATGGGCCCATGTTTCATTTCTCCTGCGGCGTAACCTTCGGCGGGAATATAGGAAATCTCCTTTAATTTTAAAGCGCCCTCCAAAGCCGACGGGTAATTTATATTTCTCCCCAGATAGAGAAAAGATCCAAAATGCGAATGCCTTCTGGCGGTGCGGGCAATATTGCTCTGGTTTTTTAAAATCTCGGCCTGTTTTTTCGGAATAAGTTTCAATTCTTTAACCAGCTTGCGTATTTTATCCGCCTGCATGGAACGCCTCACCTTTGCAAGATAAAACGCAAATAGATATATTGCCACCAGCTGAGCCGTATAGGCCTTGGTGGAGGCCACGCCGATTTCCGGCCCCGCATGAGTATACATAACCGCGTCCGATTCGCGGGTCAGAGTGGATCCCAATACGTTGCATATAGAAAATACCGAAGCCCCGAATTTACGCGCCTGCCTAACTCCTGCCAAGGTATCCGCGGTTTCCCCCGATTGGCTGATCGCCAAAACTAAAGTATTCTTATCGATAAGCAGATCGCGATAACGGAATTCGCTGGAAACATCGATTTGGGTAGGAACTCTGGAAACAGTCTCAAAAATATATTTTCCTACCAGTCCGGCATGATAAGCAGTGCCGCAGGCCACAATAAAAATGTTCTTAACGCCTTTAAGCCTATCCTGAGAAATCTCCCGCTCTTTAAAAAAAACTTCCCCGTCCTTGGAAATTCTGGAATTTATAAGATTGTCCAGGATCCTGGGTTGTTCATTTATCTCCTTCAGCATAAAATGCTTATAACCCTGCTTCTGGGCCTGCTCAATATTCCAATTAAGCCTTTCCGGATTCTTGCGCACTTCCCGACCTTCCAAATCGGTCACCCGGAAACCGTTTTTGTTCAAAACAACCATTTCGTTCTCTTCAAGAAAAACGATATCCTTGGTATATTCCAGAATTGCCGGGGCATCGGAAGCGATAAAGTTCTCGTTTTTCCCAACCCCCACTATCAAAGGGCTTCCCGAACGCGCCCCCACCAATTTCCCGGGCTCCCTGCCTGAAATAACCGCAATAGCAAAAGTCCCGGTAACTAACTTGAGCGCCTTACGGACAGCCTCTTCCAAAGTCGCATTCTTATAGAATTTCTCGATAAGATGGACGATGGTCTCGGTATCCGTCTGACTGCAAAATGAATGCCCCTCTTTTACAAGCTGGCCCCTGAGACTTTCATAATTTTCTATAATTCCGTTATGCACAAGGGCAATCTCTCCTTTGCAGTCAAGATGCGGATGCGCGTTTACCTGGGTAGGAGCCCCATGGGTAGCCCAGCGCGTATGCGCAATGCCCAAAGAACCTTCCAAAGGACGAGATTTAAGAAGTTTATCGAGAGAAGTTATTTTCCCGGACGCTTTTCTTACGGAAAGAGTATTTCTGGAAGGAATAACTACGGAGATCCCGCTTGAATCGTAACCGCGGTACTCCAGGCGCCTAAGCCCGGACAGAAGAACCTCCTGGGCCGATCTCTCACCGATATATCCCACTATCCCGCACATTAGGCACCTTAATTTTACTGCGCATTTTCCGCAGGCAGCGGTTAACCTCCCCCTGGAACGAAAAATGCGTTATCAAAATGACCCTGACGGGATTTGAACCCGTGTCGAGAGCTTGAAAAGCTCTTGTCCTAGACCAGGCTAGACGACAGGGTCGAAGATCATTCTTCCTCGGCAATTACCGGGGCAACACATGAAACTAAATCTTTATTTTGCAGCTTAATCAACCGCACGCCCTGAGAAGAACGGCCGGTCTCGCGGATGTCTTTTATCGCACAACGCAGGAATATCCCGTTTTGCGTAATAACCATAAGCTCATCTTTATCGTTTACCGACTTTAAATTAACCGCTTCGCCGTTTTTATCCGTTACTTTGATATTGATAACTCCTTTGCCGCCGCGGCCGGTCAAACGGTATTCATCGATAGTGGTGCGCTTAGCAAACCCCAAGTTGGTAACCGTAAGAATGGTGGCATCTTTTTGCGGGACCACCATATCGATAACCTCATCCCCCTTGTCCAGGGAAATTGCACGCACCCCATGCGCAGCCCTTCCCATATCGCGCACGTCCTCCTCGGAAAATCTTATCGCCTTTCCCTGTCTCGTGCCAATCAACAATTCCTGCTTGCCGTCGGTCATCTCCACGCCGATCAAAGCGTCGTTTTTATCCAGGGTGATCCCGATAATCCCGCCTTTGCGGGGATTGCCGTAAAGGTCAAGTTTCGTTTTCTTGACCTGCCCCAGCCGGGTGACCATCACCAGGTATCTGTCCGGCGAAAACTCCTTTACCGGGATAGTGGAGCTTATCCTGGCCCCGGCTTCCATCTGTACCAGATTGACTATCGCCTTGCCTTTGGATATGCGGCTGGCCTGCGGTATTTCGTATACCTTGAGCCAATGCACCTGGCCCTTATCTGTAAAAATAAGCAGATAGTCCTTGGTCGAGGCTACAAAAAGATGCTCGCTAAAATCCTCCTCCTTCAGCTCCGCCCCGGTCACTCCCACCCCCCCGCGCTTCTGCTTACGGTAAGAGCTTACCGGAAGGCGTTTGATATACCCTCCGTGGCTGATCGTAACTACCACATCTTCTTCCGCGATAAGATCCTCTATTTCAAACTCCTCGGCCTCTCCCACTATATCCGTGCATCTCTGGTCTCCGTATTTTTTCTTCAAGTTCTCCAGCTCTTCCTTGACTATCGCTTCAACTTTTTTCTGGGAAGCCAGTATCGCTCTGCACAATTCTATTTTTTTCAAAAGTTCTTTATATTCGGCATCTATCTTATCGCGCTCGAGGGCGGTCAGACGCTGCAACTGCATTTCAAGAATCGCCTGCGATTGAATTTCGGACAAACCAAACTCCTTCATCAAGTTCGACTTGGCGCTTTCGACACTCTTGGAAGTCTTGATAATCTTGATAATCCTGTCAATGAACTTGAGCGCTATCTTCAACCCCTCCAGAATATGCGCTCTTTTCAAAGCTTTGTCCAGTTCAAACTGGGTGCGCCTGCGGATAACCACCCTGCGGTGTTCAACATAACATTCCAAAACCTGCTTTAAGTTTAAAATTTTCGGCCGGTTATCCACCAGGGCGAGCATAATAACCCCAAAGGTATTTTCCAGCTGGGTATGCTTAAACAGCTGGTTCAACACTATCTGGGATTCCGTATCGCGTTTTAGCTCAACAACCAAACGCATCCCTTCTTTATCCGATTCGTCGCGGATATCGGAAATCCCTTCAATCTTTTTGTCATCCACCAAAGAAACGATCGATTCGATAATGCTTGTTTTTTGAACCTGGTAAGGAATCTCGGTAAAAACAATCAGGTCCTTGCCGTTCTTTTGGTGTTCAATAGTCGCCCTCGCGCGCACAACAAGCCTTCCCCTGCCGGTAGTATAAGCGTCCTTGATTCCGCCCTTGCCGCAAATTAACCCCCCGGTAGGAAAATCCGGCCCCTTGACATAACGCATAAGGTCTTTTATCTCGGCATCCGGGTTATCAAGCAGATATACAATTGCGTCACAGACCTCATTCAAGTTGTGCGGAGGAATGTTGGTGGCCATACCGACAGCGATCCCGCTTGAACCGTTCACGAGAAGATTGGGCAATGCGGCAGGCAAAAGAAGCGGTTCCTTAAGCGAAGAGTCGAAATTGGGGCCGAAGGAAACCGTATTCTTCTCGATGTCCCCGAGCAGCTCATCGGAAATCGCCGCAAGACGGGCTTCGGTATAACGCATCGCCGCGGCGGCATCGCCGTCTATGGAACCAAAGTTCCCCTGCCCGTCCACCAGGGGATAGCGCATCGTAAAGTCTTGAGCCAGCCTGACCAAGGTATCGTATATCGCCATATCCCCATGCGGATGATATTTACCCATGGTTTCGCCGACTATACGCGCGCATTTTTTGTAAGGCTTTGAATGCTCAAGGTTCAATTCCTGCATCGCGTAAAGTATCCTGCGGTGCACCGGTTTAAGCCCGTCGCGAACGTCAGGCAAAGCCCTGCCGATAATTACGCTCATCGCGTAATTCAAATAAGAATCCTTTACTTCTTCTTCCACATAAACCGGTACTATCTTTTCATTGCGCGTGTACATTATTCCCCGATACCTCTTTTAATTTTTTAAACAAAATTACCGCCGTCGCGGTCCAAAGCGGAGCAAGCACGATATTGGTAATAAAGCTCAGCACCGCGTCCATCCACCCAACCTGCTCCGGGCCGACCCCTGACAAATTCCCTGCCCCGATAACCATAAAAATCGAAAGAATGGATAAAATAAACACCAAAGAATAAGTCCCTATAACAGGGGTTGCGTAATCGGAGATAAGTTCTAAGCTATGCCTCAAGGCTTCTATCGGCCTCATGCTCTCCAGAACGCAAACCATCGACCCTAAAGACCAGCGTATGGCAAAGTATACAAAACAAAATGAGCAGGCCGCCAACACAACAAGGTATAGCACCGCCGTCAGAGCCATATTTACAGGTATAAAAATTTTTAAAACTATATTTACAGATATTATCCCCAGCAGAATAATTAAAACCAGGGTTAAAAATGTAATTAAAACCGTGGCGACATAGCGGAAAAAGAAAACCCGCACCTGGTATATAATCTGCTTAATGGAACTATTTTCTTTTTCTAAACACGCGTTAACCCCGAGAAGCAAAGCGATATTTCCCCAAAAACTGATTACCGAAACAAACAGGTAAAAAACCAGCATCCAGAGATTCTGGTTCTGCAATTTATTGATTGGAATAAAATAAGCGAGGCAGACCGGAAAATTAAAAATAAAATAAATGGACCCCAGTCTGCCCATATTCTTCCAGCAAAGGGCCCAAGCCTGTTTGAATATCAACACAGGGTGTATTCTTTTTTTGTTGTCGGGAATTGTTATTTCCATATCAATTAAATGTCCAGGTTCTTCACCTGATGAGCATAATCTTCTATAAACTGGCGGCGCGGCTCCACCTGATCCCCCATCAATACAGTAAACATTTTATCCGCTTCAACGGCATCTTCCAGGACTACCTGCAGTATCGTCCTTTTCTCGGGATCCATAGTAGTCTCCCAGAGCTGCTGGGGATTCATTTCACCCAACCCTTTGTACCTTTGGATATGCATGCCTTTGACCGCCACTTCCTTTATATATGCCAATATTTCCTTTAAACTAAAAAGATCTTTAGAATCATCCCCGTTTACAATGCGATAAAGAGCCTTCAGTTTTTTTTCGCCTTCTTTAGGAGTCTCTTGACCGGCGAAGACCGGCTGATTGAAATAGGTACCGATATCCAGCCCTAATTTTTCTATCTGGGCTACCACATTTTCGATATCCTGGGATTCAAAGAGCTCGAGGAGATCGCCCTCTGTCTCTTTATCGGACAGGGATGCCAATTCTTTATCGGAAAATACAAAAACGGACTCTCCCCCGGTTTTAAGCCTGTAAATAGGCAGCTTTTTGGTTTTTGCGTTTCTGGAACGGAGATACTCCTGGAAATTAACTCCCTTTTTTTCCACATATCTCCCCATCCTGTCAAGCTCCACCAGATTCTTCAAAAGCTCCTTAAACTGGTTGTCGGTAAAACTCTGCTTATCTTTCAATCTTAAAAGCTTATGCCCTTCGCGTCCGAGATCCAGGATTAATTCATCCATCTGTTGTTCGGTCTGGATATAACCCTCGCGCTGCCCTCTTTTTATCTTGTAAAGAGGAGGTTGAGTTATATACACATATCCTTCTTCTATAAGTTTGGGCATCTGCCGGTAAAGCAGGGTTAAAAGCAGGGTGCGTATATGGGAACCGTCTATGTCCGCATCCGCCATAAGCATCAATTTGTGATAACGTAATTTAGATATATCAAACTCTTCTCCGATGCCGGTTCCCAGCGCAGTAATAATGGTGCGGATTTCCTCGTTGGACAGAATTTTATCCAGGCGCGATTTTTCTACATTCAATATCTTTCCCTTAATCGGCAGGATGGCCTGGAATCTCCTGTCCCTCCCCTGTTTTGCGGAACCACCCGCAGAATCCCCTTCTACTATATATAATTCACAAAGCGCAGCGTCCCGCTCCGAACAATCCGCCAGCTTGCCCGGGAGACCTGCCCCTTCCAGGGCCCCTTTCCTGCGGGTCAGCTCCCTGGCTTTGCGAGCTGCCTCTCTTGCCCGGGAGGCTACTATAACCTTATCTATAATCTTATTGGCAACAGAAGGATTTTCCTCAAAATACCCGGAAAGGGCCTCCAGGCTGGTCGAAGCCATCAAGCCCTCCACCTCGGAATTTCCCAGTTTGGTTTTAGTCTGCCCCTCAAACTGAGGATTTGTAACTTTTACGCTGATTACGGCAGTTAAACCTTCACGGACATCATCTCCGGTAATAGAAACATTATCCTTTAAAATATTTTTTGATTTTGCGTACTGGTTGATCGCCCTGGTAAGCGCTGATTTGAATCCGGATAGATGGGTCCCTCCTTCTATGGTGTTTATATTATTAGCGAAGGAAAACAGGGTTTCCGCATAACCGTCGTTATACTGAAGCGCCACTTCGGTGTTTATGTCGTCCTGGGTTTTTTCGAAATAAACCACCTTGTTATGCAAAGGGTTTTTATTCTTGTTTAAATATTCGACAAAAGATATGATCCCGCCGGAAAATTCAAAAACAGCCTCTTTGTCGGCGCGCTCATCCCTTAATTTTATCTTCAAACCCTTGTTTAAAAAAGCCAGCTCCCTTAACCTCTGGGACAATACATCATAAGAATACTCGGTTTTGCTAAAAATCGTCTTATCCGGCTTAAAGGTGATTTTTGTCCCCGTAGAACTGCTTTTTCCAATAACCGTAAGCTTGGATACAGTCTTGCCCTTTTCATAACGCTGGTGATAGGTCTTCCCGTCCCTTTTTACCTCTACTTCCAGCCAGTCGGAAAGAGCGTTTACGCAACTCACGCCCACGCCATGAAGCCCCCCGGACACCTTATAAGACCTGTGGTCAAATTTACCCCCGGCGTGCAGCGTGGTCAAAGCCACCTCTACGGCGGGCTTCTTTTCCGTCTTATGCATATCCACGGGGATGCCGCGTCCATTGTCGCTCACCGATATGCTATTATCGGCCTGCACGCAAACAAAGATAGAATCGCAAAAGCCGGCAAGGCTTTCATCGACACTGTTATCGACTACTTCGTAAACAAGATGATGCAGCCCTCTTATAGAAGTATCCCCTATATACATTGCCGGACGCCGCCTGACAGCTTCAATACCCTCCAGCACCTGTATGCTGGTGGCGTCATAAACTTTGTTTTTTTCTGTATTTTTGGGTACGGCCTTAACCGCCTCGTCAGTTTTTTTCACCCGATCTCCCCGATAAAAAATTTAATATCCTTTAAACCCGGTTCCTTTTCTCTTAAACACGCCAAAAGCTTTTCTTTTTTAAGGCTTACACTATAAAGCCATGGAGATGAATCTATATTAAGCGATAAAACCCCATTTTTAAAATATTTAACTTTTATATGCCCCAACTCTTTTTTTGTCAAGATTTTTTTTAAACATCCGCTTAAATCCTTATCTTGAAAGCCGCCGCCTTTAGCGACGAGATTTTTCATCACCCCATATACAGAATCCTTCAAAAGCTCCATATTAATTAATACGCATGGGCAGCACTATGTACACATAACCATTGATCCGGATTACCCCGGGCTTCTCCCCGTCAATAAGCTCTAAATTTACAAAATCATCGTTCAGGTTTTTCAAAATATCTATCAGATAAACAGGATTAAAACCTATCACCAGTTCTTTGCCCTGATATTCTGCGGCCATCTCCTCATAAAACTCGCCTACATCCGGGGTAGACTTCGAGATCACCAGTTTGTTCTTAAAAACCTCCAGCTTTACGGCTTGATAATCGGAAGTGGATAAAAGAGAGGCTCTTTTTACCGCCAGCAAGAACAGGTTGCGTTCGATCTTTATTTTATTATCCGACACCGGGGGCACTACTTGTTTATAATCAGGGAACTCCCCTTCAATAAGGCGGGAAACTATGGCTACGCCCCCTAAATCAAAAAGAGACTGATTATTCCCAACCACAATAGATACATCTCCCGCATCTTCCTTCAAATTACGTATCAGTTCATGTATGGTTTTAATGGGGACAATAATGTTTATATCCGCATCCAAATCCACATCCAGCTTTCTCTCCGCTATAGCCAGCCTCTTCCCGTCAGTAGAAACAAGCGTCAAAATACCCTTGTTGATTTTAAAAAGAATTCCGTTCAAAACATATCTTGTCTCATCGAAGGAAACGGCAAAAGAAGTCAACCCCAGCATTTCTCTTAGTGTAGATTGTTTAATCTTAACAACTTTTTTGTCTTTAAATTCAGGAAGTTTCGGGAACTCCTCTTTCGCTAACCCCATAATTTTAAATTGGCACAGGTCCGAATCAATAACCACCAGGTTATTCTTTTTCGTGGTTATGTTAACCATATCAACGGGAAACTCTTTAATTATATCGCTAAATCTTTTAGCGGGAATGGTTATAGCGCCGGGTTCCTGTATATCAACAGGTATTGCACAGGTTATTCCTATATCTAAATCAGTGGCGGTAAGCCTGATTCCGAATTGTTGAGTTTCTATTAATATATTAGAAAGAATAGGTAAGGCGGATTTAGAGGTTATTATGTTTTGTACGGTTTGAATAGAGCTTACCAGGTTATCTTTTTTCACCTTGAATTTCATTATTTGTTTCTCCTTATTTATTATATAAATATTTATATATCTTTGTAATATTCATTGGGTTAAATCTCTGTTGAAAAGTTTATAACCGGCATAATTTTAAGATATTACAGCAAAAAAACATGTTGAATAACCGGTGAATTACTGTTTAATTACTTGGATAACTTTTTCAACCTGTTCTTTTAATAAGGGGTTTTTCCCGACACCGTCCTTTATCTTTTTACAAGAGTGCAATACTGTAGTGTGGTCCTTCCCTCCGAACATCTCTCCTATTTCGGGCAATGAAAGATCGGTTAACTCCCTGCTTAAATACATCGCAATTTGCCTCGGTAAAACAACCTGTTTGTTACGCCTCTTTGTCTTTAATTCCTGCAAAGAGACCCCGAATTCTTCCGCAACGCAGCGTTGAATAAAATCCACGGTTATAAGCTTTTTAGGTTCTTTTAACAGGTCTTTTAACACTTCTTTTGTTAAATCCAGACTTATAGGCTCTTCTTCCAGTAATGAATAAGCGATAGTCCTGATCAGCGCTCCTTCGAGTTCCCGGATGTTGGTTTTTATAAGCTGAGCGATAAAGAAGATCACATCTTCAGGAACGTTTACCGGTTCCCTTTCTATTTTTTTCTTCAGAATTGCCACTCTTGTTTCCAGGTCGGGGAGCTGGATATCGGTTGCTAAGCCCCATCCAAAACGCGATACAAGTCTTTCCTGGAGATTGGTGATTTCTTTAGGCGGCCGGTCGGAGGAAAAAATGATTTGTTTGTGAGCGTCATACAGCGAGTTGAAAGTATGGAAAAATTCCTCCTGGGTTGATTCTTTTCCGGCAATAAAGTGGATGTCGTCGATAACCAGCACATCCAGATTGCGGTATTTCTGGCGAAACGACGAGGTTGTCCTATGGAGGATTGCATCGATCAGCTCATTGGTAAACTTTTCGCTTGATACATAGCAAATTTTTGTTTCAGGAGAAGAGCTGTTTTTTATTTGATGGCAAATAGCCTGTATGAGATGGGTTTTCCCGAGCCCCACCCCGCCGTATATAAATAAAGGGTTATAGGTTTTTGCCGGGGAATTGGCAACCGACAGAGAATACGCATGAGCGTGCCGATTGGAGGGTCCCACTACAAAGTTTTCAAAGGTGTAGCGTGAATTCAGATTGAGTAACGCGCTTTTGGGGAGCGTCCTCGTTGCGCAGGCCTCTTTTTTTATTTCTATTTCAGGCAGGGCCTTTTCTCTGCTGTCTGCGCTGAGGGAAATGTCTGTGGAGTCAAGCCCGGTTTCTTTTAAAGCCAAAAGAATGGAATCCCAGTAATGCTTTTCCACCCAGGTTTTAAAAAATTGGTCCGGGGCTTCAAGATTAATTTTTCCCCCGTCGGAGGAAGAAATTTTCAAAGGGGATATCCAGGTCAAAAGGATGGTGTCTCCCAGTTTGGCTTTGAGGTGTTCCTTGGCCTCTTCCCAGGATTTTATCAAGTCAGACATTTTACACAGGTGTTCACTTTTTTTGAAGGAACCTTTTGCGGTAATTGGAATTAACAGATTGTACACATATTGTATAAATCTGTGGATAAGATAAAGCTACTGTCAAAAAGCCTATATTTATTTTTTGACCAGGAATTAAAACTATTGCCAATCTAAGAGTTAAACTTCAATCATTATACATTAAACTTCGCCCCCGTCAATAAAAAACTTGACCACGCTAATATTGTATGTTACAATTCACAGAATTAACAAGCGTAGGAAATATAAATTCCCGGGGAGGTTGGGATTTCCCGGGACAAGCGGAGGTTGTTTTCGATGAAGAAAAATCTAAAAACACCGTCGAATATCGTAGGGAAAAAACGCCAGGGATTCCGTAAAAAGATGTCAACCAAGTCCGGCAGGAAACTGATTGCTCGTCGACGGAAAAAAGGCAGAAAAAAGCTTTCAATTTAATTCCGGATGAAACTGGCAGTAAATTTGATTAATTTATATCAACGATATCTGCGGCCTTTTTTGCCGGTAAGCTGCCGTTTCGAGCCAAGCTGTTCAGAGTATACTAAACAGGCGATACAGAAATACGGCCTAATCAAAGGATCAATTAAGGGGTTTAAAAGAGTCTTGATTTGCCATCCGTTCTCCGGCCGGTCAGGATATGACCCACTCATTTAATTATGGAAAAACGTTTAATAGCAGCTATAGCGCTTTCTTTATTAGTACTTTTAAGTTGGTCTGCCTTGGCTCCAAAGTCGCAACATATTGGGGCTGATAGTGTTATAAAAAATCCCACGCAGACCGGTTATCCTGTTGCCGATAAGCAGGAAACTCCATCCACAGAGGCCATGGCAGATACTTCCCCGGGCGCCCCTAAAGAAAAGACGGTGTTTTACCAGCTCGATAGAGAGATAACTTTTGATCCGCTAAGGGCGGATATCGCAGAGGTAGTTTTTAAGAAAAATAGGGAGCATCGTCTTGTACTGAAAAACGGATTATATTTTGATTCCCCGTCAAACTTTAAGCAAAAGGCGGCATCTAAAGAAGAGATTTCTTTTGTATCCGAAGATAAAAATAGACGTATAACCAAGAATTTCGTTATACTTAACAATAGTAATACCATAGAGTTAAAGATTTTGGTTCAAAATTTAAGCCCTCGCCCAATTTCTGTCAATAACAGGCTGACATTGGGTACTCTGGATATTTCAAACAAGAACAGCCAGGCGAGATATCAGGATGTTTATATAGGGACCAATGAAAAGACCTTCCATTCATCGGCTTCTAAAACAATCAATGAAGCAAGTATCAAATTTATAGGGTTGAGGGATCAATATTTTTGTGCCATTATTGAACCATTGGATAGCGATTATAGCGGTTATATCAAGAAGATCAGTAACCAGGAGTCTGAAATCGGAATATTTGGCAGTAATTTAAATTTAGGGCCGGGCGAACAGATTGGACATTCTTATAAAATCTACTTAGGCCCGCAAAAATTAAAAGCAATTAATGAAATAAATCCTGAATGGACAGGCATTATTTATTTTGGAATATTTGATTTTATCGCCCAGCTTTTATTACAACTTTTAGGGTTATTTTATAATATAGTGCATAATTGGGGTTGGGCAATTATTATATTGAGCGTTGCCGTATTCCTTCTTTTGTTTCCTCTCATGTTGAAGCAAATGAAATCCATGAAAGAAATGCAGGCGCTGCAGCCTAAAATTGAAGAATTGAGAAAGCAATTTAAGGATAATCCGCAAAGGCTTAATAAAGAAATGATGGAACTGTATAAGGTCCACCAGGTTAATCCGCTTGGCGGATGCCTTCCTCTATTATTGCAGATGCCCATATTTTTTGCTTTATATCAAGCCTTAATCCGTTCAGTAGATTTGCGAGGAGCAGATTTTCTATGGATCAAGGACCTGTCATCTCCAGACCAGCTTTTTGTTCTAAAAAATTCCATTCCTATCCTGGGCAATCAGGTAAATTTATTGCCCATATTAATGGCTATTGGGATGTTTGTACAGCAAAAAATATCTGTAGTTAAAGCTACTGGCGATGCTGCGCAACAACAAAAAATAATGTCCATTGTAATGCCGGTAATGTTTGGTGTTATTTTTTACCATATGCCGGCAGGACTGGTGCTTTATTGGTTTGTGAATAGCACATTAATGCTTGTTTATCAAATGCGCCTAAATAAACAAAAATGAAAAACCCGCAATATATCGAAATAGAAGGAAAAACCGTCGAAGAAGCTATTAAAAAGGCTTTACAAAAATTAAACCTGCCAAGAAATAGTGTAAAAGTACAGATTTTATCTGAAGAGAAAAAAGGACTTTTTGGTATGCCTGGAGAAAAACCGGCAAAAATACGCGTTAGCGTAATTACGGGCCAATAAAGACCTTGACTTTCCTTGTTTTTTAGTATAGCTTATTTAAAAGGAAAATGTTCCCCGTGGAACATTTTCTATTAATAATGCCAATGGGTAAAATAATAGCTATTTGTAACCAAAAAGGTGGAGTCGGCAAGACCACAACTTCTATAAATCTTGCTTCATATCTAGCCATGGCGGGCAAAAGGACTATGTTAATTGATTTAGATCCTCAGGCAAACGCCACTAGCGGGATAGGAATAAACAAGCACGACGTTAAAAAGAGCACATATCATATCCTGCTTGAAGAATCGGATATATCCGAGATTTTGAAAGAAACGAATATCAAGAATCTTTCTTTAGCCCCTTCAAATCTTGATTTAACTGGCGCAGAAGTAGAGTTAGTAGGGGCACTGGGAAGAGAATATAGGCTTAAAAAATCCCTGCAGATAGAAAAAGAAAAATATGATTTTATAATTATCGATTCTCCGCCATCCCTGGGGTTACTTACTATTAATGGATTATGTGCCGCAGATTCTGTAATTATCCCTGTGCAGTGTGAATATTATGCACTCGAAGGTTTAACGCAACTCCATAATACAATTAGACTTGTAAGAGAAAACATAAATCCGCATCTTAATATAGAAGGGGTTTTGTTGACAATGGCGGATTTTCGTACAAACTTGACCAAAGAGGTAATACAGGAAGCAAGGGATCATTTTAAAGAAAAGGTTTATAACACTGTTATACCAAGGAATATAAGATTGACCGAAGCCCCCAGTTTTGGAAAACCGATTGTATTGTATGATAAAGATTCTTTGGGGGCGCAAAAATACGATGAACTAAGCAGGGAAATATTGGGTTTACCTTTAAACACCAATACGCCACAAGGAGATTTATAATGGAAAGACGAGCCTTAGGTAAAGGTTTAAGTGCGTTAATTCCCGAGAAGGTATCCGAAGAGAGCGTTTCCGGCAAAAAAGAGATAATGTATGTTGCAGCTTCTAAAATCAAACCTAATCCTTTTCAGCCCAGGGAGGAGTTCGATCAGACAAGCATAGATGAGTTATCTCTTTCTATAAAGGAAAAAGGGGTTATTCAGCCTCTTCTTGTTAGAAGGAAAGGGGATTATTTCGAGCTGATAGCGGGAGAAAGAAGGTTCCGTGCTGCTAACTCGTTGGGGCTCAATGAGTTACCTGTAATTATTCGCGATGCAGACGACCAGGATTCTTTAGAGCTGGCTTTAATAGAGAATATCCAGAGAGAAGAGCTTAATCCTATCGAGGAAGCCCATGCTTACCAGCATCTAGTAGAAAAATTCAGTGTTACCCAGGAAAAGATTAGTGATGTTTTGGGGAAATCCCGGGTTTCCGTGGCTAATACTTTGAGGCTATTAAAGCTGCCCCATGAGATCCAAGAGGAAATGAAGAAAGGCCGCATAAGCTTTGCCCATGGAAGAGCTCTTTTAGAGGTGGAAGATGTAAATTATCAGCGTAAGCTTGTGCAGGATGTTATTTCGAAAGGGTTGTCCGTAAGAGAGCTGGAAAGCCTGATAAAAAGCATCCGCCCCAAAACAATAAAAAGAAAAATGAAACAAAGGCACGAAGATCCGGTAGTCGCTGTTTTTGAGGAAAGGCTTCAGCATTCTCTGGCTACCAAGGTAAGAATAGTAAAAAACAAGAAAAGGGGTCATATAAACATTGAATTCTACTCGCAAGAGGATTTGGAACGCATAGTCAATGTCATAAAAGGAGGAAACGGATAATGTCTCAAGCGGTGTTGATTCTTATTAAACCCGACGGTTTAAAAAAGTCCCTTACCGGGAATATCCTCAGCAGGCTGTCTGAAACCAAGCTGGAAATTGTGGCCGCCAAGATGGTGCGCGTTTCCGGAGATCTGGCCAGAGAGCATTACAGGCACTTGGAAGACAAACCGTTTTTTGGGGAACTTATAAAATATTTACAGGGGGAGATGCACGATAGAAAAAAGGTTATGGCATTGGTTTATTGGGGAGAGGACGCGATTAAAAAATGCCGCACTTTGGCGGGAGCCACAAATCCGGAAGAGGCGGAATCTACATCTATCCGCGGTTCCTACGGGAGGATAACCACTTCCGGGCTTTATGAGAATGTCATACATGTTTCATCTGATGAATCGGATGCGGAAAGAGAAATCAAGCTTTGGTTTTCTCCCGAGGAGATTATCGTCGACCTTTATCCTACAAAACCTATTGTTCAGAAGGAAATAAAAACCAGGGCTTGGGCATAGAGACTGGCAATTAAGGGGCTTATGATGGCTATCAGCAGCATGACCGGTTTTGGAAGCCGGGAAGCGGATATTGATTCGATAGGCAGGATTTATGTAGAGTTAAGATGCACTAACCATAAATTCAGGGAGATTGTTTTTCATTTGCCTGAAGGAATGCTTTCTCTCGAGGACAAGATTAAAAAAGAAGTCGATCTGGCTATAGGCAGGGGGAGGGTTTTATGTTCCGTGAGCATAAAGAGCGGGGAGGCGCACGGTATTTTTATAAACCGGAACCTGTTGAAAAAATACCTGCATGAGTTAAACGGGATAAAAAAAGAATTCGGGATAAAAGGCGGCTTAAGCCTTGATTCGCTCATTCGTCTTCCCGGGGTGCTGTCGCTTAAAGAAGATAAGCCGGCGGGCGCGCATATCTGGGAGTGTTTTAAACCTTTACTGCAGCAGGCTCTTTTGGCTCTGGTGAAAACAAGACAGAAAGAAGGAAAAGCTTTGTCCGGGGTTTTAAAGAAGCGTTGCGAGGAGTTAAAAAAAGAGCTGTGTTTTGTTAGAAAGAGGTTTGGAGAAGCGGTTAAAACAAGGGCCCGCCGGATAAAATCGGAAGAAGAACGGGCGGCTTTCTTAAAAGGGGCGGATATAGCCGAAGAGATGGACCGCCTGAGTTTTCATATCAGGAATTTCCAGCAAAAGATCAACAAGGGGGGGCCTGCCGGCAAAGAGTTGGATTTTATCACACAGGAAATGCAAAGAGAGGCTAATACCTTGGCGGCAAAATCCTTCGATCTGGTTGTATCCGGAAGGGCTGTACAGATGAAAAGCCAGATTGAAAAAATCCGGGAACAGGTACAAAACATAGAGTAGTGGAAACCAAGAAGCCGAAAGGCAAGGATAGTTTGAAGATTCGCAGCTCTGCTTTCAGCAGAAGCGCAATCAAAGGGAAGATATTTGTAATTTCCGGACCTTCCGGATCGGGTAAAACCACCTTGTTGGCCAAGCTCCTCCATGATAAAAAAATCGGCAGGATTTTGGTAAAATCATGCTCTGTAACTACCCGGCCCAGGCGCGCGGGGGAGAGACAGGGGAGGGATTATTTTTTTGTCGGCAAAAATGAATTTAACCGTTTGTTAAAAGCCAAAAAAATTCTTGAATGGACCAGGTATTTGGGATATTATTACGGGACGCCCAAAGACCTCGTGGAAACGCGACTCAAGGAGGGTAAGCATATCGGTTTATGCCTGGATATCAACGGGGCAAGAATTTTGCGTAAAAAATACCCCCGCAACGCGGTGACAATCTTTGTCCTCCCTCCCTCGCTTAAAACGCTTAAAACAAGGATCGAGAGCCGGCGCAGAGAAACCAGCAAAGAAGAAGTCAGGCAGCGTTTGTTTTTGGCGAAACAAGAGATTCTGGCGGCGTCTCAGTTTAAATATTGCGTTTTGAACGAGAACCTGAAAAGCGCGCTTGAAGTCTTAAAAAAGATTTTTTTTAAAGAAACCGTTTCATAAGTCCTGTCATCCGGAGGAAAAAATGGAATATAAAGGAAGGGAAAGGCTTTTAGGAAAAAGTTGCGGGTCTATATATAAGCTGGTAATATTGGCTTCAAAGAGGGCTTTGGAGATAGCCGAAGGGAAGCCAAAGCTGGTTGAAGACGAGCTTTCCACTAAACCGTCTACGGTAGCCCTGCATGAAATAGAACAAGGGAAAGTGGAAGCAAAAGAAAACAAACCGAAAGAATAATGTCAAAGACAGGAAAAACCGTTATTTTGGGAGTAACGGCAAGTATCGCTATTTATAAAGCCTGCGATCTTGTCCGCAGATTCAAAGAACGCGGGTTTACGGTAAAAGTCATTATGACCAGCGAAGCGGAGCGTCTGATCAGGCCGATAGTTTTTTCTTCTTTGAGCGGGAACAAGGTTTACGGGCCGGATGTGTTCAGCGAACCGGAAAACTGGGAGATAGAGCATGTTTCTTTGGCCCAGGAGGCGTCCTTGATCCTGGTCGCCCCGGCCACGGCCAATATTATAGCCAAGATGGCAGCCGGCATCTGCGATGATCTTTTGACCTGTACCATATGCGCCAGCAGAACGCATGTCCTGGTTGCTCCCGCAATGAACGAGAATATGTATAAGAATAAAATCACACAGGAGAATATAGCGAAATTGCAATCCTGTGGTTATAAAATTATCCAGCCGCGCGAAGGCCAGCTTGCCTGTGGCAGGTCCGGCTTGGGTTGTCTGGCAGGGGTGGATGATATTATTGGTGAAGCGGAAAAGTTTTTATAGGTTTGGCGACGTAGCCAAGTGGTAAGGCAGTTGTCTGCAAAACAACTATTCAGCGGTTCAATTCCGCTCGTCGCCTCCATCATTAAGGGCAAGTGGTGGAATGGCATACACGACAGACTTAAAATCTGTTGGCCGCAAGGTCGTAAGGGTTCGACTCCCTTCTTGCCCAGTATATATCTCCGCAGGCAAAAGGGAGATAATTCCAAGAAGTTGATATTGTAAGGGCTCATAGCTCAGCCCCTGCAAAAGCCGCAGGGGCTCCTCGGGATATCAAATATCCCTCGTCGTTGGGAAAAGAGGATTTCGCTATGAGCCGGCACTGAAATAATCGGGCTCATAGCTCAGTTGGTTAGAGCGTTGCGTTGACATCGCAAAGGTCAGTGGTTCAAGTCCACTTGGGCCCATTTAAAAATGGACATATCTATTTTAAGACATTCCTGTTCGCATATTATGGCCGAGGCGGTGAAGAGGCTTTGGCCGGAGGTAAAACTGGCTATCGGCCCGGCTATCGAAGACGGGTTTTATTACGATTTTGATAAGAAAGATCCGTTCAGCAGCGATGATTTGTTAAAGATTGAGCAGGAGATGCAAAAGATTGTCTCCGCCGATGAACCGTTTGTGCGCCAGGAGATGGGGAAAGAAGAGGCGATCAAGCTTTTTGAGGGGATGAAGGAGGATTACAAGGTTGAATTGATAAGGGGCCTGCCGAATGAAAAGGTTTCCGTTTATAATACCGGCAAAGATTTCCTTGATCTTTGCCGCGGGCCGCACGTTAATTCGACCGGAGAAATAAAGTTCTTCAAGCTATTGTCTGTTGCCGGGGCGTATTGGCACGGCATTGAGACCAACCCCATGCTGCAGAGGATATACGGGACTTGCTTCAATACTAAAGGCGAGCTGGAAGAATATCTGAATTCTTTGGAAGAGGCGAAACTGCGCGACCACAGAAAACTGGGGCCGCAGCTGGGGTTGTTCGATATTTACCATGAGCAAGCCGGCGCAGGGCTGGTTTTTTATCATCCCAAGGGCGCCCTCCTGCGGACAATTATCGAGGATTACGAGAAAAGAGAGCATCTGAAGCGGGGATACCAGCTGGTGATTACCCCGCATATCATGGATGCATCTTTATGGAAGACCAGCGGACATTATGATTATTATAAAGAGAATATGTATTTTTCCTCGGAGGGAGACAGGGAGATTGTATTGAAGCCCATGAATTGCCCGGGGCATATCCTGATTTACAAATCAAAGAGCCGCAGTTACCGGGACCTTCCCATAAGGTTCTTTGAACTGGGCACGGTTTATCGAAAGGAAAAAGCCGGAGTCTTACACGGGCTTCTGCGCGTGAGGGGCTTTACCCAGGACGATGCGCATATATTTTGTCTTCCCGAACAACTGCGGCAGGAGATAAGCGGCATCATTGATTTTGTATTTGAAACAATGAAAGTTTTCGGTTTCGAACACTGGGGAATAGAATTAAGCACGCGTCCGGAAAAATATATCGGTTCGGACGAAGACTGGCAGAAAGCAACAGCAGCGCTTGAGGATTCGTTGAAAGAAAAAGGGTTACCCTATGAAATTAACCATGGGGACGGCGCTTTTTACGGACCCAAGATCGACATAAAGTTAAAGGACGCCCTTAAGCGGACCTGGCAGTGCGCCACTATCCAGTGCGATTTTGCTTTGCCTAAAAGGTTCGATCTGGCATACGTGGATGAGGATGGCAGAGAAAAGCAGCCTATTATGCTGCACAGGGTTTTGTTGGGGAGCCTGGAGCGTTTTATCGGCGCGCTCATTGAACATTATAAAGGGGAGCTCCCTTTATGGTTAAGCCCTACCCAGGTTTTACTGATCCCGATAAAAGAAACGGTCTTGTCTTATGCCGGACAGGTAAAAGAGTTTTTGGAAAAGAACCAGATACGGACGGATATGGATGCGCGCAATGAGACTCTCGATAAGAGGATACGTAACGCGGAGCTGAACAAGATTCCTTATTGTTTGATTTTGGGCGAGCGGGAAGCCAAACAGGGTACGGTCAGCGTGCGTAAGAAGGGCATGGGGGACCAGGGGGCGGTAACGAAGGATAAATTTGCGGAAGACCTGTTAAATCAAATTAAGCAGTATAAATAGAAAGAGAGGTGGTCGCTATAAAAAAATTCATTCGTATAAACGAACGGATTAGCTCGTCTCAGGTGAGAGTTATCGGTCATGACGGCAGTCAGCTGGGGATCATGTCTACGCAAAGGGCTTTGGATATGGCTAATCAGCAGGAGCTTGATCTGGTGGAGGTTGCCCCAAAGGCCGTTCCGCCGGTTTGCCGCATTATCGAATTCAGTAAATTCAAATACGATATCGAAAAAAAAGAGCGGGAAGCCAAAAAACATCAGAAGCAAGGCCGGCTGAAGGAAATCCGCCTGAAACCCAATATAGATGAACATGATTTTGCTACTAAGGTAAAGCACGCAGCTGTTTTCTTGAAGAAAAAAGATAAAGTGAAGGTCAATCTGTTTTTCCGGGGCAGGCAGATGGAACATTTGGACCTGGGGAGAAAGGTGGTTGACAAATTCATCGAACATACTCAAAACGAAGGACAGGTGGAAAGGGCCCCGTCGCTTGAGGGGAGAATTATGTCCTTTGTGATTGCGCCAAAATAAGATATAATAAGGTTATAAAGGAGAAAAAATGGGTAAATTGAAGACAAAGAGAGGGGTGGCGAAGCGTTTTAAACTTACCAAGAAGGGTAAAGTTAAATATTCTGCCGGTGGCAAAAGCCATCTGGCTTCATCCAAAAAAACAAGTAAAATCAGGAAACTGAGAAAACGTAAGTCCCTTGCCGGTGAAAAGGAAGCGAAATTCGTAAAATCCATGCTGCCTTATGGTTAAGGGTTTTAAAGGAGAAACAAAATGGCAAAAGTAAAACACAGTGTTGCAACCCGAAAGAGAAAGAAAAAGGTTTTAAAGCAAGCCAAAGGTTTTTGGGGCGACCGTAGCAAGCAGTATCAGCAGGCAAAAAGGACGCTGATGCACGCTTTAAAATATGCTTACCGCGACCGCCGCAACAAAAAGAGACAAATCCGCGGCCTTTGGATCACGCGTATTAACGCCGCTTGCCGCCAGGCCGGGATAAGCTACAGCGCTTTTATAAACGGGTTGAAGAAATCAAAGATCGGTCTGGACCGTAAAATACTGGCGGACTTGGCCGTAAAAGACAACGCGGCCTTCAATAAAATAGTCGAAACAGTCAAGAAATAGCCGTTCCCTTTTTGACAGGGGTAATCCATGTATGTGATTATAGCTGGTTGCGGTAGGGTAGGCGCAGAATTGGCCAAGCTCCTTTCCGGAGAAGGGCACGACGTGGTTATCATAGACAAATCACGCGATTCTTTTCACCGGCTTGGGGATACCTTTAACGGGTTGACCATGGTAGGGAACAGTTTCGACCTGGCCCTTTTGAAGCAGGTAGGCATTGAAAAAACGGACGCCTTTTGCGCAGTGACCAATGGGGATAATACCAACCTTATCAGCGCGCAGGTCGCGAAAAAGATTTTTCACGTGCCCAAGGTTTTTGCCAGGGTATACGATCCGCAGCGTGCGCATATTTATTCGGCGTTGGGCTTGAATATTATCAGCGGGACGATGCTCTTTTCATCCATGCTCAGGGACAAGATAATAGAAAGCCGGTTTTCGAGCTATTTAATCGAATCCAAAGATTTGGGCATTATCGAAATCGAAGTCAAAAACAGCCTTGTCGGCAAGACCATCCAGGACATAAATATCCCAGGGGAATTCATAGTAAGCGCCATCAGAAGGATGCAGGGGGTTATTATCCCGGAATCCAAAACCGTGTTGAAAAACAAGGATATATTGATGGGGGTTGTCAAGGTTTCCAGTCTGCAGGAGGTACGGGATAGGTTTCATCTGGGAGAAAAATAGCAATGCATATTCTGATTGTGGGGGCCGGTAAGGTAGGGTATTTCCTGGCTAAAAGACTGTGCCAGGGTAAGCATGCGGTGAGCATCGTAGATAAAGACCGTATAGTTTGCGATGAAGTAGCCAAGGAGTTGGAAGTCCTGGTGGTTAACGGAGACGGGTGCGATCCTAAGATACTGGAAGAGGCGGGGATCGGGCGGGCCGATGTCTTGGCCGCGGTTACCGGGGACGATGAGGATAATTTGATTATCTGCCAGCTGGCCAAGGAGAAGTTCAATCTCCAGCGTACGGTAGGGAGGGTGAATAATCCCGATAATGAGTACACGTTCAATGAATTAGGCATAGATGTCCCCGTAGATTCTACCAAGATTATAGCTAAGGTAATAGAGGAAGAAGTTTCCTTCTCCGATTTTGTGAATTTGATGAGTTTTAAACGAGGCAAGCTCGCCATAGTACGCGTGGATCTTCCCAGCGACTCCCCCGTGATCAATAAAGAAGTAAAGGATATATCCCTGCCGCAGGATGCGGTGCTTGTTTCCATTGTACGCGGCGAAGAGGTGATTTTACCTAAAGGAAATACGGTCCTTAAGCCGGGAGACGACGTTATCGCCCTTACCCTGGTTGGCAATGAGCCGCAATTGTTGAATTTGTTGGCCGGTAAATTTTAAAATGAAATTTAAAGCGGTTTGGAATATCATTTTAGGGATTACTACGGAATTTTTATATGTTTTTTCCATTATGCTTACGGCCCTGCTGATTTGCTCCGCCGTTTTTATTTTTAAAAGATGATTCTGCGCCCCCGCCTGGAAGATTTAAAGATAATCGGTTTTTATCTCGGCAAGATAATCCTGGGCCTGGCCCTTACTATGACCATCCCGATTGCCGCGGGATTGTTGTTTTGGGAACTCAACCCTTCTTTGGATTTTTTGATCGGGATGGAAATATCCGTCTTGCTTGGGGTCCTGTTGGTCAGGTTGTGCCGCACGGATAAAGATTTGAATTGGATGCAGGGAATGATCGTGGTGAGCTTGTCGTGGGTGGCGGCCATGTTCCTGGGGGCCATTCCCTTGCATCTCAGCGGGCATTGGAACTCTTTTCTTGACGCTTGTTTCGACTCGATGTCCGGATTTGCAACCACGGGGCTGGTCTTGGTGCAGGACTTAGACCATCTTTCCTACACTCATAATCTTTGGAGGCACATCATTATGTTCCTGGGAGGGCAGGGCATAGTGGTAATTGCCCTGTCGTTCTTTGTGCGCGGTTTCTCCGGGGCTTTCAAGATGTACGTAGGGGAGGCCCGCGAAGAGAAAATTCTCCCTAATGTAGTGCATACTTCCAGGTTTATCTGGCTGGTCAGCCTTGTTTATCTTATCCTGGGGACATTGGCTTTGGGGATAACTGGTGTCGTAAACGGGATGAGACCGCTTAATTCGTTTTTTCACGGAGCGTGCATATTTATGACCGCTTTTGATACGGGGGGGTTCAGCCCGCAGTCCCAAAGCATATTATATTATCACAGCGCGGCGTACGAGATTATTACTATAGTGATAATGGTGATGGGCGCGCTTAACTTCAAGCTGCATTATCATTTATGGACCGGCAACCGCAGGGAGATTTACAGGAACATAGAAACCAGCGTTCTTTTTCTTACCGTTGCGTCAAGTTTCTCGATTGTCGCGCTGGGGTTGTCGAAAACCGGCAGTTATTCTTCCGTCTGGTCTCTTTTTAGGAAAGGTTTTTACCAGTTGATTTCCGCTCACAGCGGTACAGGATTTCAGACCATCTACCCGCAGCAGTTTACAATGGACTGGAACCACTTGTCTTTGGTGGGAGTGATCCTGGCGATGTCTTTAGGGGGAGCGATATGTTCTACCACGGGAGCGATTAAAATGTTACGCATAGGCATAATTGTCAAGGCTTTCAAACAGGATCTGAAGAGGATAATTATGCCGGAAAGAGCTTTGGTTATCGAGAAAATGCACCACATTAAAGAGGTTTTCCTTGACGATAAGCTTGTACGCGGGGCGTTAATCATTACCCTGGCTTATATAATTTTGTATGTTGCAGGCGCGCTTGTGGGGATGTTTTACGGAAACAGTTTTTTAAATTCGCTTTTTGAGTCCACCTCAGCTGCCGCCAATGTCGGACTCTCGTGCGGGATTACCAATGCAGGAATGCCGGCTGTCTTAAAGACCACTTATATAATACAGATGTGGATAGGAAGGCTGGAATTCATGTCTGTTTTTACGATCTTAGGCTTTTTGATCGCGATTGTCAGGGGAAAATGAAAAAAAACCAGGGGATCTGTATAACGCTGTTTTTCCTCCTATTCTTTAATTGCTTTATTGCTTCCGCGAACGCGGCAATTTTGAGCAGCAGGGAGTTGATTGGAAATGCCGTGAATTACGACGGGAAAACAATAGTTTATTCAGGAGAGGTTATTGGTGATATAATGTTACGCGGGGAGCATGCCTGGGTTAATATAAGCGATGGAAGCAATTCCATCGGGGTATGGATGGATGCCCGGATGGCCAGGGAGATACGTTTTTCCGGAGACTACAAGAATCGCGGCGATAAAATAGAGGTGATCGGGGTTTTTCACCGGGCCTGCCCGGAGCACGGCGGGGATTTGGATATCCATGCTAAAACGATCCGGAGGATTGAGGCGGGCGGGCCGCTAAAAAGAGATTTGCAGGCAAGGAAAAAAAATATCAGCATCGTTTTATTTGGAGCTTTGATTTTGATATGGATATTAACGCTATTCAAGCGCAGTTAGAAGATGATTTAAGTGCGGCATCGTCAGCGCAGGATATTGAAGCGATACGCGTCAAATACCTGGGGAGAAAGGGCGTCTTGGCGGATCTGACCGGAGCGATCGGCTCTCTACCGCCAGAGGAAAGAGGTGTTTTCGGAAGGGAGGTAAACGCTTTAAAGCTGCGGATTACAGAATCCGTTTCCTCCAGATTGAACGCGTTAAATATTAAAGCTTCCATTTCGGATAAAAAAGAGACGGATATCGGCCTGCCCGGGATTGCACAGGAATTAGGAAGCAGCCATCCGATAGTCCAGGTTATAGAAGAGATTTGCGGTATTTTTGCCAGGATGGGGTTTTCCGTGCTCGAGGGGCCCGAGATAGAGACGGAATTCAATAATTTTACAGGTTTGAACATACCCTTAGACCATCCTTCCAGGGATGCCTTCGATACATTTTATCTCAAGGATTATCCGAAACTGCTTTTGCGCAGCCATACCTCTCCTATGCAAGTGCGCGTTATGAAGAACCGCAAGCCTCCTTTGGCAATCGTTGTCCCTGGCAGGGTATATCGTCCTGACGCGGTCGACGCCAGCCACCTTTTTATGTTCCATCAGATAGAAGGATTACTGGTTGATGAAAATATAAAGTTTTCGGATTTAAAAGGGGTCCTGGAATTTTTTGCCAAGAGCGTATTCGGGAGCGATATCAAAATGCGCTTTCGGCCACACTTCTTTCCTTTTACCGAGCCGTCAGCGGAAGTGGATATCTCCTGTATTATGTGCAAAGGCAAGGGGTGCTCTGTATGCGGCAGGAAGGGGTGGCTTGAGATTCTGGGGGCAGGCATGGTTCACCCCAACGTTTTTAAGCATGCCGGGTACGAAAAAGGAAAATTTACCGGTTTTGCTTTTGGCATGGGGGTTGAGCGTATAGCCATGTTGAAGTACGGAATAAACGATATCAGATTATTTTTTGAAAATGACCTTAGGTTCCTGAAACAGTTTTAGTTTTTAAACGGAGGTTTAGAGGAGTGAAAGTCACTTATAATTGGCTGAAGGATTTTGTAAACATAACACTTAATCCTAAAGAGTTGGCGGAAAAGCTGACTCTGGCAGGTTTAGAAGTGGTTTCGCTTAAAGAATCTTCGGGAGATTCTGTATTGGAAATAGAGATAACCTCCAACCGTCCGGATTGGTTGAGCATTGCGGGGATCGCGCGCGAAGTAGGCGCGATTACCGGCGTCAAGTTTGACATGGGCAGGTTCAACAGGCTGAAAGCAAAGGCGGGCAGCAAGCGCCGCATAGAAATTTCTGTGGCCAACGAGAAGGATTGTCCTTTTTACAGCGCTACGGTTATCCAGGGGGTCAAGGTGGCCCCTTCCCCGGACTGGCTTAGGAAAAGGCTGGAATCATTGGGATGCCGGAGCATAAACAACATCGTCGATATCACAAATTATATCTTATTTGAATTGGGACAACCTTTACACGCCTTTGATTTGGATGCGTTAAAGAGGCCGTTTGTCGCCGTACGCCGCGCCAGGCCGGAGGAAAAAATCATCACTCTTGATGGCCGGCAGGTGGTTTTGAACCAGGAGATCCTGGTTATCGCCGACCAGGACAGGCCGGTGGCTGTGGCAGGGATTATGGGAGGTAAGGAAACGGAGGTTACTCTCGATACCCGTAACATCCTTTTGGAGTCGGCAGTTTTCGATCCCGTGCTTGTACGTAAAGGACGGCAAAAAACAGGTTTGCAGTCGGAATCTGCTTACAGGTTTGAAAGAGGGGTAGATTTAAAAGGTGCAAAAACCGCTTCTTTGGCTGCTCAGGAATTAATAAGAAAACTGGCGGGAGGAAAAGTTTTTTCTTATGGGAGCGCGGGTGCTTCCGAACCGTCCAGCACGACGATCAAGGTAAAAATGTCGCAGATAAACAGCCTCCTGGGGGTAAACGTTCCGGTCTTGAAGGCAAAACAAATATTATCAAGGCTGGGTTTTTTTGTTAAGGTTAAACCGAAGGAAACCCTTTTGGTTAAAGTTCCATCTTTCCGCCAGGATGTCAAGTCTTACGTAGACGTAATAGAAGAGGTTGCCAGGATTTACGGTTACAATAAGATCCCTATGTCCCTGCCGGCGGTAAAACCAAGTCAAAGCCAGGATGGCGCAAGGAGCAGTATATCGGAGGTCAAAAGGGTCCTCTCCGCGCTTGGTTTGAACGAAGTTATTACATACAGCCTGGTTGATCGCAATCTTCTTGCTAAATCCGGAATCGGCCAGGAGCTTGCTCCGCTTGAAGTCTTGAATCCGTTAAGCAAGGAACAGGAGGTGTTGCGTTACTCTCTCCTGCCGAGCCTTATCAAGACGGTCGCGTATAATTTAGATCAAAAGCAGGAGTGTGTAAGTATTTTTGAAGTAGCGGATATTTTCCTTCCCTCTCGGGAATGCCCCCGGGAAGAGGCCTCTTTAGGTATAGCTTTGTGCGGGACGAGGTCTTTGTTTTTGGAGCGGGGACTGGTAAAAGACGAAGTCGGGATTTTGCACATAAAAGGCATCCTGGAGACCGTTTTTCGCAGGCTCGGGGTCGGTGGTTATTCTTTTAAGCCCACCGGGAATGGACGGGTGTCCGTAGTTGCGGGTCGGGATGAGGCAGGGTATATGCTTGATTTAAATGAGCAAGTGCTTGCCGCTTTCGGCATAAAGAACAAGAAAATCGTATGCGCGGAAATAAGAATAAACAAACTTGTGTCTGCCGGAATTCCGGAAAAGAAATTTTCCGGGATACCCAGGTATCCGGCGATCGGCAGGGACATAAGCTTTTTGGTAAAGGATGACATAAGCGTAGAAGATATCCTTGCCGAGATAAGAACGCGCGCTTCTTCCCTGCTGTCTTCTTCAAGGATCATAGATTATTATCAGGGAAAGCAGATTCCTTCCGGATTCAGGGCGTTGACTATATCCTGCGAATACCGGGATAAAGACCGCACCTTGACTGAAGAGGAGGTTTCTCCTTTGCACGATGCCTTATGCGCCGGCCTGGAAAATAAATTTGGTATACGCTTGCGGCAGGCATAGCCGCAAGGCGGGATTGATTTTTGCCATAAATATGCTATACTTCCCTTGGAATAAAAAGTTCTTTAGATATCCCTGCGGTGCGCGTTGGAAATTTGATAATTATTGAACCAACACTATTTTCAGGGGAGCCAAACTTCTTCTAAGCACGAGTGCTTAAAGAGAGGTTCCCACTTGAAACCAAAACGGTTCAAAATATCTATCCAACGGCACTTCTGCGGGGATTTTTTTTACTATTGCCATAATGGACCTATTTGCCAACAATCCCGTCAGCCGGGAAGACAAAAATATCCCCTTGCCCGTGCGCATGCGCCCGGATAGCCTCGAAGAGATATCCGGACAGGAGCATCTTTTAGGGGAAGGAAAGCTTTTAAGAAGGGCGATTGAAGCCGACCGCTTAAGCTCTTTGATTCTTTTCGGCCCGCCGGGATGCGGGAAAACTTCTCTTGCCTGGTGCATAGCAAGAGCAACCCGGGCCAGCTATACGGCAATAAACGCTACCACATCCAATGTTGAAGAACTGCGCAGGATTATTTCCGGGGCTAAATTAAAAAGGAAGGAAGATGGCGGGAAAACCATCCTGTTCATAGATGAAATACATCGTTTTAACAAGGCTCAACAGGATATCCTTCTACCTGACGTCGAGAGCGGGGTATTGATTTTGATCGGCGCTACCGTACACAATCCTTATTTTTCTCTTACTTCGGCCCTGCTCTCCCGCTCCATAGTCTGTGAATTAAAGGCGTTGCAGATAACTGACCTGTTGAATATAATCAATAGGGCCCTGGCGGATAAGGATAGAGGGCTCGGAGAATTGAAAATCAAGGCGGACAAAAAGGCGATTAATTTTCTGGCGAAAATTTGTGAAGGCGACGCCAGAAGAGCGCTTGCCGCCCTGGAACTGGGAGTTTTGACCACTCCTCCCGGAGAAGACGGAAGGATTCCTTTCAGTTTAGATATCGCCCAGGAGTCTATACAAAAGAAAGCGGTTGTTTATGACCATGATGAAGACGGGCACTACGATACTGCGTCGGCTTTTATAAAGTCCATGCGCGGTTCCGATCCCGACGCGGCGATATACTGGATGGCAAAAATGCTTTATGCGGGGGAGGACCCGCGGTTTATTGCCCGCAGGATATGTATTTTGGCTGCGGAGGATGTTGGAAACGCCGATCCGCTGGCTTTGGTGCTGGCGAATGCGGCTTTACAGATTTCCGAATTTGTAGGGATGCCTGAGGCAAGGATCCCTTTGGCCCAGGCAGTGGTATATGTTTCCTGCGCCCCGAAGTCAAATGCCAGTTACTTGGCTATCGAAAAAGCTACCTGCGACATTAAAGAGAAAAGAGTCCAGGAGGTTCCGGACGACTTAAAGGATACAAGTTACAGCGGAGCGGAGAAACTGGGTCATGGCAAAGGGTATAAATACGCTCACGATTACCCGGGGCACTTCGTGAGGCAGAAATACACCCGGAAGAAGGTTCTGTATTATGAGCCTACCGATATAGGGCATGAAGCAAAAATTAAAGAACGTTTGGACAAGATCCGGAAAAAGGATAGCCTGAAATGATGATCGCGATGTCATTATTAGCCGCCGTGGGGGTAGCCATGGTGGCTTATGCAGTTTTTGGCGTATTTATTTCCCCCTCCCCTGACCGTGTCAAAAAAAAGGCGCATAAGGAGCAGCCCCATCCCGACGAGTCTTCCAAGGATCAGAAAATACAGTACCTGCAGAAACAGGCATCCGAACTTGAAGATGAATTAAACCGTTTAAAATCATCCTACGAAAAGGAAAAATCGGAATTCGCTTCGGCAGCAGAAAAAGAGGCAAATTTTTCCGACGAATTAAAACGCAGGGAGGAATGGGTTGCCAGGACAGAAGCGGAACTGGCCAAGATCAAGCCCGAAAATCAGGAGTTAAAGAATAAGTTTGCGGGCAAAGAGAACGAATTGCAGGAGGAGTTCGCGAAAAATGTCAACCTTTCGCGCGAACTCCGTGAAATAAAGTCATCTTTAGATGCCAAAGAGTCCGAGCTTAAAGCCAAGGAAGACCAGATACAGGCGCAGAAACATCAAATCGAGAAACAAGGAAAGAGCATAGATGAATACCTGGCCTCTGTTAACGAATTCAAGCGCAAGGAGCAGATAAGCGAATGGGTGCCTAAAACCGAATTTAATAAATTGAACGAGGAGTATACCCAGCTGGAGAAGGAATTGGAAAAGGACGATGAGAAGTTAAAAATTCTTACTGAGGAAATAGCCCGGCTTCGCCAGGGGCAGGAACCGAAGGAAGAGATTCCCCCTGCGGGAGAGATCCCTCCTGGAGAGGCGCCCGCTGCCGTCAATGAACAGGCAGGAGAAGGCGATAATAATGATAAGAGTGAGGGCGGGGAAAATAATTCTCCGCAGGAGGCGGAGGATAAGTCTGAAGAAAAGCCCAAGGATAAAACTGAAGGGGAGCCCGAAGTACTCCTGCCGCAGGATGCAGATAAAGGGCAGGAATCCGCAATCGCCGCAGAGGACATAAATACCGAACTACCGGAAGAAAAGGCCTCCCTCCCCGAAAAAGATAAGCCTGCTGCCGTCCCCCGCATAAGCTTAAGCAAGGTACGGAATATAGGTATTATGGCCCATATAGACGCGGGGAAAACGACCACTACTGAAAGAATACTTTTTTACACGGGCAGGTCGTATAAAATAGGGGAGGTGCATGACGGGGCCGCAACTATGGATTGGATGAAACAGGAGCAGGAAAGGGGCATAACTATTACCGCAGCGGCCACCACTTGTTTTTGGAAAGAGCACCGCATAAATATTATCGATACCCCGGGACATGTTGATTTTACCGTAGAGGTTGAGCGTTCGTTGCGTGTCCTGGACGGCGCGGTGGCGGTATTCTGCGCGGTGGGCGGAGTAGAGCCGCAGTCGGAAACAGTCTGGAGGCAGTCCGATAAATACCACGTGCCGAAAATAGCTTTCATAAACAAAATGGACCGTACCGGGGCGGATTTTTTCGCCGTGCTTAACAGTATTGAAAAAGATCTTGAAGCCAACGTGATCCCCCTTGAGATTCCCGTCGGGAGCGAAGATAATTTCAGGGGGGTGGTTGATCTGGTCGAGATGAAGGCTTATATTTATGACGATACCTCCCTGGGGAAAGAGTTTGTCGTGGAGGAGATTCCCGAAGAGCTGAAAGAGCAAGCCGGAAAATACCGCCATATGATGGCGGAAAGAGCGGTAAGCTTCGATGAAGAACTGATGAAAAAGTTTCTCGAATCGGAGGATTCCATAAGTACCGATGAATTATACGGCGTAATACGCCGGGGCACGATTGCAAACAAGATGGTGCCGGTTACCTGCGGAGCGTCTTTCAAGAATAAAGGAGTGCAGAAACTTTTGGATACTATCATTGCTTTTCTTCCTTCTCCGGTTGATCTTCCCCCGGTAGAAGGGGAGGATATAAACGATCCCCAAAAGAAAATTCAGCGGAAGGCCGACATCGGCGAACCTTTTTGCGGGCTTGCTTTTAAAGTACAATCCGACCAGCATATGGGCAAATTGGTATATACTAGGGTGTATTCCGGGATCCTTTCTACGGGCATATACATACTTAATTCATTGAAAAACAAGAAGGAGCGCATAGGCCGCATAGTGCAGATGCACGCCAATCAACGCGAGAATGTGGATTATGCTTTCGCCGGCGATATCGTAGCTATACCGGGCCTTTCCAGCACTTCAACCGGCGACACTCTTTGCGATTCAGATAATCCCATACTTCTGGAGGCGATAAAATTCCCCGCCCCGGTGATTTCGTTGAGTATAGCCCCTAAGAGCCGTGCGGACCAGGACAAATTGGGCAGGGGGTTGGCCAAGCTTTCGGAAGAAGATCCGACTTTTAAAGTTGAAACGGATGAAGAAACCAAAGAGGTAATTCTTACCGGGATGGGTGAGCTGCATTTGGAGATCATAGTGGATAGGTTAAAAGAGGAGTTTGGCGTGGAGGCGGTTGTAGGCCAGCCGAAAGTAGCCTACCGTGAGACCATTTTAAAACCCGCGAGCGCCGAAAGCAAATACATAAAGCAATCCGGAGGAAGGGGGCAATACGGGCATGTGGTTTTGAATGTATCCCCGAAATCTCCGGGAGAAGGTTTTGAGTTTGTGGACAGCATCAAGGGAGGGGCGATTCCCCGCTCATTTATTCCTGCGGTCGAAAAAGGAGTTGTTGAGGCCATGCGTAAGGGGGTATACGGGGGGTATCCTGTGGTGGATGTCGAGGTGGAGTTGGTTGACGGCTCTTTTCATGAAGTTGATTCGTCGGAGATAGCTTTTAAGATGGCCGGCATTTTCGGTTTTAAGGAGGCTTTTATGAAGGCTTCCCCGGTTTTTCTTGAGCCAAGCATGAAACTGGAGGTTTCCACCCCGGAAGAATACGTAAACGGATGCGTAGGTTTTATCTGTTCGCACAGGGGGAAAATCCTGAATATAGATGCCAAGTCCAACCAAAAGATTATTTCCGCCGAGGCCCCTCTTGCTGAAATGTTCGGGTATGCGACAAATTTCCGTTCTATTTCCAGCGGGAGGGCGAACGCGACGATGGAGTTCGACAAGTATACCCAGGTTCCCGGGGAGGTTGCCCAGAAGATACTTGCGGAAAAGCAACAACAGAAGGAAGAAGGAGAGAGGTCATGAAAAGATCGGCGTTTTTTCTGTTAGTCTTATTTCTAATTAACTGCTGCGGAAGGGGGTTTGCCATGGAGGACAAAACGGTTGTTTTGGAAACTAATCAGGGGAATATAGAGCTTAAATTAAATGCGGCGATTGCGCCCAAGGCGTGCGAGAATTTCGTCGGATTGGTAGAAAAGGGTTATTACGACGGTATTATTTTCCACCGGGTGATAAAAGGGTTCATGATTCAGGGGGGAGACCCGACCGGCACCGGCATGGGCGGGGAATCTTTATGGGGAAGCTCTTTTGGGGACGAGGTAAGCCCAATGGCTAAATTTGACGGGCCGGGCATATTGGCGATGGCTAATGCCGGGCCGAACACGAACGGCAGCCAGTTTTTTATTACCTGCGAAAAAACTCCCTGGCTGAATATGCGGCATACCATATTCGGGGAAGTCGTATCCGGTATGGATGTAGTTCAGAAAATCGAGGATACTCCGGTTAACTCCGAAGACAGGCCGGTTTCCGAACAGAAAATTATCCGGGCTTATGTAAAATAAGAAAGGCCCGGCTTATGCTTAACAAAAAGAGCCCTGTTTCCAGGGCTCTTTTTGAAGGGGATAATCCTCGATGGCTTCCGCTATCGTTTTCCTCCTCTTAGGTTAACAAAAAGGTACTCCAAGCTTGCCATAAATGAAATAAAAAACAAGGGTATTTGGCCGGTCTTGGGAAAACGTTTTCAGGGTAACCATTTTGAGCCCCCTTGTTATTTGTCTTGCAATCGGGCAGGCGGATAATAAAATGTTATACACAATATAACTAATGGATAAGAAGATAGATTATAAAAAAGAACTTAATAAAGCGCAGGTAGAGGCCGTTGAATCGGTCGACGGCGCATATTTGGTTATAGCCGGAGCGGGAAGCGGGAAAACCCGTGTTTTAGTACACCGGGTAGCCTATCTGGTGGAACGGGGGGTTAGCCCGGAGCAGATTCTCCTGCTTACTTTTACCCGCAGGGCAGCTGAAGAGATGCTTCGCAGGGCAGCGTTGCTTTTGGATGAACGCTGCCAGAAGGTTTCCGGAGGCACTTTCCATTCTTTTGCCAACGCCACTTTAAGAAGGTACGCCGGATTCCTGGGGATAAGAAATGATTTTACCATACTTGACCAGTCCGATGCCGAAGATGCGGTTAACCTTATCCGTACGCAGATGGGGTTAAATAAATCAGAAAAACGTTTCCCCCGTAAGCATACAATTCTGGAAGCAATCTCCAAGAGCGTAAATAAATCGGTGGATATCGAAGAGATAATCTATGATGAATATCCTCAATTCATGGAATTCAGCGAGGATATTAAGAAGATAGGCAGGGAATACAAGGACTATAAGCGCCGCAAGTCTCTTTTGGATTATGACGACCTGCTGGTTTTTCTAAAGGATCTTCTCAGCAGGCATGAGGATGCGCGCGCCCGTATCTGCGCCAAGTACAGGTATATCATGGTCGATGAATACCAGGACACTAACAAACTGCAGGCGCATATCGCCTGCCTCCTGGCTTCCGGACATGGCAATATTATGGTAGTGGGCGACGATGCCCAAAGCATATATTCTTTCCGGGGCGCGAACTTTAAGAATATTATAGACTTCCCCAAGATTTTCCAGGGCACCCGCATTATTACCCTGGAAGAGAATTACCGTTCTACGCAGCCAATACTTAACTTGACAAACGCCGTTATCGGGCAGGCCAGGGAGAAATTCGAAAAACACCTTTATACGAAAAGAAAAGAAGGGAATACCCCCGTTTTCCTGGATTGTCCCGACGAAAATTCCCAATCGCGTTATGTTGCGGACAAGATATTGGAATTAAGGGAGGAAGGGGTGGATTTACGGGATATGGCCGTGCTTTTCCGGTCAGGATGGCATTCCAATGACCTGGAAATCGAATTATCAAGCCGCAATATCCCTTTCGTGAAATACGGAGGGCAGAAATTCATAGAAGCTTCCCATATAAAGGATATTTTGAGCTATTTGCGTCTGGCCTATAATGCACAGGATCAAGTCAGCTGGCTGCGCGCCCTTTTACTGATACCCAAGATAGGGGTTAAGTCTGCCGGGAAGATAATAGAGGCAGTGGTTAACAATTCCGGGCTTGAGCGGATATTGGAGAAAAACGTGGATTTGCATAAACTTTTTGAGCTGTTGAAAAACGTTGACTGCCGACGGGATCCCCCGGCCAAGACAATAGAGGTTTTTCTGGGGTATTATCAGCCGCTGCTCAAGGTGAAGTACGATGATTTCAACAAGCGTTTAAACGACCTGGATTCCCTGCTGAGGATTGCCGGGCGTTATAAGACAACGGAACAATTCCTGGCGGATATGGCTTTGGAGCCCCCGGAGAGAAGCCTGGTTGAGTCGGACAGGAGGGGGAGAGACGAAGATCCGCTGACCCTTTCGACCATTCATTCTGCCAAAGGGCTGGAGTGGCATACGGTATTTTTGATATATGTGGCGGAGGGGCATTTGCCTTCGTATCTTTCTCTGGAAACAGAGGAGCAAATCGAAGAAGAACGGCGGCTGTTTTATGTAGCGGCAACCCGGGCTAAGACAAACCTTTTTCTGCTGAAACCGCATATCGACAGGAGCCCAAGGAGTTTTATGGATACGGGCGGTTCTGTATTTACCCAGGTTTCCCGGTTCCTGGAACAGGGGAGAGTGCTTGAAAAGTTTGTAGAGGTAGAGTCTGCCGATCCTTCCGCCGCCTGGGATGACCTGGGTCCGGAGGATGTGATTGGGGAAAAATACCGGGCGAACAGGGAGCTTTTTGAGGCCATGGAGGATTATTTTAAGGAGTAATTGCTTGTACGGCATGGCATTTTCGCTTGAGGCCAAAATGGAATTGTGATAAGATCGTAGTATGATTATAAGCCGGCAAAAGCCCATAGAGGAAATTCTGTCCAGTCTTGAAGAATACGATAAGGTGTTCCTGGTAGGCTGCGGCGAATGCGCCACTGCCTGTAAAAGCGGCGGGCAGCCTGAATTGGACAAGATGAAACAGGTTCTTATTTCCGCGGGGAAAGATGTTGTCGGCATGTGTTTGCCCAGCGCTCCTTGCCTGGCCGCCCCGATCAAGACGGAGCTGGCGAAGAACTTGGGCGCGTTAAGAAACGCAGAAGTTGTACTGGTTTTGGCCTGTGGATTGGGGGCGCAATCCGTAAAGAGCAACAACCGTTTTGAGCAGACGGTAATCCCCGCAAATAACACTATTTTTGGCGCAGTTATGGACGGGCAGGGTAATTTTTATGAAAAGTGCTCGATGTGCGCAGAATGCATGCTGGCGCGCACGGGAGGGATTTGCCCTTATACGCTTTGCCCCAAAGGGCTTTTGAATGGCCCTTGCGGAGGCATGAATAGAGGCAAGTGTGAAGTGGACGGGGAAAGGGATTGCGCCTGGGTCTTGATTTACAGGGAAATGGAAAAGCACGGAGCCCTGGACAAGATGAAGGAAATAAACCAGGGGAAGGATTACAGCAAGTCGTCCAAGCCGCATAAACTACTGATAAAGGAAATATGACAGAACAGCTTCCTTATAGCGAAAAAGTAATGGAGCATTTTATGCATCCGCGCAATGTAGGAGAGATTGCAGATGCCGACGGGATCGGTAAGGTCGGTAATCCCGTATGCGGGGACGTGATGAAAATGTATTTAAAGATAGAAAACGATATTATTGTCGATGTTAAATTCAAGACTTTCGGCTGCGGAGCGGCGGTAGCCACCAGTTCCATGGTTACCGAAATGGTGAAAGGCAAGAGCATAGCTGAAGCTCTGAATATTACAAATAATGCGGTTGTCGAAGCTTTAGGCGGGCTTCCTCCTAAGAAAATGCATTGTTCAGTTCTGGCGGAGGAGGCTTTGCGTTCTGCCTTAAAGGATTATTATAAGAAACAGGGCAAGGCCTTCCCGTTTGAAGATAAGGGGCATTCTCATGACGGCGAGGCTTGTTTATGAAGCAGGCCGTGTTGACAAAAGCCCAAATGCGTAGTAAAATTCTCTTAAAATTAAAAAATCAGGAGGAGGCTGACCGAAACCGAAAAAGTAGCATTATCCAAAGCAAACTTTTAAGGAATAGGGTTTTTAAGAAGGCAAGGACAGTGATGTTTTATGTCGCCTTCGGCGGTGAGGTAAATACGGAAGGAATGATCAGGGAAGCCAAAAAGACAGGTAAACTTATATGCGTGCCAGTTTGCAAAAAAGATAAAACGATTATGCAGCCAGCTATATTGGAAGATCAATCTAAGCTTAAAAAAGGCCCTTACGGAGTTTTGGAGCCGGTATCCGGCGGGTTGCTCGATCCCGAAGACGTGGATTTGGTTATTGTGCCGGGCCTGGCATTTGATAAACACGGTAACCGTTTGGGTCGAGGCAAGGGCTGCTACGACCGTTTTCTGAGCGCGCTTTCCGGCAGCACGCGTTCAATAGGTTTGGCTTTCGATTTTCAGGTTTTTCCCGCAGTTCCCACCACCAAGCACGACGTAAGCGTCAATCAGGTTATATTCTCCTAACCTCCTGTCAAGCCCAATAGACAGCAAGATAAAAGGGGGACGGAAATGATTCCTATTATAGTAATATCTGTTGCTTTGATCGCCGCATATTCCGGTTATTTTTTAAGAAAACACATCGCTGGGAAGAAACTCAGGAGCGCTGAAGCCGAAGCAGAGCATATTCTCGAGGCGGCCAACAAAGAGGTTCTGGATAAACGCCGGGAAGCAGAGCTGGAGGCGAAAGATCTCCTTCATCGCATGCGGCAGGATTTTGACCAGGAAACTAGGGAGCGTAAACAGGAGATCTCCAACCTGGAAAAAAGGCTGACGCAAAAAGAGGAAAATATAGACCGCAGGCTCGATCTTCTGGAGAAAAAAGAAAAGGAGATTGATTCCCGTAACGACAATATCAAAAAGCAGGAAGAATCTCTGAAAGCAAGGGATAGCCAGTTGCATTCCTTGGTGGCAGAGGAAAAAGAAAGACTGCAAAAAATATCCTCTCTTTCTGCCGAAGAGGCAAAACAAATCCTTCTCGGCCGCCTTAATGAAGAATTGAATAACGAGAAGGCCGCTATTATCAGGCGCCAAGAGGAGGAGATCCGTAGTATTGCCGATAAAAAATCCCGGGAGATTTTGAGCCTTGCCATTCAGCGCTGTTCCGCCGAGCATACTGTAGAGTCTACCGTAAGCGTAGTGACTCTGCCTAATGACGAGATGAAGGGCAGGGTTATAGGGCGGGAAGGGAGGAACATCCGCGCCCTGGAGATGGCTACCGGAGTGGATGTGATCATAGACGATACTCCTGAAGCGGTTACTTTGTCAGGTTTTGACGCTGTGCGCAGGGAAATCGCCCGGTTGAGCCTGGAGAAGCTTATTTCAGACGGAAGGATACATCCGGGGAGGATAGAGGAGATAGTAGAAAAGACAAAGAAGGAGATGGAGGAGAAGATCCGCGAAGAAGGAGAAAGAGCGGCTTTTGAATCCGGGGTGAACGGGCTGCATCCTGAAATAATCAAACTCTTGGGCAGGCTTAAGTACCGTACCAGTTACGGGCAGAATGCCTTGCAGCATTCTAAAGAGGTTTCTTTTCTGCTCGGCATAATGTCGTCGGAGCTTGGGCTTGATTTTAAACTGGGGAGGAGAATTGGGCTTTTGCACGACATCGGTAAGGCGGTGGACCATCAAGTAGAAGGCACGCACGCCAAACTGGGGGCGGATTTAGCCAAGAAGTACAATGAGAGTCCGGAAGTGGTGGGAGCGATCGAGTCGCATCACGAAGAAGTCGCTCCCCAGAGCCTGTATGCGGTCCTGGCGGTTGCCGCTGACGCGGTAAGCGCGGCGCGCCCCGGAGCGAGAAGAGAAACCCTGGAAACTTATATAAAACGTCTGGATAAACTGGAATCGATAGCGAACCTTTTTAAGGGCGTCGAGAAATCTTTTGCCATCCAGGCAGGCAGGGAAATACGGGTGATTGTTCAGCCGGACAAGATAAATGATAGCGACGCCGTTGTTATGGCTAGGGATATACGCAAAAAAATAGAGGAAGGCATGGAGTATCCCGGCCAGATAAAGGTTACGGTGATCCGGGAGATGAGGGCTATTGAATACGCCAAATAGCGGAGTTTGACTGGGGTGAAATATGAACATACTTTTTATAGGCGATATTGTAGGCAGTCCGGGCAGAGAGGCGATCAAGGAACTGGTACCGTCTTTCAAAAAGGATAAGACTGCGGATTTTGTTATCGCGAACGCGGAAAACGCTGCCGGGGGTTCAGGAATCACTTCACGGGTTGCGGAAGAGCTTTTTGTTTCCGGGGTGGACGTAATTACTTCCGGGGATCATATCTGGAAAAAGAGCGATATTTTTGAATTGATTAACCGGGAAGACAGGATTCTCAGGCCGTTGAATTTTCCCCCCGGGGCGCCCGGCAGAGGATACGGTGTATTTAAATCCGCCTCCGGGGCAAAAATAGGAGTAGTCAATGTCAACGGGCGTGTTTTTATGGAGCCTTTGGAGTGCCCGTTCAAGACCGTTTCCAGGGCTGTAGAGGAATTGGCTAAGGATACCAAGATCATCCTGGTGGATATTCATGCAGAGGCTACTTCTGAAAAGGTGGCCTTGGGCCGGTATCTTGACGGCAGGGTATCCGCGGTTTTCGGTACGCATACGCATATCCAGACGGCCGACGAAAAGATACTTCCTAAAGGGACAGCTTATATAACCGATGTAGGGATGACCGGGCCGTATGATTCGGTTATAGGCAGGAGAGTGGAAGACGTGCTTACGCGGTTTTTAAGCTCTATTCCCGTTAAATTTGAAGTTGCCCAGGGGGATATTCAGCTTTGCGGCGCGCTTGTGGAAATAGACGATTCTACCGGTAAAGCGGTTTCACTTTCCAGGGTGCAAAAAAGGCTTAAATGAAAATAAAAAGTCCGGCACTATTTTTACTGATAACCATATCCCTGATTTTATCCTTCTTTAGCCCGGCTCAAGCATCCCAGCCGCAAGAAAAAATAGAGTTGACCTTGGATTTCAGCTCCCCTTCTGTTCCTCTCCCGGTGATTTACAGGGCGAATATCGATTTAAGCGGTAGAGGCGCGCATCGTGATGCCGGCTGGCCGCAGACAGTCGCTGCGAAGAACGTATTGGCTGTCTGGCAAAGGGATTTGGGTTTTGGAAGATTTTACCGCATCCAGTATAACCTTTGGGAGATCGCCAAGCTTGCCCAAGATGAAGAAGCCCAGGCCAAACTCCTTGCTAATTACGATGAAATTATCAGGAAAATCAACGAAGGGGGAGGGACGGTAATTCTGGATCTTTTCGGCACTCCTTTCGGTTTGGGCAGGGTGCTTGACAAGAACAGTTCGGTTTATAATTTAATGGCCTATAAAGAACTGGTCAAAGGCGTTATCCGCGAGTTGAGCTGCAATAAGAAATATAATATTTGGTATGAAGTCTGGAATGCCCCTGACCTGGAGGATTTCTTTTTGGGGGAAAAAACTGAATACTTCAGCCTTTACCAGGCTGTGGCGGATGCGGTAAAAGAGCTCCGGCAGGAAACCAAGATGCATATACCCTTGGGCGGGCCCTCTACGAGCTGCTGGTTTGCCAATGCGGAAAACAACAACATGCTTTTCCCCGAACGCAGCTTGATTTATGAACTGATAAAATATTGCTCCAACCATAAACTGCCTTTGGACTTCATATCCTGGCACGCCTATTCTTCAGATCCTTACCTGGAAAAACAAGATACGATTTATGGAAAGTCATTCATAAAGCTCATCCGCGAATGGCTGAGTTATTTTAATTTTAAAGATGATATCCCCCTGGTAATAGATGAATGGAATTTCGATTCCGTAGCGAATATTTCCCCCAGAAGAGGGGTTAATGCTTATGTGGTCGCCAGTTACATCCCGGCGCGGGTAAAAAGTATGCAGGAATCGGGTATTGATTTGCAGACATATTTTTGCATGGAGGATTTCGGGGGGAACGACGAAAAGGTAGCCAGAAATCTGGGCATCTTTGCTTTCGACCAGTCCCACCCCGATAAATTATATGCGAAGGCAGGCTATAATACCATGCGCATGCTTAACCTTTTGGGGGATGAGTTGATTTCTTTGCCCGGTCCGGAAGACGAGTTCGTCGGCTTGATCCCGACGAAATCCAAGGATTATTTTGCCGTGCTTGTGTACAACTATATCGATCCCGACGCGGCAATGAATTATTTATCCCGTAAGGTAGTCGCTTTAAGCGGTTCGGAAAGGAAGACCGTAGTGAACATTGTCAAATCAGACCGCATAGACAAGATCATTTCCGGCCAGGCAGATCTCTCAACCCTGCGCATGACACCCAAGGTTAGGGAAATGTTCAGCCGCGCCGTAGAGCTGAATGATTTAAAGAAAAAATATTCGCTTTCCGGCAGGAAAATGAAAATCATTTTTAAGGGGGCAAAAGGCGTATATTTATTCAGTCGCTATGTCATGGACAATAGCTGCAGCGGGGATTGCCCATTCAGCCCCAGGGAGGAAAAAGAAATTGATTTTAGCGGGGATTATTTTGAAGAGATTGAAATGAGCCCGTATTCGGTGCAGCTTTTGCTTTTTAAGAAAAAACCTCTCCCCCCTCCGGTTATCGATAAGCCGGATGCAGCGGAGCCCGGGAAGCCCATAAACGATGCAGAAGAATAAGCTGGAGCGATATGGTTCGGCTTCCAACAGCCGGAGCCATAAATTAAAAGGTTATGGTTCGGTCTCCGGAGAACGAGAGGCCGGGCATGTTTATACTGTTTCCGAAATAACCCAGAAGATAAAAACCCTGCTTGAAGAAAAAGTGGGAGAAGTCTGGGTTGAAGGGGAGATTTCAAATTTTAATAGCGGGCCAAACGGGCATTTCTATTTTTCCCTCAAAGACCAAAGCTGCATCATTAAAGCCGCGATGTTCTTCTACGCCAACAGGGGATTGAAGTTCAAGCTCGAGAACGGGTTGAAAGTCCTGTGTTTCGGTAAAGTTAATGTATACGGTCCGCACGGGCAGTACCAGATTGTGGTTGAAAGGGTTGAGCTTAAAGGCATAGGGGCGCAGCAGCTGGCCTTTGAACAGCTTAAAAAGAAACTTGCGCAGGAGGGATTATTTGACCAGGCGCATAAGCGGCCCCTGCCGCTGATGCCGTTTTCCGTGGGGATCGTTACTTCTGCCAAGGGCGCGGCAGTAAGGGATATACTGCAGATTCTCAAAAAAGGGGCGCCTTGTGTCGATGCCCTTATTCGTTCCGTGCGCGTGCAGGGGGAATACGCCGCAGGAGAGATTTGCTCGGCAATAGAAGAATTGAATTCTTTCGGCGGGGTTGATTTGATTATAGTCAGCCGGGGAGGGGGGAGCAGCGAAGACCTGTGGTCTTTTAACGAAGAAGCAGTCGCCCGGGCGGTTTACGGTTCCCGCATACCTGTAATTTCGGCTGTCGGACATCAGATCAACACCACCCTTTCCGACCTGGCCGCGGATATTTTTGTGGAGACTCCCTCTGCGGCCGCAAAAATCATCGTAGACAGGAAAAACGCGCTTCTTTCCGAGATAGCCGATTGGAAACACAGACTGGATTTCTCGATGAAGAACGCAATTAACGGGTTAGGCGCGGATCTTATTGCGCTTAAGCATGCGCTTAAAAGCCCCTCCGACCGTTTGCTGGAAAAACAGCAATTTCTGGATGAGCTGTTGGCGGGGTTGAATTATAATATCCGCCATTCTTTGGAATTGGCAAAGGAGCGCAGCAGTTCTTTGATCCAGAGGCTGGGGGTTTTAAGCCCGTTGGCCGTATTGTCCCGCGGTTACAGCCTGAGCATGATTATCCCCAAAGAAGAAATACTCAAAGAATCTTCCCAGCTAAAAGCGGGGGACAGGTTGAAAACGGTATTGCACAGGGGAAGCTTTACCAGCATAGTCCAGGAGGTATTTAGAGATGAAGGAAAAACCGGTATTTGAGGAAGATTTAAGAAAACTTCAGAAAATAGTAGATGAGCTCTCCAGCGGCAAGCTCACCCTTGGGGAATCCCTTAAGAAATATGAAGAGGGGGTTAAAATAGCGCAGGCTTGCTCGTTTACGCTGGGCGAGGCGCAGCGCAAGGTGGAACTTTTAATGAAAAAGGACGGCAAGTTTTCCTTGGAAAAGTTTGACGATACAGATGAGGGGGAAGAGGCGTAATTATGTTGTTGGAAAGAGTGAATTCTCCGCAGGACCTAAAGAGCTTTAGCCCCGAGGAGCTTGTCCGTTTGGCCGGGGAGATACGCGCCAAGATAGTGGAAGTGGTTTCGCACAACGGAGGCCACCTTGCTTCAAGCCTGGGCGCGGTAGATTTAATCGTCGCCCTGCATTATTGTTTGAATACCCCGAAAGACAAGGTAATTTTTGATGTGGGGCACCAGTCCTATGCTCATAAAATCCTGACCGGGCGCAGAGATAAGTTTTCGTCCCTGAGGGAGTACGGAGGGCTGAGCGGTTTTCCCTGCAAAGACGAATCGGTATACGACCCTTTCACTACCGGGCATAGTTCCAATGCCGTGTCTCTCGGCCTGGGCCTTGCCTGCGCCAGGGATCTTTTGCCCAAAGAGGAACAATTTAAGGTTGTTTGTTTGATCGGGGACGGTTCGTTAAGCGGGGGGCTTTGTTTTGAGGGCCTGAATAATGCCGGGCATTTGAAAAAGGATATCATGGTGATTTTGAATACCAATGAATTGAGCATCGCCCCCAATGTCGGTGCGATCAGCACTTATCTTAACAAGATAATATCCCTGCCGGTGTACAATCGGTTCCACGATAATCTGGTGAGCTTTTTGAGCACCCGGGTTCCCAGGGGAAGCAGGCTGATAAAACTTATGACCAGGTTTGAGGAGGGGTTGAAAGGGTTATTTGTACCCGGCATGCTTTTTGAGGAGATCGGGTTCCGTTATTTCGGCCCCATCAACGGGCACGATATCGGGGCCTTGACCCAGACATTGAAGAATATAATCCCTATCAAGGGACCGAAAATCCTGCATGTGGTTACCAAGAAAGGCAAAGGGTTTAATTGGGCGGAAGCCGACCCCGTGAAATTCCACGGCATAGGATGCTTTGATACGGAGACGGGCAAAGTTGTCCCGAAGAACAGTGCTTCCCGGGGTTCAAAAAGCTATACCGAGATATTCGGCGGCAAAATTGTAGAGATGGCCCGTAAAGACAGCAGGGTCGTCGCAGTAACCGCCGCCATGCCCGAAGGGACGGGTTTGAATAAATTTCGGGATACTTTCCCCGACAGGTTTTTCGACGTAGGTATTGCGGAAGCTCATGCCGTCTGTTTCGCCGCAGGGCTTGCCAGGGAAGGGCTTAAGCCTTTTGTAGCCGTATATTCAACTTTCCTGCAAAGGGCATATGATCAGATTATTCAGGATATCGCTTTACAAGGCCTTCCCGTGGTGCTGGCCGTAGACCGGGCAGGCATCGTAGGGGAGGATGGCGTAACCCACCAGGGCATATTTGACATTTCTTACTTAAGAAGCGTACCCGGCTTTACAATCATGGCCCCCAAGGATGGCAGGGAATTTGAAGAGATGCTGGAGTTAGCTTTGCAGGCGAATAAGCCTGTGGCGATAAGATACCCCCGCGCAAACGCCCCCGCGGATTCCAGCATTACCAAGCCCGTTGAATTCGGCAAGGCGGAAATATTGAAAGAAGGAAGGGATTTTATGATTGCGGCGCTTGGCAGCATGGTCTCACCCGCCCTGGAAGCGGTGGAGATACTGGAAAAAGAAGGGATAAAGGGGGGTTTGATCAATGCCCGTTTTTGTTCGCCGATCGACCTGGTTTCGATAAAAAACGCTTGCACAAAATCAAAATTGGTCTTTACTATAGAAGAAGGGGTAAAGGATTCCGGATTCGGAAGCGCGCTTGCCCAGGAGGCTGGGTTAAGGGTTATCCGGCTCGGCCTGCCTCTAACATTTATAACACATGGTTCCCGGGATTTGCTTTTGGATAAATACGGCCTAAACGCTCCGGGGATTGCGGAAAGTGTCAGGCGGGCACTTAAAAATAATGGCTAAGGTTATAATAAACCGGGAAAGATGCAAAGGGTGCTTTTTGTGCGTCAGTGTTTGCCCTAAGCGTTTGATAAAAAAAGGGTCAAAGCTTAACAAAAGAGGTTCTAACTTCGTGGAGATAGATCCGGCGGGGGTTTGTGTCGGTTGCGCGCGATGCGCGATAATCTGTCCCGATTGCTGCATAGAGGTTTATAAATAATGTCCGAGAAAAGGATCTTGATGTCTGGAAATGAGGCGATAGCTGAAGGGGCCATACGCGCCGGATGCGCTTTTTATGCGGGTTACCCGATTACTCCGCAGAACGAATTGATCGCCTATATGGCCAAGAATATGCCTAAGGCGGGGCGGGTTTTCATACAGGCGGAGTCGGAGCTTGCGGCTATAAATATGGTGTATGGGGCTTCGGCCGCCGGTTTCCGGGCGATGACATCTTCTTCCAGCCCGGGGATAAGCCTGAAACAGGAAGGGATATCTTATATTTCCGGAGCCCAGCTCCCCGCAATAATTGTGAATATTATGCGCGGCGGGCCGGGTTTAGGAAATATCGCTCCCGCGCAGTCGGATTATTTCCAGGCTACGCGCGGCGGCGGACATGGGGATTACCGTCTTATAGTGCTGGCCCCGGCGAGTGTGCAGGAGGCGTATGATTTGACCCGGGAGGGGTTTGCCCTGGCGGATAAATACCGCATCGCCGTAATGATATTAGGGGACGGGGTGCTGGGGCAGATGATGGAACCCGTGACGCTGGCGGGAAAGAATGCCGGAAAACCCCTTCCCAAAAGATGGGCGCTTACCGGATGCAAAGACAGAAAACCCAATGTGGTCAAATCTTTTTTTATGGCCGAAGGGGGACTGGAAAAGGCCAACCTGGATTTACAAAAAAAATACAAGATTATCGAGAAAAAAGAGAAACGTTATGAAGGGTTGTTCCTTAAGGATGCAGAATTAATCCTGGTTGCTTACGGCACTACGGCGCGCATCGCCAAAAACGCGCTTTTCCGCCTAAGGGGAAAAGGCAGGAAGGTGGGGTTGATCCGGCCGATAAGTTTATGGCCTTTCCCCGCAGACGCTTTCAGGATGCCGGGCAGGAAGGCGCGGTACCTGACAGTTGAGATGTCTTACGGGCAGATGGTGGAGGATGTGAAGCTTTCCTCTGGATGCGCGGAAGTGGATTTTCTTGGGCGTTCCGGAGGGGGAATCCCCGGAGAGGAAGAGATCGTAAACAAGGTTAACAGGATGATGATATGAAAAAGATATTTACCCGCCCCGAAGCATTAAAAGATGCCCCAAACCATTACTGTCCGGGGTGCGGGCATGGCATTGCGCACCGCTTGATTGCGGAGATAGTGGATGAGACAGGGATACGGGAGAGGGTAATCGGGGTTGCTCCGGTAGGATGCGCGGTGGTCGCTTATGATTATTGGAATTTTGATTGCTCGGAAGCGGCTCATGGACGCGCCTTAGCCGTAGCTACGGCCATAAAACGGCTGAGGCCGCAAAATATAGTGTTTACATACCAAGGCGACGGTGATCTGGCCGCTATAGGCACGAACGAGACCATTCATGCGGCAAACCGCGGAGAAAACCTGACCGTTATTTTTATCAATAACGCTATTTACGGTATGACCGGGGGGCAAATGGCGCCTACTACCTTGGTTGGACAGAAGACCGCAACTACCCCCTCCGGCAGAGAGGGAAAAGGCCACGGCTACCCTTTGAAGATCTCCGAGATTTTATCCCTTTTGCCTGGAGTCTGTTATGTCGAGAGGGTATCCTTTCAGGATCCGCAACATGTTCTTAAGGCCAAAGCAGCTATAAAGCAGGCGTTCCTGAACCAAATAAAAGGCCAGGGGTTTTCTTTGGTTGAGATTCTTTCCCCGTGCCCTACTTATTGGGGGATGAGCCCGAAAGACGCCCTGGATTGGACAAGGGACGTAATGCAGAAAGAATTTCCTTTAGGGAAGATAAAATGATCGAGAGAGTTATTATAGCCGGAAGCGGAGGCCAGGGGGTAATGCTGCTGGGCAAGGTCTTGGCGGAAGCGGCAATGCGGCAGGGTTGGCAGGTAAGCTGGTTTCCTGCTTATGGTCCGGAGGTGCGCGGAGGAACCAGTTATTGTATGGTGGTAATTTCCGACCGCCAGATAGGTTCCCCGTATATAGATAATGCCGATACGGTTATCGTGCTGAATAACCCGTCCCTGGAGAAGTTCAAAGGCAAGGTCGGGAACAAGGGGATGCTAATCGCAAATTCCTCCCTGGCAGGAAATTTTACCGCCTCCGGCGTAAAGTTGTTGAGTTTCCCTTTTACGGATATCGCCATGAAGATAGGCAATATAAAGGTGACTAATATGGTTGTCTTGGGTTGTTATCTGGCGGCTAAAAAGATAGTGGACAGGGGGAATGTCTTGAAAGTCTTTGATGCAATGGCTCCCTCGGGCAAGAAGGAGATCCTGGCGGCAAACCGCATGGCTTTACAGGAAGGAGAGAGGTTGGTCAATGGTTAGAGTCCGTTTTGCGCCCAGTCCTACCGGCAACCTGCATATTGGCGGCGGACGCACCGCTTTATTTAACTGGCTTTTTTCCCAGTCCCAAAAAGGCAAATTCGTTTTGAGAATTGAGGATACCGATAAAGAGCGTTCCAGGAAAGAATATGTAGATGAGATACTTTACAGTCTTAAATGGCTGGGTTTTGATTGGGACGAGCTTTATTATCAAAGCGCGCGTTTTGACAGGTACCGCGAGCATGCGGATAAGCTGCTTAAATCCGGCTTGGCGTATATCGAGAAATCCCCGGAGGGCAAGGAGGCCGTGATTTTTAAGGTTGCCCCGCGCAAGATCAAGGTTAATGACCTGATCCGGGGGGAGATAGAGTTCGATTCCAGCCTGATTAAGGACCAGGTATTGATAAAATCCGACGGTACGCCTACATATAATTTTGCCTGCGTGATCGATGACGCGGAGATGAACATCACCCATATAATCCGCGGGGATGACCATATTTCCAACACCCCCAAACAAATATTATTTTACGAGGCCATGGGTTTCCCTATCCCTGATTTTGCGCACCTCCCTTTGATTATGGGGATGAGCGGCGGGAGGCTTTCCAAGAGGACCGGGGCTACCGCAATAAGCGATTACAGAAAGATGGGTTATCTGCCGGATGCCCTGGTGAATTACCTTCTTTTGTTAAGCTGGGCTCCCGGCGGGGACCGCGAGATAATCGGCAAGGAAGAAGCCGTGGAATTGTTCGATATAAAGAATGTAAACAAGACCGCGGCCACCTTCGATCTGAAAAAACTGGATTGGATGAACAGCCAGTATTTGAAAAATGCCCCCTCTTCGGAGCTGCTCGAAGAACTCATGCCTTTGCTGACAGAGAAAAAATATATCAGGGAAGGCGGGTTTGACCGGGATTACGCTGTGCAGATTCTGAAATTATTTCAAGCCAGGCTGGCCCGTTTGAATGATTTTGTGGATTGGGCGGATTTTTTCTTCCTGGATGACATTAAAATCGATCCGGCCGCTCAGGCGAAATTCCTCTCCAGGGATCTTTCCGGCGAGTTTAAGCTTTTTATCTCCGGGCTTGAAAAACTGGATAATTTTAGCGTCGAGAATATCGAGAAATGTTTCCGTCAGGTTGTCGCGGAGTTGAATATCGAAGCAAAAGCATTAATCCATCCTCTTAGGGTTGCCTTGACCGGGAAAACTATCGGCCCGGGGCTTTTCGAGGTTATATATTACCTGGGATTGGAACGCTCAAGGGAGAGGCTGGCAAAATGGATAAAATAAAATTACCCGTATTGTTGGCAATGGCGATTTTTTTGCCTTTTGCCGTTTGCTTCGGAGAGACGATTATTCTTAAATCAGGGCAGAGGGTAGAGGGAAAGATTATTGAGCAGACTAATAAATACGTGAAAATTGATTTTTTCGGAGTGGGGCTGGTTTACTACAACGATGAGATAGATTCTATCTTGTATACAGATTCACAGGCGGGGCAGAATGGCGATTCACAGGCCGCCTCTCTTTACCAGGCCTACCTTACTTCTTTGGCTTCAGGCAGCGGGCAAGGGGCTGCAGGCACCAGCCTCTCTACGGATAAAAAAACGGTGAAAAAAAGGGTTATTGAGTCTGTGGCCGAACGCAAGAAGCGGATGAGCAAACTTTTTCAAAAATTACGCCAGGAGCATAATCCAGGCGAAGAGTCCTTAGGTAAAGAGGGCCCGGCCAAAGAAGCGTCTTTGCCTGATTCTACGGGAAAAAGTAATTAATTTCCCCCCTTGAAATATATACCGACTTTATGTTATATTTTAATTGTAAGACATAGGCAAAGGCGGGGGGTAAACTACCAGCGGGCAGGCAATGCCCAGGACCCAAAACCAATAAATTTCCCCCCGCCTTTTATTTTTATCATAAACTTATTGACCGGAACGCCTTATCGGATACAATAGACTATAGATCGGTGTGCGCATATTGTGCCTCCTTTCAGGCTTGTTTAAAGGCGGGATAACAAAAAAAGGGGGGTAAGATTTTTATATTATCTAATTTCCTGGTTGCTTCAGCCCATGTGCTGAATCTGGTTTTGACCATTCTTTACTGGCTCGTGCTTATCCGCGCTATAATGAGCTGGGTAAACCCTGACCCTTTCAATCCCGTGGTGCAATTTCTGGAAAAGACAACTGAGCCGATTCTTGAGCCGATAAGGAGAATACTCCCGGCCAGGCTAAAGTTTGGGATAGATATATCTCCGATAATAGCGTTTCTTGCCATAATGTTTACCAAATCTTTTCTGGTCAACACATTGTTTGACCTGGCTTTAAGGCTTAAATAGCGTGGATTAATGAAAAGAATAATTATCGCTTTGGCGATAGTTTTATTTTCTTCGGCTCCTTTGTATGCGGTGAACACTTTCGACCGCATCGTGTATAAAGAAGTTGTTTTAAGAGCCAACCATACGGTCGTCCTCGTGAACCGCCTGACCCAGAAAGTGAAATACTTGAAACTTAACAATGGAAGATGGGAACCTCTTACCGGCGGGCTGAAGAATAGATATCAGTCGATGTATGATAGGCAGATTTCTTCCAGGTGACCCTGTCCTATCGGGCAGTCCGGCAATAATTCCCCTTGATTTAACCATCTATCCACGATATACTTTTATTCGAAAATTTGCCCTGTCGTCTAATGGTAGGACACAAGATTCTGGATCTTGTTATCATGGTTCGAGTCCATGCGGGGCAACCAGAATGCCGGATTTTCCACCCAGGAAATCCCGGCATTTTTTATGGCGCGGGGTATTTGAAAAGGAAAAATGTTGAATACGGGCTTATGAAGCGTATAATAAACCGCAGGAACTGCCTGTTTTGTATCTAAACTGTTCTTAAAATAGATAAATTTATATTAAAAGCCTTAAGACAAAAAAGGGGAGGCGGGAATGAAAAAAGCCATACTTGTAGGTATTTTTTCACTCTTTTTGTTATCGAACATATATGCCGATACAGTTACCTTAAAATCCGGGCAGGAGTTCACAGGCAAGATCATCGAAAAGACCGATAAGGCATTAACGGTTGAATTTGAAGGAATACAGTTAACTTATTATCTGGATGAAGTCGATAAGATTAACGGGGAAGAGCTCGTTCCCGTTGTCAAAGAAACTATCCTGTCGCAGCAATCTGACGGTACAGGGCAAGGAGTAGGCGGAACAGCCGTTGAGGAAACGGAGTTGACCGTCCAGCCGGTTACGCAGGCGCTTCTGCCAGGGGGCGAAGAAGGGGCTATCCCGGGCTTGCCGCAGAAATCAACCAGCATAGAAACAGGGGAGCCCGGTTTAGCATCGGGAACAGTAGCGCTGGTTATTGTCTTATCCTTTCTTGCAGGCTATGTCCTTTTTTCAATTTGCTTACAACTTATCGCCAAAAAAACCGGAAACGGGCCGGTTTGGATGGCTTGGGTCCCTATTGCAAGCCTGTTTTTGATGTGCAAAATTGCTAAATTAAGCCCTGCCTGGATGTTAACGTGTTTTTGCGGGCTTATCCCGTTCATTGGCGTTTTGTTAAGTTTAGGCTTTTTTGCCTTTTTTTGGTATAGGATTGCCTTGGCTATCAATAAGCCCGGGTGGATGGGGATATGTTGCGTGGTACCTGTAGTCAATGTTGTAATCCTTTGTTATTTTGCCTTTACAGATTAACTTATGAAATTAATCCGACCGTGTTTTGGAAGCGTGCGCAAATAAGTAAAAATACCTTTGACTTTATACGTTTTTTATATATAATATGATTTCCTTTCTATTCCCGCTTGAAATTCAAGAGGGATTCGTTAGATAAGCCGGATAGCATCGCCGTTTTTTTGCAAGAATATATTGTAAAATTCAGCTGTTCCCGGAGAAAGAGCCGGGAAATGGCGGGGAATTGGTTTAAATAGACGCCTGTCGTTAAATACGGAGGGGGTTAAAGAAGGTTAATTTACGTCTTGAGCTTTGAATCTTTAGAAGGGTCCAGAAATTTATTTTCTGGAGGGTTGGGATGGTAGGGCCGCCATCTGGTTAAAATCAGATGGCGGTTTTATTTTTTGCGTCTCCGGGTAAAGGCCCCGGGGCGGAGGCGGTTTAAAGGGAAAGGAGCGGATATGAGCTGGAGAGATGTCAGGCGTCCTGAAGATATAATCGATATTGGAAAAGAAAAAATTCCTAATGTGGGCAAATGGGTTCCCTTGGCGGTGTTGGGTTTCTTTGTATTGCTTGGGTTAAAAGGGCTGATTTATTCCATCGGCCCGGATGAGGTTGGGGTGATCCAGAGATTTGGCAAGTACGCAGGGTTAAGCTCTCCCGGCCTGCACACGAAAATACCTTTTGGCATAGACAAGGTCACTCCGATCAAGACAGAAAAAATATTCAAAGAAGAATTCGGATCCTCCTCCGCGCGCACCGTTTCCGGGTATTCTTCCGGGCACTATTCGGAGGAGTCTTTGATGCTTACCGGGGATTTAAACATCCTGGATGTGCGCTGGATCGTACAGTTTAAAGTTAAAGATCCCGTTAACCTCATTTTTGCGGTCAGGAACCCAAGGGATAACATAAGGGACGTTTCAGAGGTCGTCATGCGCAGGCTGGTAGGGGACTATAGCGTAGATGAGGTCCTGACAACCGAAAGAGAGGAAATAGACCATTTGGCGCAGCAGGAGATGCAGGAGATTCTGGATGCTTACCAGACAGGCGTGCATATCATTACGGTTAAACTGCTGGATGTTAACCCTCCCGAGAAGGTCAAGCCTGCCTTCAATGAGGTAAACGAAGCCAAACAGGAGAAAGAGAAAATGATCAATCAGGCCTGGGAGACCTACAATAAGGTAATCCCCAAGGCGAGAGGAGAAGCGGAAAAGACTATCCGGGAAGCCGAGGGGTATGGCCTGGATAAGGTCAACAGGGCAAATGGCGAGGCAGAAAGATTTTTAGTCACTTTCAACGCTTATAAAAAGTCGCCTGAAATAACCCAAAAAAGAATGTATCTGGAGACGTTGATGGAGACTTTGCCCAAAGTAAAAGAAAAGTATATTGTTGATCCCAGGCAGTCTGCCATTTTACCTTTGCTGAATATCGATGGTAAAAAAGGAGGCAAATAATGAAAAAGGGCGCATTCAGTGGTATCCTTTTGGTGCTGTTGGCTTTGCTTGGTTTAGTGCTTGCGGCACTTGCCAGCGGCGCTCTGTATATAATAGACGAAGGCAAGCAAGTGGTGATTACTCAATTCGGCAGGCCTGTAGGCCAGCCGGTGACTTCTGCCGGGCTGCATTTCAAGACTCCTTTCATCCAGCAGGCCCATTTTTTCGAGAAAAGAATACTGGGCTGGGATGGTGATCCAAACCAGATCCCCACCAAAGACAAGAAGTATATATGGGTTGATACGACAGCGCGCTGGAGGATTACCGATGCGTTGAAATTCCTGCAATCGGTAGGCAATGAAATAGGGGCTCAGAGCAGGTTGGACGATATTATTAATTCGGCAACCAGGGATGTGGTTACCAGCCATCTGCTGGTGGAAGCGGTGAGGAATTCTAACCGCATACTGGAGAATACCAACGTAGACGAAGATGCGATTTTTGCGGATGAGGCGCTGGAGCATATTTCCGTAGGCAGGCAGCAGCTTACGCGGGTGATTTTGGAGAAGGCCAAAGTGCTCGCTCCTCAATACGGCATAGAGATAGTGGACGTGCGCATAAAGCGTATCAATTATGTGGAAGATGTGCGCAATAAGGTTTATGACAGGATGATTGCGGAGAGGAAGCGCGCCGCAGAAAAATACCGTTCAGAGGGGCAGGGAAAATCCGCGGAGATCTCCGGGCAGGTTGGAAAGGAGCTTAAGCAGATCAGCTCTCAAGCTTACCGCCAGGCCCAGGTGATTATCGGCAAGGCCGATGCCGAAGCAATAGACATATACGCACGGGCGTATAACAGCGATCCGGGATTTTATTCTTTTCTCAAGACTTTGGAGAGCTACAGAAAGACCCTGGATGGCAAGTCTACGGTTATTCTGACCACGGACAGCGATTATTACCGGTATTTAAGCGGGATGGAATATAGAAAATGAAGTTAACGTTACAGGCAATGAAATGAAAAAGATACTATTGGTTACTTTTGAATACCCCACCGGGAAAAAATACTGCGGAGGAGTGGGACAGGTGGTGAAACAATGCAGGGATACCCTTGTGGCCTTAGGGTACAAGACTTATGTATTGATAAGCTCCGAATTCCGCAAAAAATATCCTGTGCGTTTACTTGATCCGGATTCCAACCTGGTCAATTACGACAATCTTTTTAGTTTTGAGAAGGAACACGACTGGGCAGCTTTTGATTACATAATCCAGCATTTCGTGAACTGGACCGAGCGGCTGCGCCTTGTGAAAAAGAACAAGCCGCGCAGGCCAAAGATAGTGTATCATTTCCACAGTATTTTGCGCCGGGAGAGGGAATCCGGGTTCAAGACGTTAAATTATTTTCTCTTGAACCAGGAGAGGATGATCTCCATAGCGGATAAGATTATCTGCCCTTCGAGGTATGAATACGACAACTTCTGCAGGTATTTCCCTAATTTTAGCGACAAGCTTGTTGTGGTAGAAAATACCATAGAATCATTTCCCCCGTTTCCCGGGAAAATCCGTGAATTTAAGGCGCAATACAATATAGGGGATAAGGATATAGTATCTTTATACGTGGGGAGGCTTGAGAGGATAAAAGGAATAGGCGTAATGCTTGAGAATATACCTAAACTGCTTGCCCGGCATAGCGGTTTGAAGTTTTTTATAATCGGGAAATCACTCGAGAAGGACCTTTATGGGCGTTTGATGAAAATGGTAAAGAGGTTTCCCCGTAAGGTATTTTATATCAAGTACTTAGATAAAGAATCCCTGTTTCAGCTCTATTATTTGAGCAATATTTACATTAACCCATCTTTAAGCGAGTCCTTTTCTTTATCTACCCACGAGGGGGCATTTTGCCGTAACGCGCTTTTGTTGAACAGGTTACCCGTATTTGAGAAATTCAAAGATGCGGCTATGTTCTTCTCCAGCCACGGGTCAGGAGAAGAAGGGTTTCTGTCCAGTTTTGAGGTCTTGATTAAGCACAAAAAGATCCGGGATAGGCTGTCCAGGAAGGCTTCAGCCGTAGCAAAGGAATTTCTGGTTAACAACAGGCTGCGGGAAGATTTGTCCGGCTTGCTGAAATCATTTTAAGATTTTAATTGTGATAAAACTTCTTGACAACCAACAGGTTGTATTGTAATGTAAATCATTATTTAAGAATGTATTTTATTCGTCTCTGAAAAGAAAGATGAATAGTATACATGGCTGACTTATTGACGAGCGTTTTTTATTGACAGTAGCCCCCTTTCTTCAAGGAAGGGGGCTGTTTTTTATATTGCCCACCGGAATGCCTAAAAAATACAAGCTGTTTATTTCAATTATTTTTATAATCGCTCTCGGATTTGTCATTTATGCCAATTCTCTGAATGGGGAATTTGTCTGGGACGATAACGCCTTTGTAAAAAGCAATTCTTACATCAAGGACTGGTCCAAGATTCCTTCTGTGTTTTCCCGGGACTCGGGCGCCGGGGCCTCCACAACGCTGGGCTTTTACCGTCCTTTGCAGCTGCTTACTTACATGGTTGATTATTCAGCCTGGGGGCTCAGGGTGTACGGTTACCATCTTACGAATGCCTTTTTGCACATCCTGGCGGCGCTTGCCGTCTACTGGCTGGTTTATACTGTTTTCGGCGTTATTTTTCCTGCTTTTCTCAGTGCGGCGTTTTTTATTTCATTCCCCGCGCACAGCGAAGCGGTCGCGTACATATCCGGCAGGGGGGATTGTTTGTCCGCTTTATTTATTCTTCTTTGCCTTGTTTTTTATATCAGGAATACCAGGGCGCAAAAAGCAAGCACATATTTTTTAACAATCATATGTTGCATATTGGCGTTGCTCTCCAAGGAAAATTCCGTGGTTATTCCCGTGTTGCTGCTCGCATGGCATTATGTTTTTAGGAAGAAGATTAAACCGGTTTTCCTGCTGCCGCTTTTTATTATTCCCTTAGCCTATTTGGTCCTGCGCTTTCAAACCCTATGCTCTTTTATGCCTGAATTGAAAATAATCCTGGCAAGAATCCCGGGATTTTTCGTCGCCATTTCCCGTTATTTCTTGATTCTCGCGTCTCCCGGGAATCTGCATATGGAATACGGGAATAGCCTTTTCCGTATTTCCGACCCTTTGGCCATATCCGGTTTATGCCTCTGCGCCGGGCTTTTGTTCGCCGCTTTCCGTCGGAAAAACAGTTGCCCGGAGCTTGCTTTTGGAATCTTCTGGTTTTTTGCAGCGTTGCTGCCCACTACCAGTATTTATCCCATGCATGCGTTTTATATGGCGGAGCATTGGCTTTACCTGCCGTCCGTAGGGTTTTTTATCGTTTTGGCCTTTGCCTTGTATAAATTGCATAAAAAGAAAGGTTTCAGGACTGTTTCTTTGTGCGCAATAATCTTTTTGTTGTTTTTCTATTCCTATCTTACCGCCAGGCAGAATAAATATTGGAGCAGCGAAATAAACTTCTATAAGGCAACTTTATGCCATTCTCCTTATAGCCCGATGGCACACAATAACCTTGGGAACGCATACCTTGAACGGGGGGACTGCGCAGCCGCAGAAAGAGAGTACCTTGAGGCGATAAAATACCATCCTGAATTCGCCCTTGCTTATTACAACCTGGGGCGTCTTTATTCAGAGGGTTTTGATAAGGAAAAGGCGGTAAAGATGTTCCTGCAGGCAGTGCGGTTAGATCCGCGCCTGGCGCAGGCTTATAACGACCTGGGTTCTCTTTATTTTGCTTTAGGCAGGAATGAAGAAGCTGTTAAGGCGTGCGGGAGGGCTATAGAGATGGATCCCTATATGGCTACTGCGTATTATAACCTCGGTAATGCCTATCATAGCCTTGGCCGTAACGCATTGTCGCTGGAGATGACAAGAAAAGCCCTTGAGCTTGACCCCGGGTATATAGAGGCCTGCAATAACCTTGCCGCCGATTATGCGGATTCCGGCAGGATAGACGAGGCGGTCAGTTTATGGGAGACTGCGGTGCGCATAAATCCTTCCTGCGCGGTTGCCCATTTCAACCTGGCGGTATATTATTTCATGAGAAAAGAATATGCTTCTTCCATCGAGCATTGCGATAAGGTGATCGATTTGGGAGAAGAGGTTGATCCCGCGTTTCTCAGGCAGCTCGAAGCCTTCCGTAAATAGTTTCACTCCGGCAAAGAAGCAATTGACAATTGCCGCCCGGAGTGTTTTAATAATACAAAGATTTTAGCAGGGAATCCGGTGAGAGCCCGG